>NZ_JAQQFL010000007.1:0-241676 GCF_046026025.1 Paraburkholderia fungorum | reverse complement strand
GCACAAACGCTAACCTCAAACCTCCTACGCAATCCGTAGGGGGTGACGCAAAGGTCCGTCAGCCATCAACGCATTGCAGTGAGAAAACTAGAAGGTCGAACGCCGGGTATCCATACGTGGAAGTAACTGGGCGCAGGCAGACAAACCAAGGCTGACTGGAAGGAAAGGAAGGAGATAGAACGGGCCGCGTAGTACGCCGCCCGAAGAGAAGACTAGTAGCGCAAGAAAGCGCTACGAGACGAATCGCAACTTGAAGTGCGATTTCAAAAGAACAAGCCCGTGAAGAACGGGTAAAACCCAAACGACCAACCGTCCGAACGACGGCCACAAAGTTATCCCCAGTTTTTGTTCGCAAGCCTGTGGATAACACCCCCACAATAGCCCCAAGCCATTGATGCAAATACGTTCCTGCACGCTGCGCGCCGAAGGATGAACCCCTTCACTCCGCAGCAATCTCAAACCACGCCCCATGCGTGCGATCACGATCGAGCACCCGTGACTCCACCTGAGCATCCGCGCGCAGCGCAACACCAAACACTCCCTCACCACGCGTGGCGAGTTGCCGGCGCAACGCCGCGCCTTCTGCGGTAACGCTCGCGGCATCGACACGCACCGGGCTCAACAGCACGACCGACGCATCGCCAATCGACACCGTCGCCGACACCGCCCCCAGTCCGGGCAAAGCCACCGGCTGCGCCTCAGTCGCCCCAAAACCAAGCAACGCCCGATACCGCTGCAAACTCGTACCCAGATCATCCACGGCGACCGTCAAACTCGCCACCCCTCGCACGCCGTTCGCATGCACACGCACTGCGCCTTCGGCCACACGCAGATCACGCGGCGTGATATCCCCGCACAGGAATGGCAAGTCACTGGTCTGCGGCCGGCCGATCTGCCACTCGAGCCGCGCGCCATCCGGACGCACACGCCCGCCGGCCTGCGGACCGTCGTAGTGCAATCCGCGTCCATGCGCGGCGTCGATCACAGCACCCACGCTCGACGGCAACAACGCGTAATCCACAAAGCCGTCGCCGTGACGCTGCCCCACATCCCACCAGCGACGCTGCGGCGCCGCCTGCAAGAAAGCGATCAGCTCGATGTAACTGCCATCGGCGAAACCGATCAGCGCGTTGTGCGTCACGCCGTCAGCATGAGTGCCACCTTGTTGCACGCTGAAACCGAGCGCGGTGAAATCTTCAATGGTCTGCGTCAGGTCGTGGACGCGAATCACGATGTGATCGAGTAACAGGCTCATGGAGAAAATGCCGTGAATGTGTTGAATGACCGGATAGTTCGATAAACGATGGGATCGCTACTTCTGCGCCACCGTCGCCTTGCTCTCAAGCAACGCCCACTTATCGTTCTTCACCACCACGTTAATGTTTTTCACGCCAATCACACGGCGCGTCGCGGGATCAAAATTGGCCTTGCCGAACACGACGCTCGGAATGTCGTGCAGCTTGGGCAGCGCATCGCGCACGGCTTTGCGATCAGGTCCGCCAGCGCGCAGCGCGTAGGCGGCAATAATGACGGCGTCGTACGCATAGGCGTTGAACGCGTCCGGTTCGCGATGGTATTTCGCTTCGAAGCGTTTAACGAAGCTCTGCACTTCAGGCCCGGATTCACCGGGGAAGAAGCTGGTGTTGGTCGTCACCCCGTTCACCGCCTCGCCGCCGAGTTCGAGGAATTTCGGCGAATACACGGAACTGGCCGCGGCGATCGGCAGGTTGATGCCGCTCGTGCGCGCCTGGCGGGCGATCTGTGCGCCGTCGGAGTAGTACGAAATCAGCACGATGCCATCCGGGTTCGCCGCGCTCACCCGCACGAGCGTCGCACGAAAATCTTTCTCGGCCGACTGATAGCCCTCGGCCGCAACGACTTGCGCGCCGCGTTCATTGGCGGCTTTGACAAAGACGTCCTTGCTGGTGCGCCCCCAGTCGGTATTCAGATAGAGCACGGCGATACGCTTGAGGCCGAGCGTCTTTACGGCGAGATCAGCGAGCAACGGCTGCGCGTCGGCCTGACTGACCGAAGGGCTCCAGATGTAATCGCCGCCCTTGGTGAAGTCAGGATGCGAGTTGGTGAAGCCGAGTTGCACGAGGCCGGCATGCTGGTAAATCGGCGAGGCGGCCATTGATGCCGGACTGGAAAAATCGCCGAGTTCGATCAGGATGCGCGGATCACTGACGAATTTCTGCGCGATCGTGATGGATTGGCGCGGGTCGCTCTGGCTGTCTTCGAAGACGTAGTTCAGCGGGCGGCCATTGATGCCGTTGTGGCTGTTGATCTCATCCAGAGCGAGATCGAAGCCGGCCTTCCATTGCGCGCCGTACTGGGCGTTCTGGCCGGTTAGCGGGCCGCTGACGCCTATCAGGATCGGATCGCCCGAAGGCGGCGCTGCTGTGGCTGGTGTCGTCGCCGTTATTGCCGATGCGGCGAGCAGCAGAAGTGCCGTGAACTGAGTGGCCCATGATGGGCGCAGGCTTGACGTGGTCGACATGGCTCCAGGCTCGGTTTGCGTGAGATTGGAGTGAGTGTCGGACGTGCCCCGGCTTCGGGCAACCAAGCGATTCGCATATCGTTATGCTGCGGGGGAACTTGTCCACAGAAAACGTTCACAAGCCTGTGGATAACATTCTGGCAAGCACGCCAAGTACTTGATGTATTGGACTTCTCTCGCGCTGCACGTCGGTGCGACCATTTTCGCGGTCGCACCTTTCGCGTGGATAAGCCTGGATAGACAAGCGGCTTGGCGGCAGCTCATGCGGCCGCGCCTTCATGCGTCAAAGGTAAGCGGACTTCGCCACGCCGCGGTTCGCGGGGCTCAACAGTTTGCTCCGCTCAACCAGGGCGCCAAACAGCAGCCCGATGGTCGTCCACATAATCACCTGCATGCCGATTGCCGCGACGCGGAACTTCCACAGCAGCACCGCCGGGAAGGCCGCCGGCACTTCGTTGATCACCGGCATTGAAAGCTGCACGGCAGCAATGATCACGACGAACACCACACCCGCCACGATCGAGCCATTCCACGCGCCGAGCTTCAGCGCCGCGCGGCGCCGCACCTTCAGCGAGAACACCAGTGCGGCCAGCGAGATTGCGATCATCAGGAAGAACAAGCCGGTCCGCATCCCGATCGTCTCGGGGTCGCCCACCGAGGGTGGATTCGCCGGGTACTTGATGTTCGGAACGATCACCAGCGCGATGAACGCGCCAAGCGCGAGCCATGCGGACAGCGCGCGCGCACTCAATGCGCCGACGCGGCCGTACGCAAACGCGAACACCATCGAGAACAGCCCGCCGAATGCGGCGCCATAGGTCACTACGCCCGTCAACAATCCCAGGCCCGCTTGCGTTTCGCGGCTCACCAGTTCGGGTTCGGGCGCTTCGCCTTTGGCGGCGTCGGCCTTTTCCTCGAAGGAAATCGCCTGATCAACCTGCGGTTCACCCACCAGCCTGGCGAAGCCGAACGTGAGCAATCCTGCGGCGATGCCTGCAAGCATCCCGCGCACCAACAATTTACCGACCATGTCCGACTCCGTTAGTGGCAGGGAAAGCCGAGCAGATGGCGGCCGTCGTGCACGAATTCATGCACGTACATGCCGGGCACCAGCGACGTGGCGCCTTCTTCCGCACCAACGAAATAAATCGCGAGCAACAGCAGTAAGCCGCCGAACACGACCCAAGGCAGCAATTCACGCAGCGGAATCGGCGTGGGTTGTGCAACGGGTTGCGTCGCGGAATCAAAAACAGCGTTGGACATAGTGGACATCTCCTGGGGGTTACGCGCCCCGATAGTCGATTGAAGAGGGATGAAGCGAAGCTCGGGTCTGGCTTTCGGCTCGTGAATGCCGATTACAGTGGCGCGACCGCGCCGGGTTCTCACCGGCTTCCGTGCTTCGCAGTGCCGCTATTCTACGCGTTAAACTTTGCCACCCGGTAATGCGCAGCCTGCATCGCATGCGTTCCGCGTTAGCCGGGCCTCTATGGAAATGAACCGAATGGACATACGGCTGTTACTGATCAGCCACGCGTCGACCGCGGCAATGCGCGCGGCCCGCTTCCCCGCCGACGATCCGCTCGATGCACGCGGTCTCGCCGAAGCACGCGCCGCGCGTGCGCGTCTGTCGATTCCGGACGACGCGGCCGCTTTCGTCAGCCCGGCCGTTTGTGCGCGTGATACGGCAGTGGCCCTGGGCCTCGCTGCAACGGTCCACGAAGGATTGGTGGATATGGACTACGGCGCATGGCATGGCCGCCGCCTCGCCGATCTCGCCGTTGAAGCGCCGCAAGACCTCGCCGCATGGACGCACGATCCCGACGCCGCCGCGCATGGCGGAGAGTCATTCAGCGAACTCGTGAAGCGGATAGGACGGTGGCTCGATGCGCTCGACGATACGCTGAGCAAGAGCGTGACCCAGGCAAAGGACTGTGCGTTGAGCACAGCGGCGAGCAGCGCGCCGCATGGTACGCAAAATGTCGTCGCCGTTACGCATGCGCCGGTGATCCGGGCCGCCGTCGTTCATGCGCTCGGCGCGTCTCCGGCGATATTTTCGCGCATCGACATCGCGCCGCTTTCGATGCTTGAGTTGCGACACTCGCGGCGCGGCTGGACCTGGTGGCCAGCGTCACCGTAACGGCGGGTCAGGACTCGACGCCAAACAACGCGGCCAGTCCATGCGGCGACGCAAAAATTCCCTTCGCATCATGTCCGATGCCGTCGATCACAAACGTACGATGCTTCGCCGCCCCCTCGGGATGCCGCAACGCCATATAGCGTGCGTAAGCCAATCCGCGCGCCAGTCGATGCTCGCCTTGCGCCCGCGCGGCGCATGAACGATCGAGCGCCGGATGCCGCGGATCGCAATCCGCACCGCCAAGCAGCACGGTGACGTCGCGACGCGCATAAAGCGATTCAAACGCGTCAGCGTAACCAGGGCCCTCGCCATTCGAAGCATAGGCCGGCAAATCCTCGAGCCCATACTTCCAGCGATTGAAAGACGGACACACCATCGCATCGAGCGCCGCGAATTCGCCGGATGCGGTGGGCCGCTTCGCATCGAAGTACACATACGACGATGGGTTCGCAATCACGTAGCGCAGCGCGATTCCACGCTGAACAAGCGGCGCCTCACCCCGTGTCACGACGGCATAGCGCTGCACCACCTGGCCGCCGCCCGAATGCCCGGCAATCACCACGTCGGTCAGCGCCGCAAACTGCTCGCGCGACGCCAACATCCGCAGGATGGTGTCGAGGACATCGAACGAACTGATCGGCGCCGGACCTTCGGCGTTTTCGCCGCCCATCCAGCTAGTCCACTCCCAATGCAGCGTGGATGGCGGCAACGCATGCGCGCCGACGTCCGCACTCGCGAGAAACTGCGGCACGATCAAGAGCGTACCGGCGGCATCGCCACCGGCCAGCGCGCAGGCACGCTCTGCGAGATCGAAGTACGCGTCCGCATTGCGCAGGCGTCCGTGAATCAGAATCACCGCGCGCTTGACGCCTGGCGCCGGCACGAGCCAGTTGCCGTTTGCGAACACCGGCACGGTGCCGCTGCCCGCCTGCGTCTCAACACGCAGATGCTGGTTCGCGACAACCGCGACCGGATGTTCATTCGGCGCGCGTTCGTCATGTGTGATCAAAGGCTGGGGCATGCAATAAGCTCAGGTTAATCCAATAAATCTGGCCAGCAACGGCTAACGCGGTGCGGCGAACTTCGCGGCTGCACCGCCCGGCTCGCGTCCCGAGCGCGTGAAATACACCATCGCCAGCGATACGAAGCCGGCAAAAATCAGATAGAAGGCCGGCGTCAAACTACTGCCGCTCAGATGCGTCAAGCCGGTAATGGTGAGCGGCGCCATGCCGCCGAACAGCGTCACCGCAATGTTGTACGACAGCGCCACGCCCGCCGAACGGCTGCGCACCGGAAACAAGGTCGCGAGCATGCCTGGGTGTGAACCGGACATGGCGGCGAGGAATACCGTTGCAACCATCTGCGCGATGAACAGATGCCCCGGCGTAGGATTCGTCACGACAAAGTGATAGAGCGGATACACGCATACCATCCACGCGATCACGATGGGATAGAACAGACGGTATGCGCCATAGCGATCGGCGAGTTTGCCGGACAACGGAAACAGGAACAGATTCAACACGCCGGAGACGAACGCGCCGAGCAGCGCCGTGGACAACGGCAGATGCAGTTGCCGCTCGACATAGACCGACAGATAGGAATGCCACACATAATTGGTCGCCGCGCCGATGATGATCACACCCATCGCACAGATCGCCGCGTCGCCATTGTCGCGAAAGAACTGACGCACGGTCATGCGCGGCGGCTTGTCCTGCTGATCGAGCAAGCGCTCGAACTCCGGCGACTCCGCCACGCGATGCCGGATGTAGAAGCCGAACGGTCCGGCCAGCGCGCCAAACAGAAACGGCAGCCGCCAGCCCCACGCCACCAGTTGCGCGTGCGTGAGTTGCGTGGTGAGCAGATAGCCGACACCCGATGAAAGCAGCAACGCAAACGCCTGCGCCGACATGTTGAAGCTGCCGTAAAACATCTTCTTATGCGGCGGGGCGTACTCGACGAGCATCGCCGAGGCCGTCGCGAATTGGCCGCCCACCGAGAGCCCCTGTAGCAGTCGCGCGAACACCACTAGCAAAGGCGCCGCGATGCCGATGCTGGCATAACCCGGCGTGAGGCCCATCAACAGCGTGCTTGCCGCCATCGAGATGATCAGCAGCGAGAGCGCTTTGCGCCGCCCCGCCCGGTCCGCATAGATGCCGAGCAGGATGCCGCCGATCGGCCGCACGATAAACCCGACGGCGAACGTGGCGAGCGTCAGCATGATCGAGACGAAGCCACCGCCCCCGGGAAAGAACACCTGCGCAATGATTTTGGCGAAGTAGCCGTAGATCAGAAAGTCGAACCACTCGAGCCCGTTGCCGAGTATCGAAGCGAAGATCGCGCGCCGCACCATCGAAGGGCTCAAGCCGTTCGACGCCGCCGTGATGGATGGTGCACCGTCATGCCGATTCAAGCTCGCCTCGTTCATTGCTCGCATCCCTGGGTGTCGAACATCGCCGACAGTGCGCAAACCGATGTCAGCATACGCGCGCCGTCATGGCCCACGCCCGGCACGATATGCAGGCTCTGTTTCAGGCCTTCCGGATGACGCGCCTGGATGTACCGGTAATACGCTTCTGCGCGCGCGAAGCGCTGCGGGCCTTGCGCCTCGGCAGCACAACTCCTGTCGAGCGCGCTTTGCTGCGGATCGGTGTCCGCGCCGCCCACCAGGTAGTCGATCCGGCGCGCCGCATAAGCCGCTTCGAGTTGCGCGGGCGAGCGGTCGTTGAGATACGGCGGCCGATTGTCCATGCCGTATTTCCACTGATTGAAGCCGGCGCATTGTGCGGCATCGAATGGCGCTGCGACACCTTGCGCATTGGGCCGTTGCGCGTCGAAATAGGCATACGTTGATGGGTTCGCCACCACGTAGCGCACGTCGATGCCTTCACGGGTCAGCACGTCGATACTTCGCGCCGCCACCGCGTAGCGCTGCACAACCTGGCCGCCGCCGGAATGTCCTGCGACCACCACGTGCTGCAGATTCGGAAACAGCTTGCGATCCGCGAGACGCGCGACAATCGCGTCCAGCACCGCGTACGAGCTGATGGGCAGCGGCCCCCGCGCCGCTTCGCCGCCCATCCACGCGTCGCCCTTCCAGCGCAGCAGATCGGCCGGTTCGTCATGCGTGCGCAGGTCGAGCGTGGCGAGGAATTGCGGCGCGATCAGGAGCGTGCTGTCGGGGTCCGCATGCGCGGCGGCGCGCGCATTCTGCGCGGTGCGGAAATACACGTCCGCGTTGCGCAATTTTCCGTGGATCACGATCACTGCACGCGTGACCTGTGGCTGCGCAGCGGTCCAATCCTTCGACAGATACAGCGGAAATTCAGCTTGCCCTTGCGGCGTGTCGACCGTGAACCGGGTATCCGAGATCGTCCTCACCGGCTTCAGTTGCTCTGCGAACACCGGTTGTGCGAGCAATCCCAGCACGGCCGCACCCACTGCCACGCACTCCATCGTGAGACGTCGTGAAAGATTGAATGTCATCCAGCTTGCTCCTGATCACTGTGCACCGTCTTGAACGCGGCGCATCGTCAAATCCGTCGTTGAAAGGCTCAAAGATTCAGAACCGGTATGGGTCGACGCCATGGATGAGATCGTAGGACCGGGCGGGGTAAATGTAAAATACCTGTTTTTCGCACCATCCATATTTATTAAATATGGCAATGAAAAGAACATAACGCATCCAGAGAGACAGAACACCATGGAGCTTCGTCACTTGCGCTACTTCCTGGCGGTTGCCGAGGAAGGCCAATTCACGCGTGCGGCCGAGCGGCTGGCAATGCAACAGCCGCCGCTCTCGCAGCAGATTCGAACGTTGGAAGAAGAGATCGGCTTCGAGCTGTTCGTGCGCATGCCGCGTGGCGTGACCTTGACACCCGCGGGACAGGCTTTCGCGGAAGACGCTCAACGCTTGCTGCTGGAATTGCAACAGTCGGTGGACAGGGCGCACCGGATTGCGCGTGGCGAACTCGGCACGATCTCGATCGGCCTCACCAGTTCGGCTGCGTTCCATCCCTTCACGACGGAGACGATCCGGGCCTTTCGCGCGGTGTGTCCCGAAGTCGCGGTGGAGCTTGCCGAACTCAACGCGGCGGAGATTATCGAGCGTTTGGCCGCCGGACAGATTCAGGCCGCGTTTCTCCGGAAACCGGTCGATGCACGCGAGGGCGTGGCGTTCGAGTTATTGCTCGACGAGCCGATGGTGGTGGTCTTGCCCGTTGGGCATCCATTGCTGAAGGGGGCGGGCAAAAAACGACCGCAGGTGTCGTTGCAGGCGCTGGCGCACGAAGATTTCATTCTGGTCCGCCGGCCAGGAGCGCCCGGCATGTACGCGGATATTCTGGCGGCCTGCCGACAAGCCGGGTTCGTGCCGCGGATCGCGCGCGAGGTGCCGCGCATGGTGTCGGGGATCAATCTCGTCGCAGCAGGGTTGGGGGTCACACTGGTGCCGGCATCGATGCAACGCTACGGCCAGGTGGGAACGGTATATTGCACGTTGACGAATCCCGCGCAGTTGAGCGCCCCGCTGCATCTTGCCTACCCTGAAGGACTGCGCAATAGCGCGGCGACCCGCTTTATCGAACTGGTGAAGGCGCGCGTTCGCGGCTGAATACACCGGCTTCTCATGGAAGCGCCATACAGGCATGTGTCACAAAAAATCCCCAATTCAATAGTTTGCTAACGAATATTTAGGCAATACAATGTCGGCCATGTCGAATCTCAATGCCCTGCGCCGCACTGTCAGCAGCACCCTGGTCGTTGCTGCCAGAAAATGGCGGCGCACGAGCCACGGCGTGCTGGCGGCCTTTAACGTCTCCGAGGCGTGCGCCACGCCGCTGCTGACCGCCAGCCGGCTCGGCGAAGCGGTGCGGCAGGTTACGCTGGCCGATCACATCGGTATTGAAGGACCCTCGCTCGTGCGGCTGCTCGATCAACTGTGCGCGGCCGGCCTGATGCGCCGCGACGAAGATCCCGAAGACCGCCGCGCCAAGACCGTGGTGCTCACCGATGAAGGCCGCGCCGTCACCGCTAGAATGGAAGAAGAACTCAATACGCTGCGGGCGCAAGCTTTGAAAGGCATCTCGCGCAGCGATCTCGAAGCGACCTTGCGGGTGCTGGCCGCTTTCACGGCCGACGCAGCGGCGCCGCACAACGCCAGGGACCCCGAGTAACGGTTTATGGCCTACCCCTCCATCCGCGACTGGCTGTTCTCCGTCAAGACGTTTGCCGCGGCGATGATTGCGCTCTACATCGGTCTCGCCCTCGAGTTGCCGCGCCCGTACTGGGCGATGGCCACCGTTTACATCGTGTCGAATCCGTTTGTCGGCGCGACCCGCTCCAAGGCGCTCTATCGTGCGCTCGGCACGGCGCTCGGCGCGTCGGCCGCCGTGCTGCTGGTGCCGCCGTTCGTCGAATCGCCGTATCTGTTCAGCGTGGTCGTCGCGTTGTGGACCGGCACGCTGCTGTACCTGGCGGTGGCCGACCGCACCGCGCGCAGCTACGTGTTCATGCTGGCGGCCTACACCATGCCGATCATCGCGCTGCCGTCGGTGACGAATCCCGGCGGGGTGTTCGATCTGGCGATCAGCCGCACCGAAGAGATCACGCTCGGCATTGTGTGCGCGAGCATCGTCGGCAGTTCGCTGTTTCCTAGCCGGCTCGCGCCGACCATCATCGAGCGGACCGACGCGTGGTTTCGCGACGCCGCGTTCTATGCGACCGAAACGCTGTCCGGGCGCATTGCGGGCGCGGCAATTTCGGGGGCCCGCCAACGGATCGCCACCACGATCAACGGGCTGGAACTGCTGCTGAGCCAGCTTGCCTACGACCACACCCGGCCGGACATCCTGGCCCGTGCTCATGAGTTGCGCGGGCGCATGCAGTTGCTGCTGCCCATGATGTCGGCACTGGCCGATCCGCTGATCGCCCTCTATAACTGCGGCCGGCAAACCTGGCCAGAAGGTCTCGAAGCGTTGCTCAACGACGTCATCAAGTGGTTCAACGCACCGCTTCCCGCGGCCAGCGGGGGCTATCACCCCGACGCGGTAGCCAACGCCTTGCGCGAGCGCATCGCCGCGATGCAGCCGCCACCGGCCGCGCTGGCCACCTGGAGCGGCGCGCTGCTGTCGAACGCGCTGTGGCGTATGAAACAGGTAATCGACGTCTGGCAGGACTGCCGCTCGCTACGCATCATCATCATGCGCGAAGAAGGCTCGTGGCGGCCACGTTTCCGGCATTGGCGGCTGGGCGGCACCGAACGGTTCTTCGACCGCGGCATCATGCTGTTTTCAACGGTTTCAGCGGGCGCCGCGGTGATCATTGCGTGCAGTCTGTGGATCAGTTCAGGCTGGGCAGATGGCGCCAGTGCCGTGACGCTGGCGGCGGTGGCCTGCTGCTTCTTCGCCGCGCTCGACGAACCCGCGCCCATGGTGTTCAGGTTCTTCATCGCCACGGCGATCAGCGTGGTGGCCGCCGGCATCTATCTGTTCGCCGTGCTGCCACACGTGCATGACTTCCCGATGCTCGTCATCCTGTTTGCCGCGCCGTTCATCCTCGTCGGCACGTTGATCCCGCGTCCGGCGTTCAACATGGTGACAGTGCTCGTGGCCGTCAATACCGCCACCTTCATCAGCATTCAGGATGCCTACTCGGCCGACTTCCTGATCTTCCTGAACAGCAATCTCGCGGGCCTCGCAGGCTTGTTGTATGCCTATCTGTGGACCCGCGTGACACGGCCGTTCGGCGCTGAACTCGCGGCCTCCCGGCTGTTGCGCTCGAGCTGGGCCGACGTGGCGCTGACGGCCTCCACCCGAACCATCGAAGACCCGCGCAACCTCGCCGCGCGCATGCTCGACCGTCTGATGCAACTGATCCCGCGCCTTGCCGCCACGGACGACCATCGCCATCCGTCGATCGAAAGCTTCCGCGATCTGCGCATCGCCTTCAACGCGCTCGATCTGCGCCGCCTGACCCGCAAGCTCGGCGGCGAAGCGCCGGCCGCGATCGATCACGTCCTCGAAAACGTGCGCCAATACTTCGAAACGTGCGTCGATCAGCGCGCGCGCCAACCGGTGCCCGAGAGCCTGATGTCGTCGATCGACGCAGCCGTGGCGCGCGTCACGACACAAGGGCTCGCCGCTACCGGCGCGCCGGGTCCGGCCTCGCGAACCTCGGAGCGCCATTTGCGCGAGGCCTTGCACGCGCTGGTCGGCTTGCGTCTTTCGCTGTTTCCGGCCACGCTAATCACACCCATGCCGCCCGAACCGGAGGCCGCTGCCTGATGCGCCCGTCCTACCACCCTATCCAACCCTTTGCCGGCCCCCGCGATGATCGGTGAAATCGATATCTTCGGCGTGTTCGTGCCGGCCGTGCTCGTGCTGATGTTGATCGCCTATCTGATCAACCTCGCCATCCGCACGGTGCTCGCGCGCGTCGGCTTTTACCGCTTCGTCTGGCACCGTTCCATCTTCGATCTCGGCATCTATGTGCTGGTGCTGGGCCTTGTCGTCGTCGTTTCGCACAGACTAATAACGTGAAAAAAACCTGGTTCTCCGTCGGTCAAATTCTGCTGACCCTGATCGTCGTCGTGGTTGCAGCCTTCGTGCTGTGGAAACTGGTCGCCTATTACATGTTCGCGCCGTGGACCCGCGACGGGCACGTGCGCGCCGACGTGATCCAGGTTGCGCCGGATATCTCGGGGCTGATCTCATCGGTCGAGGTAGTGGACAACCAGCAGGTCAAGCAAGGCCAGGTCCTGTTCGTGATCGACCAGGCCCGCTACGCGCTCGCGCTGCGCCAGGCGCAGGCCACGGCGGAGCAACGCCGCGCCACGCTCGATCAGGCGCGCCGCGAAGACGCGCGTAACCGCAAGCTCGGCAACCTCGTCGCGGTGGAAACGGCTGAAGAAAGCCGCTCGCGCGTCGAAACGGCAGAGGCCGCGCTGGCCGATGCGAATGTCGCGATCGACACCGCCAGGCTGAATTTGCAGCGCACCACGATCGTGAGTCCGGTCGACGGTTATCTGAACGACCGCGCGCCGCGCACCGGCGAGTTCGTCTCCGCGGGCCGGGCGGTGCTGTCGGTGGTGGACATGCATTCGTTCCGTGTCGACGGTTACTTTGAAGAAACCAAGCTGCGCGGTATCGACATCGGCCAGCCGGTCGATATCCAGGTGATGGGCGAGCCGAAAGTGCTACGCGGTCACGTGCAAAGCATCGTCGCGGGGATCGAAGATCGCGACCGCACGCAAGGAACGAATCTGCTGCCGAACGTGAACCCGGCATTCAGCTGGGTGCGTCTCGCGCAACGGATTCCGGTGCGCGTTGCGCTCGACGAAGTCCCGGCCGACTTCCGCATGATCGCCGGCCGCACGGCGACGGTATCGGTGCTCGATTTGTCGCTGAGCGGCAAGCGACACCCGGCTACGGGCGCTTCAGGCGCGGTGGATGCTTCGGCGGCTGTGGCTACGTCCACCGCCGCGGTGGCCTCCGCTGCCTCCGTCGCGTTGACTACGCAACCGGCGTCTGCTGCCGTCACGTCGGGCGCATCGCAATGAAGCCGTCGCGCGCCCTGCCCTTATTGCCGCTGCTGCGGTTCTTCCCGCTCGTGCCGTTAGCGCTCGCGCTCAACGGCTGCATGAACGTCGGCCCCAACTACGCGCTGCCGAAGCAGGCGCTGGTCAATGCCCCGCTTGCCAATGCGCCGATCGAAGGCGCCGATGCCCGCCTGACCACGCGGCAGAACGTGCCTGCGATCTGGTGGAAGCTCTATGACGATCCGGTGCTGAACAGCCTCGTCGACGAAGCGCTGCAATCGAATACCGACTTGCGCGTCGCGGCGGCGAACCTCGCACGTTCGCGTGAAGCGCTGGGTGTGGCGCAGGCGCAGGGCGGCTTCTCCGGCAAGACGTCGGCGGTCATCGAACGCGCGCAGGAATCGGCCGAGCAGTATCTGCTCACTGAAAAGCTGCCGGTCGTCAACGAGGGCGACATCGGCATCAGCATCTCCTACGAAATCGACCTGTTCGGCAAACTGCGGCGCGGTGTCGAGGCGGCGTCGGCGGACACGGAAGCGGTGCAGGCGGCCGGCGATCTCGCGCGGATCACGGTGGTCGCGGACGTGGTGCGCTCTTATGTCGACCAATGCTCGGCCGCCGAGGAACTCAAAGTCGCGCAGCAGTCGCTGGCCTTGCAGAAGCAACGCGCGGACGTGTCGCGCCGGCTGCGCGACGCGGGTCGCGGCAATCAACCCGATGTGACGCGCAACCAGACCCAGGTCGATACCCTCGCGGCGGATATTCCCCGTTACACGGCGCGGCGCCAGATTGCGCAATACCGGCTCGCGGCGCTGCTCGCACGCGCCCCGTCCGATTTGCCGCCGGCCGTGCTGGCCTGCAACACGCTGCCGCAAATCCGTCAGCCGATTCCAATCGGCGACGGCGCCGCGCTGCTCAAACGCCGTCCGGACGTGCGCGAGGCCGAGCGTCAACTGGCGGCTTCGACGGCACGCATCGGCGTCGCAACGGGTGCGCTGTATCCAAGTGTGAGCATCGGGGCATCGGCGGGTTTGACGGGGGTTCTGGAGGACCTCGGCACGTCGCCTACCGCGCGCTGGGCGTTCGGCCCGCTGATCAGCTGGACCTTCCCGACGAATGGCGCGCGTGGCCGCGTGCGTGAAGCGCAAGCCTCGAGCAACGTCGCGCTGGCGAAGTTCGACGGCGTGGTGCTGACCGCATTGCGCGAAACCGAAACCAGCCTCGCGACCTATGCGTCCGACACCATGCGCGCCGACGCGTTGCGTGCCGCACTAAAATCGGCCGCCCAGTCGGCGGATGAAACCCATCGGCTATACCTCGCCGGACGCGAGTCGTTCATTTCGGATCTGGATGCGACGCGCACGCTGACTTCGACGAAGTCTCAGGTGGCGGCCGCGGAAGGTCAGGTCGCCATCGATCAGGTCAACCTGTTCCTCGCGCTGGGCGGTGGGTGGGAGACCGATACGCAAACGGCGCCGGGGGCTGTGGGGTCGAACGCTGGGTCTAGCGCTGGATCTAACCCTGGACCCAGCGCCACAACGCCCGCTGTTGCGGCACCGGCCAAGGCCATGCCCACGGCCGCCGTCAAAGCGCCCTGACTCGGTTTGGGACGCCTTAGCCCGGCAACGACCCGACAACCCGAAAACCGCGCTCGCAGGTCCGCACGTTTTGCAGCTCAGCCTGCAAATCACGTGCGATCTGCGCGGCCGCGTCTTCAGGACGCGCCTTGCCGCACATGAAAATATCGAGCGCCGCAAAGCGATGCTCGGGCCACGTGTGAATGGTAATGTGCGACTCCGCGAGCAGGACCACGCCCGTCACGCCATGTTCGCCGCCGAAGTGATGAAAATGCGCCGACAGCACCCGCGCCCCAGCCGCACCCGCGGCGCTTACGAGAATCGTTTCAAGCGCTGCGGCGTCGCGCAGCAACGTCGCAGCGATGCCGCTCAGATCCGCCAGCACATGTGAGCCGCAGGCCTCGCGCGGAGTGGGCACGGATGTCATGACAGCGCGCTCACTTATGCGCCCCATACGATGAATAACCGCTGCGTGCGGACGTACTGCCGTAGCCGCCGCCGCTGCTGCCGCCGCCATTTCCGGTCATGGATGTGCAACTGAACATGACGACCACAACGAGCGCGTAAAGCACGTATAAAAGCTGTCTCACGCTTACCTCGACGTGCTTCGTGACGCGCTCTTGCGCGACACGGCAGAATCTTCATGTACCGCGCGCCAGATCCACTCCGGCGCCCACAAGGCGACCATGCCGACGATCACCAGCACCGTCGAGCCGTCGAATTCGAACAGTTTGTTGAAGTTGATAAACGCCATCGCGACGGTGGCGATCCAGGGCCACGGGCCGAACGCGCCTTTCCTCGGCCCTTCGCTTATCCCCGTCACGTTGCCGCTCGCAGACCCGGCCGCACCGCGGCTGGCCGTCTCGACCGACAGGTCCGGCACGCCGAATCGTTCGGCCACCTTGCTATTGCTCAAAGGCTTTGCGTACGACCAGACGATTTCGTCGGCGGTGGTTTCGCGCGTCATCTTGAAGTCGCGCCACGCGAAATCGGTGATCGACGTCTTGTCGCCCACCTCAACTCGCCAGTTGAAAGCACCCGCCACATACACGACTTCCGCGTCGTAGCGCTCGCGTTCGCGGTAGGTCTTGCCGGCCTCGAGCACCTGGCCGTCCTGGCTGATCATCGGCCAGCGGTTCAGCACATCGACACGCTCCCAGTTGCCTTCGCTATGCACGAGCCAAAGAAAACCGCGTTCGAGGTTGTGAAGCAGATATTCATCCCAGTTTGATTCGGCGCCGGGCGTACGGCAGCGCATCAAACCGAGCACCGTGTATTTCGCGCCGTCAAACGTGGCGCTCGCGCCCAGCTGCAGCGCGGTTTCGATCGCCTCGACGCTGCGCTGCTTCGAAAACAGCGTGGCCTGTTCCGCGCTGCAATCGACACCCGCATGGCACGATCCGCAGATCACGTAGTTCGCCACGCCGGCCGGGCAATCAAGCGACGCCCCGCAACTCGGGCAGGCGAATGCAGCAAGCTCGCCCCGATAACGGCCGGCGGATTCGCGAATCTGCGCTTCGTCGCGCAGCCCCTGGCAGGCGAGCGCGGCCAACTCGACCGACTCGCCCTCATACACCACCGGTTTGCCAGACTGCTGGTCCGCATCGGAATAGTCGAGCGTGACGAACCTGTCTTCGTAGCGGAAATCCGCGACACGCGCCTGCCAGCCGTCACCGACGCGAAACGGCAACTCACCCTCGCCGCCAACGCACTGCGCCGTACGAATATCCGACGCGAGATAGCGCTTGCCGCTGAATTCGAACGGCACGCCCGGGCTCAGTGAATCGAATGACGGAAGAGCACTACCGTTACCGTCGAGATCCTTTTGCGTGGTGATCGCGTATTGCCCCGATGCATCGGAGAGCCACGCAAACGTGCCGTCGTCGAAAGCGGCGTACCACTCGGTCCAGTAACCCGCGTCGTAGCGTAGCTGGATGCGTCCTAGCAGCGTGAAAGTACGCGAAGCATGGAGGCCAGTGGCGCCGAGTTGCAGCGGCGAATAGTCCTCGAACACCGAGGCCATCTCGCCGATCCGTTCGACCGCTTCGCCGCGCTTGAGCAAGGTGCTGCGGCATGACTCGCACACGGCCATCACCGCCGCGGCGGAGCGGAATTCGAGCGGCGCGCCGCATTGTGGACACGAAGTACTGAACATCGAGCGTGTTTATTTCGTCAGCTTGGCGAGAATCTCGGCTTTCGCCTTTGCGTAGTCGTCTTCGGTGACGAGGCCCTTGTCCAGCAGCGTCTTGAGTTGCTGCAGGCGCTCCACATAATCGTTCGAGGGGGCTTGCGCGGGTTGTCCCGTCTGCCCTTGGGTCTGCGTCTGCGGATTGAGCGCGCCCGTCATTGCCTGACCGATCGCCGCGCCGGCCGCCATACCGGCACCCACACCGGCGATGCCGCCTGCGTTCTGCGCCGCCAAGGGGATGGATTGCGCGGCCTGGTACTGCGCGAACTTGTTCAGATCGCCGCTCATGCCGACGCTGATACGTGCATCGAGCGTCTTTTGCAGCGCCTCGGGCAGCGACACGCTTTGCACGGTGAACGAATCCAACGCAACGCCGTAGCGCGCGAATACCGGCGCGAGCGCCTGGCCAATGCGCTGCGACAGCAGTTCCTGATTCGCGGCCATATCGACGAACGGGACATCCGCCGTTCCGAACGCCACGCTCATTGCGGTCACGACCAGGTTGCGCAATTGCTGTTCGAGATCGTCGACGGTGTAGATCGCGCGCGTGCCGCTGATCTCACGATGAAACGACGGCACGTCGACCACGCGATACGAATAGATGCCGAATGCACGCACCTGCACAAGCCCGAATTCACGATCGCGGATCGTGACGGGCTGCGGGGTGCCCCAACGGCGGCCGAGCTGCAAACGCGTGCTGAAGAAGTACACGTCGGACTTGAACGGCGACTCGAACAGCTTGTCCCAATTGCGCAAGCTGGTCAGCACAGGCAACGTGCGGGTGCTCAAGGTGTAAAGCCCTGGACCGAATACATCGGCAATCCGCCCTTCGTTGACGAACAGCGCCATTTGCGATTCGCGTACCGTGAGTTGACCACCGTACTGGATTTCCTGGTCTTCCATCGGATAACGCCAGGCTAATACGCCGTCGCGCTCTTCCGTCCATTGCAGAACGTCGACGAATTGCTTGCGAATAAATGATCCGAGACTCATTTTGCACTCCTCGCGCGAGGCGCCCGCTTACAAGGCAATTGTGTGAATTGGGTTGAACGGAAATCAGGTCAGACAGGCCGCGTTGATAATCCCGACAACCAGCGACGCGCTGCCCATCAGCCCGCCCATAGCAGTATTGCGCGTTTCGATCGCGTGGTTCATGCCGGGCAAAAGCCGGGTAAGCAAAGCGTAAGTAGCGACCTGCACGATCATCGCGCCGAATGCCCAGATCAGCACCAGCAGCAGCGTGGAATTGTGCGCGATGCTCGAGGCCAGCGTCAGGCAGAAACCGACCAGCGCGCCGGCGAAGGAAAGGAGTGCCGCGATATTGCCTTCGCGTATCAAAGCCAGTTCGTCGAACGGCGTGACCTTGAGGTAAACTGCCGCGAATCCGAGGATCAGCGCAAAAGCCGACAGTAAATGAATCCCATAAGAAAAGGCGTCACCCATTTATTCCCCCGGATTTTGCATGCCGCGCATGCCGTTTCTACCGGCCTTGATTATGCCGGCAGCGCCGATCGACGGCTCGCAGAAATCGCCGCCAGTATATCCAGATCGGACCGGGGTGCCCAGCACGATGAATAAACATAATCGCACGCTGATTCTCTCCGTACTGGTGCTGGCCTCATGCGGATTGGGTTACGAACTGATCAGCAGCACGCTGTCGAGTTATTTGCTGGGCGACTCGGTGTTGCAGTTCTCGTCGGTCATCGGCTGTTATCTGTTTGCGATGGGCGTCGGTTCCTGGCTAGCCAAATTCATCGACGATGACGACGTGCTCGATCGCTTCGTCGATATCGAATTGCTGGTGGGTTTGCTCGGCGGTCTGTCGGCGGCCATGCTGTTCGGTGTGTTCGCGTGGCTCTCGGCGCCGTTTCGCGCGGCGCTCTATGCGGTGGTGCTGGTGCTCGGCGCCTTGATCGGCATGGAGATTCCGCTCGTGATGCGCGCGTTCCAGCAGCGCCGCCAGGCGTTTCGCCATACCGTCAGCGATGTCCTGAGCTTCGACTACCTCGGCTCGCTCGCGGTCTCGCTGCTGTTCCCCCTCGTGCTCGCGCCACGTCTCGGCCTGCTGCGCACCGGCTTTCTGTTCGGCATTCTCAACGCGCTGGTCGCGTTGTGGACCACGCACACGTTCCGCGCCGAAATCAGCAATGTGCCGTCCAAGCTGGCCCGTGCCGCGCTCGTGATCAGCCTGCTCGCGGCAGGCTTCGTGCTCTCGGAGCGTCTCACCCATTGGGCCGAACACGGTCTTTATGGCGACGAGACGATCTTCTCCGAAACCACGCCGTACCAGCGCATCGTGCTCACGCAATGGCACGACGACATGCGCCTGTACCTGAACGGCAATCTGCAATTCTCGTCGCGCGACGAGCATCGCTATCACGAGGCATTGATTCATCCGACGCTCGAAGCGCTGCCGTGGGCCAAACATGTGCTGGTGCTTGGCGGCGGCGACGGTCTTGCCGTGCGTGAAATTCTCAAGCATCGCAACATCGAAAGCGTGACGCTGGTCGATCTCGATCCGGCGATGACCACCCTGTTTTCGAATTCCGCGCCGCTCGTCAAACTCAATCAAGGCTCGCTCAAAGATCCCCGCGTACATGTGATCAACGACGACGCCGTGCGCTGGCTCGAATCGAATGCCGAGGTATTCGACGCCATCGTGGTCGATTTCCCCGATCCGACCAACTTCGGTTTGGGCCGTTTGTATTCGGTGCCGGTGTACCGGATGCTCTCGCGGCATCTCTCGGAAAACGGCTATGCCGTGATTCAGTCGACCTCGCCATATTTCGCGCCGCACGCGTACTGGACCATCGTCGATACCTTGCGCGAAGCGGGCTTCAATACGTGGCCGTATCACTGCTATGTGCCTTCGTTCGGCGACTGGGGGTTTGTGATCGCGGGCAAGCGGCGCGATTACACGATCCCAACGCACTATTCGGTGCCCACGCGCTGGCTCGACGCGCAAACCGCCGTCGAGATGTTTCACTTCCCCGCCGATATGCCGGCCTTGCCGATGGCGCCGAACCAGTTGAACGACCAGCCGCTCGTCCGCCTTTTCGACGAGGACTGGAAGCACGTGCTGCGCTGATGGATCGCCGCACTTTTCTGCTCGCCGGCGCGGCGGCTTCGCTTGCCGGCTGCGGCCGCACCGGCTGGATCGAGACGACGCCGGTGATCGACAGCCCAGGCATGCGCGAAGGCCACGCGCTGCGCGACCATCGCAGCTTGCCGGCGCCCTCGGGCACGATCGAAACCGATATCGCGATTCTGGGCGCGGGCGCCGCGGGCTTGTCGTGCGCGTGGCAACTCGCGCGTGCGGGGCACAAAGATTTCGTCGTACTGGCCGGACCGGAGTTCGGCGGCAATGCGGCGGGCGGCCAGTATGGCGATCTCGGCTATCCGAAAGGCGCGCACTACCTGCCTTTGCCCTCGATGGAGTCGACGCACCTGCGCGATATGCTCGCCGACCTCGGCGTGATTGAAGCCGATCCGTTTACAGCGCGACCGGTGTTCGATGAACGCGTGCTTGTGCATGCGCCTGACGAGCGCCTGCTGATCGACGGCCAGTGGCAGGACGGTCTCGTGCCCACCCTCGGCATCAACCAGGCAGAACTCGCCCAGCAGCAGCGTTTTTTCGCTTATACCGACTCGTTGCGCACGGCGTTCGGCGAGGACGGCCGCAAAGTGTTCTGCATTCCGCTCGCGCAGTCGTCGCAAGATGCGCGGTGGCGAGCGCTTGACAAGCGCTCGTTCAGGCAATGGCTGCTCGACGAGGGTTATACCGCGCCGTCGCTGCACTGGTATCTGAACTACGCCTGCCGCGACGATTTCGGCGCGGGTTACGAACGTGTCTCCGCATGGGCCGGCTTGCATTACTTTTCGGCGCGCGGCGGCCATGCGCGCAACGCGGAGGATGGCGCGGTGCTGACCTGGCCGGACGGCCTGCACAGCATGGTGACCCGGCTGAGCGCGTCCATCGGCAAGCGAGTGGGCGAGCACGCATGGTCGCTGCCCGGCTTCGCTGCCCGTGTCGACGAGAAAGCCGGCGGCGTCGAGGTGCTATGTGTTCGTATCGACAGCAACAACGTGCCCACCACCTTCGTGCTGAAAGCGCGCCGCGCGGTCTGCGCCATGCCGCTCTTCGTCGCGCAGCACGTGATGCCGCAATCGCTGCACGCCTACGGTTTCGACGCCGCACGCGATCTGCCGCCGCGCGCGCCGTGGCTGGTGTCCAACTTCCTGATGGACGGCATGCCGCGCGAAGCGCAAGGCGTGCCGCTCGCGTGGGACAACGTCGTTTATCGTGGCGACGGTCTCGGCTACGTGGTCTCGACGCATCAATTGATCCGCTTGTCGCCGCCGCAGCGCTCGGTGTTCTCGGCTTACCAGGCACTGAACCTCGATGCGCCCGACGACACACGCCGCTGGCTCGCCGCCGCGCATCCCGACGACCTGCGTGCCCAGGCAGCGATCGACCTGGTGCCGGCCTATGGCCGCGATCTGTGGCGCCATGCCGCCGCGCTGGAAATCACCGTACGCGGTCACGCCATGGCCACGCCCGACGTGGGCTTCCTGAGCCGCCCCGGCCTGCTCGCCTTACGCGACGCCCCGGGCCCGATTCTGTTCGCCCATGCCGATCTGTCGGGGATGTCGCTGTTCGAGGAAGCGTCCTATTGGGGCGTGTTGGCAGCGAACCGGGCAATCGCCTGAGGATTGCGCCTCGCCATATCCGGGTAAATCGCTATTTTTGATAAGCTTTCTTTTACCTTTCAATTGAGGTTAAATACAAGCCTTCAACTACTCGTTACGGGGCACGTATGTCGAACTTCATGCAAGGCGCAGCCACGTTGGGCGGCTGCATTGGCGTTTTCACGGTAGTAGTGGCGGTCGTGGAGATGCTGGCGAACTGAGCCCGCCGGGCTCGTGACCGGCTCACCCAGGCGTTCCTGTCTGCGGTAATGCCGGCCTTAAGCGGACCGCCGTTTTGCAGCCGCCTGGTGAATCGCCGCCCTTACCCTCGGATACGTGCCGCAACGGCACACGATGTTGGACATCGCCGCGTCGATGTCCGCATCGGTGGGATGCGGTTTCTGTTTGAGCAGCGCGCAGGCCGCCATCAGTTGCGCGCTCTGGCAATAACCGCACTGCACCACATCGAGATCGATCCATGCCGCTTTTAGCGCCTGCGCTTCGGCGCCCTGCACGCCTTCGATCGTCGTGATCTTCTGCAAGTGCAAGCTCGACATCGGCGTCTGGCAGGCAAGGCCCGCCTTGCCGTCCAGGTGAATCGTGCACGCGCCGCAAATGCCCACCCCGCAACCGAACTTGGTGCCGGTCATGCCGAGGTCGCAGCGCAGCACCCACAGAAGCGGCATGTCCGGTTCAGCCTGCACAGCGACCGCCCGGCCGTTGATGTTTAGTGATCCCATGTTTTCTCCGTCAATCTGAGCGTTTTACGCAACCCTCAACGGCAGCGCGCGCAGGCGCTGGCCGGTCAGCGCGAATACCGCGTTGGCCACCGCCGGTGCAACCGGCGGCACGGCCGGTTCGCCGACGCCCTGCGGGTGCATCTGGCTTGGCATGATGTCGACTTCGATCACCGGACAGTCGTTCATCCGCACGACAGGGAAATCGACGAAGTTCTTCTGCGCCACCTGCCCGCCGACGATAGTGATTTCGTCCTGCAACGCAGCCGAGAGGCCGAATACGATGCCGCCCTCCATCTGTTGACGAATCAGGTTTGGATTCACCGGCAGTCCACAATCGATCACGCAGACCACCCGATGCACGCGAATCTGCCTGTTCGCCCCGACCGATACTTCCGCCACCTGCGCGACGACGCTCCCGAACGCTTCGTGCAGCGCGACGCCGCGCGCCCGCTTTGTGCCATCGGCGGCATGCGTCAAGGGATGTCCCCAATCCGATAAGGCTGCAACGCGCCTTAGCACCGCCAGATGGCGCGGATGCTGCGCGAGCAGCGATGCGCGAAACGCGATCGGGTCCTGACCTGCGGCCAAGGCGAGTTCATCGGTAAAACCCTCGGTGAAAAACGCCTGATGCGAATGGCCGACCGAGCGCCAGAATCCAATCGGGACCGGTAATTCAACGATCTTGTGCGCCACGCGCGCGGCGGGCCATTCGTAGGGCTGATCGAATCCGCCCTCGCACGTGGTCTTGTCGATCGGAATGCGCGGCACACCGTAGTAACGCGCGAGCGCTTCCGGCACGATCGCCTGACTCGCTGAAGTGGCATGCCACGCAACGAGCTTGCCGTCTTTGTCGAGACCGGCCTTGAGTCGCGACACGCACGCCGGACGATAGAAATCATGGGTGAAATCCTGCGCACGCGACCAGATTGTTTGTACGGGGCGGCCACCGCCTTCGCGCGCAATCGCCGCGGCTTGAGCGATGAAATCGAGTTCGAGACGGCGCCCGAAAGCCCCGCCGAGCAGTTGCGTTTGCACGTCGACCTTGTCGGCGTCGATGTCCAGCGCTTTCGCGACGTGCTGCCGCGCGAGCGCCGGCATTTGCGTGGAAACCCAAACGGTGGCCGCGCCATCCGCAACCTGCACCGTGCAACTCACCGGTTCGACCGCGCCATGCGCGAGATACGGTGCGTGGTACTCGGCGCTGATCGTGCGCGCCGCGCCGCTCAACGCGGCGTCGACGTCGCCACGGTGGTAGTAGGTGTGGCCGTCGCTGTCATCGAGCGCTTGCGCGAGCTGGGTGTCCACGTTTGCGCTCGACAGATTGGCTGCAGCGCCGTCATTCCACACCACGTTGATAGCGCTGACCGCGTTCATCGCGCGGAACGGGTTATCGGCGATCACCGCGACGCCGCCGCTGCCACCCGCGTAGGGCTCCAGCGAAAAGGCCTTGATAAAGCCGGGCATGGTCCTGGCAGGCGAGGCGTCGAAATGCGCCACCGTGCCGCCTAAAGTGGGACACATCACCACGCTTGCGTAGATAAGACCGTCTGGCAGCGCGTCAATGCCGAAGCGCGCCGTGCCGTTGATTTTCGACGCGGCTTCGATACGCCGCATCGGTTTGCCGATCAATTTGAACTCGGCGGGATCTTTCAGCGCGACCTTGCGTGGCAACGGTTGCTGCGCGGCCATCGTGGACAGTTCGCCGAAGCTCGCCTTGTGGCCCGCTGCGTGCAGTACGTAGCCGCCTTCCGTACGGCATTCGCCGGGTGCCACTTTCCATTGCGCAGCCGCCGCGCCGATCAGCATTGCGCGCGCCGAGGCGCCGGCTTCGCGCATCGGCGTCCATAGATCGTTCATGCTCGATGAACCGCCTGTCATCATCGTGCCGGCGTCGCGCACCAGCTTGCGAGTCATCCAGACCGTGGCGCGCTTCACGGTGCTGTCGTCGTCCGGGCGAAACGGTAGGTCGTCGACGATGTTCTGCACGCTGTTGTAGATCCTGTCGATCGGCGAGTTCTCCACTTGAACCTGCGACCAGTCGGCATCGAGTTCTTCGGCCAGCAGCATCGCAAGGCCAGTGTGGATACCCTGGCCCATTTCCGCTTTGCACACCATGATCGTCACGGTGTTGTCCGCGGCGATCTTGACCCAGCCGTTGAGCGCGACCTGGTTGCCTTCAGCGGGCAAAGGCGTGGTGGGCGTCAGACGCTGCCCCGGCGACAGCACCGACCAGCCGACCAGCAGCACACCGAGCGCGCCGGCGCCGCCTAGCAGGAAGGTTCTGCGCTTTAACATCGTATGGCTCGATCGGCTTGCACGGTGGCGGGGACGCTGTGAAAGCGCGGGCTGGCGCGGGAGTTTGTTTCGCCGGAACAGTAGTAAGACGGAAGAGTGGGTGGGGGACTGAAAGCCAAGAGGTTTCAGCCGAGTTGCACAGTGCAGGCAGAGGCGCTTCGAGGAAAGGGCGGATGCGAGCCGTGTGTCAGTTCATTAAATGTTATTCGTCGCGTGGTGGCACGCTGCAGCGCAACTGGCTTGAACGGCGGAAAAATGCGAGACGTGGCGGATTTTTGCTTTCACCCGCCCTCCCGAATCACCTCAATCAATGCCCGCAGTCCCGCCGGCACATGACGTCGTCCAGGATAGTAAAGACATAACCCGTCGAACGCCGGCGTCCAATCTTCCAGCACACGCTGCAACGTGCCCGCTTCCAGATCCGCCGCCACGTTCCATTCGCTCATATACGCCAACCCGAAGCCCTCGCGCGCCGCCTCCATGATGAGCAACGGCTCATCGAGCGTCAGCATGCCCTGCACATCCACGCTGAAAGTCTCGCCGCGCCGCTCGAACTCCCAGTGATAAATACGCCCGCTCGGCATGCGCATCCGGATGCAACGATGCGCACGCAGATCGTCCGGCATGCGCGGCTTCGGATGTTCGGCGAAATAGGCGGGACTCCCAACGACTGCAAAACGCTGCGGCCGGTTGAACGGCACAGCGATCATGTCCTGCGGCACAATCTCAGCCAACCGAATACCGGCATCAAAGCCCTCTACCACGATGTCGATCATGCGCCCCTCGGTGACGAGATCCAGCTTCATCTCCGGATAACGCCGAAGGTATTCCAGCAGCAAGGGCATCACCTGGCGCGCCGCGCCCGTCGATGTGTTGATGCGCAGCGTGCCCGCAGGCGTGTCGCGAAAGCTGCCGGCCTGCTCGATGGCCACACGGATGGTCGACAACGCCGGCGCCACACTGTCGACGAATTGCGCGCCCGCTTCGGACAACGAGACGCTACGTGTGGTCCGATTGAAGAGGCGCACGCCGATGCGTGCCTCCAACGCCGCAATGGCATGGCTCAGCGCCGATGTCGACACGCCAAGTTCCGTGGCCGCTGTGCGAAAGCTGCGATGGCGCGCCACCGCAAGCACGCCCTCCAGTTCGCTCAAACCAGGCGTCTTCATTATCCCATCCTGCTCAACGAATCATCCTTGATTATATGGCTAGTCGGCTTAATCCATTGAGCCTATCTTTGAGGCAACAACTTTCTGGGTAGGAGCTTTCATGCAGCAAATCGACAAGGTTTATATCGACGGCGCGTTCGTCACCCCGCACGGCGAGGAGTGGTTCGATCTCCACGACCCGGCTAAGGAAACGGTGATCGGCAAGGTGCGTCTGGCCGACGCGGAAGACGCTCGCCGCGCGATCGCAGCCGCGAAACGCGCCTTCCCGGCGTTTTCCCGCACCAGCAAGGAGGAGCGGATCGCGCTGCTCGGACGCATGCACGTCGCGGTTCAGGCGAGAGAAGACGAGTTGTTTGAAGCGATCGTCGAGGAATACGGTGCGCCGGTGTCACGCGCGCGCTGGATGGCGAAGCACCCTGCGGACGTGCTGGCGGAAGTCATCAAGGTCTTGCAGACCTATGATTTCACCCGCCGCGCCGGCACGGCCGACGTCATCATGCAACCGCTCGGCGTCGCCGGACTGATTACGCCGTGGAATAGCAATGGCGGCTTTATCTGCGGGAAGCTGGCCGCGGCGATTGCGGCGGGCTGCACGGCCGTCATCAAGCCGAGTGAAATGAGCGCGCTCCAGACACGCATCATCACCGAGGCGCTGCACGAGGCCGGCTTGCCCGCGGGCGTGTTCAATATCGTTACCGGCCGGGGCGACACCGTGGGGGCGGAAATCAGCGCGCATCCGGACGTGGCGAAGATTTCCTTCACCGGATCGACGGCAGTCGGCAAGACGATTCTGCGCACGGGCGCGGAGACATTGAAACGCGTCACGTTAGAGTTGGGTGGCAAATCGCCGACGGTCATACTCGACGACGCCGATTTCGCGCAAGCGGTGCCGTTGGCGCTCCAGGCAGGGTTCATGAACAGCGGTCAGGCGTGCATCGCCGGTACGCGGATTCTTGTGCCGCAGAGCCGCCTTGCGGAATTCGAAGAGAAGGTGCGCGTTGAAGTCGCTCGCACGCAAGCCGGTGATCCGCGCGATCCAGCTACGCAAATCGGCCCGATGGTCAGCCGCAAACAGTGGGAGCGTGTGCAGCGCTACATCGGCATCGGCATCGAAGAAGGCGCGCGCCTGATTGCTGGTGGCGAGGGCCGGCCGGAGGGCGTGGAGCGCGGCTGGTTCGTGCGCCCGACCGTATTTAGCGGCGTCAGCAACGACATGACCATTGCCCGCGAGGAGATTTTTGGGCCGGTGCTGTCGATCATTGCGTATCGCGACATCGAGGAAGCGATTGCAATCGCCAATGACACGAGCTACGGGCTGCAAGCCTACGTGCTCTCAGCCGATGCGGCGCGGGCTCGCGCAGTCGCCACTCGCATCGACGCAGGACGCGTACTGATCAACACGTTGGCACACGAACCGGCCGCACCGTTCGGCGGCTTCAAGCAATCGGGTATCGGGCGTGAATACGGCACGTTCGGGCTGGAAGCATTCATGGAGCCCAAGTCGTTACTCGGCGTGAACTGAAAACAGCGCCTGGTTGATTGACGGGCGCATCTGATCGCTCAGCCGGCGGCGCGTCAGCATTTGCACGACGCACCGCCGGATGCCGCCTTCACCGCCGATTCGACCCCGACACGACATCGATCCACACGGCCAGCACGAGAATGCTGATCGACCGCAAATGGCGTCCATCTGTGCCCCTCATGACTCGCGCGTTCGGGATATAAACAACGGCTTCCCGGGTTAGCCGATTTCCCGTTCATACAAATTTTTGTATAACCATCAATGATCGATGGAAAACCATTGAGGTTCTGCGGCAATGCATTGGACGACTTGCGCGAATTCCCACTCCCGGCTCGGCGTGACGCCGGCCATCAACTCGATCAAGTCCAGCGTGGCCGTGATCCGGACGATTGGAAGCCAGTCAACACGATAGGCCAAGGAGTACGGGAAATCCGAATTCGAGACGCGGACGGCGCATTCCGGATCATTTACCCGGCCAAGTTCGCCGACGCGGTTTATGTTCTTCATTGTTTTCAGAAAAAGACGCAGAAGACCCGCAAAACTGATCTTGATCTGGCGACCAGGCGCTATCGCGAATTGAACGAGGTTAAGCCATGAGCAATCAAACATTTTCGAGCGTCTGGGATGCCATAGAGGACACGCCGGAACAAGCGCAGAACATGAAGCTCCGGTCAGTCCTGATGATGGCGCTCAAGGACCATATCAAACGTGCCGGAATGAGCCAGGCAGAAGCCGCAAAGCATTTTTGCGTTACCCAGCCACGCGTGTCCGATCTCATGCGTGGCAAGATCAACCTGTTCGCGCTTGATGCACTCGTCAATATGGCGGCAGCGGCGAACATGCGCATCGAGATGCGTGTCTCGGATGCGCCGGCTAAACGCACTAACAGCAGCAGCGCCAAAACAGCCGCGCGCAAGAAGCCAGCAACGCCGGCAAAAAAACCGGTTGCGGCAAAGAAACCCGCTACCAAGGCGCCGGTGCGGCGCAGCAAGGGCGCCACCGTTGCCGACGCGCGCGCCCTCTGATCGGCAACTCAGTCGCGGCAATACCCGATAATTCACGTAATTTCCGCCGAAGTGGCACGGCGGCGCGTCAGCATTTGCATGGCGCACCGCCGGATGCCTCCTTCACCGCCGATTCGACCCCGACACCACATCGATCCACACGGCCAGCACGAGAATGCTGCCCTTCACGATCATCTGCCAATACGCGTCGACGTCGAGCATCGACATGCCGTTATCCAGACTCGCCATCACCAGCGCGCCGATCAATGCACCGTAGACCGTTCCGGAACCGCCGCGCATCGACGTCCCGCCGATAAAGCACGCGGCGATCGCATCGAGTTCGCCCATCGATCCCGCCGACGGGGAGCCGGCCGCGAGCCGCGCCGTATTGACGATGCCGGCGAACGCGCACATCAGTCCCATCAGCGCGAAGATGGCCAGCTTCACACGGTTCGTATTCACGCCTGAGAGCCGCGTCGCTTCCAGGTTGGAACCCACCGCATAGATGCGTCGCCCGAACACGGTCTGCGTCGCGATCCACGTGAAAATACCCAGCAGCGCGAGCAGCAGCAGAACCGGCACGGGAATCCCGCCATAACGATCGAGCGTGGCGACAAACGCCGCCAGAATCACGCCCGCGCCGACCACCTTTACGACGTCTTGCCAGATCGGCACCACGCGTAACTTATAGCGCTGGTGGTTACTGCGTTGCCGCACCGTCAAAAAGGCCAGCACAACAAACAGCACGACGGCAAGCGTATCGCCCACAAGACGTGGCAGATACCCCTGACCAATGAATACGAAATTGTCCGAGACCGGCGCAATGGTCGAACCGCCCGTAACGCCGAGCAGAATGCCGCGATACGCGAGCATGCCGCCGAGCCCGACAATAAACGAAGGCACACGCCGGTACGTCGACCACCATCCGTTGAACATGCCGACAAGCACGCCAAGCAGCATCACCACCGGTACGGTGACCCCGATCGGCCAGTGCCGGTTCACATCGAGAATTGCCGCGACACCGCCGAGCAGACCCAGCAACGAGCCGACCGACAGATCGATCTCACCCGCGATGATCACGAACACCATGCCGCACGCGAGCATGCCGGTAATCGACATCTGCCGCAGCAGATTCGACAGATTGCGCGGCGTCACAAACGCGCCGTGCGTCAGAAAGGAAAAGAACATCCAGATCACGGCCACAGCGATCAGCAACGCGAGAATCTTGTAGCGTGCGAACAGTTGCTGGATGCGCTGCGTGCCGCCGAACGCGCCTCGCGGTGCGGCGCCTTCTGCGGATTGGGAAGTGACGTCGGGAGTCATGCGGCACTCGCTGCGGTTGGGTTCGTGGATCGCTGTACAGGACGGATCGCGGCGCTGAGAATGTCCTCTTGCGTGAGGCCGTCGTTGACGAAATCGCCGCGCAATTCGCCTTCGCCAATCACCAGCACGCGATCGCTGATGCCGAGCACTTCGGGCAATTCGGACGACACCATCACGATCGACATGCCGCGCTGTGCCAGTTGAAAAATCAGTTTGTAGATTTCGTATTTCGCGCCGACGTCGACGCCCCGCGTCGGTTCGTCGAGAATCAGCACCTTCGGGTCGGTCAACAGCATGCGCGTCAGTACAGCCTTCTGCTGGTTGCCGCCCGATAGACTCGCGATCGAAAGCATAGGATGCGCCGCGCGCACTGAGAGCCGCTTCATCTCCGTATGAATCGTATCGAGTTCGGCGGCGGAATCGATTCGCCCCCCCTTCGCGAAGCGTTGCAACACGGCAAGCGTAATGTTGTGGCCGACACTCAGTCCCGGCACGATGCCGTGGCGCTTGCGATCTTCCGGCACCATGCCGATGCCGGCGCGAATCGCATCGACAGGCGCGCGAATCTTCAATGGCTTGCCTTCCATCATCACGCTCGCCTCGCACACACCCGGATACGCGCCGAAGATCGCCTGCATCAGCTCGGTACGCCCCGCGCCGACCAGGCCGGCAACGCCGAGGATCTCACCGCGCCGCAGCGCAAATGACACATCGCTCACACGCTTGCGCCGCGGATTGGTGACATCGAAACAGGTCACGTGGCGAGCTTCGAAGATCACGTCGCCGATCGGATGGGGTTCACGCGGAAACAGGTTCTTGATCTCCCGGCCCACCATCAACGAGATGATGCGGTCGGTGGTCAATGCGTGCATTGGCTCGGTCGCGACATGGCGGCCGTCGCGAATCACGCTGATCGTGTCGCACACGGCCGCGACTTCGTCGAGCTTGTGCGAGATATACACGCAGGCAACGCCGCGCCGCTTCAGATCGCGCACGATATCCAGCAGGATGCTTATCTCTGTGGCAGTCAGCGACGACGACGGTTCATCGAGAATCAACAGTTTCGCGCGCTTGTTCAGCGCCTTTGCGATTTCGATCAGTTGCTGATGGCCGCCGCCGTAATTCATCACGGGTTGCGCGGAGTTGATTCCGCGGATACCGAGTTCGCGCAGCAATTCATCGGCACGCTGATACATGGCCGCGTAATTCATTCTGCCGCCGGGCAACGTGATCTCGTTGCCGAGAAAGATATTCTCCGCAACCGAAAGTTCCGGCACCAGCATCAACTCCTGGTGGATGATGATGATGCCCGCACGTTCCGTGTCCCTGATGCTCGTGGCTTTCAGCGGCTCGCCTTCCCAGACTATTTCGCCATCCCAGGTTCCGTGGGGATAGACGCCGGAGAGCACTTTCATCAGCGTCGATTTGCCTGCGCCGTTTTCGCCGCACAAGCCCACACACTCGCCCGGCGCCACCGTCAGGTCGATGCCATCGAGCGCCTTCACGCCGGAAAATGCTTTGACGATGCCACGCATCGTCAGTAATGGTTCACTCATTCGCTATGCCTCGCTGCAGGGCGCGTGATCGTGCCGATGTGCCTGGCGCATACCAGGTACATCGGCTTGAACTACGCACACGTTACGCTCATTGGCTCGCGAGCTGGGCCTGGGTATAGAAGCCGTCCTTGATGACCACGTCAACATTGCTCTTGGTGAGCAACGTGGGTTGCAGAAGCACCGTGTCGACCTTCTTCTTGCCGTTGTCGTACTGTGCATTAAAGTCCGGCTTCTCGCCCTTCGCAAGCGCGACCGAGAGTTTCGCCGCTTCACTTGCGATCAGCTTTAGCGGTTTGTACACGGTCATGGTCTGCGTGCCGGCAATGACGCGTTTCACCGCCGCAAGATCGGCATCCTGACCCGAAACCGGCACCTTGCCCGCCATGTGCTGTGCAGCAAGCGCCTGAATTGCGCCGCCCGCTGTGCCGTCGTTCGAGGCGACGATCGCATCGATCTTGTTGTTGTTCGCCGTGAGCGCATCTTCAACGATACGCAGCGCCGTCGACGCGCTCCACTCCGGCACCCACTGCTGACCGACGATCTTGATATCGCCCTTATCGATCGCGGGCTTCAACACTTTGAGCTGACCTTCGCGCAACATCTTCGCGTTGTTGTCGGTCGGTGCGCCACCGAGCAGGAAGTAGTTGCCCTTCGGCTGCGCGTTGTAGACACCTTGCGCCTGGAGTTCGCCGACCTTCTCGTTATCGAACGAGATATAGGCGTCCACATCGGCGTCGAGGATCAGGCGGTCATACGAAACGACCTTGATGCCCGCTTTCCTGGCCTCTGCGACCACATTGCCGAGCGTCTTCGAATTGAACGGCACGATGACAATCACGTCCACGCCGCGCGAAATCAGGTTTTCGATTTGTGAAATCTGCCGTTCTTCGCTTGCATCGGCGGATTGAACCGATACTTTGGCCCCGAGTTTTTCTGCTGCGGCAACGAAATAGTCTCGATCGCGCGACCAGCGCTCGACACGCAGATCGTCGATACAGAAGCCAATTTCAGGGTGATCCTTGCTTGCATGCGCGAGCGGCGCGGCAAGCGACAGGCTGGCGAGTACCGCTCCACACACAAGCGAACTCAGTACGGTACGGCGCGTTGCGAATTTCATGTCTCACTCCTGTTCTGATAGCCCGAATACCGGATTGGACGGTCTGTGCTGCGAGCCACAGAGCCGGACAAGCGACAACCGAAAGCGTCTTTTATTCGCGCAGTCAACGTGGCCGCGCGTTTCTTATGTTTTACTGCGTGCCCTGTTTCAGGCGTTACTTCGCGACTACCTTTTAGCGCTTGCTGTAAATCGCCTGATTCACAACGTTTTCCAACTGCTCCTGCCGACCGCTCACATGATGCGGATTCAAACCACGTGTCAGCGCATCCGTGGCCAGCGTCGAAAGCGAATAGTCGCCCTTGAGAATCTTGCGGCCGAATTCCGACTCCCAGCCTGCGTAACGCTGACGCTTAAACTCTTCGAGCCGGTCGTTCTCGATCAACGTCGCGGCACGCTCGACGGCGAGCGCCAGGTTATCGATCGCACCGACATGGCCGAAGAACAGATCTTCCGGATCGACGCTCTGCCGCCGTACCTTTGCGTCGAAGTTCATCCCGCCGCTGGTGAAACCGCCGTGCTTGAGAATTTCGTAGAAGGCCAGCGTCAGTTCCTCGACGCTATTCGGAAACTGGTCCGTATCCCAGCCGTTCTGCGGATCGCCGCGATTCGCGTCGACGCTGCCGAAAATCCCGAGCGCATAAGCAGTGGCGATCTCGTGATGAAACGAGTGGCCGGCAAGCGTCGCGTGATTGGCCTCGATGTTCACGCGAATCTCTTTCTCCAGGCCGTATTGCAGCAGGAAGCCGTGTACGGTCGCCACGTCGTAGTCGAATTGATGCTTGGTCGGTTCCTGCGGCTTCGGCTCGATCAGCAATGCGCCTTTGAAGCCGATCTTGTGCTTATGTTCGACCACCATGTGCAGGAAACGGGCAAGCTGATCGCGTTCACGTACGAGATCGGTATTGAGCAGCGTGTCGTAGCCCTCGCGGCCGCCCCACAACACATAGTTTTCACCGCCGAGCCGTTGCGTCGCGTCGAGCGCGTGTCGAACCTGCGTGGCGGCGAACGCGAAAATCTCCGGATCGGGACTGGTCGCGGCACCCGCCGCGTAACGCGGATGTGAGAACAGATTCGCTGTGCCCCATAGCAGTTTGATGCCGCTATCCTGCTGCTTGCGAGCGAGATAGTCGGCGATGCGCGTGAAGTTCTCGCTATAGGTTTTCAGACTGTCGCCTTCCGGCGCGACGTCGGTATCGTGAAACGTGTAGTACGGCGTGCCAAGCTTCGAGAAAAACTCGAATGCGGCGTCGGCCTTCTGCTGCGCCCGTTCCATTGCGTCGCCAGCTTGCTGCCATGGACGCCGGAACGTCCCCTGCCCGAAGATATCGACGCCTGGCCATACGAACGTATGCCAGTAGCACACGGCGATCCGCAGATGTTCTTCGAGTGTCTTGCCGAGTACGCGCTTGCTCTTATCGTAATGGCGATACGCAAGCGGGTTATCCGATTGCGGGCCTTCGTAGCGAATCGCGGGAATATGTTCGAAGTAGGACATCAGCGTCTCCATTTTTATGCTGCACTGCAACCCGTGCGGCATCGCCGCGCCGGTTGACAAGGTGACGCCATGCTGCCGCTTGCCAGATGCATCGGCAATTGCGAAATTGCGCAGCGAGCTTAATGTTTCTTAGTGCCCACGCGTTTGTTTCACACCGGCGCGAGCTTCGCGGCCTAGAATAACCAGACGCTTAAAAACGGTGCCGCCTTCGGCGTGCATCCAACCGCAACCATCTTGCATGGGACCAGAGTAAGGCGCTAAAGCGCCAACTCTGGCCGACAGGAGACGAAGGCGCAGCGAGTCCCGCCGATCCGCACGCCGCCCCTTGCCATGACCCGTCCGCAAACACCACAGACGACCCATCGGATTGCGCTGCTGTTCAACGCGAACAAGGTCTACGACCGCGAGATCATCACCGGAATCGGCAATTACCTGCTGTCGACCCGCGTGGCGTGGGATCTCTTTCTCGAAGAGGATTTCCGCTGCCGGCTGACGGGTATCGAGCGTTTCGATGGCGACGGCATCATTGCGGATTTCGACGATCCCGCAGTGGGCGAGGCCCTGCGCGATTGCCCGTTGCCGGTGGTGGCGGTGGGTTCATCGTTTGAAGATTCGGCACACTACCCTCCGGACTTACCCTATATCGCAACCGACAACGCCAAGCTCGTGTCGCTCGCCTACACGCATCTGATTGGCGCGGGTCTCGAACATTTCGCGTTGTATAGCCTTCCCCAGGCGCAGGAAAATCGCTGGGCGCAGCAGCGTGAGTTGGCGTTTGCTCACCTGCGCAGCGCGGACGGTCACAGCGCCGGGCAGATCGGCACCGAGATTTATCGCGGCCTGTCGACCAGCGCGCCGTCGTGGAATCAGGCAACCGAGCAGCTCACCGCGTGGCTGAGCCAGTTGCCGAAGCCGGTCGGCATCATCGCCGTCACCGACGCCCGCGCGCGGCATTTGCTGCAGGCCTGTTTGATCGCGGGTATTCCCGTGCCTGAAGAAGTGGCGATCATCGGTATCGACAACGATCCGCTTACGCGTACGTTGACGCGCATTCCGCTTTCCTCCGTGATTCAGGGCACCGAAGAAATGGGGCGAACCGCCGCTCACCTGCTGCATCAAATGCTGCACGGCGCGCGTTTTCCGGGGCGGCGCATTCTCGTGCCACCGGTCGGCATCAATGTGCTCGAATCGACTAAACACCAGCCGCTCGCGAGTCCGTATGTGATGCGCGCGCGGCACTTCATCCGCCAGTACGCCTGCCAGGGCATTCGTACCGAGCAGGTTGCGGATTATGTGGGCGTGTCGAGATCGTCGCTCGAAGAGTACTTCCGGCGCGAACGGCAGTGCACCGTGCATCAGGAAATCTTGCGTCACAAGCTCGATGTCGCCAAGGCACTGCTTGCCAGGCGCGATGCGTCGAGCGCTGAGGTGGCGATCCGTTGCGGCTTCACTTCCCTGCAATACATGTACGCGGTATTTCGCCGCGAACTCGGCTGCACGCCACGCGAATACCAGGAACGGGCGAATTCGACGACAGCGCCCGGTTGAGCATGCCCTCCATTTTTTATCTGTACCGATCACATGATCAGCATTGCACCTCTTTCTTCTGAGCCATGGGGCACGCTGCCCGGCGGCGATCCCGTGCGGCTCTTCACGCTGCGCAATGCGCACGGCATGAAAGTGGCCGTCAGCGACCTGGGCGCGACGCTGGTCTCCTGGCATGCGCCAGACCGCGCAGGCCGGCTCGGCGACATCCTGCTCGGCCACGACACACCCGCTGAATACGTTGCGGCAACCACTTACATGGGCGGACTGATCGGCCGGTGGGCGAACCGCATTGCCGATGCACGCTTCACGCTCGACGGTATCGACTACACGCTCGATCGCAATGAAGGGGCGAATCTGCTGCATGGCGGCGCGCAGGGTTTTCATCGCGCAGTGTGGGACGTGAGCGAAGATCACGGCGCGCTGGTCATGCGCCTTGAATCACCTGAAGGCGACGCCGGTTTTCCGGGCAACGTCACAGTGCAGGTGCGTTACACGCTCGACGACGACGGCAGCTTGACGATCGCCTATGAAGCCATGACGGACGCAGCGACGCCACTCAATCTGACGAGCCATCCCTACTTCAACCTGACGGGCCGGCGCGGCGCCGATATTCGCGGCCACGTGCTCTCGATCGACGCCGACCGGTTCTTCGAAGTCGACGCATCGATGATCCCTTGCGAGCTCGCGGAAGTAGCGGGCAATGCGTTCGACTTCCGTCAAAGCGCGCCAATCGGCGCGCGGCTCGATTGGCCGCATGCGCAGCTAGCGAGGGCCGGTGGCTTCGATCACTGCTACGTGCTGCATGGCACACCCGAGGCCACAGTGGCTGGAGGCGAGCGGCCGGTACGGCAGGCCGCCTGCGCCTATGACCCCGGTAGCGGACGCGAGTTGACCGTTTCGACCGATCAACGCGGTTTGCAGTTCTACACCGGCAATTCGCTAAACGGCGACATAGGACGCGGTGGCATCGCCTACCAGCCGCACGCCGGCCTGTGTCTGGAAGCCGGCGGCTTCCCTAACGAAGTCAATATGACCGCGCAGGAACAGGTTATCGTGCGACCCGGCAGTGCCTACCGGCAGACGACCACGTATCGCGTGGGCGTACGTTCTGGACTCTGAAGCAATTCTCCCTGTCTCACGAAACGCATTACATAACGCCGACTTATCATTTGCAGCAAGACTGAATTACCCGTTTAGGGGTTTGCCCTGGAGCACCCGCTTCCTAGAATCGTTCATAGGCCGTCGAACTCACGTTGCGGCGCCGGACAAAACAATTCTCGGAGGGACGCATCATGAAATCGCTGATCAAGGCAATCGCACTGGCCGTTGTTATCACCGCCCCGGTGGCGTCGTTCGCGCAGTCGGAGCAACCGCTGACCCGCGCTGAGGTCAAGGCGCAATTGATCCAGATTGAACAGGCCGGCTACAACCCCGCCGCTTCGGGTGACTCTACCTACCCGGGGGATATTCAGGCAGCCGAAGCACGCGTAGCCGCACAACATGACACCACCGGCTACGGCTCCTCTGCAAACGGCTCGTCGCAAACCGGCACGACCGCACCCGCTGCGCCCGCAACTCAGCCGGCGCCGATGGACGGTCAGTAAACAGCCAGCGCTATCCGCCGCTGCATCGTTCGATGCGAGCCGTGCCTGTTCAAGCGCGTGCTCGCATGAATGCGTTCCACCGCGCATGACTATGACAGCGCGGTGTCAGAAAATCCTTTGACGAAAATAATGGCTCATATATCCTAGGGCGGCAGTCTGGTGGTTCTCGTCGTGCGGTCGAACTGCATCAACGAGGACTTCTATTCAACATCGCTTCGGGTTCCATCGTGAAAGTCCGTGGTCCATTGGTGAGATACCAGCCTGGTCGGGAAAGAACTTTCCTGTCTGGCTGTTCGATCGCTCATCAGGGGAGCAACTGCGCTTCGCCATCCCGCCCCCTGTCCATCGATACCGTATTGTCGCGGCGCTCCGTCCGCCGGCACAACGTCATTGCAGCCCCCGCAGCCATCGGGGTGCGAACTGACGAAATCGCGTCGCTTCTGCCCTAGCCCCCTTCTCTTTTCGCGAGCAAGTGTTGCATGCGATCAGGCCGCTTATTGAGCGGTCGAATGCCTGCAATGTGTTTGTCCGTCCCGCTTCGCAAGTTGCCTTGCTAGCGTTGGCCGGTTCATAGCGCTCGTCCGTCTACGTTCCATTTAGCTCTGCTGTGCGCTTGCGCCGCGGCAGGCGGCGTCACGCCCCGGTCTCATCCGCATTCGTGCGGGACATACGGGCGTGCGGGTCGTCACGCTCGTGCATCTGCGCCTGCGCCGCGGCGAAAACTGAAGACCGCAATCCAGGAGAAAGTTGAATGAAGATTCGTCATGCCAAGCTTGTCTCGTTCACCGGCACGATGCTGTGCTCGCTGACCGCTCTATCCCCCATGAATGCTGCATGCGCAGCGGACACGACGATCAATGTCTACAACTGGTCGGACTACATCGCCAAAGACACGATTCCCGGCTTCGAAAAGCAATCCGGTATCACCGTGAAGTACGACAGCTACGACAGCGACGACACACTGCAGGCAAAACTGCTGGCAGGCAGCTCCGGCTATGACATCGTTGTGCCTACATCGAGTTATATGGCGCGCCAGATTGAAGCCGGCGTGTATCAGAAGATCGACAAATCGAAGATGCCGAATCTCGCGAACCTCGATCCCAGCTTGATGAAGCTGATTGCGGATGCGGATCCCGGCAATCAATACGGCGTGCCGTGGGCGTGGGGCACCGACGGTATCGGCTATAACGTTCAGGCCGTGAAAAAAGCACTCGGCGCCGACGCGCCGATTGACAACTGGTCGCTGTTATTCGACCCGGCGAATCTCTCGAAGCTGAAAAGCTGCGGCGTGTCTTTCCTCGACGCGGCCGCCGATGTTTTCCCAGCCGTGCTTCAGTACATGCATAAGGACCCGAACAGCACCAATCCCGGCGACTACCAGGCCGCGTATGAAGTGCTGAAGAAAGTGCGGCCGTATATCACGCAGTTCAATTCATCCGGCTACATCAACGATCTGGCGAACAACGATATCTGTGTGGCGCTCGGTTATTCGGGCGATGTGGGAATTGCACGGCGACGGTCAGCGGAAGCGAAGCGTTCGTATGAGGTGCGGTTTTCGAACATCAAGGACGCGGGTCTGCTCTGGATGGACGTGATGGTGATTCCGAAAGACGCTCCGCATCCGGAAGCGGCGATGAAGTGGATGAACTACATCGAAGATCCGAAAGTGAGCGCGGCGATTACTAACGAAGTGTTCTATCCGACGGCGAATCGGGCGGCAAGGCAGTTTGTGACGCCGGCGATCGAGCAGGACGCGAACGTGTATCCGCCCGAGGCCGTGCTGAACAAGATGACGTTGATGCGGCCGCAGCCTGCGCCGATCATGCGGCTCGAGAACCGGCTGTGGGCGCAGTTGAAGTCGGGGAGTTGAAGAGGGGTTGTTGTGTTGTGCTTTGGTGATGTTGAGTGACGTTAGGTGACTGCTTTCGCAGCGTGGCGCATGCAGTGGGTGTGTGCGTCACGTCCTTTTTGAAGCTTTGATTTTTAACTCTGTTTGCATTCGAGACATTATGAGCATTTTGAACATCGTAGATTTTTCGCAGCCTGCCAAGGAAAGCGTCGAGTACATGCCGAAGACGGAAGCGGTGCTTGCCGGCGATCCGTTGCAAGCGGTTCACACGCATTTTTCCAGTCCGTGTGGGCAACTCGTGGCCGGGGTTTGGGAAGGCGCTTGCGGTCAATGGACGGTGAACTTCACCGAGAGTGAGTATTGCGAGATTCTTGAGGGCGTGTCCGTGATTCGGGATGCGGATGGAACAGCGAAGACTGTCCGGGCTGGGGACCGGTTCTTGATTCCGGCGGGGTTTAAGGGAACGTGGGAGGTTCTTGAGCCGTGCAAGAAGATTTTTGTTTCAGTGGAATTTAAGGGGTAGGTCGTGGTGTCGGTAGTGTCGTGCGTTTCCGATTTCGACGAACTGCCAATCGCGGCTGCTGCCTGCTGGAAGCAGGCTGCGATTGGCAATCTCATGACTGACGGAAAGATCAATAGCTCTGGGCCACCTTGAACTGAAGGCGCAGCAGCAGATAGAACGCGCAAACATGCGTAATCATCAGCAGTGGCACATAGATGATCGGAATCGCGTACGTAGCGCCCAACTCTCCCGCATGCGCCGGAAGATCGACCTGGATAGCGTGGTAATAGTCGAGGATGAGGTCGGCCGCTCCCACAAGATTGAACGCTACGACGAACAGCCAAAAGAGGGAGCGTATTCGGGCTGTGAGTAGCGCCAGCATCGCCAGAACTCCGGTTGCAAAGTCACCATATGCGGCGAACACGGCGAAGCTGGCAGGCAGATCGGGACTGACGACGCCCGGCAGAATGAAGACCAGCCCGAAGAAACGAAAGCTGTGCAACGTGGCGATGGCGCGTTGCGCGTCGAATGGGTCCATCGACTTGAGCTTGGGCCAGACGTACACACGGAAGCAAAGCAGCCAGGCGACATACCCCAGAACGAGATGCAATTGAAAGAGAAGGTCCGGTGGCATGTTGCCTCCTGTCAGGTGTGGTCTGGCGCATTGAGGCCAGGATGGGGATCCGCCGGCGGGTCATCCGCAGGCGTAGGTGTACCATGGCCTCTCGCGAGCGACTATTCATCACAATGTTGACGGGCTATGAAGCAGAACTTCACAGTCAGGCAAGGCGCGCTCGATGGCGTGGAAGTGTTCCTGAGCGTTGCCCAGCATCGCAGCTTTCGCCGGGCAGCCGCGGAACTCGGCGTGACACCATCGGCCGTCAGCCAGGCGGTGCGTGTACTTGAAGCGCGGATTGGCGCGGCGCTCTTTATACGCACCACGCGTAGTGTTGGCCTGACCGAAGCGGGTGAACGGTATCTTTCGCAGGCAAAGCCGGCCTTCGAAGAGCTTGTCGCCGCTAGTGAGGTTGCGCGCGGACTGGGTCAACGGCCTGCCGGGTTGTTGCGTCTTTCCGTGCCGCGCGCGGTGGTGCCAATTCTGCTGGAACCCCTGATCGCATCCTTCTGCCTGGCTTATCCCGAAGTCGAAGTGGAGATCGCCACAAGCAAGGAGCTGATCGATCTTGCAGCGGAGGGGTTCGACGCCGGTATCAGGCTCGGTCAGTTCGTCGACGCCGATATGATCGCGGTACCGTTGACGCCACCGCTTCGTCTCATCGTCGTCGGCAGCCCTGCGTACTTCGCAGGGCGCAGCCCGCCCAGCCACACGGACGATCTGCGCCAGCACGCATGCTTGCGATGGCGGCGATCCAGCGGCGCGCTCGCACTATGGTCATTCAACGACAACGGCCACCCGATCGAGATCGCCGTATCCGGGCCATTCATCGCCCACGATTTTCCCACCATGCTCGGCGCGGCAGTCGAAGGTATGGGCCTCGCACAGCTACCCGAGCCGATGGTCGCCGAAGGGTTGAAAGCGGGAAAACTAGTACAGGTGCTGGAGTCGTTTGCGCCGGTGATACCGGGCGTGTTTCTCTATTATCCAAGCCGCCGGCAGATGATGCCGAAGCTGCGTGCCTTCATCGATCATGTGAAGAGCCGCCCTGGAGATCAGGGCAAAATCCCGGATACACGATGATTATTATTGGCGTGCCGGGTTGCGGGAAAGAGAGACGCGGCCGTTGGCCGAGTCAACACGCCGCGCGACGCCACACCATGTGCTGATGTCTTTGTTTGGCTAAAGCTCGCGATCAACAACACATTAACTCAAGAGAACACACATGCCAGTCGTAGGTATCGACCATATCCAGTTGGCAATGCCCGCAGGCGAAGAAGCTGCGGCAAGGTATTTCTTTGGCGACATCCTCGGACTTCGCGAGCTGCCTAAACCCCCTGAACTGGCTGCCAGAGGCGGTGTCTGGTTCGCATGCGGCACGGTTCAATTGCACCTGGGCGTGGCGAAGGATTTCACGCCTGCGCGAAAGGCTCATCCAGGGTTCATCGTGGATCAGCTCGCGCCGATCGTGGCCAGCCTGAGCGCAGCAGGCCATGACGTGAAGAGCGACACGCCCACTCAAGGTTTTACGCGAGTCTTCACGGCAGACCCATTTGGGAATCGCATCGAGCTCCTGGAGCCGGTTCGGTAGGTGTGAGGACCGCGTCGTCAGTTGGATCGATATGAAAATATCGCTTGGACGCAGGTCAACTAAACGATCAATACGCGGCCGGTCTGAACTGTCTCGGCGTTGCGCCCACAAGCTTACGCATCATTCTTCTAAGCGCCGTTGGATCGCTGTAGCCTACTTGCTCGGCGATCTGTTCGACCGTCATCCGACTTGTGGCAAGCAGCATGCGCGCCCTGCCGAGGCGAATGCTTTGCAACAGATCCTGCGTGCTACGGCCCGTCGCGGCTCGCACGTGTCGCGTGAAGGTCCGCTCCGACATACAAAACCGCGCCGCCAGTTCTGCCAAACCGGGTAGCTGAGGCAGCGAAGCCTCTACGTGCGTGATGATCTTGTCCACCAGCTCGCTCCCGCTCGCGAGCAACGACGGAGCGATGAACGGCGCCTGTGCCTGTCGCGCGTCGACAAGAAGCACACGAGATACGGCATCCGCCAGCGCCGGCCCGAACTTGCCACGCAGCAAATACAACAGCAAATCGGTTTGTGCGAGTGCTGCACCCGCCGTCACGACTCCACCATCCTCGATTACCATGCGGTCCGCATCGACGGTGCAGCGTTTCTCCAAACGTTGAAGTAGCGGCGCCAGCCACCACGACGTCGTCGCCCGGCGACCGTCCAGCAGACCGGCCGCCTGAAGCAGGAAGACAGCGGAGCAGGATGCCGCTACGGTGCCGCCACGCTGCGCATGACCCCGTAAAGCCTTAATCGCCATGAGCGCATCGGCTTGCTCCATACGGTGCGGTAGATCGGTTGGGCTTTCAAGTCCCAGTCCGGGCACGATCCAGATCGAGCCATCGGCGCGCAGGGTCTTCGGCAAAGGCTTCGCTTCGATTGAAAGACCGTGCCCGAGTTGCACCCTGTTGCCGGCAGCCGAGTAGATTCGCCACCTGGGCGCGGCAACGCCAACGCGTGCCGACACCGAAGCTGCAGCCGCGAGGATATCGAGTGTTAGCGTGACACTCGAGGGATAAGCGCCACTGAGAACCAGAATCGTGAAATCGTAGAATGGCTGAATACGCATGAAAGACGTCCTATCAGACACTCGGATTCTGCGTTCACCGGCGCTCTAATGCAAGCTTCCGTACACAAATGCAGAGGCCCACTTGCCGAACCTTCTGGTCAAGCTTCCCAAGGATTCATTTCCTGCCAGCCATCGCGACACGCTGGTGCGCTTGCTTAACGATGCTGCCGCAACTGCAGAGCAGATTCCCGACGACGCGAAGAAACGCTTCCTATGCTGGGTCGTGATCGACGAAGCCGCGCCAGGATTGTGGACCTGCGGAGGGATCGATGTCACAGCCCAGGTTTTGCCGTGCAGTGCGATGATCTACGTGCCCGCTGGAGTGCTCGACGCGGCCACCCGCGCCCGATACGTTAGTCTGGTCCACGATGCATTCAGGCAAGCTTTGCCCGCTGCAGACCAGCGCCACCTTGCCACCTCGGTGATCGTGCACGATGTCGCGGAAGGTTCATGGGGAGCAAATGGCGCAATCTGGCGTCTCCCGGACTTTGCGGACGCAGCGGGGTTCGTCCACTTGAGATCGCTTGTTCGACAGTGATCTACACCCTAAACGCCGCCCACTTCGAAGGCATTCTCACGGCCGGTGCTGCGCTCAAGTGGGAAGAAGGCGGCTTGCAGATTACATCCACCATTCAGGAGAGCGTCGCGACCTTCCAGCCACTACTTGATGCTGCACTGCAAGATTGGCTGACGAGGCTCAAGACAGTCTGCGAAGCCGAGTCATTGCACGGCAAATAATTCGACCGCCTGGAACTTGGCGGGTTTTTTTTGCTCGTGCAATATCAACCCGTTGCGTTCAGAAGCGGGGACATCTCCACCCAGGAATGCCCAGCGGTGCTTCCTCAGTTCCACGAACTCCAAGGAGATGACAGATGGAAATCCGCGACCCGTCGCCGGGCCTCTACAACGAAGACCTCGCGCCCGCCAGGCAGCGCAACTGGGGTGCCTTCAGCATCTTCAACGTCTGGACCTCGGACGTGCACAGCCTCTGGGGCTATTACCTCGCCGCCAGCCTGTTCCTGCTATGCGGCAGCTTCACCAACTTCCTGCTCGCGATCGGGCTCAGCTCGCTGGTGATCTTCGCGTTGATGAACCTGATCGGCTACGCCGGCGAGAAGACCGGCGTCCCTTATCCGGTGCTGGCGCGCGCCTCCTTTGGCGTCTGGGGCGCCAACCTGGCGGCACTGGTACGCGCCGTGGTGGCCTGCTTCTGGTACGGCGCCCAGACGGCAGCCGCGGCAGGTGCCATGGTCGCGCTGCTGATCCGCAATGACAGCCTGATGGCATTCCACAAAGGCGCACAGTGGCTCGGCCACTCGCCGCTGGAGGTGATCTGCTACGTGATCATCTGGGCGCTGCAATTGCTCATCATCCAGAAGGGCATGGAGACGGTGCGCAAATTCCAGGACTGGGCCGGGCCGGCGGTGTGGATCGCGATGCTGATTCTCGCGATCGGCCTGTGCGTCAAAGCCGGCGGCTTCTCGTTCTCCCACGGCATTCCAATGAACGCGCTGCTCGAGAAGACCAGCGACGCCGGCGTTAGCGGCGAGCCGGGTTCGTTCTGGGCATTGATGGCCGTGGGTGCGACCTGGATCACCTACTTCGCGGCGCTCTACCTGAACTTCTGCGACTTCTCGCGCTATGCGAAAAATCGCGACGCGGTAAAGAAAGGAAATCTGTGGGGCCTGCCAGTCAACCTGATCGCGTTCTCGCTGGTTGCGGGCGTCACCACCATCGCCGCCTTCAAGGTGTATGGCGAAGTACTGCTCCACCCCGAACAGATCTCGGCCAAGTTCGATAGCTGGGTGCTGGCGCTCATCGCGGCGCTGACCTTCGCGGTCGCCACGCTTGGCATCAACGTGGTGGCCAATTTCGTCTCGGCCGCGTTCGACATCTCCAACACGTTCCCGAAACGGATCAGCTTCAAGAAGGGGGGCTACATCGCCGCGATCATCGCGCTGGTGCTCTACCCGTTCGCGCCGTGGGAAGGTAACGCCGCGCACTTCGTCAACGCCATCGGCGCCACGATGGGCCCGCTGCTGGGGATCATTCTGGTGGACTACTACCTGGTGGCCAAGGGCAACATCAACGTGGCGGCGCTCTACCAGGAGTATGGCGAATACCGCTACGAAGGCGGCTGGAATGTCAACGCGCTGACCGCGGCGGCAGTCGGCAGCGTGTTTTCGACCTTCCTGCCTAATTTCACCAACCTGCTGCCGGTCTGGTGGAATACCTATGGGTGGTTCTTCGGCGTGGTGATCGGCGGTGGCATCTACCTGATCATGGCGACGCTGCGGCCGCGTACCGCGATCGCGCCGACCCGCGCCTGAGGTTTTTTTGGGGAGCGAGTCACGATGGTTCCCGGCTTTTAGCAATACGGAGCACGCACGGCAACAATGCCGATGGTTAACCGTCGGCGGTCATGCTAGGATTTCTCTCAAACAACTCCGGAGACTGCTATGCCGTTCATCTGTGAAAACGTTGAATGTCGCGCCGTGCTGGCCCGCGGACAGGTCAGGTCCATTCAGGAGAACGAGGGGTGGTGCTTCTACTGCCCGGACTGCAAAGCGAGGAACGAACTGAAGGACATCGGCGTGCCGGGCGGCGCTGTCGAGTTGATTCAACCGGAGCGATCCGATCTCCCGCACAAAGTGGTTGCAAGGGCCCAGCCATTGGAGGACGGCAAGTACGCGGCGCAATTGAGCGTACAAAGGGCACTCGGCATGAAGGGAACTTACGCGGTCGAAGAACGCTGGGACCAGCTCGGTGTGTTCCCTGACGCACACGCAGCTGTCGCACATGCGAAATCCATTGCGGCAGATTTGCTGCACCGCAAGGCATAACGCCCCGAGTCAAAACCGCAGTCAACCGTATGCACCTTGCGCGGATCTACAGCCAGCTTGCGACCGTAGATCCGCACAACCATCGGGTGCCGCTTGACACCCGGCTAGACGCAACGCCACAGCGTTGAATTCATATAGCATCACTCACGAAGCATCGGCGGGAACGAGCTTGACGAACAGTTTGGCGGCTTCGTTGCCATGGGACAAGGCACGCAATGCGAGCGAGAGCGCTAGCTGCGCGTCGTGAGCGACTGCGCTACGGTCCTGATCGAAGAGCTTGACGGCGTGGCGCATGTGTTGCGCGGCCTGATCGTGAAGCTCCGCTGCCGTTGCGTGATGTTTGCCCGCGTTTGCGCTGTCTGAAGTAGCGCCGGTCGACGCAGCGGTGACCGGCGGTGTATTGGCGCTGTGTATTCCTGCCTCGTGTGCCTGATCGATTGCGTGCAACGTGTGGCCATGGGCCATCATCGCCTGGTGCGCAGCGTGGGTGTGGTCTTGCCCGGGCTCGAAATACCGCGACGCCGCGCGGTGATATCGCGCGGCCTGCTCGTGATGTGACGCCGCGGCTTCAAGATGTCCCTTTTTATTATGCTTTGTGCTCATACCGGCTCCTGTACGACTGTCGGACCGACTCCGATGACGACCGATTCGAAAACGCGGTGGCGGGTCGAAAACCACCAGATCCGAATTTACACGCAGTTGCGCTTTCGATAACAGAGCGATCTACGCCCCCCTGTCACGTTGCCAGCTTGCACGCGGTGCTAGCGAGCACCCCTGCCGGCCCTAAACTACGCGCATACGGCCAGCCTTCCCCGGAACTCATGCCCGCTCGCGAAGACCACAACGATCCGCCGCTTGCCCCGCTCCCCGCACCGGTCAGCGCCGACGCCTTGCAGGACCCTGCCTTGCTGCGCCGCCTGCTACGCGCCAAGGACCGCATGGACGCCGCCTCGCACGAGGCGTGGCCCGTCAAGCGTCTGGCTGAAGTCAGCGGTGTCTCCGAGGCCCATTTCGCGCGTTCCTTCAAGCGGGCCTTCGGCGTTCCGCCGCACCGCTACCTGCTGACGCGACGCATCGAACAGGCCACCACCCTGCTGCGCGACACCGAACTCAGCATCACGGATATTGCCTTCGCCACCGGCTGGGAGAGCCTGGGCACGTTCGGGCGCATCTTCCACGACATCACCGGCCAAAGCCCCAGCGCCATGCGTCTCGAGACGCAAACCAACATGCCTCAACTCGATCGCGTACCCGCCTGCGTCCTGAAGGCCGCGCAGCGCCCCGACCTCACCATCGCAGTTTTGGAGAAGCGCCGCCGCGTCGCCAAAGATACAGTCCCGCCGTCAACCAGGGAGGAACCATGACTCAAGGTATCAATGTGGTGGGTGTGTACGTCGATAACCAGGACGAAGCGCTCACGTTCTACGTCGACAAACTCGGATTCCGCGTCCATACGGACGTGCGCAACGGTCCCTACCGCTGGCTGACGGTCCAGCATCCTGAGCAGCCGTCGTTCCAGCTCGGCCTGTTCACACCCGGCCCGCCCATCCACGACGAAGCCACCGCGCAAACCCTGCGCGCCATGGTCGCCAAAGGGGCCATGCCGCCTCTCGTCCTCGCGGTGGCCGACTGTCGCGCCAGCTACGCCGAATGGAAAGCCCGCGGCGTGGAATTCACCCAGGAACCGATAGACCGCTTTGGCAGCGTCGATGCCGGTTTCCGCGACCCCGCCGGTAACGGCTGGAAGATGATCCAGGCCCCGAGGAGCTCGACATGATCGCCAACAGCTGGATTCGCCAATTTCACCGGTGGATATCCATCATTTTCACGCTGACGGTTATCGCCAACTTCGTCGCCATGGGCCTGAGGAAGGGACTCCCGCCGCCCTGGATCACCTACGCGCCGCTACTGCCGCTGGCCCTCCTGCTGTTCACGGGGCTTTACATGTTTGCGCTGCCCTACTTCAACCGCTTCAGCCGCCTGCGCCGCTTTAGCCGCAGCAGTGCCTAGCGGCTGCTGTCCGGAAAGTCGGGATAGTGTTCAAACGTGCGCTTGATGAGTTGTCGAAGCCAGATGTTCGCCGGCTCGTCGTGAAACCGGGGATGCCAGAGCTGGCGAAGCGCAAACGGTGGAAGCTGCACTGGCGGCGGCACAATCCTGACGGTCCCGAGCTTGGCGAAGACGTTCCCAAGCTCCAGCGGCACCGTGGCGATCAGTTCGGGATGTTCGTCGATCAACAGCGGCACAACCAGGAAGTGTGGCGTGGTCAGATAAACATTCCGATGGATGCCGTACTCGTCGAACGCACTGTCATAAGCCGCGCCCGCGCGCCCCGTCAAGGAAACGACAATCTGCGGCATCGTCTCGAACTGTTCACGCGTAATCGATTCGCCGACCTCCTTGTTTCGCACGCTAACCATCGTCACGAACGAGTGCAGAAACAGTTGTTGCTGGTAAAGATTGTCAGGCGCGGCACGGATAGATCCCAAGGCGAGATCGACTTCTCCGGACGCCAGCAGTCCCTCGATCTGCTCGATCGGGACTTGCACGGATCGCAGCGTGCAGTTCGGCGCCTCCTCGCGCAGCCGCCTGATAAGCGGCGGCAGAAAGACCAGTTCGCCCATATCCGTCATGCAAAGAACGAAGGTGCGGCGCGCCGTCGAAGGATCAAAGCGCGCCTGCGAGACGACGTCCTGGCGCAAGGTCGTCATGACTTCAACGATCGAAACGCCAAGCATGGTGGCCTTCGGTGTCGGCTCCATGCCCGATGGCGTCTTGACGAACAGCGGGTCCTCAAAAAACGCCCGCAGCCGATTCAGCGCATGGCTCATGGCCCCTTGCGACAACCCCACTTCGGATGCCGCTCGCGTCACGCTTCGTTCGCGGAGCAGCGCGTCGAAGACCACCAGCAGGTTCAGATCGAGATCACGTATATGCACGCTGTGCATTCCTTGCATTAGTCCCATTGGCTTGACGCATGATGGTGCCGAATCTATCTTGAGGTCAAGCGTGCCAACCATAGGCCGCACCCACATGATGGAGACAAGGATGTTTATCAGGAATACGTGGTACGTGGCCGCCTGGTCGCACGAGGTGGAAAACGAAGCGCTGTTCGCGCGCGTCATTACCGGCATTCCGGTTCTGCTGTATCGCGAGGAAGGCGGTAGCGTTGTCGCGCTCGAGGATCGTTGCTGTCATCGCGGCGCGCCGCTGTCGGTTGGCCGGCGCGAGGGCGATTGCGTCCGCTGCATGTATCACGGCCTGAAATTCGACAGCACCGGGGCGTGTGTCGAAGCGCCGGCCCAACAGCGCATTCCACCGCAGGCGAAGGTTCGAACTTTCCCCGTCGTCGAGCGGCACCGCTGGATCTGGATCTGGACCGGCGACCCATCTCTCGCTAACCCGGAGACGATTCCTGACACGCATTGGATCGACGATCCGCAGTGGCGCAGCCTGCCCGGTTACATCCACTACGACGTGAACTACCTGCTGATCTGCGACAACCTGCTGGACTTCTCGCATCTGCCGTTCGTGCATCCCACCACACTAGGTGGTCCCGAAGACTATGCCCGGGTACAGCCCAAAGTCGAGCGGATCGACGGCGGGGTTCGCATCACACGCTGGACGTTGAATACGGATGCACCGCCGTTCGCCGCCGCCGTCAAGAACTGGCCTGGCAAGGTCGACCGTTGGAACGTTTATGACTTCACCATTCCCGCGATTCTACGAATGGATTCCGGCATGGCGCCGGTGGGTACCGGCGCGCAGGAGGGTGCGCGTGTCGACGCAGCCGAATTCCGTGGCTGCCAGGCACTCACGCCCGAGACGGAAAACTCCACGCACTATTTCTTTGGCCATCCGCACAACTTTGCGATTGACCAACCCGACGTCACGCGAGCGATCCATCAGGCCGTTGTCGATGCATTCGACGAAGACCGCGACATCATCACCGCTCAGCAGAAGAATCTTGCACTGGATCCTGGCTTCAGGATGATGCCATTCGGCATCGACGCCGCGTTGTCCCAGTTTCGCTGGGCAGTCAATCAGCGGCTTGAAGAAGAGAAACAGCAGATGCCGCAAGCGGTCGCCGGAGCCTGAGATGATCCAGGTGAAAGTCACGCAACTGAAGCGCGAGGCGGAAGGGATCCTCGGCATCGAGTTGCAAGCCGCGGACGGCGCGACGCTTGCTCCGTTCGAGCCCGGCGCGCATATCGATGTCCATCTTGCCGACGGTCTCATACGACAGTATTCGCTTTGCAACGACGCCGCGGAAACAGACCGTTATCGTCTTGGTGTGAGCCTGTCCGCGACATCGCGCGGCGGATCGAGCTATCTGCACGCGTCGCTTCGCGAGGGCGACTCGCTGACGATCAGCGAGCCCCGCGCGTTATTTACTTTGTCACCCGTAGCGGCATCGCATCGTTTCATTGCCGGCGGAATAGGCATCACGCCGATTCTCAGCATGATCCGCTGGTGCGTCCGTCATTCAGTGCCCTGGCACCTGCACTATTGCGTGCGTTCACGAACGTGCGCGGCGTACCTCGATGAATTATGCGCGTTCGGCGACAACGTTGATGTGTACGCCAACGACGAATTCGCCGGCAAGACACCTGACATTCAGGCATTAATAAGCGATGTGGCGGCCACGGAGCACATCTATTGTTGCGGACCAGACGGACTCATGGACGCCGTACTGCATCACGGCCGGCAATGCGGCATACCGCCCGAAAACCTGCATGTCGAGCGCTTCACCGCATCGCCGCCGCGCGGTGCCGATAACAGTGAACGGGTTTTCACGGTCGTGCTCGCAAAACAGGGACTACGCTGCATGGTTGCGCCCAATGAGTCGATACTCGAAAGTCTCGAGCGTCAGGGCGTCTGTCCACCGTTTTCCTGCCGGGAAGGATTGTGCCGCAGTTGCGAGGTTGAGGTCCTGTCGGGAGACGTCGAGCATCGCGATTACGTATTGAGTGAGGATGAACAGGCGGCTAACAAATCGCTCATGATCTGCGTGTCGCGAGCGAAATCCGACGAACTGGTGATCGATCTCTAGTCGTCCGGGTCGAACATTACTTTCCAGAATGCGTCGCACTTTCCAGAAGCCGATTGCCCTCGGCCGCGGAAATCTTTGCCACTCCTCCGTGGCAAGAAGCGGTCCGGTGAGCGACGCAACGCTCACACCGCCCGGCTTGCCATAGTCGATTCCGGCACGGCCAAGCGATCATTCGACAGGAATGAAAAGATCGCCGACAATTCAAGCGGACTCTCACCAGAAGCCATACCCGTTAGAGACGAGGCGAATAGTGTCGAACCCAGCACGCGAGTTGTTGAAGGCAACCGAAATCGACGCAATGGAGCCGCAGTGCTCCATCCATCCATTGAATGAGCGGGCGGTTCGCCTTAAGAAGTCGCTGAGCGACATGACCGGACTCACCCAGTTGGGCTTTCATCTCATCACGCTGCAACCAGGGCACGAGTCCACCGAATATCATCGCCACCTTTACGAAGAGGAATGTGTCTACATCCTCTCCGGCAAAGGAGAGGCAACGATTGACAATCAGGTACACGAAGTCGGACCCGGGGACTTCATGGGTTTTGCCCGCGGTGGCGCTGCACACACATTGTTGAATACCGGACACGCCCCACTCGTTCTGATCGTCGCCGGTCAGCGGCTGGAGCAGGACGTCTGCGACTACCCGCACAAAGGCAAGCGTCTGTATGCGGCGGGCACCAATAAGGTTTTCGTGGACCTCGCCGAAGAGAGTGAAGATTGAGGACTGACTCGCTCCGCACTCACACTTGTTGGCACGAACAAAAATGCGGAGGCCGATATGTCCTCATGCAGTCATTTCATCGCGATGGAAGAACCAGCGGCCTCACTCCTCGTGTCGGTCCTTGTCGTTAGCTGCTCGCTGCAACAGGATCGGCCCCCGGGTCGCTGACGTGGGCAGCCGTATAAATCAACCCCATCAGATGGCCCATTTGCCGCGCAGTGACTTGCTGCCCGTCGGTCTGGTGGACGACGACAATGTCATTCATGGGATCGACCACCACGAACTGGCCACCGTGACCGTCGGCCCAGAAACCACCGGGCGGCAAATCCATGGCCTCAACGCGCCGATCAGGAAACCCCGTCCACCAGAGATAGCCGTATCCGGAATGAAGATGCGTTTCCGACCAGGCCCGGGTGCTTTCCGCGACCCAGCTTGCGGGAACGATAGCCTCGTTATTCCATTGGCCGGAGCGCAGATACAGCAACCCGAAACGAGCGAGGTCACGCGCGCTCATATGAAACGGATAGGCCGGAAACACGGAATTCCGTCCGCGGACGTAGCGCCCGTCCTGAGGCCGGTAGTCCTGCATGCCGATCGGACTCGCAATGCGTTGCTGGAAGCTTTCGAAAATCGATGCACCGACCGCTCGCTCGTAAATCGTGCCGAGGACATTGAAATCCCAGTTGTTGTAGTACCAGAAGGTGCCGGGAGAATGGCTGCCGCGAGCAGGCCGCAGTCGCTTCTCCCCGGCGGTTTCGTAAAGTGCCGGGTGATATACGCCGGAACGCGCCTGGAGTAACTGCCGAACTGTCGCCTGTTTCTCCGCGTCGGTCAGACCGGGAGGCGTATCGTCGATATTCAGGCTTGCCAGGCTTGCGTCAAGGTCAATTTTCTTCTCCGCAACGGCGATGCCAATCAGCGCACTGAGAAGACTTTTGCGCACCGAATGGATCTCCAGCCTGCGTGTCATGTCGCCCCAACTTTCAACGATACGACCGCGATGCACAATGACGAGCGTCTCCGTGCCGACCGACTCGGCATACGCATGGACCTGTGCGAGTGCGTCAGCCGCCCATCCTGCCTGCTCTGGCGTAATTCTGTCCCACTCCTCTCCCGGCCAGTCCACAGCGTCAGGCGACTGGCCCGCAAAGGCGATTGACCTCTGCGTCACCAGTCCTGCCATGGCAAGTGCGAGAAAGGCCCGGCGAGTGATTTTCAAACTCATCTCCTGTGGCAGACGAGAATCGTGGCCGTCCAAATGAACAGAGTTGTCAGGATCGACACCACGAGCCGTTTCGAATCATGCGTCCGCGCTGCCTGAAGCGCTCACGAAAATCATTTCGTACGCTGACACGTTAAACGGCGGATTGCCGGAATTCCGTTGGTAGGTCGATCAGCACAATCTTGCTAAATATTACGCACTGGACCTGTCCGAAGATGCAACGCACCGTTCATCGGCGCGTTGTCTTCGCGTGAGATGCGTTGCGGGGCGGAATCAGGCGCCAAGGTCCAGGGTCCAGTGTCAATAACAGCACCGGATCGAAAGCGACGTACAGGAGCGTGAATACCCAGATAGCAGCGAGTCCGCGCACGAGAAGCAGCGCATGCACGATCTGCACCGCATCGTCTAGCCAGATCACGATTGGCTTTCGCGTGACCTGCCTTACTGCAAGCCGGGCATGCTGCTTCTCACCTTACAAAGGAATGCTTATTAAATCCGTGCGACCTACTTCATGCCGTAACCACCCACGGCTCCAGAAACGCCTCTTCAGTGCCTGTCGCGCATCACTTCCCACCAATCGCGATGATCCATCCGTTTGAGTTTCCGCCGTCGCGTCATTTCACGCCAATAGTGAACGGAGACCAGCAGCACGGCGGCGCTCAGCCCACACAGGCCCACGACGATTCCTGTCCACGATTCGGCCACGAAACACTCCTTGACGGTCAAACTGATCAAGCGATACGTGTCATTCGTCGCGCGGAAGACGAGCGAAAGCTCTCAGAAACATGTGTCCGTCATGGGTGATGAGAGGACGTCGCTGCCCGGAAGAGAGGTCTTCCAGCGTGACGAGCTGGCGGTCTAGAAGCGCCTCCAGATCGGCGCTGTCCAGATTCAGGAGATCCGGCGCATCCTTGAGTAACATAAGGGTCGCGAATTCATGTGGACTGAGCATCTCCGTCTCCTGGCTGAGCCTGTTGCTTCGCTGGGAATCTGATCCATTGGCCTCGCCCGGCGAGCAGGATCAATTCGGGGATGGCTGCTGCGGGATGCTACCTTGTGTCCGGTGGCATATCGCGCGCCAAGGCACCCATCATAATGCTGAGGTGTCCAACAGATCAATATGTGGGAAACGCTTTTTACTGCATATTTATGGTGTCTTCGCAAAGCTGTCGCGGTGCAGCATGGCCCGTCAGTCGGCGAAACGTGATCGGCGTTGCGCCACGTGTTGGTCAGCGCACAGACATGACGTGTACCGGACCGATCCTGATGAATATCCTGGCAGCGCTTCCATACGCCAAGCCTGCATACTCGAGGCGAGGCCCGAATACCGGGCGCTGTGATCGAAACCTGAAGGAGACAACAGTTGACCACCTTCCTCTTACGTAACGGCGCGCTTCTCGATCCCACCCGCACCGATCTGCTAGAAGGCTTCGAAGTCCTCATTGAAGACGGCTTCATCCGCGAAGTTTCCGACAAGCCGATCAAGAGCAGCAGCGCGCGCGTCATCGATGTCAAAGGCAAAACGATCATGCCGGGTCTGATCGATTTGCACGTGCATATCGTCGCGATCGAGTTCAACCTGCCGCGTGTTGCGACGCTACCCAACGTGCTGGTTACACTGCGCGCCGTGCCGATCATGCGCGCGATGCTGCGCCGCGGCTTCACGACCGTGCGTGACGCGGGCGGTGCCGGATATCCGTTCAAGCAGGCGGTCGAGTCAGGGCTCGTCGAGGGGCCACGCCTCTTCGTATCCGGTCGCGCGTTAAGCCAGACAGGTGGTCATGCCGATCCGCGCGCCCGCTCCGACTATATGCCGCCCGATTCGCCCTGCGGATGCTGCGTGCGCGTAGGCGCGCTGGGCCGCGTGGCGGATGGTGTCGATGAAGTACGCCGGGCCGTGCGCGAAGAACTGCAGATGGGCGCCGACCAGATCAAGATCATGGCTTCGGGCGGCGTCGCTTCACCCACCGACCCGGTCGGCGCGTTCGGTTACTCCGAGGACGAGATCCGCGCGATCGTGGCCGAAGCGCAGGGACGCGGCACCTATGTGCTCGCGCATGCCTATACGCCGGCGGCGATCGCGCGCGCGGTACGCTGCGGCGTGCGCACGATCGAACACGGCAACCTGATTGACGAGGAGACTGCCCGCGTCGTCGCGGAACACGGCGCGTATGTCGTGCCGACCCTCGTCACTTACGATGCGCTTGCAAGTGAAGGCGAGAAATACGGGCTGCCGCCGGCAAGCATTGCCAAAATCGCGGACGTGCATGGCGCCGGCCTGCACTCGATTGAGATCATGAAGCGCGCCGGGGTCAAGATGGGTTTCGGCACGGACTTGCTCGGCGAGGCCCAACGCCTGCAAAGCGACGAATTCCGGATTCTGGCCGAGGTTCTGTCACCGGCCGAAGTGATCGCGAGCGCAACCGTGGTTGGCGCGGAAGTACTCGGCATGCAGGACAAGCTCGGCAGAATCGTACCGGGTGCTCACGCCGATGTGCTGGTGGTCGACGGCAATCCTCTGAAGTCTGTCGATTGCCTGTTAGGTCAGGGCGAACATATCCCGCTCGTGATGAAGGATGGCCAGCTCTTCGTCAACGAACTCGAAGGGTGTTGACCGTGTAAGCCTGTGTTCATAGTGCTAACAGTCCCTATCGGAGTCTGTTCATGTCGATGATTTCAGCCCGCATCGAACGCCTGCCGTTTTCAGGTTTTCACCGTCGTCTGCTATTGATGGGTGGCCTCGGCTACACCTTCGACGCGATGGACGCCGCCGTGCTCGCCTTCCTCCTGCCGGTGCTGCGCACGCAATGGGGGCTGACGAGTGTGCAGACCGGCGTGCTGGGAAGCGGCACGTTCATCGGCTATTTCGTCGGCGCGATGTTCGCAGGCATGCTCGGCGATATCATCGGCCGACGCAAGGTCATGATGTTTGCGCTCGTGATTTACTGTGTCGCGTCTCTTGCCAGCGCACTCGCGAATGATTGGGGATTTTTTCTCGCGACGCGCATTGTCGCCGGCCTGGGGACGGGCGCGGAAAGCGCCATCGTCGCGCCGTTTCTTTCGGAGTTCGTGGCGCGGCGGTATCGCGGGAGTTTCACGGGCAGCCTCGCGGGGTTCTTCTCCTTCGGTTTCGTGGCGGCTGCATTGCTCGGCTATCTGGTGATCCCGCTCGCCCCCAATGCATGGCGCGCGGTGATGGTTATCACCGCGCTGCCTATTCTGATGCTGCTCTGGTGGCGCCGTGCCTTGCCCGAATCGCCGCGCTGGCTCGAAGCGCGCGACCGGCACGCGGAAGCCGACGCAATTGTCTCGCGAATGGAGGCAGAGGTAATCCAGGCGGGCGGGCAGTTGGAGCCGCTGCCCACAATGGGCAACGCCACCGTTCCGCTCGCAGCGGGACGTGCCTCGATCGTCGCGAACGTGAAGGCGTTGTGGGCCACCAGGCTCGCGCGCATCACCGCAATGACGTGGCTGATGTGGTTATCCATCACGTTCAGCTATTACGCTTTTTTCACGTGGATTCCCGGCCTGCTGGTTCAGAACGGGATGACGATCACGCGGAGCTTTTCGTATTCGCTCGTGATTTACCTCGCACAGATCCCGGGATACTTTTCCGGCGCGTGGCTCAATGAGAAGATCGGCCGGCAGGCAACGATCGCGTCATACATGGTATTGGGCGGCGTATCGGCGCTTGGCCTTGCATTGACCCGCACAGATGCGGGCATCATGGTCTCGGGCATCCTGCTTTCGTTCTTCATGAACGGCACCTATGCGGGCGTCTATGCCTATACGCCGGAGGTGTTTCCCACCGACGTGCGCGCAACGGGCACGGGGCTCGCTTCGTCGATCGGCCGGCTGGGCGCGATCGCGGCGCCTATCCTCGTCGGGTACGTCTATCCGCGGCTGGGATTTGCCGGCGTGTTCGGTGCAACCACACTGGTCCTGCTGTGCGGTGCGATGGCCGTGGTGCTGATGGGGGTGCCGACGCGCGGAAGATCGCTCGAGGACATTGCAGCAGGCCAGATCGAACGGTAAGACATCAGCTTGCGGTCCCAACCCGGCTATCGCCGTCAGCGTGCCATTCGTGACACCCCTGTGTCACCCCAGTGTCACCCGTGTATCACGCACCTCGAATTCGTGCAGCCATCGCGCATGGCTTTGGCGAACTGACGTTCTTATGACATTATTTGCCAACGCAGACGATGTGAGCGTTAATAATGCAAACCACGTCGCGTAGCGAGGCAACCAACACGCAGCAGGCGCTTTGCGGCAGGCATCGCTTCGCGCGCCACACTGCTATCGCTTCATTCACTCAGGGACAAAGCCATGAAGTTGACAATCGTCGCACCACTTTTGATCGTTTCGTTACTCGGCATGTCTACCGCTGTCTTCGCGCAGCAACACGACGACAATCACGGCGGCCCGCCCCAGCACGAGAGACAGAACCCGGGTCACGGGGGTCAGTATGGGCACGGTCACGGGCCTGCGCCTCACGAAGCGTCCATGGGAGGCCCCGGCGGCCCCGTTCCTCACAACGATTGGCACAGGGGTGACCGGCTCCCGGCCGAGTACCGCGATCGCAATTACGTCGTCGACAACTGGCACGAGCACGGCCTGCAAGCACCGCCCCGCGGCTATCAGTGGGTCGGCGTGAACGGTGACTATGTACTCGCCGCCATTGCGACGGGTGTCATTGCAAACGTCCTGCTGAACGCACACTAAGCAACCGAATCGAAATCGATTGCTTTGCCCGGTGAAAACGAACTTTCATTCTGCGGATCGTGAACACCGGTGAGTACGGTGGCCCGTCGTTACGGGCCACCGTACCATTCCGTATCGTGAGCTGGCGAAGCCATAGGCCACCCTAAGTCACCCGATTATCAGCCGAACGTGCCACGAAATTTCTCTTCGGCATCCGAACGAGTATTGATTTCGACCAGGACGCCGCCCGGCACTTCACAGAAGAAACGCGAGCCGCGCTCATGCTTGAACACGTCGGTTTTCATCACGACGTCGGCCGCGACCATCTGGCCATGAAGCGAGCGAACATCATCGAGCGTGGGCAGCTCGAAGCCGATGTGAAAGTTGTGCGGCCATTCGACCGGATGGTCGGCGGCGTCTTCGATCACGATGTCGAATCCCGGACGTTTCAGCAACCAGCTCGCGCCTCGCGCGGCAACGGTGCAGCCCAGATGCGCCTCGAAAAAACTGGCGGTAGCGCTCACATTGGATGAGGGGAAGCTCGCGTGATTGAGCTTCATGGTGGTGGTGATATCGGTCATGTCGATCTCCGTTGTTCTGGTTCGCTCGTTGCGTTCCGTACGGAGAATGTTACGAGTAAAAGCTCGCGTTCAATACTCGCGTCGCCGCGCTCGCGCCGCCTGCCGCCGAGCCTTGTGCTACGGGCGTTTCAGCCCGCGCGTCGGGATCTTGCGTGCAGCGTACTCGCGTTTTCCCCTGGGTTTGTCCTCGGGTTGCGGCGTCTCCGTGGCAAGCGAATCGCCGTTCAAGCCGGCACTCGCACCCGACATCATCGTCAGATAGCCCAGCACGGCGGCCGTTACCCGGCGCGTGAGTCCGGCCATATCCGTCTCGCCTCGCTCACCGGCCTCGTCGACGAGACCACGGACGATCGCCATCAGATCGCGTGCGGCGAGAACCGTGTCGTCCTGCGGTGGCAAACCATCACTCGCAAGGATCTGCTCCAGCAAGCCGTGCATCGTTCCGGTATCCGGCAGCGCCTCGCGCAACTGTGGTCTGCTCTCTTCGACGTCGAGTAGCCGTGCGAGAGTGGGCCTCGCAAACTGCTGCCGCACCGAACAGCCAATCAGATGATTGAGCGCGGCCAGTCCGCCCGCATGATCGAGCGCGCTCCGCGCGTCCTGATAGAAGCGTTCTTTCTCGCGCAGCATTAGCGCGATCGTCAACGCGTCCTTGCCGGGGAAGTACTGATACAGCGAGCCGACGCTGACGCCGGCGCGCTCCGCGACCGCGTTCGTATTGAAACCTTCGAGTCCCTTCATTTCGAGCACCTGCGCGGCCGCCTCGAGCAAGGTGGCAACCATGCGCTCGGAGCGGGGTTGGCTGGGCGCCCTGCGCGGTTTGAGCGGAGACGGAGTCAGCTGTCGAGGCATGCGGTGATCACGTGTACGAGTGGTTACGAATGGTTCAGGCCGGCAAGCCAGGAATCTCAACGCCGAATGTTTGCAGTATCAGCACGACATTGAACGACAGGACGACGAATGCCGCGAGTGTAGCGATCACGGCGACGAGCGCTCGGTTTTTGTAAGGGCCCATCACGTCCTTGCTGCAGGTGAACCATACCAGCACAGCCATCGGCAGCGGCAACGCGAGGCTCAATACAACCTGGCTGAGAACGAGTGCCTGAGTCGCATTGACCCCAAGCGCCACCACGACGAAACTCGGCACCATGGTAACGGCGCGGCGTACCCATAGCGGAATGCGAAAACCCACGAACCCTTGCATGATCATCTGGCCCGCCATGGTGCCGACCACGGAACTCGATATACCCGAAGCGATTAGCGACAACAGGAAAATCCCCGCAGCCCCGATGCCTAAAAGCGGCGCCAGCGTGTGATAGGCCGTTTCGATCTCCGCCACTTCCGGGTGTCCGCTGTGAAATGCACCGGCCGCCATGATAACCATCGCCATATTGACGAGACCGGCAATGGTCAGCGCGATGACAACCTCGATATTCGAGAATTTCAGCAACTTTGCGCGCTCGCTCTCGGTTCTCGCCGGTGCCCGGCCTTGCGTGAGTCCGGAGTGCAGGAAAAGCGCGTGCGGCATCACGGTTGCGCCCACGATACCGACTGCGATCGTCAGCGCGTTCGCGTCGGGCAACTGGGGGGAAAACGTATGGGCGAAAACACTCCGCCACGCAATCGGCGTAATGAACAGCTCGGCAAGATAGGACAAACCAATGATGCCGACGAGTGCGCCGATCGCCAGTTCAAGCGGACGAAAACCCGCGCTCTCGAACAACAGCAGGCCGTAAGTCACAATCGCCGTGACCACCATGCCGCCAAGCAATGGCATGTGAAACAGTAACGACAGCCCGATTGCTCCGCCGAGAAATTCGGCCAGATCGGTTGCCATCGCGGCGATTTCGCTTACGCCCCACATGCCCAGCACAACCTGTTTCGGAAACCGTTCGCGGCACAGTTCCGCGAGGTTGCGCCCGGTGACGATGCCGAGCTTCGCCGAGAGCGCCTGAAACTGCATCGCCACAAGGTTCGCCAGGAGCACCACCCAGAGCAACGCGTAACCGTATCTGGCGCCCGCCTGAATATTCGTCGCAAAGTTGCCCGGGTCCATATAGGCAACCGAGACCACCACGGCCGGTCCAGCAAACGGCAGAAGCATCAGCGCGCCGCCACGGCGGCCTTCCAATACCGCTCGGACGGCAAGCGTCGTGCGCTCGGTTCTCGTCGCCGGTCTGGATGCCTTATGAACGCGCTCGTCCAAGCTCTTGCTCCTTGCTCATAAAAATGACAGGAGAATCCGAAAGACCTGGCAGGCGTGGCATTGACGGTATCGCATCGCCACATTGCCACTTACACCGACGACACTTCGCAACAGCGGAGCAGTCGTCGCGCCCACATCGGACAGTGTAATAAATGTACCGCAGAGTGCGATTACCCGTCCTGCCGCCAACCTGGGCCAGGCGAATCGCGGACATGGCTGAGCGCCGCGCCAAAGGTGCTTTGAAATGAACACCTGGCCGACGATCTCCGCGTAATTGGCCGGTCTACTTGCACGAGGAGTAATCTTCGGTACTGGATATGAAACAGGGGCCATACCCCGGCCCTCCACGGCGGTTCGAGCCGCCATGACGACATGTCCAGATGAAGTCCTCATCAATACCGGAGTACGCACGATACCGGCGGCTTCGAACCCGTCCGGCCGCGCGTCTTCGCGGATGAGGACAACACGGTCAATCGACGATATGACTTGAGGAGCCAGGCCAATGGGAAGCACCAGCGCAATTGCGGCGGCGGCAGTCGCCTTCGTGGGTAGCCACTTTCTCCTGTCCCATCCGCTGCGCGGGCGTTTGGTCCGCGCAATCGGCGACGTGGGGTTCCTCGGTGTCTATTCGGTGGTCGCGTTCGTGACCTTCGGCTGGCTGGTCGTGGCCTATGTGCACGCTCCTGTCACCGCGCCGCTTTGGGCGGCGGGAGACGTGCTGTGGGCGGTGGTGACCCTCGTCATGCTGATTGCGTCGATCCTTCTGATGGGCTCCCTGATCCGTAACCCGGCGCTTCCCACTGGCGGCCAGCCCGGTCCGTTCCCGGAAACGGCGCTCGGCGTGTTCGCGATCACGCGTCACCCGATGATGTGGGCGTTCGCGCTTTGGGGGCTGTGCCACGTCGCGGTGTTCCCCGTGACTAAAAACATCATCCTCGCGACGGCTATTATCTTCCTCGCGCTGGTTGGCGCCGCCTTGCAGGACCGGAAGAAGGAGCAACTCCAGCCCGATCTCTGGCCCGCATGGGAGTCGAAGACGAGCTACCTGCCGTTCGCGGCGATCGCCGCCGGCCGTGCGCGGCTGGGCGGCTTCGGCTCGCACGCGCTATTGGGCGGCCTCTTCGTCTGGCTCGTCGCGAGCTGGGCGCATGGGCCGCTCACCGGCTGGGCCGCCGGCATCTGGCACTGGCTGTAGCGGCGGCCTGACGGCCCGACGGCAATCCATCAGGTCAGGCAGGAAGCGCCGGCGCTGCGGGGAAGTCCACCGGTACGCGCGTCGTGCCGTGCAGATAGTTGGTGACGGTCTTGTCACCGATCGCGACGATCACATCGACCAGATTGGCCTTGGTCCACCCCGCGGCGAAGAAGGCATCGACGAACGCTTGATCGGCATGCCCGCGGTTAACCGTGATGTTCTTTACGAGGCGTGCGAGCGCGTCGAACTTCGCGTCGAAACTGGCCCTGCCACCGCGGATTTCGAGAATCTGTTCGTCGGTGAAGCCGTTCATCTTGCCGATCACGGTGTGTGCTGCCAGACAATATTCACAGTCGTTCACCTGGCTTACGACGAGGTTCACGATTTCGCGCGCCTTGCCCGTGATGCTGCTCTTCGCGTTCTGGAACGCGAGGTAGCTGCCCAGCGCATGCTCCGAATGGGCCAGCGTCGCGTAGAGGTTGGGCACCTTGCCGAGACTGCTCTTGAGCTTGTCGAAAATGGCCTGGTTAGCCGGAGAGACTTCGTCGCGCGTTGGGACATTGATGATGGTCATGGTGATGCTCCTGAGTGAAAAAATGAGGCGATGAACAAAGCGGGTGAAAGAGCGCGTGCGTGATTGCGCCCGTTATTGCGCCCGTTATTGCGCCGTATAAGCGCCGTCGACTGCGATGCTCTGCCCAGTGAGGTAGCGCGCCTTATCGCTCGCCAGGAACACGATGGTCTGGGCGATCTCGTCCGGGGTCGCGGCGCGGCGCGCCGGTATCGTCGCGAGGAAAGCGGCCTTGCCTTCTTCACTGCCGCCGGCAAAGCGATCGAGCATTTCAGTGGCGACCGGACCCGGCGCCACGGCATTAACGCGCACGCCGGCGGCGGCGCCTTCGAGCGCCGCGCTCTTCGTGAGGCCTTCGACCGCATGCTTGCTGGCCGCGTAGACCGACGCGCCCGCGATACCGACCTGGCCCGCGATCGACGAGAGGTTGATGATCGAGCCCGCACCCTGCGCGAGCATCACGCGCATCTCGTGCTTGAGCGACAGCAACGTGCCGAGCACGTTGACGGAGAACGTGTCTTCGTAGTTGGTCGCCGTCTGCTCGACGATCGGTGCCAGTTGACCTTCCGTGCCGGCGTTGTTGACCGCCACGTCGATGCGCCCGAAACGCTCGACGGTCTGCTCGACAACTGCGCGCACTTCAGCTTCGAAGCGCACATCGGCGCGCAGGAATTCGGCTTCGGCGCCGAGGGCGCGCAGTTCGGCGGCAAGCGCCTGGCCGGCCTCTTCGCGACGGCCGCTGACAACCACGCGGCTTCCTTCACGAGCAAAGGCAAGAGCGGTAGCGCGGCCGATGCCGGTCAGCGCGCCAGTGATAAGAACGACAGGTGAGTTCATCTCGGTACTCCTTGGTTTGGGTTGCATCGAATCGCGTTTGCGATGACTGAACTCTGACTGATTCCAGGTTGGCGATATAGCGGGTGTATGCTCCTATAACTAATTCCACCCAGGAATATATTGAGCAAAATGGACAAACTGCAGGCTATGAAGACTTTCGTGCGCGTGGTGGAGGCGGGCAGTTTTTCCGCGGTCGCGCACGAGGCCGACACGACGCAAAGCGCCGTCAGCAAACAGGTCGCGGCGCTCGAGCGGGAACTGGGCGCGCGCCTCCTGACGCGAACCACGCGTTCGCTCGCACTGACGGAAGAAGGTGAGCACTATTTCGAGCAGGCGCGGCGCCTGGTGGCGGAGATCGCGGAGGCCGAAGGCGCGCTGCGGCGCGGCGAGCAGCAACTGACAGGCTGGCTGCGAATCGCAGCTTCGGTGGGTTTTGGGCGCCTCAAGCTCATGCCATTGGTTCAGTCGTTTCTGGCGGAACACCGGGGCGTGAAGATCGACCTGCGTCTGAACGACGGTTTTGTCGATCTCGTGGAACAGGGGATCGACGTCGCGGTGCGCATTGGCGATCTGCCGGACAGCAGCCTGATCGCGCGTCGCGTAGGAACAGCTCAACGAATGCTGATGGCGCATCGCAACTACGTGCGCTCACTGCCTAAAGGAACGAAGGCGCCGCGCACGCCCGACGACCTGATCGAGCACAACTGCATCGTCTACACCGAACTGGCAATGCGCAACGCGTGGCGTTTTACGGCGGGGCCCGGCGCGGCGGACCCGGTTGGAACCACGCGTGTCGTGCGGGTCGAAGGCAATCTGCAAACCAACAGCAGCGAGGTCATGCGGGCGTCGGTTCTTGCGGGTATGGGAATCGGCTATTCGCCGGACTGGCTATTCGATGACGAACTGGCCAGCGGCGACGTGCAGCGGATGTTGCCGGACTGGGAAACGATCCCCATCCCGATCCAACTGGTGAGCCCCGTGGAGCGCCGGCATTCGGCCAAGGTCAAGGCGTTCGCCGACCACGTCGGCAAGGCGATGGCGCGTAGCTGAAAGACCGCTGAGGCCACTGGGCTGCTTCGAGCCGAATGGTCCCCAGACGTTCTCGCATCAGATCCAGCAGCGCCACGATTTTTTCGGTGACGATACCGTGCGCGTCGGTCCGGCTTTACAGATAGCTGCAGACGTAGTCGAGCGTTTCGATCACGTCGATATCGAAGCGGCTCTTGCCCGGCACCGAGAACGACTCGCCCGCGCCATACGTCTTCCACTCGTCGCTGCCTTCGAGGCGGATACGGCATTGGCCGGCCTGCACCTCCATGAGTTCCGGTGCGTCGGCGCCGAAATTGAGCGCGCCCGGCAGGATGACGCCAAGCGTCTTGCGCGTGCCGTCGGCAAAGAGAACCGTGTGCGAGACACACTTGCCGTCGAAATAGACGTTGGCTCGTTTGATAACAGAAACCTGATCGAATTGCGTTGCGGCCGTCATGGCGGTCTTCCTCTGGATCATCGTGAATGGATGCGTTGGCGCCGCGTGGCGGCGGGCGGTGCGCAATCTGCGCGGATCGCCTGCGTTTGGACTTTCGGTTTGGCGCCAGCCCGCCATCATACAGGCGGCCGACGGCCCCGGTCAGGGTCCCTCGTGCAATGGCGGCCCTGTCGGAGCGGCAGGGCGATGTGATCCTGTGACGGCTAGTCGACCCGGCACCAACGGCCGGATTCCGGGCACACGCTGACAGGTTCGCCGTTCAGACGAACTTGCTCTGCATCCAGTTGCAACGAGGCCGAAGCGGCGACATCGAAGGCGACCTCAAGTGCGTGCCCGACGTGGGCGTCTTCGATGGGAAGTTCCCAGGTCAGGAATAGCTGGACCCAATCCTGGTCCGGCGTGAAGTCGGACACCTTGAAACCGCTGCTGTGGCGCTGAATGACGCCATGTGGCTGGCACGTATCGAATACCACCGCCGTGCCTCGGGTCAGAGGAATGCGAAGGTCCAAAGCGGGGAAATGCAGATCCAACCCTCTATCCTCGCTCAAGAAAAGATTGCAGAAGGCGGCTCCGCCATATTGCTCGCCATCGTGGTGATACCTCGCGCCGCGGCAGGCCATGAGGGCTACGTCGCTGGCAGCAAGCACCCCGGGTAATCCAAGCGCGCCCGCCCAATCGGCGATGGCCTGCACGCAGCGCGTGTAGTCCGGCCAGCGCATCCGTGCGCGCGCCAAAGGCATGACCTCGACGTCACCGGGCTCGAGAACCATGCGCGACGATATCTCCCGATCCCAATCGGCAAGCAGACGTGCCGGAGGCGCAGGCACCTCGACCGTCCCTGTTAGCACGATGTCGCTCACGCGTCGGCTGCGGAGGGCTTCGCCGCTCCAGAAATAGGAGGTCAGCATGTCTGGCACGCGATGCTGTTGAGAGGGCTGATTCATCTGCGCGATTGTAACGATTCCGAGGGACCGCTTCGGCGCAGATCGGCCGACTACCACCGTTCGTCCCAATGACCTCAGCAGCAAGCGCTCTGAAATCCTGGCGCATGGAGGCTTCGTTCTTTTCCCACGTCGAGGTCGAGGTCCAGATCGAGAAGAAACCGTTCGAGTACCGCGACTAGTGCGAGCGGCGTTTCGTTCATCGGATAGTGGCCCGCATTCGCCAGGACCTCGATGGTCGCGAGCGGATATCGTCGAAGGTATGTTTCGGTCATCAGTTTCCGATTGAATACCGGATCATGCTCTCCGACGATGACCTTCACCGGGTGCCCGCCCCCGATTTCATCGCTAAAGTCCGTATCGGCCCACGCGCGCAAATACGCTGCAAACGCCTGCTTTGATGAATGCGCTTCCGAATAGGCGGCTTTCCATTCGACCCACGACGAGGGCAAGCGATTGCCCGTACTTCGATCGATGATCGTCATGCGGTGGTCCCGCCGGCCGACGGCGCCTTCGAACAATGCGCGCTTATCGGCGTCGAATGCGATGCCGCCGCAGGGTACGGGCGCTAGCGGAATCAGCGCGCGCACACGCTCAGGCGCGCACGCCGCGATCTTTTCGATCGCCATGCCGCCCATTGAATGACCTATCAGGCTGAACGTACGAAATCCAAGCGCGTCGGCCAGTGCAAGCGTGTCGGCGGCGATTTCGTCGATCGTGTATTCGCCGCAGACTTCCTTCATGCCACCGTATCCACGGTAGTCCATGAAGACGTAGCTGAACCTGTCCCGCGATAGCCATGCCTCGATCGGCTCGAACGCGTGCGCGTCACCGAACCAGCCATGCAGCACAAGGACGGCGTGCGGGCCGTGGCCCACCCGATGGAATGTATTGCGCATCTCGACTCCGAAACGAAGGAACAATTGAACCGGCTAGCGTGGCCGGCGTGCCTTCAACGCATTGAAACGCGGTGTTCGACAGGCATGCGTTGCATCGTAAAGATGAACGGAGCGGCCCGCCTTCGGTATCGGGTCAAAAACTGTAGAATTCGAGCCATGCGCAATACCCTGATCGATCCCTACGAGGACATTCCCCGTAGCGTCGTTGTGACCGCGAACGACTATCCCGCCGGCTTCACGTTTCCCTCGCATTCGCATCGGCGCGGGCAATTCGCGTTCGCCTCTCGTGGCGCAATCAGTCTCGCCACGCCGGCGGGCAACTGGCTCGTGCCGCCGCAGCGGGCGTGCTGGGTCCCCGCGGGCGTCGAGCATGAAATGACGATGAGCGGTGCGGTCACCATGGTGAACACGTTCGTCTCGATCGAGACGGTACGAGCGGAAGGACTACCCACTCAGTGCAGCGTGTATGGGGTGTCGCCGCTGCTCAAACAACTGCTCGACGAGGCAATCGATCTGCCGCCCCTGTACGACGCCGGTGGACGCGCCGGCAAACTGATGGCCCTGCTGGTCGCCGAGATTGCGGCCGCGCCGCAGTTGTCATTGAACGCGCCGTTGCCCGCGGATCCGCGTCTTGCGCGCGTGTGCCGGCGTCTATTCGCGGCGCCGTCGATCGCCACTGATCTGGATGCCGTCGCCGCCGAAGCCGGGATGAGTCGGCGGACCTTCACGCGCCTGTTCCGCACGCAGTCTGGCGTCAGTTTCGGGGCGTGGCGCCAGCAGGTCTGCCTGCTGGCGGCAATCGAACGCCTGAGCCTGGGCAAGCCGGTGACCCAGGTAGCACTCGACCTCGGGTATGCGAGTCCTAGCGCGTTCGCGGCCGCCTTCCGCCGTGCGCTGGGCGAAACGCCGAGCCAATACGTGGAAGCTCGCTCTTACCCGGTAAAACAATAGGCAGGTCCGAGCATCACGCCGCGAGCGCCTGCGCGGCAGATCGCGATGGTCACCGGCACCGAGGCACACAAGGCACCTGGACTGTCATGCGTAGCGCTCCGCGCACGTTCGTTTCCGATGAGAAAAGTTAATGGGCACGCCCCGCCGAAACGCCCCATGCCGCCGCCACTCACCCAAATGTTATGATCGGAAACACCTGACGCCTCGCCAAGGCGCGCATTTGAGCCACACCCCATGGACACCCACCTCACCAAATCCGCCGACCCATCCACGACCGACCTCGGTCGACGCGTTCGCGCCGCCCGCCAGGCGCAGGACTTGACGCTGGAAACCGCGAGCCGCCTCTGCGGCGTCTCCCGCTCTACGCTGTCCAAAGTCGAAAACGGCCTGATGTCCCCGACTTTCGACGTCCTGCAGAAAATCGTGCTCGGCCTGAAGATCGAGATCGGCGAGCTCTTTGGCTCGACACCTAAAGTTAGCGCCAACGGCCGCCGCGCGTTGACCCGCAAGAACGAAGGTCAGCGCCACGCGTACCGTGGCTATCAGATGGAGTTACTCGCCACGGATCTGGCGCACAAAGCGATGTTGCCGTTTCGTATCCGCATCTCGGCACACACGCTGGACGCGTTCGATGACTGGGGCCGTCACGAGGGCGAAGAATTTCTGTACGTGATTAGCGGCAGCGTCTGCCTGTATTCCGAGCTGTACGCGCCGACCCATCTGAACGCCGGAGACAGCCTTTACTTCGACAGCCGCACCGGCCACGCCGCGGTCTCCACCAGCGAAGAAGACGCCGAAGTGTTGTGGATGGCGACCAGCGCCGACATTCCGCAGACTTCTGCCACGGCCACGGCAGAACCGGCGAAAAAATAACGACAGCGTTCGGCGCAGGCCACAGCGCGTATCAACGCCGACGCTACCGCACTTTAACGGCGCGCCGCCAATGCCCGCTGCGCCAACTGCGCGATATGCATCGCATGACGCCCGGTCCCCTGCGCGATCTGCTCACGGCAACTGAAGCCGTTGGTCAACACGATCGTTTCCGCATTCGCAGCGGTCGCAGCACGCACAGCAGGAAACAGCCTGTCTTCGCCGATCTTTTCTGAAAGTGCGTGATGCTTGTCGTTGAAGCCGAACGATCCCGCCATCCCGCAGCATCCCGTATCGAGCAGTTTCCATCTCACGCCGAGCTTGTTCAGCAGCGCGGTGTCGCCTTGCATGCCGAACAGCGCCTTCTGATGACAATGCCCGTGCACGATCACGTCGGCGGCAAGTGTCGGCCATTCGAACGGCTGACGCGCGACGAAATCGGAGAACAGAAAAGTTTGCGCCGACAACTGCTTCGCTAACGCGTGACCGGGGAGCTGCTTGAGCAACTCATCCTTGAACACCGACAGGCAACCGGGTTCGAGACCGACCAGTGGCACACCCTCGGCAATATCGTCACCGAGGTCGTCGAGAATCGTGCTCAGCAACTCGCGCGCACGGTCGAGCAAACCAAAGTCATAGAGCGGACGTCCGCAACACAAGCGGTTCTTTGGCAGCACGACGTGCCAACCCATTTGCGTCAGCACATCGGCAGCGGCCTGCGCGATCTCAGGCGTAAAGTGGTCGTTGAAGGTATCGACCCACAAGATGACTTTCTTCACCTCACCACCAGCACGAACGCGAGTGTCACCCTCAGTCTTAAGCGATCGTCGCGCAATCTGCCGATAAGTCTGCGTAGCAAACTTCGGCAATTCCCGTGCTTGCGCCACCCCGGCAGCCCATTTCCCAACCGCAGCCAAACCCGGCGCCGACGTCATAAAATTCGTCAACCGCGGAAACCTCGCCGCCCACGGCGCCCATTCGCCAATCCGCCCCATGAACAGCGCCTGGCGCGGTCGACGATTCGTCTCGTAGTAATGCGAAAGAAACTCCGCTTTGTACGAAGCCATATCCGTATGCGTCGGGCAATCGGATTTGCAGCCCTTGCATGCGAGGCAAGTATCGAGCGCCTCCTTCACTTCGCGGCTTTGCCAGCCATCGGTGAGCACGTCGCCTTGCAGCATTTCCCAGAACAGATGCGCGCGGCCGCGCGTCGAATACTTCTCTTCGCGTGTGGCGCGATAGCTCGGGCACATCGTGCCGCCTTCGAGCGAGCGGCACTTTCCCATGCCGATGCATCGCTCGATCTCGCGCTGAAAACCATCCCCTTGCTGGCTCGCGAACGTGAGCTTCGTTTGCAGGGTCACGGGTTTGTACGCCGGCCCCATACGCAGATTCTCATCGGCGCGATACGCATGCACGACCTTGCCAGGATTCAATCGATTGGCCGGGTCCCAGATCGCCTTGAACTGCTCCATCGCCTGCATCAGTTCGGGGCCATACATGATCGGCAGGAACTCAGCCTTGGCCTGGCCGTCGCCGTGTTCTCCCGACAGCGAGCCACCGAATTCGACCACCAGTTGTGCCGCTTCGCGCAAGAACTTGCGCCACGTCGCGACGCCTTCCACGCTGCGCAGATCGAAAGTAATGCGAGCGTGCACGCAACCGTCGCCGAAATGGCCGTACAGACTCGTCTCGTAGCCGTAACGATCCACCAGCGCCTGAAACGCGCGCAGATAATCGCCAAGACGCAGCGGATCAACCGCCGCATCTTCCCAGCCGACCACCGGATCGGGCGTGCCCGTCTCCACCGACAAGGCCACCGCCGAGGCCCCCGTCTCGCGGATCGACCATACCTTCGCCTGCAACGCGCGATCCTCGACGAGCATCGCGGACACATTCGGCCCCGCTTCGCCCGACGAAAAATACGCCGCTGCGGTTTGCGCCTGACGCACCGCGTCGCCTTGCGTATCGGCGCCGAATTCGAGCACGACCCATGCATCGCCTTGCGGGAGCAACGCGATCTCGTCCTTCTTCAACCCGCGCGCCTGCAAACCCCGAATGATCGCGCGGTCGAGCCCTTCGACCGCGATCGGCCCGCAACGCATGAAATGCGGCACAGCATCGGCAGCGGTGTAGATGTCGGTAAAGCCAACCACGACGATCACGCGTTGCGCCGGACTCTTCACGAGCCGCACTTTTGCCTGCAGGGTCACGGCGCACGTGCCTTCGGTGCCGACCAGCGCACGTGCGACGTTGAAGCCGTTTTCCGGCAGCAGTTGATCGAGGTTGAAGCCCGACACGCGCCGCTTGATCTGAGGGAATTTCGCACGGATCTGATCGGCGTAGGTGTCGCGCAGCCGCTTGAGCGCGGCGTAAATTTCGCCCTGGCGCCCGCCTGCCGCAATGATGCGCTCGAGTTCGTCGTCAGAGGTCGGGCCGACCCAGAAACGCGCGCCATCGAAGGTCGCGATTTCCAGCGCCTCGACGTTCTCGACCGTCTTGCCGGCCATCACCGAATGCGCGCCGCACGAGTTGTTGGCGATCATGCCGCCGAGCGTACAGCGGCTGTGCGTCGCCGGATCGGGAGCGAAGGTCAGGCCGTGCTTTTCCGCGGCATCGCGCAAGGTGTCGCAAACCACGCCCGGCTCGACGAGCGCGATGCCCGCTACCGGATCGACCGACACAACGCGGTTCACATACTTGCTGGCATCGGCCACCACCGCGACGTTCACGCATTGGCCGTTCTGCGAGGTGCCGCCGCCGCGCGGCAGGAAGGGCACGTCATTGCGGCGGCACGCGGCAAGCGTTTCCACCAGATCGTCGACGTCCGCAGGCACGACCACGGCAAGCGGAACTTGCCGATAGTTCGACGCATCCGAGGCATACAGCGCTTTCGAGCCCTGATCGAAGCGCACTTCGCCGCGCACATTGCGACGCAGATCGGTTTCAAGTGCCTGCAGCACAACGGCAGTCCCTTGAAAGGGCCTGGCAACCCGCGACGCTTTCAAGGCGCTATCGGCCACGGCGCTCAACGAAGCATTCACGCCCGCGCCCTGTTCTTCATCCAATGACGTTCCCACCGCGTCCCTCACGTCTTGTATCCAACGCCTGCGCCATGCCCTGAGCCGCGCATCACGCAGCCTGGCTCGCGGTCATCTTGAAGATGCCCTGCGCGTTGCCCGCGTCGAAACGCAGGTCCGTTTCCCAGCGGCGCGCGTCCTGATCGAAGGTCCGCTTGCGCGTGATGAACTCGTAGAACGAGCCCGGCACCTCGCGCGTCACGATGCTGCCGTCAGCCGCGCGGAATTCGCGCCGCACGACATCCGCACGGTACGCGGTCTGAAACACGCGGCCAGAACGCGAGCGTTCGACTTCCGGCTTCATCGGCCGCCCTTTCGCCTTTTCGTCGTCGGAAAGCTGGAACACGTCCGCGACGCGATCGGTGGCGTGATTGAAGGCGTTCCCTTCGGTCGCGATCCATGCCATTTCCGCCGACTCGTTCAACAATACTGCGTAATCGGCTTCGCGTGGCGTCTCGTGCTGACGTGCGAATGCACCGACGATCACCGGCAGCAGCGCATGCGCCGCCTCGAGCGGCAGCACGCCTTCGCGTTCGAGCTCCCACAACTGGCCGGCGGCTTGCGGCGTCAACGGATCGCGCGAGGCGCCGATCACGTTGGTTACCGCCTGCTGGAATGCCGCCGAAAACCGCTCCGGATGCAATTCGCTGACGAAGAACTGCGCGATTTCATCGGCGGCGTCGTCATGCGCCCAGGCGCGGCCCGTCATGCCGAGACGGTCGAGCGGATAACGGCCGTTGATGCTGAAGCCGAGTGGCCGCAGGATACGCGCGAACGCCGCTTCGCCCGGCGGCAACGCGCCGCTGCCGGCCCAGCGCACGGTGCGCAATGCGCCGTGGTCGAAATAGACGCTGCCGCCCGCGGCGATCGTCTCCTCGGTGTACTGGCGGCCATTCGCCGAGCGCGCCAGCAGATCTTCGAAGAGCGCCATGTTCATCGCCTGCGCCAGCTCGGCGCGCGTGACGGTGCCGTCCTCCCATTCGTCAAGAATCCGCGGATGGTTCAACGTCGCGAACAATCTGGCGGTTTTCTCGGCGCCGAGTAGTTTCAGCAGCAATTGTTCGACATTCGCATTCTTGATGTTTCGCATATCGGTTCCGGGCGGGGCGGCGGTGGGGACGCTTGCGGGTGTCTGAAGGTGGCCTGTCGGCGCAGCTTCTGGGCGCAAAGCGCGGCATCGTTGGATGCGAGATTATTCAAATCCGCAGCGCTGCCGTAAAGCGAGATAAAATCGCCACTTGATGCGTTTTTGGAATCAACGTGCGAAAGTTCAAGATCCCCAACATGGGTGCGCTGCTCGCTTTCGAAGCCGCCGCGCGGCACGAGAGCTTCACGCATGCGGCACGCGAACTCTTCCTCACCGAGAGCGCGGTGTCCCGGCAGATCAATACGCTGGAGAGCAATCTCGGCGTGCGGCTGTTCGTGCGCGTCAAGCAGCGCGTGGTGCTGACCAAGGCGGGCAAGGTGTATAGCGCGCAGGTGCGGCGCTCGCTGGAACAACTGGACCGCGACACGCTGTCGATCATTGCGCACGGCAGCGGTGGGGGGTATCTGGAACTGGCGGTGCTGCCCACTTTCGCCTCGCAATGGCTGATTCCGCGGCTGGCGGCATTCAACGCGCAGTATCCAGATGTGCGAGTCAATATGGGCGTGCGCACCGGCACCTTCCCGTTTGCCGATACCCATTTCGAAGCGGCGATTCACTACGGCAAACCGACCTGGCCCGGCACTTCGGCGGATTTTCTGTTCAGCGAGGAAGTCGTGCCGGTGTGTGCGGCGAGTCTGCTGACGCGCCCAGTCGGGGCCGCGGCCGATCTGCTGGACTACCCGCTGCTGCATTCCACCACCCGGCCGGACGGCTGGGCATCGTGGTTCGCCGGTCTAGGTGTCGACGATAACCGGACGATGCAGGGTGTGCGCTACGAACTCCACACCATGCTGATCAGCGCCGCGGCGGCAGGCCTCGGCATTGCGCTCGTGCCGCGTTTTTTCGTCGATGCACAACTCGACCAGCTCGGACTCGTGATACCGCTCGACATGCCCGCGGTCGCCGACTCGGCGTATTACCTCGTCTATCCGACCGAGTTGAGCCACGGCAAACCGCTCACGAGCTTTCGCGAGTGGCTGCTGCGGGAAGCGGCGGCATATAGCGCGATGAATCCCGAACTAGCCAGCAATCCCGATACGGATTGATTCAGCACCAGACGGCAGGTAGCAGGTCGCAGATGGCGGGCGCTACGCGCCCGCTTGCTCGCGTGCCTGCGCCAACGCGCTCAGATTGCCTTCACCGAAGCCGTGGTGCCCTTGCCGCTGCACGATCTCAAAGAAGATTTCGCCAGCACCGCGTCGCACAAAGGTTTGAAAGAACAGCAACGGCACGCCGTCGGCGCCGATCTCGCCATCCACCAGAACATGCGTGCGCCTGAGCCGCTCGACATCGAGCCCATGGCCCGGCAGGCGCGTATCCAGGTGGTCGTAATAGCGCGGCGGCGGCTCGACGAATTCGACGCCGTTCGCGAGGAGTTGCTCAACGCACGCAAAGATATCGTCGGTGGCGAGCGCGATGTGCTGCACGCCTTCGCCCGGGTGATCCGGCAGATACTCGTGCATCAGATTCGTGCGGCGCGTGCCCTCTTCGTACAAAGGCACGCGGATCGCGCCGCACGGCGACACCATGACGCGCGATTCCGCCGACACATGCCAGTTCGCGTGCAGCTCGTGAATCTCACGGAAGTTGAGCAGGTCGCGGTAAAAATCGAGCCACTCCTGCATCCGGCCCTCGCCGACCGTTTGCGTCAAATGATCGACCGCAACGAGACCGGTGCCCGCGTGATTCAGATCGGCCTGCGCGGTATCGATCTCGATTGGACGAAAGTCGATATCGAAGATCGAGATGTCGCCCACCCCGCCGCGCTGGCCGCCACGGCCGCGCCAACGGTCGACGAAATAGATGTGCGAATCGCCGATGCCCTGGATCGCCGGAATCTGCAGTTCGCCCGCGCCGATGCGTTCACCTTCGAACGCCCATGCGCCGAGTTCGATCGCGCGGTCGAAGGCGCGTTGCGCGTTGGCCACGCGAATGCCGATCGCGCAGATGCCCGCGCCGTATTCCTCCGCGTAGCGTTCGGCGAACGAATCCGGCTCGGCGTTGATCAGGAAATGCATCTCGCCCTGGCGATACAGCGTCACGTCTTTGCTGATATGGCGAGCAATCGCCTTGAAGCCGAGTTTCGTGAAAGTCTCGCCGAGCACCTTCGGCTCGCGCGAAGCGAATTCCACGAATTCGAGGCCGGCGGTGCCGAGCGGATTGTGCTCTGGCGCCGACACGGCGCGTAGCGCGGCGTCTGGCGTGGACAGGTCGCTGGGCATGGCAATCTCCTTGTACGGATTTTCGTACAGCGTTCCGGGTGTTCGTGATGTTTCTGCTGTCTGGTGCAAGCCGCCGTCCACTCCCAGTGTGACACCGCGTGCGCGGTACGTCGCGACATTGCGGCATTGCGGCATTGCGGCCCACGACGGCTTTTGCACCGTGTTTGTACACCGGGTAGCGGGGCGTTCGCAACCCTCATTTTGTACCAGATGGTTCACAAGCGGCGAATCGGCTCACGGCGTGACCCGAACGTGCATCGCCTGCGTTTCTCGCGGCTCCCGCGCAGCATGCGTCAGGTCACGGGCGCTCCGCCGCGGCCGCGCCTCGCCGCGCGCCTGGCTGCAGGCTTGCCGGCGGCAGCCGCCATGCGCTGCCGCGCGACTTCGCGCACCGCATCGATAAGGGCCCGGCCCACTGGCGACGGCTGCGTGTCCGAGCGCCGGATCAACCCCACGGGTTCGCCGGTGCCCGCGAACGGCAAGGGCAAACGCACCAGCATCCCATGCGCCAGCTCATAGTCGACGGCGCTCAACGGCACGAACCACACCGCGTCGTTCTCCAGCGTCAAAGCGCGCCCTGTGGACACCGACAGCACCTCGACAAATCCCGACAGCGGCGGCACGCCCCACGCGCTCAACAGGCTTTCAGCCGATTGCCGGATCAACGTGCCGAACGGCGGCAGCACCACCGGAAAATCCTCCAGCGACGTGGCCGGCAAACCTGCCACGCGCGCCAGCGGATGCCCGGCGCGCACCACGGCAATCAACGGCTCGCTGAAAAGCTGCTCGAAGCTGAGCCCGACCATCCTTTCCGGGTCTGCCAGACGTCCGATCGCGAATTCGATCGTGCCGGCCTTCAGGCGTTCGAGCAATTCGGGGTTGGCGCCCGTGGCAAGGCGCACGATTACGCGCGGCCAAAGCGCGGCAAACTGCTTCAGCACCGGCGGCACCAGCGCAACCGCAACGGTTGGCAGAATGCCGATTTCCACCGTCGCGGCGGCCGCGCCTTCAGCGCGCGCCAGCAGGTCGACGCCCTGTCGCAACGCACTGACGCAGGCGCTCGCATGCGGCATGAAGAGCTGCCCCTCGCGGGTCGGCACAGCGCCGTGGCGGCCGCGCTCGAACAGCTTCACGCCGAGAATCGCTTCGAGTTCGGCCACCGTCTTGGAGACGGCGGGCTGCGTAACGGACAGGCTTTCGGCGGCCCGCTGCACGCTGCCGAACTGTGCGACGGCCAGAAAGCACTGGAGATGACGGAATTTGACGCGGCTGTCCGCGAGGCTGCGTTGCATAACGACAGGTTATACGAAAAGGGCGAAAACGTCATTTTGCATAACCTCTCAGGTTAGATAAAGTCGCTCTATACGTCGTATCCCACAATTATCCGAAGGAGACACTAATGGACGAGTCCTCTCTCACCGCGCGCGATTTCGCGTCCCATCCCGCCTACGTCTATCCCGGCTACGGCTCTTCGGTCAAACGCGGCCCGACGCGTCCGCTGATTCCTCTGAAGGAAAAACTGCGCGATCAGCGCGTGCCGGTCTACGGCACCGAAGACCTCGGCGCGCTCGATCACGATCTGACGCGCAATGCGGTGCGCAATGGCGAGCCGCTCGGCGAACGCATCATCGTGACGGGCCGCGTGCTCGACGAAGGCGGCCGTCCGGTGCGCAATACGCTCGTTGAGATCTGGCAAGCCAATGCAGCGGGCCGTTATGTGCACAAGAACGATCAGCACGACGCACCGCTCGACCCGAACTTTCTCGGCGCCGGCCGCTGCATCACGGATAACGAAGGCCGTTACCGCTTTCTGACGATCAAACCGGGCGCCTACCCTTGGGGCAATCACCCGAACGCGTGGCGCCCGAACCATATTCACTTCTCGCTGTTCGGCGACTATTTCGGCTCACGCCTCGTGACGCAGATGTACTTCCCGGGCGACCCGCTGCTGGCCTTCGACCCGATTTTCCAGGGGACGCCCGAGCACGCGCGCGACCGCCTGATTGCAAACTTCTCGCTCGATACGACGCAAGAGGCCTACGCGCTCGGCTACGACTTCGACATCGTGCTGCGCGGCCGCAACGAAACTCCGATGGAGCGCTAAGCCATGACGACCTTCAAGCAAACGCCTTCGCAAACGGTTGGACCGTACTTCGCCTATGGTCTGTGCCCGCAGCAATACGACTTCGACTTCAAGAGCCTGTTTACGCCGGTTCTGGCCGACCGTGAGGCGGCCGGTGAGCACGTCACGATCGTCGGTCAGGTATTCGACGGCGACGGCCAGGTAATCGGCGACGCAATGCTGGAAATCTCACAAGTGGACGCGCAAGGCCACTACCCGGAATCACGCGAGGAAGCCCTGAAGACGGGCTTCCGTGGTTTCGCCCGCGTGGGTACGGGAACCGATCCACAGAAGCGTTTTGTCGTTGAAACGGTGAAGCCCGGCCGCGCAAGCCCGGACGAGGCGCCGCATCTGAACGTGGTCGTGACGATGCGCGGCATGCTCCTGCACACCTTCACGCGGGTCTATTTCGAGGACGAAGCCGAAGCTAACGAAAAGGATGCCGTGCTGGCAGCAATTCCAGCGGACCGGCGTAGCACACTGATCGCGCGTCGCGAACCGAATACGGCCAATGTGTACCGGTTCGATATCCATATGCAGGGCGACAAGGAAACCGTGTTTTTCGACCTGTGACGTGGATTTTCTATACTTTCATATGGCTTTCACATACACTGGAGATGATCCGTCTAGCGACTGGATCGCGAAACTCCGAGTAGTTAAGCCCGCCCCGCGCGGGCTTTTTTTTGCGTTCAGCAGCGGAAATGGTCGATGTTCTGTCCGGCGTAGATCGCGCGCGCCAGCCAATCCGGTTTGTCGCCATGGCCATCCCACGTATTACCGTAAGCGTCGCGATACATCACGGCACGGACCGCCGCTTTGTCAGCTTCAATCGCTTCGGCAAGCGCTTCCATCGTAATGGCGTAGTCGTCCATGCGTCGGCGGATCCACACGATCAGGCGCTCACGCGCATTCCCGTCGAGGTCGAACAGCCGTTGTTCTTCTCGCTCTTTCATAACGTACCGGTTTCGCGGCTGATAATGCTCGTGTTTGAAAAACAAAAAGCTCCGCTAAACAACGCGAAGCCTCGGTGTGAATTAGATGGGTTGAGTGCAAATCGAAGTCACGACGCTACTCCCGATGCGTGACAACTCGCATCTGGAATCATGCCCAATCCTGGATTCAGGGGAACTCGTCGGCAAACGGCTCGAATCGCGCCCGGTCGGCCTTGGTGCGCCAAGGCTGCTTTAGCGTATGGAAAGTGATTCTAGCATCCAAATCCCGCTCTCTCATGCTATGTTTCACCGTTCCGACGGCCCGCCTCGCCGCCTCCAGGAGACTCACAAAAATGCCCGCCTCGACAGCCATCGCCACCATTCTCGCCGCGCTGCTGCTCGGCGCCATGAGTCCCGGACCGAGCTTCGTTATCGTTGCCCGCAATTCAATTGGCCTCTCGCGCGGCGACGGCCTCGCAACAGCCGTGGGCATGGGTATCGGCGGCGTGTTCTTCAGCGGTATCGCCTTGCTCGGTCTGTACACGTTGCTCGCGACGGTCGAGTGGCTATATGTCGGCTTGAAAGTGGCCGGTGGCCTTTATCTGATTTACCTTGCGTCGAAGATCTGGCGCGGCGCCGCTAAACCGCTCGCGTTCGATGCCGCGCAAGCCGCCACCGCCAATGTGCGCAAATCCTTCTGGATTGGTTTGAGCACGCAACTCAGCAATCCGAAAACAGCGGTCTACTACGGCAGTATCTTCGCGGCCTTGCTTCCGCAACATCCGCCGCTGTGGTGCTACTTCGCATTGCCCCCTGCGATCTTCGCCATTGAAGCCGGCTGGTACACCGTGGTCGCGTTGTGTTTTTCGAGCAAACGGCCGCGCGACATCTATCTGCGGTGGAAGGCCTGGATCGATCGCGTCGCTGCAAGCGCCGTGGCGGCGCTCGGATTACGCCTGATCCTGACAGCGCATAAAGTGGGTATCTGAAACGGAAACACCGCTTGAATGGCTTGTCGTGCCGCGAGACGCGACAAGCCAGCAACGAGGGCCGCATCGCCGTGCGCCGAACGTATATAAGTCAGGTTCATAACAAAACAGTTACAAGATAAGTGTTGACGCCGGCATACCCTGGCGGTTACTGTGGCATCCGAAGTTCAAGAAGTTCGATTGCTGTTCATCAATGTCTCGCTCCTCAGCGGTATTCGTTGTCCTCTCCCTCCTTGATGCTTCACGCGCTCACTAGCTGAGCAAATTTTTCTATTTTTACTCAAGGATTCCTCATGGATACCGGTACCGTTAAGTGGTTCAACGACAGCAAAGGCTTTGGCTTCATCACCCCGGACAAGGGCGGCGACGACCTGTTCGCGCACTTCTCCGAAATCAGCGGCGACGGCTTCAAGACGCTGGCTGAAAATCAGAAGGTGAGCTTCGAAACGAAGCAAGGCCCGAAGGGTCTGCAAGCGGCTAACATCAAGCCGCTGTAAGTTTGAAGGGCTCGGTGTCCGGCAACGGACATCGGGCTGCAGCGACATCCTCGCGGAGCTTTGTCTCCCACAGTTGGCGCAATCGCTTTTAGCTGCAAACATTGTTCAGCTAGCCTAAGCGCCAAACGCCTCGTTGCACCTCATTCTCCCCTCTGGCTTCAACGCCCTTCTTTCGCTTTCCGACTGCGTTTGGATTCGGCTCGCAATGGCTTGAATCGGCTCGTCCGCGTGACCCGTACAACGGCTCGCACGGCAGGCGCGCACTCAAATATTATTAAAATATAAAATGCAAAACAAACATATTCATCATTACAACGGCTATGCCGTCAAACCCTCGGCGCATCGATTGCCCGACGGTAGTTTTTCATCCAACCTGCTGCTCGAACGCGCTAACAGCGCGCGTACCGAAGGGCGCTACCAGTTCTATTCGCTCGACTACTTCCCGAACGAAGAACAGGCACTGCAGCACTCGGCACGCTGGGCACGCCGCTGGGTCGACACGCGCGGTTAAGCGCGAATCGAACCTGATGCACGCAAGACCCCGCGCTTGCATCGTTCAGCACTCATCGCGCGCCATCCGGCGCGCCAGACCAGACTACCGCGCGCGATCTATCCGGCTTGTTCCGCCTTGATCCGCGCGCGCAGTTCGAACTTCTGAATTTTTCCCGTCGACGTCTTCGGCAATTCGCCGAAGCGCACCGCTTTCGGCAACTTGTATCCCGCAAGAAACAGCCGGCAGTGCGCAATGATCTCTTCTGCGCTCACCTGAGCCCCTTCCTTGAGTTCGACGAAGGCGCACGGTACCTCACCCCACTTCGGATCGGCCATCGCCACCACGGCGGCAACCGACACCGCAGGGTGACGGTACAGCGTGTCTTCGACCTCGATACTCGAGATGTTCTCGCCGCCCGAAATGATGATGTCCTTGCTGCGATCACGAATGCGAATGTAGCCGTCAGGCATCCGCACGCCGAGGTCTCCAGTATGGAACCAGCCACCATGGAAAGACGCTTGCGTGGCGCGCTCGTTCTTCAAATACCCTTTCATGCAGATATTGCCGCGGAACATGATCTCGCCGAGCGTTTCGCCGTCGTCAGGCACGGGCGCAAGCGTGTCCGGATCGAGCACCGTTACGGCTGCCTGCAGGTGGTAGCGCACGCCTTGACGCGCGTTCATTTCGGCGCGCGCGTTGTCGTCGAGCGCGTCCCATTCCTCCTGTTTCGCGCAGACCGCGGCCGGGCCATAAGTCTCGGTAAGCCCGTACACGTGCGTCAGATCGAAACCGATCTCCTTCATCTTGGCGATCACCGCCGGCGCGGGCGCCGCCCCCGCCACCATCGTCGACACGCGATGCGTGATGCCTTCGCGCCATTCGGCGGGTGCATTCGCAAGCGCGCTTTGCACGATCGGTGCGCCGCAATAATGCGTGATGCCTTCGCGGCGAATCAGTTCGAACACCGTCTTCGCGTCGAATTTGCGTAGACAGACGTTCACGCCGGCACGCGCGGCGACAGTCCACGGGAAACACCAGCCGTTGCAGTGAAAAAGCGGCAAGGTCCATAGATAAACCGCATGCCTGGGCATATCCCATTCGAGGATATTGCTGAGCGCGTTCAGATAAGCACCGCGATGGTGGTAGACCACGCCCTTCGGGTCGCCGGTCGTGCCCGAGGTGTAGTTCAGCGCGATAGCGTCCCACTCGTCGGCAGGCAAGGTCCATGCGAACTCGGGGTCGCCGCTTTGCAGGAACGCTTCATAGTCGGTTGCGCGGATGAACTTGTCTGCGTCGGCAGGCATTGCATCGGCCACGCTGATCACGCGCAGACCGGGAAATTCCAGCGCCGCGCGGTGCGCGAATTCGCTGTACTCCGTATCCACGATCAGCGCCTTCGCCTCGCCATGGCGCAGCATGAACAGCAGCGACGATACGTCGAGCCGTGTATTCAGCGTATTGAGCACAGCCCCGGCCATCGGTACGCCGAAATGCGCCTCTATCATCGGAGGAATATTCGGCAATAGCGCGGCAACCGTGTCGCCGCGTTCGATACCGGCCTGCCGCAACGCACTGGCCAGGCGCCGAGCGCGCCGGTAGGTTTCGCGCCAGTTTTGGCGAATCTCCCCATGGACGACCGCCAGCCGCTCACCGTAGACTTCCGCTGCGCGTACGATGCAATCGATGGGCGTCAGCGGGACATAATTGGCCTCGCGCCGCTGCAGGCCGTCTTCGAACATGTGCTTCATCGCTTTGTCTCCTGAGGCGCTGGCCGCGCCGTCAATTTTTCTGATTGATGGACTAGCCTAACAACTGTCATGGTGAACTGTCTGTCATTCAAATGACAGAGTGGCACGCCCTGGCCCACCTCAACCGGTTTCACCCGCCTAGGCCCCGCTAGCCGCTTATGGATGACGCTTCGCTCTCCGTCCTCGCAGACGCCCCCTCGCATCGGCCTGAACGGGTCCCGCGCGCCGATCTGCCACGGTTGTTCGGCACCTGTGCCTGGTTCAGAGCACTCGCCGCCGAGCATCAGGCCATGGTCCTTGCCAGCGCGTACGCGGAACATCTGGAAGGAGGCGCATGGATCGCGCGCCGCCAGGAGCCGTCTGATTACTGGATCGGCGTCTATTCCGGACTCATCAAACTCGCCATCTACAACGCCTCGGGACGCAGTTGCACGCTCTCGGGCGTGCCGCCCGGCGGCTGGTTCGGCGAAGGCAGCGTAATCAAACGCGAATTGCGCAAATACGACGTGGCCGCCATTCAGCCTTCGCTCGTGATGTTCGTGCCGTCGCAGACGTTCCATGCACTGCTGGAATCGAGTCTGCCGTTCACCGGCTTCGTGATCAGGCAGTTGAACAACCGCATGGGCGAATTCATCGCGACGATCCAGAATAGCCGCCTGCTGGACGTCGACGCACGCGTCGCCCAGTCGCTCGCGCAACTGTTCAATCCCGACCTCTATCCCGACACCGGGCGCACGCTGGCCATCTCACAGGAAGAAGTCGGCCTGCTGGCTGGCGTGTCGCGCCAACGGATCAACCAGGCGCTGCAAAACCTCGAAAAACTGCAGATTTTGCGCCTCTCGTACAACCAGATCGACGTGTTGGACCTCGAACGCCTGGGGGCGTTTGGGCAGGAGCAGATCTAGGGCAACGAGTGCGAGTGCGCGCGGTTGGCTGCCTCGGCGTGCCCGTAGCCCCCGTCGCTTCCCGTCGCTTCCCGTCGCTTCCCGTCGCTTCCCGTCGCTTCCCGTGATTTTCTGCGGGTTTGACTCCACTTTCCCCGATTTTCCGCGGCATTTCCCCGCTTTTCATCGGCCGACTCAGCCCGAACATTCACTTTCAGCGCAGGAATTTCGGACGCCGCAATAAAGAATCCATCGCGATGGCCGTTATGCCGACTATGCAACGCAGATTGCAGCCTCTCCCTATTCCGAGTTCAACGTATTGTCGAAGCCGATAATGAACCGTCTGACACTAAAACAGAAATTGTGGGTGCCGATACTGCTTTGCTGGGCAGCGCTCCTGATCGTTACCGTGGTGAACGCGTTCGATGCACGCAACGCCCAAATGGAGGCGCGGCGTGCGGACCTGGCCGACGTCACCGACATGGCGGTATCGATCGTTGCGGACTACGCGAAGCAGGCCGACACGGGCAAACTTCCAGTCGACGAGGCCAAACAGCAGGCCATCGCCCGCATCAACGCACAGCGTTATGGCACATCGGGCTACGTGACAATCGTGCGCAGCGACTCGGTCATGGTCGCTCACCCCATGAGCCCCAAGCTCAATGGCAAGGACATGAGCAGTTTCCGCGATGCCAAAGGCAACGCGCTGTATCACGACATCGCGCAGGCGGGCGGATCGGCGGGTGGCGCGGGCTATCTGCGCTACTGGTGGCCGAAACCCGGCGAGACGGCGCCAAGCGAAAAGATCGGCTATGTGAAGCGTTTCGGTCCGTGGAACTGGGACTTTATCGCCGGTGCCTACATGGACGACATCCAGACGCAGTTCTACGCAACCCTCGCGCGCTCGGCCGGCATGCTGGTGCTGCTGGGTGTTGTGGTGTCGTTCGTGGCCTCGCGCGTGGTGCGCAACGTATCGCGTTCGATCGGCGGAGAGCCTTCACGGGCGGCGGCGATTGCCACGCAGATTGCACGCGGCGATCTCGCCACTCACATCGACCTGCGGCGCGACGACACGTCGAGCCTGCTGTTCTCCCTGCGTGAGATGCGCAATCAACTGGCTGCCACCATCGCGCGGATCAAGACCTCTGCCGAGACGATCACGGTCGCCTCGAAAGAAATCGCCGCGGGCAACCTGGATCTCTCGAGCCGCACCGAAGAACAGGCGGCCTCGTTGCAGCAAACCGCCGCCAGCATGGACGAGCTCACCAAGACCGTCACGCAGAACGCCGACAATGCGGCGACCGCGTCGGAACTCGCGACGGATGCATCGACTATTGCCGCGCGCGGCGGTCAGGTCGTCAACGACGTGGTCGAGAAAATGGCTGGAATCACCGATAGTTCACGCAAGATCGGCGAGATCATCAGCGTGATCGAAGGGATCGCGTTTCAGACCAATATTCTGGCGCTGAACGCGGCGGTGGAAGCAGCGCGCGCCGGCGAAGAAGGCCGTGGCTTCGCGGTCGTCGCGGGCGAAGTACGCAATCTCGCGCAGCGCAGCGCGACGGCGGCCAAAGAGATCAAAGTGCTGATCCAGCAGTCCGTCGCGCAGGTCGGCGAGGGTTCCACGCTGGCAGGCAAGGCCGGCAGCACGATCGGCGAAGTAGTCGACGCCGTGCGCCGCGTGACGGCGATCATGAACGAGATTTCGGCGGCCTCGAAAGAGCAGAGTTCGGGCATCGGCGAAGTCAATCTCGCGATCCGTCAGATGGACGATGTGACACAGCGCAACGCCGCGCTAGTCGAGCAAGCGGCGGCCGCGGCAGGGTCGCTCGATGAGCAGACCGAACGTCTGCGACATGCCGTTGCGGTGTTCAAGGTCGAACCGCAGGCGTGATCGAGCGGTATGCTCACTCAGCCGCTTGACATGGTTCATCAACGCAGCCGATAAGAAAGGCCGTTGTCCACCTGCCGGGCAACGGCCTTTTCTGTTTTTTGCATACGGGACCTGCTCTGGGCCTGCTCTTGGCACTGCTACGCAGTGCGCGGATAGCCCCGGCGAGTGACAGGCCGCGCCAGCATCGCATCGGTGTCGAAAAGCGCAAAGGCGATGTTCGACAGCACACCTGAATTCTTCCAGCGCAGATAGTAGCGATGCGCAGTCTGATACGGCGCATACCGCTCGGGCATCGCGTGCCACGGCTTGCCCGTGTGCAGCACCCACAGCACGCTATTCACCACGCAACGAATGTCGATGCTGGGGCGGCCACGCCGCGGCCCGAGATCTTTCATTTCAGGCAGGAGCGGCACGATGCGATGCCATTGCTCGTCGGTGAGGTCTTGAACGGCCGGCGAACGGGCCGGTGGGTTTGAAGGGGGAGTATCCATGCAGTAAGAACGCGCACCTGCAGCACACGTGCCAGCGTCGCCGCGAAAAAGAAGTCTATAAATCAATCGTTTTTCAGACTACCCCAAGCACGCCCTCAAGAAAGTCAATTATTGTCAGACTTGTGTGTGCAATTGTCAGGAATCGCAATACGTTATCGCGCCAACGGGTTAGTGGTGCGGCGAGCATGGTGGTCTATCGTCGGCGCGCCAGGCATTCACGCGAGGCGTGGGCCACCAAAGTGGCGCGCCCATAAAAAAAGGTGCCGCGAACGGCACCTTTTTTGCAACAACCAGCTTCTTCTGCTGAAGCCTGGAGGCGGTCTTAGAAGCGGTGACGCAGACCGACCGTAGCAGCCGTCTGGTTCTTCGACGACGATGCCGGGACAGTGTTGTCGCCGCTGTAGATCGAAGCAACACCGCCGTCACCCATTGCGTGCTGGTACACGGCTTGAGCGTAGACGTCCGTACGACGCGACAGCGAGTAGTCAGCTTGCAGGCCGATCTGGTGGTAACGGGTCTTCATGTCGTTGCCAGCAGAGTTGACACCGTAGCCACGTGCGTCGGTGAACGTGTAAGCAACGCCCAGAGCCATAGCCGGCGTCAGGTTGTACTTGCCGTTGACTTCGTAGTTGTTCGAACGACCTTGACGTTGGCCAACTGCTGCGCCAACCAGGTTGTCGATACGCGATTGCGTGAATGCAGCACCGACGGTAGCCGGGCCGAACGAGTACGCAGCAGCCGCGCCGAACTCACGTTGACGGAAGTTGCCCGTGATGACGCCCGAGGTGTTAGCCAGCACGCCATCCGAAGCGCCGCTCACGTTTGCAGCCGGGTTGTTCTGCTGTGCGTAAGCCGCGCCCAAACGCAGACCTTGGAACTGGTATGCAGCACCAACGCTGTATTCGCGGTTGTTTGCGAATGCGCCAGCCTGGTTCGAGAAGCCGTACGTGCCGCCGAACGTGAAGCCTGCGTAGTTAGCGCTCGAGTACTTGATCGAGTTGTTGACTGCGTAGCCGCCGTTCGTGCTCAGGTTGTCGTTGTTGAACGGGTGAGCGAAGTACGTACCGCCCCAGCTGCCCGTTGCCGTCAGCGGTGCCAGGTAGTCTTGTGCTGCGTCGTATTGACGACCCAGCGTGACCGTACCGAATTGCGCGCTCGACAGACCGACAAACGCTTGACGGTTGAACATGCCGTTGTTGTTAGCGAACTTGCCGTTGTTGATGTTGAAGCCGCTTTCCAACGTGAAGATTGCCTTCAGACCGCCGCCCAGATCTTCCGAACCACGCAGACCGAACATGCTTTGGTTGATGCCGCCGCTGCCTGCTGCCCACTTTGCGTTGCCGTGGCCGACGCCGTTGGCGGGAGCGGCGTTGCTGGTGTACGTCAGGCCTGCGTCCAGCAGACCATACAGGGTCACGCTGCTTTGTGCGTGAGCGACGGATGCGAACGATGCGGCAACCGCAACAACGATGAGACTCTTTTTCATGCGTGGGACTCCAGTTCGATAAATTTACGCGGGGAGCGGGACCTGCCTCAGCAACGCAACCAGCACGCGCTGCCGCCCTGTTCGCCGAACCATGTCGGATCAGCCGGGCACCCTTTAAACGAAGCGTGAGTGTAGGGGGAGACCCTAGTAGGGACGCCCGCAATTTACACAACAGGATTTTTCAGAATCCGCAACAATCGAACCGGAGCAGGCATTAAGTCTTTATCTTTCAGACATTTATCGCAAAATACGAGCTGTGCCGCACCTGCTCTGGACAGAATTCGTCCGCAACATATCAATATTAAAGTTGTGTGTATGCAACAGCATTTAATATGCGCGACGTAATCGGGTCGGAACGTTAGAAAATGAGAGACATCTGATTGCCCGAAAATCAGGCAATTGAAATAGGTTCAACCCGGTGCGGCGTAAATTTATTTTAAAAAAGTGGGAACTTAATTGATTTAATACAGTCGCCGATTTAACACCGCTGAATCGCCGAGGAATGACGACTGTATTTAGCCATGATTAAAGCGGGTCGCGGGTCGCCGCCTGGCTTGATGAAGTGAAACGGAGTAAAGCGAAATGAAGCCTTCAGCACGGGCATTGCCCGGAGGTGTGCTGCGGCGCCGACCGCCGCGTGACAAAAAGCCCGTGCCGAAAGCGGACGGCATAGATCGAACTACCTTCCGTATCTAATTAACGGCATCGCCGCGCACATTTTTTACACGGAGTTTCCCTAATCTCCGGCCGTCGCGCATTGGGCTCGCCATGAACCTGTCAGTCGCCGGGATCCGCTACTTGCGCCAGGCGCCTCACAGCACCTCGGCTATCCGTTCCGCGACCGACTCGCCGCTGACCTCCAGAAACCTCGCGGCGATGGCAATCCCGGTCGAGTCGCCGCTGCGCAGAACCGAAGCCACGCAGCGACGCCAGTCCTTATCGCCCAGAACGTAGAGGCACCAGCCCTGCAGCGCGAGGATGGCCGGCGAACCCGGCTCGTGCTCTTCGATTTGAATAAGCAGGCGCAGCGCTTCGATCCACTTGCGCGAATTGACAAGCAACCGGACCTCGCAGATATCGACCGCGGATGGTTTGGGGTGCAGCAAACGCAGGGCAAGCAGCAGGTCCTCCAGGTCGGCGCGCGCATCGACTTTGAGCCCCGCGCCGAAGATCGACAGCAACACGCCGAGCACCTTCGGACTGCATTGAATGTCCGTCATGTTTCGTCCTCGCGATATGCGCTGCCCAGCCTTCGTCCGCACGCGACCTTTCATTGTCCCAGCGGGGCCCGCACTTCGCCCCGCGAACACGAAAGACTGCCCAGCAAAGCGAAGTGTCAACCATGTCCCCGCACATCTGTCAGCCATGTCCCCGGTCCATACATCCGGGCAAAAAGTCCACGAGCCGTTCGCTGCACATCGATCGCACACCGGAGATTCGCGTTACGGCACCTCACTTCGCATCCCGACACGTGCCACCCTCTCAATCCCATACCCTTTTTGCTGGATGGGCGCGCGCCTGCGACCTCACCGATTCCCCCAACATCCGCATGTCCAACCTGAGAGAAAACCATGGCCTCCAATGCGATTACGTCACAGTTCATGAACAGCGATTCGTCGATGTACAACATGAACTTCAACGGTTCCCAGTCCAGCGGCGGATCGAACAACGCAGAAGAACAACAGCTCATTTCGGATATCGAACAGTTATTTTCCGAAATGGGCAGCAATAGCTCCGGTTCGAACGGCGCTCAAAACAACCCGTTCGACCCGAGCAGCTATATGAACAAGGGTGGCAACCCAGGACAAGGTTTGACTCAAGGCCAAGGCGATGGCCAACAAGGTTTCCGCGACGTCAAGATCAACTCGGGAGCCGGCGGTGAAGCCTTGCACCTGAAGGAAGGCCCGGACGGCACCCTCTACAACGGCAGCGGCAATTCGGTGGGCGTCATCGGGGCCGATGGCAGCGTCTCGCTCAACTCCGGCGCCACGGATGAAATCAACCGGCTGGAAACCGGCGGTAAAAATCCGTTTCAACTGTTGGCCTCCGGCGGCCCGGTGCAAGGAACCAAAGGCGACGGCGGCAACGTCACGTTCTCGTCCTCGCAAGTCACGGTGAGCGACGGTGACCTGAATCAGCAAAACGATTTCTGATCGCTCGCGCGAGCACCGCGCCTGACTTCCGGAGTGGAGCCAGGCGCGGGGTTGCGTTGTTCGGCGCATTGCGCTTGAGTTTTGCCCACTGAGCCGACCCGACTTTGAACACCCCTGATCTGGAATTGCGCAGCGTCCTGCCGTCGATCATCGGCAGCGGATACGACGATCCGTATCCGGTGTACACATACCTGCGTGCGAATTGCCCCGTGCATCGCGATGCGAGCGGCGTCTGGCTGCTCTCGTCGCACGCGCTGATCACGCGCCTGCTCGACGATCGCAACTTCTCCGCGCGCCCGCCAGCGATGGATCTGACGGCTGACGATCCGCTCGGCTATGCCGGCATGATCGTGTTCCAGCATGCGGACGAACATGAGCGCCTGCGGCGCCTGCTCGCGCCGCTCTTCTCGCCAAGATCGCTCGCCAGGCTGCAGGATTTCATCGATGCGGAAATTGCGCGCCTGCTGGAACCGTTGCAGGACGCCGCGCGTTTCGATCTCGTCGCCGAAGTGGCAAGCGTATTGCCGCTGCGCACGATCTGCCATTTGCTCGGCTTTCCGGTGTCGAACGCAGCGAACTATCTGCAGGCGTCCATGGGCGCATGGCAGTTGATCAGCGGCGCCCAGTTGAGCAGCGGGCAGCGGGCTCATGCGGTGGCGCAGACGCAAACCTTTCTGGACCACATCGACGCTCTCATCGGCGCGATCGATCCGACCCGCTCGCCTGAGCATCCGATCGCCTGGTTTCTGCACCTCGAACACGAGGGTGAGTTCACGCGCCGCGAGATGCTCGTCAACATTCTGTTTCTGTTCATCGCGGGCTACGGCACGACGTTGCTGTCGATCGGCAACAGCATTGCCGCCGCATTGCGCCACCCTCATGCATGGCGCGCGTTGCGCGACGACCCAGGGCTGATTCCCCAAGCGGTGCGCGAGCTGTACCGCTACGATCCCGCCGTTCAGGCAATCTTTCGCTATGCCTGGCAAGATACCGAATTCGCCGGCCACCTGATCCGGCGCGGCGAACTGGTCGCCTTGCTGCTGGGCGCGGCCAATCGCGACCCCGACGAATTCGGCTCACCCGACGAGATCGACTTCGCACGCACGCAGGGCCGCTCACTGACGTTCGGTGCAGGCCCGCATAGCTGCATGGGTGTCGTGCTCGCGCGGATGCAACTGGAATCGCTGCTGCGCGCGTTGCTGCATCGTCTGCCCGACTTGCAACTGAGCGCCGTCGAATCACGGCGCCTGCAACGCGGCACGTTCCATGGTTTCGATCAGCTTTGGCTCGAACGGCCGTCCTGATCTTCAGACGCTTCCTGCCGGTTCACGTACCGGTTCCAGCGCGCATCGAAGGTGCGCTTGTAGGCCCAGATCGACGCCGCGCCGACAATGGTTTCGTAGGACCCGGCGATCGCGTATAGAACCGGCTGATGCAGAAAATACGGCCCGAGTGCCGCGCCCATGAGCGGAGAGGTGTAGGTGCCGATAGTCAGTCCAAGACGTGCCGGATTGATGCCCATCGCTTCCCGCGCGCCCGCACCCCAGGCTTCGCGCTATCCCACCGGCTTGCTCTGTTCGAGAAACGTGGCTGCAATCTCCGGTGCGTCCAGGTTATGCATGCGCGCCAGCACCGCCTCGCGCTCGGCCGGTTCCGCACCGCAACTTGCCAGGGCGTCGTCGACGATCGTGATCAACCGGTCCTTGGACAAATCCATCTCGCTCAACTCGTCGAGTCTTTCGCGCAACTCGGGCGGAAGCGTCAGATGACCGGGCAGTTTGCCGTCCTGTTCCAACTGGCGATACTGACCGGCAAAATACTTGACCGACATGATGCCGGTCACCGCGGACAACAGCACCGCACCGACCGAGAACAACGCGCCGCCGACCCGCTCGCCGGCCTTGTGCGCGACTTCGTCGATTGAACTGGCTGCGGCGAGCGCCGCCGCCGCGAACGGTGCGAGGAACACGACGCGCTTGCGCATTTCGGCCGGTGTCATGCCCGCGCCGCGCAGCGCCGACAGTTCGGCGGCTTCAGCCATGACGTCGTCGCCCGAGGCCGCGATGAACCTGGCGACGCCACCCAGATGCAACGCGTCCTGCACGATCTCCACCGTCGGCGCCATCACGGCCAACGACTTGATGATCGCCTGTGCGCCTTCCGAGGTGCTGTTGGCGTCGTCGGCGGTCAACAGGCGGTGCGCGTATTCGCGTCCGAACATGGACCCAAGCGTTGCGTTCAAGGCGGCAAGCTCGCGCTTCGACACAGCATCGCCGGTGCTTGCCGTCACGCGCATGACGCTGCCGGACAAGGTGCGGATCAGACCGGTTGAACGGGTGAAATCAAGCTTGTCGGCCAACTCCCCGGCGGACTGGCGCTCGAGCAGTTGACCCCTGAAACTGGTGTCATCCACTTTGGCCAGGGACTTTGCCCATTGCTTTGGATGGTTTTCGTTGATGCGGTCACGATCCGCCTGAATCACCGTCGGTTCGATGTCCGCCTTGACGAGATCAGGCAACCAGTTCGACACGAAATTGTGCTGCGAATGCGTCGCCACATGGCGAATCGCTTCCAGCACGCCGTCCGGCGTCTGCTTGCATTTCACAAACTGCAGTGTCGCGCCCTGCTGCTGCAGCTTGTCCAGTGTGCGCTTCGCCGCGGGACTCAGTTCGACAAGCCGTTCGATCTCGCGTGGCATGTCGCCGTCGGCCCGGAACGTGACAACCTCGAAATGATCGTCGACGAATGTCGGCACCTGTGGGCCACTTTCAACGCCTAAGGCATTCCATACGTCGCGCCGCGCATCGAGCCACTCGCGTTGTTCAGGTGGCAATGCCGCGAGCACCTCGGGCGGCCACGACAGCATGTGTCCTGCATCGAACGCCTCACCTTCAGAAGGTTGCACACGCACCGTTAGCGGCTGCATCGTCAGTACGCCGCCTGAGTCGGCGAGATCCACGTCGAGGCTGGCCCGCGCCTCTGCGCCCTGGGTACCGAGCCACTCGGTAAGACGCGCCCGGTCTTCTCCCTCCTGCTGCTCCCACGTTGCGCGCTGATGCAGATGGTCGACCACCTCCTGAAGCCGGTCGCAACGGCTCTTCAGACGCGGCAAACGATGTTTCATCGCATCGATACGGCGTCCCATCACCGGCGCCCGCTCGTATCCCAGCCCATACGCGATGTCTTTTGCGGACAGCTTCACGTCGGCGCGATTGGCTGCCGCGATCAAGGTAAGCGCGCGACTGACGTCTTCCGCGTCGGCGTCACGCGTCTGCGAGGTGTCGGGCACCGCCGCAGAGCCCGTCTTCGCACGAGTCAGGGCCGGCAACGCGCGCTGCCTGCGCGCTGCGGGTGTGGTCGAACCTGTACCGCCTGCAGCCTGCGCAGGCCCCGCACGCTTCGACTCATCGGGTTGATCCCGGGATCGCGCGTTCAAGCCCGACACGGAAGACGGCCGCGCTCGCTTCGGAGGCGGGTTGGACGACGCCGCCTCCTTGCGCGCATCGCCGCTTTGCTCATCGAACGCGCCGGGGCCGTTCCCGGAAGGCACCTTGACCATCGCCGTTCAGACCGTCGCCAACGCCTCGAGCCCCACGTCGCCGACGAAACGGATCAGCGAATCGAGCAGCGCCTGACCCGAAGCCTGTTGATCGAGCCGGTAGCGGAACGAGTAAAACAGATGCCCGGTTTGCGGATGAACGCTAAGCGAGCCGCGCTGACTCGCGCTCAGCTTGAAATTGATCATGAGAAACGTCTTGTAGGAAGCAGCCTGGTTGTCGGGAAGCGGGCCCATGTCGATATAGACCTGCAGCAGATTCGGATCGACGCTTTCGTCATAGATCAGCGACACGAGATAGTCGTCGATCTTCAGCCGGCCACCGTCGAGCAGCGTCTTCGGTGAGCCGAAGCCGACCACCTTGCAGAGTTCCTGGACAACACGCTTGTATTCGGAAATGTTCATGGGAATTTCGCTCGCGGACAAAATGGGGAAAGCGCTCCTCCATCAATCGGACCAGGTACGCTTGATGGAGTCGATGGCTACGTTATGTGGATGACGGCCCGGGCGGATGATCGTCTTGCTCCGGTTTGCGTTTCGGATGCAGCCGATGCGGCCTCGGACGCCCTTGGGTCACGCTCTTCTGGCCGACGCGCAACGGCGATATCAATTCGATCGTGTGACCGTCGCCGAACTGCGTGTGAACCACTTGCGTATCCGTTGCATCCAGCAGCTTCTGCGCCGAGCGCTCCACCATCCCCGGCTCAGTGCTGGTCGTCAACACCACGGGCGAGAGCACGGCGAGCCGGTCTTGACGAACAATGATGCTGTCATCTTCCAGAGTGCTAATGATCCTGTCGGCCTGATACTCCATCGGATCGATCACTGGAATATGGCCCATGCCGCGCTCTTCGAGCCGCTTTTCGATGCGCTCCTTCAGGGCCGGATAGTGGGTGCAACACAGCCACAGCGAGGTAGCATTCCGCGGCACACGGTCCACATACTGCGCGACGGCGGCGTCCACGCCGCGCGACACTACGGGGTCGTCGCTCAGGTGATCGAGATTGTTCACCAGCTCGGCCCAGCCCGGTGCGCCGATCGCGTAGTCGTCCCGCAGCCTGACGTTGCGCTTCGACTGGTCGACGCCGGCGCGTGCGTATTGCGCGATCTTCGAAGGGTAATCGGGCGATTCCGCGGTCTTTTGCGTCGACAGCATGGCCGGCCGGTCCCCACCGTGATTGACCATCTGCTCAGCCGTCGTTTCGATCAGATCGAGCACCGGCAACGAGATGCCGTCGCTCGCCGTCGGGAACGCCGTGCAGGCCGTATTGCACGCCATCGCAATGACGTCCACGCCGACATCCTCGCTGGTCTTCAACCCCTTGCCGACCAGCGAAACGAGTTCGTCGTGCTCTTTGCCACCGTACGCGCCCGAGCCATGATCCGTTACGATCACAAGGCGCACTTTGTCTGCCATCCGGTACTTCAGAAACTTGGCGACATTCTGCGCGGCAATCAACCCGCCGTTGCCCGAATCGAACAAGCCGACCAGGAACGGCTTGTCGTGGTCAGGCGAGCGCTTGGCCACGATCCCGCCTTGCGGCAATTGCGCGACATTGGTCCGCAGCAGTTCGAGCATGCCACGATGCACATCGAGCGAGTGCCCATCGACGCCCGTGTAGTTCCTGCCATCCGCGGTGGGTTGATTGACCTCGCGACCGCGCGTGACACCATCCACCGCACCGGCTTCGATCGTCGCGCGAATCGTGTTGTCCTGCTGTTCGCCCGTGAGCAAACTGCCGAGTTTGCCGGCACGTTGCAGCATGACCGCGCCAATCGCGGTCGCACCCAGATTCGAGTTCCATGCCGTTACCGGATGATCGGCCGGCACCGCAGCGGCCATCGTTGCGCCATCGAGCGCTTTGGGTATGCCTTCCAGGCCACCCATGCCGGCTTCGTTACCGCCGTCACCGACACCGACGGTCGTGATGTCGTCACGCTTTCTCGCGTTGATCAGCAACTGGTCGACCGGCGCGTTGAAGCCATTAATGTTTTTACCGCGCATATTGAGGCGATCGCCATTTTCGTTGCGGCTGGGCAGTTCGATTGCCACTACCGCATCGGGGCGATGCTTGTCGAGGAGCGCGTCCGCCTGCTTCGAGGCGGCATGGCCCGCATGCGATGCGTCCATGATGTCGAAGCGGGCATATCGCTCGGCCTCCGGATTCAACGCCTTCACCGCCGCGCGCAAGACTGGTTCGTTGGCCTTGTCGGTGACGAAGGTGACCACCTTGCCGAGCTCCCACAGCGCGTGTGCAAGCGCGGCGGCGCCCGGTGGCCCATCGGTCTCCGGTAAGCCTGGACTGGTGGGATCCGTGGGATCGGTATGGTCGACGGAGAAGCCCGTGAGGATCATCACCTGGTTGGCGTGTTCGAGCGCTTTCGCCGCGTCCAGCGCACCCCCTTCAACGTGAAATCGGGAAACGTCGCGCAGGTCGTTCGCGGTCAGCAGACGGTCCAGCCGCGCGGATACCCGTGCTTCCTGTTGTGCGGTGTCGTCTGCGGCCGCGGGGGGCGCTTTGGCATCGCTGCCTTTGCCAAACTTTGCAGCGATCTGTTTCTGTTTCGCCGACGCGGAATCCGCAAGGCGTTTCAGCGCGGACGCCCCCTTGGGCTGCACGGTGGGCTTTGGCGAGGCCGGCGGTTCCGAAGGCTCACCCGTCCGGCCGATGTTGCGCTCCGGATCGGGGTTACCCGGTCCAGTGATTTTTCCATCCATAGTCAGACACCCTTCCGTATCGTCATATCGGGGATACAGCAAGGGGCCACTCTACGAGCGCAATGGAGCTGTCATATTCGGCGAGGCGACGTCAGCGACGGTCAAACGAATCTGCATTTCGAATATAACCAAGGATACCGAACCATATTATTTTCACGAGATGCCGCGTCGCTATCCGTTACTGCGACAGGAACTGAACGTCGTCCTGATTGCCAGTCCAGTTATCGTACGAAACGACCTGCGGACCGGAACCGCCGTCCGTATTGTTCGAACCTACCAGGGTAATGCGGCCGTTGTCATTGCTGGCGACAATCTCGACGTGTTCGTCGCCGCCCACGATACATACGTCGCCCGCTTTTGCCTGGCTTCTGCTTTCGTCATGCCAGCCGTCGCCCTTGAGCTCGCCGGCCAGCGTACCGACGCTATTTGTGTGCTGCGAATCCGGTAGCTCACCGGCCTTGACGAGGCAGGCGGAGGCGAAGTTCGCGCAGCACACGTCGGTCGGAATGCCCTTATCCATCGGCACCTGCTGGTTCTGCATGATGTTGGCCGCCGAGGTATTGAGCAGCCCTTCGGCAATACCCGCCGGGTTGCCGGAACCGGCTCGCTTCACGTTCAGATCGCCCTGCTGGCCCGAACCCGCCGCGTTGCCACCGCCCGAAGACGGGCTCGCGCGGCGGGCGGACGTGGAGCCACCGCCTCCTCCTCCGCTTCCCCCTCCGTACCCTGTGCCACCCGAAGCGCCATCGGATGAACTCGATTCGCTCATCACTTCCATCAGCGCGGCCAGCAGTTGCTGTAGTGCGTCATCCAGGGCGCTATTCGACGCACTGCCCGCTGCGTCCCATTTCGAACTGGAACTGTCAATCTTGTTTTGCCACGACGTCCAGTAGCCCGTGTCGTCTCCGCCCTGCGCTCCGGGTGCTTGCTGAAATGAAGCGGCGTCATAGGACGTCGGGAAAGACGTGGGCGAAAAAGATAACGCGGAAATTGCGCTATTCGACATGACAATTCCTTTCGCGGCGTGCGCGGGCGGCTTCGCAGCGCGCCCTGTTATTGAACAGCCGATGCGGTGGACACACTTTGAGGCGTCCCCCACCTTAGAACGAGGAGACGATCACAGCAGGGTGGCATGCGCAGCGACGAATGAAAAAACGAAACTCGAACCGGCCGTTTTGTTCGTTGCGAGCGCGCTATGTCAGGCTCTGCGCCACCTCGTCACGCATGAACCGGCTGACCGACAGGACATCGTCGAGCGCCCACGTGCAGTGATACCAGCCAGTCGGCACGATCAGAAGATCGCCGGGTTCGAGAATCACGTCAGCGTGCGTTGCTTGCGCAAAACGCGGAAAGCGCGCCAGGTCCGGCGTATCGGCATTGACGCGGCATAGCTGATGCGAATTGAACGCGCCGAGGACATACAGCAGATCGCACTGACCTGGCGCGAACAGCCGCACCTTCTTGCGCCCATATACCTGCGCCAGAAAGGAACTGGCGATATCACAGTGCAAACCTGTGACGAAGCCGTCGCGCCGCCGCCCGCTCCATAGCTGGGCCGCACTGAACGCGTCAGTGGGCAATCCGGGCAACGCAAACAACGGCGCAAGCTTTTCAGGCAGCAGGCATCCGTCGGTATAGGGCTGCACGGCACCGTGCCGATCGCCACGCCCGGCATCATGCGAACTGTCGGGCTTCGGCAACACATCACGCAGCCGCAGCGGATCACCGCCGGGCGCCGCCTCGCGCAACACGATGTCGCCATAGCGCGCATCCCATTCGACGGAATCCCATCGCACCGCCGGCCAGTCGAGCACCCCTTGCAGATGCAGCGGCGTGCTGCACAGCACGGCGTCGAGCATCGCCGCCCGGTCGCACATGGCTGTAGCCCGCACAGTCGCGAGCGCCGCCGGCGCGACCGCCCGCGCGCGGTCCAGCGCGACGCGCGCAGCGGGTTCCGGGCGCTTGAGCAGTTGCAGCCAGTAGTGAGCGAAACGGGTTTCGCCATCCACGTGGAAGCACCCGTTGCAAGCCCGCAGAAAGACCGCGTTGCGCCAGTCGAACGCGGCCGGTTCAGCGAGGGCCCATGTCAGCGCGCGGCGCGTCAGCGTGATGACGGCATCGGCAGGCGCGACGGTGCGTGACATCGTCAGCCGTTCACCCAGCATGAAGCTGCAATCGAGTTCAGGCGCATCCGCCACCCTGACACCAACGCTTACCGGTCGCGCCGTGGGTAAGTAATGCTCGGCGACGCGCTCGTACAGCAACTGCGCAAGCTGCGCCGACGGCCAGGCACGCTCGTGGCGATTCACGTCCATCATTGCGCCCCGCACCGCAATGGCGCGAATCGTGTCGCGGACTGAGCGGCAACCCGGGTGCCGGTCCGTCTGTGCGGAATGGATTTCAGAACGAGGCTCGTCAAGGTTCGGGCGCCAGAGTCGGATGAAGCCATACTTTCCGGCTGGCACCCGCGGCGTGCTTGGTCGCGTGCGAAGCCGGGCGCAATGCCGCGAATGCACGCGACGTTGCGCATCGGTGCGTCTGGTCATTCAAAAATTCGGATCGCATGCGGCGGCCGCGCCTTCTTTGAGTTGTACTTCGTACCTTGCCCCCAGGTGAGCCTGCCGTTTCGATGAAACTTTTCACGACATCACTACGTAAGCTGCTCGCGCTTCGTTTCATCGTGCTTTCGTGCGACATCGTGGCTTTGAGCCGGGATCGTTGCGCGTCGCGGGCGGTTCGCAGCGCATCGGCTGCGGCGCTCATTGCTTTGCTTGCTGCCTGTGCCCGGCCACCTTCGGCTGAGCAGATCCCGCCGGCCAACGCAACCTTGCCCGCGTCGTTGCGCGCGACGCCGCAGGAAATCCTTCAGGATGCGCTGACCGCCGTCGGCGACACGACCTACAGTTGCCGTCGCGACGGCGAGCGACTGTCGTGGGTTCTAACCGGTTCGGAAGCGACGCTGGTCGACGGTGCACGGCAGAGCGTCGGCACGGTCGCACCCGGGCGCTATTTCACGGCCTACGACGGAAGCTATGTGATCGGCCGCGTAACGGCCGAAGAGATCGTCACGACGAGTGCGCTGCCGTGGCAGCGCCTCACCGCGAAATTCAACGCAGGCGAGCGGCAAGGTCAGGGGCGCTTTGCGAAAACCAGCTCGGTGCAGCGGGTGCGAACCTCAGGCGGCCTGCCGCCCGACCCTTCGTGCAACCAGGAAGGGATGTCGCTGTTCGTCCCCTATACCGCGACGTATCTGTTCTATCGGGCCGCGGAGCCAGCCGCCGCCGATGCCAATGCCGCCGCCACGCCGGTTGCCGATCCCGCCGTGGTCGTGTCACACGCGGAAACGCCGGGCACGGCACCGGCTCAAGGGCAATAAAGCGCCACCGCTGCATGTTTCGGAGAAGCTGATGAATTTTCGTCCCGTGTCGTGGCTAAGCACGCTGTTGCCGGGCAGCAGCGCGCATGCGTCGACCCCGCCCAGCACTCCGGCTTCCACACCGGCATCGACGCCACAAGGCGGCGCGGCGCCCGACACGCCACTTGGCGGACTCGCGCAGGTTGCGGATAACGTCAGACACAACCCCCTCACACGACTCTTTCGCACCAGCTCGACAACGCGCACCAGGCTCGAATCGACCACGGTCTCGGCAGGCGGATTGACCAATCCGCTTGGCGACGCCTCACTACCTCGCCCATCGCGCAGAACGCCGCTCCCCGAACCTTCGCCGCCAGCGCGCAATGAGGTGCGCATGGGGCCGCAGGGTGGCCGGCTCGGCAGCAGCTCAGTCGAGCGCGCGAGCGCGCATCTGGTTACGGATGGCGCGGCAAGCCGGGGCGTGCCGGTGCCGAAGTTCATGAGTCCGCGGGCAATCAAATCGTTTCTGACCCGCACGCGCCAGCGTAAATTGACCGCTGAAGCACGCGCGTGGGCCGACGATCTCGACACGCGCTTCGAAACTCCGAGGCTGGCGGTCAGCGCGCTCTTTCCTCCGCCTGACGGCAACGACCCGCAGGCGCTGGCCGATCATGGACAAGCATTGAACGCGCTGCTCGACGTGCTGACACAGCACCCACCGAGCCCCGCACAGGCCGACCCGGCGCTGGCGAACAGGGTCGAACGCCTGCCCCGCGACTGCACGATGCCGCTCGCGAACGCCCTCGCGCAGGCAAGCGACGGCGATGCGCGGACCGCGGCGCAGATCCTGGCGCGCTTGCAGGAACCGCTCGATATCGACGACCCGCGCGCCAGTGTGCCGAACGAAGCCATTGAAGAGAAAGCATGGCAATGCGCCCAGGATCTCGCGCACACGCGCTGTGCGGCGCTCGACGCGCTATTGCGTCTGCAATACGGCGCGGCGCAAGCCGATTGCGAGCGCGGCAACGGCAAGGCGGCACGGCTGCTGGTCTACCTGCAGGCTGGCCACAAGCTGCGTACGCTGGAGAAAAATCTGGGCGCGACACCCGCGGCGCTCAATCAGGACCGCACGCGCGACCGGTTGCTGGGCGACGCCCGCGCGCGGCAAGCGGCGCTCGCGTTGACAGCCGCCCGGCAATTGCCTGACGCACCCGGCGGCACTCACGACATCGGCGCCTGTTCACCGGAACAGATCACCGCCTACCGGACCTGGCAATGGGGCTTCGACGAAAGCGGCCGCGGTTCGCCGCTGGACAAGGCCTCGCACCTGCTCTACGAGGGCGGCACGAAGTGGGTCGAACTGGGTGCGAAACGGCAGGCGCTGAAAGATCGCGCGATGGGTTCGATCGACGGCGCGCCTCCCGCGCAGCGCATGGCCCGCGCCAAGGCGCGCGTGGCGCTCGCCGCACACGATGTGCCGCGCGCCTTCAGCAAGCAGCGCACGCCCTATCGGACGACCCCGAATATGCTCGGCGCGGACGCGCCGTTCTTCGACACGTTACGCGGCCAGTACGACACCGCGCTCATCGACGTACGCACCGAGTTGCTGGACTACAGCCGGCAGCAAATGCCGCACGCGACGAATCCAGCCACGCTGATGACCATGGCGCTCAATGTCGGCCGCCTCGGCACATGGCACGCAGCCCGCCCCGACGTGCCAACCAATGCCGCCCCGCGCGAGTTGCAGAAACGCCGTCCTGAATCGTTCAGCATCGGCCGGCGCGAAGCGCAGCGGATGTGGCAGGACGCACGTGCCAACGTCGAAAGCATGCGTGCGGGAACAAACGATGCCTTGATCCAGCAGACGCTGGACCTGTTCGACGACCGGACGCAGCGCGACGCCTTCGTCAAGGAGATGACCCAGGGCGCCGCGAGCGACGACGCGAAAACCGGCTTCACGCTCGCCGCCCTCGGCCGCTGGACAACGGCGAGCGGCATGAAGCAGGACGACCCGGCACGCGCCGAACCGTTGCGAGAGAAGTTCGACGCGGCACGCGAACTAACCACCCAACCCGGTATCGCGCCGCTCGAACGCATCTCGACAGAAAATCTGCGTGACCAGCAGCATGAGTTGATGGAGCAAAACGTCCTCGGCACGATCTACACGTCCTACGACGGCGGCATGCTCGGGCTCGACGCGAATCTCTGGGCCAATCTGCCGACCAAAGTCAGGCTGACGTCGGTGGGGCCGATCCTCGCTGCAATGGGCGGCCGTGACGCGGTCTACGCGGTCGGTACCGCGTATGACGGCGGCCAGATGCAATTCGGCACGCGCAACCGTTTGAACACGTCGCTTGGCGCGCAGGGGTTTCTCGGCATCGCCGGCGAGATTGGCAAGGTGAAAGGCATCGCCGGCGCGGTGGCCTCCGCCGCCGTCAACGGCGCGGTATCGCGCGAAGATACGGTTGTGCTGCGCGCGCACCGCGCCTCGGCAACGCGTCTCGGTCGCACGCCTGAGCCCAATCAGTGGCGCGACGACAGCAGCGAAATGGTCGACGCCTACTGGGATGCGATCGAGCAGTCGGCCTCGCCGGAAGGCTTCATGCAAAAGCTCGCGGAACTCACGGCGGACAATCCGCGCATCTCGCTGTCCTCACAGACCTACGGTGCAACCACCGTCACCGCCACCCCGGTTGCCGGTGTCGCTGTACGCGCAAACGTCGACGACAGTCCCGATGCGCCGAATCGCATCGGCATCTACGTCAACGCGGGTTTGAACACCACGCTGTTCGCAGGCGGCAATCGCACCGAAGCGGGCGAGTTCACCAACGTCGTCGATTCGACCCTCTTTCAGAACACCGTTACCACGGGCGCCGGCGCGCAGTTCGCGCCGCGCCTGATCCCTGACGGCGATGGCAAGGGCGACGTGAAATCCTTCAGCGCGGCCAGCAAGACGCTCGCGGCGACGACGACGGAGTTCGCGCGCGTCGGGCGTTCCGGCTATGTTTATCTGACCCGTGACAATCGCGGCTTTGTGCCCGAATTCATGCTGCGCGACGTGATGTATCGCAACGCGGACGACTGGGGCCATGCGATTCGCGCCAATCCCGCCTGGGTAGACGGCGTGGGCTCCCAGCGGCTGGAACAGGTGATTGGGGAGGCCCAGGATGAATCGTCCGGCGAATTCTCATTCGGCGAGCGCTGGATCATCAAGGAAGAACGCGTGCCGAAACTCAACCACTATCTGACGCTCAGCAAGCAGTTAATCGAAAAACGCAGCAACACCCCGAGCCGACGCGCGCGCGCCGCTATCGATGCGAAACTGCGTGCGCTGGAAAAGAAGATGGACAACGAACTGAACGACCCGCATGCATGGCGGCCACTCGGACTGTACGGGCTGCGGGAGACGACCCGCAGCAGTTCGCAGGGCTGGAAATATGGCGTGCGCGCCTCGCACGAACAGACGCAAAGCGGCATCGGACTGACGATGTGGGAACCGGTCACGCCGCGCCAGGCGGTTTCTCCGGCTGGTAGCGCGAGCCCGGCGCCGGTTAGTGGTGTCTAGAAGCGTGCCCGTGAGTGAAGCGCTCGCCACGCCGAGGTTCGAACTCGCAGCGGGTACAGCCCCGCTTGGTGTCGGTCGCACGTCTGAGGTGTTCGAATGGTCGCCGGGTTGGGTGGTGAAGCTGTTTCGCCCGGGTTATCCGTTGCGGCAGATCGAACTGGAGGCCAGCCTCGTCGACCGCGTATGCCGCGCAACCTACGAGAATTCGGCGTTTCGTGTGCCGTCTTCAGGTGGAATCGTCGCGGTCGCGGGACGCCACGGATTGCTCTATCGGCGCGCCAGGGGGCAATCCATCGTCAGTGCAATGCGTCAGAGCGGATGTGGCTCTCCCCTTGCGCGCAGCGGCGAACAACTGGCCGAGCTTCATTTCGCGACGCATCGTATCCAGGCCGGCGCTCACACGCGGCTGTACGGCTTGCCGCCCCAGCACGCGAAATTGCGCTGGTCGATCGAGGCGGCGCCGGACCTGCCGCGTCGGCTTCGCGCCGCGGCGCTGCACGCGCTTGCCGCGCTGGCAATACGCGATGCTCACGATGCGGCTGATATGTGCCTTTGCCATGGCGATTTCCATCCCGCGAATGTGCTCGTATGCCGTGACGGAACCGTCTCACTGATTGACTGGATGTCCGCGGAACGCGGCAGCGCTATCGGCGACCTGGCGAAAACATCGGTTCTCCTTCTTTTTGGGCGTACCTCGGAAGCACACGTGATATCGCCGCGTGAAGAGGCGGCACGCCGGCAGGTTCACGATACGTACGTGAAACGCTACTTCGAGCTTGCCGGTCTCCCCGATGGGTCCGCCCGCCTGGCACGCTGGCTCCCGCTGGCCGCCTTGGCCCGTCTGAGCGAAGGCATCGGCAACGCCGAGCGGGCAGCCTTGCTGCCGCTATCCGAACAACTGCTCAAGGAGGAATAAGACCATGTCCGCCACTGACATTCACCCTCAGCCGATCGATGCGCCATCGCAGCACGAGAGGAATGCGCATGCAAAGGCCAATGTCGAGAGGCCTCGTGCGGACCCACACGCAGCGTACTACGCAGCACGCGCGTCGGAATATGACGTCTCCGTAGGCTATGGAACGCCCCTCGTCGAGCGGCATCTCGCTTCGCTGCAGGCTCGCCTTCAGGCCGACCTCAAAGGCCACGACGCACTCGAACTTGCGTGCGGGACCGGCTACTGGACCGGCATCGTCGCGGCAACGGCGCGTTCTGTACTAGCCACGGATCGCGACGCGGCCTCGCTTGCGCTCGCACAAGCGAGGATGGCGTCGAGCGACCACGTCCGATGCCAGCATGCCGACGCGTATTCCCTCGAAGGCGTAGCGGGCCCGTTCAGCGCGGCCTTCGCGCTGTTCTGGTGGTCGCATATGCCGAAGTCGAAAATTCCGGCCTTCCTGAGCACACTGCACGGCAAACTGACCCCGGGTGCGCGGGTCGTCTTCGCCGACCAACTGCCGTACGAATGGCACGGCAAGCGGCGTTGCGACGATGAAGGCAACCTGCTCGAGGAGCGAGCCTTGCTCGACGGCACCCGCTTCGAGATCGTCAAGAATTTTCCGACCGAAGCCGAACTCGCCGGTCTGCTTACGGGTATCGCCGAGCAGCCGGTCTATTCGACGGGCGCCGATGGGCGCTGGTGGATGATCAGCTACCGGACCGCTTCATGAGTCTGACCGGCAGGCCTCACTCATAGGTCTGCCCCATAGGTCCGACTCATAGGCCCGACACCTCGCCAACGCAGCCCGCAATACGCTGCTGTGCGCCCGGCGCTGCGGCATTGAGGTACGCGAGGTCGTCGGCAATCAACCTCTCCATGATCCGTCTTGCGCGAACCGCCCCCGCGTCGATCGGCAACAGCGCCGGGCGCAGCGACCAGAAATCGCGCTCGCCGATGGCCCGCTGTTGCGCTTCCAGCATCGGCAGATCCTCGTCGCGGAATGGCTTCATCAAGCCTTCTACCGAGAACTGAACGAGCGCCTCGCCCTCGTCGCCCATCTCGCGCGGCAATCCGAACGCGAAGAAATAATGGGTACTGTTGGCCGTTTCGGGCGTCAACCAGTGGGCGGACATTCCGACACGCGTCATTTCCGGCGGCGCCCCGGCTTCGCGCACGCTCACCGTAATCGTCAGCAGACCCGGCGGTTGCCAGCGCACGTCCAGATCGCGATCCGCCGGCTTGCCATCCGGTATGCCGAACGCCTGCCCGACAAACGGCTGCAGCACTTCCCCGCGCATCGCGCGGCGCACCCGGACGATGTCGCCCTCGCTTGCCGATTGCACCGTGCCGCGCGCCATCATGCCGCTGCCGAGTGTGTCCGGATGCAGGTACTGGAAATGACTGAGGTCAAGCAGATTGTCGGCACTCAACTGATAGTTCGCCTGCGTCAAGAGATACCCGTCGCAGGTGAAATTGTGTAGCGGGTTAAGAAACTCGAAATCCGGCAGCGGCACCGTCACGGCCTCGCGGGCTTCGCCAAGCCAGATCCAGATCGCGCCGTAACGCTCGCGGGTGGGATAGTGCCGCACCACCGTCCCGGCGGGCACACGTCCATCGCCGTGAGGATTGAGTACACAGGTACCCGCCGCGCCGAAGCGCAGGCCGTGATACGGACATTCGAGCGCACCGCCGATCAGGCGGCCGCGCGAGAGCGGCGCAAAGCGGTGCGGGCAGCGATCGTCGAGCGCGACCACCGCGCCGCTCGCCTCGCGATAGAGCACGACCGCACGGTCGAGCAACGTGCGCGCAAACGGCGCGTCTACGGTGACCTCGCGGCTAAATGCAGCGACATACCAGGCGCTGGATAGAAACGGCATTGGATGGGCTCCGTGGCGGATATCTGCGCAGCTTGATGGGTAAGCTCCGTGCTGGCAGCCTGCAGATTCGATCCTAAGCAAGCGGCACAGCCACACGCTCAACAATCCTCACGAATGCCGTATTCGTAAATATTTCCCAAATAGCAATACGCATGCAATACGCGACATACAGATCGCCGGCTCAATGCGGCCTGATGTTTTGAAAAACGAACTTGCAGGAAGCAATGAATATTCAAACAGCAAACAAAACCTCAATTAGCTTAATTTTTACTTTCAATTTCGAAAGATTTCTCATCGCAGGCCCGATAGGACGGGCGATTGACCTCCGCCCGGTCGAATCGACCGTAAGCTTAGGAAAATGCGAAAGAAATACTCACGCCATATCAGTGAGCTAATTCACCGCTAACTCACGATAAGTTGTTCACAAAATGCGATGCTCAGTTCGCCTATGTGTGACCGAAAATTAGCCTGGTGACGCTTTGCAATTTAAATGAAACAAACCGTTACACCCTTGATTCATCTGTAGCTCTACTGTCCGATCATTCGCAACGAACTCCCCATCGCCAGGCAGTTGCTCCCGTCGCGGACGAGTCCGTCGCGCGCCAGGACCATTCGGAGGAAAAATGAAACTCGCAGTAATGACCCGAAGCGGGGCGCTTTTCAGGTTGATCTGTCAGTGTTTCGAGGCCGACGGAGCGACCTGCAGGCAGTTTGACGATGACGTGGCGCTTGCGCGTTCGGTATATCGCGAAGAGTACAGCGCGATCCTCATCGACGCCGATACGGGTGTCAATCCACTGCGCCCGGTGTTAGCCCGGCGCGCCTGCTATGCCGACCGCCGTGCACCGCTGATCGTGGTCGGCGCCCGCGACGACCGTACCCAGATCACGCATCTGTTCGATGCGGGCGCGGACGACGTCGTGCTCTCGCCGGTCGATTCGCGTGAACTGGTGTTGCGCGTCCATCTCGCGTTGCGGCGTTTCCAGCCGCTCCAGGCCGCCGACGCCGACGACCGTCTCGAGTGCGGGGCGTACCGCCTCGAGCGCCGCACTTGCGAGGTACTCGTCGAGGGCGAACCGGTGCGGCTGACATCACGCGAATTCGCGATTGCGTGGCTGCTGTTTTCGCGTCCTGGCGAGTACGTGAGTCGCCGTCAGATTGCAGGCGCGGTGTGGAGCAGTTCCGAGGACATCGTGGGACGCACGCTGGAGCAACATATCTACAAGCTGCGCAAGAAACTCGATCTCAACGGCGCACACGGGGTCTATCTGCGGACCATGTATGCACACGGCTATCGCGTCGAAGCGATCGCGGCACCCGCCGATCTCGCCGAGCAGGGACGGGTTGCGCGTGTCTCGCCGTCAAGCGCCGTCAACGAGGGCGTGGAGGCCGCCGCTTGCATCGAAGCACAGTCCCATGCACTTTCCGTGCTGGCGGCGCTTGCGCAGCGGGCCATACCGGTGAAACGCGACGAAGCGAAAGTGTGCTCACTACACGAAACACCGCATGCGGAAATCCATCCGCCGGATAGCGCGACCGCGCGCAACGCGCCGCCCTGGTCCAACCCCGCCTGCGAAGCGACCTTTGCCGGCTGCGCCACCGCCACATCCACGGCGCGCCCCTTGCCCCTCACTCCCGCATTCAGAACTCGATGATGCGCGGCGACAGCAGGAACAGACGCTCCATGTGGCTGCGCTCGTCGTCGCGATACCGGAATAGCGCGCCGACCAGCGGAATCTTCGACAACACCGGTACGCCGGTTTCGCCATTGGTCGTACTGTCGACGCGGTAGCCCGCAATCAGCAGGCTCTCACCCTGCCCCACGAACGACTCGGTATTGATCGTGCTCGTGGTGATGATCGGGATGTTGTCGACCTGCTGGTTGGTCACGGAACCGTCTTCGATGTGCACGTTGAGCTTGATCTGCGTTGCGCCGTTCTCGTCGACGACAAGCGGCAGCACCCGCAGCGAGACACCGGTGGAAACGCTGTAAAGATCAGCCGACGTGTAGCCCGACACCCGCACGAAAAACCGCGTCTTCTGGTCCATCACGGCCTCGACATTGTTCAGGGTCGCGACCTTTGGACTCGCGTCGATCTTCGCCAGATTGGTCTGCTGCAGTGCGTTCACGCGTGCGAGCAGGTAACGCCCGGCATTGCCGAGGACCGCGGTCAACGACGCGCCCGCGGGCGTCGTGTTGATGACCGTGGAACCGTCGGCCAGCGTCGAGGTGCCGAAGATCGGATCGATGTTGCCGTTGTACCCGTTCTGCTGCGTATTGCCGTTGCCGGTCTGGAAGTCCACGTGACTGTTATGAGCGCGCCAGTCGACGCCGATCTGCTTGAGCGCGTTGTCGTCGATCTCGATGATGTGCGCTTCAATTTCGATCAGCTTCGGCTTCACATCGAGTTGATCGATCAATGTCCGGTACTGCGCGAGGCGTTGCGGCAAATCGCGGATCAGTACCGAGTTCGTACGTGGATCGGCCTCGATCACCGGCAACGACTGCGTGCCGCCACCGGGGGCCCCGGCCATGTCGCCCCCGCCGCCCGAGTTGCTCGATCCGCTCACACCGCCGCCGTAACCCGGCAATGCCGGCATGCCCGACGCCGCGCTGCCGCCCGCCCCCATGCCGTTCAGCAAGCCGCCGAGGCCGGGCCCCGTGGAGCCGCCCGCGCCCATCATCCCGGCCGGCAATGGCGGTGGCGTGACACCGTTCTGAAGTCCGCCGCCATTCATGCCGCCGGTCACGTCCTGCATCGGCTGCAGGCGGCGCATGGTCGGCACGATGGCATTGCGCTCGCCGCCGTTGTTACTGCTCCCGCTCTTGTCTTGCGGGTGGTACATGCCGGCCAGCACGTTGGCGACGCCGGGCACGGTCACTGAGTTGCCGTCGATCTCGACGTTGTGATCGGCCGCCCACGCGTGATGCAGCGCGAACACACGCACCTCCGAACCCGTGCGCTGCCCGGCATTGTCGTCGAGCCGGCGCGCGAGCTCCGCCACCAGTTGCACATAGGGCACAGGCCCGCTGACGAGCGCCGTGCCCTGGCTCGCGTCGTACATGACGGGAAAGCGCGGATTCGCGACGTGCAATTGGTCGAGCGCGGCGCGCAGGTCAGCCGTGCTCGCATAGTCGAGCTTGATGATCTGACGCGTCACGGTATTGACGTCGCTGATCGACAGCACGTTGCCGTCATAGAACCAGACGAAACCGAAGGTCGAGGCGAGGGTGTCGAGAAAGCGCTGCGGCGACATATCGAACTGCCCCGTCACCGTGCCATGCACGTCGTCCGAAATAGTCGCCGGCACCCCCTGACCCGCGGTGAAATCGCGCAGGACATCCTTGAGGTCCTTGCCTTCCGCCGAAATATGGACCGTCGAACCGCGCCAGTGAATCGTCGCCGCGTCGGCAACAGGGCCGCCCGTCGCGATTGCCAGAGACGCCGCCAGCCAGGCGGCGCAGATGAGCCGTTTCTTGTTCATCGAGGGATCCACGATTATTGTAGGTTGGTCGCAGCAACCGGCGCCGCCGGCACGAAAGCCCCGGGCCTATCGCCCCAGCGTTTCTGACGGCGCTTCGTGAAACTGCTTGCGATAGCCGCTGACGAGCGTCGAGCGGTTTTGCACGCCCCATTTGTTGGCCGCGCACAGCACGCTGCGATCGCTCGTGAACGAGTCTTGCAGCAGTTCGGCGCGGATGCGCTCCATGCGTTGCCGCCGGATCAGCTCAGTCGGCGACAGGCCAAGGAAGTTCTTGAATGCGCTTTGCAGCGCACGCTCCGTGACCCCCACTTCCGCCGCCACTTCACGCACCGAGAGATCGTGGCGATCGAGATTCTCCTGCAGGTAGCGATAGGCGCGCCGGTACTTCGCGGGCAAACGTGCGCCCACGTCGTCGAGTTGCGCCGCGTGCCGCGCCGCCCGGTTCGCGAACGGCGCGATGGCCGGGGCATCGTCGCGCAAGCATTGCGTCGTGATCAAGGCGTAGCGGCTGTATAGCTGCATCGATTCGAGCGTGCGCCCCTGCACCTGGCGCACCTTGGCAACGCAGTACAGATACTCGAGTTGACGATGCCCTGTCGAGGCAGCGTAATCGGTTCGATGCAGTGGCTCCAGCATGGTTTCCGCGAGTTGCGGCGCATCCGACGCGAGCGCGGCGAGGACAATTTCGAAGCGCGTCGTACGCAGGTACTCGTGCAGTCCAGCGTTCTGGGCCCAGTTCAGATGCAAGCCAATGCCGCTCATCGCGTCACGTTCACCCTTCATCAAGGCACGCAATTGCTGCAGATAACCGATCCGCTCCCGCAGCAGCGGTATCTGTACGCGCAGCGCCTCGGTCTCGTGAAGATCGGCGGCCATGCTGGCGTCGCCACTGCCCGCTACGCGTTCGTCGGTCATGCCGGATTGCCAATACACGTGATCGCTCAGCAGCACGGAGGAACGCAGTTCACGTTGAACCGCGACATCGAAACGCAGGGTCGCGAGGACGTCGCGCCATGCCGCCGAACCGCCCTCACCCGGTGACGCGGCCATTGCCGTGAGTTCGTCGAGCGCGTCGAATGCATCGCGCGACTGCCCCAGTTCGTACAGTGCGCACGCAATGCCGAAGCGCGCTTCGAGCCGCTGCACCGGTTCGATACCGGTTTCGTCGACAACCCGTGCGAAGCACGACAACGACGTCGCAAACCGATGGCGAAACAACGCTTGCCAGCCGACGTTGCGGCACGAAGCCGCGCGGATCGCCTCACGTGGCGAGCGAATCGCCTTCTGTGCGCGGCGATACTGTTCCTCCGCTTCGTCACCAATGCCGAGTGTCATCTGCATGTCGGCGTAGATCTGCAGAAGCCAGGGCATGTCGGTACGTTGCTGCACCTCTTCGGCCCAGCGGTTTGCCTGGGTGCGAGCCGCGTTGAGATTGCCTTCCAGCAGTTTGTCGAGAAATCCTTCCGGCAGGCCCCGCACGCTGAGCGCCGCAGCCAGTGGAAAATAAAGCGTCAGAAACATTGTTCGACTCCTCGTAGATGCACGCACGCCGGTGAGTTCCGGCATGAATGCATGACATGCGGTGCTGATGCCTGGACAGGAATCCACAGATGCAGCGACGTGAATGACAATGTGACCGGCGACCGCGTTGCCCCAATGTATAGAAATGGGTCACGCGAATTTTCAACAAATCTGACCGCGCTTGAGGATTTGAGAGCTGTTGAGATTTGCGCGAGCGTTGGCCCTTGTCCAGGATGGCTCGGCAGGTGTTGGATTATTTTTTGTGCCCGGCGCCCTACGAAAAATAGGCTATTTCTTCATCTCGTCGGCGATAGAGCGTAATTGTCCGCCAAGGCTCGTCAATACCAGTTGATCTTTGACCTGATCGACAAAAACCCCTACAAACAGCGCCAGAATCAACACGGTCAACGCGCCCTTGACCGGCTGGGCCAAGGTCACGAGATCGAGTTTTTGCGCAGATTTCGCACCGAAGCCAAAAGCAAGATCGACCAGCAGCAGCACAAACATCATCGGCGCCGCGAGTTTCGCCGTGGTCTGCATCAGCGTATCGGTCTGCGTCAGCACGAAGCTCTCGAGAACGTTCGCCGCCACCGGCGTGTTCGACGTCAGCGGCCACCAGTGATACGACTCGTAAAGCACGCCGAGCAGAAACGTCATGCCGCCGAACGTCCAGAAGGCGACGCTCGCCACCTGCGAAAGCAGCGTCGCGGTCGGCGTCGACTGATCCTGGCGCAGCGGATTCGTGATCTGCACGTTGTTGTATCCGGTCAGATCGTCGACATAGGTGCCGGCCGCTTCCGCCACCCAGAACACGGTCGAGGCGGCAAAGCCCAGCACCAGTCCGATAATGCCTTCGCGCAGACCGATTTCGATCAGCGTGACGCCGGTTAGCGAAGTGACGAGCGACGCAGGTTGTCCATAAGCGATGAACGAACTGAACAGCAAGACAATGCCGTTGCGTACGACACCCTGGAGGATGCCGTCGGCCGTGGGCGGAAAAATGTACAGCATCACAAAGAGCCGCACAGAACAGACGCCCAGCACCATCAGGTAGTCCATCAGCGTGGTGCCGAATTGCGGGAGCGTCGTTAGGGCTTCATTCATCCTGGGTCCCGGCGTCGTGTCATACGGTGGAGCGCGCGTTGAAGCGCATGCGTGCGAGCGCGGCTTCTTCGGCTTCTTCGTCTGCGGCGTCGCTCGCGGCATGGGCCACGGTCCGCCTGATCTCCACGACGCGCTGAGTGCAGATGTCGATCCGGCCGCGGTTGTTCGCGATCGCGCGCAAGGTCGCGGCGACCTCGAGGGCCCTGGCCTGCACGGCCTGCTCCAGCGTAGCGAGTTCGGCTTCGGCGGCCCGCAGCCGGTCCGCGACGGTCTCCGCGTGGCGCATGCTGGCGTTCATCTCCGCCAGCGCGAACGCCTTGCCGCCGCTCATCAGTTGGGCGATACGCTCATGGCATGCCAGCAGGAGATCGCGCTCACGCTGCACAGTTGCATGCTTGTCGTCACGCTGCGCTTCGATGCGCGCGTGTGCTTCACGCTGGGTCGCCAAGGTCGCCCGCAAGCCTTTCTCGAGCCGGACGCGGCGTTCGATCGTGCGGCACAGCGCGGCAATGCGCCGGTCGGCAACACTGACTCCCATAGGCGTCACCCGCTGGCGAGCGCGAAGAGCTGCGCCTCGGTATCCTCAGGTGCCGCGAATTCGTCGGTCGCCTGCGAGAAGAATGCCCGGATCGCATCGATCTTGGCGATGGCTTCATCCGCGAGCAGATTGCCGCCTGGCTTGTATTCGCCGATCTGCAGCAACATCTCGACCTCGCGGTAGCCGGCCAGCAACTCACGCACCCGCGCCGCCGCCTGCACGTAGTCGCGCGACATCACCTGCGGCATGACGCGCGAAAGGCTCGCGAGCACATCGATCGCCGGGTACTGGTTCTTCGCCGCGATCTCGCGCGACAGAATCATGTGGCCGTCGAGAATGCCGCGTACCTCTTCCGCAATCGGGTCGCTGCCTGAATCGTCTTCCGCCAGCACCGTATAGAGCGCGGTGATCGAACCGGTCGCGCCCATGCCGGCCCGTTCCAGCAGACGCGGCAGTTCGGCAAAGATCGACGGCGGGAAGCCGCGCCGCGCAGGCGGCTCGCCCGCCGCGAGTCCGATCTCGCGCTGCGCACGGGCAAAGCGGGTCAGCGAATCCATCATCAACAGCACGCGGCGCCCCTGATCGCGGAAATGCTCGGCGATCGCGGTGGCCACGTACGCGGCCTTCGCACGTTCGATCGACGAGCGGTCCGAGGTCGCGCACACCACGATCGAGCGCTCCATGCCCTCGGGCCCCAGAATCAGTTCGACGAACTCGCGCACTTCCCGGCCGCGCTCGCCGATCAGCGCGATCACCGTCACGTCGCACTGCGCGCCGCGCGCGAACATCCCGAGCAAGGTGCTCTTGCCGACGCCGGCAGGCGCGAAAATGCCCATGCGCTGTCCCTCGGCCAGGGTCATCATGCCGTCCACGACGCGCACGCCGGTCGCCAGCGGCGCATCGATCATCTGGCGGCTCATCGGATCAGGCGGACTCGCGAAGATCGGCCTTTCATCCTCGGCATCGATCGGCCCCAGCCCGTCGATCGGCTGGCCGAGGCTGTCGATCACGCGGCCCAGCAGCGCGTCGCCGACGCGCACCGAAAGCGGCCGCCCGAGCCCGATGACCTGGGTGGATCGCGAGATATCGGCCAGCCGCGAGAACGGCGACAGCAACGCGACGTCACGTGTAAAGCCGATCACCTCGGCATGCTGCAACAGCGCGCCGCTCGCCGAGCGCAGCTCGCAAAGTTCGCCCAGCGTCACATCGAGTCCGGCGACTTTCACGAGCGTGCCGATCACCTCGAGCACCTTGCCGCTGCGGGCAATGTTGCGGGTCGAGAGAATCTCCTGCTCGATCGCGTCGGTCAAGCGCTCGACATCGAGCAGCCGCCGCGCGCGCGGGCCGTCGGGCCGTTCATCGGGAATTGGGCGTGGTGAGTTCATCGTGCGGGGCCGGCTACCGTTAGCGGGCGCCGTCGGCGTCAGCGGGTTCATCGTCGAACGCTGAGGCAACGTCATCCTCGCGCGCCTCGCTCGCCGACAGTTTGAGTGCGCGTGCTACCGCGGAGCGCATCGCGCGCAGTTGGGTCGCAAGGCTCGCGTCGATAGCGCCGAAATCGGATTCGCAAATGCAGCTACCCGCCTCGAGCCGCTTGTCCGCCACCACCGAAAGCGGGAACGGGCGGCCCAGTTCGCGCCAGCGCGCCGATAAACGTTCGAAGGCGACGCAGGCCTTGTCGTAGTCACCCGGGCTGACGGCAACTCTCAGATAGGTTGCCCCTTCGACGATCCTGTCGACCGTTGTCAAGGCCCGCTCGAACAGCAGATCCGATTCCTGCACATTGACGATCTGTTCGACCGCGACGGTGACGATCTCAGCGAGGCGTTCGCGCATTCTCGTCTGCGTGCGCCGCTGCTCGGCTCCCGCATCGGCGAGCCGTTCGACCCAGTCCGCCAGTGCCTGTTGCTCGCCGTCACGGTAGCCGTGTTCGGCCGCGGTGTCGTACTCGCGCCGCGCCGCCGCGAGGATCGCCTGCGCCTCGAGTCGCGCTGTATCGACGATAGCCGCTGCTTCGTCGCGGGCCTGCGCGAGCGCCGCTTCGCAATCAGCCGCGAGTTGCGCATACGCTTCGTCGATCTCCAGCAGCGCGCCGAAGGTGGCGCGCGGAATCACGTCAGCGTGGGCCCCGACGCGCGCAATCGCCGCATCCCGCATCTCCCGGTCCGATCTCAACCAAATAACCATGCCCACTCCGGAAGCAGTTCCGGCAAGCGCGCGACGAGCCGCGCCGTGCCGTCCGCGTCGAGTTCGCGACCGCCGTCATCGAGCCAGGGCGACGCCGGAAGATCGCGCGGCAACGCGAGACGCAGCAACGCAAAAGGCGTGGCGACGCTGCGTGTGTCACGTGTCATCAACGCGTAGCCTTCGTACGCGAGCGTGTCGGCGTCGAGACGGTCCAGTGCGGGCAGCAGGCCGCGCGCGGTCAGCCGCGTGATATCGGGCGCGTTTGCCGTACCGGCCGTGCCGCCGGTGAGCCGGTCGAGCGGCACGCCCACGCATTCCGACAACTGCATGCGATTGCGCTTGTCGATCAGACGCCGCACATCGGCACGGCGCAAGGCGAGCGAGCGCATCCGCAACACCCGCAGCCCCCACTGCGGCGGCAAGGCGTCGAGCACGGCAAGATTAGGGGCGCGCAATGCGTCGAAGGACGGGGCTTCTACGCCGAGCGTGCGCAGCAGCGCGAGCGAACACGCTTCAACCTGCGCATGCGCCGCCGTCGCCAGTGCGGCACACAGACCGTCAAGCGCGCCGGCTTCGACACCCAGCGCGCCAGCAAGCCATGACCGATGGACCCAGCACACTGCCTGCCGGGCATTGCGCTCGTACGCAGCAAACGCAGCCGCCGTTCGCGCAAAGGGAATCGCAGTCGAGACGGTCATCAGGCGGAGGTTGTCGGTTTGACACGCCGCAGCCGTGCGAGCAGCGCGTTAAGCCGCGCACCAAGGCCACGCGCGGCGAAGTTCACCGGTACGCCACGCTTCATCCACACGAAAAGGGCCGCTGCGCACACGAGGAACACCAACGCCGCCGCGACGATCATCGGCAACGGCGACGACTGTGCCTGCGGCAAACGGGACAGGTCTACCGGATCGGCCGGCACCGCGGTGACGCTGACCGCGTCGTAAGTGAGCCCCTCAACGCTGTGCATCACAAGCGTCTTGATCTGCGGCACGAGCGTGCTGGCATCGGAGTCGGGCCGGTACTTGATGAAGACCGACGCCGACGAAGGCTTGATCTGCTGCGCCAGCGGATCGTTGTTCGGCAACACGATCTGGACTCGCGCGACGATCACGCCGTCGATTTTCGATAACGTCGACGACAGCTCCTGAGATAAGCCGTAGATGAAGCGCACGCGCTCCTCGGTCGGCGTCGACACGAGGCCGTCCTTCTTGAAGAGACTGCCCAGGTCGTCATACTTGCTGTGCGGCAGACCACGCGCGCGCAGCACTTCCATGGAACGGACCATCTGGCTCTGGTCGACGTCGAGCGCCCAGGTCTTGCCGTCGTCCGAACTCGCTTTCGTCGCATTGACGCCCTGTTCCAGCAGCGCGACGACCATCTCGTTGACGTCCTGCTCCGACAGGTTGCCGTAGAGCTCCTTCTGGCATCCGGCCAGCACCATGCACAGCGCGAGCATCGCGCACGCCGCGCCGCGCCGCGGCCAGTGCCGCATCGCGCCCACCGTATCGAGATTCGTCGCGGCCATGCGCTATTGATTCTTCATCAGGGTTTCGAGCGACGATTTCGACGAATCGACGACGCTCATCTTCGCTTCCATATCGAGCTGCGTGCTCGCCAGTTCGAGTGTCACTTTCATCGTGGCGGCCGTCATTTCCTGCATCGACATGTCAGGGGCGTGGTCGGACAGCTTGACCACGTCGTCGACGGAATGCTGCAATTCCGCGTCCTGCGACGCGACCAGCTTCGAGACCACATTGGTGCCGTCGTTCTGGCCGTGCGACGGCGACTCCATGCGCGGATGCTGCATCAGCGACTTGAACTTGTCGCCGAGTTGCTGCATGGAGGGATCCGCAGCGGACTGCGCCGCGCTCTTCTCAAGTGCAGCCGCAATCTGCTTTGACGTGACGGACACGCTCATGACCGGTCTCCCGCGCTACGAACCGTGGCTCAGATACGCAGATAGTGGTGTTGGGGAATCGCCTCCGCCGTCGCCGCGGCAGGCTTCGCGCATATCCTGGCGGCTTCGCCGTCGTTCTCGGTGCTCTCGTCGCTTTGATCGCTTTCTTCGCTGAGTGTCGCGATCGACATCGGCACCTCGAACTTTCCGCCGCTTCGATAGGTACGCACCGCCGCGCGCAGATCGTCGCGCGCTTCAAGCGCGCGCACCAGCCTGCGGGTATTGCGGTCCGGATTGTCTTCCATCGCCTCGCCCGCACTGCGCCGCCAGTTCGGATCGCCCTTGGCCGACAGACAGAATGCCAGCAGCGCCTTGGCGTAGGCAAAGCGCGGCGCGTCGGCAATGACCCGGTGGAAAACCTGAATCGCATCGTCCCAATTGCCGCGCTGCATATGCAGGACGGCGTCGACCGTTTCGAGTTCCGCCATCTTCGGGCGCAGCACGCGCAGCGCATCGAGCACGAGCTCGATATCGTAGGGATCGACTTCAAGCACCGGGAAATTGTTGAGCAGCACGGCGGAAACCGTTTCGATCAGGCCACTGACGATGTCCTGACTGCAGTTCAGATAGTTCGTCGAAGTAACACTCATGACGCAGAGCTCCCGCAAGGTGAATGCCGACCGATTACACGAGACCGATGCACTGCGGTGCGCTCGCGCCCTATCCCACAGACGCCGCCCACGCCGACACCTCGATCTGTCGATATGCGGACGATACCTGGAGGGGCGTCGCCGCTGCGGAGGCGACGCGAAGCAAGCGCAACCTGTGCGAAGCGCGTTCGCCTGCTTCGCACAGGCGGTGCTCGACAGCATAGGCCGTGCCTGCCCGCGTCAACATCGGCGCAGGGCGGCACGGTCCGCACTGTCCGTCCGGCGCTTCGCTTGCGACGTGGCCGCTTCGTGTCCAGCGCGCGCGTTGTGCAAGCGCGCCGATATCATCGTTTGTCGAGGTGGACCGGGTATCGCACCTGCAAGCGCGTACCCGCATCCGCCCCAGGCCCTCCGCCCGTTCACCGAGATGTCCGATGAGTGAAGAAAAGACCGAACAGCCCACCGAGAAGCGGCTCCGGGACGCGCGCAAGGAAGGCCAGATATCGAAGAGCACCGATCTGACCGATGCCGTCACGATGTCCGCGGTAATTGGCGTGCTGCTGCTCGCCTCGGGCACCTTCGCGGGCGCGTTTCGCGCGATCGTTGTGACCGCGCTGGGTTTCGTCGCCGGCGATCACTCACTGCCCAATCTGTTGGGCAAGCTATACAGCCTCGGTGGCCAGGGTTTGCTGGTCGTGGTGCCGTGTGTGCTCATCGGCGCGGTGGCGGCGATGGCCATACTGGTCCCTCAGGTCGGCTTCAAGGTCGCCACCAAACCGGTGGTGCCCAATCCGATGAATGCCAGTCCGATCAACGGTTTCAAGCGGATTTTCTCGTGGCGCACGGTGATCGAGCTGATCAAGATGATCATCAAGGCCGTCATCATCGGTGTCGTCATGTGGTGGACGATCAGATGGATGCTGCCACTCATTGTCGGTTCGCTATATCAGCCGCTGCCACAGTTATCAAAGATGTTCTGGGACCTGATTCTCAAGCTGTGCTCGATCGCGGCGGCGGTGTTCGTCGTGATCGGCAGCGCCGACGTCAAGCTTCAGCACGTCATGTTCATCCGCAAGATGCGCATGTCGAAAGACGAGGTCAAACGCGAGCACAAGCAACAGGAAGGCGATCCGAAGATCAAGGGGGAGCGCAAACGGCTCGCGCGTGAGTTCGCGAGCTCTGCCGCGCCCCAGCAGCGGGTCGGTTTTGCCAACGCGCTCATCGTCAACCCGACGCACTACGCGGTAGCGATACGCTATGCGCCCGGCGAGCATCCGCTGCCGCTCGTGACCGCCAAAGGGATGGACGAGAGCGCCGCGCAATTGCGCCGCTTCGCCCAGCAGGCAAACGTGCCGATCATCGGCAATCCGCCGGTTGCGCGAGCGCTCTACAAGGTCGGCATCGACGAACCGATTCCCGAGGAACTCTTTGAAACGGTTGCTGCGATCCTGCGCTGGGTCGAGGCGATCGGCGCGAAAAAACAGTCCGCATCCGGTGAAGATGCGGCCTCCTCGCTGCACTGACGTCACGCAATACCGAGAGGTTCGAGATGTTCAAGTCACTGAAGCTGCCGGCGGGCGGGGAAATCGGCATCGCGCTGCTGGTCGTGGCAATCATCTCGCTGATGATCCTGCCGCTGCCGCCGGCGCTGATCGATATTCTGCTGGCCATCAACATCACGATCAGCGTCACGTTGCTGATGATCACCATGTACGTGCCGAGCGTCGTCTCGCTGTCGGTGTTTCCGTCGCTGCTGCTGTTCACCACGCTCTATCGCCTCTCCCTCAACATCGCGTCCACCAAGTCGATCCTGCTGCACGCCGACGCAGGCCATATCATCGAGAGTTTCGGCGAACTGGTGGTGGGCGGTAATCTGGTGGTCGGACTCGTCGTCTTCGTGATCATTACCACCGTGCAGTTCATCGTGATCGCCAAAGGCTCGGAACGGGTGGCCGAAGTCGGCGCACGCTTTACGCTCGACGCGCTGCCGGGCAAACAGATGAGTATCGACGCCGATCTGCGCGCCAACATCATCTCGCCCGAAGAAGCACGCCGCAAGCGCGCCACCCTGGCGGTAGAAAGCCAGTTGCATGGCGGCATGGACGGTGCGATGAAATTCGTCAAAGGCGACGCCATCGCGGGGTTGATCATCACGATGATCAACATCGTGGCCGGCATTGCGGTGGGCGTTGCCTATCACGACATGTCCGCGGGCGAGTCGGCTAACCGGTTCTCAGTGCTCTCCGTCGGCGACGCGATGGTCTCGCAGATTCCGTCGCTGCTGCTGTCTGTCGCGGCCGGCGTGATGATCACACGCGTCTCCGATGAGCGCGACGTCAAACCGCTTTCGCTCGGCGACGAGATCGGCCGTCAGCTCTCCACCAGCCACCGGGCGCTCTATTTCGCGAGCGTCCTGCTGCTCGGCTTCGCGGCGGTACCCGGCTTTCCGACCATGCTCTTCCTGCTGCTGTCCAGCACGCTGGCGTTCTGCGGCTATCGTTTGAGCAAGCGCTCCCCTGCTTCGAGCACGCATGCCAGCGAGACCGTCAACGCCATGCAGCGCGCCGGCTCGAAGATCGATGTGCCCGCCATTCTGATGCGGCCGCCGCAGTTTGCGTCTCCGCTCGGCGTGAGGATCTCGCCGGACCTCGTGGCGCGCCTGTCCACCGCCGCGCTCGACAAGTCGTTCGAAACTGAACGGACGCGTTTGCAGGAATACCTCGGCTTACCGTTCCCGGGCATCACGATGTGGACGAGCGATGCCCTGCCTCCGTCCAGTTGCGAACTGCTGATGCACGACGTGCCGTACTGTGCGATCGAATTGCCGCCGGGCAAGGTCATGCTGCCCGATTCGATGTCGATCGGCAAAAACGAGCCCTTGCAGGCGGAGATCGCCGCGTTGATCCAGCGCGGCGAGCAGCGCCGCGGGCTCGACGGCGGCCCGGGCCCGACCTGGTGGCTCGACGAAAAATCGCTCCCGCCCAAAATACCCGCATGGCGCGCGGAACAGGTGATCGCCCATGCTTCCGTTGCCATGTTGCGGCGTCACGCGTCGCTGTTCCTGGGCATTCAGGAGGTCCAGTGGATTCTCGACCAGCAGAATGCGGAATACCCCGGTCTGGTCGCCGAGGTGCAAAAGGTGCTGCCACCTCAGCGGATCGCCGACGTGCTGCGGCGACTGCTCGAAGAACAGATTCCGATCCGTAATTTGCGGAACATTCTCGAGAGCCTGATCGTCTGGGGTGCGAAAGAGAAGGACATGCTGATGCTCACCGAGTATGTGCGCGGCGATCTCGCGCGTTTTCTCGCGCATCGCGCATCGGGCGGCACACGGCAACTGCCCGCCGTGCTGTTCGACCTGCCGGTCGAACAGCACATCCGGCAGGCAATCAAACAGACACCCACCGGCAACTTTCTGGCGCTGCCGCCTGACGAAGCCAATTTCCTCGTCGACAAGATCCAGTCGTTCGTCGGCCAGGTGCCGCGCGAAGGGGTGGCCCTCGTCACCTCGATGGACATTCGCCGCTACGTGCGGCGCATGATCGAAGCGCGGCTCGACTGGCTGTCGGTCTATTCGTATCAGGAACTCGGCGAGCATGTCGAGTTGCAGCCGCTTGGCCGCGTGACCATCTGAAGCGACGCTCATGATCGAATCCCGCTCACTGCGCATCATCCCCGGCGACATGGCAGCCGAGCAGAAAGCCGACGATGCGCGGGTGCGCGCCTTCGACTATGCCGGCCTCGCGCGCAGGACACGCATGCAGCGTCTGGCCGCCCGCTCGCACGACACCGGTAGCGGACATGTGGCGGGCGATAACGATGAATCCGGCGGTGGCCGCCCGCGGATGTTCGAGTCGCATGACGACGAGAAGCGCGACGACAGCGCCGATCAAGCGGCTGACATCAGCGACCAGGCGGCGGCCAGTCAGCGAGAAGCGGTCGCGCAACGCGTCTGCGGCGCGACCCTGCCGGTGGTCGACGCACTGTTTCGCACGCAGGGGCAATTCCTCGAACTGGCCACCTCGCTCGCCAACGAAGTCACCGCGTTCTGCTCCGATCCGGCCATCGGCAACGCCGGCAACTGGGAAGTCCAGATGCCGCTCGACAAGGCCGTGCTGCCCGACACCACGCTGTACCTGTCACTTTCGTGTTTCAGGCTTTCGCTTCGGTTCGATACCTCGAGCATGGAAACAAAGCAGTTACTGTTGAACCACAGCGCCATGCTCGAACGCGAGATCGATTCGCTGTTGAAGGCATGGGGCGCGCCGCGTGATATCGAGTTGACGGTCTGGTGATATCCGCCATGCCCAGGTGCTCGTGCAGACGCACCCATCCTATTTCTACCGCCACCGCATGGGTTATCCGATCGCTGAAATGCCGGGGAGTGTCGAACGCGCCGACAGGCGGTCAGACATGCACGCCCGGCACGATGAAGCGCAGCCGGCCCGCGTCCGTGCTCTCGACGCACCCGCGCCGCGCCTGCCATTGCGTGCAGTGTCGCCGGTCGCCGCGCGTACTGCGCGATTCGTCTGCGACGCGCGTACGGCGTGGGCCGTGCAGCGCCTGCCAGGTATCGACGGATGGCAGGCGGCGTTGTGTGATGCAGCCGCTGCGGCAAGCGAACGCTTCGTTCAACCCGGTGTGCTCGAACTCCTGCATCGAGCGGGTCCCGTCTACGTGACGTTCGATCTGGCCGCACACCCCTCGCTCGACATCGCAGCGTGGCCTGGAGAGAGCAGCGCGGTGCCGCTGGCGGACGCGCAACGCGCATTGCGCCTCGCGGTGGCGGGCGTGTTGCTCGAACCATTGTTGCAGCGGCTGGCGGCGCTCGGGCTCGAACTCCGTATCGCGCGACTGCTGCGAGGCATACCGGCACGCCTGTTCCCGGCCGATGCCGCACCGGTTGCGCTGTCGTTCACGCTCGAAGGACGCCGTTATGCCGCCGAGCTTACGGTTCCCCCCGCGCTGCTTGGCGCATTTGAAGACCTGCACGCGACGCAAGCAACGGACTTCGCCAATGCAGCGCTCGCGCGAGCCGGTCAATCCGTCGCCCGACGGGCCCGCCTGGCGGATTGCCTCATCCCGGGGCGTGCCGTGCTCGGATCACGGCGCCTGCCGGTCGAGACATTGCGCGCACTCATGCCGGGCGACGTTCTGCTGCGCTCGCTCGTCAGCGGCCTGCTGCCGCTCGCCGCCGATACGGCACTGCCGGCCGGGGCCACGGCGATTGCTGCGTGGGGCACACCCGGCCTGACCCGGTTGCATGCGCCCGTGACGATCGACGGGCGCATGCTTTCCATCACGAAGGAGCCGACCATGACCGATGAACTGGATCCAGTTCGCCTCGACGATTCGCTCGTCCCCGATCAACCGGAGAACCCCATCGAGATCGGTGAGCTGGATCTACCGGTTCAGTTCGAAGTCGACACCGTTGCGCTGCCGTTATCGCAGCTCTACGCGCTGCGTCCCGGCTACGTGCTGGAGTTGCCGACCCCGGTTGCCGAGGCCCAGTTGAAGCTAGTCACGCATGGCCAGACCATCGGCTACGGCGAACTCGTGACGGTCGGTGAACATCTTGGCGTACGAATCTTGCGGATGGCGCACGGCGATGGTCCAGTTCAGTGACGTTACCGGTTTACTGCTAGTCGTCATCGCGATCAGCCTCGTGCCGTTTGTCGCGATGGTCGTGACCTCCTACGCGAAAATCGTGGTCGTGCTCGGCCTGCTGCGCAATGCGCTTGGCGTACAGCAGGTGCCGCCCAACATGGTGCTGAACGGCATCGCGATTCTGGTGTCGCTGTATGTGATGGCGCCTGTCGGCATGCGCGCCGCTCAATCGCTGCAAGGCCAGCAAATCGCCGGTCAGCCGACTCAGGCACTGATCCAGGTGTTCAGCGCCGCGCGCGAGCCGTTCCGGACCTTCCTCGAGAAGCACGCGAACGAGCGCGAAAAACGCTTCTTTATCCGCTCCGCGAACGTCGTGTGGCCGAAGGATGCCGCCAACAGCCTGCATGAAAACGACCTGATCGTATTGGCCCCGGCCTTCACGCTGAGCGAGCTCACCGATGCGTTCAAGATCGGCTTCCTGCTGTATATCGCGTTCATCGTGATCGATCTGATCATCGCCAACGTGCTGCTCGCGATGGGTCTGAACCAGGTGACGCCGACCAACGTCGCGATTCCGTTCAAGTTGCTGCTATTCGTCGTGATGGACGGCTGGTCGACCCTCATCCACGGTCTCGTCATGACTTACCGGTAGCGTCCGGCCCGCCACGCAGGAACTGAGCGCATGGATATCGACACACTCGTTCGTTTCACCACGCAGGGCATGCTGCTGTGCATGTTCGTGTCGTTGCCGATCGTGATCGTCGCCGCCGTTGTCGGGCTCGCGGTCTCGTTTCTGCAGGCCATCACGTCGATGCAGGATCAAACGCTGTCGCATGGCGTGAAGCTGATCGCCGTGACCGTCGCTATCGTGATCGCCGCGCCGTTTTCGGCCGCGGCGATCCTGCATTTCGCCAATGAAGTGATGCAGGCAGCAGTACCGCAATGACGCGCATTTCGCAAACATCGCAAGCAGAAACCGCGAACCTCACTCGCGCGCATGAGACAGGGCGTGCCGGCAACGAGCAGGACGTCGCGCGGCATGCCGCCCTCTATCGCGGCACGACCCGCTTCGCGTATACGCCAAAGCCACAGCCAGGCGCGCGCGGCTCACTGCGCAACCGCAAGCTCGCCGAACTGCAGGCAAGGCGGCGGCGCGCCGCCTTGCGCCGGACCCGCATGAATGGCAGCGGCAGCGTGGACGATGACGGAGACGGCGAAGGCGGCGCGCACGAAGAGAGCCGCCGCGTGACGCGCGACGGCGGTGGAGGTGGGGGCGGTGGCCACGGCGGCGGTGATCAAGGCGGCCAGTCGCACGATGGCCAGCATGACAGCGAAGGCGCCGTGCCGTTGAACGTGCGTGTGCGCGTGGGCATCGCCGCGCAACCACTCACGCCGGGTGCCTTGCAGACGCTCGCGGCCACCTGTTCGAACGACGCCGAGCGGGCTGACGCAGTGCGCGGCGGTCTATGCGACGGGCTGCGGGACGTGCGCGACGATATGGCGAATCATCCGGACGCCGAGTTCGACACGCACCTCTACGAACTCATGGCCGATGCGCGTGCGGCCCTGCGCGATGCGCCCTTTAAACCAGGGAATCCTGCCGGATTGCGCCAGTTGATGATCGATCGCAGCGGCAGCCGACGGGCGCTGTCCAAAGAGCCCGCACGCTCCATCGATGCACGCCCCGCCACCACTGCGTCAGCGTCGCCCGCTCATTCGGTTTCGGGCACGCCCGGAGCGCAGTTAAACCGCGTGCAACGGCTCAATCTTCTCGAATACCTGTTCCTGCTGAGCGCCGAAAGCCCCATGCCGCCTGCGCAGCGTGACGGCGCGGTCAACAGACTGAGTTTGCTGCGCGCCGGCGCGCTCGCGCGCGGTAAAGGGCAGCGCTGACGCCACCGCGCATGCACATCGCAGCGCACAAATTCGCATAGGCGCTAGCGGCTTCGCATTGCGTGCGGAGATGCCACACTGACGGGCTAGAGTAAGCGCGTGAAGCCTGCGGGACATGCCCGCGCGCTGCAGCCGTTCGACCAACCAATCGCCACCTGATGAAACTGCTTCGGATCCTGACTGGCGTACACGCGGGCGCGGAACTGCGTCTGACTGCCGGCGCGCATCGGATCGGCGCGGACGACGATGCTGACATCCGCATCTCCGACTGGCGCGGAGCCGACTTGCTGCTGACAGTGGACGACAGCGGCACCGTCAGCGCGCGCTCGGTTACGCCGGGGTCCGAAGCGGTGCCGGGCGACGAACTGGCGTTGGGCGTCGTCGGTGGCATGGCGGCGAGTGTGCCGCAAGCGGAAGCGGAATCGGAGACGGACGAGCATGCAGTGGCGGTGGGGACGGTAGAAAGGCCCGATGTGCCCGACACCAGCACGGTGCTGCTCGTCGACTACGTGCCGATGCAGTTCGGCGATACGGTGATCTGCATCGGCTGGCCCGATACCGCCTGGCCGAGCGATCTCGACCTGCTGTCGACGCTGCTCATCAAGCCCGCACAGGCGCGCCGCGAAGCGGAGCGCTCGCGTCAGCGCAAGCTGGTCGGCATCGTGCTGGGCTGCGCGATGCTGAGCGCGGTGATCGTGATCGGCTCGGTATTGATGACGACGATCGTCAGCCGAGCGGCGCTGCCGCACGATGCGGGCGATCTTGCGCAACGGGTCAACACGGCGCTTGCCGCGGCGCATATGAACGAATTGCACGCGCAGGCTCACGGTTCGAGCGTCACCGTGAGCGGCATGGTGGCCAGCCCCGAAGATGACGCCGCCGTGCGAAAGCTGCTCGCGCGTGTCTCGTCGACGCCGGTGCTGCGTCACTACGATATCGCGCAGAACGACACGCGCAACATCGAGGATTCGCTCGGCATGCAGGGCGTTCACGTGGAGTATGCGGGCCACGGCGCATTCGACGTCACGGGCAAGGCAGCGAATCCGTCCGACGTGGATACTGCCCTCGTGCGTATCCGCCGCGACCTCAGCGACAACGTGAAGGCGTTGCGCATGCGGGTCGCGCAATCGAACGAAGGCGCGCCGCTGCCGCCCTCGTTTTCGGAATTGATGTCGTCCGACGATGTGCGCTATGCGGAAACGCCGGACGGCGTGAAGCATATCTACGCGATGCCGGAAACGCCGGCATCGTCAACGGCGGGCGCCGCCGGCGACGATACGCTGGCCAACGCGGACGGGGCCTCGGATGCGCTGCCCGCTACCGTCAAATCAGGCGCCGCGGCCGGCGTCATGCAGCCAGTCGGTGACCCCGGCCCCGCTCCCACCGCGGCGCCCACGCCGTTGCCGACGAAGTGAAACTCTGGAGAGGATGGACATGTACGAACCACTCGAAACCTGTGCCGCCGATTTCAACAATTTGCAGAAGATGCTCGACGATCCGGCGGGCGGTCCACGGCTCGCTGCGATCCGCACGGCGCTCGAGGCCACGGCCAAAAATATCAGTGAGGCGACCGGCGCAACCGAGGTCGATCGCAACAATCTCGCGAAACTGTATCGCGGCCTGCTCGCTGCCAGCCGGATCGTGTCGCACCTGCAGGATAAACGCGGCGTGGCTTGAGGGCGCTCGCTACCGGCGCGCCGCGCCGGGCACCAGGCTGGTTTTGCACGGCACATGCTTCGAGAGAATGTGCAAGACGGCAAACTTTTCATCTAGACCGAGGAGGTTTTATGGCTTTAAGCGGAGCAGCAATGGGTGCGATGGATGGCATGACGGCCCAGGGGATTGCAACCACCCTGGATTCAGCCAAGGATCAGCAGGAGCTGTCCGAGGCCGGCGCCGTCGGCAACATCATGAAGACGCTTGGCAGCAATCTCAGCCAGGCATCCCAGCACCAGGGTTGACGCGGGTCGGCTACGATCCGCAGCAGGCCGCACAGCGAGTCTTTCCGATGGCTGCCTGCTGCCCTTCGCAACACCGGGCGGTTTGCGCGTTTCGCGCATGCCGCTCGCTCTTTTTTGCCGGCCCGGCCGCGGCGGCCTGAATCTCCTGGACACCACAGTTGGACACCACAGACAGCTCCGAGCGCTATGTGCAACTGGTCCGCGATCTCTGCAGTACGGTAGGGCTCGCTGACGCCGAGCACGTGTTGCGCACGCGCTCGATCGAAGTCGAGGGCTTCGACGTCCAACTGGAACACTTCGAGAACGACCTCGAGGCGATCTACGCCAATTTCCACTATGGCACGGTCACCACCGGACGCACACTCACCGTGTTCCGGCTGATGCTCGAGGCGAATTTGCTGATCTACGCGCAGGACCAGGCGCAACTTGGTCTCGACACCGATACGGGCGGCATCGTGCTGGTATTGCGCGTCCCGATGACCTACGACGTGGACGGCGCCGTGCTTGCCGATCTGCTGGCGCATTACGCGGAGCATGGGCGCTACTGGCGGCAGAACATCATCGAATCCACCGACGAGATGTTCGAGGGCGTGGCCGCGGGCGACTACGTGTGGTTGCGCGCGTGAACCTCGTGCGCGAGCGCGAGCCTGGCCCCGCGGACTATCCTGCGCACTACCCCGCGTACTACCTGATAGTCAGACCTTGCGCGAGGCTTCGAGGATGACGTCAGCGGCTTTCGTCGCGACACCCGCGAGCTTTTCCGCGTCTCTCCCGGCTTGCTGAAAGATGCTGCCTGCGAGTTGAGCCAGTCCTGAGGGACCGTGTGGCGCGGGCTGCGGCACCTCGGGCGTTGCAGACGTACGGAATGAAGCGCCGGAGCGCTGCGTGCTCACGTCTTTCAGCGCAACGAGCGCCGCGCCAGGTTTCGTTTGCGTGGGTGCCGCAACGGCGGCTTTCCCGGTGGGAGCGAGCGGCGCGCCGTTCTCAGATGTACCACCCGATGCACCACCAACCGACAAGCTATCGATCTTCGTCATTGCACTGAACCTCGCTGGAAACCGTGCGACCTACTTCCAACCCGCGCACGGGTCCGCCATTTATAGCGAAACACCGACACGCGCATGGCCCGTCATGCGAAGGAGGGAGGTGTCATCCGAAGCGGTTCACGACGCGTGCCTTTGTGCGTCGCGCCATAAAATTGACCAGGCGGATCACACCGGCCACGCGCGTGGCACCGGCGAGCGTCGTGGCATCGTTGCCGTACGTTCGCGCTTGTGCGTGCTGCTTCGCGATCCGGCGGTGGACCATGTCAGGCATCCGACACAATCGATCCATCTACTGTGCGTGGAGCCGTCCAATGTCCCAGTTTCGTCCTCCTGAATTGATCGAGTCCGACGAATTGCTGCTGCGCCCGCCGGAACCACGCGACGCCGCCATGCTCTTCGACGAAATGCTCGGCGATCCCGGGACGACGCGTTATCTGTGCTGTCGCTGCCACGTCTCGCTCGACGAGACCCTGACGTTCATCGACGAGTCGCAACGGGGTTGGCAGGACGGCACGCTGATTCGCTGGGTACTCGAGGACAAGTCAAGCGGCCGGCTTACCGCCCTGATCGAGTTGCGCCCACGGCCGCCGCGCGCCGAACTGGGCGTCGTCATCAGCCGCCACGGCGGCGCGCGACGGCGACGCGCCGGCCTCTACGCATTGCGCAAGCTGCTCAAATGGTTGCTGGCCCAGCCACCGATTTTCCGTATCTACGCGTATTGCGCGGTCGATGGCGATGCGCACAGCAGCATGGAGCGACTCGGCTTCACGCTCGAGGCCAAGCTGATCAATCACGAGTGCCGGCCGAATCTGGGGCTCCTTGCCGGCGATAGTTACCTGTACGCGATGACCCGTCCGCTGATCGCGCCACCCGCGACGGCAGCGGCGGCGTGGTTGACCGAGCACGTCGAATGGGAGCCGGCGTGATCCGGCAAGCGCGGCTCGCACGCTACGGCACAGCCTGAGGATTTGACAAAGCTCTCCTTGCTCATCCGCTCGACACGCCATAAGCTTGCGGCATTTCATTGCGCGCTCCTCGCGCCGAGTCGGCACGCGCGTGCATGTCGACGCCGAGGGCAGCGCCGCGCGGCCGCATTCCGTGCATGCGCCACCCGCCGTCCCGCTCCGCCCATCCCTGCTGGAGATCCACGATGTCGTTAACGCGGCCTACGGTGCCGGTCATTGCCTTCGGCCGCTACCGGCTGTCGCAGAACCCGCCGCGGCTCACCGTCGACGGCGTCACCGTCGAGATCAGCGGTCGCGCCCTCGAACTCCTGTTCGCGCTGGTCGAGGCCGAAGGGCGGCCGGTTCCGCTCGCCGAACTCGGCCAGCGCGCATGGCCGAGCGTGAACGTCGAAGCCAATACCGTGCAGGCCCAGGTATCCGCGCTGCGCCGTGCGCTGGGCAACGATCGCGATCTGGTCGCAACCGTGCCGGGATACGGCTACCGCTTCGCCGGCCGCGCGCAGACGCTCGATGCCGAAGCCGCCGCGTCTGGACCGGAGGGGCCGGCAGTTGCAGGCACGAGTCCTTCTGCACTGGCATCGCTGGAGCCGCCCCCACTACGCATGCCCGTGCGTCTCACGACGTTTATCGGCAGGCACGCCGAGCTGTCCGAACTGCTCGGGCTCATGTCCACAGCCCGCGTCGTCACGCTGACCGGCACACCTGGGCTCGGCAAGACGCGCCTCGCACACGAAGCCGCACGACGGCTGGCAGCGTATGTCCCCGACGGCGTATTCATCATCACGCTGCCACCGCACGTGCCGGCGGACAGCCTGATCGACACCTGGGCGCTCGCCATGCGAATCGCGCCGAAGCAGGGTATGCCGGTGTTCGAGCGCGTGCTTGCGACGATCTGCGCACGCCGGCTGCTGCTGATCGTCGATTGCAGCGAGCCGCTGCGCGAGCCCACGGCCCATCTGCTCGACAGGCTCGTTTCCGCAACCCCGGGGCTGCGGGTAATCGTCACCGGGACCGCGCCTCTATTCATGGCGAGCGAGCATGTCGTGGCGCTCGGACCGCTACGCACCCCTGATCATGTCAAGGTGAGCGCCGGCGAAGCGCGGGAATTCGATGCGCTGCGCCTGCTGTTCGCCCGGCTCGCGTTGCTGCTGCACGCGCACGAGCAACGCCCGCTGCGCCAGCGTACGGCGGCCGACCTGCAGCCACTGTCGGACTTCGACACCGGACGTCTCGCCCCGAACACGCTCGCGATGGCTGCGCTGATCGCGCGGCGCCTCGATGGCGTACCGCTCGCGCTCGAACTGGCCGCCTCGGCCATCGAGCGGCGCATGCGCGCGCGACTCACGCTCGACGCCACGTTGTTCGCGTTCGCTCGCGATCTGGACGACCTGATGGCGCGCAGCGCCGGCACACCCAACCTGCCACTGTCCCGACTCGCGCCGGTTGCCGCAGCACTGCAGTTGTACACCGCTGAATTCCCCGAGGTAACCCGCACAATTTTCCGGCGGCTCAGCGTTTTCAATGGCGAATTTACCCGCTGCTCGGCGGTCCGCCTGCTGGCGGAATGCTCGCCATCGCATGACGGCAACGATGCGAATGCCGTACACGCCGAACGCGGCACCGAGGCATCTCTTGATGATCTGCTCGACGCAGGGCTCATCGAGCAGGTCGAAGGCGACGCGCAAACCACGCTGCGCCTGCCCCGCGCCGTGCAGTTGTTCGCCCGCGATGCGCTCGCCCAGGCGGGCGAGTCCGACCTGGCCGCGGCGGCCCATGCGCAGTCCCTCGCGCCGCGCCTGGCCGCAGGCCGCACGCGCCGCGACCGCCAGCCTGGCGAGGTGCTGGATCGCGCCGATATCGAGGATCTGCGCGCCGCGCTCGACTGGTCCTTGCGCAATGACAGATTCGAAGGCGCGATTGCCTTGATCGAATCGTCCACCACGCTATGGCGTGCGCTGTCGCTTACCCATGAGTACCTGCGCACGATCCGCGCCGCGCTCGCGCGCGTGGAGGCCGGCACGCCGCGCCGCATACGCGACGAAATGCGTCTGCGCGTAGCACTGGCGCACGCGTTGGCGATGACCCAGGTGCCGCTCGACGAGGTGACGAACGCCTGGCAGGAAGCCTATGAATTGGCCAATGCCTGCGCCGACAATACCTACCGGCAGCATGCGTTGATCGGACTGATCGTGTGTTCGGCGAGGGCTGGGGAACTCGAACGTGCGATAGACCTGCAGGCCTCTTACGATCGTATCGCGCAAGCCAACTGGAAAACCGCGCAACGGGCTGGGGAAACCTAGGCCGCAGCTTCGCATTTCAGCTCATCGGTTCGCTTCGCGCTGTTTCCCGCGGGCTCTCGTGTCACATTCCACGGCCATAGTGCAAGCCGGTCCCACGCTGCCGCGCTGCCATGTCCGATCGCAACCGGATCAACCTTCCCGCTCCCGCCGCCTCGCAATTCATCGAAACCGGCCCAGACGCGCGCGCCGCCAATGCGGCCGCAGCGGCGCAACCGCCCGGCACGGCGCCGTCGCATCACGTGAACACGCCTCAGCCGGCAGTCCCTCACGGGGTGCTGGGACGGCTCAAGTCCTCGCTGTCGCGCTCGGCGGATACCTTGCGTGCGCGGCGCTTCGATCTCAGCACGCTGGTCAATCAGCACAGCACGCACGGCAGAACGTCGGGACCGGAGAACCATGTCGAAGGCAGCAAGCGCTATGCGCCGCAGCAGCCGCCAAGGCAGGCGCAAGTCGCGGGCTCGGCACTCGAACTGACCGACGCGCTGGTGTCGCAGGCTATCGCGCAAACGGCACCACCGGCGGCGTCCAGCGCGATGCCCGCAGGACAGCCACGCCCTGCACCACTCGACACGGTCGCCACCCGCGAAGATCTGCTCGCGTACGTGCAACAGCAGTTCATCTGCCCACCCGAGCGCCTGCTCGATGTCAGCGCGTTCGCGTCCCGGCTCTACCATCTCACGCCGCCCGACGCCGCGACGCACACGACACCGGCCACCGCCGCCACGCGCGGCGCGTTGCTTGCGCAAGCCATCAGGCAGGCAGGTGTTACGGACGTCCAGCACGCGCAGTTGGCGCTCGAACGAGTCGGCATGCTCGACTTCCACGCGCCGCACACGCGCCATTCCACCAGCCCCGCCGAGCGCGAGGCGTGGCAGATCGCGCGAGTGTTGTCGCGTTCGAGCGAAGGCTTCGAGACCCTCGGCGCGCTGCGCGCGTCCGTCATGCAGCCGTTCGCCGACGCTAACCAGCAACTCGCCGTCAAAGTCCTGCTGGAGAGTGCCGATGCGCTCGACCCAACGCCGCCGGGCACGCCGTACCCGCCCGGACAGGATCGTGCACCCGGTGCGCTCGCACTGCAGGCCGGACTCGGCAACGGTCCGCTCACCGCCGACGAACCCGGGCCGAACGCGCTCGCGAAGCGCGCCTTCGATGCCGCGGCGACACTCCTCGAACACGGCCGCAGCGCACTGACGCCCGATCAGCGCGGCGCGTTCTTCGCCTGGCGCCAGTCGTTCAGCGAAGACGAACGGCATGGCGATCTGTCACAGGCCCGCGAGCGGCTGAACAAGTTCTCCGCGAAGACGATCGGCCGGGTTAGCGAAAACCGCTGGAAAACGCTGCTGCCGCGCATGTTCCGCGGCAAGCACAAGTCGCCGCTGTCCGCCTTGCGCTACGGCACCCAGGGCGTGCCGCGCAAGACCGTCGAAGAAGAGCGTGCCGCGCTGCAAAAGGGGCTGCGCGAAGCACGTCTGACGTTCGACCAGAGCGCGGCGTTGCAGCCCGCGGCGGCGCTCGCTCATGCGCGGCCGGAACGCTCGCTGGTCGAGCTCGCTGCGTTGCATACGTGGCTCGAACGGGGTGGTTTTCCACACGGCCGGATGGACGAAGACGCGATTGTCGCGACCGCGCAGCGCGCCCGGCAGATGAGCGCGGAACTGCAGCCCGGCGACGCCCCTTCAGCGCAGCTCCTCGCCCATGTCCAGCAACTGACTGCGCACTGGAGCGCCATGACGCCACAGCAGCTCGCCAAAACCCGGCCGTTCAACGCAATCGCGAAACAGCCGTTCACGATCGAACGGCTGGCGGTCTGGGGCAAGGTTGCGCGCGTGGCCGACGACGCCCCGTTCTGGGCCTCGGTCGACACACTACGCACGCTCGCCGAACCCGCGGCCCCGGCGCGCGCCGCCGACAATGCCGACGACGTGCACGCGACGCTCAAGGAAGTGATCGAAGGCTTGCCATCGGGCGCGCGCCTGCGGCTGACCGACGGCAACCGCCAGGGTATCAGCACGCGCGGCCTCAACGCGACGTTGATGCAAGCCCACGGAATTCCCGTTTCGCCGCGCCTCGATCTGCGGGCATCGCGCACGCGTGAGGCCGTCGTCGAAGTGAGCCGCGCGACGCACGGAGTCGAGATGTTCGTCGGCACCGCGGCAAGCACGTCGCGTCACGTGGGTGCCGGGCTGATGGTCGGTTACGACCTCGAAGCAGGCGTCACCGCCGTACGCGCGGGGCTGGTCACCAACGTGATCCTCCACTCGCGAGAACTCACGCAGCCACGCGGCGTGTCGCTGCGCGTCGCGCGCCGCATCAAGCCCGACGGCTCCGGCTACGACGACAAGGCGATGCGCGAGAAGCTGAACGAGATTGTCGACCACGTCTTCAACGAAGCCACCCAGACCCACGGCGACGGCTCGAATGGCGTCTGGAACCGTCTTGCGGAACGCTTCTTCGACGACCCCGACGTGTCGATCAGTTGGACCGCCGGGCAGGCCAGCAATACGCGGCGCGGCGTCACGGTCGATGCGACTGCAACGGTCAAGCTGCCGGCCATCGGCCACGGTACGGACCGGATGTCGGTCCGGGTTGGCCCGTCGCTCGGTGTAGGGTGGGAAAAATCGCGGCAGACGGTCGATTCCGCCGAGCGCACCGGCCGCCTCCAGGTCGAACAGCATCGCGTCGGACTGGGCAGCCTCTGGCAGGTGCGCGGCGGCATCGCACCCGGTTTCTCGCATGCGCTCGATGCGGCCGGCAAAACCAGTGTTGGCCTGTTTTCGGTCGACACGCCGGCCGCCACGATGACGCTCAGCGACCGGAACCGCTCCGCCAAGCTGCAACTGGTACGCGAAGACGGCAAACTGAACTATCGCGCGTGCATGCTCGACGTCGAATTTCTCAACGCCCGCATGTACACGCGTGCCGTCGACGCTGCCCGCCCCGAGCTGATCGGACTCTTCGCCGCGACTATCGTCGCTCAGCGGCAGCGCGAGGGCGGGCAGCCGCTCGCGAGCGGCCCGGCGCCGCAGGAGGATCCACAGGTGCTCGCCGGCCGGCGCATCGACCAGCATCTGGCGACGGTGCGCAAGAACCAGCGGCCCAATCTGACCTACCTGTACCGCTATCGCCTGCATCGCGACGCGGCACTGCGGCTCGACGCGAACGCGGCTTTGCTCGCGCAATCGGGCAACGATCCGCACGTGAAGGAGACCGTCGACGCGCGCAACGCGGAGATTCTCGGCGCGCCGTCGTCGTGGATGCCGATCGAGTTGAAGGTCAAGGAACGCAACACCTACACGCAGAGCTTCGGACCCAACATGATGTTCCAGCTGAGTACCCGAACCAGCGCGACGGGTGATCGTGAAATCGTGACCGAGAGTGTGCCGTTCGACGTGCTGGAGGCGCTCGACGCGCAAGGCACGTAGCGTGTCATACGCGCTCCCCTGCGGCGCGCTTGAGTTCGCAAGCGAACCGGTCGCGCGATTTGCGAAGCTTTCCGTTTGCCAATCGTCGTGCGGATTGCCTAAGATCAGACGATCGATGACCTCAAGCCGGTAGACCCAGTGCAGCGACAGTCGATCAAAACCGCTTCCCTCTCGTTCGGCGTTGCTTTCGTCGTCGCCACGTCAAGCCCGGTACAGGCTGCGCCGGACTACCCGGACCTGGCCTGCCAGGCCGAAGCCCATTCGGCGCAAGCCATCGCCCGGGATCGCGATGCGGGCGTCCCGAAGGAAAGCGAACTGCGCAAGATCATTCTGGAGAGCGAACAGATGCCCTACGAGACGGCGATGCGCGCGCGGGCCGAGTTGCCGGCCTTCGTCAACGGCCTGTACGGCAAATACGCCAACGTGCCGGCCAGCGACGTCTACCCCAAATATCTCGCCTACTGCCGCGGGCAGCTCGCCAAGGGGCGCGGCGCGCAGTAGCGATGCCCGTGGGCACCGCTGGTCCGCGATGAAGGGCGGATTCCGCAGTCAGGCTGCCAGATCGTAGTCCTTGCTGCCATCCGCCGCTTTACGTGCCTTGATGTCTTTCAACGCATCGTCTCGCGCCACGTTGATTTCTGACATCCCCTGCCCGTCGCCACCCAGGTCCGGATGATGCTCCTTTGAAAGCGCCCTGTGGGCCGCCTGTATCGCCTGCTCGTCGGCATCTGGCGATACGCCGAGGACCGCCGCCCACGCGGGAACCTCCCGGCGTTGTTCGGGTGGCGGAGTCGCGGTACGGCCGGTCGCGCCGCCGCGATTCGACCAACTGCTCGTGTCGCGCGGCGGCTGGCGGCGTGCCCCCGACGAATCGCCTGGAGGCGGTGTGCCGCGCCGGCCTCGTTGAGTCTGCGGCGCATCGGGTGGCGGCATACCCCACGACGGCCCCCAGGTGTTCGCGCGAGGTCCGTACTGACCGTTCGGCGGCACGGCATTGCCGCTGTACCCACAGCCGTACTGCGCGGATCTCGCCAGACTGGCGCGCCGCATGGCGGAGAACGCCGCCGCGCCCACCAGCAGGGGCAGCAGGCCCACCCCGCTCATGCTCAGCGCGCTCACGCCCAGCATGCCCACCCCATAACCCGCCAGCATGGCCATCCCCCCACCGAGCCCACTCAGAAGCGGTGCGCCATAGCGCATCCTGCCGGACATCGGCTGGGTAAAAGCAGAGTAAGACGGACCGTAACCCCCGCCCTGGCGCTGCCAGCCTGCCGCGAAACGCCCGCCTAGCGGTCGTGGGAAACCGAAGAAACGCTGACTGGCCGTGCGGGCGCTCGCCATCCCGGCTTTTGCCTGGACCCGCGCACTGCGAAACGTGTCGCGCAGTTTTACATCCGCCTGGCGCAGCCCGCCGGCCATCCGCTGCTGCACCCCCGCGAGACCGGACAGGCCAGCCATGACCGCGCCGCGGACTCCGCCGCGCGGCGTATCCGCTTGCGATGCATGGGTCTTGCCGCGTGCATCGTCAGACTGCGGACCTGCGGCCGAACCGGCTGCGGGGCTCTCCGGGATTCTCATGGGCATGAACCTGCTCCTCGGCAAAACGTGAACGAGGCAAACACGCAGACGCGTCGACCGCATCAAACGCATCAAACGGAAATGGGCCTGCGAAGGCCCTCGGCCATTATTCGCCGGTCACGCTGCCGGGCCGCGCCCAGCGCGAAGCCAGCACTGCCTGCACGAAGCAAGAAACACGGAGCGGAACACGACGGACACCCGCGGCGCAGGCTATCTGCGCGCCATCACCGTTTTCATTGCGGCCACGTCGCCGCGATCAGGCTCGTTCGATTGGGCCTCGGCGGCCTTGTTCTTTGCGGCAGTCGTCGCGCTGCCGACGGGTTTGGCCGGATCAGTGGCCAGCCTGGTCTCGATCTTGCGCACGACGACGCTTTGGATCGCCGCCGTCGCTTCGCTGCGCCGCATGCCGAGATCGCGCAACAGGTCGTAAGCCGTGCGAAGGTTGGCGTCGCCTTTGATCGAGGCGGTAAGTACTTTCTTCTTTTCGCGCAGCGAGGCCCCCGGCCGATGCACCGCGCGATGAAACTGCTCGAGATTGCCAAAGCCACGGCCGGCGTACTGGTCGACGTGATAGTCGATCACGTTCAATGCGTGAGCCGCGACCTGATCGCCGAGTTCGCTCTTCTTCGCTGAGGACTTCTGCTCATTGATGATGCTGCCCGGAAAGATCTTGCCGAACACCTTCGCGTCGGCCTCGACTCTTGCGTTGTCTCGCATGGCGGCATGAACGCCGTCTATGGCTTCGTCCGGTGTGTCTTCCGGTATGGCGCCTGGCTGCAAATTGAGGCGTTGCCTGAGGAAATTGTCGTTGATCTCCTTCTGCTTGCCATCGCGCATACCCTGCTTGACGCCTCGCACGCCCTTGCCGACATCCAGCGCATTCGCCATGCCGATGCCGAGTCCGGCTTGCTTGATCGCAATCGCCGACGCGCTGCCCGCAACGGCCGCGAGTCCATGCGTTCCGGCCACCAGCAGCGCTGCGGATGTCACGCCCAAGGTGTTGCGCCCGAGCTCATAGATGGCGCGATTCTGGCGCTTGCCTGCCACTTCGTCCTTGATATAGGCAGTCAACAGGACGTTTTTTGCATGGGCGATTTCGTCCGCGTATTTCGGGTTGTCGCTCGCGGCCAGCTTCGCGACCTTGGGAAGGTCGTAGGTAAACTGGCCCTTCCGGTCTTTGGTGACGATCATCGTTTCCTGATTCGGATTGCTTCTGAAACGCTGCACGTCTCGCTGCAGCATCGACGCAAGCTGATTGCCATAACGTGCGCGCTTTCTTCCTGACGCGAACAATGCATGACTGTTGAAGCCGCCGGCTACCACTTCATGCGCTCCGCCGACGGATATCCCGGTGAGCGCCAGATCGGTGCTTTGTTCGCCGTGCGAATTGGCGGCGAAGGCGTTGAAGAGATTGCCGTACGGCCTGATGCCGTTGACTTCGACCGCGGTGAACCCCGGCTTGCTTCGATCGAATGCCTGACCAGGCTGCAACTTCGTCGAAGGCACGACGAAACCGGGATCGATACCGCCTTCAGGCTTGGCGGCGGGTTGCGCCACCAACGTGTGATCGACATGAGGAATGCCGTTGAGCCAGTCCGATCCGCCGGGCGTAAATGACAGAGGCTTGAACTCGGCGTTCTCCGGCGATGTGGATAACGAAGTCTGCTGCGCTCGCGAGGGCAGGCGCCTGGTTCCGAGCGAGAGGAACCTGTCGAGGGGGTTGCCGATGCGCTTGAGCGCGTTCGTTGCCGCTGTGGATTGCTGACCGCCGGCCGGCGGCGACACCAGCGATTTTGTGTCGGGTGTGAACTTAACAGTCGACGTGGGCTGTGCTCGCGCACTGGTGGGCGTCGAGATTCCGAAGCTGTGCCCGGTTTGCGGCAATGGCTTGATCGCTTCGAAATGGCCGCCCTCGTCCCAGACCACCACCCGATGGGTCGGCTCGCTGCCAGGCGGTCTGGTGCCACCGCCTTCATACACGCCAAGCTGCGTGACTGGGTGCGATGCTTCGATGCCGGCCTGGACCACGCCTACGGCCATATCTACGTTGTACCGTTGATTGACGAGTGAGATCAGATCGGATGCATGGCTACCCTGTTGTCCGTCTAGCAGCAGCATGTTGCCCTGTTCGTCCGGATGGCGCTGGTCGAACTGTTGACGGATGTCAGCCACGACACGGTCGAGTGCGGGTCCTCGCAGGGAGGGCGACGCATGTTGCACGAGTGCATAGATCGAGCAATTGTTCCCCTTCCCCTCATTTGGGACGACCTGTAATCCATGGTCCGCGAGAAACGCGCGAAAACGGGCATTGGGTCCCGCAAACGCCGCATGTTGCTGCATGCGATTGCTGGAAGACACCTGGGCGATCTGTCCGGTTAGGGTCGTCGTGCCGGATGTACCGGCGCGCGCGCCTCCTGCGGATAACGGCGCGTCCTGATTTCCAGGACGATCGGGCATCGTAAAACCCAGTACGTCGAAGGGTTGCGTCGGCGGCAAGGTGGTGCCGTTGGCGTTGGTGGGCGCCTTATTGCCTGTCGTGTCGCGCGTGAGCGGATCCAGCTCGAAGCTGTTCCGTGTTTCGGCTGGCTTTGGCCTGCCTTTTCCGATGGAATCCTTATTAATATCTTTCGGATCAGCAGTGACGGAAGTCGAATTTCGGAGGCCAGCATAGATTTTCGAAAACATCGAGCGACTCCCGGAATGCCAGATACCGGCTGACTTGCGAAGCCTAAGCCAGGGGGTTTTTCAGGGTAATCGTGTCAGAACGAGGGTGAGAAGAAGAGGCGAAGTCAGTAGTTGAAAGCCGAAGCAGCCGAAGCAACCTGATCGCGCAAAAGAAAAAGCCACTCATGAAGAGTGGCTTTCAAGTATTTGGTGGGCCTCCCGTGAGTCGAACACGGCACCAACGGATTATGCTTACCAACTACGGTTTTCACCGCCCCTTTCGGGTTTGTGGTCTGGACTGTCTCTTGTCTTTACGACCTGCCCGTTCAGTCTCTACACGTTCTCTACAAGAGAGCTTCGCTCGGGATTGCCACGCTGCCAAGGCAACAGAGGGTTCCCCGAATTTGAGCAGTTCTACCAAGGGGCAGAGCTAACTTGCCCCAAGGCAACCCATTCATGACTCACCATGCCGTGCTGCATGGTTTAGGTGAGCCTTTGCTAAGTCCGCTGCTCTAACCAAGCATGAGCTAGAGGCCCTGAGAACTGAGGATTTTACTGTATCTGATAGCGATCGACGCAACCAGACACAGCCAAAGAAAAAGGACCCGGTCATGAAGGCCGGGCCGATTCTGATTGGCCGACATACTACACGAAAGCAAGCGAAAATAAGCGAAAACACGCGAAGAAAGGGCCTCCGCAACCGCTTCGCTCAAGCGAAACAACCGGGAGACCCCTTCAAACCGCTACCTCATTTCCCACGACCGCCAGCTTCGATCAATTCCCTTCGAGGAACGACTTCAGCTTGTCCGAACGGCTCGGATGACGCAGTTTGCGCAGCGCCTTCGCCTCGATCTGACGAATCCGCTCACGCGTCACGTCGAACTGCTTACCGACTTCCTCGAGCGTGTGATCGGTGCTCATCTCGATGCCGAAACGCATGCGCAGCACCTTCGCTTCACGCGGCGTCAGCGAGTCGAGCACGTCCTTCACGACGTCGCGCATGCTGGCATGCAGGGCGGCGTCGGCCGGCGCGACCGTATTCGTATCTTCGATGAAGTCGCCCAGATGCGAATCGTCGTCGTCACCGATCGGCGTTTCCATCGAGATCGGCTCCTTCGCGATCTTCATGATCTTGCGGATCTTGTCTTCCGGCATTTCCATCTTCTCGGCCAGCGTTGCCGGATCCGGCTCGAGACCGGTTTCCTGCAGAATCTGACGCGAGATGCGGTTCATCTTGTTGATCGTTTCGATCATGTGAACCGGAATCCGGATCGTACGCGCCTGGTCAGCGATCGAACGCGTAATGGCCTGACGGATCCACCACGTGGCATACGTGGAGAACTTGTAGCCGCGACGATATTCGAACTTGTCCACCGCCTTCATCAGGCCGATGTTGCCTTCCTGGATCAGATCCAGGAACTGCAGACCACGGTTCGTGTACTTCTTCGCAATCGAGATCACGAGACGCAGGTTCGCCTCGGTCATTTCGCGCTTGGCCTGACGCGCCTTCAGTTCACCGGCCGCCATCTGACGATTGGTTTCCTTCAGGTCCTTCAGCGGCAGCACAACGCGCGCCTGCAAATCGAGCAGACGCTGCTGCTGTTCCTGAATCGCCGGGATATTACGCGTGAGGATTGCGCTATAGCCATGACCTTCGGCGACGATCCTGTCGGCCCACTCGAGATCCGTTTCACTGCCAGGGAAACGCGCGATGAATTCCGCACGCGGCATGCCGCACTTGTCGACCACCGTATGCAGAATCTGACGCTCGACCTGACGCACTTCGTCCACCTGCGCACGCAACGTGTCGCACAGACGCTCGACGGTACGCGCGGTAAAGCGGATCGTCATCAGTTCGTTCTGGATCGTTTCCTGTGCCTTCAGATACGACTTGGACTTGTAGCCTTCCTTCTCGAACGCGCGACGCATCTTGTCGAACCATTCGCTGATCAAGGCGAACTTCTCAAGGGACGCACGCTTGAGCGCTTCCATCTGCGCCGCGTTGGCCGTGGCTTGCGCCGCGCCGTCGTCTTCTTCCTCGTCGTCCGACTCTTCTTCCTCTTCTTCCTCGTCTTCGCTCTCGATCGCTTCCGCTTCCTGCGCCGAGAAGCCGTCGGCATCCTCCGCGTTGGCGTCGATCAGGCCGTCGACCAGTTCATCGATACGGATTTCCTCGTTCGCGACGCGCTCGGCCATTGCCAGAATGTCGGCGATCGTGGTCGGGCACGCGGAGATCGCCATCACCATGTGCTTGAGGCCGTCTTCGATCCGCTTGGCGATTTCGATTTCGCCTTCGCGCGTGAGCAGCTCGACCGTACCCATTTCACGCATGTACATGCGGACCGGGTCGGTGGTGCGGCCGAATTCGGAGTCGACCGTGGAGAGCGCGACTTCCGCTTCCTCTTCCACTTCGTCGTCTGACGAAGCAGCGGGCGCGTTGTCGTTCAACAGCAGCGTTTCGGCATCCGGCGCCTGCTCATACACCGCCACGCCCATGTCATTGAACGTGCTGATGATGCCTTCGATCGCCTCGGTCTCAGTGAAGTTGTCCGGCAGGTGGTCGTTGATTTCAGCGTACGTGAGGAAACCGCGCTCCTTGCCGAGCTTGATCAGCGTGCGCAGTTTGGAGCGGCGCTCTTCGAGTTCCTCGATGGTGCCCGGCTGCGACGACGCGAACGCGTCTTTCAGCAGCGCCTTTTCCTTTGCACGACGATCGCGAGCCTTGACCTTTTCCACCTTGGCGGGAACGGCCGCAGGGGTTTCTTCGCTTTGGGTTGCTTCGTCATCGACGGGTGTTTCGTTCAGCTTTTTCGTCATGGAGTTCGTCGTACCGGCTGTAGTCTCGACTCGCGGCTGTTGGACAACAGCCGGTTGAACCGTGGATACTGGAATCTCGCGCTCTACCGCATCGTCCTGCGCGGCAGGCGCTTCCCTTGCGCTTCTGACACCCGGCCGTTTTGTGGCCGGTGGTGCTACAGCTTTCGCCGCCCTGACCGGTTCCGTGCGCGCAGCGGAACTGGTTGAGGATTTCTTCCCGGCTACAGGTGTGACGCTTGCGGCAGACGTTTTTCTAGGGGAAGAAGCTAACTTGGCCTCAGTGACCTTTCTGGTCGGCTCGTTCGAGCCCGTGCCCGCTGCTTTTTTTCCGCCTGGTGTCTTTGCCATCGCAATCGCCTTTTCGCCTTTGCTAGGAAAACCATTGAAAAAACAAACCGCTAGAAACCTTTAATTATACCACCCAGCCTTCTGCCACCCCGCTTACAGCCCAAGCTGGCGCTTCATCTCAGCCCGTTTCTGATTCAGGCCTGCCAGCTCCGCAAACTCCTCCGGCGTGTGCCGGGATTGCCGCGAAAGCTGCTCGAGGCGATCACAGTAGGCGTCGTATCGCATCTTCAGAATCGCCGCTTTCAGCTCCTCTCCGACGATCCGTTCCTGCTCGCGCCGTTCCTCGATGACGGTCGGATCCTCAGGGTCTTTCAGCAGTAAATCCCGGACGTTTTCATCATAGTCTAGAATTTTGCGAAAGATTTCCTCGAAAGTTGGGGCATTTGCGCCGTTTCGCAATAGGTCGGACAGCAACTGAAACTCCGCCGAATCGCCCAGTGCGCGCGCATGCGTCGTCACTTCTTCGAACAGCTCGCCGTGCCGCGTGACGCTCAGGAGCGCCTGCTCGGCTTCCTCGTCGAGCACCGCCACCGTGCGCGGATGCATCACCAGGTTGCGCAGCGTCTTTTCTTCGATCCCGGTCACACTGCGCCGGTCTTTGCGGGCCGGCGCCGAGCGGGCGGCCGCCGCGATCCGGGCATCGACCTCGCACAAGGCGGCCACTTCGTCGAACGGCACGTCGAGCCGGTCGGCGAACATATGCATGATCTGCGCGCGCAGCGCATTCGCCGGCAGTTGCTGCAGCAGCGGTTTCGCGTCGAACAGCGCGCGGGCCCGGCCTTCCGGCTGGTCCAGCTCCTTGCCGGTCAGCACCTCGTTCAGCATGAACTGCGACAGCGGCATGGCGCGCTCGACCTGCTCGGCGAACGCTTCAGTGCCGAATTCGCGCACGTAGCTATCCGGATCGTGCTCGGACGGCAGAAACAGGAACCGGATGGTCCGATTGTCCGCCGCATGCGGCAGGCAGGCGTCCAGCGCCCGGCGCGCGGCGCGGCGCCCTGCCGAATCGCCGTCGAAGCTGAAGATGACCGTATCCGTCTGGCGCATCAATTTCTGCACATGAATCGGCGTGCAGGCCGTGCCGAGTGTGGCCACCGCGTTCTGGAACCCCAATTGGGCCAGCGCGACCACGTCCATGTAACCTTCGACTACCAGCACGTAATGCTGTTCGCGAATCGCCAGACGTGCCTCGAACAGCCCGTACAGCTCGCTGCCTTTGTTAAATAGAGGCGTTTCGGGCGAATTCAAATACTTGGGTTCGCCGCTGTCCAGCACGCGGCCGCCGAAGCCGATCACCTGCCCTTTCACATTGCGGATCGGGAACATGATCCGCTCGCGAAAGCGGTCGTACCGACGGTTCTGACCTTGCGCATCCGACTTTTCGCTGACGATTACCAGGCCCGATTCGACCAGAGAATCGTCCCGATAGTTGGGGAACGCAGGTTCGAGGTTCTGCCAGCCGTCCGGTGCATAACCGAGGCCGAAGCGGGCGGCAATCTCGCCGGTCAGGCCGCGCTTCTTCAGATACTGGATCGCGACCGGCGCGCCGCGCAGTTGCTTGCGGTAGAAATCGCAGGCGGTCTGCATGACATCCGACAGCGCCGTGGTAACCGCCTTGGACGCAGCCGGCGAATAACCGCCGGACCCGCCCCCGCCATATCCCGGCGAAGGCTCGTTCGGCACGGTCAAGCCGACCGATTGCGCGAGTTCGTTGACCGCCTCCGGAAAGGTCGACCCGACGTGCTCCATCAGGAAGCCGATCGCCGTACCGTGCGCGCCGCAACCGAAACAGTGATAGAACTGCTTAGTCGGACTAACCGTAAACGAGGGGCTTTTCTCGTTGTGAAACGGGCACAGCCCCATGAAGTTCGCGCCGCCCTTTTTCAACTGCACATACCGGCCGACCACGTCGACGATATCGACGCGGTTGAGCAGGTCCTGCAGGAATGACGGTGGAATCACAGTGAATGACGCTACCTAAAAAGCTCAGGTCTGCGCGTGCCGTCGGACAACGGCGCGCACAGACCGGAAATACGGGAATTACTTCGCGAGCGCGGCTTTGACCTGCGCCGAGACAGCGGTCATGTCGGCACGCCCGGCCAGCTTCGGCTTGAGCACGCCCATCACCTTGCCCATGTCCTGCGGGCCGGCAGCGCCTGTTTGCGCGACCGCGGCCTGAACCTCGGCAACGATTTCCGCTTCGGACATCTGCGCCGGCATATAGGCGGACAGGATGGCCAGTTCGGCCTTTTCCTTGTCGGCGAGGTCCGTACGGCCGGCAGCTTCGAACTGGCTGATCGAGTCTTTGCGCTGCTTGATCATCTTGTCGATGACGGCGGTGATCGCCGTGTCGTCAAGAGTGACGCGCTCGTCGACTTCGCGCTGCTTGACCGCCGCGAGCAGCAAGCGGATCGTGCCGAGACGCTCGGCCTCACGCGCCCGCATGGCAGCTTTCATATCGTCGTTGATCTGGTCCTTGAGACTCATCACTCACCTGAATGCGTTGAAAATTTAAAAACCGGCCGCTGACGGTACCCATGCGCCGAATCCAACACAAACGCCCGCTTGGGACTGCTTCCTCAAGCGGGTTGGCGCAATTTTGCGTAGTGGATGCGACCCTGCCGGCTGGCCCGAAGGGCCGTATTTTCCGTGACGGCACCTGCTGTGCCCTCACCGGTTGGATGTCGCCGCTCCGTTCGACGGGAACCGCGGCAACGCCAGAATCAGTAGAACTTCTTTGGCAGCATCTGGCTACGCAGACGCTTGAAATGACGCTTAACCGCAGCCGCCTTCTTGCGCTTGCGCTCAGCCGTAGGCTTTTCGTAAGACTCGCGGGCGCGCAGTTCCGTCAGCAACCCGTTTTTCTCCATCGTGCGCTTGAAGCGCCGCATGGCAACTTCAAACGGCTCGTTGTCTTTTACGAGGATGGTCGTCATTTTTCAATAACGGAACTTTGTAAAGGTTCAGGAGTATAGCAGAGCTTTCTCACAAAGCTAATGCGCCGTCAAGCCCCTGAAACGTGCTCCGCCGCCGCCTGGCCGGCCGCCACGCCGGAGGCCCACGCCCATTGGAAATTGTAGCCACCGAGCCAGCCGGTCACGTCGACCGCCTCGCCGATGAAGTACAAACCCGGCGTCCGGGCGCTCATCATGGTTGCCGACGACAGGTCGCGCGTGTCGATCCCCCCGCGCGTGACTTCGGCTTTGCGGTAGCCTTCGGTGCCGTTCGGGGTGAGCGTCCAGCGCGACAATGCCTCACCGACGCGGCGCAGCGTCTTGTCCGGCAGATCGGCCACGCGTGCCTCGGCGGGAATCTGGTGGGTTTCCAGCCAGACGTGGGCGAGCCGTTGTGGCACCCATTCCGAAAGCAGGTTGGCGATCTGGCGCTTCGTGCCGGTTTTGGCTTCCAGCAACGCGGCCGTGGCGTCCTGCTCGGCCAGCAGATTGATGTGAATCGGTTCGCCGGGCTGCCAGTAGCTCGAAATCTGCAGAACGCCCGGGCCCGACAGGCCGCGGTGCGTCAGCAGCAGATCTTCGTTGAATTCGGCGCCGGTCTTTTTGTTGCCGGTCGCCAGTTGCACTTCGAGCGAGACGCCGGAGAGCGCCGAGAACGGCTCCCAGTCGGCCGGAGCAAAGGTCAGCGGGACCAGGGCGGGGCGGGTGTCGATCAGTTTGTGGCCGAATTGCTTGGCGAGGCGGTAGGCGAAATCGGTGGCGCCGATCTTGGGAATCGACAGGCCGCCAGTCGCCACGACGAGCGCGCGAGCCGTGATCGGGCCCGCATGGGTATCCAGCGTGAAGCGCCCTTCGGCGTCATGCCGCACCTGTTCGACCGCAAGCGGCGTGCGCCACGCAACACGGCCTGCGTCGCACTCGTTCTTCAGTACGTTGATGACCGCGTCGCTCGACTGATCGCAAAACAACTGCCCCTTGTGCTTCTCGTGCCATGTCACGTGATGGCGCTTGAGGAGCGCCATGAAGTCGCGCGGCGTATAGCGCGCCAGCGCCGAGCGGCAGAAATGGGGATTGGCAGACAGGTAATTGGCCGGTCCGGCGTACAGATTCGTGAAGTTGCACCGGCCGCCGCCGGAAATGCGGATTTTTTCCGCGAGACGCTGCGAGTGGTCGATCAGTACCACGCGACGGCCGAGTTGCCCGGCCACGGCTGCGCACATCATGCCGGCCGCGCCTGCGCCGATCACGGCGATATCGAAGGATTCCATGGGGCCGCATTGTACCCGCGCGCCTGCGGCCCCTTGCCCGCACTGCTATACTTTAAGGCTTACCTTTTCACTTTTGGGCGCCGGAGTGGCTTGATCCGCGCGCCCGCTGAAACCGACCCAATCCACCCACCATGCTCGTTCTCGGCATCGAAAGCTCCTGCGACGAAACCGGTCTCGCGCTCTACGACACAGAGCGCGGCCTGCTCGCGCACGCGCTGCATTCGCAAATTGCGATGCATCGGGAGTACGGCGGGGTGGTGCCGGAACTGGCGTCGCGCGACCATATCCGGCGCGCGCTGCCTTTGCTCGAAGAAGTGATGGAACGGGCCGGCGCGGTACGCAGCGACATCGACGCGATCGCCTATACGCAGGGCCCTGGCCTCGCGGGCGCGCTGCTGGTCGGCGCGAGCGTCGCCAATTCGCTCGCCATGGCCTGGGACAAACCGACCATCGGCATCCACCATCTCGAGGGGCATCTGCTGTCGCCGCTGCTGGTGGACGAACCGCCGCCGTTCCCGTTCGTCGCACTGCTGGTGTCAGGTGGTCATACGCAATTGATGCGCGTAACGGACGTAGGCGTCTACGAGACCCTCGGCGAAACGCTGGACGATGCCGCCGGCGAAGCCTTCGACAAAACCGCCAAGCTGCTCGGCCTCGGCTATCCGGGTGGCCCGGAAGTGTCGCGAATGGCTGAATTCGGCACGCCCGGCGCGGTCGTGCTACCGCGTCCGATGCTGCATTCCGGCGACCTCGATTTCAGCTTCAGTGGCCTGAAAACCGCTGTCCTCACGCACGCCAGGAAGCTCGGCGGCGCAAATATCTGCGAGCAGGCAAAAGCCGATCTGGCGCGCGGTTTCGTCGACGCTGCCGTCGACGTGCTGGCGGCAAAATCGCTGGCCGCGCTCAAACGTACGAAATTGAATCGACTGGTGGTGGCAGGCGGCGTGGGTGCGAACCGGCAACTGCGCGAGGCGCTTTCCGCTGCAGCGAAGAAACGAAATTTCTTCGTGCACTATCCGGACTTGTCGCTGTGTACGGACAACGGCGCGATGATCGCGTTGGCAGGTGCATTGCGATTGCAACGCTGGCCCGATCAATCGGGTAAAGACTATGCGTTCACGGTGAAGCCGCGCTGGGACCTGACTTCACTCGCACGCTGAACGTCGCGGTCTGATGGCGTAAAAAAGCCGCTCGTTGAGCGGCTTTTCTATTCAGGCGATGTGGAACCCGCGAATCATGCCGCCCGCTTAGCCCGCTCGATCACGGCATACGCGCTGTGATTGTGAATTGATTCGAAGTTCTCAGCTTCGAGCACGTAAGCGACGATGCGCTCGTCCGCATTCAGACGCTGCGCGACATCACGCACCAGGTCTTCGACAAATTTCGGATTTTCATAGGCACGTTCAGTGACGAACTTCTCGTCCGGACGTTTGAGCAGGCCCCACAGTTCGCACGAGGCTTCTTCTTCCGCGATACGAACCAACTCTTCCACGGCCACGTTGCCCGCCAACTCCGCATTGATCGTGACGTGCGAGCGCTGGTTGTGCGCGCCGTACTGCGAAATCTTCTTCGAGCACGGGCACAGGCTCGTGACCGGCACCAATACTTTCAGGAACAGACGCGTCGCGCCGTGGCGGGTCTCGCCTGCCAACGTGACCTCGTAGTCGAGCAGACTTTGCACGCCCGACACCGGCGCGGTCTTATTCACGAAGTACGGGAACGACACTTCGATGCGACCCGCCTCGGCCTCGAGCTTTTCGAGCATCGCGGCGAGCATGGTGCGGAACGTGGCAGCCTCGAGCGGCGCCTTGTTCTCTTCAAGCAGCGCGACGAAACGCGACATGTGCGTGCCCTTCTGATCGGCCGGCAGATGCACGTCGAGATTCCATGTGCCGACCGTCGGCTGCGCTTCGCCGCCTTGCGTGCGCACCGTCAACGGATGGCGCACTGCCTTGACGCCGACTCGTTGAATCGGAATCTGGCGCGTATCGGGCGTGCTTTGCACGTCGGGCATCACAAAGGCGGGATTCATCTGGTTCATATTCTTGTCCTTTCAAGAAAACGCCGGGCTGCCTCAGGCAGGCCGCCCCAGGTTTTCCGCTCCGCGGGAAGCCTCCCGCCCCGAGGGAAGTCCCCAAGGAAGATTAGCGGATTACCCCATCGAGGGTTGTCGTGAGGCGACAGGTTTGCGTGCTCTCAGCGACTCTGCAAGTCGGGCCGCACAATGGCGAACGCCGGCCCCTGCCGGCGTTGGATGATGGACCCGAAGGTCCATCGGCTCAAATTGGAGATTGCTATGTCCGCCATAGCCGCGGCATGGCGCACGGCTGAGCAGCTCAACAACTCAGCCAACCGGCACGGTCAAGTTGCGTAACTGAGTAACGTAACTAAGTGACGCAACCGGGCGACGCAATTAAGCGACGCGCTTCACCGAGGATTGACCGGCGACCGCGCCGCTGGAGAGAAAGCGTTCGCGAATCGACTTGGCGATGCCCGTGGCGTCAAGACCACACGCGGCGAGCAACTTGGCCGGATCTCCATGATCGATGAAGCGATCCGGAAGGCCCAATTGTAGTACGGGCCGCATAACCCCACTCTCAAGCAGGGCTTCGACGCAAGCCGAACCTGCGCCGCCCATCACGCAGCCTTCTTCGACCGTGACGATGGCGTCGTGCGTTTCTGCCAGATGGCGGACCAGCTCGGCGTCCAGCGGCTTCACGAAGCGCATGTTCGCCACCGTGGCGTCCAGTTGCTCAGCTGCGGCGAGCGAGGGCGCCACCATCGTACCGAAGGCCAGAATCGCAATCCGCTTGCCGGCCGGTTGCGAGGTTTCGCGACGAATCTCGCCCTTGCCGAGCGGCAGCGCCGTCATCTGCTTGACGGTTGCGACGCCCGTGCCGGCGCCGCGCGGATAGCGCACCGCCGTCGGATTCGGCTGTTGCAATGCGGTGTACAGCATCTGACGACATTCGTTTTCGTCCGATGCCGCCATCACCGTCATGTTCGGGATACAGCGCATGAACGCCAGATCGTAAGCACCGGCGTGCGTGGCGCCGTCCGCGCCGACCAGACCCGCGCGGTCGATGGCGAACACCACCGGCAGGTTTTGCAGCGCGACGTCGTGGATCAGCTGGTCGTAAGCACGTTGCAGGAAGGTCGAGTAGATCGCGACCACCGGCTTCATGCCGTCCGCGGCCAGGCCGCCGGCGAACGTCACCGCGTGCTGCTCGGCAATACCGACGTCGAAGTAGCGATCCGGGAAACGCTTCTCGAACTCGACCATGCCCGAACCTTCACGCATGGCCGGCGTGATACCGATCACGCGCGCGTCCAGCTCGGCCGCGTCGCACAGCCATTCGCCGAACACCTGCGTGTAGGTCTTCTTCGACGGCGTGGTGGCCGGCTTGATGCCTTCAGCCGGGTTGAACTTGCCCGGGCCGTGGTACAGCACCGGATCGGCTTCGGCCAGCTTGTAGCCCTGGCCCTTTTTCGTCACGACGTGCAGGAATTGCGGACCGCGCAGTTCCTTGATGTTCTGCAACGTCGGGATCAACGAATCGAGGTCGTGACCGTCAATCGGGCCGATGTAGTTGAAACCGAACTCTTCGAACAGCGTGGCCGGCACGATCATGCCCTTCGCGTGCTCTTCCAGCTTGCGCGCGAGATCGAGCATGGGGGGCGCGACGCGCAGCACGCGTTCGACGCCCGCACGCGCGGCGGCGTAGAAGCGGCCCGACATCAGGCGTGCCAGATGGCGATTCAACGCGCCGACCGGCGGCGAAATCGACATGTCGTTGTCGTTCAGAATGACCAGCAGCGGCACGTCGTCTTCCACGCCGGCGTTGTTCATTGCCTCGAAGGCCATGCCGGCCGTCATCGCACCGTCGCCGATCACGGCGATGCCCGTGCGGTTCTCGCCCTGCAGCTTGCTGGCGACGGCCATGCCGAGCGCGGCCGAGATCGAGGTGCTGGAGTGCGCGGTGCCGAAGGTGTCGTATTCCGACTCGTCACGCTTCGGGAAGCCTGAGATGCCGCCGAGCTGACGCAGCGTGTGCATCTGGTCGCGGCGGCCCGTCAGGATCTTGTGCGGATAGGTTTGATGGCCGACGTCCCACACGATGCGGTCGCGTGGCGTGTCAAACACATAGTGCAGAGCAATGGTCAACTCGACCGTGCCGAGATTGGACGAAAGATGGCCGCCCGTCTGCGATACGCTGTCGAGCACAAAAGCACGCAACTCGTCGGCAAGCGGTTGCAATTGGCGGCGATCGAGGCGGCGCAAGGCTGCCGGGTCGTCGATGGTTTTCAGCAAGTCGTACATCGTCGTTCCATTGTAGGAAAACTTACGCGCCCGCACTTCATACATGCACCCCGTAGCAAAGGTGCGCGGCGGCGGGCTTTCGCGTTCAGCTAACCCGGTTCACCACCAGGTCGGCCAATTCGGCAAGACGCTGCGCGCGCGCGCCAAACGGCGCAAGCGCAGCGTGGGCGTCACTGCGCAGTTGCGCGGCAAGCGCACGCGACGCCTCTAGCCCAATAATCGACACGTAGGTCGGCTTGCCGTCCTTCGCGTCTTTACCCGCCGTCTTGCCAAGCGTCGCGGAGTCGGTCGTGACGTCGAGAATATCGTCGACAACCTGAAACGCGAGGCCGACAGCGGCCGCATACGCGTCAAGCGAACGCATGGCGTCCGCATCCGGCGTTTCGCCCGCCAGCGCGCCCATGCGCACCGCGGCACGCAGCAAGGCGCCGGTTTTCATCCGGTGCATGGTTTCCAGTTGCGCGCGCGTCAGCGTGTGACCGACGCTCGCGAGGTCGATGGCCTGGCCGCCGCACATGCCGACCGAACCGCTCGCCAAAGCCAGTTCACGCACGAGCGATGCCTGCTGCGCCGGCGCCAGCACGTCCGACGTCAGCGCGACGAATGCCTGCGCCTGCAACGCGTCGCCGACCAGCAGCGCCGTGGCTTCGTCATATTTGACGTGCACCGTGGGTTTGCCGCGACGCAGCGCGTCGTCGTCCATGCAGGGCATGTCGTCGTGCACGAGCGAATACACGTGGATCATTTCCAGCGCCGCCGCTGCCGCGTCCAGGCACTCGGCCCGCGCGCCGGTCAGCTCGCCGGCCGCGTGGCACAGCAACGGGCGCACCCGCTTGCCGCCACCCAGCACCGCATAGCGCATGGCCTCATGCAATTTGGCCGGCTCGGTCGCTTCCGTAGGCAGGTAGTGTTCTAGTGCCGATTCGACGCGTTCGAGTACCGCGCGCGTCCATTGTTCGAATGTCATAGGTCGTCCCCGCTTTCAGTAGCGGCTGTGCCTGCGGTATTCATGGGCAGCGGCTTGAGCGTCTCGCCATCGAGCACGCGCACCTGCTGCTCGACCTTCTCGAGCTGCTGCTGGCAAAACGCGACGAGGGCCGCACCGCGCCGGTAGGCGGCAAGCGACTCCTCGAGACTGAGATTGCCGCCTTCCATACGCGCAACCAGCCCTTCCAGCTCGGCCTGGGCCGCCTCGTAATTCTCGGGCAGCGGCGTGGTGTCGACGCCTTCAGCCGACGCGGCAGCAGTATCTTTCGACGCGGTCTTCGCCATGAATAGTCGCAAAATTAAAACAAGTCGGACATTCTACGGCAAAAGCGACATTTCCGATCCCACCGGCCGCCCACGCCCCGTCATGACCCTCCGTATCCGGCCCTCAGTCTCGCAGAAAAAAATCGATTGGTCTGCGGCAAAAACCGTGAACTTCTCTGACATTTTTGACCCAAATCAGGCACTTATGCGCCCCGAGGAAGGGGAATCGGGTATAATCGCGGGCTCCCTAAATCGAATCCATCGATGGTTGGGTTGTTCACTGCTTTCACGTCTTCACGGGAGTGGGAATGTCCAATCTGAGCAATGCATTGCAGTTGCGGTCTGTCCACAGCCAGCTGCCAGTCACGGCTTACTTTGACGAAGCGCTTCTAACGCGCGAAATCGACACCCTTTTCAAGAAAGGTCCTCGCTACATCGGCCACGATCTCATGGTGCCCGAAGCGGGGAATTATTTTGCTTTGCCCAGCGAGAGCGAAGGGCGTGTGCTCGTCCGTAACCAGCAGTCGCAAGTCGAACTGCTGTCGAACGTGTGCCGCCACCGGCAAGCCATCATGCTCAACGGCCGCGGCCAGGCGGAGAACATCGTCTGCCCCCTGCATCGCTGGACGTACGATCTGAACGGCCAGCTCCTCGGCGCACCGCATTTCGCTGACAACCCCTGCCTGAATCTCGGCGCCACGCCGCTGCAGAACTGGCAAGGCCTGCTGTTCGAAGCGCAGGGGCGCGACGTCGCGCGGGATCTGGCACGCCTCGGCACCAAGCAACACTTCGATTTTTCGGGCTTCATGTTCGATCACGTCGAAGTGCACGAGTGCAATTACAACTGGAAGTCCTTTATCGAGGTCTACCTGGAGGACTACCACGTCGCGCCGTTCCATCCGGGCCTCGGCAGCTTCGTCAATTGCGACGACCTGACGTGGGAATTCGGTGAGTGGTACAGCGTGCAGACGGTCGGCGTCCACAAGGATCTGGAGCAGCCGGGCAGCCCGACGTACCGTAAATGGCACGACGAAGTGCTGCGCTTCCGTGGCGGCAATCCGCCCGAATTCGGCGCGATCTGGATGGTGTACTACCCGGGCATCATGATCGAGTGGTATCCGCACGTGCTGGTCGTGTCGTGGCTGATTCCGCGCGGTCCGCAAAAAACCACCAACGTGGTGGAGTTCTATTACCCTGAGGAAATCGCGCTGTTCGAACGCGAGTTCGTCGAAGCCGAGCGCGCCGCCTACATGGAAACGGCCCGCGAAGACGACGAGATCGCCGAGCGTATGGACGCTGGCCGCCGCGCGCTGATGGAACGCGGCGAATCACAGGTCGGTCCGTATCAGAGTCCGATGGAAGACGGCATGCAGCACTTCCACGAATTCTTGCGGCGCGAACTCGGCGCCATCTGATTCGCGCGGAGTCCGCGCGTGCTCCGTATGCATCGGCGCTTGAACCGATCGCTTGCGCGAACCGCATCAAAGCATGGAAAGACGGGCTTCGGCCCGTCTTTTTTTGTTTAGACTATCAGTATCGTTCGGCCATTCGCTAACGGCGCCAAGCCGCCGGGCGAGCGCCGCAATCGCCCGCTTTACAACCATCTTGCATGGGACCGGAGACGTCATGCCGCACACTCACTACACCACACTCATTTCCGCGACCAACCTCGCGGAACGGCTGGCTGCCGCGCCGGGCAGCGTGTTCGTCATCGATTGCCGCTTCGATCTGGCCGACACAGAGGCGGGCGAGAAAGCCTATCTGGCCGGGCATCTGCCTGGCGCGCACTATCTGAACCTCGATCGCGATCTGTCTGGGCCGAAGAACGGCAGCAACGGCCGCCATCCGCTGCCGGAGCGCGCGCGGCTGGTGGAAACGCTGGAGTCCCGCGGGCTCAAGCAGGGTCAGCAGGTGGTCGCGTATGACGCGCAGGGGGGCATGTATGCCGCGCGCGCATGGTGGCTGCTGCGCTGGCTTGGCCACGACGCGGTTGCGCTGCTCGACGGTGGATTGCAAGCCTGGCAAGCCGCCGGCCATCCGCTGACGCAAGACGCGCCGGCGCAGAACACCGGCGACTTCAAGGCAGGCGCACCGCTTTCCGTCACCGTCGACGCGCAGACCGTCGAGCGCAATCTGGGCACGAAAGAACGCGTGGTGGTGGATGCACGCGCGAACGATCGCTATCGCGGCGAGAACGAAACGCTGGATCGCGTTGGCGGCCATATTCCCGGCGCGCTCAACCGCTTCTTCAAGGACAACCTCACCGCCGACGGCCGCTACAAACCGGCCCACACGCTACGTGAGGAATTCCATGCGTTGCTGGGCGACACGTCGCCGGAGCACGTCGTGTTGCAATGCGGCTCGGGCGTGACGGCATGTGTGAACGCGCTCGCCATGGAAGTCGCTGGCCTGCATGGCGCGGCGCTCTACGCGGGATCGTGGAGTGAATGGAGTTCTGACCCGAAGCGGCCGGTTGCAACGGGTCCGAATCCGTAAGCGACTGGGCGGTTGACTTAAGCGACGCCGTGCTGCTTGAACCATACCAGCACCCGTCGCCAGCCATCTTCAGCGTCGGCCTTCTTATAGCTCGGCCGGTAGTCAGCAAAAAACGCGTGGCCCGCGTCGTCGTACACGACGAATTGCGAGCCGCGCCCCGCCTGCGGGCCTTGCGCGATGGCCTGCTTCATCTGCTCGAGCGTGTCTTGCGGGATGCTTTGATCCTGCAGGCCGTATAGACCCAGGACCGGCGCGTGCAGATCCGCCACGCGATCGAGCGGGTTCGCGGGCATCGTTTGGCTGTGATCGCCACTGACCCGGCCATACCACGCCGCCGCCGCCTTCAGCCGGGGATTGTGCTCGGCATACAGCCACGCGATACGTCCGCCCCAGCAAAAACCATTCACCCCCAACCGGTTCAGATCGCCGCCGTGCTCGCCCGCCCACGCGACCGTGGCGTCGAGATCGTCCAGCGCCTGCTGGTCCGGCACCTTGCTCAGAATTTGATTGCTGATCTGCTGGATGGTCGGCAGCACCGCCGGATCGCCCTCGCGGACGAACAGATCCGGCGCGATCGCCAGATAACCGAGTTTGGCAAAACGCCGGCACACGTCGGCAATATGCTCGTGCACGCCGAACGCCTCATGGATCACGATAATCACCGGCAAGTGCGTCTTGCCCTTGGGCTGCGCGCGATAAGCCGGCACCAGCGTGTCGCCGGAATGCACCGCGATCTCGCCGGCCTCCAGACCGTCGCTATCGGTATGGATGGTTTGCGCTGACACCGGCAACACGGCCATGGCGAAACCGGTGCCGAACGCGGCCTTGATGAAAGTACGCCGATTGAAGGGAACGTGCGGGACCAGGCTGTCGATCTCGGGTTTCAGCATGCGGCGCTCCTCGGGGGAAGGGTGGATGCAACAGGATACGCTTCACCGGCATCCTGTTGCAGATGCATCCTTCTCAGGCGCGTTCAGCCTGCAACCAGCCCTCAGTGCAGCTTGACCCGCGGCAGCGTGGTGCGCCGCAGCCAGTGCGCGAAGGTGTCGAGCACCATCCGCGCGTAGCCGTGCAGCGCCGCGATATGCAGCCGGTACAACGACATGTACATGAAGCGCGCGAACAGCCCTTCGATCAGCATATTGCCGCCGATCACACCGCCCATCAGATTGCCGACCGCGCTGAAGTGCCCGAGCGACACCAGCGAGCCGAAGTCGCGGTAGGTGAACTCAGGCAGCGGCTTGTTCTCGAGCCGGGCCGCCAGCGCCTTCATCAGAAAGCTGGCCTGCTGGTGAGCCGCTTGTGCCCGCGGCGGCACATTGCGCTCGTTGCCCGGCCATGGGCAAGCCGCGCAATCGCCGAGCGCGAAGATGTTGTCGTCGATTTCGGTTTGCAGCGTGCGGCGCACGACGAGTTGCCCCAGACGATTGACCGGCAGGCCGTCGAGCTCGCTCAGGATGGCCGGCGCCTTGATGCCTGCCGCCCATACCGTCAGGTCGGCGCGCACGGTTTTACCGCTGGCCGTGCGGATCATGCCGGGCGCGACTTCCGCCACGGTCTCGCCGATCATCAGCCTCACGCCGAGCTTGGTGAGCAATTCGGCGGTGGCCGTCGATACGCGCTCCTGCAAGGCCGGCAAAATGCGCGGGCCCGCCTCGATCAGCACGATGCCGACGTCGTGGCGCGGATCGAGCTTATGCAAGCCGTACGCAGACAGCACCTGGGCCGTGTTACGCAATTCAGCCGAGAGTTCGACACCCGTCGCGCCACCGCCGACGATCGCCACCTGGATGCGCGGCTCAGACGAAGGCGACGTGCCCGGGTTCGATTCGACCGGTTCATGCACCTGGTGCTCCGCGCGCATGCAGGCCGCGATCAGGCGCTTGCGGAAGCGCTCCGCCTGGCTAACCGTGTCGAGCGCGAGAGAAAACTCGGGCGCGCCCTTCACGCCGAAGAACGCCGTGGTGCTGCCGATCGCGATGATCAGCGTGTCGTATTCGAGTTCGCGTGCGGGCAGCAATTCGGCGCCATCGTCGTCGAGCACGGTGCCGAGCGTCAGACGTTTGTTCGCGCGGTCCAGACCGGTCAACTCGCCCTGCTGAAACTCGAAGCTGTGCCAACGCGCTTGCGCCGCATATTCGAGTTCCTGGGTGAACGGGTCCATGCTGCCGGCCGCCACTTCATGCAGCAGCGGCTTCCAGATATGGGTTGGATTGCGGTCGACGAGCGTCACTTGCGCGCGCACACCGCCCTTGTTCTTGTGGGGTGCATAGCGGTCGCCTAAGCGTGTCGCCAACTCCAGCCCCCCCGCGCCTCCGCCAACGACGATAAAACGATGCATTGAACTCTCCGTATTTGCCGATGGGTTATGCGTCGCTACGGCACGCCCTGGACATCAAGGGCGCGCCGTCTGTTCTGGCTGATTGTCCGCGAGCGGCACGGGTTGTCACAAGCTATCAATACGCATATGTGACATGTGCACGACGTTATCGCCTTTCAGGCGCCCCGTCACATTCACGTCAATGCGCTTCTTCCCAGTTCAGGCCGGCGCCCACTTCGGCGACCAGCGGCACTTTCAGCGCGGCGACACCGCACATCAGTTCCGGCAAGCGCTTACGTACATCGGACAATTCCGCGTCGGGCACTTCGAGAATCAGTTCGTCGTGGACCTGCATGATCATGCGCGTACCGATCTTCGACTCTTCGATCCACTTCTGCACCGCGATCATCGACAGCTTGATCAGGTCGGCGGCCGTGCCCTGCATCGGCGCGTTAATGGCCGCGCGCTCCGCTGCCTGACGGCGCGGACCGTTGCCGCCGTTGATCTCCGGCAGCCACAGGCGGCGACCGAACGCCGTCTCCACGTAGCCCTTGGACTTCGCGCTCAGACGCGTTTCGTCCATATAGCGCGCGACGCCCGGATAGCGCGCGAAGTAGCGGTCGATATACAGCTTGGCCGCATCGCGCGTGATGCCGAGGTTGGCGGCGAGGCCAAACGCGCTCATGCCGTAGATCAGGCCGAAGTTGATGACCTTCGCCACACGCCGCTGATCGTTCGAGACTTCGAGCGGCGTTACGCTGAAAATTTCCGCCGCGGTGGCGCGGTGAATGTCTTCGCCATGCGAGAACGCGCGCAGCAGCGATTCGTCGCCGGAAATGTGCGCCATGATGCGCAGTTCGATCTGCGAGTAGTCGGCGGACACGAGCTTATGGCCCGGCGGGGCAATAAACGCCTCGCGAATGCGACGGCCTTCGCCGGTGCGCACGGGAATGTTCTGCAGGTTCGGATCGTTCGACGCCAGCCGGCCCGTGACCGCCACCGCCTGCGCATAGTTCGTATGCACGCGGCCGGTGGTGGCGTTGACCATGCGCGGCAGCTTGTCGGTATAGGTCGATTTCAGCTTCGACAAGCCGCGGTGTTCGAGCAGGATCTTCGGCAGCGGATAGTCTTCGGCGAGCTTTTGCAGCACTTCTTCGTCGGTGGACGGCGCGCCGCTCGGAGTCTTCTTGACCACCGGCAATTCGAGCTTTTCAAAGAAGATCTGACCGATCTGCTTCGGCGAACCCAGATTGAATTCGCCGCCGGCCAGCACGTACGCTTCGCTTTCCAGTTGAATCAGACGCGTGGCGATTTCGCTGCTTTGCGCGCGCAGCTTTTCCGCGTCGATCAGCACGCCGGTACGCTCCATCTTGCGCAAGACGCGCGAGGTCGGCACTTCGATGTCGCGATATACGTAGTCGAGCGTTTTCTCCGCGGCCACTTGCGGATACAAAGCCTGATGCAGACGCAAGGTGATGTCGGCGTCTTCCGCTGCATACTCGGCGGCCTGCTCCAAAGCGACTTCGTCGAAACCGATTTGCGACGCGCCTTTACCCGCGACCTCTTCGTACTTGATCGTCTTGATGCCGAGATGGCGCAGCGCGAGGCTGTCCATGTCGTGCGTACGATGCGACTCGAGCACGTACGATTCGAGCAGCGTGTCGTGTTCGACGCCGCGCATTTCGATGCCGTAGTTCGCCAGCACCTGCTCGTCGTACTTCATGTGCTGGCCGACTTTCTTGTGTTCTGCGCTCTCCAGCCACGGCTTGAGCCTGGCCAGCACTTCGTCGCGCGGCAGTTGCACGGGCGCGTCCGGACCGCGATGCGCGAGCGGCACATAAGCGGCATGGCCGGGTTCGACCGACAACGACACGCCCACGATCTGCGCGGTCATGGGATCGAGCGAGGTAGTCTCGGTATCGAACGCCGTCAATTCGGCGGCGTTGATTTTCTCGAGCCAGGCGTCGAACTGCTCCCAGCTCTGCACGGTGTCGTAGTGACGTTCGTGATCCACGGTGAGCGCCGGCGGCACATCGGTCTCGGGACCTTCCACGACCTCGGCGACTTCCACTTCGCGCAGCCAGGTCTTGAAACCGTTGCGCGTGAACACGTCGCGCAATTCCTCGCGCGATTCCGGCCGGCTTTGCAGGCTTTCCTCGATCGACACGATATGACCGGTCAGATCGCATTGCCGCTCGACGGTGACGAGTTTCTTCGCCATTGGCAGAAAATCGAGCGCACGTCGCAGATTGTCTCCTACCGCACCTTTAATTTCGTCCGCATGTGCGACGATGCCGTCGAGTGTCTCGTACTGCGCAAGCCATTTGATCGCCGTTTTCGGCCCGCATTTATCGACGCCGGGCACGTTGTCGACGGTATCGCCGATCAACGACAGGTAGTCGATGATGCGCTCCGGCGGCACGCCGAATTTGGCGATCACGCCTTCGCGGTCGAGCTTCTCATTCGTCATCGTATTGATGAGGGTGACATGATCCGACACGAGCTGCGCCAGATCCTTGTCCCCAGTCGACACGATCACATTCATGCCGCGCTTTTCGGCCTCGGTGCTGAGCGTACCGATCACGTCGTCGGCTTCGACGCCTTCGATCATCAGCAGCGGCCAGCCGAGCGCGCGCACGGCAACGTGAATCGGCTCGATCTGGCGAGCGAGATCCTCCGGCATGGACGGGCGGTTCGCCTTATAGTCGGCATACCAGTCGTCACGGAACGTTTTGCCCTTGGCGTCGAACACGCACGCGCTATACTCTGCAGTGACTTCCTTGCGCATGCGCCGCAGCATGTTGATCATTCCATAGAGCGCACCCGTCGGACCACCTTCGGGTCCGCGCAGATCAGGCATCGCATGGTAGGCCCGGTACAGATAACTCGAACCGTCGACCAATAGCAGGGTCTTACCTTCAAGGCTTCGTTCTTCAGGCATTATGACTAAGAGAAAAGTGATTCCGAGTCTGCGATCACTCGCAGATCAAGAGCGCGCTACGGCTAAGAAGGCCCGCGCATCGTGGCAGATGTTCACGATTATGGCAGAGTTTATCGAGGCGACCGAGTACCTCTCGGAGATTCGTCCGGCTGTCAGCATCTACGGTTCAGCGCGCCTGAAACCGAACTCGCCCTATTACAAACTCGCCACGCAAATCGCGCGCAAACTGTCGGACGCGGGCTTCGCGGTCATCTCCGGCGGCGGCCCCGGCATTATGGAAGCCGCCAACAAGGGCGCTCATGCCGGCAAGGCCCCTTCGGTCGGCCTGAATATCGAACTGCCGCACGAGCAATCGGGCAATCAGTGGCAGGACATTTCGCTGCGTTTCCGCCACTTCTTCACGCGCAAGGTCACGTTCGTGAAGAACTCGGATGCGGTGATCGTCATGCCGGGCGGCTTCGGCACGCTGGATGAACTCGCCGAGGTCCTCACGCTGATTCAAACCAAGAAATCGCGCCACGTGCCGATCATTCTGGTAGGCGGCGAGTTCTGGGAAGGCCTGCTTGCGTGGTTCAAGAACTCGCTCACGCCGATGGGCCTGATCAATCCGGCAGATATGGACTTGATGCAGGTGATCGACGATCCGGACCAGGTCCTCGAAGCGGTATTGAAGTTCTACGAAGACCGCGAAGAAGCCGAACCACATCCGGCCAAGTCGGATGAAGACCGGATGTTCTATCTGTGAGGCTTGAACTTCGCGCCCCGTGCGCGAAGTAGGTGTGCCTGGCCCGTGCTCAATGCTCAATGTTCAAGCCACATTGAGCAACACGCGCGAGTTCTAGCGGGCGGCCTCCAGGTCGCTCGCTTCCGCCACATCCGTCTGATCCCCCTGCGCCTGCAGCCATTCGCAGAACTGCGCCACGAGCGGCGCCTGCGCGACCTCCCGCCTCGCCACCCACCAGTAACCGCGTGCATCGATACGTGGACCTGGCAGCGGCACGACGAGCCGTCCCGATGTCAGCTCGTCCGCCAGCAAAGGCAACGGACCGAGCGCCACGCCGAGACCATCCACCGCTGCCTGCAAGGCCAGATAGAAGTGATCGAACGACTGCTTCTTCCGGCATTTCGCTGTGACTCCTGCTGCCGATAACCAGTTACTCCACGCATCGGGCCGCGTATCTGAGTGCAACAGCACGTGCCTCGCGAGGTCGTCGGCCACCTTGATCGGCGAGCGTTGCAGCAGCGCGGGGCTGCACACCGGAATCTCGCTCTCGCCAAGGAAATGGCCGCTCACGCAGTTCGGCCAATGCGCCGGACCGCGCCGTACCGCGACGTCGAAGCTGTCCAGGGTCTCGACCGGTGCGTTTGAAGTCGACAAGCGCAGTTCCACATTCGGCACCTTGCGCTGAAACTGATGGAGCCGCGGCAGCAGCCATTTCATCGCGAAGGTCGGCAGTGCATTCACCCTTAAAACGTGAACGACACCCGTATCGCGCAGTTGATCCGTGGCAAGCGCAATGCTGTCGAACGCAGCCTGGACAGTGCCCAGATAGCGGCGGCCGTCGTCGGTCAGACGCACGCGCTTGCCGCGGCGATGGAATACCTGCACGCCGAGCCATGCTTCAAAAGCCGCGACTTGCCGGCTGATTGCACCGTGCGTCACATGCAATTCGTTCGCCGCGGCGGTGAAGCTTTCATGCCGTGCCGCGGCTTCGAAGGCACGCAGCGCCGGAAAAGGAGGAAGATTACGGGCCATGCTTGTGATTCTAGATCACAAAGGCGCGCTCAAAAATCGTTTTGCGCGAGGCTGGTTCGGCGCTACCCTCCTGAGCTTGAACTGGAAGCTTAACGATATGGATCACGATCTCACCTCGACCGAGGCTGCTCTCGCACCCGCGCCCACATTGCGGGAAATTTTTGGCGGCTTTCTCGGTCTCGGGCTGATCTCGTTCGGCGGGGCACTGCCCCTGGCGCGGCGCGCCCTGGTCGAGCAGCGGCGCTGGCTGACCGGCACGGAGTTCACCGATTTGCTCGGCTTGTGCCAATTCTTGCCGGGTGGCAACGTGATCAATCTCTCCGTGGCGATCGGGATGCGCTTTCGCGGTGTGCCAGGTGCGCTGGCAGGTTTGCTCGGCTTGATCGCGGGACCGTCGCTGGTGGTGATCGGCCTTGGCTTGCTGTACGAACACACGCAAAACAACCCGCACGTTCGCCATCTGTTTGCCGGTCTCGCCGCAGCGGCGTCCGGCCTGCTGATCTCGATGGCCGTGAAAATCCTGCTGCCGTTGCGCAATAAACCGATGGCCGCGCTTATCGCGGCGCTCGGTTTCATCGCGATCGCCATCATGCGCCTGCCGCTTCTGCCTACGATGCTGGTGCTCACGCCGCTCAGCATCTACATCGCGTCGAGGGCCACACAATGAACGACACGCTCATTTCTCTCGCGATTATTTTCAGTCAGCTTTCGTTGCTGGCGTTCGGCGGCGGCAACACGATTCTTCCGGAGATGCAGCGTCAGGTCGTGGATGTGCATCACTGGATGCCGGCCAGTGAATTCAGCGCACTGTTCGCGCTCGCCCAGGCGGCGCCGGGGCCGAATCTGATGATCGTCACACTGGTCGGCTGGCACGTGGCGGGTTGGGCGGGGATGCTGGTGACGTCCGTGGCGAAGTTCGGACCCTCTTCGCTCGTGACGATTCTCGCGCTACATGCATGGGATCGCTTCAAGGACCGGCCGTGGCGGCGTTACGCGCAAATGGGCTTGGTGCCGGTGACGGCCGGCATCATCGCGGCAAGCGCGGCGCTGATCGCCGAAGCGTCGAACCCGACGGCGATTGCCTGGGCGATCTGCGCTTTTACCGTGGTGCTGGCGTTGAAGACCCGGATTCATCCGCTGTGGCTGCTGGCGGCTGGGAGTTTGATCGGGCTGACGGGGTTTGGGCAGTTTTGAGTCCCTTTTGGGAAACCTGCGTGATGCAATGCCTGGCGCACAGCCCCCCCCAAACATAGCGGATCGAGAATCACATTGACCAAACGCAATGCGGTGCCAAGAAACGGTACGGTCAGTATTTCGGGATTACGGAGCACAGCTATGCTTATGGATCCAGCCCCTGCGCCATCTGCTTATGACCTACCACGCCGTTACCGTCACGCTTGAAAACTTCGGCGGGATAGTCGCCGAGAAAGATAAGTATGGCAGCAGAACAATCAGCACAGCATTTAACGTCACGGTTGCAGGCAAACGTCAGTACGCTGTACAAATGCGCGGCGCGCCTCGACTTGAAAACGGCATGGTCGTGACGGCGGTACTGCGTGATACGGATAACTGGCAAACACTTGTGGGATGGTTAAACCACTCGACGGGCGAGATTTGCGGCGTCAATTCGCCCGAGACTTCGTTCTGGTGGTTTGTGGCAGGCATCCTGATATCGATCCTGCTTTGCCTTAAATGGATAAACGAAGCTTACAGCGGCGACGCCGGTGCGCGTGTTGTAGTTTGGATTATTGCGGTCGTAGTGATGAACGCCTGGACGCTATTCTCCTGGCGGAGGTCGGCAAAGATCTACAGGCTACTGAAACCCTAGATGTCTGGGTAATTTGAAAGTCACAGGGATGACTGTGGCGAAAATTTCTGCCCTCAGTTACCGCGCAATGCGGTAACTGAGGGCAGAAGAGAAAGGCCCCTTATTCGGCATTCATCTGCGCCGCCACAGACCTTCGCCAGTAATAGCGGCTTCGATCCAATCTTTCGATGCCTTGCGCCGCCATATGAAGAGCGCGCCGAGTCGGAGCCACACAGAAACGGTAATTAGCGCGATAGCCCATAAGCCCAATTCTTGCAAATATGGGTGGCCGTATATAGTCCATACGAGACCAAAGACTCCGATCCATTTAAACAGATCGCAAGCCCATTTCGTTCTCTTTATCCCATACACAAGCGCCACGGGATTTACCGCAAGACCAGCTAACACGGCCAGACGGCCTTCCCACGGCAGAGAACCGGAGTGAAGTAAGCCGATTTCAACCCAAGCCTCGCACAGGAAGGCGAGAAAGAATCCGGCAAGTGAAATCCGAATACAACGCGGCATTGCTATCATAACTATCTGAATTTTACGTTCTTGCAGTAATCCATTCCACTAACAATATCGCTCCAACCCTGCTCAACACTCAGATATCGGCAGTAGTTTTCCTTGTATTGATCCTCGTTGACTGGCGTAAAGCTACCTGGAACGGGGGTCGCCGTAGGTATCAAACCACTACCCGAAACAATACCCTTATCGCTCAGACAAATGAACAAACCCTTTTGTGTCAATATTTCGTTGTATGAGGCCAGCATGTATCCACTCCCAGTTCCGAGACTTGACCAATAAAGTGACGCGCTAGCAACTGACGGAGGGTTCGAGACTTGCAGCACGTTTGTCATATAGCTGCCTAGCCATACTTTTGTAGAGTTTATATATGGCTGAAAGGAAGATTGCAGATCAGCAGCAAGGACGAGTCCACCGACTACAGCTGCGGCACCTGGGCCAATTTCCGCCCAAACAAGCAGCGTAATAGCCATCGTTCCAATCGCACTTACAACGGTCAGCACGTCTCCCGGCTGGATCTTTTTGTTCGGGTCTTTCCAATCTGTCACAATTCGTATTAATGCAGACGTCGCGGCCAATCCGTTTGTCATGATACGTACTGGCTGCATCATCGGAGCAACATTTGATATCGTTGCAACGAGGCTGGAGCCATTCTGAATAACTGACAGCGAGTCACTTGGGCTACTTGCCGCAGACATAAGCGCCTGATAAGTAGTCATCGAATTTGAGCCGCTTTCAATGAATTGCAACACCATTTCCACTTTTGGCATTTTATTCAACCTTTGATTCTGCATTCCATGGAGCAATTGAATTCACGGATGAGCTGACGGACGGTGCAGTAGACGGACTCGATCCGACAACATAACGATAATAGAGCTGTGTATTTCCAGTTTTTGGTGCGTACACCACTTGGGCGATAAATGATTTCGTCTTTGTGAGAATGACAGGCAGAACATCAACAATCTGCGAGAACCCTCTATCTGTAGCCACCTGAAGACTCGCGGCAATGTCACTACTCGGGTCCTCAAAATTTATGATGCGCACCCAGAATACCCATGCGCCGTCGTCGCGCCTCAATGCAGTTGCGCCGTTTGTTAACGCATATCCGCGCAACGACGTGGCTGCAATTTGGGGGGATGTTGGAGTCGCCCTTGCGATTTGAGACGTGATACCAGCAAGAGACAATGTACTTATTCGCAAAAATAGTCGTCTAGTAGTCATTGTATTTTTATTTAGTTTGGTGGATATCGCCGCCTATGAATGTAGCTCTCACTACATTTAAAATGTATCGTTGCCGCCGATGCGATTAACATCAGATAATTCCGAAAAAATGGCGGTCATTGCTGATACCGCAGGGCAATTACATGAAACGTCACAGATGGTGACGAGCACCCTGTAAGCTTTATTGAAGACGCGTGTGCTCTGGCTTTCGTGGCCGAGAAAAAGTGGTGCAAAAAGGCGTGTTCAGTATCGAAGAAGCGTTTGGAGATTTGCGCGATCTGCGCAGCCTCACGCCGGCTCACGACCTGACGGAAGTGCTGGTGGTGGCGCTGTGTGCAATTCTGTCGAGCGCCGATATCGGGGTAACGATCCAGACATGCGCGGAAGCGAAGTTGGAATGCGCGTCTATTCCTGGCGTTGACCGATCAGGCGATAACCCTCAACGGCGAGACGGTGCGCGACGCTCATCGCAACGATCAGCGTGCGCTCCACCTGGTGGCGTCGGCCTACTGTAGTGACTTGAGCGTGGTACTGGGACAGGCGCGCACGGCAAACAAAAGCAACAGGATCACGGCGGGTCCTGAGTTGCTCGATCCTCTGATGGGATTTCCTTCAAGGCGTCGAAAACAGCATGCACTGGGTACTCGACATGATCTTTGGCGAAAACCAGTCCCATGTGAGAGTCGAGAATACAGCGCAGAGCTTCGTAAGCCTGTGCCGTATCGCATTGAATCTGCTCAAGTGCGATACAAACACATGCGCAGGACTGAAAATGCGCCGCCTCAAGGTCCGCGCCAACGATCAATCGCGCCACAGACTGATCGGCGTGTGAGCGTCATGCGATTGCCCTAACGCAATCCTCCATATGGCCGATCTGCTCACAGTCCTATTCCGCGAAGCCAACGCGGACGCTCACTGAAACGCCACTTCCGCGAAACTACGCAGCTTCCGGCTATGCAAGCGATGCAGCCCATTCATCCGCAACAACTCCATCGCCTTCACCCCGATCTGCAGATGCTGATCGACCTGCGCCCGATAAAACTGATCCGCCATGCCAGGCAGTTTCAATTCGCCATGCAAGGGCTTGTCCGATACGCATAGCAAGGTGCCGTAAGGCACGCGGAAGCGGAACCCGTTCGCGGCGATCGTCGCGCTTTCCATATCGAGCGCGACCGCGCGGCTTTGCGACAGCCGCTGCACCGGCTCACGATGATCGCGCAGCTCCCAGTTGCGGTTATCCACACTCGCCACCGTGCCCGTGCGCATCACGCGCTTCAACTCGACGCCGTCCAGTTGCGTGACTTGCGCGACTGCGCGTTCCAACGCCACCTGCACTTCGGCAAGCGCGGGAATCGGCACCCACAGCGGCAAATCGTCGTCGAGCACGTGGTCTTCGCGCACATAACCGTGCGCCAGCACGTAATCGCCCAAACGCTGCGTATTGCGCAGACCCGCGCAGTGGCCGAGCATGATCCACGCATGCGGACGCAGCACGGCGATGTGATCGGTAATCGTCTTCGCATTCGACGGCCCGACACCGATATTGACCATCGTGATGCCGCTGCCATCGGCACGCTTCAGGTGATACGCGGGCATCTGCGGCAGACGCGGCGGCGCCGTGCCTTCCTGCGCCTGCTCGCCGAGATTGTCGTTGTACGTGATCACGTCGCCCGGTTCGACGAACGACGTGTATTCGCTGCGATAGGCGCGCAGTTCCGCGTCGTCGGTATGGGCCATCATCGTGCGGCCGAGTTTGACGAACTCGTCGATATAGAACTGGTAGTTCGTGTACAGCACGTAGTTCTGGCAATGCGTGGGCGAGGTCGCCGTGTAGTGCTTCAACCGATGCAGCGAGAAATCCACCCGCGCCGCCGTGAACAGCGCGAGCGGATGCGGCTCGCCCGGCAGCGGCTCATAGGTGCCGTTGACGATGCGGTCGTCGAGCAGCGCGAGGTCCGGCGTGTCGAACACGTCGCGCATCAGGAACAGGCGCTCGCGATCCAGATCGCCCTCGAGGTGGATGCCTTCAGCGAATGCGAAGTGAATCGGAATCGGCTGGTCGGACACACCCACTTCGATCTTCACGTGATGGTTCTTGGCCAACAGGCGCAACTGCTCGCGATAGTAGTCGCCGAACAGATCCGGCCGCGTGACCGTGGTCTCGAACACACCTGGACCCGCGACAAAACCGTACGAGCGGCGCGAGTCGATATGCGTGTTGACTTCGGTGCGCACGCGGACGAACGGGTAGCAGGCGCGCACCCGGCGCTCGAACAGTTCGTTGCGGCGATAGCGTGCGAAGGCGTCGCGCAGGAACGAGGTGTTCGCCTCATAAATCGCCGACAGGCGCGTGACGGCCTCGGTCGCGTCGTCAAAGGATTCGGTTGGGAAGCTGTTGGCGGGAGTCTGCACCGCGCGTTGATTGGTATCGTTGTTCATCTTCATTCACCTCGATTGATGAGATGACATTACCACGGAACCCGGGATCGCCAAATGACCCCGCGGCGCCTACCGCAACTGCCGCGATGGCGGCCGCAAGAATGCGCGCACGTCGCGCGAAAGCGGCGCAAAATAAGGTGATCGCGCCCGGGGGCAATGCTGGATTTGCTAGAATCGGGGCACCATATTGGAGAATCACCATGAAGCCGCTCCTTCCCGTCGCCGTTGCACTGGCTCTCGCCTTTGGCAACGCCGCGATGGCTGCCCAGCCTGTCGATGACACTCCGCCCGCCGATGCACCCCAGTCCGCTAATGAACGGGCCGGTCTGCCTGACCTGGCGAAGATCAATCGTCCGGCCGCCGAGGTCAGCTCGAAGGTCGAAATCAACGTCCCGCGCACACCGAGCTTCTACGAACGCAGCGCTAACGGCACCGAAATCACCGAATATCGTGACAAAGGCAAGCCTGTTGAAATCAACGTGCATTCGAATCTCGGCACGCGCTACCAGATGAGCGCACCGCTCGACACATCACCCACGGTGCGCGACAACGGCCGCGCGAGCACCCGTTTGCCGTCAGTGAATCTGACTTATTGATGCATGCCGGGGCGGCGGCGCGACATAAGCCGCTCCCCTATCTGTGCGGCCCACGGGCGTCGCCCCGGGCTTTCAGCCTGCTTGCCGATTTTCAGCACCTCACACCTCGCACTGGCCGCCTTGCGCCAGCCCGACTAACCTGATCCGACGTTTCCCGCATGGCTGTCTTCACCGCTGTCACCGAACCCCAACTAGCAGAATGGATGCGTCACTACGATCTCGGCGAAGTCGTCGAGTTTCGCGGCATTCCGTCCGGTATTGAGAACAGCAACTTCTTTCTGACGACGACGCGCGGCGAATACGTCCTCACGATTTTCGAAAAGCTGACGGCCGGGCAACTGCCGTTCTATCTCGATCTGATGCGGCATCTAGCCGCGCACCGCGTACCGGTGCCGGATCCCATGCCACGCGAAGACGGCGCGCTGTTCGGCACGCTGCACGGCAAACCCGCGGCCATCGTGACCAAACTCGAAGGCGCGCCGGAGATGGCGCCGCAAATCGAGCACTGCGTCGAGGTCGGGCAAATGCTCGCGCGCATGCATCTGGCGGGCCGCGATTACCCACGCTATCAGCCGAACCTCCGCAGCCTGCCGTGGTGGCAGGAAACCGTGCCGGCCATCTTGCCGTTCCTCGAAGGTGCGCAACGCGACTTGCTGTCGTCGGAACTGGCGCATCAGGAGGCGTTCTTCGCGTCGGCGGATTACGCCAGGTTGCCTGAAGGCCCGTGCCACGCCGACCTGTTCCGCGACAACGTGCTATTCGCGCATGCCGCGCCGGGAACTGGCCACGAGGTGCGTCTGGGCGGCTTCTTCGACTTCTATTTCGCCGGCTGCGACAAGTGGCTGTTCGACGTCGCCGTCACGGTCAACGACTGGTGCGTCGACCTCGCCACCGGCAAGCTCGACGAGGCGCGCACCGAAGCCATGCTGCGCGCCTATCAAACCGTGCGCCCGTTCACCGCCGAAGAAAACCGCCATTGGGGCGACATGCTGCGTGCGGGCGCTTACCGCTTCTGGGTCTCGCGCCTGTATGATTTTCATTTGCCGCGCGCGGCCGAGCTGCTCAAACCGCACGACCCCGGCCATTTCGAGCGCATCCTGCGCGAACGCCTGACCGGCGTTGCACTTCCAGGCATTCATACCTCATGCAACTGATCGAAGTCCCCGCGAAAACCGGCTATGTCTGGTTCCGGCAGGGTATCTGGCTGTTCCGCAAGAACCCGCTCGCGTTTCTGACGCTGTTCTTCACCTATCTGCTGGTCATGACGCTGGCGGCGCAGATTCCGGTCGTCGGCGGCGTGCTGCCGCTGGTCTTCATTCCGGGTGTCGCGGTCGGCTTCATGGCGGCGTGCCGCAACACCATCGCGGGCAAGCCGGTGTTCCCGACCATTCTGGTGGACGGCTTTCACTCGTATGGCCCCGGGGTCGCCAAACGTCTGCTGGTGCTGGGCGTGCTGTACGTTGTCGCGATGGCGCTGGTGCTGGCCGGCTCGGCGCTCGCCGACGGCGGCATGCTGCTGAAGGTCATGCTCGGCATCACCACGGTGGATCAGGACGTGGTCGCCAACAGCAATATTCCGTTGGCGGTACTGACTGCGTTCGCGTTTTACGTCCCGGTGGCCATGATTTTCTGGTTCTCACCGATTCTTACCGCGTGGCACGATGTGCCGCCCGTCAAGGCGATGTTTTTCAGCGTCGTCAGTTGCTGGCGCAATCGTGGTGCGTTCATCGTGTTCGGCGCTTTGTGGTTCGCCGTGTCGACAACGGTCTCGTTCGGCCTGACCGCGCTGATGCAGGCGCTCGGCGCGGGCGACTTCGCGTTCGCGATCCTGATGCCCGCCACGATGATCGTCGTAACCATGCTGTATTGCTCGTTCTACGCGACCTATCGCGGCTGCTTCGGCGTGCAAACACCCGAAGCGCCGGACCTGCCGACCACACCGGCGGCTTGAGTACGCTTGAGGCGCGGGCGCTTTTCTGCGCCCGCCGCCGTCCTGCCCTGGCGCGCGCCGCCCGCGGCTTCATTGAATCCCCCTACTCGTCAGCCTGCCTCGATTTGCGGCACAATGGTTTGCGCGCAATCGATTTGCACGCTCTTTTTATGCGAGATGCAACATGACCCAGCGCCCCGCCTTACCCTTCACGCTCGACGAGCAACTCTGCTTCGCCCTCTATTCGACCTCGCTTGCGATGACGAAAGCGTACAAGCCGCTCCTCGACAAGCTCAACCTCACCTATCCGCAATATCTGGCGATGCTGGTGCTGTGGGAGGCCGACGACGTGACGGTCAAGGACCTCGCCGCACGGTTGAATCTCGACTCGGCAACCGTCACGCCGCTGCTCAAACGTCTCGAAGCGCAGGGCTACCTGGAGCGGGTACGCGGCGTCGAAGATGAGCGGCTCGTCTATATCCGCCTCACCAAAGCCGGCACCGCCCTGAAACGTCAGGCACGCGAAGTGCCGGCGGAAATCTTCTGTGCGACCCAACAGTCGCCGGAATTCCTGCTCCGTCTGCGCGACGATCTGACACGTTTGCGCACTACACTCAACGATTACATGGACCAGTAGCCGGTCTGCTTCAAAACGCACGCTATCGATACGATGCAAAAATTAATTTGCACACAAATGATTTGTGTACTATCTTTACCACATGCCGCTTCGATAGCACTGCGCCAGAACGGCTGGCAAGCAAACAGCGGCAAGCAGGCAGACCCTGACAACCCAGATAAAGGAGCAACACCATGAACATCCTGTACAAGGCAAGCGCAACGAGCACCGGTGGCCGTGATGGTCGTGCAGTGTCGTCGGACAATGCGCTGGACGTGAAACTGGCCGCACCGCGTGAACTGGGCGGCACCGGCGCCGCCGGCACCAACCCGGAACAACTCTTTGCAGCCGGCTACTCGGCGTGTTTCCTGAGCGCGATGAAATTCGTCGCCGGCCAGCACAAGCAGGCTTTGCCGGCCGACACGCAGGTGACAGCAGAAGTGGGCATCGGCCCGAACGACAAGGGTGGCTTCGCGCTCGACATCGATCTGCGCGTCTCGTTGCCGGGCCTCGCCGCCGACGCGGCCAAGGAACTGGTCGACGCAGCGCATCAAGTCTGCCCGTACTCGAACGCCACGCGCAATAACGTCGCGGTGCGTCTGGAAATCGCCTAAGCCACAGCCTGAATGGCTCGCTCATGAGTAGTTGACAGCGCGCGGCAAAACCGCGCCACGCCGAACAGCGCCTGCACCCTGCAAAACAGGGCCGGGCGCTGAGCCGTTTTATGGACGCGGCACGTAATGTGCGTTACGGGAGCGCGTAATCACTTACCATCGCCAATGCCGTGAATAATCGCTCAGTTTCGTAGTAGCGTCGCCCGGCAGTTCATCATTGCGCCGCTCGACGTTCGACGGTCGATCACGCAGCCATTCACCCCGGTCCACGATTCCGATGACACGCGTCCGACGCCTGAACGACACTTTCGATACCGGCCTGCTCTGGTTTCGCCGCGACCTGCGCAGCACGGACAACGCCGCGCTCTACTACGCGCTCAAGCATTGCGAGCACGTCTGGTGCGTGTTCGTATTCGACACGACAATCCTGCAACCGCTGATCGATGGCTGGCAGATCCGCCATCCGGATACGCAAGCGCAGGACCGCCGCATCGAGTTCATCCTTGCTGCGCTGGGCGAGCTGGACGAGGCATTGCGCGCCAAGGGCGGCGGCCTCGTCGTGCTGTATGGCGACCCGGTCGATCTGGTGCCCAGGCTTGCCGCTGAACTCGGCGTCGACGCGGTATTCGCGAATCACGATTACGAGCAGCTCGCGATCGAGCGTGACGAAACGGTACACGAACGGCTTGCCGATGCTGGACGCCAATGGCTGACGTTCAAGGACCAGGTGATTTTTGAGCGTGAGGAAGTGCTGACGGGCCAGAACAAACCGTTCACGGTGTTCACGCCGTACAAGAACGCGTGGCTCAAGCAGCTAACAGCTTTCGATTTGAAGCCGTATCCGGTAGAAAGCTACTCGAATCATCTGGCCGCGCTGCCGCCGAAGCTGGACCGCCAGTTACCGACGCTCGATCAGTTGGGCTTCGCACCGAGCAATCTCGCGGAACTCAACTTGCCCACCGGCATGAGCGGCGCGCAACGTCTGCTCGATGACTTCATGAGCCGCATCGACAGTTATCAGGACCGGCGCGACTTTCCCGCCGTCAAAGGCCCGAGCTATCTGTCGATGCATCTGCGTTTCGGTACGGTCTCGCTCCGCACGCTCGCGCGGTTCGCCTACGAAAGTTCATTGCAGCCCGACGGGCAAGGCTCGGCCACATGGCTTTCGGAACTGATCTGGCGGGATTTTTACTTCATGATCCTCTCGCACCATCCGAGGCTGGCGGCCGGCGCGTCGTTCAAGGAAGAGTATGACTGGCTTCGCTGGGAGCAAGGTCCGGCGGCGGACGACGCGTATGCCGCGTGGTGCGACGGTCGCACCGGCTATCCGCTAGTCGACGCCGCGATGCTGCAGCTAAACCGCACCGGCTACATGCACAACCGCCTGCGGATGGTGACGGCGAGTTTTCTGGTCAAGGATCTGGGCGTCGACTGGCGGTTCGGCGAGCGCTATTTCGCCGAGCAATTGAACGACTTCGATTTCGCGGCGAACAACGGCGGCTGGCAGTGGGCGGCATCGACGGGATGCGACGCGCAACCGTACTTCCGGATTTTCAACCCGGTCACGCAATCCGAAAAGTTCGACGCCGAAGGGCGTTTCATCAAACGCTACTTGCCGCAGCTTGAGAAATTGCCGGCCAAATGGATTCACGCGCCATGGCTGGCGGGTGCGGAACGGCTTGCCGAGTTCGGCGTGATATTGGGCGAGGATTACCCTGCGCCGATCGTCGATCATGCTGAGGCGCGGCAGCGTACACTTGCCCGTTTCGGCAAGTAAGTGCCCGCTCTCATATTTTGCTCAGAAATGTCTGGAGGAGACTGAGCGATGCGTTTTTTGCTGTCGCTACACTTCCAGCGACTTATGACTTTGTGACTTGTGGCACTTGGGGACCTGCCCCCAAACACCGGCGTTCTTCACTACGCGCCGATGTTTCAAACCCGCGCAGCTTAGCTCTGGGTCATCCACGCCGGATGACGGGCGGTGGCTTCGCGGTCCAGCTTGCGCATACGGAATTCCAGATCGTACAGATCGGTTGCTTCTGCGAGGAATGCGTCAGCGCGTTCTTTCGCGAGTTGATCGGGCGATTTGGTCAGAAACAGAAACAGGCGTGTAAGCAGGTACATGGTCAACCTCGACAATGAGTTTAGGCGTTAACGCCTAAGGGATAACCCCTATTATAGGGAAAACCCCAAGAAACCGCCAATACTCATTTCGAAGTGTTGTTCCAACCTTACCGCGAGTCCGCCGAGGCCTCTGTGGTGGTGCTTTCCGCGATACGCCCGGTGCCCGTGCGGCGCTGGTGTCTGAAGAATTCCCACACCATGGCACTCGCGTCCGGACCTTTGGCGGAATGAAACGGTACCGCGTCGTCACCGCCGCTCCAGGCGTGTGCGAGCCCCTGCACACGGCACAGCCGCACCACGCGGCGCCCGCCTCGCAGATAGTCGCGCATCACCACGCCCCCTTTGCGCTCTTCCTTGACTTCGCCAGATTTGCGCACGCCTTTCTCGTCGACGATCCGGTTCAGACGGAGAAACTGCTCCGCCAACTGGTCCGCATTGACCGGCGCGACCACGTGATCGATGTCGCCATGGAAAATGATGGCCGGCATGCCGGGGTAGTCGGCCACATTAACGTGTTCGTCAACCAGCGCGGCCGGCTCGCGGCGCGCGCCGCGCCGCATTACGTCCATCGCCGTAATGCCTGAGCGGGCCTCGCCGAAAGCGGGGCCGGAATGCAGCGCGACCGCTGCGAAATGCTCCGGATAGTTGACGGCCAGAAGCGCGGTCAGGCCGGCGCCGGCGGAAATTCCGGCGACATACACGCGCTCGCTGTCGAAGCCATGCTGGGCAACCAGCGAATCCACCAGCGAGACGACCGCACGGGCCTCGGCACCGCCGGCGCTGTCGCCGGCGTCGTACCAATGCCAGCAGCGATGCGCATGCACGTGCTTCGACTGTTCCGGATACACCACAGCAAACCCGAACCGGTCCGCGAGCACGTTCATCCGCGTGCCTTCCGCGAATTCATCGATCGACTGGGTGCACCCATGCAGCATCACGACCAGCGGCATCGATTCGTGCGCATGGCCAGACGGGATATACAAGCCGTACTGAAGATGGTTGACGAGTCGCCCAGGCGCGACAGGCGCCGAATGGAACGAGCGCGTCCACGAGCCGCTTGCCCATGCCGAAGCACGCGGGCGAACCCGCGACTCCCGCGACTCCCGCGGCGCGGCGCGCGGCGCTTCGCGTTTTGCGGACGCGCGTAGCGCTGCCACTGGCTTGGCAGGACGGACCTTGGCCGAAGGCTTGCTGGTGGCGGCGCGCGCCGGCCGCGTGGGGGCGCGCTTGGTGGTCGCGTGGGCGTGCTCGGTTTGAATGGCGAGCAGCCGCTTGAGACCGCGTAGCCAGATTTTCGATAGACTTTTTGCCATCGGCGGGTGACCTCGCAAAAAGGGACAGGTGCCGTCCGATAGAACGACGCTTTGTTGTGCAATGCACAATAACACCAATCCTCATGCGATGCTGGCGGCCTAAATCACTGTCGAGCACCGAATTTTCCGCCCGGCGAACCTTGTAACAGCAACAACGTCAAACTTCCGCAATGCTTGTTCGCCAGCCAACGTCCCGTCGCAAAAAGCCTGGCGCGTGGCAAGTCTGCTCCGAAGCACCCGTCTATACTGGTGGGTAAATAATTTCGGAATACGCCTTCGCGGCGTCGGCGATTCACGCCGTTCGCGCGTTAAACCATTACCAACCCGATTCTACGCGGCCTTGGTCGCTCTTTTGCCATGCCCGATTTACCTGTCCACCTGTGGTACTCGATCACCAGCCTCGGCGCCGCCGGCATGACGCTGCCGCTCGCGTTCGCTATCGCGCTTTGGCTGGCGATCGGCTACACGTGGCGCATGGCGGCTGGCTGGTTGCTGCTGCTTGGCGTGGCCATCGGCGTGGTAACCGTAACCAAGCTGGCCTTTCTCGGCTGGGGTGTCGGCATACGCGAACTGGATTTCACCGGCGTCAGCGGTCATGCCATGCTGTCCACGGCCGTCTATCCGGTCGCGCTGTTCCTGATGCTGCTGCCGGCGCGGCCGGCCATCCGTCTGCTTGGCGTCGTGTTCGGACTGGCCGCGGGCATCGCGGTCGGCTTGTCGCGCGTCGTGCTGAGCGCCCACTCGCCGTCTGAAGCCGTCACTGGCTGCCTGGTCGGCGCACTGGCGGCGCTGGTGTTCGTGCGCATGGCGTGGAATCTCCAGCCGGGCCGGTTATCGGCGTGGCCCGTCACCGCCAGTCTGATGGTCCTCGCGGTGTTGATGCACGGCGTGCACGTGCCGACGCAACGCTGGGTCACGCATATCGCGCTGAAGGTGTCCGGTCACGACCGGCCGTTCATTCGCGCCAAATGGCGGGCCGTGCGCGACGTTCGCCCCGCTACGGCACCGCTGTCTCAAACCCTCAACACGCTTACGCCGCCGCATTCGCCGGACGTCTGAAGCACACTCAGCCGGGCGCTCTTCCGGAAGCTGGAGCCCCCGCGCGTCGATCCGCACGTCACTTCATGCGCGCAATTGAATAATCGTCATGGGTACCGCTATAACCTTTCATATATTACGATAGCGTTTTAACCCGCCGTTCCGGCCCACCCCGGACATTCCTACCTTCATGACACTGTCCCGCCGCCTTGTGAAACATGCGCTGTTCATCGCCAGCGCCGTCTCCGTTGCCGTCAGCGCCAATGCACGCGCCGACGAACTGGTGGTCTCCGCCGCCGCCAGCCTGACCAACGCGTTCAAAGCAGTGAGCGAGGTCTTCGAACAACAGCATCCCGGCACCAAGGTCCTGCTGAACTTCGGCGCGTCCGATGTGCTGATGCAGCAAATCGTCAAGGGCGCACCCGCCGACGTGTTCGCCTCCGCCGACCAGAAAGCGATGGACAAGGCTGCCGCCGAAAAAGTGATCGTTCCCGCCACGCGCCGCGACTTCGCCGCCAATTCGCTGGTTCTGATCGTACCGACCGACAGCCATTTCGCACCGGCCTCGCTGAACGATCTGACGTCGGCGAATGTGAAGCGTGTGGCCTATGGCGATCCGGCTTCGGTGCCGGTTGGCCGCTATACGCAAGGCGCGCTGCAAGCCGCGGGCGTGTGGGACGCGGTCAATGCGAAGGCCGTGCTGGCATCGAACGTACGCCAAAGCCTGGACTACGTGTCGCGCGGCGAAGTCGATGCCGGCTTCGTGTTCAGCACCGATGCCGCGGTCATGCCCGACAAGGTCAAAGTCGCGCTGAACGTGCCGACGCAGACGCCGATCACCTATCCGATCGCGCAGGTCGAAGGCAGCCGTCACGCGGCCGATGCGCAGGCCTTCATGAGCTTCGTGCTCTCGCCGGCCGGCCAGGCCGTGCTCGCGAAGTACGGCTTTAAGCCCGCGCATTAATTCAGGTACCGCACGCTCATGCAACAGGCCTGGATTCCGCTCCTGCTATCGCTGAAAGTGGCGGGCTGGGCCACCGCGCTCAATCTGGTGTTCGGCGTCGCGGCCGGCTTCGGTTTGTCGCGCTGGCGCTCGGGCGCGCGCGACGTGATCGATTCGCTGCTCATGTTGCCGCTCGTGATGCCGCCCACCGTGCTCGGCTACTACCTGCTCGTGGTGCTCGGCCGGCGCGGCGTGATCGGCGGGTGGCTCGACCGCTTCGATATCCAGTTGGTGTTCACCTGGCAGGGTGCGGTGATTGCGTCGACGGTGGTGGCGTTCCCGCTCGTCCTGAAGTCCGCGCGCGCCGCCTTTGAAGCGGTCGATCCCCAGCTCGAGCGGGCCGCGCGCACGCTCGGCGTCAGCGAGACAGCAATCTTCTTTCGCGTGACGCTGCCGCTCGCCGCGCGCGGCATTCTCGCCGGCGGATTGCTGGCGTTCGCGCGGGCGCTCGGCGAATTCGGCGCGACGCTGATGATCGCGGGCAACTTGCCGGGCCGCACGCAGACGCTTTCTGTCGCGGTCTATTCAGCCGTGCAGGCCGGCGACGACAGCACCGCCAATTTCCTCGTGCTCGTGACTTCGGTGACGTGTGTCGTGATCCTGTTGCTTGCGGGCCGTCTGGTGCCGCAGCACACGCTTTTGACGTCCCGCTGATATGCCGCTCACCGTCGACATCCGCAAGACCTTCCAGAGCGCCGAGCGGCGCTTCACGCTCGACGTCTCATTCAGGACGACCACGCAGCGCGTTGTACTGTTCGGGCCGTCCGGGGCGGGAAAGAGCCTGACGCTACAGGCTATCGCCGGCTTGCTGCGCCCCGACGACGGGTCGATCACGCTGCACGGTAACGCGCTATTCGACAGCACGCGCGGCGTCGATCAGAAACCGCAGGCGCGCAAGATTGCGTATCTGTTTCAGGACTACGCGCTATTTCCGCATCTGAACGTGCGGCAGAACATTGGCTTCGGGTTGCAGCAGGGCTGGCTCAATCCGGGCGCGCGAATCTCGCATCCGCAAGTCGACTACTGGCTCGACGCGCTTGAATTGAAAAGCCTGGCGGGTAATCATCCGGCACAGCTTTCGGGTGGACAGAAGCAGCGCGTGGCGCTGGCGCGGGCACTGGTCGCGCAACCTCAGTTGCTGTTGCTGGACGAGCCGTTTTCCGCGCTCGATAGCGCGCTGCGTCAGCGCATGCGCAGTGAATTATCGGACCTGCAAACGCGGCTCGATATTCCGATGGTGTTGATCACACACGATCCCGACGATGTCGCCGCTTTCGGCGATCAGGTCGTGCAGGTCAGCGATGGTTGCGTGCGCGAGAATCAGACATTCACGGGCTACGTGCGCAGCGAGTCCTGACCTGAGGGCGCGCCTTTGCAGCGCCCCTGGTTCATTCAGTCCTTCACGCCGAGAATCACGCTCGACGCCTTGAAAGCCGCGACCGCGGTCCCGCCTTCCACAAGCCTGAGCGTATCGACGCTTTCGTTCGTGACGACCGCGGTAATCACCGTACCGCCATCCATCACCAACGACACTTCCGCGTTGACCGCCCCGCGCTTCACGCTCTGCACGGTACCGCGCAACTGATTGCGCGCGGACAGTTGCAAGGGCGCACCGTTTTCATTCTCCACGAGCAGCACGACCCACGACGCCTTGATCAACGCGAACGCCGCCGCGCCCTTCACGAGGCCCAGCGTCTCGGTACTCTCATGCGTGAGCACCGCAACGAGCGTATGGCCGCCTGGCAGCGCCAGCGTCACTTCATCGTTGACCGTTCCGCGCGTGATCGCCGTCACGGTTCCATAAAGCTGATTGCGCGCGCTTGTTTTCACGCCGATGCGACCGATCAGATCCCACTCCGTCGCAAAGCCTTCAATGGCCGCCCCCGCCCGTTCGAGAAAGCGCCGATGCTCGCGTTCGACCGCGCGAAACGTTTCGATCAGCTTCACGGCGCGCGATGTGAGCGTCGTGCCGCCACCGCCTTTACCGCCGGTTGAGCGCACCACGAGCGGCTCGCCGGCGAGATTGTTCATTGTGTCGACGGCGTCCCACGCGCCTTTGTAACTCATGCCGATGGCTTTCGCCGCGCTGGTAATCGAACCGGTCTCGCCGATCGCCGCAAGCAGCGCGATCCGTGACGCGCCGCCGAGCGTTTGCGCGCCGGCCTGAAACCAGATGGAGCCACCGAGTTCAAGGGATTCATGAGACGGATCGAGGTGGTCGGATGTCATGGCGGCAACGGGCGATGTGCGAGGAAAGGACAGCGAACCATTATAGCGACGCAGCACCGCCCATCTCATTCGTCAGTCGCTCAAACCGCGTATTGCGCGATCCCATTACCGAACGACCAGTTCTCCTTCAGCACTTCGACGAGATTGATGAACACATCCTCTCGTCGCAGCCCCGGCGACTCCGCCAGTTCATCCGCCATGCGCTTGTACAGCGCCTTCTTTTGCTCGAGCGTGCGCGTGTTGTTCAACGTAATCTGAATGATCACGAGATCGTCGCTGCGTTCGACGTTCAGATACTGCTTGTCGTACACAAAGTTGCCGGCTTCGTGCTCGGTGATAAGCATGAAGATGTCGTCTTTCGGCACATTGAACGTGTCCACCAGCGAACGCTGAATGCTGTCCGTCAGCGCCTTCCGGTATTCCTCTGATTTCCCTGCGCGCAATGCGATTCGTGTGAGCGGCATGATGAAACTCCTTGCTTGCTGTGATGGGGTAAACACAGCTTAGGCGCACTCAGTCATAATGAACAGCCATCATCGGCTATTTCATCTATATTCAATTGAAATGAAAGTTCTCGATCTCGATGCAGTACGTGCCTTCGTGCTGGTCGCCGACCTGCACAGCTTCACGCGGGCCGCCGATGCGCTCGACACCACGCAATCGGCCGTCAGCCTGAAGCTCAAGCGACTGGAGGCACACCTCGGCAAGCAGTTGGTGGAGCGCACGCCGCGCGTCGTGCGCCTCTCCGCGGACGGCAATGCGTTCCTTGGCGCGGCCCGCGATCTGTTGAACGCGCATGAGCGGGCACTGGGTTCGCTGTCGGTGGAGCGCCGGCGGCTCACGCTGGGGCTGAGCGAACATGTCGCGGGACCGAACCTGCCGCAATTGCTAGCACGGCTCAACGCGCACGATCCGGGTCTGGTGGTCGAATTGCATCTGGGTACCTCGGCCGCGCTGTTCGCGCAATTCGATGAACGGCGGCTCGACGCGGTGATCGTTCGTTATGGCGCCGACGAGCCGCCGCGCGACGACGCACACGTGCTGTTCAGTGAGCCGCTTAGCTGGCTCGCTATGCCGGAATGGTTGCCGCGCGTCGGCGAGCCGTTGGCGTTGGCGCTGCTGAGTCCGCCTTGCAATGTGCGCGACGTCGCGCTGCACACGCTGAATGAAGCGGGGCTTGCCTGGCAGGAAGTGTTCGTCGGCGGCGGTGTGGCAGCGGTCGGTGCCGCGGTGGCGGCCGGTCTCGCCGTGTCGCCGCTGGCGCGCCGGGTGGCGCCGCGAGGCCTGGTCGATGTCGGCGCCCGGCTGGGTTTGCCTGAGTTGCCGGAGTCGCGCGTGACACTGCATTCGCGGGTGAGGGACGAGCGGTCGATGGAAACGTTGCGATTGGTGACGAATGGATTGGCAAGCGGTTGAGACATTCGGCCGCGCCCTCAAAAACCCAAGCGGCTACGGTATATAATAGCTGCCATGCCCATCATTGCCCGGATCGACGGGCTGATCGTGGTCATCTACCCTCACGATCACGCTCCGCCTCATGTTCATGTTCTCGGTCCGGATGGTGAGATTATCTTTATCTTGAATTGTCCCGAGGGCCCGGCTTCCATCCGCGAGGCCCGAGGGTATTCAGAACGCGAAGCGCGCCGGCTGGCAAAACGCATTACCGAAATGGTGCCGTTCCTGTGCTCCGCATGGAAAGGAATCCACTCATGAACAGCAGCGAAGAATGGCGGCTTGCGAGGGAACGCGGCGCCGAAACCGCCAGGCGCCCCGCCGCGCGCAGCGCGCGCTATAAACCCCGCACCAAACGGCTCGAAATCACGCTGACCAATGACATTTCGCTGCTGGTGCCAATCGCCTATGTGGAAGGCTTGCACAACGCGACTGCAGCGGATTTGCGCTCGATCGAGATTTTCGGTCTCGGTTCTGCGCTCGTTTTTCCGGCGCTTGATGTGGTCGTGTCGGTACATGGCTTGATCGACGGCGTATTCGGCTCAAAAGCATGGATGCGCGATATCGGACGCAGCGGCGGCAGCGTGAAATCCGAGGCGAAATCGGCGGCCGCCCGCGAGAACGGCAAGAAAGGCGGCCGTCCGCGAAAGGCTGCGTAAGCCTTATCGTTCCCCAAGGCACCAAGTGGACCTCGACCCCCGACAAACCACCGCCGTCCGCGCGGTGATCGAAACCGGCAGTTTCGAGCAGGCCGCCGCGCGTCTGAACATTACGTCGTCGGCGGTATCGCAGCGTGTGCGGGCGCTAGAAACGCGCCTGGGCAATCCGCTGATCGTGCGCACGCGCCCGTGCCGAGCGACGCAGATGGGCCAGCGTCTATTGCAGTATTTACGGCGTGCCGCGCTGCTCGAAGACGACTTTGCCAGCGATCTGGCGGGCGCCAACGAAGCACTGCTGAACGTCGCCGCCGCCGTCAACGCGGACACGCTGTCCACGTGGTTTTTCCCCGCGCTCTCCGAGATCCTGCTGCGGGAAAACGTCCTGCTGGATCTGACCGTCGACGACCAGGATCACACCCACGCGCTACTCGCCTCAGGCCTCGCGATCGGCTGCATTACGACTGAACCGGCGCCGATGCGCGGCTGTTTCGCGGAACGGCTCGGCGCGATGCGCTACCGGCTGGTGGCGTCGCCAACGTTCATCGAGCGATGGTTTCCGAATGGCCTGACGCGTGAAAGCGCACGGCGCGCGCCAGTAATTCTGTCCTCACGCAAGGACGCGTTACAGGCGCGCTTTCTCGAGACGCGCTTCGGCCTGCCGCCGGAAGCTTATCCGTGCCATTACGTGCCCGCACCGGCGCCACGTTACATGGCGATCCAGCGTGGCCTCGCTTACGGCATGGTGCCCGAACTGGAATTCGGCGATGCCGTGGAGCGCGGTGAACTGGTCGACCTTGCGCCGAAGCAGCCCACCGATGTCGAGTTGTACTGGCACGCCTGGAAGGTCCAGTCGCCACGGCTCGAAAAACTCTCGGCGCGCATCGTCGAACTCGGCCGCGCCGCATTGGCTCCGCCTGGAGCGAAGATCAAACGCAAACGCGCCGCCTGAACCGGCGGTTAGTGCAAGATCGGCGGCAACGAACCGCTGCTGGCGGTAGCCTGATTAGCGTTGGAGCCTGCGGGACTTGCCGTGACGTTTGCGGCAGCCGGGCTCGGCGCTACGTTTGCGGCCTTGGCAGGCGCGCTCATGGGAACGGCAGGCGGTTTAGCCGCCACCTTAACCGCGTGGGAATGCGCGGTATGCCCTTGAATCAGATTGGCGCGCATGATCTTGCCTTGACCCGGCTTCGCCTGAGCCATTTTTGCGTGTGGCTTCTTACCCTGCGCCACCACGGCTGCTTTCGATTTAGGCTTGCCCGCGTTCTTGACCACGCCGCTCTGGCCTGCCTTCTTGCCCGCGACCTTCTTCACGCCACCATGCGCGCCGCTCTTCGACGCCGATGCAACCCGCTGCGCGCCATGCTGAGCGCTCGCTGCGTGCTTCAAACCCGTTTTGGCGCCGGAGGCCGGCTTGATCCTGGCGGCGCCCGCCGATTTCTTTGCGTGCTTCACCGCATGCCCGGCCGACTCCGGCGGATTCCACACTTCCGCATAACCAGCCGCCATTGCCGCACCCGACACACACCACACCGCTACTGCTGTTGCTACTGCACGAACCCACATCTCCTGCTTCTCCTGATCTTCGGCTTCATAACGAGCCGGGATTATATTCTCTTGCAATAATCCATATTTAGACTAATATCAACATCAAGTACAAATAAGGACTTACTCAGTCATGGCTCACGCTGCTCGCGCCACCCAGCCCGAATCGCCGATCCGTCGGCCGGTTTCGGAACCCACGCTCACCGAAATGTCGGCGGCAGGCCTGCGCGCGTTCTTCAACATCGCGCGAGACTGGGACCTGAGCGCCGACGAGCAGATCGTGCTGCTCGGCTCGCCGGGCCGTTCCACCTATTTCAAATGGAAATCCGCCCCGCAAGCAGCACGTCTGGGCCGCGACACGCTGGAACGCCTGTCGCTGCTGCTTGGCATCTATAAGGCACTGCAAATTCTGCTGCCACAGCCCAGCGCCGCCGACACCTGGATCAGGCGCCCCAACAGCGCGCCGCCGTTCGGTGGCCGCCGCGCGCTCGACCGCATGCTGGCCGGCAACATCAGCGATCTCGTGGCCGTGCGCCAGTATCTCGACGCGATGCGAGGCGGCTGGGCGTGACAAAAACGCATTGGCAGGACCGCTGGCGCAGCGCGCCGCTCGACTGGTCGCCCGCGTATCGCGTGATTCCGACGCGCTTTCCGGCCGTCAATCTGTTCGACCGTGTCGCATCGCCCGAAGATTTCGACGCGCTCTATGCGCTCGAAGCGATGACCAACGACCGCTTGCGCACCGAAGTCGGCGAACTTGATCTCGTACCGCGCGACGAGCGTCGTTTCGGCCCGGGATATGGACCGATCATGGCCGCGTTGACGCATCTGAATCCGCTCGGCAGCCGCTTCTCGGACGGCACGTTTGGCGTCTTCTACTGCGCCCGTTCGCGTGCCACGGCCATCGCCGAAACGCGTTATCACACGGGGAAATTTCTGGAGGCAACCGCCGAGCCGCCCATGCGGCAGCAGATGCGCCTCTACACCGTGGCGGCGCAAGGCAACGTGGTCGATATTCGCGGCGACGCATCGCTCGATCTCGCGGTGCTGTCGCCCGACGACTATGTCGCCGGACAATCGCTCGGCCGCGCCGCGCGCGAGGCCGGCGCGCCCGGCATCGTGTATCCGTCGGTACGGGATGACGAAGGCGAGTGCCTCGCCGCGTTCAGAACCACACTGCTGCGCGACTGCCATCACGCGGCGTATCTGGAATACAACTGGAACGGCGCGGCTATCGATATCGTGTTCGAACTGAATCAGGTGGGTTGAGCCGCACTCAAGGCAAGGCCAGCGCCGCCGCGCCGCTCTCCCGCGCCGCCTCGACCGAGATCGACCAGCGCCGCAACGCCAGGGGCTCCACGATCGTCAGTTTGCCGCCAGGTCCGAATGCGCCGGTGTCGATAAACACCTGTGAACCGATCTGCTGAATGTCGCGCATCGGCGTATGGCCGCAATACGTCAGTGAAAGCCCGCGCTGCCGCTGCGGATCGCTATTGCCCACGGCCAGATCGCGCCCCCACAGCAATTGCTGGCGCGTTTCTGCCGAAAAATTTCCGGCGTCGAGTTCGGCGTCCGTACCGAAGAATTCGGCGTGCAGAATATTGAAGCGCGCCTTGCCGCTGCCCACCACACGCACGAGCGGCAGCGTCCGCAGACGTTCGGCGTACTGCTGCAAGCGTTCGTCGGGTACATCCGCGGCCCACGTTCCGCCAATTCCGTACCACCACTGGCGCCGCATGCGTCCATCGACCACCGCGCACAAAGTGTCTTCGTGATTGCCGAGCACCGCGTAAAACCACGGCTTGTCGAGCAGGGCCAAAGCCTGCTCGGAATGCTCGCCACGATCCACCAGATCGCCGACCGAAAAGAGCCGGTCGCGCGCCGGATCGAACGCGATGTCGCGCAGCAGATAGCGCAACGCATCGACACAGCCATGCAAATCGCCCACGACAAAGTCGCGGCCGCCCTGATTGGCCGAATGATGCTGAACGAGGTTGACGAGTACGGGATCCATGCGCTCATGATAGTTCGGCATCCGCAAGTGCGTATGCGCGGTCCCTATCTTTCCTCGCGTCACAGATCAGCGGAATCACGTAGAAACGACGCAAAAATGGCGCGTCTGCCGCAGAACTTACCGGCAAACGCGCCATTGACACGGTCGTTATTGCTGCGTGCGCAGTTTGGCCACCTGATCCACCGTCACCGTGGATTGCGGATTGCCGAACTGTCTGGTCACGTAGTTGGTGATGGCGGCCACCTGATCGTCGGTAAGCTCGGTGCCGAACGCGGGCATCAGTACGTCAGCCTGTTTCGTCGTACGAGTGACGCCGTGCAGGATCACCATCGCCAGATTGTTGGCGTCGCTCGCGCCGACCGCCGAGTTGTGGATCAGCGACGGATACGCCCCCGGCGCGCTTGCGCCCACGCCCTGCCCGGTCCAGTTATGGCAGGTCGCGCAATTGGCGATGAACAGTTGCGCGCCGTTCACCGTATTGATCGTGGTGCCGCGCAGCGTGGTGACGTCGTCGACGGCGGGATTGCCCCACTGATCGCGCGGACGCGATTCGCCGCCGTTGATCGGCAGCAGCGAACGCAGATACTTGACGATCGAGCCGACGTCCTCTTGAGTCAGGTACTGCGTGCTGTCAGTCACCACCTCGGCCATCGGGCCGGCCGCATTGGCGCGCCCCGGCGCCGCGCCGGTCGAGAGATATGCCGCCAGTTCCTCATCGCTCCAGTTGCCCACGCCGCTGTTCTTGTCCGGTGTGATGTTGTACGCATGCCAGCCGGCCTGGACCGCGCCGGAGAAACGCGAACTCGTTTTCAAACCCTGCATGAAATTGCGCGGCGTATGGCATTCCTCGCAATGCGCGAGACCTTGAACCAGGTACGCGCCGCGATTCAACTCGGCGCTTTGCTTCGGATCGGGGACAAAGCGGCCTTCGTTGAAATTGAACAGGTTCCAGAACACCATCAGCCAGCGCTGATTGAAGGGGAATTTCAGCGTATTGCCCGGCGGTGCATAGTGGATCGGCGTCAGTGTCTTCAGATACGCGCGAATGGCCATCACGTCCTGATCGGTAACCTTGGTGTACTCCACATACGGGAAGGCCGGATACAGCCGCTCGCCGCTCTTGCCGATACCTTCATGCATCGCGCGCAGAAAATCGGCGTCGCTCCATTGGCCGATGCCGGTGTCCGGATCGGGTGTGATGTTGGGTGTCACGATCGTGCCGACCGGCGTGTTGATCGGCAGGCCGCCCGCGAACGGGCGTGTTTTGTCAGCCGTGTGACAGGCCACGCAGTCGCCAACGCGCGCAAGGTATTCGCCGCGTTTCACGAGATCGCTGCTGGCCACCGCCTCCGGCGTACCCGCAGTAGCATCGGCGGGTTGCGAAGCGTCGTCCGCGTGGGCCTGCGTGATCGGCAGTTCGTCGTTATGCCGCGCGCCAGGTCCATGCGCTTCGTGCCAGGCGACATAGAGCGCGAATAGCGAAAAAATGGCTGCCAGGGTCGCCATCCGAAACCGGCGGCGACGCGTGTTCTGAACAGGCAGACCGGCCTGCTGCACACGAGAGGTGTTCTTCGTCATGTTGGCTCTCCGTTCAGGCTCAGATTTCACGCTTGAGCTTGTCCGCCAACTTCAGCGACAAGGCCGCGATCGTCAGCGTGCAATTCACGGAGGCGGCAGTCGGCATCACGCCGCTGCTGGCGATGAACAGATTCGAGTGATCGTGCGTGCGGCAGTCCACATCGACCACCGAATCCCCTGGATCGCTGCCCATGATGGTGGTACCCATGATGTGATTGTTCGGTGCGAACGTATCGTCGAACGAGACCTCGGCGCCGCCGAACAACGCGGCAATCTGCGCATACAGTTCGTGTGTGTTCGCCGCGCTCCTCCTCACGTAGTCGTTGATCGAGTAGTAGATCTCGGGCTGCGGAATACCTAGGGCGTCCTTGTGATCTGCCGAGGGCACCACACGGTTCTGCGGCTCCGCGAGATGCTCGTGAAAGCTGTTGATGTTCAGCGTGCGAGCCGCGCGATCGCGAATCTGGCGGTCGAGCTCCGCGCCGGTGACGCCGCTTTTCAGCAGGTCGGCGGTCACACCCATGGTCGGCACGCCGTTCGACAGATGCAGCTTTTTCGCCGCGTAATCGGAGCGGAACGCGCCGTCGCGAAAGTTGACGATCGAGGTCATCTCCATCGGTCCGCGTCCGGGCCACAGCGGTTCATTGGCGAGGAAGGTGACACCCGTGCCCGGATGATCCATCAGGTTACGGCCCACCTGGTCGGAACTGTTGCCGATGCCATGCGGGAATTTGTCAGTGGTCGACATCAGCATGAGCTTCGGCGTTTCGATGCCGTTTGCGGCCAGCACGAACAGCTTGCCGGTCACGCGTGTGCTGTTGCCGTTCGGGTCCTTGTAGTGAACCGCGGTGATGAGCCCTTTGTTGTCCGCTTCGACGCGATACACGACCGCCTCGGCAATCAGCTTCGCGCCGGCCTGTTCGGCCTTCTCCGCATGCACCACGCCGTTGTACATCGCGGCGATCGGGCAGATCGGCATGCAGTTGTTGTTGCCGCAGCAGGTGGGCCGTGCGTCATATGGACGGCTGTTGCGCGCGACCGGTTCGGGCACCACCTTGAAGCCCTGTGCGTTGAGCACGTCGCTAAAGCGCTGATCCATGTACGAGAGCGGCAGCTGGCTCATCGGATAGGGTTTCGAGCGCGGTGAACCGAGATCGATCGTGCTGTCCGGTCCGGAAACGCCCAGTTGCACTTCAGCCGCTCCGTACCACGGCTCCAGTGTTTCATACGGATAAGGCCAGTCACGTCCCACGCCATACAGCGTGTGCAACCTGAAATCCGACGGCAACAGCCGCCAGGCAGCGGCCGCCCAGTGCCACGTCGTGCCGCCCACCAGCCGCACATACTGTGAGTTGTACGGATAGTCGCCCTTCTGGATCAGGTAATTGTTGGCGGGCGTGTACTCGGGATGCGGCGCGTACGGCGTGGAGGGATACGGCGTCGCGAAGTCGGACTTGGCCGGCGAGTTGCGAAAGTTCTCGACGATCTGCCAGCGTGGAATGCGCGGTCCCGCTTCGAGCAGAATCACCGATGCACCGGCCAACGCCATCTGATGCGCAACCAGCCCACCTGCCACGCCCGACCCGACCACGACGACGTCGGCGGAATTTGAGTTTGCCATTGTTGCCCTCTTGTATGTCGACGAGACGAACGTCGTTCAGGCATTCGCCGGCTTCTGCGTCCAGTAGAACGGCACATCGCGGCAATAGGACGGAATCGTCAACACATCTTTGACCGGCTCGAACATCAGCGCTTTTTCATAAGCGACCACGTCCACATGCGGCATGTCGCCCACCAGGCCGAGATACCACGCACGCATGATCGCGCCGACGGACTTGGCGAGCACCGGCTGATCGGCCTGCAGTGCCTGCGTGACCGTATCGGACGGCACCCCGCCATGGGTTTGCAGCCACATGTTGAGCGCGGCGACGTTCTGCGAGAACTGGCTGTCGGATCTGGCGAGCGCGTCATAGACGCGCTTGCCGAGCACGGCGTCGAAGCCGGTGCGGCCGGTGAGACGTTGCGAGAGTGCGAGGAAGGCATCGAGCCCGCCGCCGGCGGGGGCGTCGGCGAACGCCGGGGTGATCCACGAGAGCGAGCGGCCCGCGCCGGCAATCGCGAGCGCGGCAGCGGTGGCACATGCGCCTAGCACCCATGCCCTGCGCGGAGCCGAGAACGAAAATGAAAACAACCGTGAACGCGAAGCTTGAAGCGAAGGCGACTGCGGGGAGGACGAAGTTGATGACGAAAAACCGGCCAGATGCGTCACGTCGTGGTGCGCATCTTTGTTCTCGGAAGCATCTGTCATGGGGACTCCAGATGGTGAGTCGATCGTGAGTCATTCCGGCAGGCATGCCGCCTGCCAATCGCCTTTCAACTGAAACCGGCGCGCAAGACCACTGCAAACGACTATAGCCTGTGATTCACCGATTCGACAAATGGCGCTCGAAGCACGGGTAGAATTCGCGACACAGACGGCCCTCCATCCTTGACCCCATGCCCATAAAACTTTATCCGCAGGTTCTTCGCAATCGACCCCGCATGCTGGCGGGCCTCGCCGTCGGCCTCGTGGTCGCGCTGCTGGTGCTCCCCGAACACACCCACACCATGGTGCGTGTTCTGGCCGGCTGGGATGCCGCGGTGTGGAGCTATCTGGTGCTGATCTGGATACACATGGCCATGGCCGACGAAGGCCGGGTCCGCGAGTTCGCACGGCGCGACGATGAAAACGCCGGTGTGGTGCTGGTCGTGATCTGCGTCGCGACGATCGCCAGTATTGTCGCGATCGTGCTCGAACTGGCCTCGGCGAAGGGCACCGCCGGCACCTCGACGCTGTGGCACTACCTGCTGACCGGCCTCACGATGTTCGGCGCATGGTTCCTGATTCCGACCATTTTCACCATGCATTACGCACGGCTGTACTACGACCCGGATGCAACGGAGACCGCACTGCTGTTTCCCGACCACAAGCTCCAGCCGAACTACTGGGACTTCCTGTACTTCTCGTTCACGATTGCGGTCGCCTCACAAACCTCGGACGTGGTGCTGCGCTCGCGGTCGATCCGCCGCGCGGCGCTCGCGCAGTCGATCCTGTCGTTCTACTTCAATGTCGCGGTGCTCGGCTTGTGCGTGAACATCGCAGCGGGCCTGCTCGGCTCCTAGCCGTGTAAAACCCGGACGAGGCCCGCCCGTTTTACACGCGGGCCGTCCGCGCCCGCGGGCAACACTGCCTCGGGCCGCTTCCGTGTCCCTTCCGCGCCCCCTCCTGCCGGGCGCGCATCCCCCACCTTTTCGCTTCCTTCCATTCGCTCCCGGAACGCACTGGCACAGCGTTTGCTGCGTCTTGCAAATGGTTCTGGCCAGTCCGGCGCCCTCGACGCCTGGCGTCAAAGCACCTGTTACTGGCCAGCGGCGTGACGATCTTTGCACTACATTGACCTGTACGCGCCCTCGCTTTGCGCATTGCGCGGTATCCGGCTCTGGAAGCCCAATGAGCGCTGTGATCGCATGTCAATTGCATCCACACCGCAGCAGGACGAATCTGGAAACGACCGATGGAATCTCCAAACGGGTACGCGCCACGGATTTATTTTTTTCATTCACTTCTCGTCGGGCCGCTCGATGCATGGCCCGCACAGTTCGCTCACGCAGCCGGACTGGGCTTCGATCACGCGCTGATCGGCGGCGCCTTCGAGCCGGGCCGGGCGGGACATGGACAGGTGATCGGCAATCACGGCCGGTTGCACCCGGTGTTCGAGACCCAGCAATCTGCCACGGCAGCGATCCGTACGCTCGCCCACGCCGCTCGCCAGCATGATCTGGCCTTGCTGGTCGATCTGGTGATCGACCGGATGGCCGCCGATGGCGTGCTGTACGCCGAACATGCCGGCTGGTTCCACCCATTCGAGTCCGACGAGGCGCGGCTCGATCCGCGCCATGTTCATCACGAGGACAACGTCGCGTATGCCAACTTCAACGACGAAGCCAGCCGCGCGGCGCTAGTCGGCTGGTGGATCCAGCAACTGCTGGCGCTCGCCGAAGCGGGGGTGAGCGGCTTCCGGTTCGATTCGCCGCATCGCGTGCCGGCCGCCGTCTGGCGGCAACTGCGCGACGCGGTGCGCGCGAAGCATCCTGAAGTGCGCTTCCTTGCCGCGACGCCGGGTCTCGCCCGTGGCGATCTGCTCGGCCTCGAAGGTGCGGGCTTCGACAGCGTGTTTTCGTCGGTGCGCTGGTGGGACTTCCGCGCCAGCTGGATGGTGGAAGAGCACGCCGCCCTCGCACGCATCGCCGCCCCCATCGCATTTCCCGAAGCGCCTTATGGCACCCGCCTCGCCGCCGATCTCAGCGACGCGCACGACGCTGCAATCGTCGAGCGGGCCTACCGGCGCGCGTTGTTCGCATCGGCCTCGACCGGCACCGGCTGGATGATGCCCATGGGCTTCGAATACGGCGTCGCCGAGCCGATGTCGCAAACACGTGGCAATGCTGCGCAGTTCGCCCTCGCCAGCCAGTCGAAGCCATTCGATCTCTCGGAGCGGATCAGCCATGCGAACGACGTGGCGCGCAACACGAAGACGTTGCACACCAACGGCGAATTGCGCGCGCTGAGCGGACCCGGCGCACCCGTGGCGGTGTTGCTGCGCGCCGCCACGCCCGATCTGCGCAACGCCGGCGAGGCTGTGCTGATCGCCATCAATCCTGAACTCGGTGCGCCTGTGCGCGTCGATCCCGCCCGCTTCCTCCCGGGCGTACCGGGCAACTTCACGCGCTTTGTCCCGCTCGACACGCCCGGGCATACCGCACCCGCCGCATTGACGCCGTTCACGCTCGCCCCCGGCGCAGTCCGCTTGTTCCGCGGGGTCGCCGATCAACCGGTCCGTCTCGCGCCGCCGATCGACAAGGCGAACAGCAAGCGCAGTGGCCACAAGACTGTGCTCGAAGCGATCAGCGCACCGCGCGTGGCGATCGAGAGCGTGACGCCCGCGGTCGATAACGGACGCTTTCCCGCCAAACGCACGGTGGGCGAGCGCGCCGAAGTCAGCGCCGCGATCTTCGCCGAAGGCCACGACAAGATCGCCGCCGCCGTCGTCTGGCGCGCCGCCGACGAAACCGCCTGGCACGAAGTGCCGATGCGCCCGGCACAGCCAGCAGGCCTCGATATCTGGACAGCCCGCATCCCGCTGGAGCGCCTCGGCCGTCACGAATTCACCGTCATTGCATGGCGCGACGACTTTGCGTCACTGGCCGAGCATATTCAGAAGAAGCTGAATGCAGGCCAAACCGTCGAACTCGAACTTGACGAAGCCACGCATCTGTTCGCGCTGGTGCTGGCCGAAGTGGAAACAGCGGACGGCGCAGCGGCCGAACCGCTCGAGCAAATCGTCAAGCGCTTCACCAAGGCCGACGCCGCCACGAAGCTCGCGTTGCTGCTCGAACCCGCCACCGCACAGGCGATGAGCGCCGCGCGCCACCGCCCGTTCCTGAGCCGCGATCCGATCGTCTACAAGATCGATGCTGAGCGGAGCGCCGCACGTTTCGCCAGTTGGTACGAGATTTTCCCGCGCTCGATGAGCGACGACGAATCGCGTCACGGCACCTTCGCCGACGTCGTCACGAAACTGCCGCGCATTCGCGAGATGGGTTTCGATGTGCTGTACTTCCCGCCGATCCACCCAATCGGCATGGCGAACCGCAAAGGCCGCAATAACACGCTGAACGCGCAGCCAGGCGATGTCGGCAGCCCGTATGCCATCGGCGGGGCCGAAGGCGGCCACACAGCCGTGCATCCCGAACTCGGCACGCTCGACGACTTCAGGCAGATGCTGGCCGCCGCCCACGCGCACGGCCTCGAAATCGCGCTCGACTTCGCCATCCAATGTTCGCCGGATCACCCGTGGCTGAAGCAGCATCCGACGTGGTTCGCCTGGCGCCCGGACGGTACGCTGCGCTACGCGGAAAATCCGCCGAAGAAGTATCAGGACATCGTCAATCCCGACTTCTATGCGCACGACGCCAAGCCTGAATTGTGGCTCGCGCTGCGCGACGTCTTCCTGTTCTGGATCGAAGCCGGCGTGCATATCTTCCGGGTCGACAATCCGCACACCAAACCGCTGCCGTTCTGGGAATGGGTGATCGACGACGTACGCTCGCGCTATCCCGACACGATCTTCCTCGCCGAAGCCTTTACACGGCCACGCATGATGAACCGCCTCGGCAAGATCGGCTTCTCGCAGTCGTACACCTATTTCACGTGGCGCGAATCAAAGCGCGATTTCATCGAGTATCTGACCGAACTCACGCAAACCAGCGCGCGCGATTTCTACCGGCCGAATTTCTTCGTCAATACACCGGACATCAATCCACGGCATTTGCAGTCGTCGGGGCGCTCGGGTTTTCTGATTCGCGCGGCGCTCGCGTCCACCCTCGCCGGTTTATGGGGCGTGTATAGCGGTTTCGAATTGTGCGAGGCCGCCGCGCTGCCGAACAGCGAGGAATATCTCGACTCTGAAAAGTATCAGTTGCGCGCGTGGGACTGGAACCGGCCAGGCAATATCGTCGGCGAGATCAGTGCGCTGAACCGGATCCGGCGGGCGAATCCGGCGCTGCAAACCCATCTCGGCCTCACCTTCCTCACCGCGCACAACGACAACATCCTGTTCTTCGAGAAAGCAACCGAAGCGCGCGACAACGTCATCCTGGTGGCGATCAATCTCGACCCGTTCAACGAACAGGGCGCGGATATCGAATTGTCGTGGGACACTTTCCAGCGATGGAATCTGCACGACCATGGCGCGCTGGAAGTGACCGATCAGATGACCGGTGCGCGCTTCGAATGGCACGGCCGCCGGCAACACGTCCGGCTCGGTTCTGACCAGCCGTTTTCGATCTGGCGCATCGCGCCGCTCGGCGGCCTGCCCGCTGAACGCCCCGATGGTGCCGACAGCGACTATCACGCAGACGACGCTGGCAACCCAACCTTTACGGAAGGTGCGACATGAAGCGTGACGAACCAGCCCAAACTCCACCGCAGGCCCCCGCGAGCGCAAACATCGGTGGCGCCACCAGGGCACGCCCGCATCGGCGCGGCAAGCCCGAGGCCTTGAGCGACGATCCGCTCTGGTACAAGGACGCGATCATTTATCAGGTGCACATCAAGTCGTTCTTCGACGCGAACAACGACGGCGTGGGCGACTTTCCAGGCTTGATCGCAAAGCTCGATTACATCGCCGAGCTTGGTGTGAATGCGATCTGGCTGCTGCCGTTCTATCCGTCGCCGCGCCGTGACGACGGTTACGACATCGCCGACTATCGCAATGTGCATCCGGACTACGGCCAGCTTTCCGACGTGAAGCGTTTCATTCAGGAGGCGCACTCACGCGGCATCCGCGTGATTACGGAACTGGTGATCAATCACACGTCCGATCAGCACCCGTGGTTTCAGCGCGCCCGCCGCGCGAAGCCGGGGTCGAATCACCGCAACTTCTATGTGTGGTCCGATACCGATCAGAAGTACCAGGAAACGCGGATCATCTTTATCGACTCGGAGCCGTCGAACTGGACTCATGATCCGGTGGCGGGCGCTTACTTCTGGCACCGCTTCTATTCGCACCAGCCCGATCTGAACTTCGACAATCCGGCCGTCCTGAAGGAAGTGCTGCAGATCATGCGCTTCTGGCTCGATATGGGTATCGACGGGCTGCGGCTTGACGCCGTGCCGTATCTGGTCGAGCGCGAAGGCACCAACAACGAGAATCTGCCGGAAACGCACGCCGTGCTGAAGAAGATTCGCGCGACCATCGACGCCGAGTATCCGAACCGCATGCTGCTCGCAGAAGCGAACCAGTGGCCGGAAGACGTGAAGGAATATTTCGGCGACGAAGATGAATGCCACATGGCGTTCCACTTCCCGCTGATGCCACGCATCTATATGTCGATTGCGAGCGAGGATCGCTTCCCGATCACCGACATCATGCGACAGACACCGGACCTCGCGCCTAGCAACCAGTGGGCGATTTTCCTGCGTAATCACGACGAACTGACGCTCGAGATGGTCACGGATTCTGAGCGCGATTACCTCTGGAACACCTATGCGAGCGATCGCCGTGCGCGCCTGAATCTCGGCATTCGCCGCCGCCTCGCGCCACTGATGGAGCGCGACCGCCGCCGCATCGAGCTGATCAATTCGCTGCTGCTCTCAATGCCCGGCACGCCCGTGATCTATTACGGCGACGAACTCGGCATGGGCGACAACATCCACCTGGGCGACCGCGACGGCGTGCGTACACCGATGCAATGGTCGTCGGATCGCAACGGCGGGTTTTCACGCGCCGATCCTGAACAACTGGTGCTGCCGCCGGTGATGGGTTCGCTGTACGGCTTCGACGCCGTCAATGTCGAAGCGCAAAGCCGCGATCCGCATTCGCTGCTGAACTGGACGCGGCGCATGCTCGCCACGCGTCGCGCGAAGCAGACTTTCGGACGCGGCACGATCCGTTTCCTGAAGCCTGAAAACCGCAAGATTCTCGCGTATCTGCGCGAAATTCCGGACGAGCCGCCAATCCTGTGCGTGGCGAATCTGTCGCGCGCACCGCAGGCGGTTGAACTCGACTTATCGGAATTCAACGGCGCGGTGCCGATCGAGATGACCGCGGATTCCGTGTTCCCCGCGATTGGTCAGCTAACCTATCTGCTGACCTTCCCGCCGTACGGCTTCCTGTGGTTCATGCTGTGCTCGGGCGGCCAGCGTCCGACCTGGGCGCAAGCGCATTCCGAACCACTGCCCGAATTCGTCACGATCGTGATCCGCGAGGGTCAGGCCGGCCCGACGCCGGAAAACGTCCGGTTGCTCGAATCCGAGGTGCTGCCGTCATGGCTGAGCCGGCGCCGCTGGTTTGCCTCGAAGGATCAGAAGATGCACGCGGTACGTCTCGCCGCGCTGACCACGATCCCCCACGGCGGTTTCGCGTTCACTGAAATCGAAGCCGATGTGGGCAACCATACCGAACGCTACGTGGTGCCGATCGCGATCACGTGGGGCGGCGAAACCACCACGCCGCTATTTATGCAGCTGGCACTGGCGCGGGTTCGCCGCGGCCGCAACGTCGGCCATCTGACCGATGCATTTGCGCTGCCGATCTTCGCGCATGGCGTATTGCGCAAGCTGCGCGAGCGCGCGGTTATTCCGACCGTGCAGAAGAGCGAAATCAGGTTCATCCCGACCGAGCGTTTCTCCGAACTCGAGCATCTCGACGAGCGGCCGGAGATTCGCTGGCTGGCGGCCGAGCAAAGCAACAGCTCATTGATCGTCGCCGATGCCGCCGTGCTGAAACTGGTGCGGCGTCTGGTGAGCGGTATTCATCCGGAAGCGGAAATGAGCCGCTATCTGACCCAGCTCGGCTACGCGAATACCGCACCGCTGTATGGCGAAGTGGTGCGCGTCGATCCCGAAGGCGTGCCGCATACCCTCGCGATCCTGCAAGGCTATATCGACAATCAGGGCGACGCGTGGAACTGGTCGCTCGACTACCTGCGCCGCTCGGTGGACGAACTCGCCATCGCCGTCGATACGGACGCGCAATCGCTGGACCGCGACAACGAAGCGATTCTCGTGGAAGGCTACAGCAGCCTCGCCGGCATCATCGGCAAACGGCTGGGCGAATTGCATGTGGCGCTCGCCTCGCCCTCCGGCGACCCGGCATTCGCGCCGGAACCCGCCGGCGCCGAACAGGTGAAGGCGTGGGTCGACGGTACGCAATCCATGCTCGCCAGCGCGCTCGATCTGCTCGCGCCGCGTATCGGGCAGATGATCGATCCGGATACCCAGGCATTGGCGCAAAGTCTGATCGACCGCCGGGCCGCATTGGTCGACGCCGTCGACAAACTGGTGCCGGGCAATGCAGGCGCGTTGCGCACGCGCATTCACGGCGACTTCCATCTGGGCCAGGTGCTGGTCGCGCAGGGCGACGCGTATCTGATCGACTTCGAGGGCGAACCCGCCCGCACGTTGGAGGAACGGCGCCAGAAATCGAGTCCGTTGCGCGACGTGGCCGGTTTGATGCGCTCGCTGTCGTATGCAAGCGCCGCGGCACAGTCCACGATGGAAAGCGCGCCGCCGCAGACAGCCGATCGCAAGCGCGCACTGTTCGAGCGTTTCCGCGCGCACGCAACCGAAACGTTCCTGAAGGAATACCGCGCCGCTGCCGCGAATTCGCCTACGCCGCTGGTGGCGCCCGAGGCCGAACAGGCCTTGCTCGATCTGTTCCTGATCGAGAAAGCCGCGTACGAAATCCGTTACGAAGCGGCCAACCGTCCGACGTGGCTCAATTTGCCCGTACGCGGCCTCGCCGCGCTCACCAGCCGCCTGCTCGGCGACACCGGCAGCGCGCAGCACAGTCCGTCAACCCAGGCGCCAGACGCCGCCACACCGCCTCCCCCGGCCGAGGGCGACTATGAGTGAGCACGATCCGGCCGCGGGCCTCCAACCGCTGGACATCGACGCGCTCGTTGAAGCGCGTCACCCCGATCCCTTCTCGCAGCTCGGCATGCATCAGACGCCCGCGGGTCCGGTGGTGCGCGCGCTGTTGCCCAACGCCTTGCATGTCGCGGTGATCTCGCGCGTCGACGGCGCCACGCTCGGCGAACTCGAGCAACTCAGGCCGGGGCTGTTTGCCGGTCGCGTGACGTCGGCGGCGCCCTATCGCCTGCGCATCGACTGGCACGGCACCGTGCAGGAAATCGAGGACACCTATTCGTTCGGCCCCGTTCTCGGCGACGAGCCGTTGGGGCGTCTCGCCGGCGGCGACCCGTACGCGGTGCTCGAATGCCTCGGTTCACGCCCAATGGAAGTAGCCGGCGTGCCAGGCGTGCGCTTCGCCGTGTGGGCGCCGAATGCGCGGCGCGTGTCGGTGGTCGGCGACTTCAATGCGTGGGACGGGCGCCGTCATCCGATGCGGCTGCGTCATCAGGCCGGTGTGTGGGAATTGTTTGTGCCGCGCGTCGGCCCCGGCACGCGCTACAAATACGAGTTGCTCGCCCGTGACGGTCATCCGCTGCCGCTGAAAGCCGATCCGTGCGCCATGCAGACGGAAAGACCGCCGGGTACCGCGTCGGTGGTCGCGCATGTCGACGAAATCGAGCAATTTGCGTGGACCGACCAGGACTGGATTCAGTCGCGCGCCGCCAGGCAAACACCACGCGCGCCGGTCTCGATCTACGAAGTGCATGCCGAATCGTGGCTGCGCGTCGCCGAAGAAGGGCAGCGCGGCCTCACCTGGGAAGAACTCGCCGAGCGGCTGATTCCTTACGCGAAAAGCATGGGCTTCACGCACGTGGAGTTCATGCCGATTGCCGAGCATCCGTTCGGCGGTTCATGGGGCTATCAGCCGCTCGGACAGTTCGCGCCGTCCGCACGTTTCGGCAAGCCCGAGCAGTTCGCCCTGTTCGTCGACAAGGCGCACGCGGCCGGTCTCGGCGTGATTCTCGACTGGGTGCCGGCGCACTTTCCGAACGACGCGCACGGTCTGATCGACTTCGACGGCACGCCGCTCTATGAGCACGCCGATCCGCGCGAAGGCTATCACCAGGACTGGAACACGATGATCTACAACCTCGGCCGCAACGAGGTGAGCGCGTTCCTCGTGGCATCGGGGCTCGCATGGTTGAAGCGCTATCACGTCGACGGTCTGCGCGTGGATGCGGTCGCCTCGATGCTGTATCGCGACTATTCGCGCGAACCCGGTCAGTGGGTTCCCAATATCTACGGCGGGCGCGAAAACCTCGAATCGATCGCGTTTCTGAAGCGGCTGAATCATGAAGTGGGTTACGTGCCCGGCGTGCCGGGCGCGATCACGATCGCCGAAGAATCGACGGCATGGCCCGGTGTGACGGCACGCATCGAGGACGGCGGCCTCGGTTTTCAGTTCAAGTGGAACATGGGATGGATGCACGACACGCTGCACTACATGGCCGAAAATCCGGTGTACCGCCAGTACCATCACCACATGATGACGTTCGGCATGGTGTACGCGTATTCCGAGCGCTTCGTGCTGCCGCTTTCGCACGACGAGGTGGTGCATGGCAAAGGTTCGCTGCTCGGCAAGATGCCCGGCGACCGGTGGCAAAAGTTCGCCAATCTGCGCGCGTACTTCGGTTTCATGTGGACGCATCCGGGCAAGAAGCTGCTGTTCATGGGCGGCGAATTCGGCCAGATGGCCGAATTCGACCATGACACGTCGCCGCACTGGCATCTGCTCGACGATCCGAACCATCACGGCGTGCAGAAGCTGGTGCGCGATCTGAACCATCTGTACCACGAGGAGCCCGCGCTACACCGGCTCGACAGCGAGCCGGGCGGCTTCCAGTGGCTGGTCGGCGACGACAACGGCAACAGCGTGTATGCCTGGCGCCGCAGCGACGGCGAGGGGCGCGAACTCGTCGTCGTGTGCAACATGACGCCGGTACCGCGGCTTGGGTACCGGATCGGCATGCCGCGCGGCGGCCGCTGGGTGGAAGTGTTGAATACGGATGCCGGCGTGTATGGCGGCTCGAACATGGGCAACGGCGGCGTCATCCATACCGACAACGCCTCGAGCCACGGTTGGCCGCATTCCGCTGCGCTGACGCTGCCGCCCCTGGCGACGATCGTTTTGCGCGCGGATTGATGGATGTGGAGTAAGGCGAGCGCGCGGCCGACGGGCCGCGCGCTCGTTGCATGAAGTCCCACGAGAGCGTTCATAAAACAGAACAAGGAAGGGGAATCATGTCGCATGCACTGCCCGACCGGCTTCTGCCCGGCTCGCCCTATCCGCTCGGCGCCAGCTGGGACGGCCTCGGCGTCAACTTTGCGGTGTTCTCGGCGAATGCGCAAAAAATCGAGCTTTGCCTGTTCGATCCCACGGGCCGCAAGGAGATCAGGCGCTTCACGCTGCCCGAATGCACCGACGAAATCTGGCACGGCTATTTGCCCAATGCGCACCCCGGCACCGCGTACGGTTTTCGCGCGCATGGACCCTATCAGCCGCAGCACGGGCATCGCTTCAATCCGCACAAGCTGTTGCTCGACCCGTATGCGCGCAAACTGGTCGGCCAGTTTCGCTGGTCCGACGCGCTGTTCGGCTATCGCGTGCATTCGAATCGTGCCGACCTGTCGATCGACCGCCGCGATTCGGCGCCGGCCATGCCGAAGTGCGTCGTGATCGACGAAGCCTTCGACTGGTCGCACGACCAGCGCCCGAATGTGCCGTGGGGCGAGACCATCATCTATGAAGCGCACGTGCGCGGCGTGTCGATGTTGCGCCCCGATTTGCGTCAGCACGAACGTGGCACGTTCGCCGCGCTGGCCGCACCGGAATTCATCGAACATTTGCTGAAACTCGGCGTGACCGCCGTGGAACTGCTGCCCGTGCACGCGTTTCTGAACGACCGCTTTCTGGTGGAGCGCGGGCTGCGCAATTACTGGGGTTACAACACAGCGGCCTTTTTTGCGCCGGAACCCTCGTATCTGAGCACGCACCGGCTCGATGAAATGCGCATCGCGGTGCGCCAGTTGCACGCGGCCGGCATCGAAGTGATTCTCGACGTGGTCTACAACCACACCTGCGAAGGCAACGAGTCGGGGCCGACCGTCTCGTGGCGCGGCCTCGACAATGCAAGCTACTACCGGCTGGTTCCCGGCGACGAACGCCACGATATCAACGACACAGGCTGCGGCAACACCGTCAACCTCGCGCACCCGCGTGTCCTGCAGATGGTGATGGACTCGCTGCGTTACTGGTCGACGAAGTTCAATATCGACGGCTTCCGTTTCGATCTCGGCGTGACGCTCGGCCGCGAGCAACACGGTTTCGATCCCGGTTCCGGTTTCTTCGACGCCTTGCGTCAGGACCCGATCCTGTCGCAGCGCAAGCTGATTTCCGAGCCGTGGGACATTGGTCCGGGCGGTTACCAACTCGGCAATCATCCGCCGGGCTTCGCCGAATGGAACGACCGCTTCCGCGACACGGTGCGCCGCTTCTGGCGCGGTGACGCGGGCCTGCGCCCCGATCTCGCCGCGCGGCTGACCGGTTCCGCCGATCTGTTCAACCGGCGCTTCAGGAAACCGTGGGCGTCAATCAACTTTGTCACATCGCATGACGGTTTTACGCTTGCCGACGTCACCGCCTACGAGCACAAGCATAACGAAGCGAATCGCGAAGACAACAACGACGGCCACAACGAAAATTGCAGCCGCAATTGGGGCGTGGAAGGCCCGAGCGACGATCCGGCGATGCTCGAAACCCGCAAGCGCGTGGCCCGCTCGCTCATCGCCACGCTGCTGATGGCGCTCGGCACGCCCATGGTGCTGGCAGGCGACGAATCGCTGCGCACGCAGAATGGCAACAACAATGCGTATTGCCAGGATAACGAACTATCATGGCTCGACTGGGATCGCATGGCGTCGCTCGAAGGCCGGCAGATGACCGCGTTCATCGCGCGCGTGATCGCGCTGCGCAAAGCGCACCCGCTACTGCGCGAAACGCGTTTTCTGTTCGGCGACCGCGAAGTATTGCCGGGACTGTTCGACGTCGGCTGGTTCGACGAACACGGCGATCCGCTCACTATCGAAGCCTGGCAAGACCCTGAAGGGCGCGCGTTCACGCTGCGCCGCGCGGGGCCAGGCTCGAATGGCGAAACGGAAGTATTGTTGATGATGCTCAACGCTTCGGCGCAGACCTTGCGTTTCGTGCCGCCCGCGCCACACCTGGAATGGCATGTGCTGTTAGATACGGCTGAGCCGGAAAGCGCGCCGCACCCTCTGCTGGAACCCGAGGTCGAAGTGGCCGCGCACAGTCTCGTGATACTGGCGGCGCAACCGGTCGGCGAAGCGGATTGGCAAACGGGCTGGAAGGCCGGCGCGCAGCACGGGCCGCGCCTGTTGACCGCCCTGCCGCCCGATCCGGGCGCCCATGCGCCGGGCAGCGAACCGGCGCCGGCCACGTAGGCGGGAAGCAAAACCGAATGGTGATGAATCATGTCCGAAAGTCCGATTGATCCTCACGCGCATCATCACGCGCACTGCCTGCCGTTCAGCGCGCAGTTGCTGGGCGCGACGGGCGCTACGCCGCGCACCCGGTTCCGTTTCTGGGCACCCTCGTGCAAGACAGTGCAGGTGGAAATCGAAAACGGACCGGCCCAAGGCGCGCACGAGATGACCCTCGCCGGCAGCGGCTGGTTCGAAACGACCGTCGACAGTGGCGCGGGCACGCTGTATCGCTTTCGGCTCGATGGCGGGCAGGCGGTGCCCGATCCTGCGTCGCGCTTCCAGCCGCAAGACGTGCACGGTCCAAGCGAAGTGATCGACCCACGCGCATATCGCTGGGAGCATACGAACTGGCATGGCCGTCCGTGGGAAGAAACCGTGCTGTACGAATTGCACGTTGGCGCGATGGGCGGTTATGCGGGCGTGCTGAGACGTTTACCCACGCTGGTGGCGCTCGGCGTCACGGCCATCGAATTGATGCCGCTGAACGACTTTCCCGGCCAGCACAATTGGGGCTACGACGGCGTGCTGCCGTATGCGCCCGACTCCGCGTACGGCCGCCCCGAAGAACTGAAGGCGCTGATCGACGCCGCACACGGCTTCGGCCTGATGGTGTTTCTCGACGTGGTGTACAACCACTTCGGCCCGGACGGCAATTATCTGCACCAATACGCCCGCTCGTTCTTCCGCGAAAATACCCACACGCCGTGGGGCCCCGCGATCGATTTCGACCGCTGTGAAGTGAGCGACTTCTTCACGGACAACGCCGTCTACTGGATCAACGAATATCGCATCGACGGCCTGCGTTTCGATGCGGTGCATGCCATCGACAATCCTGCGTGGCTACGCGAATTGTCCGACCATATCCGCGCGAAAGTGCAGCACGGGCGGCATGTGCATCTGGTGCTGGAAAACGAGCGCAACAGTGCGAGCCTGCTGGAAACGCATTTCAACGCGCAATGGAACGACGACGCGCACAACACGCTGCATGTTCTGCTGACGGGCGAAACTGAAGGCTATTACCACGCCTATGAAGATCAGCCGATCCGCCGCCTCGCGCGGGTGTTGTCGGAAGGTTTTGCGTATCAGGGCGAACCGTCGCCAATTCACGATAGCGCGCCGCGCGGAGAATCGAGCGGCCATCTGCCGACTACTTCATTCGTGATGTTCCTGCAGAATCACGACCAGATCGGCAATCGCGCATTTGGCGAGCGCCTGCGCAAACTGACCTCGGACGACGCCCTGCGCGCGGCCACCGGTTTATTGCTGCTGTCGCCACATATCCCCATGCTGTTCATGGACGAGGAATACGGTTCGACCCAGCCGTTCCTGTTTTTCACCGACTACACCGGCGAACTCGCCGATGCCGTACGCGAAGGACGGCGCCGCGAATTCGCGCGCTTTTCGGCGTTCAGCGACGAGAAGCGTCGCGCGCAGATTCCCGATCCGAACGATGTGAAAACGTTTGCCGCCTCGTCACCGCCTGAGCCGGTTCACAACCCGGCCGCGGACGGCAACGCGAAAGACCGCCTCGACTGGATGCACTTCTACAAATCCGCACTCGCCGTGCGGGCGAAACTGATCACGCCGCGTCTGAAACATTCGAAAGCGCTCGGCACGACCGTGCTCGCGGCTGCACATGGCGGCGACGCCAATGCGCTGATCGCCCGCTGGAAACTGGGCGACGGCGAGACCTTGTCGATCGCGTTGAATCTCTCGAAGGAAAACGTGGCGTTCCCCGATCTGCCTGCCGGCAAAGTGATTTTCGAAACGCCGCCGCGCGTGCGCGAGCAAGTGGACGCCAGGGTGTTGCCGTCGTGCGCGTTTGTCGCGTGGGTAACCGGCGACGTCAGCGACTACGCCATCGGCCACGATGCGCGCATCGCGAGCCAACAGGAGCGCCACGCGTGAGCACCCGACGTCCGACCGATACGATCGCTACCCTTGCCACGCGCGCCGGCTTTGAGGTCGAGTGGCGGGATGCGCACCATACAACGCAGCAGGTGCCGGAGAGCACGCTCGCCGTGCTGCTCGAACGAATGGGTTTGCCTTGCGGTAGCGCCACGCAGATCCGGCACAGCGCGGCCACGCTCGAAAGCGAACTGTCCGGCCGCAAACTGCCGCCGTTGATGACCGCGGAGGTCGACCGCGGCATCGCGCTGCCCGCTGCGGCGATCCGATCCGCCACTCACTACCGGATCGAACTCGAAAGCGGCTCGATCATCGACGGCCGCTTCACGGCGCCCAAGGGTGAGGAGGCGTTGCTCACACCCGTCGACGAGCCCGGCTATCACACGCTGGTGATCCACGACCAACGCATGACGTTGGCCGTGGCGCCGTCACGCTGCTATACCGCCGCGGATGCATGGAACACGCTGCACGGCGGCGCCACGGTCCAAACATCGACAGCGCCGCCGCTGTGGGGCATTGCCGCGCAGTTATACGGTTTGCGCCGCACGGGGGATGGCGGCATCGGCGACTATACGGCTCTCGCGCAGATGGCGACTGAAAGCGCGAAGCGTGGTGCACATGCGCTCGCCGTCAGCCCCACGCACGCGATGTTCAGCGCCGAACCGAATCGCTTCAGTCCGTATTCGCCGTCGTCGCGTTTGTGGCTGAACGTCACGCATATCGACCCCGCTGCGGTGTTCGGCGCGAACGCTGCACGCGCCGCGCTCGATACCGCGCAGGGCGCCGGCGCATGGTCGGCGCTCGAAGACTTGCCGCTGATCGATTGGCCGAACGCGGTCGTGCTGAAATTGAAGGTCTTGCGCGCGCTATACGAGAACTTCTGCGCCCAGGAACGCGCGCACGACACGCCGCGCGCGCTCGAATTTCATGGCTTCTGTGAACGTGCCGGCCGCGCGCTCGAAGATCACGCGCGTTTCGAAGCGCTGCAAGCGGTGCAGTTGGCGCAAGAAGACGGCAAGGGTCACTGGCGTGACTGGCCCGAGGCCTTGCGCGATCCGCGCAGCCCGGAAGTCGAGGCCTTTGCCGAAGCCCATCGGCACGAAGTCGATTTTCATCTGTTTCTGCAGTGGCTCGCCGCCAAGGGTCTGTCGCACGCGCAGCAGGCGGCGACGGATGCCGGGATGGCCGTCGGCCTGATCGCCGACCTGGCGGTCGGCTGCGATAGTGCCGGCAGCCATGCATGGTCGTACCGCGACGACATGCTGCAAGGTATTTCAGTGGGCGCACCGCCCGATCTGTTCAACCAGGCCGGCCAGGCGTGGGGGCTCACCACCTTCTCGCCACGCGCGATGCGCACGCAGGGCTTCTCCGCGTTCATCGACATGCTGCGCGCGGCGTTCGCGCATGCAGGCGGTGTCCGCATCGATCACATTCTCGGTTTGCGGCGTCTGTGGCTCGTGCCCGAAGGCGAGAGCGCGCGCAACGGCGCCTATTTACGCTATCCGCTCGAAGACCTGCTGCGGCTGATCGCGCTCGAATCGTGGCGGCATCGCGCGATCGTGATTGGCGAAGATCTCGGCACCGTGCCGCACGGTTTTCGCGAGCGGCTCGACGAGCACGGTCTCGCCGGCATTCGTGTGCTGTGGTTCGAAGGCGCGGAAGGAGGCAAGGGTTTCAAGCCGCCGCAGGCATGGGATCGCAACGCGGTCGGCACCACGACGACTCACGACCTGCCGACCGTGGCGGGTTGGTGGCGCGGCAGCGACATCACGTGGCGCAACCGGATCGGTCAGACGATGGTGCGCGCCGATGGCCGCGACGCGGAGCAGGTGGCGCAGGAAGAGCGCGCCGCCGATCGCGCTCTGCTGTGGCGCGCGTTCCAGCAGGCCGGCGTCGCCGCGCCGGACGTGGCCGCGCCGCCGCCGGACGCTGCGCCCGTGGATGAGGCGCTCGCCTTCGTCGCCGCCACACCGGGGCCGCTCGTCACGTTTCCGCTCGAAGATTTGCTCGCGCTCGCCGAGCAGCCGAATCTGCCCGGCTCGATCGACGAGCATCCGAACTGGCGCCGCCGCATGAGCTTGCCCATCGACGCATTGTTCGAGGACGACACCTTCAGTGATCGCCTGCTGGCCGTCGACCGCGCGCGCCGCGGCGCTACCGTTCCTGCTTCTTCCAATGCTTCTTCGGAGCCTGATACGCCATGACCGTCCCGCGCTCCACGCTTCGCCTCCAGTTCCATCGAGGCTTTACTTTCGACGACGCCGCGAAGCACGTCGACTACTTCGCCGCGCTCGGCATCAGCCACCTGTACGCGTCGCCCATCACCACCGCCGAGCCGGGCTCGATGCATGGCTACGATACTGTCGACTACACCCAGGTCAACGCCGAATACGGCGGCGAGACAGGCTTGAAACGCCTCGTCGATAAGCTGCGCGCGCACAACATGGGGCTGATCGTCGACGTGGTGCCGAACCATATGGGCGTCGGCGGCTCGAGCAACGCGTGGTGGCTCGATATCCTCGAATGGGGCCGGCACAGCGCGTACGCGCGCCATTTCGACGTCGACTGGCATTCGCCCGATCCGGCCTTGCGCGGCAAGGTGCTGGCGCCGACACTCGGCGCGCCATACGGCGATGAACTCGCGGCAGGCCGGATCGCGCTGCATTTCGCGGCCGACAGCGGGCGCTTTTATATCGGCTACGGGCCGCATGTGTTTCCGGTGTGTCCAACCGACTACGCCACGATTCTGCAAGGCGCGGACCGCGCCGATCTCAGCGCACTGGCCGAGCGTTTCCAGGGCCTGACAACGCAGCCGGCCGATCAGCCGCGCGCCGCCGAAGGACGCGACATGCTGCGCGAGTTCGTCGCGCAAAACGGCGCCTCGGCGATCGAACTGGCGCTGGAAACGTATTCGCCCGCGGATCCGGTCACGCGCGACCGTTTGCACCGATTGATCGAGCGGCAGCACTTCCGCCTCGCATGGTGGCGCACCGCTTCGGACGAAGTGAACTGGCGACGTTTCTTCGACATCTCGACGCTGGCCGGTGTGCGTGTGGAGCGGCCCGAGGTGTTCGAGGCCGTCCATGCGCTGGTTTTCCGTCTGTATCAGGAGGGCGTGATAGACGGTTTGCGGATCGACCACGTGGACGGTCTGGCTGAACCGCGTGAGTATTGTCAGCGTCTGCGGCAGCGTCTCACCGAGTTGCGCGACACGGCGCCGTATGTCGTGGTCGAAAAAATTCTCGGCCGCGATGAGCCGCTGCGCGACGATTGGCCCGTGGACGGCACGACCGGCTACGATTTCATGAACGACGTGGGCGCCCTGCTGCACGATCCGGCCGGCGCCGAGCCGCTCGGAGAGACGTGGGCCGATCTCACCGCCCGCAGCCCGCGATTCGCCGACGAAGCCCTGGCCGCGCGACGTAAGATTCTCGCCGAGAACCTCTCGGCGGAACTGGATCGCGCGGCGCGTGCGTTGCACCGTATCGCCCGCGACTCGCTGTCGATTCGCGATTTCACTTTCACCGCGCTGCGGCGCGTGTTGACCGAACTGGTCGTGCATTTTCCGGTGTACCGGATCTATCCACAGAACGGGCTGCGCAGCGCCGCCGACAACGTGTATTTCGAGCAGGCGCTGGCAGGCGCGAAACAGACCCTTTCGCGCGCGGACTACGTCGTGCTCGATCGTGTGAACGCGTGGCTCGGCGGTAGCGCCGAAGAGCTGCCAAGTCCGAATGCACGCGGCAACGCGCAGTCGCAGCAGCAGGGCGCGAGTGGCGCCCCGCCTGCTCATGCAGGCTCGGCACGGCGCACCGCACAGACGCTGTTCTCGCAATTGACCGCGCCGGTCGCCGCGAAGGCGATTGAAGATACCGCGTGCTATCGCTATGGCCGTTTGCTGTCGCGCAACGAAGTCGGCTCGGACCCGGCCGAGTTTGCGTTGTCGGTTAAGCAATTTCATGCGGCGAACCTCGAGCGCTCGCAGCGCTTTCCTCACACGATGCTCGCCACGGCAACGCACGACCACAAGCGTGGCGAAGACGTGCGCGCGCGACTTGCCGTGTTGAGCGAAATCGCGGACGAATGGAGTGCGAAGTTGCGCGCGTGGTCGACATTGAACGCACCGCATCGCCGCGCCCTCGACGGTACGCCGATCAGCAGCATCAGCCCCGACACCCGCGACGACTGGGCGCCGGGCCCCGCCGCGGAAGCGATGCTGTATCAGACCCTGGTGGGCTGCTGGCCACTCGACCTGAAACCGGACGATGAAGCGGGCATCGAGGAACTGGCCGGGCGCGTCGCGCAATGGCAGTTGAAGGCGCTGCGGGAAGCGAAGCTGCAAACCAACTGGCTCGCACCCGACGAAGCCTATGAGGCCGGCTGCCGCGCTTTTCTGTTCGATATTCTGGCGCCGCAGCGGCGCGATAGCTTTCTGCGAGAGTTGTCCGCATTCGTGGCGCGAATTGGGCGCGCCGGTGCACTGAATAGTTTGCAGCAGACGGTGTTGCGGCTGGCATCGCCTGGGATTCCCGATCTTTATCAGGGCACTGAGTTGTGGGACTTCAGTCTGGTCGATCCGGACAATCGTCGGCCCGTCGATTTTGCCAAACGTGAGACCTGGCTCGTCCAGACCCCGCCTTCAGAGTTCCTCGCGAATTGGCAGGACGGCCGGGTGAAGCTCGCGGTCGTGCAGCGCGTGCTGGCATTGCGCGCGCATTTGCCGGAGTTGCTGAGTCAAAGCATGTATCTGCCGCTGAAGGTGCGCGGTCCGCATGCGTCGAATGTGATCGCCTTTGCACGGCGGCATGGGAATGCCTGGGCCGTGGTGGTGGCGAGCCGGCTCGCTGCCGGATTGCTCGGCGAAACCCGTGAAACCGGCGATCTGCCGATGGTCGATCCGGATAAATGGGGCGACACGGCCATCGAGATGCCTGCGGATCTCGCCGCGCGAGCGCTGTTCGACTGGTTGAGTCCGGCGGCGCCCAAGGTCGATGAAAACGGCCTGCTGTATCTGCGCGATGCGTTAAGTGCCATGCCAATCGCCGTGTTGGTGGAAGACGGGGTGCCACGCAGTTGATCCGCGTTTTTGGAAGCTTGCAGGCGGTTAAAGCTGACGTGCTTTAACCGCCTTTTTCATTGGCTCACTTGTTGCACTCACCTATTGCGCCCACTTGTGGGCCAACTCATTGGCCCACTGAAGGCGATGCCTCACGCCGCTGAGCCGCCTTGTTGCGCGCGCTTGACGGCTTCCGCCACCTGTTCCGCCACCCGCCGGGTGTCCCAATACACCTGCCCTTTGTACATCCGCTCACCGCGCAGGTTGAAACGGTCGACGCCTTGCCAGTTGAGCGCTTGCCCGGCCACGGTGGCTGATGCCCGCCACTCGATCATGACGGCGTCGCCAGTGGGCGCCCATTGAAGCACGTCCACTTTCAAGTCCGGAAGTTGCGTCAAAACCTGACGGAAGTGTTCGATTACGCCCTTCCGGTCGGCCGGTTCCGTCATGGGTGGGATCAGGTTTCGTGTGTCCTCATGCATGAGCGCTTCCAGGTTGTCGGCAACGGGGTGTTGCCACTCCGAAGCGAAGCGTTGCACGGCAATCCGGGCATTGGCTAACTGCTCCGCGCTCGGGGGAAGGTATTTTTCTGCTGTCGTCATGTGGGTTTGCTCCTGAATGGGTTGCTTACCTACGGTGTTGTTGCCCGGGTAGTCAGGCCGCAGCCAAAGGCCGCTTCAACATACAGTGAGATTTTCACATACACCGTGTATGTATACTACAATCAGAATGTGAAAAATCAAGGGATAAAAACGAAACCCATGCCAACCGCAGGCCTCACCCCAAAATCCCGTCGCGAAGAATATGCGGACGCGACCCGGCAGGCGCTCATCACCGCTGCGGGCGAGCTATTTACGTCACAGGGCTATCAGCAAGTCGGGATCGAAGCCATTGCGCGCAGCGCACGTGTAACCCGTGGCGCCTTCTATCACCACTTCGCCGACAAGGCCGAGTTGTTCGACGCCCTGGTCGAATCTCTCCAGGCAGATGCCGCATCCAGGGTCCGATCCGCCGCCGAAGCCGCTCGCGAGGCAAAACGGATGAGCGCGGGCATTCGCGAATTTCTGGAGGTCTGCACCGAGCCCACTTACCGGCAGCTCGTCATTGAAACTGCGCCCGCCGTGCTCGGCCCGGCGCGGTGTCGTGAGATCGAAGAAGCACACGTCTATGGGTTGCTCATCGGCGCGTTGACGAACCAGGCCTCCGGCAATGAAAAAGCCAAGGCGTATCTCGCCGCGCGCATGATCGGCAGCATGGTGTGTGAAGCAGCACAATTGCTCGATGGCGCGGACGATCCCGTTGCCCTGAAAGCCGACGCGTTGAAGCTCGTTGAAAGCATGGTCGGCGCACTGACCGCCGATAAGAACCGGGCTACAACGGCCCGCAAGTAAGCCGCATTCGAGAGGAACCCCGATGCAGATCGACTGGCCGAGTATCCAGACTGGAAGTGCCGACGCGTTGCACGGCACGCGTATCGACATATCGGGCTGGATGATTCCCCTGGACCCGCAAGCGGACACCATCGATTACTTTCTGCTGAGCGCCGACGAACCGTGCTGCGGAGGCTGCGTGCCGCGCAATCCGCTTACGTCGATTGAGGTGCAGATGGCCGTGCCGCTCGCGCCACAAGCAGACGCATTGACTCTGCGCGGCCGCCTGATGCGCCTCGTCGACGATCCTGCGGGTTGGCGGTATCGCCTGGTCGATGCTGTGCCGGTCGAGCGTCCAGTAGCGCCACAGCGTCGGTTCAGCCGGCGCGCGTTTCTGGCATCGGGCGCGGCGCTGGGGTTGAGCGCTTGTACGCCCGGGCGCTTTGGCGGTTATACCGAGGCGCACGACGAGACAGCACAACCGGCGCAGACTGCACAACCAACGCAATCCGGGACCGCTCCGGAATGGCAGGCGCCGCACGGCGCGCTCACCATGGACATGCACAGTCACGCCGGCCGCGTGACCGTGTCGCGCGATCCGGCGATTGGTGCGAATCGTCCGTTCATCCCGTTGGCTGCGCCGATGCGCGCCGGCGGCATGAACGTCATCTGTCTTGCCATCGTTACCGATACGACCGTCACGCGCGTGGCGGACAACCGCAAGCGGTTCGAAGCATGGCGCGAGCCACAGCCCGGCGAACTCTATGCGCTCGGCCAGGCCGAGTTCCAGCGCGCGCATCAATTGGTCGAACGCCAGCAATTGCGAGTGGTGACGGACACTGCGTCGCTGTCGGCCCAAGGTCCGCTCGGACCCTGCGTGATTATCTCTGCCGAGGGCGCGGATTTTCTCGAAGGCCAGGTGGATCGTGTTGACGAGGCCTACACGAAGCACCAGTTACGGCATCTGCAACTGACGCACTACCGCGTCAATGAGCTTGGCGATATCCAGACCGAGCCCCCGGTGCATGGCGGCCTGACGGATACCGGTGTACAGGTGGTGCGGCGCTGCAACGCCTTGGGGATCGTGGTCGATGTTGCACACGGGACGTACGATCTGGTGAAGCGCGCGGCGGATACATCGACCAAGCCGCTGGTGCTGTCGCATTCGGCATTGGCCACGCATCCGGGCGCGCGAAGCCGGCTTATCACGCCGGACCATGCGCGCGTAATCGCCGCCACCGGTGGTGTGATTGGCGTATGGCCGAGCTCAGGCACATTTCACGATTTGCATGCGATGGCCAATGGCGTCAAGCGCATGGCGGATGTCGTGGGTGTAGAACACGTCGGCTTGGGGACAGACATGCTCGGATTTATTTCACCCCCTGTGTTCACGAGCTACAGGCAGTTGCCCGATCTGGCCAGTGCGCTGTTGCAAGCCGGATTCTCGCAAGCGGAAGTCGGGGCGATTCTGGGGGGCAATTACCGGCGGGTGTTCGAGGCCTCGGTGGGGTGAGGTTTCAGCGATTCGCGGGCGGGACCTCGGCTTCAACCCTAGCGCCCTGCCGCCCACAGCAATGAAACGCCTGACGACAACATCAACCCGTCGACAACGAGTTTGAAAACGGCGGGGCTCATGCGGACCACAATCAGCCGCGCGGAAAAGGACCCGATCATGAGTGCCGAGCCGGTGATCAAACCATCGATTACCACGTGTAATGGCAATGCGCCGAAGTGATTGAAAACCGCGACTTTGGTGCCGTAGACAGCCAGTGACCCGGCCGCTTCGGTTGCGAGAAAGGCGCCTTTAACCAGGCCATACGACATAAACACGGGCACCGTGATCGGTCCGGTGGAAACGACGATACCGGTGAGAAAGCCCACCACGCCGCCGATCAGCGAGAGTTGCCACAAATTGAATTTGATCGCGCGCCGCGCGAGCCAGCGCCGGGTCGGCACCATCGCCACAAAGAACAAGCCCAACGCCAGCTCGACGGCATGTGGCGGCAGCGCAAGAAGCGTCCGCACACCCAGCGCCGCGCCCGGAACCGCAGTCGCGCAATAAGCGCCGCAAGCGCGCCAGTCGATCTCACGCCACCACGCAATGATCTTGCCGAAGTTGCCCATGATCGCGGCGATCGCCATGATCGGCACGGCCTGCTGCGGCCCGAACAGCATCACGAGGACCGGCATCAGCATCATCGACGAGCCCGTGCCGATCACGCCGCTCAACGTGCCGGCCAGCAAACCGACGCACAGCACCAACACATATCCCATCTCGCCCCCGCGGTATCGACGGCGATTTTACGCGAGCAATGCTGCAGTTGACTTACGACAGGTGCAGTACCGAAGCTGATTAAAGCCGGCTAAAGCCAGTTAACCGCCTTCGTCGTCGAAGACTTTTGGATAAACGCGCACGAGCACGATGCGCGGCCCCTTCATCTTCTTGACCACCACGTCGAAACGATCGAACTCGATGCGCTGCCCTTCGGTGGGCAGATCGTTGAGCGCCTGAATCACAAGGCCGCCGACCGATTCAGCCTGACCTTCGTCGATATCGATCCCGAGCGCGCGCTCCAGCGACACCACCGGCAAGCTGCCCTTGCCCATCAAGGTGCCGTCGTCCATGCGCGTCCAGTCGGCGTCGCCCTGGCGGAATTCGTCGTGGATCTGCCCAACCAGTGCGCCGAGCAGGTTGTCCAGCGTCAGAAAGCCGATCGGCTTCGAGTTCTTATGGCCAACCAGCGCGAAATGCGGCGCGCCCTTGCGGAAGCGGCGAAACAGTTCGAGCGCCGGCATGTCCGGCTTTACATACTGCACGGGGCGCGCATATTTGGAGAGGTCGTCGAGCGTGCTGCCCGCGTGCCGCGCCAGCAGCAAGTCCTTCAAATGGATCATGCCGGCCACGCGCTCGCCGGACGCGTCTTCGAACAACGGATAGCGGCTGAAACGGTGCCGCGCCACCACCTGCATGTTTTCGCGCAACGGCAAATCGCGCCGCATGCCAACCATTTCGTAGGACGGCCGCATCAGGTCCGAGACAGTCATGCGCGAAAAATCCAGCGAATGCGCAATCGTGTTCCATTCGTCCTGGCTGTACGCGCCATCCGATGAGCCGAGCTCCGTCGCGACGTTGGCGTGACGGCCGCGCAGGATCAACTTGAGTTCGTCGGTCGAGTAATGGGAGTCGTGGCCGTGCTCCCCGTTGAGACCCGCGAGTTTCAGCACCGCGTTGGCGCTCGTGTTGAGCACCCAGATCGCCGGATACATCGCCCAGTAGAAACCGTACAGCGGCGTGGCGGCCCACAACGAAACCTTCTCTGACTCACGAATGGCCAGCGATTTCGGCGCCAGTTCGCCCACCACGATATGCAGGAACGAAATACACGAGAACGCAAAGAACAACGAGATGCCGTGAATCAGCTTCTCCGATTCCACGCCAAGCAGGCTGAAGACCGGGGTAAGCAGTTCGGCGAACGCCGGCTCGCCGATCCAGCCGAGCCCGAGCGACGCCAGCGTAATCCCGAGCTGACAGGCCGACAGATACGCGTCGAGCCGTCCGTGCACCTTCGCCAGCAAACGCCCACGCATACCATGCCTGGCCGCGAGGCTCTGCACGCGCGTTTGCCGCAGCTTCACCAGACCGAATTCGGCGGCGACAAAAAAGCCGTTGAGGGCAACGAGAAACAATGCACCGATAAGGGCGACAACCTGGATCAAAGGGAGGGGCTCCGGCAACAAAAGTTGTCAGTATAAAACGTGAAAGCAAAACGAAAGTTTATCGCGCACCGGAACGTGTGCGGACAGCGGCGGCATCACGTGGGTGTCGATGCACTCAGCGGTACATGCAGCGCGAGCGTAACAGTTTCGCCCTCAGGTGCGTCGCTTTGCTCGAAGCTGCCGCCGTGCGCTTCCGCGACGCGCTTACACAGCGCGAACACCCACGCGGTCCGTTTGGCTTCGCGCGGTTCGCGCGCCTGTTTGCGGGCAAAGGCTTCCAGCACATGGGGTACCGCAGGGTCGCCGAGTGCGGCGGCACTCTGATTGAAGGTGACCGTGGCGTACCACCGGGAGGTGTCCGCGCGCGCGGACAGCGTGACTGTGGCGCCCGCCGCGCTCGCCTCGACGGCAAACGTGAGCATCAGCCACAGCGCGGCGGCGAGGCGCTCACGGTCGCCATTGAGCTGCTCGGTAGCGAGGTGCGACTCGACCGTCACTTCGACGCCACGCGCGCGCGCCAGCCCGGTGCGGACTTCCTCCACGGTTTCATCGAGTAGTGGATGCAGCGGAAACGGCGCCAAAGCAAGCGCCAGAGATCGGGTCTCGGCGCGTGTGGCATCGACGGTCGTCTCCAGCAACTTCACCTGCTGGTCTACGCCGTTACGAATCCCGGTGACCGCGCGCTGCGAATTGGGATCGTTTGCATCGAGCTTGCGCTCGAGCACGTACGCCCAGCTATGAATGGCGTTCAGCGGACCACGCAGGTCATGCGAGACCAGCGACAGCACGTGATCCCGCATGAACAGCGCGGTCTCCGCGCGCAGACGCGCGGTGCGTTCGGAGACAACGAGGCCGGAAGGAACCGGCTTTGCGCCGGCGGTCCCGGTGGAAGACGTGGTCACGATCGAGCCCTCTCAGGCAGTACGTTGAAAATTGGATGAAACCCCATTATAGGCATGCCGCCCTGCTCAACCAGCCTGGCCTGATGGCTAACAGAGACGCAAACCGCGTACCACCTGCCAATCCTGGGCGATGCGGCGCCAACACGCCTACAATGTCGGTTTTTACGTTTTTGACCTAAGGAGCGACACATGTCGACTGTGACTACCGAATCCGGCCTGAAATACGAAGACATCGTTGAAGGCAGCGGCGCCGAAGCGGTTGCCGGCAAAACCGTCAGCGTGCACTACACGGGCTGGCTGACCGACGGTCAGAAGTTCGACTCGAGCAAGGACCGCAATGACCCGTTCGCATTCGTGCTGGGCGGCGGCATGGTCATCAAGGGCTGGGACGAAGGCGTGCAAGGCATGAAGGTTGGCGGCACGCGCAAGCTGACGATTCCGCCGCAACTCGGCTACGGCGTGCGTGGCGCAGGCGGCGTGATTCCGCCGAATGCAACGCTCGTGTTCGAAGTCGAACTGCTCGACGTCTAAGTCTTCTCTGTTTTGTAATTGGGCTTCGCCAATGAGTCACTCCGCCGTCACCGCACCTAGCGTTTCGCTGCGCCGTTACGGCGCGGTCGAAGCGTCGGACGTGCACGACTTTCACCAGGTCGTGCTCGGGCTCGACGGCGCGATGGTGATGGCGGTAGACGGCGTCGCGCAACAGATCGACGCCCGTTCCGCCTGGCTCATCCCGGCCGGGGCGCGGCACGAATACGCGGGCATCGGCGAGAACCGGCAATTGGTGCTGGATCTCCCGGCCGCCTCGCTGGCCGTGCCGGAACGGCTCTTCGACCGCGCGCGGGCCGTGACGGTGGATGCCTCGCTCACTCAGCTCGTGCATCGGATTGCGGCGCACGCCACAGGCGGCGCCCAAACCAGCGATCTGGACACCCGGCGTTTTCAATGGGATGCAGCCGCCCGATTGGGCGCCGCGTTGGTGGCCGATACCGGCACGGCGGCCGGGGCGCGGGAGTACGGCGCCGGCCTCGACTTCGCGCGCATCGACTGCTGGCTGCGAGCGCATCTTTCGGAGCCGCTGCGTATCGCCGACCTTGCCGCGCACTGCGGCTTCGGTATGCGGCGCTTTCATCAGCTTTTTATCGACGCCTTCGGCGAAACGCCGCATCGCTATTTGCAGCGCCTGCGGCTCGATACGTCGCTTGGCTTGCTGTCCGATCCTCGTTTATCGCTCAGCGATATCGCACTGGAAATCGGCTTTGGCGATCAGAGCGCCTACACCCACGCATTCACGAGGCGTTTCGGGCTGGCGCCCGGGCAATGGCGCGCGCTGCGCCATTGAGTTTGTGCGATTCGCGAGCCGTCTGAAAAAGGCGGCCCGCGCTTTTTGCTTCCTGCTGCACCTGCCTCGCGCGATTAGCGTGATTAGCCTGACTAGCGAGCGTGATTGACGATTAACCCGCCGCCAGACCGCGCTCCAGATCGCCGCGAATATCGCCGGCGTTTTCCAGACCCACTGCCAGACGGATCAAGCCTTCGCTGATCCCTGCCGCGGCGCGCGCCTCCGGCGTGACACGACCATGCGTGGTCGTCGCCGGATGCGTGATGGTGGTGCGCGTATCGCCGAGGTTGCCGGTGATCGAGCAGATTTTCGTGCTGTCGATCACGCGCCAGGCATTCGCGCGCATCTGCTCAGGCGTATCGCCCTTCAGCTCGAACGACAGGATCGCGCCGCCCGCCTTCTGCTGACGCATGGCCAGCGCGTGCTGCGGATGCGATTCGAGTCCCGGATAGAACACGCGGTTCACCGCAGGATGCGTTTCCAGCCAGCGCGCGATTTCGAGCGCATTCGCCGATTGCTTTTCGACCCGCAGCGAGAGCGTTTCCATGCCCTTGAGCAGCACCCATGCATTGAACGCGGACAGCGTCGGCCCGGCACTGCGCACGAACGGGAATACCTTCTCCATGATGAACTTCTTCGAGCCCACCAGCGCGCCGCCCAGCACCCGGCCCTGACCGTCGAGGAACTTGGTGGCCGAATGCATCACGACATCCGCGCCGAGCTTCAGCGGCTGTTGCAACGCCGGGCTGCAGAAACAGTTGTCGACCACGAAGACCGCATCGGCCGCCTTCGCGATCTTGCTGATCGCTGCGATATCGGCGACTTCGGTCAGCGGGTTCGACGGCGTTTCGAGGAAGAACATCTTCGTCTCCGGGCGCACGGCGTTTTTCCACGCGTCCAGATCGGTCGGGTCGACGAAGGTGGTCGTGATGCCGAACTTGCTGAAGATCTGCGAGAACATGCCGAGCGTCGAACCGAACAGCGCCTGCGAGCTGACCAGATGGTCGCCCGCCTGCAGCGTGGACATCACCACCGACATGATCGCGGCCATTCCCGACGCCGTGGCCATGCACGCTTCGCCGCCTTCGAGCGCGGCCAGACGGTCCTGGAACATCGAGACCGTCGGGTTCGTGAAGCGCGAGTACGTGTAGTTGTCTTCGGAATTCTTGAATTTTTCGGCAGCGTCGGCGGCACTCGCGAAGACGAAGCTCGACGTCAGGAAAATCGCTTCCGAATGTTCGTTGAAGTCGCTGCGCGCTGTGCCCGAGCGGATTGCCAGCGTATCGAAGTTCAGGGAGTCGTCCATGTTAGTTCTGGTTTCCAATGTTCCATGACTGGGTTCGGCACGCACGGCTTAAATACAAAGCGCGCACAACACCAAACGGCAGCAACAAAAAAGCCCGCTTTTGCGTCGGCATAAGCGGGCTTCATGTGCGGGGAAAGCTGGAGCGGAGGCGGATGATTGCGGCTTTTCCACCATTCGCTTTAGCTGTTTTGGGTTGCCCCGCGTCCGCAAGCTGAGATCAAATCGACGCAAGCCATCATGCTAACACGCTCGCGGCGTGGCGTGCAGCGGGCCACTGACATGGCACACCGCACGCGGAATTGCTCAACCAACCGACAATTGCAGATGCAGTTGCGAACGCGACGGGCCGCCCTCGGCCGCTTCACTCGCGGCATCGCGGTCCGATTGCGAGGACGGTGCGAGACGCGCGGTTTCGATGCGGTCGAGGTATTCCGTGGTGATATCACCGGTGACGTAGTTGCCGTCGAAGCATGAGGCTTCGAATTCCTTCAACGCCGGGTTGATATCGCGCACCGCCTGCTTCAGGGCGTCGACGTCCTGATAAACGAGATGGTCCGCGCCGATCATGCGCGCGACTTCATCGTCCGTGCGGCCATGTGCGACGAGTTCGCCGCGCGTGGGCATATCGATACCGTAGACGTTCGGGTACTTCACCGGCGGCGCCGCCGAAGCGAAGATCACCTTGTTCGCGCCGGCATCGCGCGCCATCTGCACGATTTCATGCGAGGTGGTGCCGCGCACGATCGAATCGTCGACGATCAGCACGTTCTTGCCCTTGAATTCGATCCCCATGGCGTTGAGCTTCTGGCGCACCGACTTCTTGCGCATCGCCTGGCCCGGCATGATGAAGGTGCGGCCCACGTAACGGTTCTTGAAGAAGCCTTCCCGATACTCGACGCCCAGCTTCTTCGCGACCTGCATCGCGGCCGGACGGGAGGAATCGGGAATCGGCATCACGACGTCGATTGGGACGTCGGGCAATTCACGCTTGATCTTCTCGGCGAGGTAATCGCCCATGCGCAGACGCACGTTGTAGACCGGCACGCCGTCGAGCACCGAGTCCGGACGCGCGAGGTACACGAGTTCGAAAATGCACGGGTTCAGGCTCGGGTTCGTCGCGCATTGCTGCGCGTGCAAATTGCCTTCGAGGTCGATGAAAATCGCTTCGCCCGGCGCCACGTCACGCACGAACTCGAAACCGATACCTTCGATCGCGACCGATTCCGATGCCAGGATCCACTCGACGCCTTCCGCCGTTTCCTGCTTGCCGAGGCACAACGGGCGAATGCCGAACGGGTCGCGGAAAGCAAGCAGACCGTAGCCGGCGATCAACGAAACGATCGCGTACGAACCCCGCACCCGGCGATGCACACCCGACACGGCGTTGAACAGCGCGGCCGGATCGAGTTGCAGGCTCGAACTGGACAGCTGCAATTCGTGCGCGAGCACGTTGAGCATCACTTCAGTGTCGGAGTTGGTGTTGATATGGCGGCGATCGATGCGGAACATCTCATCTTTCAGTTGCTGCCAGTTGGTCAGATTGCCGTTGTGCGCGAGGATGATGCCGAACGGCGCGTTCACGTAGAACGGCTGGGCTTCTTCTTCGCTCGATGCAGAGCCGGCGGTCGGGTAGCGAACCTGGCCGATACCGGTGGTGCCAGGCAGGCTGCGCATGTTGCGCGTGCGGAACACGTCGCGCACCATGCCGTTGGCCTTGTGCATGTGGAAATTGCTGCCGTTCGCTGTTGCGATGCCGGCGGCGTCCTGACCGCGGTGCTGCAGAAGCAGCAGGCTGTCATAGATCAGCTGATTGACCGGAGAATGGGAAACTACGCCTACGATGCCGCACATGGCATGTCCTTCAAAGGTACGAAATTCGTAACGGCGGCCGGTGCCTGCAATGCTGCGCGAGGGTACGCGACTACGTAGAGGCACCGGATTGCGCCGGAGTCCTGCTGCGCTCCTCTAACCGTTCACCTGATCGTCACACGCGGACGTAGGCAGCGAGCGTCTCGGGAAGCAGCGGTTTCATTACGTGCACGCCCTCGACCGCATAGGGCCGAAGCAAGGCGTTGCGCCAGAATTCCTGTTGGGGCAGTTCGGTCAAGCCTGCAAGGGCGACCAGAATCAGCACCAGAATGACCCCGCGTACGAGGCCGAACATCAAACCGAGCGAGCGGTCCACGCCGCTCAAGCCGGTCGCCTGCACAATACGGCTCAGCAACGCGTTCAGCACGCTTGCCACCAGCACCACGCCGATCACCACCAGCGCGAACGCCAGAAGCCACTGGGTTAGCGCGCCGCCCGGCCACGTGGCAGGGATAAATGGCACGACATACCCGACGAAGCGGCACGCGATGAAAAACGCCGCGATCCAGCCGATCAGCCCGAATATCTCAGACAAAAACCCGCGCCATGTGCCGCGCAAGGCCGACAAACCGATCACCGCCATTACAGCGTAGTCGAAGGCAGTGAACATCGCTCGCTTACTGTGCGGCGCCGCTGTTCGCGCCCGACGTCAAGCCGGCCTCACGAACTTTTGCAATCGCGGCGGAAGCCGCTGCACGGTCGGCAAACGGGCCGGCGCGCAATAGCGTGAGCGTCGAGCCGTCGGCCTGCTTCCGATGTTCGGTATATGCGGGCACGCCCGCCGCTTTCAACTTTGCGGCCCAACTACGCGCGTTGGCGTCGTTCGCAAACGCGCCGAGCTGGACGGCGAAACGGCTGCCCGGCGGGGAGGCCGGCGTGCCGGAATTGGCGTCCGCGCTGGCAGCGGCGGTATTCGTGCTGTCTGCGCCTGCTGCTGGCGCGTTCGCCACGCTTTGCGTGGCGGGCGCGTTGGTCGATTTAGCCGGTTTGGCGGGCGCTGCAGGCGCCGTATTGGCGGCCACCGTGGGCGCTTGTGACTTCACCGCCGGCTTGGCTGCGGGCGCTGTCATGTTCGTCGCCGCGCTTTGCTGTTTGGCGGCGCCTGACTGACTTTGCGTGACTGCCGTTGTCGGCGCAAGGCCGGAAGCGGCAAGTGCCGTGTCAGGCGCTGGGTTATCCGGTGCTACGCCGGCCTGCGTGTCTTCATCGGTCTTGGCGACCTTCGGCGCGGGACGGCTCGGAATGTCGATGGAGATGTCGTCCGTGACCGGCTTGGGATGCGAATCCAGCACCATGGGCAGGATCACCACCGCTGCGACGACCAGCGCGATCGCGCCGACCAGCCTGCGCCGCGCACGCTGCTTTTCAGGCAGCGTAGGGTCGAGCAGCATCGCATCGGCATCCACGGTGCGCTCCGTGCGGCGGGTTCGCCGCTCCACGCGCTCGCCACGGGCGGCCCGGGTGGAACTGGTGTTTGCGCCGCGCCGGGTGGGCGCGTCGTCTTTCTTGCCGAACGAGAAAATTCCCATGAATCGCTTGGTTCGAGCCTGGCGCCCGTTCAGTGTTGCTGCGATTTACGGTAGGCCATTACGCCTGCTACCGTATAGAAACTGCCGAAAACCACGATTCTATCATTCTCTGACGCTCGTTTTAGCGCGTCTTGGAAAGCCTCCGCCGGTGTGGCATGGCGTGTCACGCTGCTGTCATTGCCGTCGCTCACGCCGTGCTCGCGCAAAACCGCCTCGAGTTCTTGCGCCGAAGCCGCACGCGGGGTCGGCAGATCGGTCACGCACCAGTGGTCGATCTCGCCTTTCAGATGCTCCAGTACACCGCCAATATCCTTGTCGCGCATCGCGCCGAACACGGCGTAGGTGTACGGGAAAAAACCCATATTGCCGAGGTTTTGCGCCAACACCGCCGCAGCGTGCGGATTGTGGCCGACGTCGAGCACGATGGCGGGCTTGCCGGGCAGCACCTGGAAGCGCCCCGGCAATTCGACGTTGGCGAGGCCGAGCCGGATGTCCTGCGCCGACACCGGCAAACGGTCGCGCAGCGCTTCAAGACCGGCCAGCGCAGCCGACGTGTTGATCAACTGATTCGCGCCGCGCAACGCCGGATAGGCGAGTGCGGAACGGCGCATGGTCGGGCCTACGTAGCTCCATTGCTGGCGCTCGCTGCCCGCTTGCCCTTCGTAGCGGAAATCGCGGCCAAATAGCCACAGTTCGGCGCCGATCTTTTCCGCATAGTCGATCAGGGTTTGCGGCGGTACCGGATCGGCGCAGATCGCCGGCTTACCCGGACGGAAAATGCCGGCTTTTTCGAAGGCGATCTTCTCGCGCGTGTCGCCGAGATATTCGGTGTGATCGATATCGATGCTGGTGATGATCGCGCAGTCCGTATCGAGGATGTTGACCGCGTCGAGACGGCCACCCAGGCCGACCTCGAAGATCACCGCGTCCAGTCCGCGCGAAGCGAACAGGCTCATGATCGCCAGCGTCGTGAATTCGAAGTAGGTTAGCGTGACCGGTTCGGCGAGGCTCAGGCGTGCGGCTTCGACGACTTCGAAATGCGGCAGCAAGTCTGCCTCGCTCGCCATTTCGCCGTTCACGCGCGCCCGCTCGTTGAACGACAACAGATGCGGCGACGTGTGGCAGCCAACCGTGAAACCCGCGCGCAGCAAAATCGATTCGAGAATCGCGCAGGTCGACCCCTTGCCGTTCGTGCCGCCGACCGTGATGATCGGGCACTCAAACGATAACTGCATCGCGTCACGTACCTGCGTGATACGGCCCAAACCCATGTCGATGCCGACCGGATGCGCGGATTCTAGGTGCGTGAGCCACGCGTCGAGGGTGGGGAATGTGGTCATCAAGTCAATCTGTGCTGCGTTGCGAGATCGTGATTATCCCGGAAATGACAACGCGCCGCTTGATGACTCTCGCGGCGCGCTATTTTTTTGACTGCTTTTCCTGGCAGCAGCCGCGGCTGAAAGCGCGCGGCGCGGCATTGCATTGATGCGAAGGTTTAAGCGACGGCGTCAGCCGGTTGATGGCTCAGGAGCGCCATCAACTGCGCGATTTCTTCGCGCAGCTTACGACGATCGACGATCATGTCGACCGCGCCCTTTGTGAGCAGGAACTCGGCGCGCTGGAAACCTTCCGGCAGCTTTTCGCGCACGGTTTGTTCGATCACGCGCGGACCGGCGAAACCGATCAGCGCCTTCGGCTCGGCGATCACTACGTCGCCGAGGAACGCGAAACTCGCCGACACGCCGCCCATGGTCGGATCGGTCAGCACGGAAATGAACGGCAGCTTGGCTTCGGCGAGCCTGGTCAGCATCGCCGTGGTCTTCGCCATTTGCATCAGCGATAGCAGGCTTTCCTGCATCCGCGCGCCGCCCGAAGCGGTAAAGCAGATAAACGGCACTTTCTGTTCGAGCGCGTTCTGCGCGCCGCGCACGAAACGCTCGCCGACCACCGAACCCATCGAGCCACCCATGAACGAGAACTCGAAACACGCGACCACCACCGGCAGCGTGTGGATGGCGCCGCCCATCACGACCATCGCGTCGGTTTCGTCGGTGTCGTCCATCGCCTCTTTCAGGCGATCCGGGTACTTGCGGCTGTCTTTGAACTTGAGCGCGTCGACCGGCACGATTTCCTGGCCGATTTCGTAGCGGCCTTCCGGATCGAGCAGGCCGTCGAGCCGCTCACGCGCGCCGATGCGCATGTGATGGTCGCACTTGGGGCAAACGTGCAGATTGGCCTCGACGTCATTGCGGTACAGCACGGCTTCGCACGACGGGCACTTGATCCACAGGCCTTCCGGAATCCCCTTGCGGCTCTTCGGGTCGGTTTGTTTGATTTTCGGCGGCAGCAGCTTATCGAGCCAGCTCATATTGAATCCTTCTGGGGTCAGCGGTTGCGCAAACGGCGGGATGAACCCGCCGTTCACACTACAGACGACAAAAATAACTGTTATCGGGCAGTCGCGACGCTATCGATCGCCTCGCGCACTTCAGCGATGAAGCGCGTGAGCGTCTCGGCGGCGGCCTCGGGGGCCGCTTGTTCGAGCAACTGCACGATACGGCTGCCGATCACGACGGCATCGGACACTTCGGCCACCGAACGCGCGGTTTGCGCGTCACGGATGCCAAAACCGACGCCCACCGGCAGAGGGACGCGCGACTTGATGGCCGGGATTTTACTCGCGATGCTGGAAACGTCCAGATTTGCCGCGCCGGTCACGCCTTTCAACGACACATAATAGACGTAACCGCTGGCGATTTTGCCGACTTCCGCGATGCGTTCATCCGTGGACGTGGGCGCCAGCAAAAAGATCGGATCAATGTTGGCAGATCGCATCTGTTCCGCGAAGTTGACGCACTCTTCAGGCGGATAGTCGACAACCAGCACACCGTCCACACCGGCTTCTTTCGCAGCCTTGGCGAACGCTTCGGTGCCCATGCGCTCGATCGGATTGGCGTAGCCCATCAGCACCACCGGCGTCTTGTCGTCGGTTTCGCGGAAGCGCTTCACGTCGGCCAGCACGTGGCGCAGCGACACGCCATGCGCCAACGCGCGTTCGGACGACTGCTGGATCACCGGACCGTCGGCCATCGGGTCGGAAAACGGTACGCCGAGTTCGATCACATCGGCGCCGCCGGCGGCGAGCGCGTGCATGAATTCAACGGTGCGCGCCGGATCCGGATCGCCTGCGGTCATGAACGGAATCAGGCCTTTCTTACCCTGGGCGGACAACGCGGCAAACGTGTTCTTGATACGGGACATGGAATATTCTCGGATTTTTAGCTACTGCGCGCTTATTGCGCCTCGGTTTGCCGCTCGGCTTTGGCCGCAGCCTTGCGAGTTTTGCGAGCGGCAGTGGGCGCTGACGCGGCCGCGCTAACGCGTTCGCGCGCTATTGCGCAGTAACTTTCATTGATCTCATAGCCGACGAATTCGCGCTGCTGCCGGGCGCAAGCGACTGCGGTGGTGCCGCTGCCCATGAACGGGTCGAGCACGCGCCCGCCCTTCGGACAACTTGCCAGCACCATACGCTCGACGATTTCCAGAGGTTTCTGGGTCGGATGATCGACGCGCTCGGCGTGTTGCCGATGCAGCCGCGATACCGACCAGACATCCTTAGGATTATAGCCAAGCTCCAGCCACTTACTGCCTTCGAACAATTTACGCGAACGCGCCTTCTTCGTGACGGCATCGTACGGGATGCGGACGGGATCGAGATCGAAAAAGTAGTCTTTCGAGACCGCGAAAAAGCCGATGTTGTCGTGCACCGAGGTAAAACGGCGCACCGTTCCGCCCATGCTCGGCACGCGCCGGTCCCAGATGATTTCGTTGATCATCGTGAGTTTTGTCTTCAGGAAGCTGAAGATTTCCGGTGCGTACTGCCACGTGCAGAAGATATACAGCGAACCCGACGGCTTGAGCTTCGGAATAGCCAGCTCGAGCCAGCCACGCGTCCAGGCGAGAAAATCTTCGCCGGAACGCATGTCAGAGTCGTTGCCGTAATCCTTGCCGAGCCCATAAGGTGGATCGCAAAGGATCAGGTCGATCGACCCGTCGGGGATATTCACCACATCGGACAAAAAATCGCGGTTCAACAACCGGATACCGGCGGGCACCTGCGGTAACAAGGGTGCAGGCGCCTCGGCCGCCACAACCTCGGTGACCGGGGTCGTGGCTTCCAGTGCCGGTTGCGGCTCGTCGAACTCGTCACGCATCGTCGCGGCGCTCAGAACTGGATACCCGATCGCTCAGCGACCGTGTGCATGTCCTTGTCGCCGCGGCCCGACAGATTGACCAGAAGGACCTTGTCCTTGGGCAGCGTCGGCGCGAGCTTCGCGGCATAGGCCAGCGCGTGGCTGGATTCCAATGCTGGAATAATGCCTTCGATGCGACAGCAATCGTGGAAGCCCTTGAGCGCCTCTTCGTCGGTGATGCTGACATATTGCGCGCGCTTGCTGTCTTTTAGCCACGCATGCTCAGGGCCGACGCCCGGATAGTCGAGGCCGGCCGAGATCGAATGCGTCTCGATGATCTGACCATTTTCGTCTTGCAGCAGATACGTGCGGTTGCCGTGCAGCACACCCGGCGTGCCGGCGATCAGCGAGGCCGCGTGCCGGCCGGTTTCGATCCCGTCGCCGGCTGGTTCGACGCCGATCAGTTGCACCGAAGTGTCCTCAATGTATGGGTAAAAGATACCCATTGCATTCGAACCGCCGCCAACACACGCAATCACGGCATCCGGCTGACGCCCCACCAGTTCGGGCATCTGCACCTTGCACTCGTCGCCGATCACGCGCTGGAAGTCGCGCACCATCATCGGATAGGGATGAGGTCCCGCCACCGTGCCGATGATGTAGAACGTGTTTTCGACGTTGGTCACCCAGTCGCGCATGGCTTCATTGAGCGCGTCTTTCAGCGTGCGCGAACCGGACGACACGGGTACGACGGTCGCGCCGAGCAGCTTCATCCGGTAGACGTTGGCGGCCTGGCGGCGCACGTCTTCCTCGCCCATGTAGACCACGCATTCCATGCCGAAGCGCGCCGCGATGGTCGCGGTCGCCACGCCGTGCTGACCCGCGCCGGTTTCCGCGATCACGCGCGGCTTGCCCATGCGCTTCGCGAGCAGCGCCTGGCCGATCACGTTATTGATCTTGTGCGCGCCGGTGTGATTCAGATCTTCACGCTTGAGGAAAATCTGCGCACCGCCGAGCATTTCGCTCCAGCGCTGTGCGTGATAAATCGGCGACGGACGACCCACGAAATGCTTCAGTTCGCGCTCGTATTCGGCGACGAATTCCGGGTCTTTTTGATATTTCTCGTACGCGGCACGCAGCTCGTCGAGTGCGTGAACCAGCGTTTCAGCGACGAACACGCCGCCATATGGGCCGAAATGGCCCCTTTCGTCAGGCAAGTTATACATGGTGATCACTCTTCTCAGTGTGGCGCACGGTGCTCAGATGAGAAAACCGCGTCGCCTGAATCATTCAGCGTCCGCTGCGCGCACTGCGCGTACGAACGCCGCCATCCGGGCGTGATCTTTCACGCCCCTGGCGCCCGGCACTTCGATGCCGCTCGAGACATCGACCGCGTACGGGCGCACGCGATGGATCGCGTCACTGACGTTTTGCGCGTTCAACCCACCACTCAAAACGGCCCGACGCGCGAGCTCTGCTGGAATAAGTGACCAATCGAAAACCTTCCCGCCGCCGCCATAGCCTTCGACATGGGTGTCGAACAGGAGCCCACTGGCGGCTGAATAGTTAAGCGCCGATTTTACCAAATCTGCCGGTTGAGTATCCGCCGCAACGCGCAGAGCGCGCAACCAAGGCAAACCCGCAACGCCGGCGAGGGATTCGCATTGCTCCGCGGTTTCGTCGCCGTGGAACTGCAACAGCGTGAGCCCGACATTGCTGACGACTTCACGAATCCAGTCCTGGCTTGGGTTTACAAACAAGCCGACTACCGACACGAACGGCGGCACGTCATGCACCAGCTCGACGGCCTGCGCAACGCTCACCGAACGCGCGCTCGGCGGATAGAACACGAGGCCGATCGCGTCGGCGCCAAGGTCGATCGCCTGCGTCACGTCTTCCGGTTTCGACAGGCCGCATAGTTTGATACGCGTGCGGCGCGGCGCGGCGTGTTGCGATGCGCTCGCGTGGGCTTCGGCTGCCAGGTTTTCGGTTGATTTCATGTTTGCGCCTGCTCGGTCCATACGGTACTCCAGGGCACGCTGCCAATCTGCGGCGCGGGTACGGCGAATTGCTCAGGATAGCCCACCCGCGCCAGGTACAGGCCGTCAGGCATGAAGGTCGGCGCCGCACAATCGCGATCGCGACTGGCGAGCACCTCGGGCATCCATTCGGCCGGATGGCGTCCGCGGCCGATGTCGACTAGGCATCCCATCAGGTTGCGCACCATGTGATGCAGGAACGCGTTCGCCCGAAAGCGGAAGTGAATGAAGTCGCCCTGTTCGCGCATGTCGATCTGATACAGATGCTTGATCGGCGTTTTCGCCTGACATTGCGACGAACGGAATGCCGAAAAATCATGCTCGCCGATCAGGTGCGCGGCGGCGACTCGCATGGCCTCGACGTCGAGCGGCGTGTGTACCCAGCCGGCCCGCGCAGCCTGCATCGGTGAGCGGAACGGATGGACGTACAGGACGTAGTAATACGTCCGCTCGAACGCCGAAAAGCGCGCGTGAAACGCATCCGGCATCGGCTTGGCCCATTGCACGGCGATCGTTTTCGGCAGAAAAGCGTTGGTGCCGCGGATCCACGAAAAATCCGTGCGATCGAGTTCAGTGTCGAAGTGCACGACCTGGCCGAGACCGTGCACGCCCGTATCCGTGCGGCCCGCCACCACGGTTTGCACAGGCGTTTGCGCGAACTCGCGCAACGCCCGCTCGAGCTCGTCCTGCACGGTCTTGCGGTGCAACTGCGACTGCCAGCCGCAGAATGCCGAGCCGTCGTACTGGACGCCTAGCGCAATACGCTTCACGACAACGGCGCGAGCGTCGAGAGCAGCGCGCGGGCCTCGGTGCGCGTGGCCGGATCGTTCGCTTCGATCACTTCGTTGATGAGCACGCGCGCGCCGGACAGATCGCCGAGGTCGATATATTCGGCGGCCAGATCCAGCTTGTTACGGGCGATGCGGCTGAGATCGGCCGACGTGAAAACGGGCAACGGCTGAGCCGGACTCGGCGGCAACTCGAGGTCGAAATCGAGCTTCAGCGCGCCGAAGCCGACCGCGCCCAGTCCAGCGACGGCTGCATGGCCGGCGGTACCGGCGGAGATTTCATCGGCGACGTGCGGGGCGTCATCCAGATCGTATTGCGCCGGGGTTTCCGGGGCTGCAACCGGTTGCGTCGCCAGCGATCCAGGCGTGCTCACGGCCGCGTCGGTCGATTCGATTCGCGGCGGCAACGGCATGTCCAGACTGCTGAATGCATCGACGGCGTCGCGCGGGAACTCGGTCGGAATCGGCAGCGTGGGCGGAATTTGCGCGACGGGCGCCGGCTCGGCATTCGGCTCGGCATCGGGCGTCGCGGATTCAGCCTGTTGATGTGATTGGGGCTGCGGCTCGTAGGATGGCTGCGCAGCGGGCGAAGTCGTACGCGGCTCGGCTTGCTGTTGCGCGAAATCGATGACCAGCGGCGGGGTCTCAACAGGGTTCTGTGGCTGAGCGGCCAGCTCGTGCGTCGGCTCTGCCAACGGCGCGGCCGATGCCGGTTCGTCATCCCATTGCAGACGATGCGGCGGCATCTCTTCCGGGAAGCTCTCGCCAACCGGTTCAAGCGGCGTGCGCGGCAATGCTTCTGCACCAAGTTCCGCCGCAGCGGCAAGACTCGCAGCCGTGGTCGCGCCATCGAGGCTCTCGTGATGAGCGGCGGAAAGCGGTTCTGAAGTCAGACCGCTTTGGGCAGCCGGCGTCAGCTCCTGGCCCGGTTGCTCTGGGTCGCTGGAGGCGGGCGCCGGGTGGCCTTCCTGCAATGCGTGCTTGGACGCATCAGCGCCCTGCGCGGGCAATTCTGCGTGTGGCTGGTCGGCAGCGGCCTCATGTTCTGCCGCGGCTTGTTCTGCCGCCGTGCGCTCCGCATGCTCGCGCTCCGCAGCCGCACGAATTTCCGCTTCGCGCTCCGCCGCCACGCGTTCCGCCGTTTCCCGTGCTGCCGCATCACGCTCCGCGGCCTCCCGGTCTGCTGACGTCAGCGTCACTGCGTATCCTGCTGCCGCCTCGGTGCCCACGTCCGACGCTTCGGGCACCGGTGTCGGCTCGTGCGTCGAAGCTGCATCCTGCTGCTCCGCCGCTCGCGCGGCAGCCGCTGCGGCATCCGCAGCCAGCGAGCCCTCAGCCGCAATAACAGCGACGCGCTTACGCCGACGCATACGGAAAGCCGCCAGCAGCACGACCAATGCCGCGCCGATTGCCGCCGCCACGCTCAAATTCGTCTGCGAGATGCCAGTGTCGTTCGAGATGGAAGTCGTGGCGCCACCATTGCCGGAAACAGCAGCCGCAGACGAAACGCCCGTGGCCGGCTGCGCCGCATTCGTCGAAGGCTTGACCGGCGCGGCAGGCGACCCGCCGATGCCATGTTTTTGCAACTCCATCAGCACACGGTTTTTCAGCGCAAGCAATTGCTGCAGGCTGGACACCTGCGCGCGCGGTTGCGATGCCGGCTGAGCGGCATCCGTGGCTGAAGCGGCCGCTGCGGCTGCCGCTGAAGCACCTTCGACAGACTCACTGGCCGAAGGCTGGATTGCACCCGACCAGACATGTGCAGCGCTGCCCGGCACCGCACCTGCAGCCTGCGAGCCCGCCACAGGCGCAGCCGGGATCGCGCCCGCCGCTGTCGAGCTACCGGGCGTCGCCTGGCCTGTTCCAATCGTTGAACTGACTGCCGCTGAAACCGCGGGCGTGGCCGGTTCCGCAGCACGAGCCGCCGCGCCTGCTGCGCTCGCCGCGGCGGCATTGACCTGCGCCACGCCGCTCGCAGCGGCGAGCGCCGCACCGACCGCCGGCGCGTTCGGCGCGGAAGCAGGCGCGGCCGTAGCAGCCGATGGTGCGGCAGACGCAGACCCCGCAAGCGGAACTGAAGCTGAAGCCGCCGGCGCGCCAGACGCATCCAGTGCGGGAATCGTCAGCAGCGCGCCTACGCGCATCCGACTCGGGTCATGACTCATGAAGGCATTCGGGTTTGCATCGAACAGCGCGCGTGAGGCGCGTGCGAGCGTCCCCTTGTCGCGCGATTGCGTGACGGCAATCGCCACGTCGTTCAGCGATTGCCCGGGCCGCACCGTATATTGACTCCCGGCGGCGTAAGACACGGAGGCGCCCTCCGGCGCGCTCGCCGCGTCGCCGGGCGCGGCCACTGCGCTATTCACGCCGGCACCGGCCAGCGCAAGCGCCAAAGCGGCTGCGGCCGTCAGTCGGCCCGTACCTTGATGCATAAACATAGCCCGAAGGGAGGAGAGTCGAAGGTTCATCGGGACCCCTGGCGCGTCAGCGCGCAGCCCTTTTTTGCGGTTGGAAAGAGACAAGATAATCGGAGCACACAATGAAAAAAGCGCCGCGCAAGCGCGACGCTTCTTGAGTTTTCTACGCGTCGTGAGCGCGTAGTTTACTTTACTTGTCGAGCACAATGCGAAGCATGCGACGCAGCGGTTCCGCCGCGCCCCACAGCAGTTGATCGCCGACCGTGAAGGCCGACAGATATTCGCCGCCCATCGCCAGTTTGCGCACCCGGCCAACCGGCACGGTCAACGTGCCCGTCACCACTGCCGGGGACAGATCGCGCATCGACGCTTCGCGTTCGTTCGGTACGACCTTAACCCAGTCGTTGCCCGACGCGAGGATGCTATTCACTTCGTCCAGCGGCACATCCTTGTTCAGCTTGATGGTCAGCGCCTGCGAGTGGCAACGCATTGCGCCGATCCGCACGCAGAGGCCATCAACCGGGATCGAGCCCGGCGTGCCCATGGCCGGCTTGCCGAGGATTTTGTTAGTTTCCGCGCCGCCCTTCCACTCTTCCTTCGACATGCCGTTGCCGAGATCCTTGTCGATCCACGGAATCAGCGAGCCGGCGAGCGGTACGCCGAAGTTGTCGGTCGGCATGCGGTCGCTGTTCATGGCGGACAGCACGCGGCGGTCGATGTCGAGAATTGCCGACGACGGATCAGCCAGGTCTTCCTTGGCCGCGCCATACAGCGTGCCCATTTGTTGCAGCAGTTCGCGCATGTTTTGCGCGCCCGCGCCCGAAGCGGCCTGATACGTCATGGCCGTCATCCAGTCGACGAGGTTTTCGCGGAACAGGCCGCCCAGCGCCATCAGCATCAGGCTGACCGTGCAGTTGCCGCCGATGAAATTCTTCTGGCCCTTGACCAGCGCGTTCTTGATCACGTCGAGGTTGACCGGATCGAGAATGATGACTGCGTCATCTTTCATGCGCAGCGACGAAGCCGCGTCGATCCAGTAGCCGTTCCAGCCCGCTGCGCGCAGCTTCGGGAACACTTCATTCGTGTAATCGCCGCCCTGGCAGGAGATGATCGCTTCGCACTTCTTCAGGTCTTCGATGCTTGTAGCATCTTTGAGCTTGGTCTCGTTTTTGGCGAACGACGGCGCGTTGCCGCCCGCGTTGCTGGTGCTGAAAAACACCGGTTCGATCAAGTCGAAATCGCCTTCCTGCTGCATACGTTGCATCAGGACGCTGCCGACCATACCGCGCCAACCTACGAGACCTACGTTCATGACTTCATACCCTTCGAATGGAAACTTCCCCGCATCTTTGCCCGCAGTGACCGCGCGGGGAAGATGAGCGGGCACGACGGACGATCAGCGTTTCGTGATCGTTTTCGGGGTAATCGCTTTAATGATCGCTTTGATGGTAATGGCGAGCTCAACCACACGGGCCGTTTTGCCGTGCAGTTTCGAAATCGAGGAGATTTGAGCTGTGTGCGCCATCGCTACAATATACACGAAAACCGGAATCTGGCGACGTGATCACACGCCGCTATCGCCCGTATTACGCGCGAATCGGCCTGTTTCGAGGCCAATTCGCGTTTTAAAGGCCGCTTTGACAACTGTTTAGCGACCGAACCCATCTGCTTCAAAGCGCCTTACAGCGCAGCAATCACCGCATCGCCCATTGCCACGGTGCCGACCTGCTTGCAGCCCGGCGTCAGGATGTCGCCAGTGCGGAGGCCCTGTTCGAGCACCTTCTTGACCGCGTTTTCGATGCGATCCGCCTGTTCCGCCTTGTTCAGCGAATAGCGCAGCATCATCGCGGCGGACAGGATCGTTGCCAGCGGATTGGCCACGCCCTTGCCGGCGATATCCGGCGCCGAACCGTGCGACGGCTCGTACAAGCCCTTGTTGTTCTTGTCGAGCGAGGCCGAAGGCAACATGCCGATCGAACCCGTCAGCATGGCGGCTTCGTCCGACAGAATGTCGCCGAACATGTTGCCGGTCACAACCACGTCGAACGCCTTCGGCGCCTTCACCAACTGCATCGCCGCGTTGTCCACGTACATGTGCGACAACTCGACGTCCGCATATTCCTTCGACACGTCGATCATCACGTCGCGCCAGAACTGCGACGTTTCGAGCACATTCGCCTTGTCCACGCTCGTCAGTCTCTTCTGGCGCTTTTGCGCGGCCTGGAACGCGACGTGCGCGATGCGGCGCACTTCGGGTTCCGAATAACGCATCGTGTCGAAACCTTCTTTCGCACCTTCGAACAGCCCATCCGGCGAAGAACGCACACCGCGCGGCGCGCCGAAGTAGATGTCGCCATTCAGTTCGCGCACGATCAGGATGTCGAGACCTGAAACGATCTCTTCCTTCAACGACGAAGCGCCGGTGAGTTGCGGATAACAGATTGCCGGACGGAAGTTCGCGAACAAGTGCAGGTGCTTGCGCAGACCGAGAATCGCCTGCTCCGGGCGCAGCGCGCGTTCGAGCGAGTCGTACTTCCAGTCGCCAACGGCGCCGAACAGGATCGCATCGGCTTCTTTCGCCAGCGCCAGCGTCGAATCGGGCAGCGGATGGCCCTTCGCTTCGTAGCCCGCGCCGCCAACCGGCGCTTCTTCGAGTTCGAACTTTTCGCCGAGTACGTTCAGGACCTTCACGGCTTCCTTGACGATTTCGGGACCGATGCCGTCGCCCGGCAAGACTGCGATCTTCATGCGAATTTCCTTAATGATTTTTTCTGTTTAACCGACGATGCGGTGATTCAGCCAAGGCTGCTTCGCGATCCGCTCGGCTTCGAACTGGCGAATCTTGTCCGCGTGACGCAGCGTAAGGCCGATATCGTCGAAGCCGTTCAGCAGACAGTACTTGCGGAAGCCCGCGACTTCGAACGGATACGCGGCGCCGCCATCCGACGTGCGTACGACTTGCGCTTCCAGGTCGACGGTCAGCTCGAAGCCGTTGAATGCGTAGGTTTCATTGAACAGGTGATCGACCTGCTGTTCGGTCAGCACGATCGGCAGCACGCCGTTCTTGAAGCAATTGTTGTAGAAAATATCGGCGAAGCTCGGCGCGATGATTGCGCGGAAACCGTACTGCTGCAGCGCCCACGGTGCGTGCTCACGCGAGCTGCCGCAACCGAAGTTCTTGCGCGCCAGCAGCACCGATGCGCCCTGGTAGCGCGGCTGGTTCAGCACGAAATCCGGATTCAGCGGACGTTTCGAGTTGTCCTGACCCGGCTCGCCGTGGTCCAGATAACGCCATTCGTCGAACGCGTTCGGACCGAAACCCGTGCGCTTGATCGACTTCAGGAATTGCTTCGGAATGATCGCGTCCGTATCGACGTTCTCGCGATCGAGCGGCGCCACGACGCCGGTGTGTACGATGAATTTATCCATGACGCTTGGCACCTGTTTCAAGACCGGGCGATGCGCGTGGCGGCCGGAAAACCGCCCGGCGCATTGTCGGCAAAAATCAAAAACCGCTTATTTGTCAGCGTGATTGCTGATCGAATTGCCGAGGTGCGACATGTCCTCGCCGAATCCGTGCACCGTGTTGCACCCCGCCAGACCGAGCAATAGCCCGGCCAGCGCACCGAGTGCGAGACGGCGCAATAGAGTGGTGCGATTCATGTTCTTCATCATGCGTGTTTATCCAAGCTTGCGAATATCGACGAAATGCCCTTCGATAGCCGCAGCGGCAGCCATCGCGGGGCTCACGAGGTGGGTACGGCCACCGGCGCCCTGACGACCTTCGAAATTACGATTCGACGTGGATGCGCAACGCTCGCCCGGATCCAACCGGTCGGCGTTCATCGCAAGACACATCGAGCAACCGGGCTCACGCCATTCGAAACCGGCATCAGTAAAGACCTTGTCGAGGCCTTCGCGTTCCGCTTGCGCCTTCACCAGACCCGAACCCGGCACCACCATGGCCAGACGGATGTTCGGCGCGACGCGGCGGCCGAGCTTTTTCACGACGTATGCCGCGGCGCGAATGTCTTCAATGCGCGCGTTGGTGCACGACCCGATGAAGATTTTATCCGGCTTGATGGATTCGATCGGCGCGTTCGGTTCGAGCGCCATGTATTTCAACGCGCGCTCCATTGCGTCACGCTTGACCGGATCCTTTTCGCGTTCCGGATCCGGCACGCGGCCGTCCACGGCCGTAACCATTTCCGGCGACGTGCCCCACGTGACTTGCGGCACGATTTCCGCCGCGTTGAGCTCGACCACACGATCGAATTGAGCACCTTCGTCCGTCTTGAACTGCTTCCAGTACTCGACCGCGTGATCCCACTCGACGCCTGCCGGCGAGAACGGACGGCCCTTCAGATATTCAATGGTGGTGTCGTCCACGGCGACCATGCCGGCGCGCGCGCCCGCTTCGATCGCCATGTTGCAGACCGTCATACGGCCTTCCATGGACAACGCGCGAATCGTCGAACCGCCGAATTCGATTGCGTAGCCGGTACCGCCTGCGGTGCCGATCTTGCCGATGATCGCGAGCACGATGTCTTTGGCGGTACAACCGCGCGGCAACGGGCCTTCGACCTTTACCAGCATGTTCTTGCTCTTCTTCTGCAAGAGCGTTTGGGTGGCCAGCACGTGCTCGACTTCCGACGTGCCGATGCCATGCGCCAGCGCGCCGAACGCGCCGTGCGTGGACGTGTGCGAGTCGCCGCAGACGATCGTCATGCCCGGCAGCGTTGCACCCTGCTCGGGCCCGATGATGTGCACGATGCCCTGGCGCAGATCGTTCATCTTGAACTGCGTGATGCCGTAGGCGTCGCAGTTCGTGTCGAGCGTATCGACTTGCAGCTTGGAGACCGGATCGGCAATGCCGTGGCTGCGATCCGTGGTGGGGACATTGTGGTCCGACACCGCCAGATTCGCGCTGATACGCCACACCGGACGCTCAGCCAGTTTCAGGCCTTCGAACGCCTGAGGGCTGGTGACTTCGTGCAGCAGGTGACGGTCGATATAGAGAATCGTCGTGCCGTCTTCTTCCGTGTGGATCACGTGCGTGTTCCACAATTTGTCGTAGAGAGTCTGTGCCATGGTATGCGGAGTAGTAATGACTGCGGGCTGACTGTGTCGGTCGATTATGCCACGCAGAACCACGCTTTGGGACCATGATTCGAGGAAAAAACCGATAAAAAACAGGGAGTTGGGTAGTAGTGCCGGTACCTGTATGGGTGTTACCCGGCAGGGAATGGCTTAACGCGCGCGATGCAACGCCACGGGTGCTCAAGGGGTTAGCGCGGCGTGTCGCTTTACCCGCTAACACGCTCTTCCGCACACGCTCAGTTCAGTGCTCGAGATCGAACCCCATTTGCCACACTCAGATTACGCACACCCAAAACAAAACGCCTCAACGGTCAACCCGTTGAGGCGTTTTTTATCCGTCCTGCTTCGCGTTCCGCGGCCCTGGGGTCCGCGAAAAGCGCCGAACGACTACCGCTTAGCGTTGCGCAATCGGCTTCGCTTCACGCTGCGTGTCGCCGATGAACAGCTGACGCGGACGGCCAATCTTCTGTTCCGGATCGGCAATCATTTCGTTCCACTGTGCAATCCAGCCGACCGTACGTGCCATTGCGAAAATACACGTGAACATCGACGTCGGGATACCCAGCGCGCGCTGCACGATGCCCGAGTAGAAGTCGACGTTCGGGTACAGCTTGCGCGACACGAAGTATTCGTCTTCCAGCGCGATCTTTTCCAGTGCCATGGCCAGCTTGAACAGCGGGTCGTCGTGCAGGCCCAGCTCTTCCAGCACTTCGTGGCAGGTTTCGCGCATCAGCTTCGCACGCGGATCGTAGTTCTTGTAGACACGGTGACCGAAGCCCATCAGCTTCACGCCCGAGTTCTTGTCCTTCACCTGCTTGATGAACTCAGGAATGTTGTCGACCGAGCCGATTTCTTCCAGCATGTTCAGTGCGGCTTCGTTCGCACCACCGTGCGCCGGGCCCCACAAACAGGCGATACCGGCTGCGATACACGCGAACGGGTTCGCGCCCGACGAGCCCGCCAGACGAACCGTCGAGGTCGACGCATTCTGTTCGTGGTCGGCGTGCAGAATCAGGATACGATCCAGCGCGCGCACCAGCACGTCGTTGACCTTGTACTCTTCGCACGGGTTCGAGAACATCATGTGCATGAAGTTCGCGCTGTACGACAGGTCGTTCTTCGGGTACGCAAACGGCTGGCCGATGCTGTACTTGTACGCCATGGCGACCAGCGTGGGCAGCTTCGCGATCATGCGAATCGCCGACACTTCACGGTGACGCGGATTGTTGATGTCGAGCGAGTCGTGATAGAACGCCGACAGTGCGCCGACGGCCGCGACCAGAATCGCCATCGGATGTGCGTCGCGACGGAAACCGCGGAAGAAGAAGTGCATCTGCTCGTGCACCATCGTGTGCTTCGTGACGGTGTTGACGAACTCGGCCTTCTGCTGCTCGTTCGGCAGTTCGCCCTTCAGCAGCAGGTAGCACGTTTCGAGGAAGTCAGCGTTTTGCGCGAGGTTGTCGATCGGGTAGCCGCGGTACAGCAGCTCGCCCTTGTCGCCGTCGATGTAGGTGATCGCCGAATTGCACGCCGCCGTCGACATGAAGCCCGGGTCGTACGTGAACTTGCCAGTCTGGCCGTACAGTTTGCGGATGTCGATCACGTCCGGGCCGAGAGTGCCCTTGTAAATCGGCATTTCAACGCTCGGCGAATTGTCGCTGAACGATAGCGTGGCTTTAACATCTGACGGGGTCATAGCACATCCTCAATCGAAGTATGGAAACAGGGTTTCGATAATTTGCACGCCTGGGAACAACGGACAAGCGGCGCTCAAGACGTTAGCGGTGCTCAAGCATTCCGCAACAGCTCCAGCACCCGAATCACATCCGGGTCGGCAAGCTCGCCTTCCGGTTCCTTGCGGGCCAGCAGCAAGTCCATCAGGTCGTTATCGCTCAGCTCAAGCAGGTGCGTGAGCGCACCCACGTCGGCATCGCTGAGGTCATGCTCATATCGGCTGAAAAAACGTTCAAAAATCAGATCGTTTTCCAGCAGGCCCCGCCGCGCACGCCAGCGAAGGCGCGCACGGCGGAGAGGGTCGGACTGATGCGATGTTTCGGTGTTCATGTCGGTACGCGCCGTGCCGCTCCCAAGCGTACTGACCGCCCCTTCGGGGGCAGCGAACGATAGGGAGCGTCGGAGCTCTTCATATCAAACGGCGCGGCGAACCATCAATTCCTTGATCTTGCCAATCGCCTTGGTCGGATTCAGGCCCTTCGGGCAAACGTCGACGCAATTCATGATGGTATGGCAACGGAACAGACGGTACGGATCTTCCAGGTTGTCGAGGCGCTCACCCGTCGCTTCGTCGCGGCTGTCCGCGATGAAACGATAGGCTTGCAACAGGCCAGCCGGGCCGACGAACTTGTCCGGATTCCACCAGAAGCTCGGGCACGAAGTCGAGCAGCTAGCGCACAGAATACATTCGTACAGGCCGTCGAGCTCGTCGCGTTCTTCCGGCGACTGCAGACGTTCTTTTTCCGGCGGCGGCGTGTCGTTGATCAGGTACGGCTTGATCGAGTGATACTGGTTGAAGAACTGCGTGAAGTCGCAGATCAGGTCGCGCACGACCGGCAGGCCCGGCAGCGGACGCAGCACGATCTTTTGCGGCAGGTCGTTCATGTTCTGCAAGCAGGCCAGACCGTTCTTGCCGTTGATGTTCATTGCGTCCGAACCGCACACGCCTTCGCGGCACGAACGGCGGAACGACAAGGTTTCGTCCATCGCCTTCAGCTTGAGCAACGCGTCGAGCAGCATGCGTTCGTGCGAGTCGATTTCGATCTCGTACGTTTGCATGCGCGGTGCCGCGTCCTTATCCGGATCGTAGCGGTAAATTTCAAATGTACGCTTAGCCATTTCTGAATTCCTTTGACTTGTGCCTTAGAAGGTCCGCGCTTTCGGCGGCACCGATTCGACGGTCAGCGGTTGCATTTGAACCGGCTTGTAGTCGAGGCGATCGCCTTCGCTGAACCACAGCGTATGGCGCAGCCAGTTTTCGTCGTCGCGATGTTCGAAGTCGTCTTGCGCGTGCGCGCCGCGGCTTTCCTTGCGCGCTTCGGCGGAAACCATCGTGGCGCGTGCCACTTCGATCAGGTTCTCCACTTCCAGCGCTTCAATACGCGCCGTGTTGAACACCTTCGACTTGTCTTTCAGGTAGATGTTGTCGACCCGGTCAGCCACTTCACGAATCCGCTCGACGCCTTCGGCCAGCAGCTTCGACGTACGGAACACGCCGGCGTGTGCCTGCATCGTGGAACGGATGTCGGCTGCAACGGCTTGCGAGTATTCGCCCGACGTGGACTTGTCCAGCTTGTTCAGACGCGCCAGCGAGAAATCAGCGGCGTCGGCCGGCAGCGGCTTGTGTTCCTTGATGTCCCTCACGTGCTTGACGATGTGGTTGCCGGCCGCGCGGCCGAACACCACCAGGTCGAGCAGCGAGTTCGTGCCGAGACGGTTTGCGCCGTGCACCGACACGCACGAGCATTCGCCCACTGCGTAGAAGCCGTTGACGACTTCCTTGTGATCCCGCGAGGTACCAACGACCTGGCCGTTGATGTTCGTCGGGATACCGCCCATCTGATAGTGGATGGTCGGCACAACCGGAATCGGCTCTTTAATACAATCGACGTTCGCGAACTTCATGGCGATTTCGCGGATCGACGGCAGACGCTTCATGATCGTCTCGGCGCCGATGTGCGACAGGTCGAGCAGCACGTGATCCTTGTTCGGACCCACGCCGCGGCCTTCCTTGATTTCCTGGTCCATCGAACGCGAAACGAAGTCGCGCGGCGCCAGATCCTTCAGCGTCGGCGCGTAGCGTTCCATGAAACGCTCGCCGTTCGAGTTGCGCAGAATGCCGCCTTCACCGCGCACGCCTTCGGTAATCAGCACGCCCGCGCCGGCCACGCCGGTGGGGTGGAATTGCCAGAATTCCATGTCTTGCAGTGCGATGTTCGAACGCGCCGCCATGCCTAGGCCGTCACCGGTGTTGATGAACGCATTCGTGGACGCCGCGAAGATCCGACCCGCGCCGCCCGTGGCGAACAGCGTGGTCTTGCCTTCGAGGATATAAACGTCGCCGGTTTCCATTTCCAGCGCGGTCACGCCAAGCACGTCGCCGTCGGCGTCGCGGATCAGATCCAGCGCCATCCATTCGACGAAGAACTGCGTCTTGGCTGCGACGTTTTGCTGGTACAGCGTGTGCAGCAGCGCGTGACCGGTACGGTCAGCCGCCGCGCAAGCGCGTTGCACCGGCTTTTCGCCGTAGTTCGCGGTGTGGCCGCCGAACGGGCGTTGGTAGATCGTGCCGTCGGCGTTGCGGTCGAACGGCATGCCGAAGTGTTCGAGCTCGTACACGGCGTTCGGTGCTTCACGGCACATGAACTCGATCGCGTCCTGGTCGCCAAGCCAGTCGGAACCCTTGATCGTGTCGTAGAAGTGATAGTGCCAATTGTCTTCGCTCATGTTGCCGAGCGATGCGCCAATGCCGCCTTGAGCAGCGACCGTGTGCGAACGCGTCGGGAACACCTTGGACAGAACGCAGACCGACAGACCGGCGCGCGCGAGTTGCAGCGAAGCGCGCATCCCCGAGCCGCCTGCGCCGACGATAACCACGTCAAACTTGCGACGCGGCAGAGAATTCTTGATTGCAGCCATTCTTTTACACTCTCCAGAGAATCTGCGCAGCGTAGCCCGCACATGCGAGCAGCCAGACGATCGTCAGCGCCTGAAGCAACAGACGCATGCCAACGGGCTTCACATAGTCCATCCAGATGTCGCGGATACCAACCCACGCGTGATAGAACAGCGACAGCAGCGTGACAAACGTGGCGAGCTTCATCCATTGCGTTGCAAAGATCGAGGCCCAGCCGTCATACGAGAAATCGCGCGCGCCGAAGAACCACGCAAGCAGGATCACCGTGTAGACGGCCATGATGCAGGCGGTAATGCGCTGGGCGAGCCAGTCGCGCAGACCGTAATGTGCGCCGACGACGAGACGCTTCGGACCGATTCGGTTATTAGCTGCCATTTTTTTAGAATGCTCCGAAGAGTTTGAGCGCAAAAGCAATCGTCAGAAGCGACGAAACGACCAGCACCACGATGGAGGTTTGCTTGCCCTTCTCTTTAGTCGTGAGGCCGTGGCTCGTGTCCATGAACAGGTGACGCACGCCTGCGCAGAAGTGAAACAGGAAGGCCCACGCGAGAACGAGCGTGATGAGTTTGACGACGATGTTGGAGAGGAAGCCCTTGAAGACTTCGAAGCTTAGTTCGGAAGTCAGGCTCTGATCGAAGAGGTACAGCAGGAACGGAAGAAAAACAAAAAGCAGCCCACCGCTTAGGCGGTGCAAGATCGACACGCGCCCCGCTAGCGGGAGACGGTATGCCGTCAAAATCTGCCCGATACCGATGTTCCGGAATTCCGGCCTCGGTTTTTTTACGGCTTCAGCCATGCTAGACCCCTACTATGTAGTCACACTAATCCGCAATTTTAGCGCCTTTTTATATCGCGCTGCAGCGAAAACCACCACAGGTCCGTTACAGCGCGCGCGATAAAGGCGCCTTCAAACAGGCGCGCGCGTGGGACGCGGCGCCTTCTTTATCCTGATTCAGCTCAGATCGTTCTGATAGTAATACCCGGTTGTGACATACCAACCACGGCGCACCTCAACCGGCCGGTCTCCATATGTATAGGACACCCGGTCGACCGAAAGCAGCGGGAAACCCGCCGGCACATGCAGCAGGTCAGCCACTGCCGGTTCGGCCGCGACCGCGCGGATCTTCTCCGTGGCGCGGATCATGCGCGTACCGAATTCCGTCTCGAACATCGCGTAGAGGGGACCTTTATACTCCGACAGCCGCTCGAGCGTGAGCCCGCGAAACACCGCGCCGGGCAACCAGATTTCGTCGAGTACGGTGACTTCACCGTCGAACTGCAGCAAGCGCTTGATCAACACCACCGGATCGGCGGGTTTGAGATCGAGTTGCCGGGCGATGTCCGCCGAAGCACGCAAGCGCCGGCATTCAAGCAGGCGGCTGACGTGCGGGTGTTCAGCGCCGTCATCGGCCAGTAACCGGAGGAAACGAAACTGGGCGCGGTCTTCGTTGTGCGTTGCAACAAAAGTACCCTTGCCCTGGCGGCGCACCAGCAGGTTGTCAGCAGCAAGCTCGTCGATCGCTTTGCGCACCGTTCCCTGACTGACCTTGAATCTGGCCGCCAATTCGACTTCACTAGGAATGATCTCGCCAGGTTTCCATTCGCCGCTTTCCAGGCTCTGCGTAATCAAGCCCTTGATCTGCTGATACAAGGGGCTGAAAGTGGGCGATGTGGCGGCCGAGGCAGCGGATACACCCTCGCCCGCGGCCCCATGGCCGCTCGGATTCGTGGTGTTCGCCGGGTTCGAATTCATCCGCGCATTTCATCATAAAGGGCCGGGCCGCGTCTAGGGTTTTCCCCGCAACAGATATGTCTTATATAAGACATAAGATAATGTTGACTTTGTGTCTGACGACTCCTACACTCCTTGTCGAGCAAGGGTTTGCGGGGTTTTCGGCGGCTGTTTTGCACTATGCAATGCAGCGCCGCAGCGCACCGGCAGCCACTCTGCACCATGCCGTTCCCACGCAGTCCAGGTTTCGATTCGCCGCCATTCGTTGGTCAGACGCTTGCCGAAACGCGCTGTTTGCAGGAGCCCGCACCGTGCAGCGGCTACCCGGCGCCAACCTGCCCCGCTTCCCGCTAGAAGTACAGGTTTCCGGCATGGCGGTCTTGCCGCAGCGCGCCGCACGGCCTCGGAAAATGACGAGGCTGTACGCGAACAGTGAATTCCGCCGTGTTTCACAACGCTTCGCTGAACGCGCATATAGAATGGCGTTTTCCCTAGCGTCTAACGCATCGTCCTGGAGATTTCTCAATGGCTAAGCCCGCAAAGCGCGTTGCCGTCACCGGCGCCGCAGGTCAAATCGCTTACTCCCTGCTGTTCCGCATCGCCAACGGCGATCTGCTCGGCAAGGATCAGCCGGTTGTCCTGCAACTGCTCGATCTGCCGCAAGCGCAAGGCGCCGTCAAAGGCGTCGTGATGGAACTGGATGATTGCGCATTCCCGCTGCTGTCGGGTGTCGTGATCACCGACGACCCGAAGGTTGCATTCAAGGATGCAGACGTTGCCCTGCTGGTTGGCGCACGTCCGCGTTCGAAAGGCATGGAGCGTAAAGACCTGCTGTCGGCAAACGCCGAAATCTTCACGGTTCAGGGCAAGGCGCTGAACGAAGTCGCCAGCCGCGACGTGAAGGTGCTGGTGGTCGGCAACCCGGCCAACACCAATGCTTACATCGCGATGAAGTCGGCGCCGGATCTGCCGAAGAAGAACTTCACCGCCATGCTGCGCCTGGACCACAACCGCGCGCTGTCGCAACTGGCCGCAAAGTCGGGCAAGCCGGTCGCTTCGATCGAAAAACTGGCTGTGTGGGGCAACCACTCGCCGACCATGTACCCGGACTTCCGCGTCGCAACGGCTGAAGGTCAAGACCTGACCAAGCTGATCAACGACGAAGAATGGAACCGCAACACGTTCATCCCGACCGTCGGCAAGCGCGGCGCCGCGATCATCGAAGCGCGCGGCCTGTCGTCGGCAGCGTCGGCGGCCAATGCTGCAATCGACCACGTGCGTGACTGGGTGCTCGGCACGAACGGCAAGTGGGTCACGATGGGTATTCCGTCGGACGGCTCGTATGGCATTCCGGAAGACATCATCTACGGTGTGCCGGTTACGTGCGAAAACGGCGAGTACAAGCGTGTTGAAGGCCTGGCAATCGACGCGTTCTCGCGTGAGAAGATGGACGGCACGCTGAACGAGCTGCTCGAAGAGCGCGAAGGCGTTCAACACCTGCTCGGCTAAGCGCCTGATACAGACCAACCGGAACTCGTGAGAAAACGCCGGGCCGCCCCAAGTTTTCTCCCCCTTGGGGGCCTGGCGCGAAGCGACAGGTCTGGGGCACCCTCAGGCACTATCGCGGCGGGTTCCGGTTTTTTACGTGCGAATGCAGGTACGTCCCACGAAATTGCGGTTCGCTTCGCAATTTGTCGTGCCAGTATTCGCCTCTGATTCGAACGCGCTTTGCGTCATGGCTGGCTGATCGCCGAGCAGAACGCGTCCGAATCCGGTATACCCACCCCGACCACCCAGAATCCTGACGCCGAAGATGCGCGCCCTCACACCCGCCGAAGTGCTGTTTGACGGCGAAGTGCCGCCCGCTGTGCTGCCTGCCTGCGATCACTACGCCGGCAGCGAGAAGCTGATGCTGAAGTCGCTGGCATTGCAGCAGCAACTCGGCCCGGTGTTCGACATCACGCTCGATTGTGAAGACGGCGCGCAGGTCGGCCGCGAAGCCGAACACGCGGAGCTGGTCGCGTCGCTGCTGGGCAGCGAGCACGACTGCTTTGGCCGCGTCGGCGTGCGGATTCACGACTTCGATCACGCTCACTGGCGTGACGACGTCCGCCTCATTTTGCGCGCAGCAAAGCGTGCACCCGCTTACATCACTCTGCCGAAGATCCGCAACGTCCCTGACGCCGCGGAAATGGTCGCGTTCATCGAGGCTACGCGGCGCGAACTCTGCATTGCGCAGCCTGTTCCGGTGCAATTGCTGGTCGAAACGCATGGCGCATTGACACGCGTGTTCGATCTGGCCGCGCTCCCCGGCGTCGAGGCGCTGAGCTTCGGGCTGATGGACTTCGTCTCCGCGCACGACGGCGCGATTCCCGATACCGCCATGCGCTCGCCCGGTCAGTTCGATCACCCGCTGGTGCGACGCGCGAAGCTCGAGATTTCGGCCGCCTGTCACGCGTACGGCAAGGTGCCGTCGCATAACGTCAGCACGGAAGTGCGCGACATGAGCGTGGTCGCGAGCGATGCGGCCCGCGCCCGCAACGAGTTCGGCTACACGCGCATGTGGAGCATCCATCCGGCGCAGATCGAGGCGATCGTGGCGGCGTTTGCACCGCGCGACGAAGAAATCGTCACCGCTACCGAAATTCTGCTGGCTGCGCAGTCCGCGCAATGGGGGCCGACGCGCCATCACGACACGCTGCACGACCGGGCCAGCTATCGCTATTACTGGTCGGTGCTGCGTCGCGCGAAATCCACTGGCCGCGTCGTCCCGCAAGACGCCGCGCCGCTCTTCACGGAAGTGGGCGCTAACGGGCAAGCCGCATCATGAGCAGGCATAAAGGAGATTGCGGAAGATGAGCGAGACGACGCAAACCGCCGGTGCACAAGGCGAGAACGAACCTAAAAGTGG
>NZ_JAQQFL010000006.1:0-265633 GCF_046026025.1 Paraburkholderia fungorum | reverse complement strand
TTACCAGTCCTCTCCGCTGGCTAGGACTTCCGCGTGGTAGGCGCGTGCGCGCCTCGAAATTTCGTCCCATTGTTCAACGGTCAAGGACTGAGCCTTGTCGGTCTTGTAGACGGTAAGAACCAGATTGTTGTCCTTTTCAACGGCAAGCTCCATGAAGGGATTGAACTTGCCGGGGTCGTAAGACTCGCCATCTTCAAAGAGATGGACAGCAATGTATGGGTGCGCGGCGGTGACGTCAGCGAATAACTCAAAATATAGAGTAGCCAATTTATTTCCTGAATCCGATGAAGTCGCCGTTTGCATAGAAAGATGCCGAAGGTCCGGTAGGAGGAGTATAGGTCACCCACCCATCTGCGTAGCGCCCCCCTATACCTGTTGTGCGTACGCCATTATCCAATGCGTTTCTTACCGCGTCGGATGCCAATTGGTTTAGCTGGTTCGTGGTCCGATATGTCTGACGCAAATCTTCTGCTGACTGGAACCCGAAATATTCCGGGTGCTTGGTGGCCGCTCTCCCAGCCGCAGACATGGGTTGCCCGTCTCTAAAGGGCTTGTTCGCTGCAGCCAGCAGTTCGTCGTTGCTTAACTGCGTCGCCTTGCAATGTGGAGCACCTCCGCTTTTTACCCATCCCCGAATCGTGCCGGCCACTCCGATTATTCCGAACGGGTCTTCGTTATTCGAGGATATGGCCCATCCGTACCCAAGAGCGGGATGGAACATGCACTCAATACAGATACGGATCAACCCCGGCTCAGGAGATGCACCGAGCAGAGATTGCCCCCATCCCAGTCGATTTGCCGGGGGAGCGACGGGGTTCGCACCGCGCTCGTAATTGTTAAGCCACAGATCAATCTCGTCGTCGCTGATAGGGCTCGGCGAGCCGACCGTCGTGGACCCGCCATTGTTCTGTGCGACCGTGCCTGTTCGGGACACGAGTTGCCCATCGGCTGCGTATCCGTAGTTGACCGTCAGGAATCGATAGAGGCTTCCATTCGCTGCGGTCGGATACTCGTTATAGAGAAACTTTGTTACCTCACCACGTGCGTTATAGGCGACTGCCGCTTCACGGTTATCGCCAGCCATGGAAGTGGGTCGGTGTGCAGCGTCCCGCTGCATGACACCCCACGTCCAACCGGATTTCTGCTCGATAGCCAGTCGCAGGTTGCCGGTCGAGTCGTAGAGGTATTGCCACCTGGCGATGTTTTCGCCGTTGGCGAAATCCAGCCGGGTGTCGATCCGGTTTGATCCGTCGTAGTGCGCACCGACTGTTTTTTCCTGCCCCGTCGCTATGGCATCGAAGCCTGCTTCGCCGGTCGGATCGCTGGTCTTGAATTCGCTTGAGCCGGTGACGTTGCCGCTTGCGTCATACACGAACGACTGGACCTTGCCGGGCATGGCAATCATCGAGGCACGAAGGCTGGTCGCGTCGGCATATCTGACCGAGAACACTGCTGTGCCTTGGGAGGTACGTACAGTCCGTTTGACAGGGCGACCTGCCGCGTCGTAACTGTATTCGATGGTGCCTCCGCTTGCCGTCACGTCCTTTAGCAAGTTGCCCGAGGCGTCATAAACGGAACTGGTCGTCGCAGACGGTGAACTGGTGCCAGTCGGCCGCAACATTCCGGCGACCGAGGAAAGCTTCAGCGTAGTCGTGTTCCGGCTGGTGGTAACCGCAGTGGACTTGTCGCCATATGCGAACTGCACATTCTTCGACGCGTCAGGATGAGTAACGGAACTTGCTCGCCCTTGAGCGTCGTACGCCCACGTCGCTATGCGCGTGCCTGTCTCGTCAATCTCTCCGGTGATCGAGTTTTTGAAACGAGAATCGTCATAGACATACCGGTGCACGTTACCGTCAGGCCACGTAACAGACACAAGATTGCTGTTGGCGTCATAGGCGTACTGCGTCATTCCGCCCAAGGGGTCGTTCAACCTTGAGAGACGACCCTTATCGTCGTACTCAAGTCGCAGTGTTAAATCCGAGTTTGCATCGTGCCCGTTCGCGTGCTGGGTGATGATTGCAAGCTGTCCGTTGCCGCCGTATGCCAGCGTCCTCGTGAACCCGATTCTGTTCCTCTCGGTTTGCAGAATGCCCTGCGACGAGTACGTCTCAACCACACCGGTAGTCGTGTCGGTGAACGTCCAGTCATTCCCGCTTTGCGAGAGCACCAAGCCGCTGTAGTCCGCTGTTTTCCAGTAGCCACTTGACCAGTTAAACGTGAGCGGATCGCCGCTTTCACGATACGCCAGCACCTTGGAAGAACTGCCAGCATTTGCGTTTGACAGATCGAGTTTGCGCTGCCAGTTATGGAACCAGACCGGCCCCATAGCGTTCACGTCTTTGACAGCCGGCCTGGACCGGTAACTGCGGGTGAACAGCACCGGCGTATCGTCGCCGCTCCTGAAGTCGGTAGAGGTCAGAGAGACGGCGCCGCTTCCTGGATAAACAGGATCGGCCACCGGGCAGCTTAGTTCCTGGTCCTCAGCGGTAGGCGTGGCGCACCACGCGTCGATAAGCGGCAAACTGATACAGTTGTAGTACTGCATGCCGCCTGGTACACCAGCGTAAGCATCCCACCGGCAGGTGGGTGAGCCGGGTTTTGCTCCGGTGGCTGCCCACACCGCATTGCATTCGGCCGCCTTTGCGCCGAACGCGGCAAATAGCAGCACGAACGCGACCAGCAAACGGACCACGTTCGGCACCGGGCTATTAAATAAGCTGCTTGGCTTCATGAGTCTCCCGCTTGTAAAGCGTCGTTATAAATTCGTAATAATCACGACACTCCAACAGCGGGAAACTGGGGCGTAAATGGGAGAATTCGGAAATCCGGCACTGGGCTTCCGATTCGGAAAATTCGACAGGAGCGCGCGCTTAGGCCTGCCGTTTCAGTTGTCGGATCTGACATTGCCCGGGACAAATCGGACGCTGAAGCCATCCATAAACCGGTCAATAGATCACTCAGTCGGCCGCAACAATCAACTGCATGCAAGCAAGCTCATCATTGAGATTGCCTGTTACGTTGCGGGCTAATTCGGCATGCACGCACGTGTTAGCGAGGTTGCAGGTGGCTTGCTCAACAGCCTCGAGCAACAGACTCGTAACGTTGTAGCGGCGCGAAGCCGGGCAGGATTGACATGGCGCGCGGGCTATCGTGATATCGCTCGATAGCCCAAAGCAATTGCTGGATCGTGCAGGCAAGCCGGATTGCCTGATGCAGTGGGTGCTGCTCTTGATGGGGCTTTGTGTGGTTCGTGCCTGTCATCCTCTTTGTCTGCGAGGGGCTTGCCGCAAAGAACGTAAGTGCCCGCCGCGCACAGGAGCGACGCTCATAGCCCACTAACAAAGCAAGGAAAGGCCCGCAACCAAACCTCAAGACTACGTCGCCCATATCCTCAAAGGCACCGCCTCGACCCCATGCACAACAGGCCTCAGCTGAAGCCAGCACTGAGTCAAAGCGCGCTGCAGCGTTTCCATCGACCGCGAAACCGCACGCACGAGCAAAACCCCACTGGTGACACAAGAAGCCGCTGCCCGTAACGAATCGTCGAACGGCAACCGGGCAGTCAACGTCTCGGCGAGCGCATCGTCGCAGGACGCCCCGACCGCCCATAGCGTCCCATAAGCAGGAAACCCGGCGAGCCCGTGCGCGGCATCGCGCAATGGATCTTCCGCGCTGAGGCTCGCACGTTCGAGCCACAGCGCCTCGCCATTCGCCCCTACGATTCGCGATACGGCTCGCAAGTGCCCCTTCGACCATCGCTCACCAGCCGCTTGCCGCCCAAGCTGAGTCGCGTCCCACCCAATCGCGGTAGCCCCTTCGCCGAGCGTCAGTGAGAAATCCAGCATCGCGTTGGCGTGATCGAAAACGATATTGTTCTGCGGCAGCCAGTCGAGCTTCGCCTGTGCGCCCACGCGCACCTCGATATTCTGCCGCGCCGCACGGCCGTTGGACTTGTACCACTTGGTCGCACCAGGCGTTGTAATCACAGCATGGGCGCTGTCGCCGACCTCCACGTCGATATCGAGTTGATCACCGCCCGCGATCCCGCCCGGCGGATGCACGATCACTGCGTGGCAGATCGCATGACCTTCCGGATAGAGCGGCCGTTGCACGCGCAACGGGCCATCATGCAGCCGATGCTTGAGCGTGGTTCGCTCGCCCTCTTTGACGAAGCCGAGTTCGAGGCGCGCGCGCCATTGCGAGTGCGCAGTGGGTTGAGCGGTGGCGAGTGCAATGTGGTTTTCGTGAAGCGACATGCGGATGGAATTGCGAATAGACGGGCGGGTCGGCGCGTTCAGGGCTGGGGTAACAGGCGCGTTAATGTGGAGCGTGCCGACGCGCGTTGGGCAACGACTAGCCGCGTTGCCACCGGATGTGGCGAGAATAGCACGCGGTGCTGTTCGTGCTGCTGGTGCCGGTCAGACGGCGATCAGTGTACGTACGCCATCCGTATCCATGTTCGCGCCTTCGCCGCCCGCGACGATTTCACCGCGGCTCATGACCCAGTACCGATCGGCGATTTCTTTGGCGAAGTCGTAATACTGTTCGACCAGCAGCACCGTCATGCCCATTTCTTCGACCAGTTGACGCAGCGTGCGGCCGATGTCCTGAATGATCGAGGGCTGGATACCTTCGGTGGGTTCATCGAGGATCAGCAATTGCGGATCGCTCATCAGCGCGCGGCCGATCGCGAGTTGTTGTTGCTGACCGCCGGAGAGGTCGCCGCCGCGGCGGCTGCGCATGTCCTTCAGGACCGGGAAGAGTTCGTAGATTCGGTCCGGGATTTTTTTGGGGGCTTTTTTGCTGGCGGCGCCGACTAGTAGATTTTCTTCGACAGTCAGTCGGGGGAAGATGTCGCGGCCTTGCGGTACGTAGGCGAGGCCTTTCTCCACGCGCGAGTAGGTCGGCAGCTTGGTGATTGGTGTGCCGCGCCAGGCGATCGAGCCGCTTTTCGTCTGGACGACGCCCATCAGGCACCTGAGTAGCGTTGTCTTGCCTACGCCATTGCGACCCAGCAGCACGGTGAGTTTGCCATCAGGCACGGTGAGTTTCACGTCTCTAAGGATGTGGCTGCCGCCGTAGTACTGGTTCAGGTTTTCTACTTCTAGCATTTTGATGTTTCCTCTGAAGGTGTGGTTTTTTTCGGCCTTTGGCGGCGGCATTGTTTTGTGTGTTTGTGGTGTTGGTCTTTCCTTGCTTTGTTAGTGGTCTGTTTTGTCTGTGCTTTTATGGCGTTGGCCTTTCCTTGTTTTGTTAGTGGTCTATTAGCGTTGCCCCTGTGCGGGGCGGCACCTACTTCTCTTTGCCTGCCGCAAAGAGAAGTAGGCAAGAGAAAGCGGCTCAAACCGCTAACTCTTAAGCGGGTCCCCCGCGCAGCCACGGTAGTGGTGCATCTGGAATCGGTGCTCTCGCACACTCCGCGTCAGTGGCACAGCAGTCATACTTCCGGCGGCGCTACGCGCGCCGACGCGCAATTCATAAAATCTCCCGCTACGTTCTACGATCCTGCTCTGCGGCATTTCATTCGAGGTGGGGGCTCGCCAATGAGTGCGCGAGCGTCTCGCCGAGGCGAAGCCGACGGCCCCAACAAACCTAAAACGAAGCCCCCGGTTTCCCTGGCAGACCTGTCCGCGACGCACGCAGTGCGGAGTGGGAGCTGACGAGTGCTTTGTCACTCACGCGGAGTGTGCGGGCGCACGGATTCCAGATGCACCACTACCCCCTCCAAGCCAGGGGACCCGCTTAAGAATTAGCGGGTTGAGCCGCTTTCTTTTGCCTACTTTTCTTTGCGGCAGGCAAAGAAAAGTAGGTGCCCCCCGCACAGGGGGAACGCTAATAGACCACTAGCAAAACAAGGAAAGGCCAAAACCAGCACCAAAACCAGCACCAAAACCACTAAAAAAAATGGCCTCCCACTTCACCTCCCGAGATAAGACTCAATCACCGTCTCATCCCGTTTAACCTCATCCAAAGTGCCATGCGCAAGAACGCGCCCTTCAGCCATCACCGTCACTTTCCCCTTCTCACCCGAAAGCGCCGCCACAAACTCCATATCATGTTCAACCACCATCATCGAACACGTCCCACGCAAATGATTAAGCAGCTCAGCTAACTGCATGGTCTCGTCATCGGTCATGCCGGCCGCAGGTTCATCAAGCAATAGCAGCGCCGGTTGCTGCATCAGCAACATCCCGATTTCTAGCCGCTGCTTCTGCCCATGCGACAACTCCCCAGCAAGCCGTCGAGCCTCACTCTCAAGCCCAATCAACGCCAACGTCTCTTCAATCCGCGCTTGCGCCTCACGATCCAGTCGCGCGCGCAAAGAAGCCCACCATCCCTTGTCGGCCTTCATGGCCAACTCAAGGTTCTCCCACACAGGATGCTGCTCAAACACCGTCGGCTTCTGAAACTTCCGCCCAATCCCCGCACGCGCAATAGAAGGCTCGTTCATCCGCGTCAAGTCGATCGACTGCCCCAAAAAAACCTTGCCGGAATCCGGCTCAGTCTTCCCGGTGATGACATCCATCATCGTTGTCTTGCCCGCGCCGTTCGGACCGATGATGCAACGCAACTCGCCAGCATCGATCGAGAGGCTCAACGCATTCAACGCGCGAAACCCATCGAAGCTCACGGTCACGTCTTCAAGGTACAGAATCGTCCCGTGCGAAATGTCGATCTCGCCGGGCACGACCACATGCCCCATGCTTGCGACGCCACTCAACGACCGTTCAGCAGGTTCTTCAGGCAAGGCAAGATCAGGAACCATCGGGTTTTCGTTCATGAGCGGTTCCTCTTGCGCGTGACCATGTCGATCAGCCCCATGATGCCGTTCGGCAACAACAGCGGGACCAGCACGAAAATCAGACCAAGAAAGAACAGCCAGTATTCAGGGAAGTTCGCCGTAAAAAAGCTCTTCGCGCCATTCACGGCGAATGCGCCGATGATCGGTCCGATCAACGTGCCGCGTCCGCCCACCGCCACCCAGATCGCCATCTCGATCGAGTTGCCCGGCGACATCTCGCCGGGGTTGATGATGCCGACCTGCGGCACATACAACGCGCCGGCAATTCCGCACAAAATAGCGGAGACGGTCCACACGAACAGCTTGTAGGCGAGCGGGCTGTAGCCGAGGAACATCAAACGCGTTTCGCCGTCACGCACCGCAGTGACCACGCGGCCGAGCTTCGACGTGACGATGGCCCGCGCGCCGATAAAGGCCAGGATCAACACCGCGAACGTGATCAGCAGAAGGGCAGTGCGCGTGCCCGGATGCGTGATCGGAAAGCCGCCGATACGCTTGAAATCGGTGAAACCGTTATTGCCGCCGAATCCCGTTTCGTTGCGGTAGAACAGCAGCATGGCGGCAAACGTCATCGCTTGCGTGATGATCGATAGATAAACGCCCTTCACCCGCGAGCGGAACGTGAAGAAGCCGAACACCCACGCGACCACCGCCGGCACCAGCACCACCAGCAGCAGCGCGTAGCCGAGATGCTGCGTGCCTTGCCAATACCACGGCAATTGGTGCCAGTCGAGAAACACCATGAAGTCGGGCAGGTCGCTGCCGTATTTGCCTTCGTGGCCGATCGAGCGCATGAGGTACATGCCGATCGCGTAGCCGCCCAAGGCAAAGAACAACGCATGCCCCAAGCTCAGAATGCCGCAATAACCCCACACGAGGTCGAGCGCCAGCGCGGCAATCGCGTAGCACATGAACTTGCCGGTGATCGTCATCGCATACGCGGACAGATGGAACGCGCTCGTCTCCGGGACCACCAGCGTGGCGAACGGCACGCCGAGACCGAACACAATGATCAGCGCGAGCAGGGCAAGCCACGCGCGACGCGACAGCAGCGCGGGACGCGGCGGCAAGCCAAGCGCGAAGCCGGACTGCGCTTCGCGTCCGGCAGCAGCGCCGGCACCCGCTGCGCCGATGTGAGCCGATGAAGTTGCACCCGGGGTTGCAGATGAGGTTGCCGATGTCATCTCATGCCTCCGCGCTGCGGCCCTTGAGGGCGAACATGCCCTGCGGACGCTTCTGGATGAACAGCACGATCAGCACAAGCACGGCGATCTTCGCAAGTACCGCACCCCAGAACGGCTCGATCGCCTTGCTGACGAGACCGAGACCGAAGCCGCCGATCACCGTGCCCGCGAGTTGACCAACGCCGCCGAGCACTACCGCCATGAACGAATCGATGATGTAGCTCTGGCCCAGGTCCGGACCCACATTGCCGATCTGCGACAGCGCGCAGCCACCCAGTCCGGCAATGCCCGCGCCGAATGCAAAGGCATATGAATCGACGCGTGCGGTCTTCACGCCGACGCAGGCCGCCATCCGCCGGTTTTGCGTGACGGCTCGCACGAACAGACCGAGGCGGGTTTTAGTCAGGACAGCCCACGCAATGCCGACGACGATCAGCGAAAACGCCAGAATCGCCAGCCGGTTGTACGGCAGGATCAGATTCGGCAGTACGGTCACGCCGCCGCTCATCCACGCAGGATTGATCACCTGGACGTTCTGCGCGCCGAACAGCATGCGTGTCGCCTGAATCAGGATCAGGCTGACGCCAAAGGTGGTCAGCAGGGTTTCGAGCGGACGGCCGTACAAATGCTTCAACACCAACCGTTCGAGCACGATGCCGACCAACCCGGCCGCGGCGAATGAGGCCGGCACGGCAAGCAGCGGATACCAGTCGAACGCGCCAGGCGCAAAGCGCTGGAACAGGTTCTGCACGACATACGTGGCGTACGCGCCGATCATCAGGAATTCACCGTGCGCCATGTTGATCACGCCGATCAGCCCGTACGTGATCGCGAGACCGAGCGCGGCGAGCAGCAGTACGCTGCCGAGCGACAGGCCCGCGAACAGCGTGCCCGCGATCTGGCTGCGGCGCTGGATCGAATCGAGTTCGTCGATGCCGCTTTGCGCGGCGGCGCGCACGCGATCGTCCGCTTCGTTGAACGTGCCGTCCGGCTTCTTCGCGACGAGCGGGCGCAGCAGTTCGTTCATGTCGAGATCGTGCCGCGCGGCGACCAGTTGTACGGCTTCGAGTCGTCTGGCTGGGTCGGCGTCGTGCAACGCGGTCATCGCCCACAGCGTGTCGAGGCGCTTCTTGAGCGCAGGGTCGGTCTCCTTCGCGCGCGCTGCGTCGACAAGTGGTTTGATCGAGGGATCGGGGTTTTGCAGCAATGCGGTGATGGCGGCGTCGCGTGTGGCGACGTCGGGCGAATCGAGTTGCAGCCCCGAGAGCGCGCCTGCCACTTTCGAGCGCAGCAAGTTGTTCAGGGTGACCGGTTGCGCGTCGCCCGCGGCGACCGTTTTGCCGGTGACGGCATCGCGTGCGGTGTCGCCGTCTTGCAGCAGCACCGCGCCGGAATCGGTGGCGAGCGCACTGTCTTCGGACAGGGCTTTGAGCACCGCGAGCGATTCTTTGTCGTGGTTGGCAATCAGCTTGTCGATTGCAGCGGATTTCGCGTCGAAGTCGTCACCGGCGAGCGGCGCGACATCGGCCGGGGCAAGCGCAAAGGCGGTCAGCGGCGCGCTAACGATAAGCGCGAACGCAAGGCCGCCGATGCTGCGTCGTGCGAATTTCGGAAATGAAAACGCCATGATGGCCTTTGAAGAAAAACCGGCGAGGCGGCGCGGCATCGCGGTGATGCACCGGTGCCGCGCCGTTGTCTTGCGTCTTGCAGCATCCTGTCGGGCAGAGCAGCGGTTCAGCCCCGGCTCTGCCTACGTTCTAGGCTCAGGCAACCCGCGAGCGCTTCAGGAACGCCGGAATCGAAGTGACTACATCCGGCTTGCTCGAATTGCCGGCGATGAACGGGCTCCACGGCTGCGCGCGAACGGCGGTCTTGGTACGCCACACCACGTTGAACTGGCCGTCGGCACGTACTTCGCCGATCATCACCGGCTTGTGCAGATGGTGATTGCCATCCATCTCGAGCGTGAAGCCCGACGGCGCGGCAAACGTCTGGCCGACCATCGCCACACGCACCTTGTCCACGTCCGTGCTCTTTGCTTTTTCGACGGCCTGCTTCCACATATGGATGCCGACGAAGGTCGCTTCCATCGGGTCATTCGTCACGCGCTTGGTGCCGCCCGGCAGGTTGTTGTCCTTGACCCACTGCGCCCATTGCTTCTTGAACTTCTCGTTGGCCGGGTTACGCAGCGACATGAAGTAATTCCATGCCGCGAGATTGCCGACCAGCGGCTTCGTATCGATACCGCGCAGTTCTTCCTCGCCGACGGAGAACGCGACGACCGGCACGTCGGACGCCTTCAGCCCCTGGTTGCCGAGTTCCTTGTAGAACGGCACGTTCGAGTCGCCGTTGACGGTCGAGATCACCGCGGTCTTGCCGCCCTGCGAGAAGGTCTTGATGTTCGCGACGATGGTCTGATAGTCGCTGTGGCCGAACGGCGTGTAGACCTCCTGGATATCGGCTTCCTGCACGCCTTTCGACTTGAGGAACGCGCGCAGGATCTTGTTGGTCGTGCGGGGGTACACATAGTCGGTGCCCAGCAGGAAGAAGCGCTTGGCGCCGCCGCCTTCCGTGCTCATCAGATATTCGGTTGCCGGAATCGCTTGCTGATTCGGCGCGGCGCCCGTGTAGAAGACGTTGCGCGACATTTCTTCGCCTTCGTACTGCACCGGGTAGAACAGCAGGCCGTTCAGTTCCTCGAACACCGGCAGCACCGACTTGCGCGACACCGAGGTCCAGCAGCCGAACACGACGGCGCACTTTTCCTGGGTGATCAGTTGACGCGCTTTTTCGGCGAACAGCGGCCAGTTCGATGCCGGATCAACGACCACCGGCTGCAGTTGACGGCCCATGACGCCGCCGTTCTTGTTGATGTCCGCGATGGTCATCAGCGCGGTGTCTTTGAGCGATGTCTCCGAGATCGCCATCGTGCCTGACAAGGAATGTAGAACGCCAACCTTGATCGGACCGCTGCCCGACTGCGCCTGAGCAAACGGAACCTGACCTGCAAGCGCCAATGCGCCCGACATGGAGCCGAACTTCAACAGACTGCGACGTTTCATGTATTTCCCCTTGCCATTGATGGTGACTGTTTATGGGCGTCGATTTCAGCCAGCAGGGCTTATCCCGCATGACTTGCCGCTTGTGTACTGCAAGGCACATGCCATGCGGCAATTTCGACTTGAACTCCGCGCATTGCGTGCTGCGACGCGGTGGCGTGCCAGGTCCGTTATGCGTAATGTGGCGCGAAATTGGTGCAGGGGCGGGGCGTGCGCCTCGTTCGGGTGCGTGTCGCGCCGCAACGAAGCGTGTTCATCGGCCAGCGGGCGTGGGCGGTGCATGACCGCCGCGCCTTTGTGCATGCGCGGTGTGCTGCCCGCACTGGAAGGCCACCCAAATAAGGAGACCTGACATGAATAAGCGCGCCGGCGTCGATCCGCCTGACATGTCGGCGTTCTGGATGCCGTACGTAATCGTGGATTGGTGGGAGGAGTTGGCGCCGAGTGCCGGAACGCCGGGTGCGCGTGCTTATGACGTTCTTGTGCCCTGCTTTGAGAAGGGTGTGTTGACGCGCTATACCGGGGATATCCTGGCGTTCTCGCCGCCGTTGATTGTTGACGAGGCGCAGATTGATGAGATCTTCGGGACTGCGGCTGAGGTTTTGAGGGAGACGGATTAGGGGGCTGTCTTGATGCGTCGTTGATGAAATGAAGAAGGTCGGCGCCTCGCGGCGCCGGCTTTTTGGCTTGAACCGCGTGAAATGGCCGAATATCAAAAGGCAGTGAACGACCTTGTGCGGAACAACGCGATCTTTTTTCTTCGCAGAGTCTTCCGTCTGCATACCCTCGCTAGATTCAGACTTTTCATATAGTAGCGAAGGATGCGCCTGAGGCGTCTCTCCTAGCTATGCAGCAAGGTGCGTATGGCGCGCTGCCGTCCTACGCGGCTAGTAAATATTCCGACGCACAAACAGAGATTCCTGATTGTCTGGTGCCCGAGAACTATTTACGCTTCTCATTACTTATTCTTACAATTATTTCGTTGGTGTAATGCGGCGCCTTTCTGCAGGGGAGCATCGTGCGTGATCTTTTGACGCCACTAATAATTAGTTAGAAAACCTTAATAGTTATTGGGTTGATGCGCGAAATCGTCTGCATGAGGTGTTGCGCTCGCGACTTTAGGTTGCATTCATTAGCGCCTGCGACAGAAGGCGAAAGAAGAAATGCATTGCAAGCGGGAAATTGGACTAATACCTGATCGCGCATTAGAAATAGCGAGATCAAGTACGCTCTTTATAAAAAGGAATAAGAAACATGCGGAAAAAGAAACGCGAATTTGACACCCGATTGGAATGCTTTTGCGCCGAGGGAATAGGCCGGATCTGGTCAAAACTTCATGCGGGGCGCGTGTTGGCTGGCGCGGTTGCGCTGTCGTTCGGGGTCGCACTCAGTGCGTGCGGCGGCAGTGGTAGTAGCGTAGCAGCCGGCGACAACTCAGGCTCAGCAGAAAATCCAGTAGCCGATAAGCTGGTCGAAGCGGCGGCTAGTGCCGCTAGTTCTGGCACTGTTCCCCTGCGCACTTCCTTGAGGATGAATGCAACAAGTCTCACGGATGACACAACAACTGATCGGTTTATTGTCCGTTACAAGACCGGCACAACTGAGCGCGGATCGGCGATAGCAGTGCAGTCAAGGCTTGACAGGTTTGCCAGTGCTTTCCCTTCGAGAGCGCGCCACTCGCGCCGAATGGGTCTCGGTTCGGACGTGATAACGACACAGCGTAAGCTGAATGCGAAGGACGCTGTGTCGTTCATGCGAGCGATTGCTTCGGATCCTAACGTCGAATACGTCGAACCGGATGTCTCAATGTCCGGCTCTTCGGCTCCTAATGATCCGATGTATAGAAACCAGTGGGGCCTGAAGTCAAACCTCGACCCTGGTCAGCCCTACGCAGGAATACGCGTGGAGGGTGCGTGGACTATGGCCAGCGGCGCGGGAGTCGTAATTGGCGTGGTAGATAGCGGTGTGACGAGGCACAGTGATCTGAACGCGAATGTTCTGCCCGGCTACGACTTTACCTTCGAAACTCGCGGTGGCGACGGCTCGGATACGGGGGTGCCGCCGGGTTATGGCTGTTCTGCAAATTGGCACGGTACGCATGTAACCGGCATCGCGGCCGCGCTGGCCAATAACGGAATCGGTATTGCAGGCGTCGCACCGGCTGCAAAGGTCGTGTCATCTCGAGCATTGAACGGATGCGCTATCGGCAGCATGTCCGGTGTTGCGGACGCCATCTTGTGGGCGGCTGGCGGGGCGATTCCTGGTGTTCCCGTCAACGCGCATCCTTCAAAGATTATTAACGTCAGCCTTGGAGGGAAGGGGATGTGTTCTGCGACTTATCAGAATGCAATCGACTATGCGATCAACCAAGGCGTAATCGTTGTTGTCGCAGCGGGGAACGACGATGCGCTGGCGTCAGAGTACCAACCTGCCAACTGCCACGGTGTCGTTACGGTAGGCAACAGTCAGCCGAACGGCTCAAGATACCGGGATTCAAACTACGGGCCAACAGTCGATATTGCGGCTCCAGGCGCTAATATCCTTTCGACCCACAACGCTGGCACCTCTACGCCCGGCGCGGAAAGTTATGCCTGGATGTACGGCACTTCAATGTCCGCGCCAATGGTAAGTGGCGTTATCGCGCTCGCTCAGTCTGTTGCGCCTAAACCTCTCACAGGCGCCGAAATGCGGACCCTACTGCAGCAGCACGCGCAACCATTTCCAGTGACGCTTGACCAGCCTATCGGAGCCGGCATTGTGGATGCGACAGCGACGGTGGCAGCTGCGAAGGCTGGAGAAATCCCAACTGTGGCGGATTTCAGGTGTACGCAAAACACTGAGGCGATGCAGTTGGTGTGTAAAGACCTTTCGACCGCGCGGGGTGCGGGTGCTATCAGGTCATGGGACTGGGACTATGGGGCGGGCAAGCCTCATACAATCGTTACGCAGACCACGAACCCAGTATTTAACTATGATTTGCCCGGTAGTTACCAGGTAACGTTGAAGGTGACGGATGCGAAGGGGCTGATAAGGATATCTACACAATCATATCGGGTTGGACCTACCACAGTAACCGATCTGACTTATATGACGACCCCGGTAGTCTTTTCACTTGGATTGGGTGAGGAACGGTATTTTTCTGTGTTTAATCCGGGTCGCGTAGTAAAAAGTAGGTATGACCCTCCCTTTAGCCCGATAGCTAGTACTCTTACGCTCACACCAGCTTTTTCCAATAACGTTGCAACACTGGATCTCGTTGCGGGTTCGTTAGTGATGACTGCTCCTGACTGCACGGTGACCATGAAGCAGGGTATTGCGGCAAGCTGTCAGTTGGCAGACAACGTCTATTACTTCGCGAGGGTACGACCCGCCCCGAAGACAACGCTTAATAGCGTTTCTATCAATATCAACCCTATGTTTAGGGTCTTTTATCCGAGCGAACCTGACTGAACTGTGACGAACGGCATGATGTGCTAGTACCGACTTAACCCAGAATCGCGTCCTTGTCATGCAGGCGCGCGTAGTGAAGTCTAACGCCCCGCTCTTATCGAGTGTGGCGCTTTCCATGACATGAGACCGGCGGCGCGAGGCGCCGGCCTCATGTGTCACCTGTGCCCGTTCGCTGGAAGTCAGAAGGCGACGAACGGCCCAGTCTGCGTGCCGATCTTGGCGCCCTCGAGCACCGTGTATACATTACGGCCGAAGAAGAACGGCAGACCCAATAGGAAGTAGTTGGAGAGGGTTTGATAGGCCCCCAGATTGTCAAACGCAGCGTACTGGCTGGCCATCAGGTTCATCGCATTGCCCACCTGGAACGACGCTGCCACGGATGTGGCTGCACCGTTGCCGGGTTTGAGCGTGGCGGTCAGGCTAAGCGCAGACAGCGGTATGTACATCCGCGAATATTGGTTGACCGGGATGGAGCCGTCTTGGAAGAAGTTCGCGCCCGACCCGCTATCGAGCGCGCTTTGGGTGAACGATTTGCCCTTGTAAATGGTCGTGAAGAAACCCGTCTGGTCCACAGGCAGGACATTCGCTGTTGACGGCAGCACGTTGTTTTGACGTGTGCCGACGCCGAACACCAGTTCGCCGATGGCCGTGGCCTGACCGTCGGCGGGCAACACCGGCAAGCGGATGATCGTGCCGTTGTTGTCCGACGTGAAGTTGGCTACCGGATTCATGACTTGCGTGTCGAGCGGCACGCGTGTTCTGGTGCACGAGGACGGAGAGGCGCAATAGTAGTAGTACGCCGGAGAGGCGGACTGCGCAGCGCTAGGGAAGTCGCGCGCTCGATGGCCGATGCCGATCACACCGTTAGCGCCGAACTCGGCAACCGTACTGAGATCAGTACCGCCGCGCGGGACGCAACTCGCGAGCCCGGTGGCATACGCGCTCTCGCCGATCACCTGGACAGGCAGATTATCGGCTGTTTTGCCGCCGATTGTCACGTCGGCCCGTCTGACCGGCCCCCACGTGTAGCCAGATGCGAACGGCGCGCATTGGGCGATTGGCGCACCACCGGTCGGGTCGTCTGTGGCACCGGTTTGTGCCGGCAATCGGGTGGCGAGCGTGGAACCCAACGCACTGGCCATCACGCGCACGCCAATCGAACCAGTGTCGAGCAACATATGATCGACGGTGGAGCATTGCGTGCTGCCTTGTGAGCCGGGGAGGCATATGGTCGCGCTCACGTAGAGCATGTTGGTTTGACCCATCGTACGATCGACGACGATCGGAACGGTGTTGACGTCGGCGACTGGAGTCGGCGTTGGAGTCGGCGTTGGCGTTGGAGTCGGAGTCGGAGTCGGCGTTGGCGTCGGAGTCGGAGTCGGAGTCGGCGTCGGAGTCGGCGTCGGAGTCGGAGTCGGAGTCGGGGTCGGCGTTGGAGTCGGAGACGGAGTTGGAGTTGGAATTGGAGTTGGAGTTGGAGTCGGCGTCGGAGTCGGAGTCGGAGTCGGAGTCGGAGTCGGAGTCGGAGTCGGAGTCGGAGTCGGAGTCGGAGTCGGAGTCGGAGTCGGAGTCGGAGTCGGAGTCGGAGTCGGAGTCGGAGTCGGAGTCGCCGGCTTTTCGTTATCCTTACTTGTGTTCGGATCGCCGTTGTCACCGCCGCCGCCACCGCAGGCAGAAATAGTCAAACTGGCCGTCAGCAACGCCAAGCAAAGTTTTTTGTTGAGAGTCGTCATGTTTCTTGGGTTCCGTGCAATCAATGCGCCGAGTTATTGCAGATCGTCAGCACGGACATTCGCGGGGATGAGGCGCGGCAAAACTGCCTTGCCGAAGAAGTTTCCTGCCCGGCCTGCGGACTCAATCTGAAAATCACCGTTGCGTTCGATCAACGGACCAGTGCCGCGTGCGCGTCCTGCGCCAGCGGCGACTGCGTTTGGAAAATAGCTGCCGAGTAGCGTCACCATGTCGGGACGCACGGGCCCTTGCCAGGTAACGGCGAACACGACATTGGCAGGCAGCACGTATTCACGAATCCTGACGCCGTCGGTGTCATATGATTCACGCACGGTATAAGCCGCAGTAGATGCGGAGGAAGCCGGTGTCGCGGAGTGAAGCAGGGGCCTCGGGGTCGAGCCCGCACCCGGCGCCCCGCCCAACGCCGCATGCGACGCGAGTGGCAACATTGCCAACACGGCCAGCACGATCTTTACAAATTTCATCACATTGCTCCAAAAAACAGGTCGGAGCATGTTGCCTGCGGGCGATTAATGAGAGTGTCGGAAAAGTCTCAACGCTGAGTAGGAAACACCGATGCGATGTGGCCGCTTCCGCGCGGCGGCAGGAGGCAAGAAACAGGAGGCAGACGCCTTGCGACACCGCCTCCTGAACAAAAAACCACGCACTCGTCAGAACGCGACGAACGGCCCGGTTTGTGTGCCTACCGTGGCGCCTTCGAGTACGGTGTACACATTACGGCCGTAGAAGAACGGCAAGCCCCAGAGGAACCATTTCGAGACTTGTGCGCCGACGTTGTCGTAGGCAGCGTAGTTGTTTGCCGTCACTGCCTGTATGTTGCCGATCGAGAATGGCACTGTGATCGGCTTGCCGACACCGCTAGTAGCTTCCAAAGTTGCCGACAGGCTGAGCGTGCTGGGCGGTGCATACCATGCACCCTCGCCCTCGACTATGGTCGGAATGGTGACGTCGTCAAAGCCGAGTCCATTCGTGCCGCTGTCGATTGCACTGGTGGTGATCACGCGTCCTTGATACTGGGTCGTGAAGTAGCCGTATTGGTCTACTGCCAGGACATTTGCTGTGGCGGGCAGCATATTGTTCGACTGGGTGCCGACGCCGAACACGAGTTCACCCGTGACGCTGGCTTGGCCGCCCGCGGCTAGTGCAGGCAAGCGGATGATCGTGCCGTTGTTATTGGTGGCGAACGCCGCGACGGGATTCATGACCTGCCGGTTGACTGGCACCGTTGTGCCGGCGCATGAGCTCGTAGACGTGCAGGCATAGTAGATCGCCGGCAGCACGGTTGTCGCGGCATCCGGATAGTCACGCACGCCATGGCCGATGCCGATGATGCCGTTGGCGCCGAGCGCCTGGGCGGTGCTGAGATCCGGGCCGCCGTTCGATATGCAATTCGACGGTGTCGTGTACGAGCCGTCGCCAATCAGCTCAATCGGAAGATTGCTTGCTTTCTTACTTCCAATGGTCACGTCGGCGCGCCTGATCGAGCCCCATGTAAAGCCGGAGGCGAATTGTGCGCATTGAGCGAGTGGTAACGAGCTTGCTTGGTCGGCGACGGGTGTGGTTTGAAGCAGCAACTGAGATCGGAGCTTTGCACTGACCGCGCCAGCCATCACGCGCACGCCGACCGAACCAGTATCGATCAGCATGTGACTGACGGTTTCGCATTGACTGCTGTCCTGCTGGCCGGGGCCGCACAGCACAATTGAGACAGCGGGCATGTTGATGCTGCCCATCGAGGTGTCGACGACGATCTGCACGGTGTTGTTGTCAGCAGTCGGAGAAGGCGGCGACGGAGGATTGGGCGTGATGGGCCAGCTCGGCGTGGCGGGCCAGTTGATGGAGGAATTTTGTACGCTGGTGTTGCTATCGCCGCCACCACCACCGCATGCGGAAAGCGCGACGCCAACGGCGGCCATCGCAATCCAGAGTGTCCTGCTAGAGGTTTTCATCTTGTTGTTTTCCCGTGAAATCGGCGTCTCGCTCATGGCAGATCGGCTGCTCGGACATTTGCGGGCATGAGGCGAGGCAGGTACGCGATGCCGAATAAACGACCGGGCCTTCCTGCTGACTCGATCTGCAGGTCACCACGGCGTTTGTTCAGTGCGCCGGTGCCGAGCGGACGTGCTTCGGCTGCCGAAGCGTAGTTCGGGAAATAGCTGCCGAGCAGCGCCCTCATGTTGGGCCGCACCGGCCCCTCCCAAGTGACCGCGAACACGACATTGCTGGGCAGAACGTATTCGCGGGTGGTGACGCCATCTGCGTCGCGCGATTCGCGCACGGTGTAGGGCGCCGTGGCCGTGGTGCTGGTCGCGCCCATGCTTGCAGCGGCGGCAGACTTTGGCGTGGCGCGCAGCATCGACGCAGAGGATGAACCGGAGCTCGGCGCACCGCCCAAAGCCGCATACGACGCAAGCGGCAACAGCGTTGCCGCCAGCATCGCAATCTTCAAAATTCTCATCACCGTGCTCCTCCAAAAATGGTCGGAGCATGGTGCCCGGGCAGAGCTCAGGAAACCGTACGAAAATTCTGCGGCGCAGGCCGGAAGGATCGCAATGAAAGGGGGGTGTCAGGGAGGTCGAGAACGTTCAGCGTCGTGAGAATGTGGGAAGCGTCACAGGCGTCGGAAAACAGCGACAAGCGGCAGACAGCTCACGCGCGCAACGAATGAAACGTTGCGCGGCTAGAGGCTCAAGCGGGGAACAAAAAAGATGGAGCGAATCGGTTTACAGCGGAGCCGCAGCATTCGGCATCGCGCGCCGCCCAAGCTTCCCAGCCGCGCCTTTCGCCGCGACACCCGGATGCGGCACCGCCGGCACCTGTGGCAGCGCGGTCAACGAACCATCGTCGACCGGCGACAGCAGCGCGCTCAACTGCAGCACGTCCTGGTCAGTGAGATTGGCCGTGGATGCCTTCAGCTTCAGGCTATTGATCAGCGTGTCATAACGCGCCTTCGCCAGATCGCGACGTGCCGAGAACAACTGATCCTGCGCATTGAGCACATCGATATTGATCCGCACACCGACCTGATAGCCGAGCAGGTTCGATTCGAGCGAGGTGTTCGCCGATCGCTCGGCGGTCTGCAGCGCGCGCACTTGCGCGAGCCCGCTCACCACGCCGAGAAACGCTTGCCGGGCCGACAGCGCAGCGTTGCGCCGTGCCGTGTCGAGATCGGCGGAGGCCTGATCTTCGAGCGCCAGCGTTTGACGCACGCGGCTTTGCGTCGCGCCGCCCGCAAAGATGGGAATCGTGACTTGCACGCCGATCGTGCTGTTCGTGTACGACGACCCCAGGTTACCCAGTTCCGCGGCGAGCGCCGGTGTGCCGGGTGCGGGCGTATTCGCCCCACTGCCGAAGCCGCCGCCAAAATTGCCGCCAAAGTTGCCCGCGCCGGCCGCGCCGAGACTGCTGCGCGAGCGACTCGCCACCAGATCGACGGTCGGCAGATGGCCGGCCTTGGCCTTCGATGTCTCGCGTTGCGCGCTATCCAGCGCGATCTGCTTCAGTACAACCTGGTAACTCGCATCAGTGGCCGCATCGACCCACAGATTGATGTCGGCGGGCACGGGTGGCGGCAGCGGCGCACCGGCGACGAGCCCATCCACACGCTCGACCGGATGCCCGACAATCTGCTGCAACGCCGCCAGCTTCACCGCGAGATCGTTCTGCGCGGCAATTTCCTGAGAGATCGCCTGATCGTATTTGGCCTGGGCTTCGTTGGTATCGGTGATCGTCGTGTTGCCGACGTCGAATGAGCGTTTGGCCGATTCGAGTTGCTGCGCAATCGACGCTTTCTGCGAGCGCACAATCGCAAGGCTGTCCTGTGAGGACAGCGCGTCGAAATAAGCCTGGCCAAGCCGCACGATCAAATCCTGCCGCGCCTGCGCAAACGACGCTTGCGCCGAATCCACCGCTAGCTTGCCCTGCGCATAGCCGTACCAGGTATCGACGTGAATCAGCGGCTGCGTGAGCGAAATCGTGTAGCCATTGCTGTTGCCGTAGGACGAAGGAAAGCCACCCCCGAAATCGGTGCTCTGGCGGTTCGCGGTGAGCGACGCAGAGACTTGCGGCAGCAGTTTTGCGCGGGCCAGCGGCAACTCTTCGCTATTGGCGGCGAGCGCCGCGCGCGCGCTTTGCAACTGCGAGTCGTTCGAGAGTGCTTCGTCGTAAAGCTGGGAGAGGCCGACGGCGTGCGCCGGGCACGGAAAAAACGCGAGCGCTGCGCAATGAAGCGCCAAAGCCGCCACAAGGACCGGCACCCGGCGGCGGATCATCTCGACCGTGTGATCAATAGGTAGGAACCGACGGATCGACCTGACGCGACCACGCGTCGATCCCGCCTTGCAGATTGAAGACGTTGGTATGGCCGCGCGATTCGAGGAACATCGCGACCTGGGCGCTGCGCGCGCCGTGATGGCATACGCAGACGATTTGCGCGTCGTCGTCGAGCTCTTCGCTGCGTGCCGGAATCTCACGCATCGGGATCGACACGGCGCCGGCGATCGACGCCGTCTGGATTTCCCACGGTTCGCGCACGTCAAGCAATACGGGCGCGGGGCGCGATTGATCGGCGAGCCATTCGGCAAGCGCGGGAGCGGTCAGATTTTGCATCAGCAGAACATCCAGTTCAAAGGACGGCGACGCGCCGCCCGTAAGGACAAACGCGTGTGAATCAGAACTTGAAGCGCGGCGGCTGCACGGCGTTAATCAGCGGCTCGACGTAAGTTTCGAACACGTCGGCGATGCGGTACTGCTTTTCGTCGATACGCGTGATGACCTGCGCCTTCATGACCGGCGCGGTGCCGACAAAGGCCGCCAGACGGCCGCCGATCTTCAGATGTTCGAGGATTTCCTGGGGCAACACCGGCAGGCCGCCCGATACGCAGATCACGTCGTACGGTGCAGCGGCCGCCCAGCCACGCGAGGCGTCACCGGTGGCGACTTCGGCGTTCAGCACGCCGTTGGCGATCAGGTTGTTCTTCGCCAGTTCCGCCAGTTCCGGTTCGATGTCGACCGTCAGCACATGCTGCGCGCGGTGCGCGAGCAAGGCGGCCATGTAACCGGAGCCGGCGCCGATTTCGAGCACGCTTTCGTGTTTCTTCACCGCCAGTTCCTGCAGCACGCGCGCTTCGACGCGCGGCGCCAGCATGTGCTGGCCGGCCGGCAGCGGCACTTCGAAGTCGACGAAGGCCAGATCGCGGTAGACGGTGGGGACGAAGTGTTCACGCTTGACGATCGAGAGCAGATTCAGCACGTCCTGGTCGAGCACTTCCCAGGGGCGGATCTGCTGTTCGATCATGTTGAAACGCGCTTGCTCGATGTTCATGGTGGATTCGGCAGTGTGGTTTGGCGAGTTTGCAATTCTGTGCCACTGACCGGCGGCCTTGGGATACAGCTCAGCGCAAGGCGGGCCACGGCAGGGTAGCTGCGGGATTGTACCAAATGGCGGCGCGAACCCATGCCGCCGCAGGGGGTGCGGTAGTGGGCCGCACTCCGGGCCGTACCCGTGACATGTGCTCGCCGTACCCGCTCGCCCTCCGTGTTAATCCCTAGTGATCCGTCCTTGCGATTCCCGCCTTCATCGCCCAAAAATGTAATCGATTACATTTTCGAGGCGAATCCACGTGCCCAAGTCGGTGTCCAAAGCGGCCTCCGCGAGGGCCGCCCCCGCGAAGTCCTCACCGCCGGCAAAGCGCTCGCGGCCCGAGGCTCAGCCGCTGCATCCGGCCGTCGGGCTTTCGATTTCCCAGGTGGCGGAGCAGGCGGGGGTCTCGGTGGCGACGGTGTCGCGCGTGCTGAACGGCCACGAGAACGTGCGGCCCGCCACGCGCGATAAGGTATTGGCGACGGTCGACGCCAGCGGTTATCGCGTCAACGAACTCGCGCGCAACCTGCGCACTGCCGAAAGCCGCCTGTTGCTGACCATGGTGCCCGACGTCGGCAACCCCTTCTACGCTGAGATCGTGCGCGGCATCGACAGCGTCGCGCGCCAGCACGGTTACTTCATGCTGCTGTGCGACACGGGCGCCGATCCGGGACGCGAGCGCAGCTATTTCGATCTGCTGCGCCGCCGCCGTGCGGATGGTGCGATCTGCCTCGATCCCGCCACCATCCAGCAGGCGCTCGGTGAAGCATCCAGCGCGCTGCCCTGGGTTGCGTGCTGCGAGTTCGATCCGGCGATGGGCGTGCCGTACGTCGGCATCGACAACTATCGGGCGGCGGGCGACGCGGTGCGGCATCTGCTCGCACGCGGCCATCGGCGCATCGGGCTGATCAATTCGGATATCGACTATCTGTACGCCCGGCAGCGCCAGCAGGGCTATCTGGACGCGTTGACCGAAGCGGGCATCACGCCGGACGAGCGTTGGCGCATGAACCTGAACAGTCTCGACTACGAGGCGGGCGCATCGGCCGCGGCCTTGATGATGGAGCAGCCTCACGCGCCGAGCGCGATCTTCGCCGTCTCCGACACACTGGCGATCGGTGTGATCCACGGTCTGCGCAATGTCGGCAAGCGCGTCCCGGACGACGTCGCGGTGGTCGGCTTCGACGACATATCGCTGGCCGCGCAAATCGATCCGCCGCTGACCACCATCGCCCAGCCGATGCGCGAACTCGGTGAAACCGCCGCGCGCCTTTTGCTGCAACGGCTCGCGAATCCATTGGCGAACGTGCCGGGCGTGCTGCTGCCGCATCGCCTCGTGATCCGCAGGAGCGCGTAGGTCATGAGTCTCGCTATTCGCTTCGACGATATCCGCAAAGACTTCGGGCCAGTGCGTGTACTGCACGGGGTGAGCTTTGACCTCGCGCCGGGGCGTATCTACGGTTTGCTCGGTGAGAACGGTGCGGGTAAATCGACGCTGATGAAGATCCTCGCCGGCTACGAAACGGCGACTTCGGGCACCTTGCTGGTCGACGGCCACGCGCAACAGTTCATCGGTTCGCGCGACGCGGAAGCGGCCGGCATCGTGCTGATTCACCAGGAGTTCAATCTCGCCGAGCATCTGACGATCGCGCAGAACATGTATCTCGGCCACGAAAAAAAGCGCGGCTGGTTCGTCGACGATGCGGCAATGCGGGCCGAAGCCGCGCGGTATCTCGCGCAGGTCGGACTCGAGAAAGCGCCGGATACGAAAGTGCGCGAGTTGATCGTCGCGGAAAAGCAGATGGTGGAGATCGCCAAGGCGCTGTCGCGGCGCGCGCGTTTGCTGATCATGGATGAACCGACCGCCACGCTCACGCCGTCGGAAACCGAGCGCCTCTTCACGTTGATGGCAAAGCTCAAAGCCGATGGCGTGACTCTCATCTACATCTCGCACAAGCTGGATGAAGTCGAGCGCATTACCGACGAAGTAATCGTGATGCGTGACGGCCGCTTTGTCGCGCGCGGCGCAACCTCGGGACTCGCGCGGCAGCAGATGGCGAATCTGATGGTTGGGCGCGACGTGTCCGATATGTTCCCCGACAAGATCACGGTGCCGGTTGACGCGCCCATCGCGTTAAAGGTCGAAGGCCTAGCCGTACCGGACTGGGTCGAGGATCTGAGCTTCGACGTGCGCGCCGGCGAGGTACTGGGCTTTGCCGGCCTGGTCGGCGCAGGCCGTACCGAAGCGTTCGAAGCGATCCTCGGCCTGCGCAAACGCACGGCGGGCCGCATCGAGATCGCCGGCCGCCGCGCCGATCTGAAAAACCCACGCGACGCCATGCGCCACGGCCTCACCTATCTGAGCGAGGACCGCAAAGGCAAAGGCCTGCATGTGAATCTGAGCTTGCAGGACAACGTCACGCTGATGACGCTCGAACGCTACGCGCATCCATTGCTCGATATGAAAGCGGGGCGCGCGGCGTTGACGAAAGCCGTGAGCGACTTCGGCATTCGCACCGGCGATCTGTCGAGCCGCGCGCGCATGCTCTCGGGCGGCAATCAGCAGAAGCTCGCGCTCGCCAAATTCCTGCAGCCCGATCCTAACGTGATCGTGCTCGATGAGCCGACTCGCGGCGTCGATGTCGGCGCGAAACGCGACATCTATTTCCTGATCCATCGTCTCGCCGCACAGGGCCGCGCGGTGATCGTCATTTCATCCGAACTGATCGAGCTGATCGGCCTGTGCCATCGCGTTGCCGTGATGCGCGCAGGGCGCCTGCAAACCACGCTCACGCTCGAGCATCTGACCGAAGAGGAGTTGATCGCCCATGCGACCGGCACCCACTGAAGCTGTCCAATCCGGCCGCGCCTTGCGCTTCGCGCATCGTCTGTACGCGCTCGGGCCGCTGGTTGGGCTGATCGCGCTGTGTATTGTCGGCACGCTGCTCAACCGCGACTTCGCGACGCTCGACAACATGATGAACGTGCTCACGCGCACATCGTTCATCGGCATCATCGCGGTCGGCATGACCTTCGTGATCATTTCAGGCGGCATTGACCTCTCGGTCGGGTCGATGGCGGCGCTCATTGCGGGCAGCATGATCTGGCTGATGAACGGGCTTGCTGCCGGTGTCGGCGGCCATACGCTCGCGCCTTTGCTGATTCTGACGCTCGGCATTGTGTTCGCATTGGTGCTCGGTGGACTGTTCGGCTGCGCGCACGGATTGTTGATTACCAAAGGGCGCATCGAACCTTTCATCGTGACGTTGGGCACGTTGGGCATTTTTCGCGCGGTGTTGACATGGCTCGCGGATGGCGGCGCGCTGACTCTGGATAACTCGTTGTCTGACTTGTACGGGCCGGTTTATTACGCGAGCTTCTTCGGCGTGCCGGTGCCGATCTGGGTATTCCTGGTCGTCGCGGCGGGCGGCGCGTTGATCCTCAACCGTACCGCGTTTGGCCGCCACGTACAGGCGATTGGGTCGAACGAACAGGTTGCACGCTACGCGGCGATCCGCGTCGATACCGTGAAGATCGTCACGTACGTCTTGCTCGGCATCTGCGTTGGTGTGGCGACGGTGCTGTACGTACCGCGACTCGGCTCGGCCACGCCGACCACCGGCCTGCTTTGGGAACTGGAAGCGATTGCATCGGTAGTGGTGGGCGGCACGGCGCTGAAAGGCGGCGAAGGGCGTGTAGTCGGCACGGTGATCGGTGCGATCCTGCTTTCGGTGATCGCCAACATTCTGAATCTGACCAGCATCATCAGCGTGTACCTGAACGCGGCGGTGCAGGGCGTCGTGATTATCTTCGTCGCGTTCGTGCAGCGCGGACGGCGGTAAGTGGTAGGCGTTGAGCTTCAAGGGATACAACGGCAAGTTCGAGAATCGGGGCGCATGAACGCCTCATAACGTAGCTATGTGGCATGGATCGACACAGGAGACACAACCATGAAGCAGGTCATTCGAGCGGTCGGCGCCGGCATGTTGGCGTTGGGGATACTGGGCACGGCAGGCGTTGCGCGTGCTGACGAGAAGGTCACGCTAGGCGTCGCGATTCCGACAGCCGACCACGGCTTTACGGGCGGCATCGTCTGGTGGGCGAACAAGGCGAAAACCGATCTGGAGAAAGCGCATCCTGATCTGAAAGTGATCGTGAAGACCGCGGCCGGCGCGCCCGAACAGGCGAACCAGTTGCAGGATCTGGTGACGGTGAACAAGATCAACGCGCTGGTGATTTTTCCGTTCGAATCGGCCTCGCTCACGCAGCCGGTCGCCCAGGTGAAGAAGAAGGGTGTGTATGTGACCGTAGTGGATCGTGGTCTGACGGACACCAGCGCGCAGGACGCCTACGTTGCGGGTGACAACACTGCGTTCGGCAAGATTCCCGCCGAATATCTGGCGAAGGAACTGGGCGGCAAGGGCAACATCGTCGCCTTGCGCGGCATCCCGACCACGCTCGACAACGAACGCTGGACCGCATTCACGAACGTGATCAAGAACTATCCGGAGATGAAGATCCTCGACGGCAAGTACGCGAACTGGAATCGTGACGACGCGTTCAAGGTGATGCAGGACTATCTCACGCGCTTCAAGCATATCGACGCAGTCTGGGCAGCCGACGACGACATGGCCGTGGGGGTCATCAAGGCGATCGAGCAGGCCAAACGCACCGACATCAAGATCGTGTTCGGCGGTGCGGGTTCGAAGGGCATGGTGAAAAACGTGATGGATGGCGCACCGATGATCAAGGCGGACGTGTCGTACTCGCCGAAATTCATCTACGACGCAATCAAGCTCACCGCCGAAGCGCGTCTGAAGGGCGACAAACTTCCGCCGACTACGATTATCCCGTCGGTGCTGATCACGAAGGAAAACGCGCAGCAGTTCTATTTTCCTGATTCGCCGTTCTGATTCCGGGCGTCCGGAGCGTGCTTGCCGTGAATCTGTCGTGGAGGCTTGAGGCAAAGCGATGACGCAGAGGCATGACAGGCGCGCCAAAGTTCGAGGAACCGTACGATGAAAACCATCAAAGGGCCGGCGATTTTTCTCGCTCAATTCATGGGCGACGAGGTGCCGTTCGACAACTTTGCGCACCTGGCGGGCTGGGCGTCGAGTCTTGGTTTCAAGGGGATTCAGGTGCCATGCGATACGCGTCTGATCGATCTTGAACAGGCGGCGGCGAGCCAGGCGTATTGCGACGGGTTGCGCGAGATCGCGGAAAACGCGGGCGTGACGATCACCGAACTGTCGACGCATCTGCAAGGGCAACTCGTCGCCGTGCATCCGGCCTACGACGCCTTGTTCGATGGCTTTGCCGCGCAGCACGTGCGCGGCAATCCTGCTGCGCGCACGCAGTGGGCGGTCGAGCAGATGAAGCTGGCGGCGAAAGCTTCGCAGCGTTTGGGCCTCGATACGCACGTGTCGTTTTCTGGCGCACTGGCGTGGCCCTATCTTTATCCGTGGCCGCAACGTCCCGAAGGTCTGATAGAAGCCGCTTTCGATGAACTCGCGCGCCGTTGGACGCCGATTCTCGATGCGTTCGACGAAGCCGGTGTGAACGTCTGCTACGAACTTCATCCGGGTGAGGACCTTCACGACGGCGTGACCTTCGAGCGTTTTCTCGACGCCGTGAAGCAGCACCCGCGCGCGAACATCCTCTACGATCCGAGCCATTTCGTTCTGCAGCAACTCGACTACCTCGCCTTCATCGACATCTATCACGAACGCATCAAGGCGTTCCATGTGAAGGACGCGGAGTTCCGGCCGAACGGCAGGCAAGGCGTGTATGGCGGCTATAGCGGCTGGGTTGAGCGCGCAGGGCGTTTCCGATCACTGGGTGACGGGCAGATCGATTTCGGTGCGATTTTCTCGAAGATGGCGCAATACGATTTTCCGGGCTGGGCGGTGCTGGAATGGGAGTGCGCGCTGAAGCATCCGCAGGACGGCGCGCGCGAAGGCGCGGAATTCATACGCCGACACATCATTCGTGTGGCAGTGCATGCATTCGACGATTTCGCGGGCAGCGGCGTGGATGCGGAACAGTTGAAGCGCGCGCTTGGTATTTGACTGCGGTCTTTAGTTGAGTCGAGAGCGTGTTGGCTGCGGCCTGAACGTGAAGCAGCCGAAGCAGACCGCAAAGGAATGAGGGCAATGTCAGAAGGAACACCCGGAACACCCGGAAAACTCAAACTCGGCATGGTCGGCGGTGGGCAAGGCGCATTTATCGGCGCGGTGCATCGAATCGCGGCGCGGCTCGACGACCGGTTTGAACTGGTGGCGGGCGCGTTGTCGTCCGATCCGCAGCGCGCACAAGCGAGCGCCGTCGAAGCTGGTATTGCGCGCAGCTATACAGACTGGCGCGAGATGGCGCGTGCCGAAGCCGCCCGCGACGACGGTATCGACGCCGTCGCGATCGTCACGCCAAATCATCTGCATGCACCAGTCGCGACGGCTTTTCTCGAAGCGGGCATTCATGTGGTGTGTGATAAGCCATTGGCGATTTCGTTGGCGGAGGGCGAGGCGCTGGCGAAACTCGCTCGCGAGAAGAACAGGTTGTTCGCGCTGACGCATACGTATTCAGGCTATCCGCTGGTGCGCCATGCTCGCGAGCTCGTCGAACAGGGCGAGCTCGGTGAAATACGCGTGGTGCAAGTCGAATACGCGCAGGACTGGCTGGCTGAACCAATAGAAACGCGCGGCACGAACAAGCAGGCGGGCTGGCGCACCGATCCGTCGTTGGCGGGTCCTGCGGGTTGTCTCGGCGATATCGGCACGCATGCGTATCACCTTGCGGCCTTCATTACGGGGATGACGCCGTCGTCTTTATCGGCAGAGCTGCATACCTTCGTGCCAGGACGTCGTATCGACGACCACGTGCAAGCGATGCTGCGCTATCCGAACGGCGCGCGCGGCATGCTGTGGGCGAGCCAGGTGGCGAGTGGCGCGGAGAATGCGCTGCGTCTGCGGGTGTACGGGACGAAAGCGAATCTTGCCTTCGATCAGGAGAATCCGAATGAATTGTGGATTACGCCGCTCGGCGGGTCGGCTGAGCGACTGACGCGCGGACGTGTGAAAAGTGCGATCGCTGCGCATGCGACGCGTGTGCCGCAGGGACATCCTGAGGGTTATCTGGAAGCGTTCGCGCAGTTGTACAAGGATGCGGCGTTACAGATCGAAGCGTTGAATGCCGGTCAACCGTTGCCCGCTGAAAGCCTGCTGCTCACAACGGTGGATGACGGTGTGGCGGGCCTGCGCTTTATCGAGGCAGTGTTGGCAAGCAGCGTTGCGGACGGTCAGTGGCAAGAGATCGCGAATGGCTGAGCGGAGTGGCGGAGCCGCCGGTCCTGGATTCAGTGCGACCCGCCGCCGCTAAAAGCGCTGCGTCGCCGTCGCACGCCACCGAGCCACGTCCTCAACCGCCCTTGCTCTTCTTGATCTGTTCTTCAAAAGCAATATCGAGTTTGCTCGCCTTGCGCGGTTTCGGCGGCCCGAAACCGTCGACGAACTTGACGAAATCGTCGAGCGTCAGCGGATCGGAGACTTTCTTGTCGGTACCGCTCGATTTATCGACGAGATAAAACAGGCCGCCGGACAGGCTGATCGCCGCGAACTGCGGATTGCCGCTGCGGGTTTTCAGCCGCTCGACGGCGTGGATGGCTCGGGTGGTGCGCATGATGGAGGACGGCTGGTCGGGGAAAGACTTCTACTGTAGCAACTTCGCGCGGGGCGCGCGAAGTTGCGTCATTGCGCGGTCTTATCCGTGATGCCGTGATCCTCCACGGCGTATGCCTTGCGTCTGAACTTGCGCCGCAGCCAATCCGCCCAATCCTCCAGCACCGTGTAGACCACCGGCACCACCACCAGTGTCAGAATCGACGACGTAATCACGCCGCCGATTACCGTCTGCCCGAGCGGCCCGCGTTGCTCGCCGCCTTCGCCAAGCGCCGCCGCCAGCGGCAGCATGCCGAAGATCATCGCCAGCGTGGTCATCAGAATCGGCCGTAGACGCACGCGCGCCGCTTCGAGCAGCGCTTCACGCCGCTCCATGACGCGCCCCTTGCCGGACGCATCGAGCAAGGTGCCGCGCCGCGCCTGATTGGCGAAGTCGATCAGCAAAATCGCGTTCTTCGTGACAAGACCCATCAACATCACGAAGCCGATGATCGAGAACATGTTCAGCGTACTGCCGAACAGCAGCAGCGCGATCAGCACACCGATCAGGGTGAGCGGCAGCGACGCCATGATGGCGAGCGGTTGCGCGAAGCTGGCGAACTGCGACGCGAGAATCATGTAGATGAAGATCACCGCGAGCGCCAACGCCTCCACGGCGTACACGAACGACTCGTTCATGCTCTTGGTCGAGCCTTCGAATCGATAGTGGTAGCCGGCCGGCAGATGCATCGCTTCGAGCGTCTTCGCGACGTCCGCGGCCACTTCGCCGGGCGAGCGGCCATGCACGTTCGCCGACAGCATCACCTCGCGCTGCAGGTCGCGCCGGTTCAACACGTCGGGGCCAGTTGTCTTGACGATATCTGCGATCTGCCGCAGCGGCACCAGCACGGGAGCACCGTTCGCGTCGGTGCGGTTGGTGGCGATCATCAGCCTGGCCAGATCGTCGACGTCCTCGCGTTGCGAGCGCGGCAGGCGCACGCTGACGTCGTAGTCCTGGTCGTCGGGCGCGCGCCACGTGCTGATCGCATCGCCGGAGAGCAGCGGCCGCAACGCGGTGCCGATATCGGCCACACCCACACCGAGATCGGACGCCAGTTCGCGCTTCACATTGATCGCGACAATCGGCTTGTCCGCCTTGAGACTCGAATCGAGATCGACGAGCCCCGGGATCTGGGCCATCCGTGCCTGAGCCGCATCTGAAAGCCGGCGCAGTTCGCCGATGTTGTCGCCCTGCAAGCTCAACTGGATCGCTTTCGTGCTGCCGGCGCCGTCCGGCATGCCGATTTCGGTGACCTTCACGCCCGCGACCGAGGCGAGCCGAGCGCGAAACGCATCGTTCAATTCGACCACGCCACGCGTGCGGTCGCGCCGGTCTTTCAGTCGCACGGTGATCAGCGCCGTGTTTTTGCCTTGCGTATCGCCCGAGTTGACCGTTGCGTAGCTGAAGCGGACTTCGGGATAGGTGGCGAGAATCGTCTGCACCTGTTTTACTTTTTCCGAGGTCGCTTCGAGCGAGGTGCCCACCGGCGTGTTCAAGCCGATCTGCGTTTCGGAGAAGTCCGCATTCGGCACGAATTCGGTGCCGACGAACGGCACCAGAAACAGGCTGCCGAAAAACGTGGCCGCCGCCACGACCAGCGTGATTGCGCGGTGCTTCAGCGACCAGCCGAGCAGGCGCTGGTAGAACGCGGTGAGCCGGTCGATCTGTTTGTCGAACAGATGCAGCGAACGCTCCATGACGCGCCCATAGCGAAAGCCCTTTCGGCCAGTGTCCGCGTCGTGCAGATCGGGGTCCGGCCAGATGGAAGACAGCATAGGATCGAGCGTGAACGACACGAACATCGAGATCAGCACGGCGGCGGCCACGGTGATGCCGAACTGATGGAAGAAGCGGCCGATGATGCCGCCCATGAAACCCACCGGCAAAAAAACCGCGACGATCGAAAAGGTGGTCGCCAGCACGGCGAGCGCGATTTCCTTGGTGCCGTCGAGCGCGGCGGTGCGATGATCCGCGCCGAGTTGCACGTGCCGCACGATATTTTCGCGCACCACGATCGCATCGTCGATCAGCAAGCCGACGCACAAAGACAGCGCCATGAGTGTGATCACGTTGATCGTGAAGCCGCACGCATACATCACGGCGAAGGTGCCGATCAGCGCGATCGGCAAGGTGAGACCGGTGATCACCGTGCTGCGCCACGAGCCGAGGAACAGGAACACGATCAGCACGGTCAGTAACGCGCCTTCGAGCAGGGTGCGCTTCACTTCGTTGACGCTTTCCTCGATGTTGATCGCCGAATCGTCGGTAATGCTGAGTTTGACGCCTGGCGGCAATTGCGGCTGCAGAAGGGTGACGGCGTCACGCACGCCATGGGCGACATCCACGGTGTTCTCGCCCTGCGCCTTGATGATCGACAGGAACAGCGCGCGCTGCCCATTCAGCAAGGCCATGCTGTCGGGCTCCTGCTGGCCGTCCACCACCTCGGCGACCTGATCGAGCGTGACGGGCTGGGTGGCGGATGTCGCTGTCGGAATCGCCGACTGCGCGCCGCGCCGCGCGACAATGATGCGTTTGAAGTCGTCAGGCTTCTCGAAGCGGCCTTTGACCTGCACGGTCTGCTCGATATTGCGCGAGGTGAGCGGTCCGGCCGGAATCTCCTGATTCTCGTTCTGCACAGCGCGGATCACCTGGTCGACGCCGATCGAAAGCGCCTGCAGCTTCTGCGGATTCACGTCGATTTGCACCTGCCGCTTCACGCCGCCCACCAGCGACACCGAGCCGACGCCGCGCACGGTTTCGAGCCGCTTGCGCACGATCTGATCGGCGACTGTGGTGAGATCGCGCGTGGACAGCGACGCGCCCGGCGCGTTCGAGATCGCCACGGTGATGATCGGCATGTCTGCCGGGTCATAGCGCAGCACGCGCGGGTCCTTCACGCCGTCGCGCAGATCGGGGCGGATCAGCGCGATCTTGTCGCGCACGTCCTGGGCGGCCTGCACCGCGTCCACCGAAAGATCGAACTGCACGATCACGACCGACTGCGCGTCATACGAACGCGAGGTGATTTCGTCGATGCCGCTGATCGTGTTGACCGCTTCCTCGATCTTGCGCGTGACATCCGACTCGACCGATTCCGGCGACGCCCCCGGATACGCGGTCTGCACGACCACGACCGGAAACGCGATGTCCGGGAACTGATCGACTTTGAGCCGCTGATAAGAAAACAGCCCGATGACGAGAAGGGCCATCATCATCATCGTGGCGAGCACCGGGTTGCCGATGCTGACGCGGGTGAACCACATAGGCGAGGGCTCCGGTCAGCGTGCGCTGTTTGTGCCCGGCACGCTGGCCGCTTGCGGGGAGGTATTCCCAGCCTGGGCCGGTTGCACCACATGCACGGTGCTGCCGATCCGCAATGAGCCGAGATTGTTCTTCACGATCTGCCGGCCAGACACCAACGGGCCGCCGGCGATCTCGGTCCATGTGCTGCCGTCGGCATCGCCGGTTGCGCCGGTCTCCACTGTCTGCTCGACCAGCTTGCCGCTAACGAGCGCGTAGACGCTGTGTCGCGTGCCGTCTGTGCGAATCGCGCCGGCGGGGACGACCAGCACGTCTTGCCGGTTGCCGACCGAAATCGTGCCGGTGCCGAACATGCCGACCCGCAGCGTGCCCGACGGGTTGGCAACCTGCACATACACCATGATCGAACGCGAGCCGGCTTGCGCCGCCGGATTGATGCGTGTGATCGCACCCTGAACGGGGATGTCGATGCCGTCGAAAGCGATCTGGATCGGCTGGCCGATCCGCACGCGGCCGATCTCGCCGACCGGCACCGGAGCTTCCAGTTCGAGCGTGCGCAGATCGACCACGTCGAACAGCTTGGTATCGACGGCAACTTTCTCGCCCGGTTCGACCGAGCGCGAGGCGATCTGTCCGTCGAGCGGCGAGCGCACAACGGTGTCGTCCAGCGACAGATTCGACGACGCCAGCGCCGCCTTCGCCGCATCGAGATTCGCGCGGGCGATCTGATACTGGCTTTGCGCGGTGTCGAAGGCGTTTTTCGAAATGAAGCCTCTTTCGACCAGCACGCGATTGTTGTCGAGCGTCTGTTTGGCGATGTCGAGCTGGCCGGCCATGGCGGCCATCTGGCCGCGCGTCTGCTCGGCGCGGGCGACATAATCGCGGGCGTCGATCTTCGCGAGAATCTGACCGGTCTTGACCGGGTCGCCTTCGCGCACCATGACGTTGAGCGCGGAGCCGGCCACTTTCGATTTCACCGCGGCTTGCGTGACGGCGCGCAGCGAGCCCGTCAGCGGCAGTGTTTCGGAGAGGGTGCGGCGGCTGACGGTGGTAAGGTCGTCAGGCGCGAATTCGACGACGGAAGAGGGAGCCTCGACGCTGGCGGCTTCTGCGCCGTTGCGCTTCCTGATGGCGTGGCCGATCGCGACGGCAAGGATCACGACGGCTATAACGGCGGCGATGACGACACGTTTTCTGGTTTTTAGCATGCGCGGTCTGACGGACTTCACGGGCTGGCGAGCGGCGGCGGCCTTGTGGTCGCAAGGCGCCGCGCGCTCGCACGGAATCGGCGAAATTAGCCTGTGCCTGCGCTCACTGCAAGCTGGCCGTCAGCATGGTACACGCAGCTTGCAAGGCGCGCGCCGCCCGATTGGTGTGCTCGATCAAAGGGCATGCGCATTGATTCAAATGTGACTCGCCCGGGCGGTGTGGGTGCAAGCGTCACGCGCGGCTCGCCAGCCATGGAAGACGCCACGCGCATCCGCACTTACTGGCTCAGATACACGAATTTGCCGTTCCTGATGATACCCATCACGCTCGCGCGCTGATCCAGACCGACGTGGTCCTTCGGGCTTGTATTGACCACACCGTTCGGCACGACCAGTTCATGTGCGCGCTCCAGTTCGTCGCGCAACGCAACGCGGAAAGCCGGCGTGCCCGGCTGCGCTGTCTTCAACGCCCGTGCGACGGCGTCCTGCAAACGCGGATACACACCTGCCGCATCGCCCGCGAACTGCGTGACGCTGCCCGGGCCGTATTTCGCTTCATATTCGTTGGTGAACGCGAGCGCCGCTTTCTTCGCCGGATGGTCGGCCGGTAGCGTGCGCGCCACCACGACCGGCTGGGTCGGGAACAGCGTGCCTTCCACGTCCTTACCGCCGAGTTTGATGAACTCGGGCGTGGCGATGCCGTGCGTCTGATAGATCGGGCCTTTGAAGCCGCGTTCGATCAGCGTGCGTTGCGGCAGCACGGTCGGCGTGCCGGCCCCGGCGATCAGGATCGCGTCGGGTTTGGCGGCCATCAGTTTGAGGATCTGGCCGGTGACGCTGGCGTCGGTGCGGTTGTAGCGCTCGGTGGCCACCAACTGGATATGCCGCAAAGCCGCGAACTTGCTGAACTCATTGAGCCAGCTTTCACCATAGCCGTCGGCGAAACCGATGAAGCCGACCGTCTTCACGTTGTGGTTCGACATGTAGCGCGTCATCACGTCGGCCATCGCGCTGTCGGTTTGCGCCATCTTGTAGGCCCATACCTTCTTGCCTTCCTGCGGCTCGACCACACTCGCCGAGCCGATCAGCGTGATCATCGGCGTCTGGTTTTCGGCAACCGGATCGAGCGCGGCCATCGCGGCCGGCGTGATATTCGGGCCGACGATCACGTCGACGTGATCTTCATTGATCAGCTTGCGGATGTTGCGCACCGCGTTGCCCGGGTCTGAAGCGTCGTCGAGGAAAATGTAGTCGGCTTTCTGGCCGGCGATCGTGGCCGGCCACATCAGCATCGCGTTCTTGCTCGTGATGCCGATCACGGCCGCCGGGCCGGTGCTCGACAGATCGATGCCGACCTTGATGTCGGCCTGTGCTGCGGTAGCGAGCAAGAGCGCGCCGAGAGCGGCCAGGCCGCTGATCTTTTTCTTATACGACTTCATCGAGGGGTCTCCGTAGCGGGAAGCGTGGTGATGTCAAAGTTCGTAGGTTTCGTGTTCGCCTTTGAGCGCCTGTTCGATCAGCTTGCGGTTCATGCTCGGCGACAGCAGTTCGACGAGCGTATACACATAGCTGCGCAGATAGGCACCCTGTTTCAGCGCGACCCGCGTCACATTGCTGCCGAACAGATGGCCGACCGGCATCGCGCGCAAATGGCGGTCGCGCTCGGCGTTGAACGCGATATCCGCCATGATGCCGACGCCCAGACCCAGTTCCACATAGGTCTTGATCACGTCGGCGTCGATCGCCTCCAGCACGATGTCCGGATGCAACCCGCGCAGGCGGAACGCCTCGTTGATCTTGGTGCGGCCGGCGAACGCGTTGTCGTAGGTAATCAGCGGATATTGGGTCAGATCATCCAATGACAAAAGTTTGCGGTCGAGCAGCGGATGATCCGGCTGCATCACGGCGACGTGATGCCACTGGAAGCAGGGTAGCGAGACCAGTTCCTTATAGTTAGCGATCGCTTCGGTAGCGATGGCCAAGTCGGCCTGGTCGTGAATTACCATTTCGGCGACCTGCGTCGGGCTGCCTTGCAGAATTGAAAGGTGAACTTTCGGGAAGCGCTTCTTGAATTCGGCGATGGCGGCCGGAAGTGAGTAGCGCGCCTGCGTGTGGGTGGCGGCGATCACCAGGTTGCCCTGATCCTGGGCCGCGTAATCTTTACCGACCCGCTTGAGGCTCTCCACCTCCTGCAGAATCCTCTCAACCGACTGAAGAATGATGCGTCCCGGCTCCGTCATGCCGCGCACGCGCTTGCCGTGCCGCGTGAAGATTTCGACGCCCAGTTCGTCTTCCAGCTCGATGATCGCCTTGGAGACGCCCGGCTGGCTTGTAAACAGGGCTTTGGCCGCTTCGGTCAGGTTGAAATTCTGCCGCACAGCCTCGCGGACGAAGCGGAATTGATGCAGGTTCATATATAACCTCTCCGCATATCAAAAGAATTTTTTAGTCGTTTGAAATATAAGGCGAGTTTATTACGATCTGTCCATCTTTTTCAATATGGATATCTGTATTTGTCATAAGCAAATGAGAGATAGGTCTAAACCCTAGCTCGCAAGCGCTGACAAAGGAGATGTCCGGAGCGCGTCGCAGCCGCAGCGACCCGTGTAACGCAAAAAATTGGGGTCCCCGAATGTACCAATACGATCAGTACGACCAGACCATCGTCGATGAACGGGTTGCGCAATACGCCGATCAGGTTCGCCGCCGCTTGTCGGACGAATTGAGCGAAGAGGAGTTTCGTCCGCTGCGCCTGCAGAACGGCCTGTACATGCAGCGTCACGCGTACATGCACCGCATCGCGATTCCGTACGGCAATCTGCGTAGCGACCAGATGCGCGTGCTGGCCCAGATCGCGCGCGAACACGACCGCGGCTACGGCCACTTCTCGACGCGCTCGAACATCCAGTACAACTGGATCAAGCTTGAAGAAACGCCGGAAATCCTGCGCAAGCTTGCAGCGGTGCAGATGCACGGCATCCAGACCTCGGGCAACTGTATCCGTAACATCACGGCCGACCAGTTCGCGGGCGTGGCTCCAGATGAAGTGGTCGATCCGCGTCCGTGGGCAGAAATCCTGCGCCAATGGTCGACGTTCCACCCGGAATTCGCCTGGCTGCCGCGTAAGTTCAAGATCGCCGTGTCGGGTTCGAAGGAAGACCGCGCTGCCGTGCAGATTCACGACATGGGCGTGTATCTGAGGAAGAACGAGCAGGGCGAGCTGGTGGCCGACATTCTGGCCGGTGGCGGCATGGGCCGTACGCCGATCATTGGCGCGGTCATCCGCCGCGACCTGCCGTGGCAACACCTGCTGACGTACTGCGAAGCCGTGCTGCGTGTGTATAACCGCTATGGCCGCCGCGACAATATGTACAAGGCGCGTATCAAGATTCTCGTGAAGGCGTTGAGCCCGGAGAAATTCTCGGCGCAAGTCGAAGAAGAATGGCAACACCTGAAGGACGGTCCGTCGACGCTGACGCAAGCCGAAGTCGACCGCGTGTCGCAATACTTCCAGCCGCCGGTGTATGAAAAGCTGGCCGACACGGATGCATCGTTCGAAAAGCATCTGCTGGAAAGCCGTGCATTCGCGCGCTGGGTCGAACGCAATGTGCGTCCGCACAAGGTGACGGGTTATTCGTCGGTCACGTTGTCGCTGAAGCCGACTACGATCGCCCCGGGCGACGCAACCGACGCGCAAATGGAAGCGGTTGCCGATTGGGCCGACGAATACTCGCTCGGCGAAATCCGCGTGTCGCACGAACAGAACCTGATTCTCGCGAACGTGAAGAAGCATGACCTGTTCGCGCTGTGGGAAAAGGCCAAGGCGCAAGGTTTCGCAACGCCGAATATCGGCTTGCTGACCGATATCATCGCGTGCCCAGGCGGCGATTTCTGCTCGCTCGCGAACGCGAAGTCGATTCCGATCGCGCTGGCGATTCAGGAGCGTTTCAACGATCTCGACTACGTGTACGACCTCGGGGACGTGTCGCTGAACATTTCGGGCTGTATCAATGCCTGCGGTCACCACCACGTCGGCAACATCGGCATTCTGGGCGTCGATAAGGACGGCTCGGAGTGGTATCAGGTGACGCTCGGCGGCGAGCAGGGTACGGGCGCCACGGGCGCGCATCTTGGCCGCGTGATCGGCCCGTCGTTCTCGGCGGAAGAAATGCCGGACGTGATCAGTAAGGTGATCGATACGTTCGTGGAGAATCGTCACGAAGGCGAGCGCTTTGTCGAAACGTACAACCGCATCGGCATGGCTCCGTTCAAGGAACGTGTGTACGCCTCGCGTCAACCGGCTCACGCGTAACCGCGAAAAGGATACTGAACAGATGGCTTCTATCATCAAGAACCGCGCGATCGTCAACGACGACTGGACGGTGGTGCGCGCCGCTGAAGACGGCACGCTGCCCGCAGTCGATACCTTGCCCGCCGGCAAGGTGCTGGTGCCGCTCGCGCTGTGGCAAGTTGGGCGCGATGCGCTGATCGCTTCACGCAGCACCGCGGAAATCGGCGTGTGGCTCGCGCCGGATAGCGAACCGGCGGATATCGTCGGCGACTTCGACACCATCGCGCTGATCGGCGTGGACTTCCCGGTGTTCCGCGACGGCCGTGGCTATAGCATCGGCCGACTGTTGCGCGAGCGTTATGGCTACAAGGGCGAACTGCGTGCGATCGGCGACGTGCTGCGCGATCAACTGACGTTCATGTTCCGCTGTGGCTTCGACGCCTACGCACTGCGCTCGGACAAGGATTTCGACGACGCGCTGAAGGCTTTCGACGAATTCAGCTTCAACTATCAGGGCGCGGTGAACTCGTCGCCGCTGTTCCGCCGCCGTGAAGCGGGTGAACTGGCGAAGGCCCCGGCATGAGCGGCGCGCAATCGGCACAATCGTTTACGCCGGAACTCGCCGCGAAGCTCGAGCGCCTCGATGCGCTGCTCGATTCGATCGCCGCGCGTCACGCGAACGTCAAGCTCGCCAGCAGTCTTGCCGCGGAAGACATGCTGCTTACCCATGCGATTCTGTCGCGTGGCGTGAAGATCGGTATCTTCTCGCTGAACACGGGCCGTCTGCATGCGGAAACGCTCGGCATGATCGATCGCGTGAAAGAGCGCTACGGTTACGACATCGAGCAGTTTCATCCGCAAGCGGCCGCGGTGGAAGAATATGTCGGCTCGCACGGTCTGAACGCGTTCTATGAAAGCGTCGATCTGCGCAAGCGCTGCTGCGAGATCCGCAAGGTCGAACCGTTGAACCGCGCGTTGTCGGACGTCAGCGCGTGGGTGACGGGCCAGCGCCGCGAGCAGTCGGTGACGCGTGCCGAACTGCACGAGGAAGAACACGACGAAGCGCGCAACATCGCCAAGTTCAATCCGTTGACGGACTGGACCGAAGCCGAAGTGTGGGACTATCTGAAAGCGTTGGACGTACCGGTCAATCCGCTGCATGCGCGCGGTTACCCGAGCATCGGCTGCGAGCCTTGTACCCGCGCGATCCGTCCCGGTGAAGACAGCCGGGCAGGGCGCTGGTGGTGGGAGTCGCGCGATACGAAGGAATGTGGCCTGCATATCACCACGATTACGCCGATTCCCGTTAGCATCGGCGAGAACGCTTCGGCATAAAGCATTCAGGCGGTTCGGGTCTTGGTTTTTGGCCCGAACGCCGCACATACCGATTTGAATACTTCCGCCTGGGGCCGCCAACCCGCCCAGGCGAATCAACGAAGGACCCAAACATGAGCACCACGCTCGATTCCACTGTGAATGCACCGCTTACCAACACGGCGAACCGGATGGATCACCTCGATTGGCTCGAAGCCGAGTCGATTCACATCCTGCGCGAACTGGTCGCCGAATGCAGCAAGCCCGCACTGCTGTTTTCGGGCGGCAAGGATTCGGTCGTGGTGCTGCACCTCGCGCTGAAGGCCTTTGGCATTGGCGCAAATCGCAAGACCGTGCTGCCGTTCCCGCTTGTGCATATCGACACCGGTCACAACTACAGCGAAGTGATCGACTTCCGCGATCGCCGCGCGAAAGAGATCGGCGCTGAGCTGGTGGTGGGTCACGTCGAAGATTCGATCAAGCGCGGTACGGTGCGTCTGCGCCGTGAACTGGATTCGCGCAACGCCGCGCAAGCCGTGACGCTGCTCGAAACGATCGCTGAACATGAGTACACCGCACTGATCGGCGGCGCACGCCGCGACGAAGAAAAGGCCCGTGCGAAAGAACGGATCTTCTCGTTCCGCGACGAATTCGGCCAATGGGACCCGAAGGCACAGCGCCCGGAACTGTGGAGCCTGTATAACGCGCGTCTGCACAACGGCGAACACCTGCGCGTGTTCCCAATTTCGAACTGGACCGAACTCGACGTGTGGCAATACATCGCCCGCGAACAGCTCGAACTGCCGTCGATCTATTACGCGCATCATCGTGAGATCGTGCGTCGCAACGGCCTGCTCGTGCCGGTCACACCGCTTACGCCGATGCGTGAAGGCGAAACCAGTGAAACCGCGCTGGTACGTTTCCGCACCGTGGGCGATATTAGCTGCACGTGCCCGGTGGAAAGCGACGCCGATGATCTCGAGAAAATCATTGCGGAAACGGCCGTGACCGAAATCACGGAGCGCGGCGCGACGCGGATGGACGATCAGGTTTCCGAAGCCGCGATGGAACAGCGTAAGAAGCAAGGTTATTTCTAAGCACACGACGAGAGCAATGCAAATGAATATTCATCAACCAGAAGATCTCGGCGTGCTGCGTTTTATTACGGCGGGTAGCGTCGACGACGGCAAGAGCACGTTGATCGGCCGCCTGTTGTACGACAGCAAGGCGGTGTTGAGCGACCAGCTTTCGGCACTGTCGCGCGCGAAGAATAAGCGTACTGTTGGCGACGAAATCGATCTGTCGCTACTGACGGACGGCCTCGAAGCCGAACGCGAGCAGGGCATCACGATCGACGTCGCTTACCGCTATTTCGCAACGGCGAAGCGCAAGTTCATCATTGCTGACACGCCGGGCCACGAGCAGTACACGCGCAACATGGTGACGGGTGCATCGACGGCGCACGCGGCGATCATTCTGGTCGACGCAACGCGTGTGACGTTCGTCGACGGTGTCGCGCAATTGCTGCCGCAAACCAAGCGTCATAGCGCGATCGTGAAGCTGCTCGGTCTGCAGCACGCGATCGTCGCGATCAACAAGATGGACCTCGTCGATTACAGCGAAACGCGCTTCAACGAGATTCGCGATGCGTATGTCGAACTCGCGCGTCAACTGGGTCTGAACGATGTGCGTTTTGTACCGGTGTCGGCGCTCAAGGGCGACAACATCGTGACGGCTAGTGAAAGCATGCCGTGGTATGCAGGCGAGCCGTTGCTCGATCTGCTCGAAGCGTTGCCGGTCGATGTTCCGACGGGTCAGGCGCTGCGCTTCCCGGTGCAATGGGTCGCGCGTCAGGACGGCAGCCAGGCCGACGACTTCCGCGGCTACATGGGCCGTGTCGAAGCAGGCGAGGTGAAGGTCGGCGACACGATCGTCGTGCTGCCGGCGAACCGTGAAGCGACGGTTGCCGAGATCATCGCACCCGTGACGGGCGGTACGGCGGCGGTGGATCGCGCGTTTGCGGGCCAAACGGTTACGATTCGTCTGGCGGAAGACGTCGACGTGTCGCGCGGCGACACGTTCGTGCTGCGCGAAGAAGCACCGGAGCCGGCGAAGAAGCTGGAGGCCGACCTGTGCTGGTTCGACGACACGCCGCTGTCGACGCAACGCAAGTATTTGCTGAAGCAGACCACCAACACGGTGTTCGCGCGGATTGGGGCGATCAAGGAAGTGCTCGACGTGCATACACTGTCGCAGGCGACCGATCGCAAGGATCTGACGATGAACGACATCGGCCGCGTATCGCTGACGTTGCAAAAGCCGCTGGTGTGCGACGTGTACGATTCGCATCAGGGCACGGGCGCATTCGTGCTGATCGACGAGGCGACGCATCACACGGTTGCGGCCGGGATGATTCGGGCGTTTTCGGCCTGAGTGACTGGCTGGACGATTGACTCGACGTCGCGCTCTGGGTTTTGCACGAACCGGACGAAAGGGATTGAGGCAAATGGGTAAGGTGTATCTGATCGGTGCGGGGCCCGGGGCCGCGGATCTCATCACGGTGCGCGGCGCGCGGCTGCTCGGCGCGGCGGACGTGGTGCTGCACGACGCGCTGGTCGAACCCGCGATGCTCGACTATGCGCCGGCTCATGCGCGGCGGATTGCGGTTGGCAAGCGCTGTGGACAGCTTTCGACTGCGCAGCAGTTCATCAACAAGCAGATTGTCGATGCTGCGCTTGAGCATGAGGTGGTGGTGCGCCTGAAGGGCGGCGACCCGATGTTGTTCGGCCGTGCCGATGAGGAGATGCGGGCGCTCGAGGCTGCCGGCATTGAGTATGAGGTGGTGCCGGGGATTACGGCGGCGCTGGCGAGTGCGGCTTCGCTGAAGCGGTCTTTGACGCTTCGCGGTGTGTCTCGTAGCGTGGCGTTGGCTACGCATAGCCGGGCGGCCGATTCAGAGGCGATTCGTGAGCAGGTGAATGCTGATTCGCTGGTGTTCTACATGGGGCGGGATAGTGGGCCTGAGATCGCTCAACAGTTGATTGACGCTGGGCGTGATGGCGCGACTCCCGTGGCGATTGTCGAAGCATGTAGTACGCCTCGTGAGCGGATGCTCACACTCACGCTTTCAGAGCTCGCTTGTGGTGAGGCACAGCAGTGGCTTGATGCTTCGCAGCCCAGTCTTTTGATGATCGGGGAAGCTTTTGCTGACCGGCAGCGGGTGGGGCGCTCCGCGGAGGGGGTTTTAGTCGCGGCTTGAGGTTTGGTTTTTTGTTTTTGCCTTCGCGGTGGTTGGTTGTGGTTTTATGGCGTTGGCCTTTCCTTGTTTTGTTAGTGGTGTATTAGCGTTGCCCCTGTGCGGGGCGGCACTTACTTTCTTTGCCGCCGCAAAGAAAGATAAGCAAAGAAAGCGGCTCAAACCGCTAATTCTTAAGCGGGTCCCCCGCACAGTTGCGGTAGTGGTGCATCTGGAATCTGTGTTCTCGCACACTCCGCTCCGGTGACAAGGCCGTCATACTTCCGGCGGCGCTGCGCGCGCCGACGCGCAGTTCATGAAACCACCCGTTGCGCTTTCGCGCTCATGACGTTCGTCCTTCCTGAAACTACCCGCCAAGCTTTTTGCTCCCACGGTTTGCCCGGTTTCATGGCTCGTCGTTGCATCGCAGCGGTGGGCACAACTGCGCCGTGCAGTGAATGCAACGCAGCGATACTTCAAGCGTTCGCTCCCACGGTTTGCCCAATTCCCTGATTCGTTGCACCGCCGCTGTGGGTACGACTGCCGGCGTCGCAACGAATGCGATGCATCGACATTTCATTTGAAGTGGGGGGGGCAATGAGTGCGCGAGCCTCTCGCCGAGGCGAAGCCGATGGCCCCCGCTGCGCGAAGCAAAACCTCCGGTTTCCCTGGCAGCCCCGTCCGCGACGCACGCAGTGCGGAGTGGGAGCGAATGAGGGCTTTGTCGCTAACGGGGAATGTGCGAGAGCACGGATTCCAGATGCACCACTACCGTGGCTGCGCGGGGGACCCGCTTATGAGCTGGCGGTGTGAGCCGCTTTCTTTGCTTATCTTTCTTTGCGGCGGCAAAGAAAGTAAGTGCCGCCCCGCACAGGGGCAACGCCAATAGACCACAAACAAATCAAGGAAAGGCCAACGCCATAAAAGCACAACCAAACCACAGCAAGAGCAAAAAAAACCACTCAACCCTGCCGAAGGCAACACTCAGCAACAGCATCCAACACAGCTTCATCCTCGCCAACAGCGCCAGCACACCGAATCTCGACAAAAGGATACAACCCGCGACACTGTTCTATCACCGCAGGCAGATCTCTGCGAACATGCCCACCTTGCCCAAAAAACACGGGCACAACAGTCACAACAGAACACCCGTCGGAGACAAGAGAATCCACCGCGGTGGGCAAATCCGGCTCCATCAACTCAAGAAAAGCCAGCAACACCGGCCCAGCTTCAGCATCAGACCCACGCGCAGCGCGAACCTTCCCGGCGAGCCTCTCAAACGGCTCGCGCCAGCGCACATCCCTCGCGCCATGCCCGAACAACACCATCCCATGCGTAGCCATGACAAAGGCCCCTAATGGCGATCAACCCACTTCAATCCGACCAGACCCAGCACCAGATAAACGAGCCCAGGTGTAGCCGCAGTCAAAGGCGCGGGCCACGTATTCAACGTGCCGATATGCGAGAACAGCGTGTTGAACAACTGGAAACTCATCCCCAGCATAATCCCACCGAAAACCTTCACGCCGACCACGCCGGCGCGCGTATGCAGATACGCAAACGGCAACGACAGCACCAGCATGACGAACACCGCAAACGGATACAACAGCTTGCGCCACAGCGCAATTTCATAGCGCTGGGTATCCTGATGATTCTCAGTCAAATGCTGGATGTAGCGGAACAGATTGAACATCGACATCCGGTCCGGTGACACCAGCAGCACCGACAGGATCTGCGGCGTCAGTTCCGAGCGCAGCGAATACTCAGGCAACGTCACCTGCTTGGCGCGATACACCGGATTCAATGCATCGGCCGGCGTGCCCGCAGGAGGGGGCACGTCGATCAGTTGCGTGTCCGTCACGCCGGTCAGTTGCCAATGACCCGGTGGCTGATACGTGCCGCTCTTCGCAATCCGCACATTCGAAAGGCGGAACTTCGAATCGAATTCGTAAATCCGCACGTTGCTGATCGTCGCGTCGGGCTTCAGTTCGCCGACGTTCACGAAGCGCGTCACCTGTTCGCCGTCCGCGCGTGCCGTGAGCGTGTCCTTCACCCACACGCCCGACTCGAAATTGCTCGATACCGACGACCCCAGCGCCTCGAGCCGCACGCGTTCCGACAGCTGATCCGTGTACGGACCGACCACTTCACCGATCAGATAGGTCAGGAACACCAGCGGAATGCCGATTTTCATGAGCGAGCGTAGCGCCTGATTGGTGGCGAGGCCCGACACCCGGAAAATCGTGTACTCGGAGTTCGCCGCCATCTGCGCGAACACGTAGATCGCGCTGATCAGCGCAGCAACCGGAATGATTTCGTAGAAGCGCGACGGCGTTTGCAACGCGACGCGCAGCACCGCGTACTGGAGCTTGTAGTTGCCGTGGCCGACGGAGTTCAGCTCGTTGATCAGGTCGAAGAAAAAGAACAGGCCTGAGAACGCGAACAGAATAAAGATGAACGTGAGGTAGATCTGACGCGCGAAGTATTTTTCATAGATGCGCATCGGTCAGGTCCCCTGTGAACGGCCGAACATCGCCCGCGTGAAGAGCGGCCGGTTGCGAACACGCATCCAGAAGATGAACACGACGATCGCCGCCACGACGACGTGCAACCCCAACAGTCCAACCGCGAACGACATTCGGCCTTGCTCGATCCACGCCTGGACTACGTTCAACAGATTCGAATACGTCAAATAGATCAGGACAGCCATCACCAGGTTGATCGTGCGGCTGCGCCGCGGGTTCTGATGCGCGAGCGGAATCGCCAGCAGCATCAGGTTGATCGCAATCAGCGGCAGGCCCGCGCGCCACGCGAACTCAGCGAGGTTTTCGTTGGTCGGGTTGCGCAGGAGTGTGAGCGTGGACAGGCCGGTCGTAGTCGGCGTATTGATGACCGGCTGGCTCTGGATCTTCACGCCATAGCGCTCGAATTCCATGATGCGGAAATCAGGGTGGCCCGGTTCACCGTCATAGCGGCGCCCGTTTTCCAGCACGACGAAGCGGTCGCCGTTCTTGTGCGTTTCGGTATGGCCGGTTTTCGACACCACCACGTTGAGCTTGCCGTTTTCCGTGCTGGTCACGAACACGTTCTCGACGCGTGCCTGGTCGGGCGACATCTTTTCGATGAAAAACACCCGGTGGCTGGCAGCCGATTCGCGGAACTGGCCCGGCGCCAGCAGCGAGACTTCGTCGCGCTGCTGAAAGCGCGCGCGCAGCAGCTTGCTCTGCTGGTTCGACCACGGCCAGCCGACGAACACGAAGAACATGATGAGGATGATGATCGGCGTGGCGAAAATGCCGATCGGCTTGATGAAGCGGGTCAGACTGACACCCGACGCGAGCCAGACCACCATCTCGGAGTCTTTGTACCAGCGGGTCAGGACGAACAGAATCGACACGAACAGGGTCGCGACGAGCATGATGGCCAGATAGCCGATCACGGTCAGGCCGATCAGGACCAGCACGTCGCGTGGATCGATCTCGCCCGAGGCCGCGAGGCCGACGATGCGGATCATCATCGTCGTCAGCACGAGCGTGAGGAGAACCATGAACACGGCACCAGCCGTATACGCTAGTTCGCGCTGGAGGGAGCGTTCGAAGATCATTATTGATGATGGGAGGGGGCGCTCTCAGCGACGCACGGGTTGGTTCCCGTCACGCCTCCGGTGCAGCCGCCGCGGGAAAAATAGCGGATAATTGCGGCTTTCATCCTAAGCCCAGATTTTATCCGAGGACAAGCGCGATGGACTTTAGCATAAAAGCCTGTGATTGGACCAAAGGCTCGTCAAACGGTTTCCTGACCGGGAAATCCGATTGCATCGTAATCGGCGTGTTCGAGTCGCAAACGCTCTCGGGCGCTGCGCTGGAGATCGACGCGGCCACCAAGGGCCTCCTGACCCGCATCATCAAAGCCGGCGACATGGAAGGCAAGGCCGGCACCACGCTGTTCCTGCACGAGGTTTCGGGCATCGGCGCTTCGCGCGTGCTGCTCGTCGGGCTCGGCAAGCAGGATGCTTTCAGCCAGAAAGCCTACGGCGAAGCCGTGCGGGCCGCCTGGCGCGCACTGCTCGGCACCAAGATCGTCCAGGTCACCTTCACGCTCGCCCAGTTGCCGATCCTTGAGCGCTCGGCCGATTGGGGCGTGCGCGCGGCGATTCTTGCGCTGCGCGAGTTGACCTACAAGTTCACGCAGATGAAGAGCAAGCCGGACAACGCCGCGCGCGCCCTGAAGCGCATCGTGTTCAGTGTCAATACCGGCGACGAGAAGGCCGCCAAGCTCGCGGCCAAGCAGGGTGCCGCGCTCGCCAACGGCATGGATCTGACGCGCGACCTCGGCAACCTGCCGAGCAACGTCTGCACGCCGACTCATCTTGCCAACACCGCGAAGAAGCTCGCCAAAGACTGGAAGCTGAAGGTCGAAGTGCTCGGCGAGAAGCAGTGCGAGGCGCTCAAGATGGGCTCGTTCCTGTCGGTCACGGCGGGCTCGGTCGAACCGGCCCAGTTCATCGTGCTGCAGTACCACGGCGGCGCCGCGAAAGCCGCGCCGGTGGTGCTGGTCGGCAAGGGCGTCACGTTCGACACCGGCGGCATTTCGCTCAAGCCGGGTGAAGGCATGGACGAGATGAAGTACGACATGTGCGGCGCCGGATCGGTGCTGGGCACGTTGCGCGCCGTCGCCGAAATGGGCCTGAAAATCAACGTGGTCGGCATTATCCCGGCCGTCGAGAACATGCCGTCGGCCACCGCCACCAAGCCGGGCGACATCGTCACCAGCATGAAGGGCCTGACGATCGAAGTGCTGAACACGGACGCCGAAGGCCGGCTGATCCTGTGCGACGCGCTGACCTACGCCGAGCGCTTCAAGCCGGCGGCGGTGATCGACATCGCCACGCTCACGGGCGCCTGCATCATCGCGCTGGGTCACCACAACAGCGGTCTGTTCTCGAAAGACGACGCGCTGGCGGGCGAGCTGCTCGATGCATCGCGCGAAGCTTCCGACCCGGCCTGGCGCATGCCGCTCGACGACGAGTATCAGGACCAGCTCAAGTCGAACTTCGCGGACCTCGCGAATATTGGCGGCCGTCCGGCGGGCAGCGTGACGGCGGCGTGCTTCCTGTCGCGTTTCACCGAAGCCTACCCGTGGGCGCACCTGGACATCGCCGGCACCGCATGGAAGAGCGGCGCGGCGAAGGGTGCAACCGGCCGTCCGGTGCCCTTGCTCGCGCAGTTCCTGATCGATCGGGCCGCGGACGGTCGCGTTGCACAATGACGCATTGCAGTAAAGTTGCGAGCGTCGCTGCAGACGCAAAGCGGAGCCGCCGATGACAAGAATCGATTTTCATTCGAACGTCGGCGATTCGCTGCTGTACGCGTGCCGCCTGATCCGCAAGGCGTATCAGGCGGGCCAGCCGACCATCGTGCTGGCCGAGCCCGAGCGCCTGCGGGCTTTCGACGAGCAGTTGTGGACCTTCTCGCCCCTCGACTTCGTGCCGCACTGCATGGCGGGCACACCGCTCGCCGGAGAAACGCCGATCGTGCTGACATCGAATCTCGATGATGTGCCGCACCATCAGGTGCTGCTCAATCTCGGCGCCGCGGTGCCGGCGCAATTCGCGCGTTTTGAAAGATTGCTGGAAGTGGTCGGTAACGCACACAACGAACTCGCGGCGGGCCGCGAACGCTATCGTTTCTATCGCGATCGCGGCTATGCTTTGAACAACTACAAGCAAGGCAGCTAGGCATCGTTCCGCCTGTGTTGCGTGGTGTTCCGTCGGGTGAATTCGACGTGTGCGCGACCTGCTTCAGCTTGGACTCAAACACGGAGAGTGCGCGTGTCCGATCCTAACGACGACAGTTCCATCCCTGTTCTGCACGAGATTCTCGTACCGGGCAAGCCTGCCGAGGTGCGTCATGCGCCGGCAATGCAGCCGGTATCCGTTCCTGATGAGACCACGCAGGAATCGGCGCACAAGCCTGAGCCGGTGCTCGAGCGTGAGGAGCCAACGCTTGCGCCGGAGCACGCGCATCCTGCAGAACATGCTCACGCAAAAAAACGCACGAGGGCGCACCACGCAGCCGATCACCGGCACGGGCATGAGCCCGCCGTTGCGCCGTCAACGGGTGTCTTCGATCGGGCCGAGCCACATGCGCCGATCGAGGCGGGCACGATCGTGCCGCCGGATATCGCTCACGAGGCACTCGCGCAGCCGCAGCCGAATCTCGATGCGGATCTCATTGCCGAGCGTCTGCGTGGGCGGTTCACGAATTTTCTGACGGGCGAGGGGCGTGGCATTATCGAAGCACGCTGCCGCGGTGCGTTGCAGGATCACACGGCGTGGCTGGTCAACCAGATCACGCGCGAAGTGGCGCTGGCTCTGGAGACCGAAATGACCGGCTGGGTCAAGGAAGCGGTCGATCAGGAACTCGCGCGGCGCTCAGGCAGCGCCTGAGCATGGCGGATGACGGGGCGCCCCTTGATCCGGGTGCGCTCACCGCGGTCGCCGGACTGCGGTCATTCTGAGTCGTCAATCAAGCGTCAATCATTTAAGGGTCATCACCCAACTCGCCAGCGTAGCCGCCTGATCGGGCGTGAGTTGCGTATTGGCGGGCATCGGCACGCGACCCCACACCCCCGTGCTGCCATCCAGAATCTTGCGCTTCAGATAGGTGGCGGCATCGTCGTGACCGGCGTATTTCGCGGCGACGTCATGCAGCGCCGGTCCCATGACCGGACGCGACACCGAGTGGCAACTCATGCAATTCTGCTGCTGGGCAAGCGCGAGACCGGCGGAGGCCTCCGCATGCGCCGCCGGACTGCCGGCGCTTAACATGGCGCCCAGCGCGCCGGCCGCTGCAAGCGCCGCATACGACATTGATTTCATTCTGGTCTCCGTCGGTGCAGGTGCCCGACTCGTGGTGCACGCATTATAAAAGGAAAGGGGCGCACGGTTTTCCGTGCGCCCCTTTGCAGTGAGCTTTCGGGCGGAATTGCGATTGAGCGGCTATCGCATAGTACTACCCGGATGATCGGCAATCTTGGTTTCATCGTCATTGGCCTTGTGCCAACCCTTCGCACGCAGACAACCCTAATGTTTGATTTCGCAAGGTGCAATGATGACGACATCCGGTATTGGCAGTACCAAGTCCACAGTTTTCCCCGACGACCTGGATGGCTCGACGTATCCTCTACCGCTAACCGTGCGGCGTGATGCTAGCTCTGCGGGCGGGAAGACGCCGCCAGAAAAAGAACCCGTATCGAGTCCGTTAAGTCCGCTGGCAGCAGGCGATACGCGGGCAGCCCGCGCAGTCTCGCAGACAGGGGGCGGAGAAGCCGCGCCAAAGTCCACTTTTTCTACAGCGGAGCGGTTTGCAGCCTTGCGCAGTGCAAATCTGCAAGCGCGCTCGGGAGAGAGGCCGGCAAAGGAAGCCGCTGCCGTTCCGGACCCGGGAAAAACCAACGACGCAGACCTGTCAGCACAAAGTTCGCGAAGTTCGGACACCCTGCAGCGCGTTCGCAGGACACCCCCGCCTCCGGCGGATCGCCAACCCGATGACCATCCAACGTTCGATGCCCTTGCGGGTCCTTCGACGGGAAATAACGGTCTCGGCTTTGCGGCCATGCAGGGGGCGGCGGACGATCCAACTGCGTTGCCGAATCATTGCGCCGGCATGGTAACCGCCAGCTTCTACAACATAGCGACGGGGCGGGCGTCGAATCTGGCGGAAGTGAACAGCTTTACGCATGATCGTCTGGCCGATCCGCGAACGAGGCAACGGACACTCGACGGACTCGACCGGATGCAGGAACGCAACCAGGACAACATCGAGGACGACATGCCCGGGTTTGTTGCACGATCCGGCGAGTTCGCTGTTAGAGGCGGAGACGATTTGCACAGCACGCTGGCATACGAATTTGGAGAGCGTCATAGTTCGGACGACGGTCGGGGAAGCTATCAGACTGTGATGATGCCGGTAGTGATCAACTACCGCGACCCGCCTAGCGCCGGCACCGTCGACGGCGTTCGCCTAGATGAAAGTCATATGATCGTAGTGCAACGGCTCAATCCGTCGGAAAACTATGAGAATGACCGATACCAGATATACGACCCCAACTACGGGACGTTCGATTATCAGAATTTCCGGCAGATGAGCACCGCGATGGATAGCCTGCTTGGTAACGGTTATCCCCAACACGGGGGTATCTCCCATCTCGACGTGTTCCCGTATGCCGCGGCGAGCACGTGGCAACCCTATGACGAGGCAGCCCCACAGCGCTCGTCCTTGGGCGATGCGTCGTTCCACTCTCTGGATGATGCTAACGGGGATCACGGTCTTCAAGGCGCGCATGCATTGTCGCTCCCGTCCGTGAGTCTGCCCCCGCCAAATTTCGAGCAGCGTGGCCGGCCGCCGCACGATGAGAATAAACGCGATCTGGGTCCTGTGCCGGACCCACAACCGTATACGCTCTATCGACCCTCGAATGTGACGCCCGAGCAGATGAAACAGGCGAACGGATTCAATCTGCAGGACACCAGAATGCAAAACGTCAACTTGGACCTGCATAACTTCCAGTTAGCCGCAAGACCGGGCGCTGTGGACGGCGCCGGCTATCTTGGAACGTTTCGAGACAGGTTGAGCGCGACCGAGCGGCTGTCGTCCGGCGCTCAAAAGAGCGGCTACGTTTACTACGTCGCACCGAGCCCTAACATGGTCGATGTCGATGCGAGCCTTGGTAGAGGCGATCGCATGTCGGACGCCGGCGAGGTGGCCGCGATGGGCCGCATCGACAGTTCCCAGGTACGCGGCTGGCGCAAATTCGAGAATGGCGAGCTCGGTTCCTATGTGGTTAACCCGGACTATCGCTCGGACATCTTCGACCACACCCGGACGGCGGGTGCACAGCCGCAGCTGGCGCATTTCTCCACGAACAATTCGATATGGACGGACGACGACCACAAATCGTTCGTGTCGGAGACGAACAGCGGCGGCAAAGCGCGCTACGTTCCCAAGGCTGATCCAGCCATGGCATCAGCCGAGTTCTACCAGCGTGCGCGCGACAAAATCCAGTATCTGGACAACCAGCAGGCGAAGGGGGAAGACTATCGCGGGTCGGTCTATATCAAGCCGTTTTTCAACAACGATGACGGCAAAGGTAAGACGAAGCTGAACTTCTACAACGACAATAGTTATCCGTCCGTGGATTCGGCGTATTCCAGCAATTCCGAATATAAGTTTTCGATCGGGGACGACGGCCGTATTCATTCCGCTGGCGACTACAGCAAGGTTTTGCGTATCGACGGGAAGGGCAATGCTTATATTGGCGGCATTCCATCGGATCCGGCAAATATGAATGGCGTGTTTGTCTACGATCCACACAGCGGTGGTCTGCAGCATGTTCAGGATCATAGGTGGTTGACCGAGGGAATATCCGCGTTCACACCTTACGTCGCCCCACCGCAGGCACCTCACGGCGAGCTTGCCGCGCGGCAATCCTGGCGACTGGAGAACGGCAAGGGCGACACGGTTCAACCTCCCACGCCGGGTAGTCTGTTCCCGGGCAATTCCGTTGGCACGCCACAACAGCTTTACCAGTTCTATCAGGACCAGGATACCGCGCTGCCCAAAGGCAGCACGCGGTTCGTGACTGACTTGCCCGGCTCGACCTATTCAGGTAGCGGCGACACCTTTGCTGAATCGAGGACTCACATCCAGCCGGATGATGTGAGTCGTATCAACACATGGCTCGCCGCGCACAACGCCGCGTGGCTTTTCCGGGACGGGTTGTACGCGGTTCCTGCGGCGCCGAACCAGTTGGAGATTCGCGGCATTGGTGGAACGCCCTTTTGGCGTGTGAGTGTGGATCCAGCCACTCATCGCGTGCACTACGAATCGCTGCACGGCGGCCAGCCAGCGCCTGGGCTAAAGATTTCAGAATCTCTCTGGAATCGGGCTGTCGAGCAGCAGAAAAGGTACGCCAATCTTGAGGAGCGCGGGAAGCAGTTCTACATGTAGCAACCAGCACAAGGGCATTGCAACGCCCCGGCGAACAGGACGGCCCGGAGGATCGGACGTTCGCCGGGATCTCCGTGCCTAGCCCGTCACCGCACCTTTGTTGGCCGGCAGCGCCAGTGCGGAGTACTTCGCCAGCACGCCACGCGTGTAACGCGGCTTCGGCTGCTGCCATGCGGCGCGGCGGCGCTGCAGTTCGGCATCGTCGATATTCAGTTGGAGGAGCAGCTTGTGCGCGTCGATCGTGATCGAGTCGCCTTCCTGCACCAACGCGATCGTGCCGCCCGCGAACGCTTCCGGCGCGACGTGACCGACCACCATGCCCCACGTGCCGCCTGAGAAGCGGCCGTCGGTAATGAGGCCGACGCTTTCGCCGAGCCCCTTGCCGATGATCGCCGAGGTCGGCGCGAGCATCTCCGGCATGCCAGGGCCGCCCTTCGGCCCGAGGTAGCGCAGCACGACCACGTCGCCGGCAACGATCTTGTCGGCCAGAATGGCTTCCAGTGCGCTTTGCTCGTCGTCGAACACGCGGGCCGGGCCGGTGATGACCGGGTTCTTCAGGCCGGTGATCTTGGCGACCGCGCCGTCAACCGCGAGGTTGCCCTTCAGGATGGCGAGATGGCCTTCCTTATAGAGCGCCTGGTCGATCGGGAAGATCACCTGCTGGTCGGCGCGCGGCTTGCCCGGCACGTCTTTCAGTTCTTCAGCGATCGTCTTGCCGGTGATCGTGATGCAATCGCCGTGCAACATGCCTGCGTCGAGCAAAATCTTCATGACCTGCGGAATGCCGCCCGCCTTATGCAGATCGGTCGCGACGAACTGGCCCGACGGCTTGAGGTTGCAGATCACCGGCACTTTCTTGCGCATGCGTTCGAAGTCTTCGATGGTCCATTCCACTTCGGCCGCATGCGCGATGGCGAGGAAGTGCAGCACAGCGTTGGTCGAGCCGCCCGTCGCCATCAGCACCGCAACGGCATTTTCGATCGACTTCTTCGTGACGATGTCGCGCGGTTTCAGATCCTTCTTTACCGCTTCGACCAGCACGCGTGCCGATTCGGCAGCCGATTCGACCTTTTCCTGGTCGGGGTTCGCCATCGTCGACGAATACAACAGCGACATGCCCAGTGCTTCGAACGACGAGCTCATGGTGTTGGCGGTGTACATGCCGCCGCACGAACCCGTGGATGGGCAGGCGTTCTTTTCGATCCCTTCGAAATCGTCCTGCGACATCCGGCCGGCCGTGAATTCGCCCACTGCTTCGAACGACGACACGATGGTCAGATCGGTGCCCTTCCAGTTGCCGGGACGGATCGTGCCGCCATAGACGTAGATGCTCGGCACGTTGGTGCGCAACATGCCGATCATGCCGCCCGGCATGTTCTTGTCGCAGCCGCCGATCACGACCACGCCGTCCATCCACTGGCCCTGCACGCACGTCTCGATACAGTCGGCAATGACTTCGCGCGACACCAGCGAGTACTTCATGCCTTCCGTGCCCATCGACATGCCGTCCGAGATCGTCGGCGTGCCGAAAATCTGTGGATTCGCGTCCGCGCTTTTGACCGCGGCGACTGCTGCGTCGGCCAGACGCTGCAGGCCGGCGTTACACGGCGTGATGGTCGAGTGGCCGTTGGCGATGCCGATCATCGGCTTGTCGAAGTCGTCCTTCTGATAGCCGAGCGCGTAGTACATCGAGCGGTTCGGGGAGCGCGCCACGCCTTGCGTGATGTTCTTCGAACGACGGTTATATGCCATGGGGAACTCCAGTCTGTTTTGATTTGATCTGTACTGCGTGTTCGGTGCTCGGGCGCTGCCGCATGGGTCGAGCCTGCACGGCCCATGCATTGGCGGCGGTTTTTCGGTTGGCGCGTCAGTTCAGTTTAGTGCCGGTGCGTGGCGCAAGGATGCAGTTTTGCAAAGCGTGCGTCTAATATATTATTCAGGCTCGAATAGGTCGTAAAATATATTAATCATGCTGCCAGCCATTCCTGATCTGCGCCAGTTGCGCTATTTCGTGACTGTGGCCGAGGAAAAACACTTTGGGCGAGCGGCCACGCGCCTTTCCATGACGCAGCCGCCGCTGTCGCAAGCGATTCGGGCGCTCGAGGAGACACTTGGCGTCGAGTTGTTCGCGCGCACCAAGCGTTCGGTCGAACTCACCCCGGTGGGTGCCGACCTGTTGCCCGAGGTTCAGCGTCTGCTGGCGGGCGCGGAGGGGTTGCGGCCGCTGGCGCAGAGCCTCGCACGAGGCGAGGCGGGGGTGCTGTCGCTGGCCTTCGTCTCGACGGCCGATTACGGCCTGCTGCCGCTGCTGCTGCGCGATTTCGGCGCACGCCATCCGCGGGTGCGGCTCGAACTGACCGAAGCCACCAGCGACGTGCAGGTCGACGAACTGGTGGCCGGGCGCATCGATGCGGGCCTCGTGATCGCGCCGCTGCCGTCGCGTCATGCCACCCAGCTCTCGTGGCTGCCGATCGCCCGCGAGCCGCTGGTGATCGCGATGTCGACGGAAACAGCGGCGCGCGTGGGCGGTGCCGCCGGGTCCGCCGCCAACCCCCATGCCGACCCGCGCGCCGAATGGCTGGACACGCCGATCAGCCTGCGCGACGTGGCCGACGAGCCGCTTGTGATATTCCCAAGACGTTTGGCGCCAGGCTTTTATGACATCATTATGGATTGCTACGGCGTGGCGGGCCTGGCGCCCCGGGCCGGGCAGGAGGCGATCCAGATGCAGACGATCGTGAGCCTCGTGTCAGCCGGAATGGGCGTCGCACTGGTGCCGCAATCGTTGCGTAACCTGCGCCGCACTGGCGTTGTGTACCGGCCGCTTTCGGAATCGGTGCCGGCGATCGAGACGGGGCTGGTCTGGCGCACGGCGGAGGTGAGTCCGGTGTTGGCGGGCTTCATCGAGATCGTGCGGGCGCATGCGGCCACCGTCGAGGCGCAGTGTGTGGCGCCCGGCGGTTAGGTTCAACGCTGCCGCGAACGCATTGCAAACCGAACCGTCCAACGCATGCGCCGCATGATGTGCAAACCGCCGGCCGCACCGTGAAAACCGACTAGAACTCCGCTTTTGAACCCGAACTGCCCATAACAACACGATGCTCATTCACCCGAATTTCGACCCCGTTGCCATTCATCTGGGGCCGCTTGCTGTGCGCTGGTATGGACTGATGTACCTCGTTGCGTTCATCGCGGCGATTGTCGTCGGCCGGCTGCGGCTGCGTTTGCCTTACGTCGCCGCGCAAGGCTGGACTGCCAAAGATATCGACGACATGCTGTTTTACGGTGTGCTCGGTACAATTTTCGGCGGCCGGCTCGGTTACGTGCTCTTCTATAAGGCGAGCTTTTACTTTGCGCATCCGCTCGACATCTTCAAGGTGTGGGAAGGCGGCATGTCGTTTCACGGCGGCTTTCTCGGCGTGACCCTGGCAATGGTGCTGTTCGCGTATCAACGCAAACGTTCATGGCTGCAGGTCACCGATTTCGTCGCGCCGATGGTGCCAACCGGGCTCGCGGCAGGGCGCCTCGGCAACTTTATCAACGGCGAGTTGTGGGGCCGTGTGACCGATCCTTCGGCGCCGTGGGCGATGTTGTTTCCGGGCGCCGCGCCGGACGACGCCACTTGGCTCGCCGCGCATCCGCAACTGGCCGCGCAATGGCACCTGAACGAAGTGTTCGCGCAATATCACATGCTGCCGCGCCATCCGTCTGAGTTGTATGAGATTGCGCTTGAGGGCGTGGTGCTCTTCTTCGTGATGATCTTCTTCGCGCGCAAACCGAAGCCGATGGGCGCGATTTCCGCGGTGTTCCTGATCGGCTACGGCCTCGCTCGCTTCACGGTGGAATTCGCGCGGGAGCCGGATGACTTCCTTGGTTTGCTCGCAATGGGCCTCTCGATGGGCCAATGGCTCTCGCTGCCAATGATCCTCGTGGGCATCGGCATACTGGTGTGGTCCTATCGCCGTGCGCGCCGTCAACCGGCGCCGGCAGTTGGCGCAAACTGACCGCTACGTTTTATCGTAGTGGTCAGCCAATGAAAAAGCCACGGCATGCCGTGGCTTTTTCCTTTACAGCGGTACGTCAGGCGTCAATCGTGTTACTTCATCTGCACCGAGCCTGACACGTTGACCGTCACGGTCGACGTGCCGCCTTCGATCGGTACCGGCGCGGATGCCTTCGCATCGGCGCTCATGGCGCGCGCGCTCATCATCATCATGGGACGCGGCATGACGCCGTTGTGCCCGACGTTGACTTCACGAATCGAATAGCTGTTGTAACCGAAGGCCTGCGCCGACGAAGCGGCTTGCTCACGGAACGACTTGATGGCTTCACCAGTGAGCTTCTGCTCGGCGGTACGCTGCGCTTCAGGCGACAGCGAGAACTGAACGTTGCCGACTTGCATGATCGATGCCATCTGGCCCGCGAGCTTCGACGCCGCGGCGAAGTCGTGCGATTCGAGCACAACTTCGGTACGGCCGCGCCATGCTGAAATGCGGCCATCACGGTCGGTGGACGGGTAGATCGAGAAGGAACCGGTGCGCGCCGTTACACCGCTCACACCCTTGGCTTTTTGCAGCGCCGCATCGGCGCGCTGATTCAGCGTGGAGGTGAGCGCGGACGGATCGCTCGCTTCCTGCTCGTAGAACAGCGTGATATCGACCACGTCCTGCGGCACTTCCGCGCTTGCCTGTGCATTCAGTGACAGCACACCCGCGGGCTGATACTGCGTCACACTCTGTGCGCGGGCCATGGCCGGCGTCAGCGCGAGCGCGGCAGGGGCGGCACAAACGAGAGCGAGAGCGAGTGCACGTGCGGTGTTTTTCGTCATTTTTGGACTCCTTGCTTGAACAGGTTGTGCACGATTTGAGCGAAACGCCGTGCGATGGCACAACGTTTGCGAGTCCGTTAGGCGCCTGTAACCTGAGCTTGGTTCCCTAATTTGACGTTTGCTCACACTTGCTTTCAGGCATGCGTGGATTCGCGCTTGATTTGCGTATGACGCTAGCGACGACGGGCAGCTTGTGCGTATGTAGCGTCAAACAAGACGTTTGGTGATGAAGCGCCATTCGGCTTCGGTCACCGGCGTGATCGACAGGCGGTTACCTCTGGCGAGCACGCGCATGTCCTTCAACTCCTCGTGCTCGCGCAGCGCGGCAAGCGGAACCAACGGAATCTTCTTCTTGAACACCACGTCGACGAGCAGCCAGCGCGGCGTCTCCTGCGACGACTTCGGGTCGTAGTAGGGGCTCTTCTTGTCGAATTGAGTCGGGTCCGGATAGGCGGTGGACGATACCTCCGCGATCCCGGCGATGCCTGGCTCAGGGCAACTCGAGTGATAGAACAGCACACCGTCACCGACCTGCATCATGTCGCGCATGAAATTACGCGCCTGATAGTTGCGCACACCAGTCCACGGCAACGTGTGTTGCGGTGCGTGGGCGAGATGGTCGATGCTTGCTTCGTCCGGTTCGGACTTCATTAGCCAGTAGCGCATGAATCGAATTGAACGTTAAAGGTTTGAGAATACAGAAGAAAATGCGAGACCCAAAGAAAAACGGCACCGGACCGAAGTCCGATGCCGTTTTGAATAAGGTCCCCGCCTTAGCCGCTAGGCCGGCATCCTGAACCGGGGGTTCAGAATTGGTCGCAGTTAGCAGCACTTCGGGTACATCAGACAGAGTGACGCGCACACCCGTGCTACAAATTTCCACAACCGTGCACATGGCATTGGTTCAAGGAATATATGACCTTGGCGAACCAGGCAGGGAGGTCAAACCGATTGAACTCAATCACTTGCATGACTCTTCGCTCATGCATTGCGCTTGAATTCGCAGCCGGTCTCAGGACCGGCCACTTGAAACTGCTCGAGACTGCCGGGTACTTACTGCATGCTGTACTGCTGAATCACAGTACCCAGTTGTTCGTTCATTTGATGCATTGTACGCCGGATTTCTTCTGCGGGAAATGCTTCTCCGTGCCGCACGCTCGTTTGCAGCTTAAGCAGTTCCGATGCCAGCGACAGCGCAGCCATGACGGCAATGCGATCCGTGCCGCGCACGTTGCTGTTATTGCGGATCTTCGACATCTCGGCGTCGACACGTGCGACCGCTTCAAGCAGCGCGCCTTCAGTTTCCGGCGAGCAGGCGAGGCGATAGGGCACGCCGAGAATCGATACTTCGATCTGCTTGGTGGTCATGCATTTTCTCCATGGCGGGTGACGTCGCTCTCCGCTTCGACCTCATGCGGCGCGGTATCGAGCAGATCGAGCTGATTGTCCGGCTCGCTGTGCGCGCGGGCACGCGGCAGCTTTTCGAGGATCGCATTCAGGCGTACCTGTGCATCGTCGATCTTGGCCGACAGCGCGTCGCGTTCCGCCTGGAGTGCGTCGCGCTCCTCGCGCATTAATGCGAGTTCCGTGCGCGTGGCCTCTGCTTCGGCATGCGTTTGGGCGAGCTGATTCTCGAGCGCGAGCCGCGCTTCATTGTGGCGTTGGCTGATCGCGATCAGCTTGCCGATATTCTGTGAAAGTGTTTCGAGTTCGGTGAGCATCTGCTGCGTCCTCTAAAGACATTGCATTTTAGCGCGGAATGTCGCAGGTTCCGACAATTGTCTCGTTTCGAGACGTAACAACATCGCTTTGTGCAGGCATTTATCGACCATATGATGAAAAACGACCCGCGCATCGGACAATAACCTGCACATAACGGAACAGATTGCGCACGCATTAACCATTCTTGACGGACCCGAAGGCCGCTCCTAAACTGGCCGCACTTTTTGATGCCCGCGCGCTTTTCCACCGTGCACGCAGCTTAACGGGAGGCAGGGCGCGCGCCTCGCGTGAACGCGCGGACCTGCGGGTCCCGCAACGGTAAGCGGCCGCGTTCGTCATGCCAGTCGATTCTGATCGTGTGTTTGAAGCTGAACCCGCGAGTGTGCCACTGCGCGCCACGCGTGGGAAGGCAGGATCAATGCGTCGCTAGCCGGGATGCTGGCCAGAGGGAGAGCGCTGTCCTCAATCGAACGCAAAAAAACGGCTCAGGCGCCCAACGCGAATCCGGGCGCGAACGGCTATTCGAACGAGAGCAGCTCGGTTTTGATGCGTCACACGTTCAACGATAGATGGGACGCGAACGTCACGTATTTTCAGCCGAACGGCAACGGTAGCGACGACAAGGCGTGTGGTGTGCCCTTCTTGCGCAACCAGATTCATCTCAATCCACGGCGCGATCGGTATTCCGGTTTCGGCGGAGCCAACAGTTACTATCTCGGCTACGGCTACGGCTACGGCTACGGCTACGGCTACGGCTACGGCTACGGCATCACGGGCATTGGAAGGCGACTGCAAGCTAGTTGAATCTGATCGATCGTCCGCAGGTCTCGCGCGGAATTTTTCTGGCCGAACAGGTTGACCGCACGAACGCGGACGGATCGAAGGATCGTGGAGCGGCCATGTGCGCGAGACGGGTATACGCGCTACAACAACATCACGAAGGCCTGTTACGTCACCGCGCAGATCCAGAACCTGTTGAACAAGGACTATGAAACGGCTTACTCGCATAACTCGCCGCGGCGCGGCGCGTGTCTCACGGTTGGTCGACGGCGTCAGTGACGCAGCGATTTGCACGAGAACGTGTCGATGAATCGCGGCTCGAGTCCGTTGCCCACGGCCACGATGCGCGTGATGAACGCGAAGCGCGCGGCCGCGATCTGGTTCGCGCTCGCGGGAATCGCCCTCGCGGTGTTGATGGCGTCGCTCGCACTCGGCAGCGTTTCGCTCGCACCCGCGCGCGTGTTGGCGGCGCTGCTGCCGTCGCATGTGTTGCATCCGTCGCATGTCGAGTCCTCCGATCTTGCCGGTGAGATCGTGCGCACGCTGCGTTTGCCGCGCGCGCTGGCCGGCTTCGCGTGCGGCGCGTTGCTGGCGCTGGCCGGTGCGTTGCTGCAAGTGCTGCTGCGCAACCCGTTGGCTGAACCCTACGTACTGGGTGTGTCGGGCGGCGCGGCGACCTTCGCGCTGGTCGCGATGATCGCCGGTTGCGCGTGGTGGATCGTCGATGTCAGCGCGTTCGCCGGCGCCTTCGTGTCGATCCTGCTGGTGCTCGGTCTCGCGCGTCGCGAGTTATGGCGGGGGGAGCCGCAGGATACGTCGCCGCGTTTGCTGCTGACCGGCGCCGTGATCGCGGCCGGTTGGGGCGCCGTCATTACCCTGCTGCTCAACCTCGCGCCGGACAACCGGCTGCGCGGTATGTTGTTCTGGCTGACCGGCGATCTGAACGGTGGCGCGATGCCGTGGGTGGCGCTCACCGCGCTGGTTGTCGTGCTGGTGGCGATCGTACCCGCCGCGCCGCGTCTGAACGTGCTGCTGCGGGGCGATGCTGCCGCGCAGGCACTCGGTGTTGCCGTGATGCCGCTGCGCCTGCGCGTGTATCTGGTGGCGTCGCTTGCGGCTGCCGCGGCGGTAACGACGGCGGGCACCATCGGTTTTGTCGGCCTCGTGGTGCCGCATATGCTGCGGCTCGCGTTCGGCAACGATCAGCGCATGCTGCTGCCGGCGGCGGCGCTCGGCGGCGGTGTCGCGGTGATGGGTGCGGACCTGATCGCGCGTACCGTGGTCGCGCCGGCCCAATTGCCGGTCGGCGTGATCACGTCGATCGTCGGCGTGCCGGTGTTTCTGTGGATGCTATTGCGCAGGCGCCGATGATGAATCCACACGATGCCCCCCATGTGGCGCTCAGCGCGCAACGCCTGACCTTGCGTGCGGGCATGCGCACCTTGCTCGACGCGTTCACGCATACCTTCTACGCAGGCGAGATCTGGTGCATCGCCGGCCCGAACGGGGCGGGCAAGACGACCTTGCTGTCCACCCTCGCCGGTCTGGCGCAACCGTCGGCGGGCCATGTCGAACTGGACGGCACGCGTCTGGCCGACTGGCCACCGTTGCCGCTCGCGCAGCGTCGCGCGCTGATGCCACAAACCGCGGCGGATGCTTTCAGTGCGAGCGTGCTCGACATCGTGATGCTGAACCGCTTTCCGCATCTGAGCAGTTGGGGCTGGGAAGGCGAAGCCGATCGTGCAGCGGCGCATGCCGCGTTAGATGGCCTGGGCCTCACCGCATTCGCGGCGCGCGATGTGCTCTCGCTGTCGGGCGGTGAACGTCAACGCGTCGCGCTGGCCGCGGTGTTGTGCCAGGAGGCGCCGTTGTTGCTGCTCGACGAACCGCTCTCGCATCTGGATCTGCACCACCAGATCGATTGTCTGGAAGTATTGACTGCCTGGACGCGCGCGCCTCGGCGTACAGTGATGTTTTCGTGCCACGACTTGAATCTCGCGCGCCGCTTCGCGACCCATGCGCTGCTGCTCGACGGCAACGGCGGCGCGTATGCCGGACCGGTGCACGATGTGCTGACGCCCACACTAACAAGCCGCGCGTTCGGCTATCCATTGATTCTGATTCGCGACGGCGAGCATGAGGCGCTGATTCCCGCGCCGCGCTCGTATCACGAATCGCTGGCGGCTGATGACACATCGGCAGGCTAAGCACTTTATAACAACACCCTCTCTCTGTTTGAAACGTCTATGACCTCTTTACCAGGTTTGCCGGGATTGACCGATGTCGAACCGCTCGACCAGACGCTGCGCGCCGAACTGCAACACATCATCGATACCAAGACCAAGCCGCCGGGCAGTCTTGGGCGACTCGAGACACTCGCGCGGCAGTTGGGATTGATCCAGCGCACGACGCACCCCACGGTCGCGCGCCCGGCGATGATCGTGTTCGCCGGCGATCACGGCGTGGCGCAGGAGGGCGTGAGCCCTTATCCGCAAGCGGTGACCGCGCAAATGGTCGCCAACTTTCTCGCGGGCGGTGCGGCGATCAATGCCTTGAGCCGCGTCTGCGACGTCGAGCTCGAAGTGGTCAACTCGGGCATCGCGACGCCGCTGGCGTCCACTGACGGTCTTATCGATATTGCGGTTGCGGCCGGTACGCGCAACTTCGCGCACGAACCCGCAATGACGCATGAACAGGCGCTGGCCGCGATGCAGGCCGGCGCGGCTCGCGTGCGGCATCACGCGGCGCTTGGCACCAATGTGATCGGTTTCGGCGAGATGGGCATTGCGAATACGTCGTCGGCTGCGTGTCTGATGAGCCGCCTGTGCGGCGTGCCGATCGATGAATGTGTCGGACGCGGCACGGGTCTCGACAATGCCGGGCTGGCGAAAAAGCGCAACGTACTGGCTTCGGCACTCGCGCATCACGCCGTTTCCAACGATCCGCTCGACGTGCTCGCCACCTTCGGCGGCTTTGAAATCGCCATGATGACGGGCGCATACCTTGCCGGTGCGCAGGCGCGTATGACGATCCTCGTCGACGGTTTCATCGCGACCTCGGCGTTGCTGGCCGCCGACGCGTTCGCACCGAAGGTGCGCGAATATTGTGTGTTCGCGCATGCGTCGAACGAGGCGGGGCATCGGCGCATGCTCGATCATTTTGGTGCGCTGCCCTTGCTTTCGCTCGACATGCGTCTCGGCGAAGGCACCGGCGCTGTGCTCGCAGTGCCCTTGCTGCGCGCAGCGGTGGCGTTCATCAACGAAATGGCGAGCTTCGAATCGGCCGGGGTCGCGAATCGCGATGCCTGACTCATTGTACAAAGCGGCCGTGTACGAAGCGCTGTCACACAGAAGCGCGCGTCCGGCTAACTTATGAACCCGCTATGAACCCGCTCGCGGAACTGCGCTATTTCTTCACGGCGCTGGGTTATTTCACGCGCGTGCCGGTGCCGCGCTGGGTTGGCTACGAGCCGCACTATCTGAATGCGGCGGCACGTTATTTTCCGCTTGTCGGTCTATTGGTTGGCGGACTGAGCGCGCTGGTCTATCTCGCGGCGTTGCATGTTTTTCCGGCTGGCGTGGCGGTGCTGCTGTCGATGGCTGCGTCGCTTCTCGTCACTGGCGCGTTTCACGAGGACGGACTCGCCGATTGCGCCGATGCGTTCGGTGGCGCCTATACGCGCGAGGACGTGTTGCGCATCATGCACGATTCACGCATTGGTGCGTTCGGCGCTATCGCGCTCGTGATTGCGCTGGCATTGAAATGGCAGACGCTCGCCGCGTTGCCGCCGGTGCGCGCCGCGAGTCTGATGATTGCGGCGCATGCGGCGAGCCGCGTGTTTGCCATCAGCTATCTGGCCACGCTCGACTATGTGCGCGCCGAAGGCAAAGCCAAACCGGTCGCACAACGGTTGAGTGCTCCCGCGTTGCTCTGCGCGGCGGTGTTTGGCTTGCCGTTGCTGCTCTGGCCGAACGGGCCCGGGTTGCCGGATTGGCGCTTCGCCGGCGCGGCATTGCTCGTGCTCGCGGCGCTGCGGTTTGCCATGGGCCGTTACTTCGTTAAACGGATTGGCGGCTACACCGGCGACTGCCTGGGCTTCGCACAACAGATTTTTGAATTGAGCATCTATCTGCTGGGGCTTGCATGGATATCGTCCTGATCCGTCATCCCGCTGTCGCGATCGATGCGGGCGTGTGCTACGGCCAGAGCGACATCGCGCTTGCCGAAGATGCCGAAGTGTCCTCAACCGCGCTTGCATTGAAACTCGCCACGTTGCAGGTGCCGCCGCCGCGCGTGTTCATATCGAGTCCGCTGATGCGTTGTTCGGCGCTCGCCGCCGCCATGGCGAACGACTTCGGCTGCGCGCTCAGCCATGACGATCGTCTGCAGGAAATGAACTTCGGCGCCTGGGAGCAGCAGCGCTGGGACGCGATCGATCGTGCGTTGCTCGACGACTGGGCGGCGAATTTCGAACACGCACGTGCGCACGGCGGCGAGAGCGTCGCGCAATTCGTCGCGCGGGTGCGGGCATGGTTCGACGCGTTTGCGCAGACGCGCGAGCTGTCGCCGGCGTATGTGGTCACGCATGCCGGCGTCATGCGGGTGATCGCTTCGCTGGTGCTGGATGTGCCGTTGCAACGCTGTCTGCGCTGGTCGTTGGAGATGATGGGGATTGTCTGGTTGCGCAGGGATGAGGGCGCGCAGGAGTGGTCGTTGGTGAGGTGGAATGCGTGAGGGGACGTGCGTGCGCTGCGTGGGCCCTGCTCTAATTGCGCCAAGTCGCACGATTAAAATCACCGCGCGCCGCTCGTCCTCCGCGAGCGCGCCAGGTCGAGGTCTTCGCACATCTGCTTCGCCCCTTGCGCAATACGCGGCGCCGGCCGGTTGATCAGATCGCCGTCGATGGCGAACAGATTATTGTTTGCCACCGCCTTCAGGCTCGGCCACGCACGCCATGTGTCGAGCTGCGGTAGCGGTGTGTCCGGGTCGGTCGCGCCGGGCGCGGCAGTGAAGATCGCCTCCGGGTTCGCCGCGAGCACCGCTTCAGTCGAAACGGTCGGCACCAGCGGCGCCAGTTTTGCAAACACATTGCGCCCGCCGCATAACGCAATCACGTCACTGACCATTTGTTCGCCGTTGAGCGTCATCAACGGTTGATCCCACACCTGATAGAACACGCTGACAGATGGCAGGTCGGCATATTTCGTGCGCAATCGCGCGATATCCTGACGGTATGCCGCAGCGGCGGCATTGGCGGTCGGCGAGGTGCCGAGCAATTGCCCGAGCTTTGTCAGCGACACGGCAACGTCGTCGAGATGATGCGGCTCACTGAAGAACAGGGGAACATGCATTTCACGCAGACGATCGAGTTGGCGTTGCGCGTTGCCATGCCGCCATACAACAATCAGATCGGGCTTCAGCGCGACGATCCGTTCGAGGTCGAGCGCCTTGTTGTCGCCGACCCGCGGCAATTGCTTCGCTTCAGGCGGGTAGTCGCTGTAGGACACGGCGCCGACCAGTTTCGCGCCACCGCCGGCGGCATACAGCAGTTCGGTGACATGCGGCGCGAGACTGATGACGCGCTGTGCGGGCGCAGGCAGGGTGACTGTTGCACCGGAATCGTCGGTGACGGTGATGGCGGCGTGCGCGTGCAGGGTGATTGCGAAAAGCGCAGAGGCGACTGTGTAACGTAGACGGGGCATCATCGAACCGCCTCGCGCAAACTTTCTTCGAAACGCACCCATTCGGCGTCGCTCGCGGGCAGCCCGAAGCGCACGCTGCCCGACGCCGTGAAGAGGCGGGTCCACACGCCACGCTGCGCTAACGCTTCGTGCAGAGCGGCGGCGCGCGCATCGTCGGTCCACGCGAAGAGCGGCGTGCTGCGTGTGGCAAAACCGTGTGCATGCAACAGACTCACCAGACGGGCGCTTTCGGCATCGAGCCGCGTGCGCGTCTGCTGCTGCCACGCTTCGTTTTCAAACGCGGCCTTGACGGCGTGACGAGCCGGGCCGCTGACCGTCCAGGCCCCGAGCGTACGACGCAATGCGTCGAGCAAAGCCGGTGCGCCGAGTACGAAACCCGCGCGTACACCGGCAAGTCCAAAAAATTTCCCCGGCGAACGTAGCACGATCAGCCCGTCACGATCGGTGTTTGCTGCAAGCGACGCTGAAGGCATCGTGTCGGCGAAGGCTTCGTCGACTAGCAACGTGCCGTTGCGCGCGCTGAGTTGCGCATGCCAGTGCAGAAGCTTGTCGGCGCTCAGATGTTCCGTCGTCGGATTGTTAGGATTCACGACGACCACATGAGTGAGCGCGTCGGGCAACGAGTCCCAGGACACATCCAGCGGCACGACTTCGTGTCCGGCCCGCTCGAAGGCGGGTGCATATTCACTGTAAGTAAGCGGCGCGATGCCAACCCGGCCACACGGCAGCAACGAGGGCAGTGCGCGAATTGCGGCCTGGCTTCCGGCCACGGGCAGCACGTGCGCCGCATCGGGCGCGCCATAGTAACGCGTGGCACAGGCGGCAAAGCCGTCGCCTTCGTCGGGTAGGCGGCGCCAGGCATCGGCGGGAACGGGTGGCACCGGATAGCCGTGCGGATTGATACCCGTCGACAGGTCGAGCCATTGCGCGTACGGAATGCCGTAACGCTGTGCCGCCTCGTGCAGATTGCCGCCGTGGGCCACGGCGTTGAGCGGTGTCCCGGTACCGACGTTATAACCAGCTATTCGATCAGGCATGAAACGGCACGCTCAGCAAAGCCAGCACGATCAGCACGGCCAGCCAGAGAATGACCGTGCGTTCGACCAGCATCAACGCAGCAGTGACATGACTCGCCTTTGCGGGGTGGCCGAAACCTAGCGTCGGTCTGTGTTCAAGCGCGCCGTGATACACCGCGGGTCCGCCGATCAGCACGTTCAGACTGCCCGCGCCTGAAGCCATGACCGGCCCGGCGTTCGGACTGTCCCAACGCGGTGCCTGCTCGCGCCAGCAATGCAACGCCGTGCGCGTGTCGCCGAGGAGGGCGTAGCTCGCCGCGGTGAGGCGCGCGGGAATCCAGTTGAGCACGTCGTCGATGCGCGCGGCGGCCCAGCCGAAGCGCAAATAGCGCGACGTGCGGTAACCCCACATGGCGTCGAGCGTGTTGGCCAGACGAAACCCCAGCGCGCCAGGACCGCCCGCGATTGCGAACCAGAACAGCGCGCCGAAGATCGCGTCGTTGCCGTTTTCAAGGGCCGATTCGACGGCGGCGCGCGAGAGCGCCGCTTCGTCTGCTTGAGTGGTGTCGCGCGACACGATACGCGCGGTCAGCAACCGTGCTTGCGCCAGATCGCGTTGCACGAGAGCCTGCGCGATGGGCGTAATGTGATCGTGCAGACTGCGTGCGCCGAGGGCGAACCACAGCAGCACGACATGTACCGCACACGCCGCAAAAAACGGCAGTAGGGAGACGAGGCACCAGGCGATCAGCACCGGCGGCATGACCGCTAGCGACCACGCGAGCAGCCCCTTGAGCCGCAGGCGGCGGCCGGTGTTGTAGCGCTTTTCGAGGCGCGTCGCCCAGTTGCCGAAGCCGACCAGCGGATGCGCGGTGCGCGGCTCGCCGAGCCAACGGTCGATGGCAACGCCCGCTGTTGCCAGCGTAACGATCAGAGGCAGCGACAGCATTACGGATTGCCCGCGGTTTTCAAGGCGAGCGGCAAGCCCGCGACCATCATCGTGACGCGGGTGCTCAATGCGGCGATACGCTGATTGAGCCGCCCGAGTTCGTCGACATAGAGACGCGTTGCCGCGCCGAGCGGCACCACGCCCAACCCGATTTCATTGCTGACCACGATGATCTTCCCTTTGGCGTTGATGAGCGCCGCTTCCAGCGCAGCAAAGTGCGCGTGATATTGATCGACCGGCAAGCCGTTGCCGTCAGGCGGGCACAGCAGGTTGGCGAGCCATAGCGTCAGGCAGTCGAGCAGAATACAGTGGCCGTGCGCATCGATTTGTGACACCGCGCCGGCGAGATCGACGCCCGCTTCATGCAAGGCCCAATGCGCCGGACGCCGCTCGCGATGATGCGCGATGCGCGCGCTGAATTCGGCGTCGTCAGCCACGCGGGCGGTGGCGATGTACGTGACGGGCAGGGCGCTGTCGTTCGCCAGTTGTTCGGCGTGCAGGCTCTTGCCCGAACGGGCGCCGCCGAGAACGAAGGTGAGGTCGCGGGAAATCATCGCGTGATTGTACCGGCGTGTACCGGTGTGCAGTGTGTGCCGGCACGATGGGATAATGCCGCGTTCATCGCCTGCATTCATTGCTATCCACCGCTGGACCCGACCCTCCGTGACCACCTCCACTTCGAATCCGCATCACGCCGTACCCGTGCCGCGCGGCACACTGATGATTCAGGGCACCACGTCCGATGCAGGCAAGAGCACGCTGGTCGCGGGCTTGTGCCGGCTGGCGCGGCGCGCCGGCGTGCGGGTCGCGCCGTTCAAGCCGCAGAACATGGCGCTCAATAGCGCGGTGACGGTCGACGGCGGCGAGATCGGCCGCGCGCAGGCCTTGCAGGCGGTGGCCGCGGGCATTGCCGCCCACACCGATCTGAACCCCGTCCTGCTCAAGCCGACGAGTGACCGCGGCGCGCAGGTGATCATCCACGGCAAGGCGCGCATGAATCTCGATGCGCGCGCCTATCACGACTACAAGCCCGTCGCCTTCGAGGCCGTGCTGGAATCGTATGCACGTCTGCAAGCGGCGTACGAGACGATTTTTGTCGAAGGCGCGGGCAGTCCGGCCGAGGTCAATCTGCGCGACCGCGATATCGCCAATATGGGTTTTGCCGAAGCGGTCGATTGCCCGGTCGTGCTGGTGGCCGACATCGACCGAGGTGGAGTGTTCGCGCATCTGACAGGTACGCTTGCGTGTCTGTCGGAAAGCGAGCAGGCGCGGGTGCGTGGCTTCATCATCAACCGATTTCGCGGCGACATCAGCTTGCTCAAACCGGGACTCGACTGGCTTGAAGCGAAAACCGGCAAACCGGTGCTCGGCGTTTTGCCCTACCTGCACGGCCTGACACTCGACGCCGAAGACATGTTGCCGCCGGAACTGCGCGCCGCGCATAGTGGCGATACCGGACGGATGTTGCGGGTGGTCGTGCCGGTGCTGCCGCACATCAGCAATCACACCGATTTCGACGCACTGCGTGCGCATCCGCAAGTCGATTTTCATTACGTGCGAAGCGGCACGCCGCCTCCGCCGACCGATCTGATTATCTTGCCGGGCTCGAAGAATGTGCCGGGCGATCTGGCCTTTCTGCGTGCACAAGGCTGGGATGGGGTGCTGCAACGGCATTTGCGCTATGGCGGCCGCGTCATCGGGATTTGCGGCGGCATGCAGATGCTCGGACGCGAAGTGGCCGATCCGCACGGCGTGGAAGGCGCGCCCGGAACGAGCGCGGGCCTCGGCTGGCTCGATTACTCAACGGTGCTGACGCGCGAAAAAACGCTTAAGAACGTGACAGGGCGTCTCGCCTTGCCCGGTTCACCCGAGGTCGTGGGTTACGAGATTCACATGGGTGAGACGCAGGGTCCGGCGTTGAGTTCGCCCGCGCTGCAGTTGGGCCATGAGCACCACGCTTATCCCGACGGCGCGATCTCGGCGGATGGTCAAATCCTCGCCACCTACGTGCACGGCCTGTTCGACACGCCGGCTGCATGCGCCGCACTGCTCGCGTGGGCGGGTTTGAGTGACGCTGAAAAAATCGACTACCCGGCGTTGCGTGAAGCTTCGCTGGATCGCCTCGCCGACACGCTCGCCGAGCATCTCGATCTATCGAAGCTTTTTGCCGCGATCGGGTGAAGAAGAACAAGTGGATGGCGGTGATTAAATCCTGTTGGGAAATAATCAAAGCCTGGAAAGTGGTTTTTCATCTCATTTGGTTCGAATACAGTCCTGACGTCGACGCCCGCCACGGGCCGTCTTTCTCGTAAAGGACTCGTCATGAACTCGAACCGCTCTGCCGATCTGGCCGCTTTGCTACTTCGTCTGGCCTTGGGCGTCCTGTATCTCGCGCATAGCCTGCAAAAGATTTTTGTGTTCACGCTGCCGGGCACGGCACAGTTTTTCGTTTCGCTCGGCTTGCCGGGCTGGCTCGGGTATGTGACGACGTTCGTCGAACTGATTGGCGGCATCGCGCTGCTGCTCGGCGTGCAGGTCCGCTGGGTCGCGCTGGTGCTGCTGCCGTTCATGCTCGGCGCCATGTCGCAGCATCTGCACAACGGCTGGGGGTTCGCTTCGCCGCACGGCGGCTGGGAATATCCGGCCTTCTGGGCGGTGACCCTGGCGGTGCAGTCGCTGCTCGGCGGCGGTGCGCTGGCGCTGAGCAGTGCGAAGACACCGCGCGTGGTGGCCGCCTGAAGGCTTTGGGCGGAGTACGGGCGGGTTGCCAAATCTGGCGCGCCGGTAGAGCCTGGCGCGGGTGAGGCCTCTGCCTGATCAAGCACTGCGGCGCGCAAGCATTCAGACCAACTGGCGCGCAGGCACCGAAGCGCGCTGGCATCCCGCCCGCTAGACAACAAAAAAGCACGCGCCGCGAGGCCGCGTGCTTTTTTTATCGTACTGACGCAGGACACATCGGGCATCTCGGGCCCTTCGCCGCGCCCCCTGCGCCGGTCGCGTCAGTCAGTACAACACGATCTGCGTGCAACGAAACAGCGCGATCGTCTTGCCGTGCGGATCAATGACGGTGGCATCCCACACCTGCGTGCTGCGGCCCAGATGCACGGCCTTGGCTACCGCGCGGATCGTGCCTTCGGTCGCCGTACCGAGAAAGTTGCTTTTCAGCTCCACGGTCGTGAAATTGCGCGCCGTTTCCGGCAGGTGCGCGAGACAGGCATAGCCGCAGGCGGTGTCGGCGAGGCCGATCACCGTGGCGGCATGCAAAAAACCGTTCGGCGCCAGCAATTCCTCGCGCACGGTCAATTCCGCAGTCAGGGTGCCTTGCTCCAGCGCCAGAACATGCACGCCCAGCAGGCCGGGCAGCTTGCCCTTCTGACGTTCGTGCAGGCGCTCGATGGAGTATTCCGGGCGAAGTTTGCTCATGAGATTCGGGTCCTCGATGGAAAAAACAGGGGTGGAAGGCAGTCAATAGCCGTTTGGGGGCTTCGGCCCCGGTGCATTTGTCGATATTATCAACGGCTGGATCGGCGGGTGAACTTGAAACCGGCACGGATCAGGGCACATCGGCGCAAGTCAGAGCAAATTGCGCGGCAAACCGGCTGGCGGCGCCCAGCCTTCTTTCCGGGAGAATTCATGACGGTGATCGTGGTGGCGAATCCGAAGGGCGGCGTGGGCAAAAGCACGCTGTCCACCAATCTGGCCGGCTATTTCGCCTCGCAAGGGGAATGGATCGCGCTGGCGGACATGGACAGACAGCAGTCCGCACACGCGTGGCTGTCGCTGCGGCCCCCTGCGCTGCCGGCCATCGAGACGTGGGAGGTCGACCTTGAAAACCCCGCCAAACCACCCAGAGGTCTGGAACACGCGGTCATCGACACGCCGGCCGGATTGCACGGCAACCGCCTGAATATCGCGCTGGATCTGGCCGACAAGGTGATCGTGCCGCTGCAGCCGTCGATGTTCGATATTCTCGCCACCCAGGACTTTCTCGAGCGGCTGGCGAAGGAGAAGGCGGTCAGGAAAGGCGCGATCGAGATCGGCGTGGTGGGCATGCGCGTCGACGCGCGCACGCGCTCAGCGGAGCAGTTGCATCGCTTTGTCGAGGGGCTGAAGCTGCCGGTGCTGGGCTACCTGCGCGACACGCAGAACTACGTGCAACTGGCGGCGCACGGCCTGACCTTGTGGGATGTCGCGAAAAGCCGCGTGGAGAAGGATCTGGAGCAGTGGCAGCCGATCATCCAGTGGACCAACGGCGCCAGCAAGAAGGCGTGATGTGAATTAGCAGGCGGCGTGGCCGCCCGCCGTATGCGCCCGTGCGGTGAAAGACCGGCTCAGGTCCAGTTCTGGGTCGGCACGTGATCGCGGCTGCCCTTGATCTTGTTGTTGTCGTCGACGAACACCAGATCCGGTTTCCAGCCTGCCTTCAATTCTGCTTCTTCGACCACCGCGAACGCAGCGATGATCACCAGATCGCCCAACTGCGCGCGCCGCGCGGCCGAACCGTTCAGCGAAATCATGCCGCTGCCGCGTTCGCCCTTGATCGCGTAGGTCGAGAAACGCTCGCCGTTGTTGATGTTCCAGATGTCGATCCGCTCGTTTTCGACGATGTTCGCGGCTTCCAGCAAGTCCTCGTCGATCGCGCACGAACCTTCATAGTGCAGTTCGCAGTGCGTGACCGCGACGCGATGGATTTTCGACTTCAGCATGTTGCGTTGCATGACCAATCCCTTGTGGCTTCTTATGCGCATTCGCGCAAACTAAGACGGCTTCAGATTTCGAGGTTGTCGATAAGACGGGTGGTGCCGAGCTTGGCGGCAGCCAGCACGACCAACTCCGCGTTCGCGTCTTGCGGGCCCGGCGGCAGCAGATTGGAGCGCTTGCGCACCGCGATGTAATCCGGCTGCCAGCCGCGCGCGGCCAGTTCGGCCATCGCCGTTTTTTCGAGTTTTGCGAAGTCGCGATCGCCGGCGAGCACGGCCTCGCGCACGCGATTGAGCTCGGTGGCCAGCATCGGTGCCTCGGCGCGTTCGGCCGTTTGCAGAAAGCGGTTGCGCGAACTGAGCGCGAGGCCGTCGGTATCACGCACCGTTTCCGCGGCGATGATGTCGGTCGGCAGCGCGAACTGGTGACACATGCTGCGCACGATCATCAACTGCTGGTAATCCTTCTTGCCGAACACCGCGACGCGCGGTTGCACGCACGACATCAGCTTCATGACCACGGTGCACACACCCTGGAAGAAACCAGGCCGGAATTCGCCTTCGAGAATATCGCCCAGATCATGCGGCGGATGCACGCGGTACTCCTGCGGTTCCGGGTACAGATCCCGTTCCGTCGGCGCGAACAGCACGTAGACGCCTTCTTTCTGGAGCTTCTCAATGTCCGCTTCCATCGTGCGCGGATATTTGTCGAAATCTTCGTTCGGGCCGAATTGCAGGCGGTTGACGAAAATGCTTGCCACCACCGGATCGCCGTGCTGGCGCGCGAGACGCATCAGCGATAGATGGCCCTCGTGCAGATTGCCCATGGTCGGCACAAAGGCGGTGCGATTCTGGCCGCGCAACTGGTCGCGCAATTCATGGATCGAGCTGATGACTTTCATGATCGGACGGGGATTTCCTCGCGCGGCGCAAGACTCGGTTGGCGCAAAAACTCAGGTTTTGCGCCAACCGCGGCCTTACTTGTAATGACAGGTTCGGAGCGCCGGATTGTAGTGGATTTGTTCCCGGGGCGCACCCACCGAAACGGGGAGGCTGCGGCAGCGATGGCGCATGCAGGCCACGTATTGCGGCGTCAGGCCGGCAGATAGGCGAGGCGCACATAGATCGGTGCGAACGGCTCGGCCTGGGTGATTTCGACGAGCGATTCGCGGCACAACTCGAGCATGGCGATGAAATTCACCACGACCACCGGCACGCCTTTGCTCGTGTCGAACAGATCCGAGAACTCCACGAAGCGCGCGTTCTGCAGCCGCCGCAGGATCGCGCTCATATGCTCGCGCACGGACAATTCTTCGCGCGAAATCTTGTGATGCTGAACGAGCTTGGCGCGTTTGATCACGTCGGCCCACGCGGCGCGCAGGTCTTCGCTATCCACATCCGGAAAGCGCGGCGTGATGCTTTGCTCGATGTACACCTCGGCGCGCAGGAAATCGCGGCCAAGCTGCGGCAGATGATCGATACGCTGTGCGGCGAGCTTCATCTGTTCGTATTCGAGCAGGCGGCGGACCAGTTCGGCACGCGGATCTTCGGCTTCGTCGCCGCTATCGGCCTTCTTTACCGGCAGCAGCATGCGCGACTTGATCTCAATCAGCATGGCGGCCATCAGCAGGTACTCGGAGGCGAGTTCGAGATTGGTCTGGCGCAACTGATCGACGTAGCCGAGGTATTGGACCGTGACGTCCGCCATCGGGATGTCGAGCACGTTGAAGTTCTGCTTGCGGATCAGGTACAGCAACAGATCCAGCGGGCCTTCGAACGTTTCGAGGAACACCTCGAGCGCATCCGGCGGAATGTACAGATCCGTCGGCAGCTTGAAGAGCGGCTCGCCGTACAGGCGCGCGAAAGCGATGCCGTCGACGGTGTCCGGTGTCGAATCGGTGGCGGGCGCGGCAAGCGCGGCGTCGGGCGCCGATTCGACGCCCTTTGCCTCGTCGGCGTGACTCACGCGCTTAGAAGTTTTGATAGTACGAGTAAGGCGTCTGCTCCACGCGCGAGGCTTTCTGCTCGGCGCGTTCTTCGAGGTCGATCGGCTGTTTGTCCCACAGCAGCGACCGGCCACGGCGCTGCTCAGCTTCCAGATTCGGTTTTTGTTGCTTGAGCTGGTTCAGGAACTGGGTGATGTCCGATTGATACATGGCTAGACGTCCGTGATTGGGGGAATGGCGGCTGCCAGGCGGGAATCCGTGCGGCATCGCTGCTATTCCATAATTTTAACGCATGCGCGGCGTATGGTCGAAAAACGGTGGCGACGCCGGCGGCCGGCCTGCAAAATCGCCCGGAACCCGTGCTGCTGCAACGCGTCAAAGGCGAGCGCATGGCCGGCGGCGCGGTGCGGGAATCCGGGCTTTCCATCCGGGCGGGCACGACAACGGATGCTGTGTGAGGCACGCGACATCGGCCGGAAGGCTCGCCGGGCATCATGCTGCAAACACCCTTTAGAGATGGCGCGGCTGCGCCGATGTGGTCAAATAGCGAGCTTCGGCCGCCGCGGCGAGCCCAAGCGACAGAATTCATCAACCACGGCCGGAGGTCCCGTTTGGCGGGGTGTGCGATCGAAGATCCGCGTGTGCGGTGCGGCAGAACCGGCAGCGAGCCCGGGCATCCGACGCCCGATCGGCGCTGGCTGCGCGCGTGGCTGGCACTTGGCATCGTCATGCTCATGCTCGCCACGGTCAGCGCGCATGCAGCGCGGCGCGCGGCCGCCAGCTACAAGGTCGACATCGAAGCCACGCCACGCTCGCTGCGCAAGCTGCTTGAAGCGCACCTCGACGTAGCACGCTTCGCCAAACGTCCTGATATCAGCGACGACCAGTTCGAATTTCTGATTACCGCCACGCCCCAGCAGGTGCGCGATCTGGCTGCCACGCAGGGCTATTTCACGCCGGTTGTGCGGACCGACGTGCGAACCGTCGACGACCAGAAGCGCGTGACCGTGAGCGTCGATTCCGGCCCGCAAACCCTCATTACGTCGATTTCACTGTCGTTTCGCGGGCCGGTGCTGACCGAAGACCCGGCGCAGGAAAACGCCACACGCTTCGCGTTCTCACTGCATGAAGGCGATCCGTTTTCGCAAGGCGACTGGGACGACGCGAAAAACGCGTCGCTCAAGGCGTTGCAGGCGCGCCGTTACCTGGGCGCGAAAATCTATCATTCCGAGGCGCGGATCGACCCGCGCACGCACGAAGCGAAATTGTCGGTGACGTTCGACAGCGGCCCGACCTTCACGATGGGCAAGCTCGACGTCTCCGGTACGCGGCGCTATCCGGAACAGATCGTCGACAATGTGAATCCGATTTCGCCGGGCGATATCTACGACGTGCAGCGCGTCGCTGAATTGCAGCGGCAGTTGCAGAACACGCCGTACTACGCGAGCGTGGCAATCGACGTGGATAGCGATCCGGCCAAGCCGGTCGATACGCCGATGCATGTCAAGGTGTCGGAGTACCCGTACAACAGTATCCGCGGCGGGGTCGGATATTCGACGGACAACGGCCCGCTGATCCAGGGTTCGTATTCCTATCTCGACACATTCGGCAAAGCGTGGCCGTTCACGGTCGACGGCCGCATCGACCAGATCCAGCAATACGGGCAAATTCAGCTCGCCATGCCGCCTGGGCCGCGCGCATGGACCAATAGTGTGCTGGCGTCCTACACCACGACCGACGTGTCCGATACACGCATCTACAGTATCCGGGGCGGCGTGCAGCGAGCCCGTACTTCGCAATTCATCGACTACAACTACGCGATCCTCTATTACCAGGACCGGCTCGATCAGAACGCGGCCGCGCCGACCACGAGTCGCGCGCTGGTGCCGTCATGGTCGTGGACCCGCCGCAATACCGACGATCCCCTGTTCCCGCGTTCGGGCAACCTGATTCACGTCGAAGCGGGTTTCGCGGTCAAAGGCTTGCTGACCGACCAGACGTTCGCGCGTGGCTACGCCCGTGGCCAGCAGTACCTGCCGATCGGCCGGGAAGACCTTGTGCTGATCCGTGCCGAACTCGGTGGCGTGTTCACGAGCGGCAGTTCGAGCGGAATTCCGGCTTCATTGCTGTTCCGTGCGGGTGGCTCGAATTCGATTCGTGGCTATAGCTATCAGAGCATCGGTAACAACGTCGACGGTTCGGTCCTGCCAACCAAGTATCTCGTGACGGCGGCGGCCGAATATCAGCATTGGTTCAATCACGACTGGGGTGCAGCGGCGTTTTTCGACGTCGGCACCGCCACCGATACCTGGGGCGAGAAAGTCTTTTATCCCGGCGTCGGCGTCGGCGCGCGCTGGCGCAGCCCGGTCGGGCCGGTCAATGTCGACGTCGCCTACGGAATCCGCAACAGGAGTGTGCGGCCGTACCTGACCCTCGGCATCGCCTTCTGATGGAAACCTGCTTCTACATGATCCACGCATGACCACGGACGCTTCCGCCCAACCACCCGCGCAGCCGCCCGGCGCTCATCCGCCCGGACAGCCGGCTTCGCCCGACGCGCCGCCGCCTGAGCGCCGTCGCGGCGGGTTGTTGCTGAAAACGCTCGCATGGACGGTTGCCGTGCTGGTGCTGCTGGCCGCCGTGGCAACCGGCCTGCTGTATGGCGCGCTCACGACCGGGCGCGGCACCGCTTACGCGTGGCAGGCGGCTGTCAAACTGCTGGGCGGCAAGCTGACGGGCACGCTCGAGGGCGGCACCATCGCGAACGGTGTGCAACTCCGGCAAGTGCGCTGGCGCAGTCTCGACGGCAGCGGTACCGATATCCAGATCGACCGCGTGGCAGGTCGCTGGGGCCTCATCCATCAGCCTTGGCGTTTCACGATCGACTATCTGCATGTCGGGACGATCGACGCTCGTGTTGGCGCTTCGTCGTCCAGCAGCGGACCGCTGGAATTGCCGAAAGACCTGCGCTTGCCGATGCAACTCGAGGTGCGCGACGTGCAGGTCGACAAACTGCTGGTGCACGAAGGCGGGTCCACAACCGAGTTTTCCCGCTTCATGTTCCATGGCCGCAGCGACGGCCGTCATCACGAGGCGGCGATCGAGCGGCTCGACACGCCGTTCGGCGCGGTGACGGCGGCGGCGAAGCTCGACGGGGTGCGGCCGTTTCCGCTGACCGGCGATGTTGGCTACTCCGGCAAGGTCAACAACGAGGCGGTTCAGGTTGGCGGCCATTTGAGCGGCTCGCTGGAGAATCTCATCGCCGAACTCGATGCCAGCGGCATGAAGCTCGCCGGCCATGCCCGGGTCGAGGCGACGCCGTTCAGCGACGTGCCGCTGCGGCGCGCCATGCTGAGCTTCGACCACGTCAATCCGCAGGCATTCGCGCCCGGCGCACCGCTGGCGGATCTGGCGGTGCGCGCAGAACTGCAGCCGGTGGGGCAGGAAGCAGCGGGTGCGGCGACGTTGGGCGCGGTGAGCGGCGCGAGTGGGGCCGGCGCAGCAAGTGCGGCGAGTGCGGCAAGTGCGGCGAGTGCGGCGAGTGCGGCGAGTGCGGCGAGTGCGGCGAAACCCGCCAGCGCTTCCGGCGCAGCGGGTTTCGCCGTCGCGGGCCATGTCTCGATCGTCAACGCCAAACCGGGGGCGATCGACCAAAACCTGCTGCCTTTGATCGACGCGCAAGCCGACGTGCGTCTCGACGCCCAGGCGCAGCGCATCGCGAATCTGAACGTGCGGCTGGTGAAAAGCGCCACGCTCACCGGCGGCGGCGTGCTGACCGGCAAGCGCGGTCAGTTCGATTTGCAAGTCGCCGGGCTCGACCTGAACGCGCTCGAAGCGACCGTGCGGCCAACCCAGCTTTCCGGTCCGATCGGCTTCCGTCTGAACGACGACGTGCAAAGCCTGACCCTCGATCTCGCCGACCCGAAAGCCGGATTGCGCGCGCAAGGCAAAGTGACCTTTGATCCCGCGCGCATCAGTTTCAACGACGTGCGCGTCACGTCGGGCAAAGGTCGCATCGATCTGTCCGGTGCGCTCAAGCACGACGCGAATTCGACCTACAACCTGAAAGCGCAGTTGACCGATTTCGATCCGTTGACGCTGACTTCGCAGATGCCTTCGCGCACGCCGGTGACGGGTCCGGCACCGGCGGCCAACGCGAAAGCTAAAGCACTCACGCAAGGTGCTGCGCAAGCGAGCAGCACGGCCGGTGCGAAAAGCGCCGCCCCCGCCGACAAAGCCGCCGCGGCTGTCAAGAACAGCGCCAAGGCCGCGGTACGGACCGAGGTGGTTCAACGAAGCAAAGCGTCGCCGCCACCCAGGCGCGCCGCGCCGCCGGCCCGCAAGATCGAGGCGCGCGTGAACGGCACGCTCACCGCGGCCGGCGTGCTCGGCCCGGTCTTTACCACCAAGGCTGAATTCAAACTCGGCCCGAGCGTCTACGACGGCCTGCCGTTGACAGGCGGCGGTGTGGTCCAGTTGGCCGGCTCGCGGATTCTGCCGAGCCGCGCGAATCTCTCGGTGGCGGGCAATCAGGTGGACTTGCAAGGCAGCTTCGGCGCGAGCGGCGACCGGCTGCGTTTCCGCATCGACGCGCCGGAACTCGAGCGCCTGGGTTTCGGCCTCGCCGGCCTCATCGCGGCCGACGGCGACGTGACCGGCTCGTTCGCGCATCCGAATGTCGTGCTGAACTACAAGGCCGACAGCGTGGTATTCAGCAGTAACCGCATCGGCCATGCGGAAGGTCATGCCGAATTGCGCGACGGCGCAAACGGCGCGCTTGCTTTCACGACCGACGCGCGCAATCTCAGCGCCGGCGGCGTCGATCTGACTACCCTCACGGCACGCCTGTCCGGCACGCGTGCCAACCATACGCTGGAGGCCGCGGCCACCGGCAAGCTGCAGGACCGTCCGCTCGATCTGACGCTCGCGGCCAACGGCAAGCTGACCGAAGCACGCGACGGCACGCGCTGGGACGGCACCGTGACCCGCCTGCAGAATCGTGGCACACCGGCATTGAATCTGGAGTCGCCGCTGGCCATCAGCGCCGGATCGAGCCGCCTGACACTCGGCGCGACACGCCTCACGATCGAAGGCGCGGTGCTGAGCCTGAAATCGTTCGCGTTCGACCACGGCAAGATCCAGTCCGCGGGCACCTTGACCGACATTTCGCTTGCACGCCTGCAGGATCTGCGGCGCGAGATCACTGGCGAGCCGCCGGTCGTCAAAACCGATCTGGTGTTCGACGGCGACTGGGACTTCGCGCTCGGCAGCACGGCCAACGGCCATATCCAGTTGAAGCGCCGCGGCGGTGACGTCACGGTCGAAATCGGGCGCGGGTTGGCCTCGTTGGGTATCACGGACATGACCGCGCGCGCTGAATTCAGCGGCGGCAACCGGCTGAATGCCACTGTCCACGCGCAGGCCAGCCGGATCGGCGTGATCGACGCCGACGCACACACCATGCTTGTGATGCGCGATGGCTTCCTGAGCGTCAATGAAGAGGGCGCGCTTACCGGAGATGTGAATGCCAACGTGCCGTCGCTGAAAACGACCGGCGGCCTGTTCGGACCGAGTTATCTGCTCGACGGGCATCTCGCGCTGAAACTCGCGCTCGGCGGCACGGTCGCCAAGCCGAACCTGACGGGGTCGCTGCTCGGCGACGGTTTGTCCGCGACGATGGTCGACCAGGGCGTGCAGTTGAAGGACGGTGTGGTGCGCATCGCTCTCTCGAAAAATCTGGTGGACTTCCAGCAGGTGGAGTTTCACGGTGCGAGCGGCACCTTGCGCGCCACCGGCCGCGTACGGCTGGACGGCGCCGAGCCGGATCTGTCCGCGAGCATCGTGGCGGATAAGCTGGAATTGTTCGCGGCGCCGGACCGCAATCTGTCGCTATCCGGCAGCGCGAGCGTGGCGAATGCCGGCGTGCAGGGCGGCATGGCGATCAACGGCAAGTTCGTGGTGGACCACGCGCTGTTCGATATGCCGGAGCAGTCCGCACCGAAGCTGGGCGACGACGTCGTGATTGTCCGTCCGGACGGCACGGTGGCCGGCGAGAAACCGCCGCCGTTGGAGGGGACCAACAAGCCGATCGGGCCGTTCGCGCCACGCGCCAATATCGACATCAGTCTCGGCAACAACTTCCGTTTCCGCGGGCAAGGCGCCGACCTCGGGCTGAGTGGCACGATCACCGCGATGAGCGCGCCGAACCTGCCGTTGCGCGCGGTCGGCAATGTCCGCGTGACGCAGGGCTCGACCTACACCGCGTTCGGCCGCAAGCTCAACATCGAGAATGGCTTCTTCACGTTCAATGGGCCGGTGGCCAATCCGGGTATCAACATCCTGGCCATGCGCCGCAATCAGCAGGTCGAGGCGGGCGTGCAGGTCACGGGCACGGTCCAGTTCCCGGTCGCGAAACTGGTGTCCGAGCCGACCGTGCCGGATAACGAAAAGCTCTCATGGCTGCTGTTTGGCCACGGCACGGATCAAGGCAATAACCTCGGTCAGCAAAGCACCATGACAACCGCGCTCGCGTTGCTCGGCAGCGCGAGCGGCAAGCGGATCGCGCAGACCTTCGGGCTCGATGAATTTTCGATCGGACGAAGCGAAGTCGGGCTGACCGATCCCCAGGTGGTGATGGTGTCGAAGGCCATCAACGAGTGGCTCGTGGTCGGCTACGAGCAGGGCCTGCAGTCGGCGAGCAATGCGATCAAGGCGACGCTAAACCTCACGCGTTATTGGTCGGTCGCGGCCTATGGCGGCACCTTCGACGGCATAGAACTGCTTTACACACGGCGCTTCGATCAGATCCGCTGGTGATGGGGTGATGGGGTGATGGGGTGATGGGGTGATGGCGCAGGCCGTGGTCCGCGCAACGTCACGGCACAAAAAAACGGCACGCCTTTTAAAGCGTGCCGTTTTTGCTGATGCCTGCTGCGTTCGAGACGCCGCGCTTTACTTCACGCGCATGCCCGGCTTCGCGCCGCTGTCCGGTTCGAGCACGTAGAGGCCCGGTTCGGCTTTCTCGTCAGTCGCCGACGCCGCCAGCACCATCCCTTCGGACAGGCCGAACTTCATCTTGCGCGGCGCGAGGTTCGCGACCATCACGGTCAGCTTGCCGACCAGTTGCTCCGGCTGATAGGCCGACTTGATGCCCGAGAACACGTTGCGCGTCTTCTCTTCACCGATGTCGAGCGTCAATTGCAGCAGCTTGTCCGAGCCTTCCACTGCCTTGCAGTCGACGATCTTCGCGATGCGCAGATCAACCTTGGCGAAGTCGTCGATCGAGATGACATCCGGCGTTTCGTCCTTCTCGGCAACAGCTGTTTTTGCCGCCTTCGACTTGGCTTTCGCGTCCGCCGGCGCCGCAGCTTCCGGCGTGGCTTGCAGTGAGTCGCGATTCGCTGCGACGAGCGCTTCGATCTGCTTCGGATCGACGCGTGTCATCAGATGCTTGTACGCGTTGATCGGGCGCGTGGAACTCAACGGCACGTTTGCGTCGGCCCACACCAGCGGCTCGATGGCGAGGAAGGCTTCGACCGCTTCCGCCAGCTTCGGCAACACCGGCTTGAGCGCCAGCGACAGCAGACGGAACGCCTCGATACTCACGCTGCAGGTTTCGTGCAACGCGACCGCGTTCATCGGGTCTTTCGCCTGATCCCACGGCTTGGCGGTGTCGACGTACGCGTTGACCGCGTCGGCCAGTTCCATGGTCTGACGCAGCGCACGGTTGTACTCGCGCGCTTCGTAGTTCGCGGCGATTTGCGGCACGGCAGCGCGCAGCGTGGCGAGCAGCGGGTGGTGCATGGCGCTGTCCTGCACGCGACCCTCGAAACGCTTGATCAGGAAGCCGGCGGCGCGGCTCGCGATGTTCACGTATTTGCCGACCAGATCGCTGTTCACACGGGCCTGGAAGTCGTCGAGGTTCAGATCGAGGTCTTCCATCGTGCTGTTCAGCTTGGCCGCGAAGTAGTAGCGCAGCCATTCCGGATTCAGACCCGTGTCGATCACGCTTTGCGCGGTGATGAACGTGCCGCGCGACTTCGACATCTTCGCGCCGTCCACGGTCAGGAAGCCGTGCGCGAACACGTTGGTCGGCGTGCGGTGGCCCGAAAATTCGAGCATGGCCGGCCAGAACAACGTGTGGAAATACAGAATGTCTTTGCCGATGAAGTGGTACTGCTCGGCGGTCGAGCCCTTGCGAATCCACGCGTCGAAGTCGAGGCCGCGTTTAACGGCCAGGTTCTTGAAGCTCGCGTAATAGCCGACCGGCGCGTCCAGCCACACATAGAAATACTTGCCCGGCGCGCCCGGGATTTCGAAACCGAAATACGGCGCGTCACGCGAAATATCCCAGTCCGCGAGCTTGGCTTCGCCCGCGTCGCCGAGCCATTCGCGCATCTTGTTGGTGGCTTCGGGTTGGGCCAGACCGCTGACCCACGCGCGCAGGAAATTCTCGCAGCGCGGATCGGACAAGCGGAAGAAGTAGTGCGTCGAGGTCTTACGAATCGGCGTGGCGCCCGAGACGACCGAGTACGGATTGATCAGCTCGGTCGGCAGATAGGTCGAACCGCATACTTCGCAACTGTCGCCGTATTGATCCTTCGCGCCGCACTTCGGGCATTCGCCCTTGATGAAGCGGTCCGGCAGGAACATTTCCTTGACGGGGTCGTATGCCTGTTCGATGTCGCGCGCTTCGATCAGGCCGGCTTCCTTGAGCGCAAGGTAGACCGATTCGCTCAGCACGCGATTCTCTTCGGAATCGGTCGAGTAGTAATTGTCGAACGAAATCCCGAAGCTATCGAAATCGCGCTTGTGCTCCTGCCAGACGCGGTCGATCAGCTGCTTCGGCGTCAGACCTTCCTTTTCCGCGCGCAGCATGACCGGCGTGCCGTGCGTGTCGTCGGCGCCCACGTAGTAGACCTCGTGCCCGTGCATTCGCAACGTCCGGACCCAGATGTCCGTCTGGATATATTCAACCAGATGGCCGATATGGATTTGCCCATTCGCATACGGAAGGGCCGACGTGACGAGAATCTGGCGACGGCCTGACGGCGCGCCTGCGGAGAGATCGGTTGCGGGTGCTGACATAAGGATGGTGGGAGCCTGCGGTGGGACGAAAGGTTGATTCTAGCAGGGCGGGCGTCCGGCGCGGGCTGGGCCGCCTGTGCCGCACCTGGGTCGGTGCCGGGGCAAGACGGTGTGTCCCCAAGGGAACTTCCTACAGGGCGAAAACCGAGCGCCCAAAAAAAACCGGGGCTATTAACCCCGGAGCAACAACGACAAGAGGAGAATGGTGACGCGGCGGCTTCGCCAGCCACGTACCGTAAAGACAGACCGCGAATTTTCGGCAGAGTTCGAAATTTTTTCGCTCTCTCGCGAGATTTTTTGCGTCCGCCCGCGTTTGCGCGCGGTTGTCTGAGTTTGCCTGCGCTTGCCTTTTACGGTTAGCCGGACACCGGCGGTGCCAGACGGCAAAAGGCGGCAAGCATCGCCTGCCGCCTTTTGCTTCATCCTCTTTCAGCCTGTGCCCTTATTGCGTAGCGTGCTGAGCCGTGGCGCGCAGATAGATTTCCACGCGACGGTTTGCGGCACGGCCGGCTTCGGTGTTGTTGTCAGCGATCGGCTGGTTCTGGCCCATGCCTTGTGCCGACAGGCGTTGCGGCGCGACACCGCGTTGCCCCAGATAGCCCGTCACGCTTTCCGCGCGGTTGACCGACAGCGTCTGGTTATACGCCGGCTGACCCGTGCTATCCGTATAGCCGACCACCTGGGCGATCAGTTCCGGATTCTGTTGCAGGGTCTGCGTCAGTTGATCCAGCACCGGTGCGAACGACGGCTTGATCGCGTAGCTGTTGGTGTCGAACGTGACCGAGCTCGGGATGTTCAGCTTGAGCGAGCCGTCGGGCTGCTCGGTGATCTGCGTGCCGGTGCCCTTGGTAGCGCCCGACAGCTTGTTGTGAATGGCTTGCCAGTTGTAGCCGGTGATGCCGCCCACCGCAGCGCCGACGCCCGCGCCGATCGCCGCACCCTTGCCGCCGCCGAAGATTGCGCCGAGCGCCGCGCCGGTACCGGCGCCCACGCCCGTGCCAACCGCCGTGTTAGTACCTTGTTGGGTCGCGCAGCCTGCCAGCAGCGAACCGGCAACTGCGAAAACGGCAAGGCGAGTCATGAGTTTTGCGTTCATTTTTTGATTCCTCTTGAGTGAAGCAGGTGGAAGCGATAAATCTATCCGCCGGATGCAACGGCCGTAAAGCGCACAAGTCGAAAATACGAGAATCCTGCGTCTTCCCTGGTCCCGGTCCGACAGTGGAGAAGGGTCTTCCGGCAAGGCTCGGCGTCAGCCACTACAATGATGACTGAAGTACGCAGCGATGCGACCCCATGGCGTTCCGCCTGCCCGAAGCGTGCACGGCGCGCCTGGTTTTAGCAATGCTGTCTAACAATTTTTTTCAAATTCTGGCAAGTGGCCGAAGCTTGGATTCCGCCACCCCGCAAGTGTTCCCCACGGAGTGTCAATGAGTATCGATCGGGCTTTGGTCGACGCCGCCCTCGCGGCCGTCACTGACCCCAACACGGGCAAGCCCTACGCGGCTGCCCGGAACATCCGGAACGTGGCCGTGGAGGGCGACGCGGTTAGCCTTGAAGTGGTACTCGGCTATCCGGCCAAACGGCAGTTTGAAGCGGTCCGTGCGCAGTTCGCCGACGCCTTGAAGGCCGTTCCCGGCGTAGTAAACACACGCGTCGAGGTGTCCCAGAACATCGCTGCGCACACCGTGCAGCGTGGCGTCAAACTACTACCGAACGTTAAGAACATCGTCGCGGTGGCGTCGGGCAAGGGCGGGGTCGGCAAGAGCACGACCGCCGTGAACCTTGCACTGGCGTTGGCGAGCGAAGGCGCATCGGTCGGCATCCTCGATGCGGATATCTACGGCCCCTCGCTGCCGATGATGCTTGGCATTACCGGCCGCCCCGAATCGCCCGACGAAAAGTCGATGAACCCGATGACCGGCCACGGCTTGCAGGCTAACTCGATCGGCTTTCTGATCGAGCAGGACAACCCGATGGTGTGGCGCGGCCCGATGGCCACCTCGGCGCTCGAACAGTTGTTGCGGCAGACCAACTGGCAAGATCTCGACTACCTGATCGTCGATATGCCGCCGGGCACTGGCGACATCCAGCTCACCTTGTCGCAGCGCGTCCCGGTAACCGGGGCGGTGATCGTCACAACGCCGCAGGACATCGCGCTGCTCGACGCGAAGAAAGGCCTCAAGATGTTCGAGAAGGTGGGCATTCCTATTCTCGGCATCGTCGAGAACATGGGTATGCATATCTGCTCGAATTGCGGCCACGAAGAGCATATTTTCGGCGCGGGCGGCGGCGAGCGGATGGGCAAGGAATACGGTGTGGACGTGCTCGGCAGCCTGCCGCTCGATGTCGGCATCCGCGAGCAGGCCGACTCCGGCACACCCACCGTGGTGGCGGATCCGGAAGGCCGTATCGCGGCGATCTACCGGTCGATCGCGCGCAAGGTTGCGATCCATATCGCCGAGCGGGCTCGCGACATGACCTCGAAGTTTCCCAGCATCGTCGTCCAGAACACCTGAGTCGCCATTCGGGCAAGGGGTCAAAGCGGGGTCAAAGCGGGGCCAAGGCGTCAATTTGCGCCTGGTCTCGCGGTATCATGTCGACTTCACAAGTTCGGCTCGGCGGCCGCAGGGGCGGCCACCAGGCCGGCAAGAGGATCGCATGGGAAAACGAATCGACGGGCAGGCGGTGTATGCATTCATCGTCCTGGCTGCCAGCAGCGCGCTGTTATGCGGCTGTAGCACGTTCCTGAGACCACAGGAAAAGCGCGCCGATGCGCAATTGCTGCCCACCGTGGGCAATCAGGCGCGCGGCCTCGTGACGTTCATCGAGCGTTCGGATGGCGTGCAGGTCACTTACAATCTTGCGGGCTTGCCGCCCAATAGCGACCACGCATTGCAGGTGCACGAGCGCGGCGACTGTAATGCCGCAGACGGCTCCAGCGCCGGTCCGGTGTTCTCGCCGGCCGCCGAGCGTCTGAAAGCGGGCGCCCGGGTCGAAGGCGATCTCGGCAACATCCACGCGGACGCAAATGGCGTGGCCACCGGCTTTATCGTTGCGCCAGACGTCTCGCTCGACGGTATCCGCTCGGTGCTGCAACGCGCCGTCCTGCTGCATCACGACGCAACCGACCCTTATGCGTATCCGCAGCATGGTGCAGGCCCCGCGCTTGCATGTGGGTTGATTCGCCAGTGAAGGCAGCGCCGGGGGCGTTCAGGCCATCCCGCAGCAGCAATTTCACGATCGCGTAAAATAAGCGCCTTTCGTTGGGGGCGCCGAGCCCGGGGCACGTAGCCGGGGGCGCCTAGCCCGGGGCGCTTAACCGAAGGCACCCAGCCGGTGAGGCCGGCCCGGAACTACACCGGCTTGCTATCCGTCATACCTTCGTCACACACCTGTCACTCAAGTCGAGCAGCGTTTACTTCTATGACCATCAAATCCGACAAGTGGATCCGGCGCATGGCCGCGTCGCACAATATGATCGAGCCGTTTTCGCCCGATCAGGTCCGCGTCTCTGAAGACGGCCGGAAGATTGTCAGCTACGGCACGTCGAGCTACGGCTACGACATCCGCTGCGCCGACGAATTCAAGATCTTCACCAACATCAACTCGACCATCGTCGATCCGAAGAATTTCGACGAGAAATCGTTTGTCGATTTCAAGGGCGATGTCTGCATCATCCCGCCGAATTCGTTCGCGCTGGCCCGCACCGTTGAGTATTTCCGTATTCCGCGCAGCGTCCTGACCGTGTGTCTGGGCAAATCCACGTATGCGCGTTGCGGGATCATCGTCAACGTGACGCCGTTCGAGCCGGAGTGGGAAGGTCACGTTACGCTCGAATTCTCAAATACGACACCTTTGCCTGCGAAAATCTACGCGAACGAAGGCGTCGCCCAGGTGCTGTTTTTCGAAAGCGACGAAATTTGTGAGACGTCGTACGCGGATCGCGGCGGCAAATATCAAGGTCAGCACGGCGTCACGTTGCCCAAGACGTGACGCCCGGCAGTACTGACCCACCAGCTATTCGGGTGACCGCTGCCTAGTCAGATGCAGCGGTCGTTCTTTTTGGAGAATCGCCCATGAAGTTCCGTTTTCCCGTCGTCATCATCGACGAAGATTTTCGCTCCGAGAACATCTCGGGTTCCGGCATCCGGGCTTTGGCCGAAGCCATTGAGAAAGAAGGCGTGGAAGTGCTCGGGTTGACGAGCTACGGCGATCTGACCTCGTTCGCGCAGCAGTCGAGCCGCGCGTCGTGCTTCATCCTGTCGATCGACGACGACGAGCTGCTGCCGTACGTCGATAACGTCGTGGTGGAAGGTGAGACGCCGGAATTGGCCGCCGCGATCGTCGCGCTGCGCGCGTTCGTGACCGAAGTGCGCCGCCGCAACGCGGATATTCCGATCTTTCTGTACGGCGAAACGCGCACCTCGCGCCACTTGCCGAACGACATCCTGCGCGAACTGCATGGCTTCATCCACATGTTCGAGGACACGCCGGAATTCGTCGCGCGCCACATCATCCGCGAAACCAAGGTGTACCTGGATTCGCTCGCGCCGCCCTTCTTCAAGGAACTGGTGCAGTACGCGGACGAAGGCTCCTATTCGTGGCATTGCCCGGGGCACTCGGGCGGCGTCGCGTTCCTGAAGAGCCCGCTTGGCCAGATGTTCCATCAGTTCTTCGGCGAGAACATGTTGCGCGCCGACGTCTGCAATGCCGTCGACGAACTCGGCCAACTGCTCGATCACACCGGTCCGATCGCGGCGTCCGAGCGCAACGCGGCGCGTATTTTCAGCGCCGACCACGTGTTTTTCGTGACCAACGGCACGTCGACCTCGAACAAGATCGTCTGGCACGGCACGGTGGCGCCGGGCGACATCGTGCTGGTGGACCGCAACTGCCACAAGTCGATCCTGCACGCGATCACCATGACCGGCGCGATTCCGGTGTTCCTCACGCCGACGCGCAACAACTTCGGCATCATCGGCCCGATTCCGCGCAGCGAGTTCGAGCCGGAAAACATCAAGAAGAAGATCCTCGCGAATCCGTTCGCGCGCGAAGCGTTGGCGAAGAATCCGGATCTGAAGCCGCGCATCCTGACCATCACGCAGAGCACCTACGACGGCGTGATCTACAACGTCGAGATGATCAAGGAAATGCTCGGCGACTGGCTCGATACGCTGCACTTCGACGAAGCCTGGCTGCCGCACGCCGAGTTCCACGAGTTCTATCAGGACATGCACGCGATCGGCGCCGGCCGTCCGCGCATCGGCGCACTGGTGTTTGCGACGCACTCCACGCACAAGCTGCTGGCCGGTATTTCGCAGGCTTCGCAGATCGTCGTGCAGGATTCGAAGAACAGCCGCTTCGACAAGCACCGCTTTAACGAAGCGTATCTGATGCATACGTCGACCAGCCCGCAGTACGCGATCATCGCCTCGTGCGACGTGGCCGCGGCGATGATGGAAGCGCCGGGCGGTCCCGCGCTGGTGGAAGAGTCGATCGCCGAAGCGCTCGACTTCCGCCGCGCGATGATCAAGGTCGACACCGAATACGCCGACGACTGGTTCTTCAAGGTGTGGGGCCCGGAGCAGTTCGCCGAAGAAGGCATCGGTTCGCGCGAAGACTGGGTCCTGCGTCCGAACGACGCGTGGCACGGTTTCGGCCCGTTGGCCGAAGGCTTCAACATGCTCGACCCGATCAAGGCGACCATCGTCACGCCGGGTCTGGACATGGACGGCGGCTTCGGCGAGACCGGCATTCCGGCAGCGATCGTCACGAAGTATCTGGCCGAGCACGGCATCATCGTCGAGAAGACGGGGCTGTATTCGTTCTTCATCATGTTCACGATCGGCATCACCAAGGGTCGCTGGAACTCGATGGTCACCGAACTCCAGCAGTTCAAGGACGACTACGACAACAACCAGCCGCTGTGGCGCGTGCTGCCCGAGTTCGTCTCGCATCACCCGATGTACGAGCGCGTTGGCCTGCGCGATCTGTGTCAGCAGATCCACGGCGTGTACCGCGCGAACGACATTGCGCGCCTGACGACCGAGATGTACCTGTCGAGCATGGAACCGGCTATGAAGCCGTCCGACGCGTTCGCCAAGCTCGCGCACCGCGAGATCGACCGGGTACCGATCGACGAACTCGAAGGCCGCGTCACGTCGATTCTGTTGACGCCGTATCCGCCGGGCATTCCGCTGCTGATTCCGGGCGAACGCTTCAATAAGACCATCGTCAACTATTTGCGTTTCGCGCGTGAATTCAACGAACGCTTCCCGGGTTTCCACACGGATATCCACGGGTTGGTCGGCGAAACGATCAACGGGCGCATCGAATACTTTGTCGATTGCGTACGCGCCTGACGATGCGGATAGCGCGGTCCCTGCTGGGCGCTGATAGCTGGCGGCGCGCGTTTGGCGCGCTGGCTTCGACATCGGCGATGTCGGCGATGTCGTTGGTGGGATTCGGTGCGGTGCTTGCCGTGACGCTCGGTGTGACGCCTTTGGCGGCGCATGCCGAAGTCGCCGCGGCCGATCCGATCGACGCGTCGATGCGCACGTGTCTGGCGCGCAGCGACATGTCGTCGACGGTGGGGCAGGTGCAGTGCATGGACAACGCGCGAATCGGCTGGAACGCCGCACTGGATGGCGCGTGGCAGCAGCTTGACGCGAAGTTGCCGCGCGCGCGGCGCAAGCAGTGGGAGAAGAGCCAGGCGAGCTGGCGGGCCTCGCGCGAAGTCGAGAAGCCGTTGCTGGCAGCCGTGTTCGCGACGACGAGCGGTTCGATGTATGTGCTGGCCGAAGCCGATATGCAGTTGCAACCCGTGCGTGATCGTGCGCTCGCGCTGCGCAGCGCCGTAGCGAGGATCAGCGCCGGCGGGGAACCGCCGCGCCGTCCGCGGGCCTGTAGCGCGGACGCGCAGTGTGAGCACGCGATGTTCGATCTGAACCGCTATTACCGCCGCTTGCAAGCGAAGATGCCGGCGCGTTCGCGGCCGACGCTTGTGCGCGCGCAAGGGGCTTGGACCGGGTATCTCAACGCCACTACGCCGTTAGTCGATGAGCATGGGCGCATTGATATCATCGGCGCGCGGGTGGCCACGCTCAAACGGTTGTCGGAGACTGTCGGCAACGACTGAGGCGGGTTGGTTGCCTGCGGCGTTGGCCTTTTCTTGTTCTGACTTTTTGGCCTTTCCTTGTTTTGTTAGTGGTCTGTTTTGGCTGTGCTTTTATGGCGTTGGCCTTTCCTTGTTTTCCTGGTGGTCTATTAGTGTTGCCCCTGTGCGGGGCGGCACTTACTTTCTTTGCCGCCGCAAAGAAAGATAAGCAAAGAAAGCGGCTCACACCGCTAATTCTTAAGCGGGTCCCCCGCACAGCCACGGTAGTGGTGCATCTGGAATCCGTGCTCTCGCACACTCCGCGTCAGTGACACAGCAGTCATTCTTCCGGCGGCGCCGCGCGCGCCGACGCGCCCCCTAACCAGTTGCTACGTTTTCGTGCTCACGCCTCACTCAGCGCAGTGTCTCGGTCTGTCCCTGATCGGTAGTTTCTATTGCCTTCAGCATTTCGTTCGGGGTGCGAACTTCAAACAGTGCTGATCGCTACGACTTGCCGGTCAGCCAGGGCAAACACAGTATTCGCGAAAGCGCTGCGGTACTCGTGCATTCGACTCATCGCCGATGGCTCTTACCATACCGGAACGAAGTCGAGGGTTTGCATGATGAGCCCTTTCGGCGAGCACGTAGTGCGAGGCGAGATGTATGACGGCCTTGTCACCGGGGGCGAATGTGCGAGGGCACAGATTCCAGATGCACCACTACCGTGGCTGCGCGGGGGACCCACTTAAGAATTAGCGGTTTGAGCCGCTTTCTTTGCTTATCTTTCTTTGCGGCGGCAAAGAAAGTAAGTGCCGCCCCGCACAGGGGCAACACTAATAGACCACTAAGAACACAAGGAAAGGCCAAAGAAGCCAGAACAAGGAAAAATCAAAAAAGTCAGAACAAGAAAAGGCCAACACCACACTCAAACAAAAAACAAGCACGGCGAAGGCCAAAAAAAACCCACTAATCCCGCGCCGAAGACGCCGCCCCATGACTCAACCAGTCAAGCACAGCAGTAGCATCATCATCCGCGCCTTGCCGCGCCTTAGCGACCGTCTCAGCCACATCTTCACTAGGCACGGCGCGCCGAATCGCCACCCCCACAGCAAGAATATCAATCATCACAAGATGCAAAATCCGCGAAATCATCGACAACTGCGACTCGCGAATCTCAATGTGATCGGTCTCCAACGCGACAGTGGCCCGCTTGGCCAGCGGCGTATTGCTGGACGTAATGGCAATCACTTTGGCCCCCGCCTGCATGGCGACATCCAGCACACGCAGCAGCTCAGGCGCACGTCCTGACTTGGACACGGCAACAATCACGTCGCCCTTGCCGAGCAACGCAGCCGACGCCGCCTGCATATACAGATCGCCATAGGCAATCGTCGGAATACCAAACCGGAAGAACTTGTAGTGCGCATCCTGTGCGACGATGTTCGAATTGCCGAGCCCATAAAACTCGATCCGCCGCGCGCCGTTCAACAGATCGATGGCCCGCTCGACCTGGTCGAAATTCAAATGCTCGCGCAACTGCAAAATCGCCGACACGGTGTTATCCAGCACCTTCGCGCCGAAGTCCGTCGCGGTGTCACCCAGATGCACCTGGCTATGACTCACCGGAATCGTGCCGGTCAAACCCGTCGCCAGCTTCAGCTTGAAATCGGACAAACCCTGGCAGCCGAGCGAGCGGCAAAAGCGGATCACCGTCGGCTGGCTCACGTCGGCCTTGCGCGCGATATCCACGATCGGATCGTTGATGATCGAACGCGGATGATTCAACGCGAGATCGGCCACGCGGCGCTCGGCCGGCGTCAACGCGTCGCGCATCTGGCGAATCCGCTCGAACACAGCCGATGAACTGCCGCCCGTGCGATTCGACAACTGTTCCGCGAGAATCGCCGAAACCCCAAGAAACGCCGGGTATTCAGCAGTAATCACGTAGGTCGGCACGTTCTGCAAATACGCTTCGAAGCGGCCCTTTGCCTCGAAGCGCTGACGGAACGACGAGCGCGCGAAGAATTCGCCGAGCCGCGGCACCACGCCGCCGCCAATGTAGATGCCGCCCAATGCGCCGAGCGTCACCGCGATGTTGCCCGCGAACGTGCCAAGAATTCCGCAGAACACATCGACGGATTCGGCCGCCAGCGGCTCGCCTTCCATCGCGCGTTTGACGATCTCGATCGTGTCGACGTTCGCCGCCACACGTTTCTTGTCGCGACCGGCCAGCGCACGGTAAATCACTTCGATGCCAGGGCCCGCCGCCACCCGCTCGAACGAGACGTGCGACCATTTCTTGCGCGCGTACTGCAGCACGATGTCTTCGCGCTCGTCGGCCGGCGCAAAGGTGGCGTGGCCGCCTTCGCTGCCCAGCGCGATCCAGCGGTCGTCGGCCGGAATCAGGCCGGACACGCCCATGCCGGTACCCGGGCCGAGCAGGCCGATCACGCTGTTCGGCCGGCGCGTGCCGCCGCCCACCTGCACGCGTTGCATGTCGGTCAGGCCCGGCAGCGCCATGGCCAGCGCGGTAAAGTCGTTCACCACCAGCAGCGTATCGAAGCCGAGCGTACGGCGCGTGGCTTCGATCGAAAAGCTCCAGTCGTGATTGGTCATCCTGACCTGATCGCCGTCGACAGGGTTCGCAATCGCAATCGCCGCATGATTCACGCGGCCGATTTTGGTGTCCTTCAGGTACTTCTTGATGACTTCGGCAACGCCCGGATAGTCCGCGCACGGATAGACCTGCACCGAGCTGATCTCGCCGGGGCTGGTTTCGAGCGCGAAGCGCGCGTTGGTGCCGCCGATGTCGGCAAGCAGCCTCGGTCCATCGGCGTGCTGGCCCGCGCCCGGAACAGCCTTAGTTTGCACACCAGTAGACATCGAGTCTCACTCCCTTGTCGTTTGCCAACTGCGAGATGGCATTTTTTTGTAGCGAAGCGGCGGCGGCATTCAGCACGTCCTGCTTGCGCGGTCCTGCGATCAGCAAAAACAGGTGCTTCACTTCTTTCAGCGCGGAGAGCGACCAGCTCACGCGCGCATGCGGCGCGCTGCCGGGATGCACGGCAACGAAGCGCTCGGGGGTAGTGATCGCGTAGTCCCATTCGGGCGCATCCGCGAAAATCGACGCGGTGTGGCCATCTTCGCCCATGCCGAGAATCGCGACGTCCGGCACGGCGCTAAAGCGCGGGTCGGCGTTCAGCGCGGCAACCTGCGCGTTCAGGTCCTGCGCCGTGTCCACCAGCGGCCAGAACGTGGCATGCTTCGCGGCGTTCTGCAACAGCGTGTCGTGCACGAGTTGCGAGTTGCTCGCGCTGTCCGTTTCCGGCACCCAGCGATCGTCGACCAGCGTCACGGCAATGCGTGCCCAGTCGAGCGATCGCGTGGACAACGTCTGCAGGAACGGACGTGGACTGGTGCCGCCGGACACTGCAAGCATTGCCGGGCGCGCGCCAGGATGCGGCGTGCCCGCGGCGGCCGTGGCCGCCTGTGCGGCGAGCGACGCATGTAACGCGTCGCCAACCGCTTTCGCCAACGCGTCGGATTGGGCGCGTTGATCGTCGAAAGCGTGAAGCTCGATCACTTCTCCTCCGTGCTGCTTTCTTGTTAGATCTGCGGAACGTGCCGTGCTGCTCTCACGCGATGCCTGCAAGCGGGATGACTTGCAGGCGCCTTCGTAATACCGGCGCCATTCCGTTCAGTTCGTCAGTGGATCCCGCAGGCGCTGCGCTGTGCTTCGATCGGGCAACTCGCGGCGCCGTGATTCAATTGATTCAATTCTCTTCCTCGAGCCAGCAGGTGCCATGCTGCGCCAGCATCGCGCTCGCCGCAGCCGGTCCCCACGTGCCTGCTGCATAAGGCTTGGGCGGCTTGTTCGACGCGGCCCATTCGTTGAGGATCGGTTCGACCCAGCGCCATGCCGCTTCCTGCTCATCGCGCCGCACAAACAGCGCAAGGCGCCCGTTGATGACATCGAGCAACAGACGCTGATACGCCTCCATCTGCCCTTCGCGGAAGAACCGGTCGAACGCGAGATCGAGGTGAACGCTGGCCAGATTCATACCTTCGCCCGGCTGCTTCGCGAGACAGTAGAGGCGAATGGTCTCGTTCGGCTGCAAACGGATCACGAGACGATTCGCACCGCCGCGCAACGCGGACGCGCCCAATGCCGAATGCGGCACCGCACGAAAATTCACCACGATCTCAGCGACCCGGTCCGCAAGACGCTTGCCGGTGCGCAGGAAGAACGGCACGCCGGCCCAGCGCCAGTTTTCGATTTCCACCTTCAGCGCAACGAAGGTTTCGGTCGTGCTCTCCGGCTTGACGCCAGGTTCGGTAGCATACGCCGGCACCGCGTTGCCGCGGATCACGCCCGCATGATACTGGCCGCGCACGGCGACCTTGCCAATATCGCGCGGATCGATCGGCTTCAACGCGCGCAGCACGCGCAGTTTTTCGTCACGGACCGAGTCGGAATCCATCGAATGCGGCGGTTCCATTGCCACGATGGAAAGCAGTTGCAGCAAATGGTTCTGCACCATATCGCGCAATGCACCGGTGTTGTCGTAGAAGTCGCCGCGCGCTTCCACGCCGAGCTCTTCCGCGATCGTAATCTGAATGCTTTCCACCCATTCACGGCGCCACAACGGTTCGAACAGCACATTGCCGAAGCGCAGCGCGAGCAGGTTCTGCACCGGCTCCTTACCGAGGTAGTGGTCGATCCGGTAGATCTGTTCTTCAGCGAAGATTTCACCGACTGCATCATTAATTGCGTTGGACGACTTGAGGTCGTAGCCGAGCGGCTTTTCCAGCACGATGCGCGAATTTTCGTTGAGCCCCACCGAGGCCAGCGCGTGGCAGATCGGCACGAACAGCGACGGACCCGTTGCCAGATAGAACACGCGAATACCGGGCAGGCCGCTCACGGCGTCGCGCAGCAGCACGAAGTCTTCGGGCTTGCCCAGATCGATCTTCACGAACTCGATGCGTTCGAGGAAGCTCGCCCATGCCGTTTCATCCAGACCGTTCTTCGACACGTGCGGCTTGACGTGCTCATTGACCCATTCCAGGTAGCCGGCACGATCCGCCACATGCCGCGCTACCGCGAAGATCTTGCCGCTGTCGGCCAGCATGCCACCTGCACGGTGCGCTTCAAACAGTGCCGGCAGGATCTTGCGCATCGACAGATCGCCGGTTCCGCCGAAGAGAACGAAGGTGAAGCTTGAGTCGGTTTGCATGAGTCTCCGTCGATATCCTGGGGCCGCCGTGATGACCGGAAAGGGCGACCGTAGTCCGATAAAATATTTTTTGACACTGAATTGTAGTTTAACTACAATCCAAATCAAGAGGTAGCGCTAATTCGATGAAAAAAGCGTGCGCTGTGAGGCTGGTTGCGCGTTTTCCCGAATCGGCAGGCGTCCCCTGCATGTTAACGGACATTGCGTGCGAGCACGCGCCAGCATGCCCCCCGGCGGCCCTTACGGAAAGCCGGAAGGCGGGTCTGGTGTCAGGGTTAACGTGTGAGGCACCTCGAGTCTGCCGCGCGCGACGCGGGCAGGCAAAAATCAAAAGAGGAGACAGTCAGTTGCATCCCGAACCACTCATCTCTTGAGCTTCCAGCGGCCGGATATCGGTCCGCCGGCACATGCGTGAAGCATGCGCCCGACCGTGCTCGATCGCCCAGTGTTTTGCCTGTTTGAACCAACCACAGCACCCTGGCGACATCAGGGGCCATTTGTTTTTTGTTCAGGTGTCTGGAGGAGATAAGCAATGAAATTTCGCGCGATCATGAGCGCTTTGTGCGCCGCAGGTCTGATGTGTGGCGTCTCGGCTGTGCAAGCTGCCGAGTCGATCGAAGTGTTGCACTGGTGGACTTCGGGCGGCGAATCGAAAGCCGTCGGCGTCCTCAAGGACGACATGACGAAGCAGGGTTACACGTGGAAGGACTTCGCGGTTGCTGGCGGCGCAGGTGCCGCTGCCATGACGGCACTCAAGACGCAGGTGATCTCGGGTAACGCGCCGAGCGCCGCGCAGATCAAGGGTCCGTTGATCCAGGACTGGGCTTCGCAAGGTGTGCTGGTGCCGATCGACGCTGCAGCAGGCGACTGGAAGAAGAACCTGCCGCCGGAAATCGACAAGATCATGCACGCAGACGGCCACTACGTTGCCGCGCCGTTCTCGGTGCACCGCGTGAACTGGCTGTACATCAACAAGGCGGCATTGGACAAGGCGGGCGGCAAGGTGCCGACCACGTGGCCTGAGTTCTTCGCCGTGGCGGACAAGATGAAAGCCGCCGGCATCCAGCCGATCGCGATGGGCGGTCAGCCGTGGCAAGACCTGACGCTGTGGGAAGACGTGGTGCTGTCGCAAGGCGCGGGCTTCTACAAGAAGGCGCTGGTCGACCTCGACGAGAAGACGCTGACGTCCGATCAGATGGTCGGCGTGTTCGACACGGTCCGCAAGATACAGGGTTACTTCGACGCGGGCCGCACGGGCCGTGACTGGAACCTCGCAACGGCCATGGTCATCAACGGCAAGGCCGGCATGCAGTTCATGGGCGACTGGGCGAAGGGCGAGTTCGCCAACGCCGGCAAGAAGGCGGGTTCGGACTATGTCTGCGCCGCGGTGCCGGGCACGGAAAAGGCCTACACGTTCAACGTCGACTCGTTCGTATTCTTCCAGCAGAAGGGCCAGACGGCTGCAACGCCGGGTCAATTGGCATTGGCCAAGACGATCATGTCGCCGGACTTCCAGGAACAGTTCAGCCTGAACAAGGGCTCGATCCCGGTTCGTCTGGGTGTCTCGATGGCCAAGTTCGACGACTGCGCGAAGAAGTCGTACGCGGATGAACAGGTGGCGATCAAGTCGGGCGGCTACGTGCCTTCGCTGGCACACGGCATGGCGCAACCGGATGCAGCAGCGGGTGCGATCTCGGACGTGGTCACGAAGTTCATGAACTCGCAGCAAGATTCGAAGACCGCGGTTGCCGCGCTCGCGAAGGCAGCGAAGACCAAGTAAGCGATGTAAGCGAAGTGCTGCGCCTGGCGGTTCCCTTGGTGGGCGCCGGGCGCGCGCTTAAGCGTGCTTGCAGCAGTTGCGTTACTTAGGGCGAGAGACTTCACCCCTGGTTTCATCGAGTCATACCTATGCCGTTGCGGCCTCGCGTTTTCCATGCGCGAGCATCCCGGCGGTACAGTTTCAGCAGGAGTCGAGTAGTGACTGCTTCTATCAGCGGAAACGGGAAAACGGCCACCGTGACCCGCCGCACGTCGCCGATGGCGGCCCTTGCCGATCGCTGGATTCCGAAGCTGGTGCTCGCACCCAGCGTCGTGATCAGCCTGATCTTCGTGTATGGCTTCATCGCTATTACCGGCTATCTGTCGCTGTCGAATTCGCGACTGATGCCGCGCTATGACTTTGTCGGTCTCGATCGTTATCGCGAACTGTTCGATAACGATGTGTTCTGGACGTCGGCTGCCAACCTCGGCTGGTTCGGCATTCCGTTTATCGGTATATGTATCGGCCTCGGCCTGTTCCTCGCGATCCTGCTCGATCAGCAGATTCGCAATGAAGGCGCGCTGCGCGCTGTGTTCCTTTATCCGATGGCGCTCTCGTTCATCGTGACGGGTACGGCGTGGCAATGGATCATGACGCCGAGCGTTGGTCTTGAGAAAGTGTTTCACGACTGGGGCTGGACGAGCTTTTCGTTCGGCTGGCTGGGCGACCCGGACAAGGCGATCTTCTGCGTCGTGATCGCGGCCGTGTGGCAATCAGTCGGCTTCGTGATGGCGCTGTTCCTCGCGGGCTTGCGCGGTGTCGACGGTGAAATCTTCAAGGCTGCGCAGATGGACGGCGCGGGCTTGCCCACCATCTACCGCAAGATCGTGATTCCGAGCATGCGTCCGGTGTTTTTCTCCGTGCTGCTGATTCTCTGCCACATCACGATCAAGACATTCGACCTGGTTGTCGCGTTGACCGCGGGCGGCCCGGGTACGTCTTCGTCGCTGCCGGCTATTTTCATGTACACGTTTTCTTTCAATCGCGGGCAGTTGGGCGTCGGCGCGGCATCGTCGATGATGATGCTCGCTACCGTCGTGGCCGTGCTCGTGCCGCTGATGTATCTGGAATCGAGGAGCACCCGCAATGCAGCCTAAGATGACGATCAGCCGTGCCGTCATTTATGCGGCCTTGATTCTGTTCGCCCTGTATTTCCTGTTTCCGCTGTACGTGATGCTGTCCACGTCGTTCAAGGACATCGACCAGTTGCGCTCCGGCAACCTGCTCACGCCGCCCACTCACTGGACTATCGATCCGTGGATCAAGGCATGGAGCGGTGCGTGTACCGGGGTGCGCTGCGACGGTATGCAGCCGTTCTTCATGAACTCCGTGCGCATGGTGATTCCGGCCGTGCTGATCTCGTCGATCATCGGCGCGTTCAACGGTTATGTGCTCACGCACTGGCGCTTTCGCGGCGCGGATCCGATCTTCACCATGATCCTGGTCGGCTGCTTCATTCCGTTCCAGGCGATCCTGCTGCCGATGGCGCGTTTCGAGGGCCTGCTCGGTCTGTCGAACACCACGACCGGCCTGGTGGTGGTGCATGTGATTTACGGTATCGCCTTTACCACGATGTTCTTCCGCAACTTCTACGTGAGCATTCCGGCTGAACTTGTGAAGGCCGCGCGGATCGACGGTGCGGGTTTCTTCACGATCTTCACGAAGATTCTCATGCCGGTGTCGTTGCCGATTTTCATGGTGTGCCTGATCTGGCAATTCACGCAGATCTGGAATGACTTCCTGTTCGGGATTGTGTTCTCCGGTGTCGATTCGATGCCGATCACGGTGGCGCTGAACAACCTCGTGAACACCTCGACCGGCGTGAAGGAATACAACGTGGACATGGCCGGCGCGATCATCGCCGCACTGCCGACGCTGCTCGTCTACATCGTTGCCGGCCGCTATTTCGTGCGCGGTCTGACGGCGGGCGCAGTGAAGGGCTAGACCCGGGCTAAACCCTACGCATTGCGGCGGCGCTTCTTCGATGGTGCGCCGCCGTCATCCGACAAAGTTTTCAGGTAGTACCAGAGACAAGAGGATTCACAGCATGGCAAGCCTTTCCATCCGTGACGTGTACAAGACTTACCCGAACGGGGTGCCGGTTCTGAAGGGTGTCAACATCGACATCGAAGACGGCCAGTTCCTGATTCTCGTCGGCGGCTCGGGCTGCGGGAAATCGACGCTGCTCAACATGATCGCCGGCCTCGAAACCGTGACCAAGGGCGAGATCCAGATCGACGGCAAGACGGTGAACAACCTCTCGCCGAAAGATCGCGATATCGCGATGGTGTTCCAGTCGTACGCGCTGTATCCGTCCATGACGGTGCGCGAGAACATCTCGTTCGGCCTGGGCATCCGCAAGGTGCCGAAGCAGGAGCAGGCGCAGATCGTCGACCGTGTGTCGAACACGCTGCAGATCACGCACCTGCTGGACCGCAAGCCGGGTCAGCTGTCCGGTGGTCAGCGTCAGCGCGTGGCGATGGGCCGTGCGCTCGCGCGCGATCCGGTGATGTTCCTGTTCGACGAACCGCTGTCGAACCTCGACGCGAAGTTGCGTATCGAGATGCGTTCGGAAATCAAGCTGCTGCATCAACGCCTCGGCACGACGATCGTCTACGTGACGCACGATCAGATCGAAGCGATGACGCTCGGCGATCGTATCGCGGTGATGAAAGACGGCATCGTCCAGCAGTTTGGCGCACCGCAAGACATCTACGACTCGCCGGCCAATCTGTTCGTGGCCGGCTTCATCGGCGCACCGCCAATGAACTTCATCCAGGGCAAGCTGGTGGAGCAGGGTTCGGGCGTCGGCATCGAACTCGATACGGGCACCTCGCGCGGCGTGCTGAACCTGCCGTTCGACTCCGCGAAAGTGAAGTCGCACTTGGGGCGTGACGTGATTCTGGGCCTGCGCCCGGAGCGGATTACCGACGCGCGCGGCGCGCATGGCGACAATGCGTCGTTGCAGCCGATCGAAGTGAAGGTCGACGTGATCGAGCCGACTGGACCGGACACGCTGGTGTTCGCGCAGGTCAACGGCAAGCGCATTGTGAGCCGCGTGCACCCGGCGTCGAATCCGCAACCGTTGACGAACGCAACGCTGCTGTTCGATGCGTCGAAGGCGGTGTTGTTCGATCCGTCGAATGAAGAGCGGATTGCCTGAAGCGGGTTATTCGCTGAGCGATTCGAGTTGGAGAAAGCCCCATGCGTTGTGATACGCATGGGGCTTTTTCGTTTGCGAGGCGCGATGTGCCGCGGATTCGGTGTATGAATGCGATGCTCCCGCGCCGCAACGTCAAACGTTCGTGATACGCAGATCCGGATTATTTCGCGCCAGTTCGGTGACCCATTCGGTGAAGGCGCGCAGCCGTGAGCTCAGATTGCGGCGATGGGCGTACAGAATCGACAGCGGCGTGCCAGGGCTCGTGTAGTCCGTGAGAATTTCCCTAAGCGCACCTTGCGCGATCAGATCGGCGACCATGAAGCGCGACGGCTGGATGATGCCGTGGCCGAGCGCGCTCGCGCCGATATAGACGCTGCCGTCGTTCACCGCGAGCACGCTCTTTAACGTGACCTTGACGATCTCGCCGTCCACCTGGTACTCGAACGGGAAGGTCTTGCCGCTGCGCGCGGAAACGTAGTTGACGGCGCGATGTTCGCTGAGTTCATCGAGCGTAGTGGGGGTGCCGTACTTCTCCAGATAGGCAGGTGACGCACAGGTCACGATCCGCGCATCGCCGATGTGCCGCGCGACGAGACTCGACTCTTCCGGCGTGCCCATACGGATCACGCAATCCACCCCGTCCTGAATCAGATCGATATTGCGATCCGCCAGTCCGAGCCGCACGTCGATCTCGGGATATTGCCGGTAGAAATCGTCGAGCGCGGGCAGCAGCAGCGCACGGGCGAGTGTGCCGGAGGTGTCGACGCGAATCGTGCCGCTCGGATTCTCGCGCTTGTTCGATAGCGACGATTCGGCATCGGTGACCTCCGCGAGGATGCGCACGCAACGCTCGTAGAACAGCGCGCCGTCTTCGGTGACGCTGACCTGTCGCGTCGAACGGTTCAAAAGCCGCACGCCGACATGCTCTTCCAGAGCCTGAATGGTGCGGCTGACTTTGGCGCGGGGCAGGTCGAGCGATTCGGATACTTTGGTGAAGCTGTTCGCTTCGACCACCCGCGTAAATATCTCCATCGCTTCGAAACGGTCCATGTTTTGCCTTGTGAGTGATGGGCTGAAGTGGGTTTCGAAGTGAAGTGTATCGCCTGGAAATCGGCTTGGCGCATTCGCCCGATTATGCCGGGCTCGCGCGTTCAGTCCCGGTCAGGCGCGCCGAGCGGGAACAGCGGGCGATAGGGGCGTGCTTCGTCGACCGCGCGTGCGAACGAAGGCCGCGCCAGCAGCCGCTTGCGGTAGGCGAGCACGTGCTCAAAAGCCGGGCTGATGCGATGCGTCCAGTCGGCATAGAACAGGAACGGCCCCGCGCCGCAATCGGCGAGGCTGAAGGTATCGCCGGCGGCCCATTCGCGCCCGGCCATCACCTTGTCGAGCCAGCCGTAGGCGGTGTCGAGCATTGCACGGGCTTCGGCCACGGCGCGCGGATCGCGCTCCGTCTCGGCGCGCATGCTGTCGTACACGATCTTTTGCTGCGGCGTGGAGATGTAATTGTCGAAGAAGCGATCCATGCTGCGCACTTCCAGCGCGGCGCGGGCATCGGCCGGCAGGAGCGGGACGGGCCCCGGGTGATACAAGCCGAGATATTCGATGATGATGCTCGCCTCCGTCACGGTCCGGCTGCCGTCGACCAGCACGGGAAAGCGCTTGATCGGCCAGAGCGCGGCGAATTCCGCCATGACCTGCGGGTCGTCGTGCGCCAGAAAGCGCAGTTCGAACTGCGTGCTGTTTTCGTAAAGCGCGGTCAGCACCTTCTGGCAGTACGAGGAGAAGGGGTGGGCATAGAGCTTCAGGGTCATCGTGGTCACCTGTGGCGGTTGCGAGGCGCGCTGTGGCGCAATGACGGCCGGAGTGGCCGTTTATCCAACGACGAACGGTAGCTGCGGAAATCGACACTCGCGGGCACCAATTCGCAGCGATGGCTCCCAGCAATACCCAGCAGCGCCCATCGATACGCAGCAATCAAACGGACTTGCATAAAAATCAGGCACGTGTTCGAGCCGCCGCATTCCTACGACAAATCTGCACAATACTTTCCTGAAATATAGCGTAACATTTGAAACAATTGTAAGAATGCGGGCGTGATGGGCAGGTGACCTGGTTCAACCGGCCCGGGCGTCACATCAAAGAATAGCGAATAACCTTAAATCCACCGAATTACGATTTTCTGGAACGGAGACCACGATGGGTTACCAGCAAGGGTTGAGTGGGGTGTCGGCAGCGTCGCAGAATCTCGACGTGATTGGCAACAATATTGCCAACTCCCATACAGTTGGTTTCAAGAGCGGGAATGCGCAATTCGCCGACATGTACGCCAATTCGGTGGCGACAGCGGTAAGCAACCAGATCGGCATCGGCACACGGCTCTCCGAAGTGCAGCAGCAATTCTCGCAAGGCACGATTAGCGGCACCAATCAGGCGCTCAACGTCGCGATCAACGGCAACGGTTTCTTCCAGATGTCGAACAATGGCTCGCTGGTGTACTCGCGCAATGGCGTGTTCCAGCTCGACAAGAACGGCTTCATCACCAATGCGCAAGGCCTGAAGCTGATGGGTTACGCGGCGAACAGCACGGGTGTCATCAACACCGCGCAAACCGTACCGCTCAACGTGCCGACCGCGAACATCGCGCCGCAAGCGACCACGAAGATTGTTGCCGGCTTGAACCTGAACGCGCAGGACCGGCTGATGCTCGGCACGCCAACCGTGGCCCCCGGCGCCAACACCGGTACGCTCACCACGCCCGGCGCGACCATCACACACCCCGCCTCGGGCACGAACAACGATAACTACACCGTCAAGTTCACGAGTGCGACCGCTTACACGGTGACCGACAATACCCTCGGCACGTCGACCAACGGTACGTACACGTCCGGTACGGCGATTCCGCTTGGCAGCGGGCAGACCATCACGTTCAACGGCGTACCGGCCGTCAACGATAGCTATACGATCGCGCCGACGCCGATTGCGTTCAACCAGAACACCTCGACGACGTACAACTACTCGACCAGCACGACGGTCTACGATTCGCTCGGCGGTTCGCAGATGGTCAATATGTACTTCACCAAAACCTCGGCCGGCACGTGGAACGTGTATGCCGGCACCTCGACCGGCACGGCGAGCCTGGTTGGCCACGCGAACTTCAATTCGTCGGGCACGCTGCTCGGTACCACCGACAAGAACGGCGTCGCGACGACCACGCCGTTCGCGTTCAATTTCAGCGTTCCGACCACCGATGGTTCATCGACGCCGCAGAACCTCACGCTGAACATCGCGGGCACGACGCAGTACGGCGGCAAGAACGGCGTGAACACGCTGCAACCCGACGGCTACGCTGCCGGCACGCTGACGAGCTTCACAATCAGCGCCGACGGCACGTTGACCGGCAACTACTCGAACCAGCAAACCGCGGCGCTCGGCCAGATCGTGCTCGCGAATTTTTCGAACCAGAACGGTCTCGTGAACCTCGGCAATAACGAGTTTCAGCAGACTTCCCAATCGGGCGTCGCACAGATCTCAGGGCCGGGGTCGACCAATCATGGCGTGCTGCAAGGCGGCGCAGTGGAAAACTCGAACGTCGATCTGACGAGCGAACTGGTGAAAATGATTACCGCGCAGCGTAACTATCAGGCGAACGCGCAAACCATCAAGACGCAAAAGACGGTTGATCAGACATTGATGAACCTTTAATCCATTGTGTGAATCCAGCACAGAGGAAGTACTCATGAATTTTGCGCGATAGTCGCGCGAGGTGATGGATATTTATTATCGGCAGATTGTCTTCGCGACCGCCATGTAGGCCGCGAAGACAATCTCGAATGCGTTCGCGAGCGACTGCGGTGGTTCGCGAAGCCGGGTGCGATGGCTCGTTAATCTTATGCATTTCCATTTGATTAGGATGCCAGAAGAAGTGAGTAAGAGATCGACAAAACTCGACAAAATTAATTGGCACCGAAGTTAGGCAAACCTCTCAAGTTTCCTTTGCCCAGGCCGTCATTTCTGTTGCGGTGAGCATCAACGAATACGTTTGCCGTTGCCGATGTCGGTAATAAATCTAAAGTTTTATTTGAGAGGACTTCCATGCTCGGAATCAATAGCAACATCAACTCGCTGGTTGCACAGCAAAACCTTAATGGCTCGCAAAGCGCCCTTTCGCAAGCCATCACCCGTCTGTCGTCGGGCAAGCGCATCAATAGCGCAGCGGACGACGCAGCAGGTCTGGCGATCTCGACGCGTATGCAAACGCAGATCAACGGCCTGAACCAGGGCGTGTCGAATGCGAACGACGGCGTATCGATGATTCAAACCGCATCGAGCGCGCTGTCCTCGCTGACCTCCAGCCTGCAGCGTATTCGTCAACTGGCTGTGCAGGCATCGACCGGCACGCTGTCGTCGAGCGACCAGGCTGCGCTGCAGAAGGAAGTGTCGGCACAGATCTCGGAAGTGAACCGTATCGCGTCGCAAACGACGTACAACGGCACGAACATTCTGGACGGCTCGGCGGGTAGCGTGACGTTCCAGGTCGGCGCGAACGTTGGCCAGACCATCAGCCTGAACCTGAGCCAGTCGATGTCGTCAGCGAAGATCGGTGGCGGTCTGGTGCAAACAGGTCAAACGCTCGGCTCGGTCAACGTCAGCGTGGATGCGTCGGGTGCCTACACGACCGCTGCCAGCCCGGCCATCACGTCGATCAACGTGCTGTCGGACGGCAAGGGCGGCTACACCTTCACCGACCAGAACAACCAGGCGATTACACAGACCGTCGCATCCGCGGTGTTCGGCGCAGGCGCAACCGCAGGTACGGGTACGCAAGGCACGGCGCTGGCACTCCAGGCCGGTGCAACGACGACGGCAGGCGCGGGTTCCGCCGCTCAGGCTTCGGCAGTCGCGCAGATCAATGCGATCAACAGCCCGCCGGCGGTTTCGAACCTGAACATCAGCACGGTGACGGGCGCGAATCAGGCCTTGGTCTCCATCGACAACGCACTGCAGACGGTGAACAACCTGCAGGCGTCGCTGGGTGCCGCGCAAAACCGCTTCACGGCAATCGCCACGTCGCAGCAAGCTGAATCGACCGATCTGTCCTCGGCACAGTCGCAAATCACGGACGCCAACTTCGCACAGGAAACGGCGAATCTGAGCAAGGCACAAGTGCTGCAACAAGCTGGTATCTCGGTGTTGGCGCAAGCTAACTCGAACCCGCAGCAAGTTCTGAAGCTCCTGCAATAAGAGCTGACGTAGCACCGGCGATGCGCCGCGCGCGAGTGCGGTGCATCGCCGGTTTAAAGCGTCCGACCGGACGCGCCATGAATTCGGGTGTGGGTATTTTTCTGGAAAGCAATATTGCGCCACGCCACGCTGGGTACTGAGCGAAAAACGCTCGTTTTCCCACGACGATTAAATGCGAATCAGATCGCACCGGATCATCTCCGGAAAAACGTCACAAACTTTCAAGAAAGATAGTGTAACATTTGAAAAAATTGTAATAAAACTGATGTGACCACGACGTAGCCGGTTTGCCGCCGTAATGAGCATGACCACCGGGCGTCACGCAATAAACAACGAATAATTCGACGCACGGAGCCTTTGCATGTCAACGATCACTACGTCTGTGAATAGCGCGACGGCTAACGCGCAGAGTCTGGTGCAGCAAGCGGCGCAATCGATCATCAGCGGGTCGACCGGCAACTCGGCAATGGACGTGGCGTCGCTGGTGTCGGCCCTGGTGAATGCGAAGACGGCCGGCCAGACGGCGGCGCTCAAGGCCAAACAGACGACCGACACCACGACCCTGTCCGCCTTCGGCGCCCTGAGTTCCGCGCTGAACGCCTTGCAGGCGGCCATCAAGAATCTCTCGGACGGCACCACGCTGTCGACCTTCGGCGCTACGGCGAGCGGCAAAGGGCTGGACCCGGTGGCCGGCGCCGGCGCAGTGGCCGGCAGCTACACGATCGACGTCAAGCAGATCGCTACGTCGCAGAGCTTGTCGTCGGCGGCGTTCGACGGCGCGGCCAAGTTGGGCACCGGCAAACTGACCATTCAGGTCGGCGGCAAGTCGATGGATGTCACGATCGACAGCACCAACAACACGTTGAGCGGCATCGCCAACGCGATCAACAAAGCGGGCAACAACCCGGGCGTCACGGCCACGATCGTGACCGGCACGGGCGGCGCCCACCTGGTGCTGCGCTCGGCCACCACCGGCGCGGCCAACACGATCAACGTGTCCACCGGCAACGTCGCGGACGACGCCGGTCTGTCGAGCCTCGGCGTGAGTTCGACGCCCGGCGCGAATGGCGCGGCGTCCACGATCGTGTCGTCGGATACCAACAAGGCCTGGCGGCAAAGCGAGGGCGCTCAGGACGCGCTTTTCACCGTCGGCGGCATCGAGGCGAGCAGTTCGACAAACACCGTCACGTCGGCGATTTCAGGCGTCACGCTGAATCTGTCGGGCGCCTCGGTCGGCACCACGCAGACACTGACGATCGCGCCGGATACGACCGCGCAGAACACGGCCATAACGAACTTCGCCAATCTCTACAACACGGTTGTCACGACCATTAACTCGCTGTCCTCGTACGACAAAACGTCGAAGACCGGCGGCGCGTTGCTCGGCGACTCGACGTTGATGACGATCAAGAACTCGCTGGCGTCGATTATCGGCGGCGGCGTCGGCCCGCGCGGCTCAATGGCCACGCTCGGTGCGATCGGTATTTCGCTGAAGGGCGATCCGGCGGACGGCACGCTGGTGATCGACAGCAAGAAGCTGAGCACGTCGCTTACCAGCAATCCGGCGCAGGTTGCCACGCTGTTCAACTCGACCGACGGTATCGGCGCCAAGCTGAACAAGAGCATTACCGATTTCGTGAAGACGGGCGGCATCATCGATACGCGCAACAGCGCGCTGAACGCCGACCTGAAGAGCATCACCGCGCAACAGACCAACCTCGCCAATTACAGCTCGCAGTTGACGAAGCAGTACCAGAATCAGTTCACCGCGCTCAACACGCTGATGTCGACGATGAACAACAACTCCAAGTACCTGACGGCGCTGTTCGGCGGCTCGCAGAGTGCGGGGGCGTTGGCTACCAACAAGTAAGGCCGTAGCAAAGCGCGCACGCCGCCTGGGGTTCCGGGCGGCGTTTTTTTTTTGGGCGTTGCGGGTTTGCTGGAAGCAGACGCAGGGAAGCGGAGCCGGTGAACCGAACCTAATGAGGCAGACGGACGTTGAACCTGAACGTCGCCAGTCTCGAGAGCAGGATGAAGGCGGTGGCGATCAACACGCTATAGACCGTATCGACGTTCATGTAGTCCAGCAGCACATACAGCCAACACCCTGCAAAAGCGCAAGTCGCGTACGGCCGCGAATCGCGCAGAATCAGCGGCACCTCGTTGCACAGCACGTCGCGGATCACGCCGCCGAACACGCCTGTCAACACGCCCATCATCACCGACGTGAACCACGGCATCTGTGCGTCGAGCGCGATCGACGTGCCGGACACGCTGAACAGGCCCAGCCCCACTGCATCGGCCACCAGCAAAACCCGCTCGGAAAGCAGGCGCGACGTCATCTTCAGCAGCGTCGGCGCGAACAGCGACATCACGAAGATCGCAATCAGATAGGCCTGATGCTCGACCCAATAGAAAGGCCGCCGCTCCAGCAGCACGTCGCGCAGGGTACCGCCGCCGAAGGCAGTGGCAATCGCCACGAGGAAAGTCCCCACGGCGTCGAGCCGGCGGGTCCGGGCTTCGATAAACCCGGAAATCGCGTACGCGAAAATGGCCAGCGCCTCCATCACGGTCAGCGCCAGCGTCAGCCTCGGGTGGATCACCGCGGCTCCGTCAGGATTTGGGCTGAGCCGGCATGGCGCCCGGCTGCAACAGCACCAGCACCGCCCCTGCGCCACCGTCATGCGCACGGGCCTGACAAAACGCGATGACCTCGGACTTCTGTACGAGCCACGCGCGCACTTTGCCCTTCAGTACGGGTTCTTTGCCGATCGATCCGAGGCCCTTGCCGTGAATCACGCGCAAACACCGCAGGCCACGCTTCACCGATTCGCGAATGAACTCGGCCAACGCCTCGCGGGCTTCCTCGCGACGCATGCCGTGCAGGTCGATTTGCGCCTGCACGATCCAGTCGCCACGCCTGAGTTTTCGCACCACTTCCTGACTGATGCCGGGCCGGCAATAGGAGAGTGTTTCGTCGGTTTCGAGCAGGATCTCGGGATCGAACTCGTCGGAGATGGCTTCGTGCAGCACGGCTTCTTCGTCGAGTCGGGTCTGGACGGGCAGTGGCGACGGAGGATTGCGCGGCAAGGTGGCGCGCGGCGGGACAGCCAGCGGCGCAACGGCGCCGATCTCGCGGCGAAACAGATCGGCGTCCGCCGAGGCTTCGCGCTGCGCTGCCGCTGCTGCCACGCGCTCGCGTTCACGCCGTTGCGTGTCGCCCTTTAACGCATCGCGCAACGCGCCGAGGCCGGCCAGACCCGCGGCCGGTTCGATCTTCGGTTTGGCGACGGGCGCGGCCGCCTCTGGCGCAGGCCGGGCAACGGCACGGGCGCGCTTCGGTTCGCTAGGGTGGGGCTGATTCTTCGGCATAGGGGTAATACACAGAAAAGTAGATCGGTCGAGCGACGCATCCGACACGCGCCAGGACGCAAAAAAGGCCGCCGGCTTGTGAGCCGCGGCCTTCTTTCTTGCAAGCGGCCGGGCTATGCCCAGCCGCCATTTTACCGTTGCGCTTGCCCGTACCTGCCGCGCAGATTCGCCGGATGCGGATTCACAGCTTGATCAACGGTCGGCTTCAGCGCTCATTACGTGCTCGCCAATTTCTTCGACGCTTTCCAGATAACGCTGGGCATCGAGCGCGGCCATGCAGCCCGTGCCCGCACTGGTGATCGCCTGACGATAGACGTGATCCTGCACGTCGCCCGCCGCGAACACGCCCGGCACATTGGTTGCCGTTGCGAAACCGTTCAGGCCGCCCTTGGTGATGATGTAGCCGTTCTTCATCTCCAGCTGGCCCGCGAAAATATCCGTGTTCGGCTTGTGGCCGATCGCGACGAAAATGCCTTGCAGCGCGATGTCGGTGGTGTCGCCGGTTTTCGTGCTCTTGATGCGCAAGCCGGTCACGCCGGACTGGTCGCCCGTCACTTCGTCGAGCGTGCTGTTCCACTTGATCTCGACGACACCTTCCTTTTCCTTCGCGAGCAGACGGTCGATCAGGATCGGTTCGGCGCGGAACTTGTCGCGGCGATGGATCACCGTCACCTTGCTGGCGATGCCGGACAGATAGAGGGCTTCCTCGACCGCGGTATTGCCGCCGCCGATCACGGCCACATGTTGCTTCTTGTAGAAGAAGCCGTCGCAGGTGGCGCAAGCCGACACGCCTTTGCCCATGAACAATTCTTCGGACGGCAGGCCGAGATACTGTGCCGATGCGCCGGTCGAGATGATCAGCGAGTCGCAGGTGTATTCGGCCGAATCGCCGATCAGGCGGATCGGCTTCTCATCCAGCTTGGCCGTATGGATGTGGTCGAAAATGATTTCCGTGTTGAAGCGCTCGGCGTGCTCCAGAAAGCGCGCCATCAGTTCCGGGCCTTGCACGCCGTGGGCGTCGGCAGGCCAGTTTTCGACGTCGGTCGTGGTCATCAGCTGGCCGCCCTGGGCGAGACCCGTGACGAGCACCGGCGACAGGTTGGCGCGTGCCGCGTAGACCGCTGCCGTGTAGCCGGCGGGACCGGAACCGAGAATCAGAACTTTGGCGTGTTTCGTGGAAGTGGCGGGCATGATCGAAATCCTTTTACGGCGCCCGGCTCGCCCATGCGAGGCCGCGCGACTTGAGCTGGAACTATAGATGGGTATCAGAGCGGCATTATAAAGGGCGGCACGCCGGCCTGCTTCATGAAGCTTTCCGATCGCGGCGATAGCGGTGCCGCGGGTCCCGGCGGCCTTCCATGACGCCAATCGGCTAAGTTACCGTCATTTACAGCCTTGCGTCGGGCACTGCGTTTACAATAGGCCGCATCGATGGACCTGGCAGCCGGGACCGGGTCTGGAGCCGCCCCAAGGGCCGCTTCGGGCCGCGACTCCGGCGGCAGATCGGCCACACACGCAACAGGATCAATGGCAAAAGCTCCCTATTCCGCGAGCGCGCAGGCATTGCCGCACCGCATGTCGCGCCTTTTCACCGAAATCCGCTGGATCTTGCAGGTCGCGCTCGGCGTGTTTCTGCTCATGGCGCTCGTCAGCTACAGCCGGCACGATCCGAGCTGGACGCACGCCGCGCAGGTCGACCGCATCGCCAACTGGGCCGGCCGCGTAGGTGCCTGGACGTCCGACATCCTGCTGTTGCTGTTTGGGCTGTCCGCCTACTGGTGGATCGTGCTGCTCGGCCGCCATATCTCCGCCAATTACCGCCGTATCACCCGCCACGAGGATCTGCAGGAAGACGCGCCGCGCGATGCCGGCTGGCTCGCGGACGCTTTCGCGTTCATGCTGGTGTTGCTCGCGTGCGACGGTATCGAAGCGTTGCGCATGTGGTCGCTGAAAGTGCAATTGCCGCGTGCGCCGGGCGGCGTGGTCGGCGAAGCGGTCGCGCGCGGTATTTCGCATGCGCTGGGCTTCACGGGCGGCACCTTGGCGCTGCTGATCGTGCTCGGCATCGGCTTGTCGCTGTATTTCCGTTTTTCGTGGTTGTCGGTGTCGGAAAAAGTCGGCGAATCGATCATTTCGGCGGTCACGTTCGCCAAGCTGCGCCGCGAAGCCGGCCGCGACCGCAAATTGGGCGAAGCCGCCGCCGTGAAGCGCGAGGGCAAGGTCGAAAAGGGCCGCGTGCGGATCGAGGAGCACGAGCCGGTCATGATCGTGCCGCCAGTCGTCACGCCCGCCAAATCGGAGCGCGTCGAGAAAGAGCGGCAAGTGCCGTTGTTCACCGACCTGCCGGGCGACTCCACGCTGCCGCCGATCTCGCTGCTCGACGCGGCGCCGGCCGCGCAGGAAACCATTTCCGCCGACACGCTCGAATTCACTTCGCGTCTGATCGAGAAAAAGCTCAAGGACTTCGGCGTCGACGTGAGCGTGGTCGCCGCGTATCCGGGCCCGGTTGTCACGCGTTACGAAATCGAGCCGGCCACCGGCGTGAAGGGCAGCCAGATCGTCGGGCTGGCAAAAGACCTGGCGCGTTCGCTGTCGCTGGTGTCGATCCGGGTGGTCGAGACGATTCCCGGCAAGAATTTCATGGCGCTGGAGTTACCGAATCAACGCCGTCAAACCGTGAGTCTTTCGGAGATTCTCGGCTCGGCGGTTTATGCGGACGCGGCTTCGCCGCTCACCATGGGCCTCGGCAAGGACATCGGCGGCAAGCCGGTGTGCGCCGACCTCGCAAAAATGCCGCACTTGCTGGTGGCCGGCACGACCGGCTCGGGCAAGTCGGTGGGTATCAACGCAATGATCCTGTCGCTGCTCTATAAGGCGAGCGCCGAGCAGGTCCGCATGATCCTGATCGATCCGAAGATGCTCGAAATGAGCGTCTACGAAGGGATTCCGCATCTGCTGTGTCCTGTGGTCACGGACATGCGCCAGGCCGGTCACGCGCTCAATTGGGCGGTCGCCGAAATGGAGCGCCGCTACAAGCTGATGAGCAAGCTCGGCGTGCGCAACCTGGCCGGTTACAACAACAAGATCGACGAAGCCGCGAAGCGCGAAGAGAAGCTGCCGAATCCGTTCAGCCTGACGCCGGACGATCCGGAACCGTTGTCGCGCCTGCCGAACATCGTCGTCGTGATCGACGAATTGGCCGATCTGATGATGGTGGTCGGCAAGAAGGTCGAGGAACTGATCGCGCGGATCGCGCAGAAGGCGCGCGCGGCGGGCATCCATCTGATTCTGGCCACGCAGCGTCCGTCGGTGGACGTGATTACCGGCCTGATCAAGGCCAACGTGCCGACGCGGATGGCCTTCCAGGTGTCGTCGAAGATCGACTCGCGCACGATTCTCGATCAGCAGGGCGCGGAATCGCTGCTGGGCATGGGCGACATGCTGTATCTGCCGCCGGGCAGCGGTTTGCCGGTGCGGGTGCACGGCGCGTTCGTGTCGGACGAAGAAGTGCATCGCGTCGTCGACAAGCTCAAGGAGCAGGGCGAGCCGAATTACATCGAGGGCATCCTCGAAGGCGGCGTGACGGGTGAGGGCGACGAAGGCTCCGCGGGCGCCGGGGGAAGCGGCTCGGGCGACGGCGAAGCGGACCCGCTGTACGACCAGGCTGTCGACGTGGTGCTGAAGAACCGCCGCGCGTCGATCTCGCTGGTGCAGCGGCATCTGCGCATCGGCTATAACCGCGCGGCGCGCCTGCTCGAGCAGATGGAGAACTCGGGCGTGGTCTCGGCAATGTCGTCGAACGGCAATCGAGAGATTCTTGCTCCAGCACGGGAAGCGGAATAGGCGATCCATGTGGCTATTTCACCGAACTGGGGCCGCAACGCGCCGCATTCAAGTCCCGCTCATCGGTTCTGCTCATAAGCCCTGCTCATAAGCCCCATTTAAGGCTTTTTGCTTAAGCTGTGACTCAAGGCTGGGGGTTCGTCCCCGGCGGGGCGGGTCAAGCTGACCGTAGCGCTCACGCGGCCGGTACCCTCAACGCCCGCCGCCACGAGCGCTCGATAAATTCAATCAAGGGAGAAAAACACCATGCAACTATTCGCGCAGCAGCACGCCCGAGAGCGTGCTCAATCGGGCCGTTTTGGCCAACTTGCTCGCACGATCGTACGTGGCGTTGGCAGCGTGGCGATCGGCGCGTCGATGCTCGTCGCGTCGCAGGCATTCGCGAGCGGCACCGAGCAACTTAAAGCGTTCGTCGCACAAGTGCATTCCGCGCGCGGTACCTTTGTGCAGCAGGAAGTGCGCGCGCCGAGCAAGGCGCAGGGTGCGAGCGGCGTACTGTCCACGGCTGGCAAGACCGGCACGTCGAGCGGCACGTTCACCTTCGCGCGTCCGGGCAAGTTCATCTGGCAATACGAGAAGCCCTATGCACAACTGCTGCAAGCCGACGGTGACAAGCTCTACGTGTACGACAAGGATCTGAACCAGGTAACGGTGCGCAGCCTCGGCGGCGCACTCGGCGCGAGCCCGGCGGCGATTCTGTTCGGCAGCAACGATCTGGACAAGAACTTCACCCTGCGCGATGCGGGCGTGAAGGCCGGCATCGACTGGCTCGAACTGACACCCAAGGCGAAAGACACGCAGTTTCAGCGCGTCGGCATCGGTTTCAAGGACGGCAATCTTGAAGCGATGGAACTGCACGATGTGTTCGGCAACGTGACACTGCTGACCTTCTCGAACATTCAGAAGAATCCGCCGCTGCCGGCCGATGCGTTCAAGTTCACGGTGCCGAAGGGCGCGGATGTGATCAACGGTTAAACCGCTCCGGTTTGTCCGTGAAATAAAAAAGCCGCGCATTGATTGCGCGGCTTTTCTTTTGGCGGAGTATTGCGGTGGATGCAACGTCGAACCACTACTCCTCCACTTCCAGCACTTGCGCCGGATGCGCGGCCTTCATATCGTCGATAAACGCTTCGACGATATCCGTTCGATGCTGCCGTGCGCGCGTGACCATATGAAACGCCACGCGGTAGCGCATCTGTGCCGGATTCAACGCGGCCAGCAAACCTTGCTTGACGAACGGCGCCGCGAAATGCCCCGGCAGATAGCCGAGATGGTGCCCTGACAGCACCAGCATCGCGACCGCTTCCATGTTGTCAGCGACGGCGGTCACGTTCTGTGGCGTGGTCGAACTTTCGGCCTCGGGGAGCGGATAGCTGCGCCACGCCCATTCGTGAGCCGCAGCTTCGGCGGGCGACACCTCGCCGGCTGAAGCGAACAGCAGATGCCCCTTCGCGCAATACGCGAACTGATCTTCGGCGAACACCTCGGTGTACTCAAGCGACGGCACGCGATGCCAGAAATAGCCGATGCCGACCTGAATCCGGCCATTCAGCAGCAGTTCCTCGAGCTCGCCCGGCGAGCGCACCAGAATCGAAAATCGCACCGACTGATCGCGCGCCCGGAACCGGCCGATCGCGTCGCTGATACGCGCGCTTGCCGACACCGGCGTGTGGCCGATCATGCCGATATCGAGCGTGCCGACCAGCTTGCGGCCGACATTGCGCGCCTGCATGCCGAAGGTGTCGACCGCGGACAGCAGGGCGCGCGCCGCGTCGATGAATTGCTCGCCGCGCGCGGTCAGGCTGAAGCCGCCGCGGCCGCGTTCGCACAGCCGGTAACCAAGGCGTGTTTCCAGCGTGGCGAGCTGCGTACTGATGGTCGACTGGCCGACGTTCAGCGTGGCTTGGGCCGGCGAGACGCCGCCGGCGTCGACGATGGCGAGGAAGACGCGGATCAGCCGCAGGTCGAGATCGGTGAGTTGAGAGAACATACGTCAGGATACATCGCTACGAATCAATGTGAAGTTTATTCTGTTCGTATTTTAACTTGCGGGAAACTGCTCAAGAATCGAGACTCGCCCGGCAAGGTGCGCTTTTTCCGTTGATCCATCGGCCGGTTGCACAGATTTGCTTACTGCCCCCTTTTCATTGCCGAGACACGATGAATACTTCTTCCTTCATTTCCCCCGAGGCCGGCGAACGGCCGCAGCCGCTGTCCGGCAACGCCATGCCCCGCTGCGGCGGCATTGCGACGATGATGCGGCTGCCCAACGTCGGCTCGGCCGAAGGGTTCGACGCCTGCTTCGTCGGCGTGCCGTTCGATCTCGGCACCTCGAACCGTACCGGCGCGCGTTTCGGGCCGCGCCAGATCCGCAGCGAATCGGTGCTGCTGCGTCCATACAACATGGCGACGCGTGCCGCGCCGTTCGATTCGCTGCGCGTGGCCGATCTCGGCGACGTCGCGATCAATCCGTACAACCTGCACGATTCGATCAGGCGCATCGAAACCGCCTACGACGAAATCCTCCAGCACGACTGCAAGCCGATCACGCTCGGCGGCGACCATACGATCGCGCTGCCGATCCTGCGCGCGATTCATCGCAAGCACGGCAAGGTCGGTCTGATTCACGTCGACGCGCATGCCGACGTCAACGACACGATGATGGGCGAGAAAATCGCGCACGGCACGCCGTTTCGCCGCGCGGTGGAAGAGGGCTTGCTCGACTGCGACCGCGTCGTGCAGATCGGCCTGCGTGGCACCGGCTACGCGGCGGAAGATTTCGACTGGTGCCGCGATCAGGGCTTTGAAGTGGTGCAGGCCGAGGCGTGCTGGAACCAGTCGCTGGCGCCGCTGATGGCGCGGGTGCGTGAGCGCATGGGCGACGCTCCGGTGTACATCACCTTCGATATCGACGGGATCGACCCGGCGTTCGCGCCGGGTACGGGCACGCCGGAAATCGCCGGGTTGACGGTGCCGCAGGCGTTGGAAATCATTCGCGGCTCGCACGGCTTGAACATCGTCGGCTGCGATCTGGTTGAGGTTGCGCCGCCGTACGATCCGTTCGGCACGACTGCGTTGCTCGGCGCGAATCTCGCGTTCGAATTGCTGTGCGTGTTGCCGGGTGTCGAGTATCGGGCGTCGAAGCGGTGAACCGCGAGGTCCGCTAAATAAGGTTGATGACGCATGAAGCTAAAAGGCCTGCATTTGCAGGCCTTTCTGTACGTCGGGACGCTTATGCGACTCAGGCGTAAGCAGTCTTCCGAGCCGACACCAGCGCCAGATAACACACCGCGCCGATTACCAACGAGGGCAACGTCGCGCCCAGATTCGGCAGCCATTGATTGATCGCCTGATACGCCACGATGCCGATGGCCCACGACGCGAACGCGCTCAGATGCCAGCCGCCCGAGAAGCCATAACGGCCGCGAACGTCGCTGAGCGCGGCGGCTTCAATACGACGCTTGCGCACGATGAAGTGGTCCACCAGCATCACGCCGAACAGCGGCGCGAACACGGAGCCGATCAACAGCAGGAAGTTCTGATACTTCGCCATCGGCACGAGCAGGGCGATCGCCGTGCACAGCGCGCCGAATGCCGCCGACAACAAGGGCACGCTGCCGCGCGTCCAGAATGTCCCGGTCGAAACCGCTGCCGAATGAATGTCGGCGAATGCGTTATCCACTTCGTCGATCAGGATCAGCAGCAGGGCGAGGCCGCCGCCCGCTTGAGCCAGCGCGCCGGTCAGCAGCGCATCGCCACCGCCCGCCGCGAGGCCGTAGATCGCGCCGAGCGCATAAAACCAGATGTTCGCAATGCCATAGCCCAGCAGCGTGCCGCGGAAGGTTTCGCCGGGGCGTCGGCCGAAACGCGTGTAGTCGGCGATCAGCGGCAGCCACGAGAGCGGCATTGCAACCACCAGATCGATTGCGCCGCCGAACGACATTTCGCCGGTGCCCGGACGGCGCATCAGCGCGGCCAGATCGTGCCTGGCAAGCAGATTCCATGACAGCCACGCGGCGCCCGCCAACAGCAGCCAGATGCCCCAGGTACGCAGAAACCGGCGCACGAACGACAGCGGCCCGCTAATCGCCAGTAGCGTCGCGAGCAAACCGAAGATCACGGTCCAGATCAGCGGCATTGAGAAACCGAAGGCCTGCTTGGCGAGCGCATCGGCGGAATCGCGCATCACGATGACCTCGAACGAACCCCAGCCGACCAGTTGCACCGCGTTCAGCACCGCCGGTACCGATGCGCCGCGTACGCCGAGCGTCGGCCGCAACGACGACATGGCCGCAAGACCCGTATCCGTGCCGACTACGCCGGCCAACGCCAGCAACAGGACGCCGATTGCGCTGCCGATCAGGATCGCCAGCAACGCATGCGGCAGCGACAGCCCCGGCACCAGCAGCGCGCCCGCTTGCGCGACCAGCAGGCCGATGCCGAGCGAGAACCACAGCGCGAAAGCGTCGCCGGTGCGGAACGCGCGGCGCGCGTCGGGCACCGGCGTGAGCGGTGCGTAGGTGGAGCCGGCGTCGCCGGCGAGTGAATCTTGTGTCATCTAATCGTGTCCCTGTCGACCGGAGTTAGCGTGTCGGTTCATTGTCGGAATTTTGCGCGAACGGTGCTACCCAAATCCCTTCGCCACAGTGAACAGTCATCGGCCGAACGCCGTCACTGTCATAATGCAGGACGTTGCCCGCATGCATGCCTGCGTGCGGGCGTGGCTCACCGGCAGCACGCCGCTTTCACACGGACCGCGTCCGGAAAAGCCGAGATTATCCCTAAAACGCCATGTTTGAAGAACCCCGTGCCAATGTTCCGCTCGCCGAACGCCTGCGGCCCCGCAATATCGACGAAGTGATCGGCCAGAAGCACCTGCTCGGGCCGAACAAGCCGCTGCGGGTCGCCTTCGAATCCGGCGAAGCTCACTCGATGATCCTGTGGGGCCCGCCCGGCGTCGGTAAAACCACGCTCGCGCGGCTCATGGCTGACGCGTTTCACGCTGAGTTCATCGCGTTGTCGGCGGTGCTCTCGGGCGTGAAGGATATCCGCGAAGCCGTCGAGACCGCTCAGATTCATCGCGCGAACGGGCATCAGACGCTGGTATTCGTCGACGAAGTGCATCGCTTCAACAAGAGCCAGCAGGACGCGTTCTTACCGCACGTCGAGTCGGGGCTGTTTGTGTTCGTTGGCGCGACGACCGAGAATCCGTCGTTCGAGGTAAATAGCGCGTTGCTCTCGCGAGCGGCAGTCTACGTGCTGAAAAGTCTCACCGACGAAGAACAAACCGAACTGCTCGACCGCGCGCAGAACGAGCTCGGCGGCCTCACATTTACCGACGAAGCCCGCGACGCCCTGATCGGTTCCGCCGATGGCGACGGCCGCAAGCTGCTGAACAACCTGGAAATCGTCGCGCGCGCGGCGGCCCGGCAGAAGAGCACCGAAATCGACGGCGCTTTGCTCGGCAGCGCGCTTGCCGAGAATCTGCGCCGCTTCGACAAAGGCGGCGACGCGTTCTACGACCAGATCAGCGCGCTGCATAAATCGGTCCGCGGCAGCAGCCCGGACGGCGCGCTCTACTGGTTTTGCCGCATGCTCGACGGCGGCGCGGACCCGCGTTATCTCGCCCGGCGCATCGTGCGCATGGCGTGGGAAGACATCGGCCTCGCCGACCCGCGCGCGGCCCGCATCGCACTCGACGCGTCCGAAACCTATGAGCGCCTCGGTACCCCCGAGGGCGAACTGGCGCTGGCGCAGGCGATCATTTATCTGGCGGTCGCGCCGAAGTCGAACGCCGGGTACAACGCGTATAACGAGGCGCGGCGGTTTGTGAGCAAGGACCAGTCGCGCGGCGTGCCGGTGCATCTGCGCAACGCGCCGACCAAGCTGATGAAGGAACTCGGCTACGGCCACGAATATCGCTACGCGCACGACGAACCCGATGCCTACGCGGCCGGCGAGACTTATCTGCCGGACACCATGCGCGACCCGCATTGGTACGAGCCGACGCCGCGCGGTCTTGAAGGCAAAATCGGCGACAAGATGGCGCGGCTGGCCGAACTCGATGCGCAGTGGCGCAGCGAAAACAAGCCGAAGAAGGGCTGAGCGTTTGCGCCTGGCCTTCTGCGGCCGGTTCGGATGCCGTGTCGCCATTCCGCACGCCTTGACCATCTAACGCACCGGCCGCCCGCGCCGGTGCGCTAAAATCGCTGCTTCATACAACGAACACCCGCCCCATTCCATGCTCGACATCCAGCTGCTGCGCAAAGACCTCGACGGCGTCGCCAAGCGCCTCGCCGACCGCGGCTATACCCTCGACGTGGCGGCCTTCGCCGCGCTCGAAGCGGAACGCCGCGACACCCAGACCCGTACCGAAGAGATGCAGGCGCGCCGCAACACCCTGTCGAAGCAGATCGGCGGGATGAAAGGGCGGGGCGAGGATACCTCGGCGCTAATGGCCGAAGTGGGCGGTATTGGCGACGAGATGAAGGCGTCGGCGGCCAGGCTCGACGACATCCAGAAGCGTTTGTCCGACCTGCTGCTCGGCGTGCCGAACCTGCCGCACGAAAGCGTGCCGATGGGCAAGGACGAAACACAGAATGTCGAAGTGCGCCGCTGGGGCACGCCGCGCCAGTTCGATTTTGAAGTGAAGGATCACGTCGACGTCGGCACGCCGCTCGGCCTCGATTTCGAAACGGGCGCGAAACTGTCGGGTGCGCGTTTCACGTTGCTGCGCGGCCAGATTGCGCGGCTGCATCGCGCGCTGGCGCAGTTCATGATCGACACGCACACGCTGCACCACGGCTACACCGAGGTGTACACGCCGTACATCGTGAATCCGGAGATTCTGTACGGCACCGGCCAACTGCCGAAATTCGCCGACGACATGTTCCGCGTCGAGAAGGGCGGCGACGAGAACACGATCACGCAGTATCTGATTTCGACGTCGGAAATCTCGCTGACGAACACGGTGCGCGACAGCATCGTCGAAGCGGAAACGCTGCCGATCAAGCTGACCGCGCATTCGCCGTGCTTCCGCTCGGAAGCGGGCTCGTACGGCCGCGACACGCGCGGTCTGATCCGCCAGCATCAGTTCGACAAGGTCGAGATGGTGCAGATCGTCGCGCCGGAAACGTCGTATGACGCGCTGGAACAGATGGTCGGCCACGCTGAGACGATTCTGCAGAAACTTGAATTGCCCTACCGCGTGATCACGCTGTGCACGGGCGATATGGGCTTCTCGGCTACCAAGACGTATGACCTGGAAGTGTGGGTGCCTGCGCAGAATACGTATCGCGAGATTTCGAGCTGTTCGAATACGGAGTCGTTCCAGGCTCGCCGCATGCAGGCGCGTTTTCGCAATGCGCAAGGCAAGCCGGAACTGCTGCACACGCTGAACGGGTCGGGCCTGGCGGTGGGCCGCACGCTCGTGGCGGTGCTCGAGAACTTCCAGAACGCGGATGGTTCGGTCACGGTGCCGGTGGCGCTGCGTCCTTACCTCGGCGGTGTGGAACGGCTGGCAGTACCGGCGGCTTGATACCGCTTGATGTCGCTTGATAGCGTCACCGATTGCCGAGCCCCTTTGAAATTTTTTGACCAAGGGGCTTGGAAAGTGGGTTCAGCTGTTCTATAATCTTGCTCTCCCAAGCAACGACCCGCTTGGATCTGACGAGATGGCAACTAAGTAGCCTTGTTGCTGTGAGTTGGAAGACCCGGAAAGGTGGCAGAGTGGTCGAATGCGCTGGACTCGAAATCCAGTGTACCTTTAGGGGTACCGTGAGTTCGAATCTCACCCTTTCCGCCAAATTTAAAAGCCCCGCAGAACGAAAGTTCTTGCGGGGTTTTGCTTTTGGGGCGGCTGAATTGTGTTCTATCGAGTGATACCGTGTTGTTCATTCTTTCAGATCAAGTCGTTACAAACACTTGGGATGAGCATGACCTCCAATTTCCGGATTACGTCTGGCCGTGCCACGTTGGTTGCGACAGTTGTCGGTCATGGCGACCCGGTCGTCTTTCTGCACGCCCGCGTCGCTGATAGCCGCATGTGGCACGCACAACTGGATGGCGTCGGCGCTCACAATAAGGCTATCGCCTACGATCGCCGGGGCTTTGGCGAGACCCGCGCCGACGCGGAGGACTTTTCTGCCGTCGCGGACTTGATGGCGGTGATTGATACCGTGGCGAACGATGAGTCGGTCATCCTCGTCGGATGTTCACAGGGTGGGGGGATCGTGCTCGACGCGGCCCTTCGGCATCCATCACGTGTCCGTGCCCTCGTTCTCATTGCGCCCAACGTAACTGGCGCGCCTGAGGCAACTTGCCTGCCTGAAATCGAAGCCCTGCGGATGCAACTGAAGGAAGCCGAAAGGATCGGTGATATAGATCGGGCGATCACGATTAGAACGCGCCTTTCTCTGGACGGCCCACTGGAACGAGAAGGTCGTGTCACGGGTCAGGCTCGCCAACTGTTCGTGGAAATGAACTCAGTTGCGCTCAGGTCTGCGCCGACCGGGACGAATCTTGATGCCGCGCCTGCCTATCATCGTTTGGGTGAGATATCGGTGCCATCGCTGGTGATTTGTGGTGACCTCGACCTCCCCAGCACTCAGGAGCGCAGCCGTTATATTGCAACCACGGTATCGAACGGGTCGTACCATGAATTGTCCGGCGCGGCCCACCTGCCGAGCCTGGAGCGGCCGGCGGAAATCACGAACCTGCTCACGGCATTCATCGGGCGCTGCTCTGGCCGTGAGGAGTAGCCTGGCCGGGATTGGGAGGCCGACTGCCCGGTGGCGCTGACGTTTGCCGCCGCGAAGAAAGGATTCATGCGGCGGGCATTACTTTGCAGGGTCGAGCGTTTCCCCCTACATCATGGGCGTTCTACACGTCTATTATGATTTGAGCGCAGCGGGCAATACGACGACAGCGGATGAGCCGTCGATTTCCATGATGGGCGGATGCATGAATTGAACGCCCAGAGTCAGATTAATTCCCGCGCGCGATCACTACATCGAAAACAAAAAAATGGGGAGACAGGGATGCGGCTCATCATTGGGATGGTGATCGCGCTTGCAGGCAGCGCACTATTCGCCGGCATTTCGTTCGCGCAGACATCCACGCCACCCGTTGCCGACTCCGCGCCGTTATGGACCGCGACTGCACCCGGCCGGCCGACCTTGCTGCTGCTTCCCACCATTCACAAGCTCGCCGCTGACGATCCGCGCATCGACGATCGGCTGTCACAAGTCGCAAGCCGTGCTGAGGCGCTTGTGTTGGAGGGGCCTCTTACCGTGAGCAAAAAGGAGCTGCCGACGGTGTTTCGCTACGGGCAATACGGTCCGCAGGACAACATCACAAATCATGTCAGCACGCTGACGGCTGAAGCACTTGCGCGATGTGCCCGGCAGAGCGAAGAGGACATTGTTCGGTTTTTTCAGTTGAAGCCATGGCTTGCAGCACTGACGGTGGATGGAGCCAGGATGGCAGGTCGTCTTCCAAACCAGATAAAGAATGGCAAGCCGTCTCCGCTTAGCGCGGGCATCGACGAACGGCTGCTCAGGATCGCCCAACGGAACATGATGCCGGTGATCTATCTGGAAACGCTCAGCCGGGCAATGAAGATGTTCGACGACATGCCGGCGGATGAACAGGAGGCCTACCTGAAGAATCGTTGTGCCGGCTTGACTGGTCCTGCGCCGGGCGAACTGGACCTGGGTGAACTCGAACAGGCATGGCTGGACTCGGATATGGCGCGAATCGAGCGGCTATTGACAACCCGTGATCCGCTCGAGAACCAATCGGTTTACGACGCAAACCAATACATCCTTCATGACGGCACGAAAATTTTTGCTACTGCAATAGAACGCTACGGCTACTTTCACGGCAAAGGTCCGATTCTGATTGCGGTCGGCGCAGCGCACTTCTTCGGTGACGACTCGTTGCTGGAGCGGCTCAAGGCGGACGGCTATACGATTACGCCGCCGCCGGGCGTCGTCAGGACTGCATGCGGGCAGAAAACGCAAAATACAGACACGGCATCGCAGCCGTCGGCCAGGCGTTCGGTCAGCGCAGTCTGCCCGGCGCGACCGACGCAAGCAGGTTGAGCGCTCGCTGCCGAGGCTTCAACACGACTGGGTGCTAAAAGCGGCCGTCACGCCGCAGTTGAATCTCGCTTCACTGCCACGCACTTGATCTCGACCAGCAAGCCTGGATGCGCGAGTTCGGACACGCCTATCGTGGTCCATGCGCATGTGCCGCGTGGGAAAACCCGATTCTTCACCTCGCGGAATACAGGCATATGCGTGCTCATCTGCACGTGGTACGTCGTCATATCGACAACATCCTCGAAAGTACAGCCAGCCGCTTGCAGCACGACGCGCAGATTTTCCCAGCATGCCAGGAATTGCGCCTCGGGATCGGCGATTACTCCAAGGTCTGCGGTACGCCCGACCTGCCCGGCACAGAAAACAGTAGCGCCGACCTTCACTGCGGGGACATAGCCTGCACGCTCTACGATAGGTTGCATCGTCGGTGGAACGATCAATTCGCGATCTGTCATGTGATTTTTGCGGTACGGGATTGAGTCGCTTATTTGTGGTGGTCCGAATTATGACCGCGGATGGTTAGATCATGTTCCGATCAATGATGTTCGCTGTTCCAGTAGGTCAGTCTGATGCACCGCTCAGACTATCGATGTCGCTTCCAACCCAACCCCGCCTCATCCCAAACGAAGCAACAAACGCGAGCCCCGCGCCGCACACAAGCAGAAGCGCCGGCGCCTCCATCCAGCCCGTCCTCATAATGAGCATATTGGCGGCAAGTGGCGCCACGCCCATCGTTGTCGCCAACCCGATGTTGATCGCCAGCGCCACGCCGCTATAGCGCACGCCGACGGGAAACATTTCCGCAATCGCGCACGCGAACGTTCCGTTCGCAAACGAAGCGACGAGCGCAGCCATTAAAAAGACCACGCGCAAATCAGTTTGATGACGAGCCAGCGTCAGATAAAAAAATGGCGCGAACAAGGCGGATAACACAGCGCCGGTTCGAAACAGATAACGTCGCGGCAGCACGTCGCCGATGCGCGCAATCAGCAGCATGCATGCAGAGATTGCCACTACATGTAGCGTTTGAGCGGCGGCAATCCGTTGCGGTTCATAGTGAAGCAGCCGCAGCCACGCAGGTGCATGCGCAACAAGCAGACCGTTGCTGAGGCCGACCAGCGTCGACGCAACGACTCCGACGGCGACTGGCCCGCGATAGTCACGCAGGAGAACGGACAGTGGCTTTTGCTCACGTGCATCGCCAGCCTGTGCATAGGCGTCGGTTTCCGGCAACGTTCGGCGCAGCAGAAAGCTAAGCAGTCCGATTACTCCGCCGGCGAGAAAGCCGATGCGCCACCCGAACGCGTCGATCTGTGACGGCGCGAGCGTTCGTTGCTCGATGAGGTTGATGCCCGCAGCAAGCAGTAACGCCATGTTGACCGCGAAGAACACGATGCCGCACGAGAAACCCGGTTTCATACGCGCCGTTTCAACCGCATAGACGATCGCACCCGGCAGTTCTCCGCCGACACAGAATCCTTGCGTGAGCCTCAGCGCGAGCAACAGAAAAGGGGCTGCCGCGCCCCACGCGCGATACGACGGCAAGATCGCGATGAACAGTGTCGAGACCGCCGCGATAATCGCCGACCACGCAAAAACCCGGCGGCGCCCATACCGGTCGCCTAAATGACCGAAGAAGATGCCGCCTAAGGGCCGCGCCAGAAACCCCAGCGCAAATACCGCAAACGACAACGTCACGGTCGACAGACCCGCGCTGGCCGGAAAGAACGCCCGGCCGATCTCTTGCGCGAAAAACCCGTAGATGACGACGTCGAAAGTCTCGAGCGCGCCCGCTGTGCTGGTCGCGAGGATCGTCCAGCGCTGGTGGGCGCGCAGCGTCCCGGTGCGCATCGGGAGTGAACTGCCGGTCATGGCCGTTCCTCTGAAATGCCTCGTAAATCGTCCATCGCGCCCACGCACCTCACCGCGAAAATTAAGGATTTCTTCATTCAGCCTCCATGGGCGAAACGGTCTCGCGCAAGCAGCATGGGGTCAGGCGTCGCGCATTACAACGCCCTTCAGGCTCCTGATGCATGGGGTCGGGGAATCACACCCCTGGCCTCTTCATGAAGGCCTTTCCTGATTCAATTTTCCGGAGTAAAGCAAAATGAAAGCTCTTCGAATTGTGGCCGCCAGTGCAATTGTCTTCGCCGTCGGCAGCGCTTATGCGCAAGACGCTTCAACTCAAACACAGCCTTCCCAGGATCTGGTCGCCACCTCGGTCGGCGGTACGCCGTCGACGAGCACAGAAATGGGATCGCCTACCGGCAAAAGCCGCGAGCAGGTCTACAACGAACTGATTCAATCGCAACACAACGGTGAAGCCGACCGCATGCGCGAGCTATTCAAAGGTGGAAACTGAACGCCGGACCCGGCATTGCTTCGCGATCGCCGGATCGCCGGATCGCCGGACCGCCGGACCGCCGGACTGCGGATTCATCGAACATCATGGTGTTCAGAAGCCGGCCCGCTTGACCACGCTTCTGAACTGGCCGGCCGACAGATAGCGCTGAAACCAGGGATTGGTGCGCAATTCGCACAGACGCGACGAGCGTTCAGCCAGCGCCGCCTCGAGCCAATGAAACATCTCGGACGGTCTGGCGAGTCTGGCGTAGATCTCGGCAAGTAGCAGCGGCGACGTGTAGCTCGTGCGATGCCTAACCAGCAGATCCTCCAGAAGCCAGCGCAGAACCGCATCGTGGCCACCGTTCTCCCACTGCGTGCGGATCGCCTGGGCCCGGGCGTGTCCGCCGCACGAGACCAGTGCTTCCGTGGTGGCTTCCACCGCTTCCTTGAACAAGCCTTTTATCTCGAATGCCGTGGCCAATAGCTGATAGATGAGCGGAGAGCGCTCGCTCCGCTCACCGGAAAAATACTCTTTCATCACCTCGTCGTGACGGCCCGACAACACCAGACCGAAGGCCCGCGACCCCTTGAAAGCGAGCGGGTCGATCTGTTCGGCTCGCTTCATTTGCGCGTCTCCATCCGGCTCGCGTCCGATCGCGAGCAAAAGCCTCGCGTACAGTCTGCGAGCCTCGGGATAGCTGGGATTCAGGCGCAGTGCTTCCAGAAACTCTGCTTCGGCTTTTCGCCAGTCCCAGTCGTAGAAGTAGTGAACCGCAGCCATCGCGTGATGCGCCTCGGGCAGCCCAGGATCCAGTTCCAACGCCCGTTCGACTGCCACGCGGGCAAGGGGCCAGCCTTGCTCGGGTGGGAAAAGACCGTGTACGGCCGTCGAGCCATGAAAGTTCGACAGGCCGACATAACCGAGTGCGTAGGTCGGATCGAGCTCGACCGCGCTTTCGAAGTAGGCTCGGCTCCGAAAGAAATCCTCACCGCTGATGGCGTGGTGCGCGGAAAATCCGGCGTCGAAGTGCACGCGCCGGTACCAGAAATACCGGCCGCGCAAGTAGGCGTCGTGCGCGGCGGGCTCGATGGGCAAGCGTCTTGCCAGCATCGTCTGCTGCTGTTCGGTGAGCGTCGGCGTCACTTCGGTGACCAGTGCCGCGCCGATTTCCTTCTGGATATCGAGCGCGCCTCGCGACGTCGGCTCGTGAGCATGGCTCCAGACCTGCACCTGGTCGGCGCAACGGATTAACTGGGCAAGGATTCGGAAGCGTTGACCTTCCTGGGTCAAGGAGCCCTCGAGGACATAGTCCACCGCGAGTTCGCGCGCTATCTCGGCAATGCTTTTTTCGGTGCGTCGGTAGCGGGCGGCGGTGGTTCTTGCGATGACCATCAGCCGCCCGGGCTTTAGCGCGCCGAGGGTGGCGGACGTTTCAGCCGCCAACGCGTCACAGAAGCTGTCCTGCGCAGCGTCGCCGGTCATGTTCGCGAAAGGCAACACGATCACGCGGACTGCGGGGGTTGGGCTGAGTTGGGACTCGGCGGCCGTTGGCGCCTCGATCCCATCCAGCCGATAGCCCTTGCCCTTGACGGTCTTGACGTACTGCGGGTTCACCGGATCTTCGTCCAGCGCGATGCGGATTTTCCGCACGGCGGTGTTCAGGCCGTTCTCGGTGTCACGAAATGAATTGGCTCCCCATAAAGCGCGCACGATTTCCGCGCGAGCGACGAGTTCTCCCTCGCGCGTCGCCAGCAGAATGAGCAGTTCCATCGGCTTGTGTTCGAGACGCACTTCCTGCCCGGCCCGGCGCAATTGGTAGCGGTCGATGTCGAGTTCGAAGTCGGAGAACCTGACGAGTCCGGACGTCTTCATCTGCGCTCCAGGGCGATCGAACCAGCGGGTGACTCCGGACTTTATATTAGGTCACCCGGAGCACGTCCGACGGTCTCTGAGCTTTCTTGACCCAGGCGCGATCGGTCAGTTTGACGAATGCACCGGCCATGACCGCAGCGTTTAACTATCGGGCCGGTCCTTGCGTAACGGTGAGCCGGATTCATGCCGCTCACATAATCGACAGATATTTTCTCGCGCACATGGACTCATTCACCGGCAATGTCTGCATAAATTGAAAGCAATTAGAAAATAAATTGACTTGTTTTTGTCAGAATAATTTCCACCTGAATGCGACACTCGCCACCCTTGGCCATCGGCTGGATTCGAGTTCATGATCCGCTGAATGAGGGCGGAAAATAAGTGGCACTTCCCGAGCCGCCTCAGTGGCTGTAAAGTCATACAGCGTTTTTGCGGCAGGTCCAGAAAACCGGCGCCAAACGCATAGCCACAACGATGTCCCGAATAGTTTGCAAACGCAGTTTTGTAAAACAGGCTTCAAAAGGGGATTCACATGTCAGTTGGCAATTCCGTCGTAGACACGACCACGAGCTCCACCAGATACAAAGTCATCAAGTGGTCGATTATCGGGCTGTGCATCGCCATCGGCGCGCCGCTCGCGATCTTGCTGGTCAAGGGCCTGGTCGGTCTGATCCTCGCGGCGGTGATCGGGCTGGCAGCGATCAACTTCGGTCCTGTGCTCGCCATGAAGTTCGCGAACCAGAAAGTCAAAATGTTCGTGAACGAGGCGAAGTCGAACCCGATCGAGACGCTTTATAACGAACTGGCGGAAAAGCAGGAAGGTGCGGAACGCTTCAAGAAAAGCATCACTGACTTCCGCACCGAAGTGAAAAACTTCGAGGACAAGACTGCACAATTCAAAAAACAGTATCCGGAAGACGCAGCGCGTTTTGAAACTCAACTCGCAACGATGAGAAAACTGCTGGCGTTTCGTGAGGGGCGTTATAAGCAGGTGCAGGACGAACTCAAGCGATTCTCCGACGCGATCGATCGGGCCAAGGCACTGTGGGATATGTCGCAATCCGCGCAACGGATGAACAAGATCGCCGGCATGCAAACCAGCGACACTTTTGCGCAAATCAAAACGGACGCCGCGCTCGACTCCGTGATGAACTCGGTCAACAAGGCATTTTCCGAAATGGAAACCTCGCTGATGGAAAGCGCCGAAGTGCAGCAAGCCAAGGCCGCCACCGAGTTGGGCACCGTCAATTCGCCCGCTCAGCAACTCGGCTCGCCCGCGGCACCCAAATAATCAGGCACGCGCCACTCGACCATTCAACTCGATCAAAAAACAATGAAGAAAATCCTGGGTTCGGTTCTTTTCCTGATCTTGCTGGCTGCCGCTTGGTATATCCACGAGGGCGGCCTGAAAAATCCCCTTAACAGCAGCCAGAGCGCCGACAAAGACACCGTCGCGGCAAACGGGGTGGACATCGGCAACACCACCAATACCACCAATACCGGCAACACCGACGTCAAAACGCCACCCCCCGGCAACCCGGACGGATTCGTGCCCAACAAGGACACGTTGAAATCGATCTTGAGCAACGGCGTCGTACGCGTCAGCGTCGAAAACCCGTCGCGTCCGTTCTACTCGGAAGACAACGGCAAACCGCAAGGCTTCAACGTCGACTTCGCCAATCTGCTGTTCGCACAGAAAGAGTTCACCTCGGGCGACCATTCGATCATCACGGTCGACACGCGTCACGGCGTGGACACGTATCCGGCTGTCCCCGATCAGCTGACGAAAACCGACAAGCAAGGCAATGCCGTTGTCGACGTCGCCATGGACGGCCTGACTTTCCCTGACAACACCCCGAGTGGCGTCGTCTATTCAATTCCCTATGTCGAGGACTTCGGCTATTCGCTGATCGTCGCCAAGGGTTCGCCGGTTCGCTCCGCAGCCGATCTGGCAGGGAAAACGATCGGCGTGCTGCAGGGTGACCCCGACGTGAAAGCGTTTGTTCAGAAAGCGTTTCCGAACAACAAGATCGTCGAACTATCGGATGCGAGCATCGAGGGGCAGCGCTCGTGGATGTCGCACTTCCTGGACGAGCATCAGGTCGACGCCATCGTCTACGACTATCCGTTTGGCGTGTCGGAGATCAAGGGCACTGACCTGACGTTCGCCGTCACAAAGCTGGACGGCTCCAACCTCGCGTACAAAATCGGCGTACGCAAGGAAGACAGCGCGCTTCTGATCTACCTGAACTCCGCGATCGCGAAGGTCAAACAGTCGCCCGCGTATCTGGACCTGCTGCGTAAATACTTCATCAGCGACCAGGTGCTGACCACCGCCGCGACCGGCGGCGAGAAGACGTACGTGGTCCGCGCCGGCGATACGCTCAATGCTATTGCCGCGAGTCAGTTGGGTAGCGGTGCGCGGTTTGTGGATGTGCAGAAGCGCAATAACCTGCCAAACCCCAACCTCATCTTGATCGGCCAGCATCTGATCATTCCGCTGCGCTGACGCGGTAGCGGTTCCTGCCGGACCCTTGCGGCCCGGCAGGAAACACTCTGCCTGACCGGCCAAGGTCGGGACGCCGCACGCCGCTTATTCCCTGTCTTCTCGGTCTTGCAGGGTTCGCGTGCGCGCGTCTGCCCCCAAAAAACCGCCCGCTTTGCATCCATTTCACCCCCCGCTGCGTAAATCCCGTCAAGGACGCGCACCTCCCGCTACACCCAACTAACCGACCGCGCGCTTCCTGGACCAGGAGATGCGCCCATGACTCATCCCGCACCGACCCCTTCATTACCGTGCGGCTCGCGGATTGCGGTCATCGGCGCCGGTATTTCGGGTTTGGCCAGTGCCTGGCTGCTGGCGCGCAAGCATCGTGTCACGCTGTTCGAATCGGCCGCCTACGCGGGTGGCCACACCAACACCGTGGACGTCACGCTCGACGGTCACACGCATCCGGTCGACACGGGTTTCCTAGTTTTCAACGACCGCACCTATCCGAACCTGATCGCGCTGTTCGCCGAGTTGGGCGTCGAGTCGCACCCGAGCGACATGACCTTCTCGGTCTCGCTCGACGAAGGCCGCCTCGAATGGGCCGGCACGAGTCTGAACACCGTGTTCGCACAACGCCGCAACCTGTTCTCGCCGACCTTCATCGGCATGTTGCGCGACATCATGCGTTTCAACGACAGCGCGCAAAGCAATCTCGAACTCGCGATAGAAACGCGCGCGTCAATGGGCGAACTGCTGACGGCGGGTGGCTACGGCTCCGCGTTCCAGCGGCACTACCTGCTGCCGATGGCCGCGGCGATCTGGTCGAGCGCGACCACCGATATCCTCGCTTTTCCGGCCACCACGTTCCTGCGCTTCTGCCTGAACCATGCGCTGCTACAGGTGAACCGGCGGCCGCAATGGAAGACGGTGGTCGGAGGAGGGCGCGAGTACGTGCGGCGCATCGTCGGCACGCTCGACGACGTGCGCGTCGGTACCGCGGTCCGGGGCGTGCGGCGCGATGCCGATGGCGTCGACGTGTTCACGGACATGGGCACGGAGCGTTTTGACGCGCTGGTGCTCGCCACCCACGCGCCGACCTCGCTGCGCCTGCTCGACAACGACGCCGATCAGGACGAGCGCAGCGTGCTGGGCGCCGTGCGCTACCAGCCGAACGTCGCCGTGCTGCATACGGATGCGAATCTGCTGCCGCGCCGTCAGCGTGTGTGGTCGGCATGGAATTACCTGGGGAGCCGCGCGCTCGACGGCACGCATCCGGTGTGCGTCAGCTACCTGGTCAATCAGCTCCAGCCGTTACCGTTCAGGACGCCGCTCGTCGTCACGCTCAATCCGGTGGCGCGGCTCGCGCCGGGCACTGAGCTGCGCCGCTTCGTCTACGATCATCCGCTGTTCGATCTGGCCGCCATCGATGCGCAGCACCGGCTGCCGTCCCTGCAAGGCAAGCGCTGCACGTGGTTCGCGGGCGCATGGACGGGCTACGGCTTTCACGAGGACGGTCTGAAATCGGCGCTGCGTGTTGCCGCCGATTTCGACGTGTCGCCGGCATGGGCCACGCTATGAATCCCGCCCGTGTCGAAGCCGACATCGATCCGCCCGCCTGGCTCTTGACGGGCAAGGTGATGCACGAGCGTCTGCGGCCGAAGCATCACCGCTTCACGTATCCGGTGTTCTATGTGCGCTGCGATCTGGATCGTCTGGCATCGCTCGATAGCGGCTGGTTCGGCATCGACCGCTGGCGCCCGCTGAGTTTGCATCAGCGCGATCATGGTCCGCGCGACGGCAGCGATCTCGCCACCTGGATGCGCGCGCAACTATCCGCCGCGGGCATCGACGAAGCGGACGGCAAGATCTGGTTGCAAGCGTTTCCGCGCGTATTCGGCTATGCGTTCAATCCGGTCAGCTTCTGGTTTTGCCACGACCGCGACGATCGTCTGCGGGCGCTGTTGGTTGAGGTGCGCAACACCTTCGGCGAGCGTCACTGCGATCTGCTGAGCGCTGCGGGGAACACGCCGATCACGGCTGAAACGGAACTCAAATGCCGCAAGGTGCTGCACGTGTCGCCGTTTTGCCGCGTGGAAGGGCGCTACGAATTTCGCGTCAGGCAGACGTCGAACAGTGTGTCGGTCTCGATCGATTACAAGGACGCTGACGGGCTTCTGATTCGCACCGCAGTCGGTGGTCGTTTAAAGCCCATGACGCGCCCGGCAGCATTGGCCGCGTTGCTGCGCCAGCCGATGCTGACCGTCGGCGTCGTCGCGCGAATTCATTGGCAGGCGTTGCGCCTCGCCATCAAGAAAGCGCCGTTCTACGGCAAAAATCCCGCGCCGGGCCGCACGGCCGACGCCTCCACCGACCACACCGCTGCCGGACAAGACCAACCGTCCGCCGCAGCGCGCCCCATTTCGTCCGATTGAGGAGATCCAGCCATGGCGCTTTCAAGAACCCTAAGCGGACATCGAACCGTTCCCGCGTCAGGCCGTCTGTTTCTATCGCTGCTCGAACGGATTCAGGTCGGGCACCTGGTGCTGATCACGCCTGACGGCCAGCAGCGCGTATTCGGCGATTCGCACGCGGCGCCGGGGGCGCGTCTGGAATTGCGCGACTGGCGTGCGTGCGGCGCGATTCTGCGCAAGGGCGATATTGGTTTTGCCGACGCATGGCGCGCCTTCTGGGTCGATACGCCCGATCTGGCCGCTTTGCTGCGCGTTGCCATCCGCAACGAGCACGCGCTGCAACGCACGGTTTATGGCGGCTGGCTCGCGCAACTCTGGTATGGGCTGCGTCATAAGCTGAGGCCCAATACGCGCTCGGGCAGCCGGCGCAATATTCACGCGCACTACGACATCGGCAACGCGTTTTACACACAATGGCTAGACCCGACGTTCACGTATTCAAGCGCGGTGTTCGACGGCAACTTCTATCAATCGCTTGAAGACGCACAGCATGCGAAGTATCAACGCATCATCGATACGCTCGGCTTGTGCGAGGGCATGCGCATTCTGGAAATCGGCTGCGGATGGGGTGGTTTTGCGATGCATGCGGCGCACCAGGGCATTCACGTGCACGGTGTCACGATCTCCGCGGCGCAGCTCGAATTCGCCCGGAAGCAAGTGAGCGATGCCGGGTTGAGCGATCGCGTGCACCTCGAATTGCGGGACTATCGGACGCTGACCGGGCAGTACGACGGCGTTGTCTCGATCGAAATGTTCGAAGCGGTCGGGGAGAAATTCTGGCCGACGTACTTTCGCATCTTGCGCGAACGTCTGCTGCCGGGCGCACGCGCGCTCGTGCAAACCATCACGATCGACGACTCGCATTTTGCCGCGTATCGAGCGACGAGTGACTTCATCCGCGAATTCATTTTCCCGGGCGGCATGTTGCCGAGTCCGCAGCGCTTCATTGAAGCAGCCCGGCGTGGCAAGCTCGCGGCGTACGCGTCGTTGGCTTTTGGGCCTGATTATGCGGAAACGTTGCGCTGCTGGCGCAGTGCGTTCGAAGCGCAGCTCGGTACGATCCAGAAGCAGGGTTTCGACGAGATTTTTGTGCGCACGTGGCGACTCTATCTGGCTTACTGTGAAGCCGGTTTCGACGAAGGACGCACGGACGTGATGCAATTCGTGCTCGCGTCGGCGGACTGAGATGCGCGTACTCGCGGCTCTCGTGCTGATGTTGTGGGCGAGCGCGGCCTGCGCTGACTGGCTCGGCGATGTGCAGTCCGCGAAACTCGTGGGCGAGGGCGATTTCAGCGTGTTCGGCTTCAGGCTCTATCGTGCGCAGATGTGGAGCGAGCGGATACCCATCGACTATGAAGAACGCTTCGTGCTGCATATCGTCTACCTTCGCGGCATCAAGCGCGAACGGTTCGTCGATACGGGCATGAACGAGATCAGGCGTCTCGCGAGCGCACCGATCCCGGCAGACACGTTGACCCGCTGGCGCGCGGATATGATGCAGGCGTTCGTGGATGTCGGTCCGGGCGATCAGCTCAGCGCCGTCTATTTGCCGGGCAAAGGCGTGCGGTTTTACGCCGGCGACCGGATGACCGGCGAGTTCGACGACCCCGCGTTCGCGCGAGCGTTTTTCGGTATCTGGCTCGACCCGTCGACGCGCGCGCCGGCTTTACGCAAGCAGTTGCTCGGAACGGCGCCGTAGGGCGCTTCGCGCTGCGCGGCACGACTCACTTGTGCGTCGATAAAGGCACCCCTCATGAAGCGATGGCTACGACGAAATGCCGGCGATTTGCAGCAGCAGAACAAGATTGAGCGCCAGCACGGCGATCGTGCCGGCCACCGCGGCGATCGTGGTCGAGCGGCGGTTTCTGTAGCGGCCCATCAAATCCCTCCGCGACGTGAACCACACCAGCGCGATCATCGGCACCGGCAGCGCGACGCTCAGTACCACCTGGCTCAACACCAGCGCGCGCGTCGCGTCCACCCCGCAGGCCACCACCACGAAGGCCGGCACCATCGTAATCAGCCGCCGCGCCCACACGGGGATGTGAAAGCCGACGAAGCCCTGCATGATCATCTGCCCGGCCATCGTACCGACGACCGAACTCGATATGCCGGAGGCAATCAGCGCCGCAAGAAAGAGACCCGCCGCCGCGCTGCCCAGCAGCGGCGTGAGCGTGCGCCACGCGGTTTCGATACTGGCGATATCGGCGTGACCGGCATGAAACGCGCTCGACGCCATGATCACCATCGCCATGTTGATGAGCCCCGCGACGCCGAGCGCGGCCACCACTTCGATGTTCGAAAAACGCAGCAGCCTGGTGCACTCGCCTTCGTTGCGTGGCTTCACGCGATTCTGTGTGAGTCCTGAATGCAGGAATATCACATGCGGCATCACGGTTGCACCGATGATGCCGACCGAAATCGTCAACGCATTGCTGTCGGGTATGCCCGGTGTGAACGTATGTTTGACGACCAATGCCCAATGTACCGGCGCAATCAGCAATTCCGCCAGATACGACAAGCCGATCACGCCGACCAGCGCCGCTATGGCCAGTTCGAGCGGCCGGAAGCCGCGTTTCTCGAACTGCAGCAAACCATAGGTAACGGCCGCGGTGATCAGCATGCTCGGCATCATCGGCAGATGCGTGAGTAACGAAACGCCGATTGCGCCGCCGACGAATTCCGCGAGATCCGTCGCCATCGCCGCGATTTCGCTGACTCCCCACATTGCGAGAACGCAACGGCGCGGCAGCGCCGAGCGGCACAACTCGGCGAGATTGCTGCCGGTCACGAGCCCCAACTTGGCCGATAGCGATTGGAACAACATCGCCACGATGTTCGCGACTGCCACCACCCACAGCAGCGTATAGCCGTAGCCGGCGCCCGCCTGAATGTTGGTGGCGAAGTTGCCGGGGTCCATATAGGCGATCGAGGCGACCACCGCCGGTCCGGCAAATGACAGCATTGACCGCAAGCCGCGGCGGCGTCCGGCCAGCGTCTCGCGGATGTCGAAGCAGGTTTGCTCGGTGAGGGTCTGAGGTAAGGCGGCCTGACTCATCGCTTCGTTCATGACGGCTCCTGTACGGCTTCCGGCGTTCAAGGCAAGGTGGATGAAGGCCGGTCAGCGGGTAAGCGCGATCGTCATCGCGGTAACCCGTTGCCGGTGGAGCGGGCAAGCAGCTTGCGTGCTTCCGCCTGCGGGCGTCAGGCGCTCATGTTGAGCGCGCCGTTCACGCCGTTAGGGAAGAAGCCGCCCTTGGTCGCCATCGAACTCGTCAGGTAGACGATGTTGAGAACGTTCCCATAACCGCGGCTGAAGGCGAGCCCGTTGCTGTCGAGCGGCACGATGTTCGAGGAGCCGGCCGTTGCCCCGGTGATGCCCTGATCGTCGTGGCCGTTGTTGTCGAGGCTGTCGCGCGCGGCGGAGATCGCGTTGGCGGCCGTGTAGATACTCGCGGTGTCGACGCCTTTCGCAAACAGCACCGTACGCACGAGCCCCGCGTGATAGGCCTCGGCCGCGAGAATTCCGGCTGCCGCTTCGAGGAAAGTCTTGTTGCTGATCAGCGGCGAGGCGCCTTTATAGGCCGTCACGCCGACGTCTTCGAAGATGAACGCGCCAAGCAGGAAGTTGTTGTCGTTCGCATACGGATTGAAGGCGACCCCTGCGCCGACGAGTCCCGCTGCGCGTGCCGCATTCGAGAATGCTCCGTTCGGATTGGTGCCGCCGATGTCGATCGAAGGCATTGCTACCGCCGCGCTGCCCAAGGCCGTGCGCAGGAAGTTGACGTGCTCGCGTTCGTCGTTGGCGATCTCGTTCGCGTAGGCCTGCACCACAGGGTCCTGGAACGGCACTTGCTGCCCTGGTACGACGGTACCCAGTGTGCCGACGCCGGCAGTCATGCTCGCGGCCAGCCCCGAACCCGTCGTCGCATACGTATAGAACTGCGATTCGAGGTACTCCAGATTCAGTGCGAAGTTCAGTATTTCCGCGTCGGTCGGCGCGCTCTGGGCTGACGCGACCGACCCGGAACCGCCGCCGCACGCACTGATCAGCGTGCCGCCGACCAAACCCAGGCTCAGGCCGCCAGCGTTTCGGAAAAATTGTCTGCGTTGCAGGCGCCGTTCCACCCGGCGGTCAAATACATCGATAAGTTCTGCTGATTTATTGCTGGACTCCGACATGGCGATGCTCCTCAGATGGTTCGCTGCCAATGCCACGGACTCGCGACGCACACGCGCGGAAAGCAGTTACACAGGCGATGCACCAACGCAAATCGCGGACGCAAAAAGAGGCCCCGTTCTTCCGCGAAGAACCAAACGATGCAGGGGAAGAAAGCGAGTCCTCAACCGCCTTTACGGAGCGAATGAGCTGCCAGATGCAAACATCACAAAAGATTTCCGTGTGCGCTTGCAACATGAGCCGGACCGGCTCGACGTAGCCGGGTCCTGGGCGACGCCTGAAACCGCTCGGCGTCGGGTGGAAAGTTTGCCGCGATGCCGGTTCGGGGAGGCCGTCCGGCGATCCTCTGTACAATTGGGTGATCGTCATTATCGACTCACCTCGACCGAATTCATGGCCATTACCTACAAGACTCCCGACGACATCGCCAAGCTGCGCATCTCCGGCCGCCTCGCGGCCGACGTACTGGCGATGATCGGCGAGCACGTCAAGGCCGGTGTCTCCACCGACGAGCTCGACGCACTGTGCAACGACTACATTGTCAAGACGCAAAAGTCGATTCCGGCAAATGTCGGTTATTTGGGATTTCCGAAGACCGTCTGCACGTCCGTCAACCAGGTGGTGTGCCACGGCATTCCCAGCCGGAGCGAAATCCTGGAGGATGGCGACATCATCAATATCGACGTCGCGATTATCAAAGACGGCTATTTTGGCGACACCAGCCGCATGTATTGCGTCGGCCAGCCGAGTACGGTGGCGCGCCAGTTGATCGACACGACCTATGAAGCGATGCTCGCCGGCATCCGCGAGGTGAAGCCGGGCGCTACGTTAGGCGACGTCGGCTATGCGATCCAGAAGGTGGCGCAGCGTGAAGGCTTCTCGATCGTGCGCGACTACTGCGGCCACGGCATCGGCAAGGTTTATCACGAAGATCCGCAGGTGTTGCACTACGGTCAGCCGGGGCAGGGCGCGCGCCTGAAACCGGGTATGGTCTTCACGATCGAACCGATGATCAACGCGGGCCGCGCCGGCACCACGGTGCAACGTGACGGCTGGACGGTCGTCACCAAAGACCGCTCGCTGTCCGCGCAATGGGAGCACATGATTGCCGTGACCGAAGAGGGCTACGAACTGCTGACGCCGTGGCCGGACGGCACCGGCGCTTACGATGCGCCCTGAATGCGGTGGTCAGCGCGCCTCGCGAACCGGCTAGCAAGGCGGCGCGTGCGCGAATTGCCGCGCAATCGAGGCGCGCTGTCTGCACCAGGGACCGGCGCCGCGGTCCGATCCAGTAAATAAGCATTTGACTCGCGCGCCGGTTCGGTTAAAGCTATGCGTTAGGGTTTCAAGGGGTTTTCGTCTGCATGAGTCCGTCATTGACCGTTCGCCGTATCGCCGCTGATCAGGGCGCCGTTTTCCGCGAACTCCGTACTGCGTCGCTGCGCGAGGCGCCCTATGCCTTCGGCGAAACGCTGGAGGACGCGTTGTCGGCAGATGCCGCCACGTTCGACGCCACCGCTGCCGAACACGCTGTTTCGTTTATCACCACCAGTTTCATCCTCTATACCGAAGGCCATCCGGCCGGACTGATCGAAGCATATTTCGACGACACCGCGGCGCGCCGCGCGTTCGTCTGCGAATTGTGGGTGGCGCCAGCCGTGCGTCATCTGCGAGGCGGCGAGCTGCTGGTCGACACCGCCAGCGCGTGGCTCGCCGGCGAAGGCGCGATGGAAATCTACGCGTGGGTTGCCGACGCCAACCGCAATGCGATGCGCTTTTACGAGGCGCTCGGCTTTGGTCCGACCGGTGAGCATCGGCGCGTCGTGCGCGCGCCCGAGCAGGCCGAAAGCCTGTTGGTGCGTCACGTGCCGAGCACGTCTCAGGTGTTTCAACAGTGATCCCGCGAGCGGCGCGTCAGCCTGCCGCTCAAATCCCATCCGCGTCGCTACAGCGTTCACGGCCGAGTTTATGGCCGCGTTTATGGCTTATTGAGCGGCCACGTCATGGGTATTCAGGCCACAGGGGCGCGCTCTCCCGGCGAAAAAACTCGCTCCCGGCCTGTACGCCTGTAAAATACGCAAAATTTTTTGCCGAACGCTATGTCGCCTAAGAAATCGCCCTTTTTCGAACTCCGCAGCGGCTCTGTCGACACGCTCCTGTTTGTGGTTAAGACAACCGACCTCGATGCGATGCGTGCCGAACTGACCCGGCGCTTCGAGGCGACCCCCGAATTTTTCGCTAACGACGTCGTCGCGATCGACGTGCGCCGTCTCGCCGATAACGAACGCGTGCCGCTCGCGGACATCGCGCAACTGCTCGACAGCGTGCGCATGCGCCCGGTCGGCGTGGTCGCCAACGCGCAGCAGGCATGGGCGGCCGAGTCCGCGCTGCCGCTGCTCGAAGCACGCGACCGCCGCGGCGCGGCCGCGAAGTCCGCTGACGAAGAAAGCGCCAATCCCGCGGCTGTGGCGCCGGCGGCCACTGCCGCGACCGCTACGCCGCCCGCCGATCTGTTTGCTGACGCTGCCGGCGGCTCCCTGGAAAACGGCGTCCCGGCCACGGCGGCCGCGGTCGAGCCGGCGCCCGCAGCCGAGCCCGTCCGTCTCGCCACCTCGTCGCAAACCATGGTGGTCGACAAGCCGTTGCGCTCGGGCCAGCGCATCTACGCAAAGGGCGATCTGGTCGTGCTCGGTCTGGTGAGCTACGGCGCGGAAGTGATCGCGGAAGGCAACATCCATATTTATGCGCCGCTGCGCGGCCGGGCGTTGGCCGGTGTGCAGGGCAATCACGACGCGCGCATTTTCTGCACGTGTCTCGAACCGGAACTGATCTCGATCGCGGGCATCTATCGTACGACCGAGAACCCGCTGCCGGCCGACGTGCTCGGCAAGCCGGTGCAGATCTGGCTCGAAGAAGAAAAGTTGATGATCGAACCATTGCGGCTCACCTGATCGACGTGACATGCGCGCTGCCCTGAACCATCACGGCACGCAGCGTTCCACGGCAAATAGGGCCGCACATAATTGACGAATTTGACGAACACAAGGTAAGGGTAATGGCAAAAATCATTGTGGTGACTTCGGGCAAGGGTGGCGTGGGCAAGACGACCACGAGCGCGAGTTTTGCATCGGCCCTCGCACTGCGTGGCAGCAAAACCGCCGTGATCGACTTCGACGTCGGCCTGCGCAACCTCGACCTCATCATGGGCTGCGAGCGCCGTGTGGTGTACGACCTGATCAACGTGATCCAGGGCGAAGCGAACCTCAACCAGGCGCTGATCAAGGACAAGAAGTGCGAGAACCTGTTCATCCTGCCGGCCTCGCAAACGCGTGACAAAGACGCGCTGACCATGGAAGGCGTCGAGAAGGTCATCAACGACCTGATCGCGATGGACTTCGAATACATCGTCTGCGATTCGCCGGCGGGTATCGAATCGGGCGCGCTGCTCGCCATGCATTTCGCCGACGAAGCGCTGATCGTGACGAATCCGGAAGTCTCTTCGGTGCGCGACTCGGATCGTATCCTCGGCATCCTGTCGTCCAAGACCAAGCGCGCGATCGAAAGCAAGGAGCCGATCAAGGAACACCTGCTGATCACCCGCTACAACCCGAAGCGTGTCAGCGAAGGCGAAATGCTGTCGCTCACCGACATCCAGGAAATCCTGCGCATCGACCTGATCGGCGTGATCCCGGAATCGGAAGCGGTGCTGCATGCGTCGAACCAGGGGCTGCCGGCCGTGCACCTCGACGGTACCGATGTAGCCGAAGCCTATAAAGATGTCGTATCGCGTTTCCTCGGCGAGCAGAAGTCGCTTCGCTTTACCGATTACCAGAAGCCAGGGCTGTTGCAGCGCCTCTTCGGCACCAAGTAAGGGGGGCGTACGTCATGTCGATTCTTTCGTTTTTGCTGGGCGAGAAGAAGAAGTCCGCGTCGGTAGCGAAGGAACGCCTGCAGTTGATCATCGCGCACGAGCGCGCCGGCGGCCATGCGCCTGCCGATTATCTGCCTGCGTTGCAACGCGAACTGGTGGCCGTGATTTCAAAGTACGTGAAAATCTCCGATGACGATATTCGCGTGAGCCTGGAACGCCAGGACGACCTCGAGGTGCTCGAGGTCAAGATCGAAATACCGCAAGCGGGTTCCGCATAAAGCGCGGCGCGCTCTGCTTCGTTGCGTCGATCTGACGTGGCGGAATGGGGCGCGTAAGCGCCGTTTTCTCGTTGTGCCTTCTGCTGTTCAATTAGATGCGCGGGTGCGGGTTCTACGCGCCGTCTGCTCCTTCGTCCTCTCCTTGCTGCTCGAACGCGCTGCGCCGCCGTGCCTGCCCGTGCGCGCCCGCACGCTACCATGCCGCGCGGCGAAATAATCCGTTGCACTTCAGCGTGTGCCGTTACACGGCGGCCGTCAGCGCTTTTGTCCCCTCGCGCATTAAACGGATAACGCCGGATTCGGTGTCCAACTACAGAGGGATAACATGAACAAGACCTTTCGCCTGCTGATCGCCAACGCCGTTCTGATCGCCGCTGGTGCATCCGCCATTGCGTCCGCTTCGGCCGAGGAAATCGTCGTGATCGCTCCGTCCGCACCGCCGGCCGTGCGTTACGAAGTCGTGCCGGCGCCGCGCGTCGGCTATGTGTGGGATCACGGTCACTGGCGTTGGGATCATGGTCGCTATGTGTGGGCGGCCGGTCACTGGCAGGCCGAGCGTGTCGGCTTCCACTGGGTGCCGGGCCACTGGGTCGAACACGGCCCGAACTATCGCTGGGTCGAAGGCCACTGGGCCTAAGTCCGGAAACACCAGCATTGTGCGGCGGGGTGGGGTCGAGCCCGCTCGTGCCGCTCTCCCCAGTTTGACGACACAGGCGCCGCGCAAGCGCTCGCCTGTGTTTCAGAGGAACCCATGATGAAAAAGAATCTGCTTTTGATCGCCGTGCTGGCGGTCATGCTGGCCGGTTGCGTAGTGGTGCCGGCGCGGCCGGTTTATATGCGTGCGCCGGCGGTGGTTGTTTACTGACGCGGGGCGCCGTCTTCAGCGCGGACATCGCCGTCGATTTCGTCGCCGACCGTTGCCTCCGGCGCTTCGACTTCGGGGACTTCCGGCACCGGTGCGGGCGCCGGTTGCGGCAGCGGCGCCATATAGCGCTCCGCCAGCGATTCATACAACGGCGGCGCGAACAAACGCGCGACACGGCTCGCAATCAACGCGGTGGCCATCAGCGAGATCACCAGTGCATGACCATCGATCATCTCCATCACGATCACGAACGACGTAATCGGCGACTGCGTGACGGCCGCCAGATAGCCCACCATGGCAAGGGCGATCAGCATCGGCAATTGCATCGAGCAGAACACCATGTGCAGCAGATTGCCGAAGCCCGCACCGATCGACAGCGACGGCGCGAAGATGCCGCCCGGAATGCCCGGCAGATACGAGCCGACCATCGAGATCATCTTGAGAAACGGATAGAACACGGACAGGTGCTCGTGCCCGTCGAGCAGTCCGCGCGCTTCCGCATAGCCGCTGCCGAAGGTCGTGCCGCCGGAGATGAGGCCGACCACCGCGATCACGAAGCCGCACAGCGCGGCGAACGCGACCGGCCGCTCGCCGTGCAACTGGCGCAGCGGCGCCGGAATCCAGCGCGCGGTATTCAGCAGCAGCCAGCCGAATACGCCGCCTGCAATGCCGGTGACGATGGCGGTGAGCACGACGGCCACCGCCAGCAGGTCAGGGAAATGCGCGCCAATCTGGATGGTGCCGAAATAGGTGTAGTTGCCGTTCAATCCGAGGGCGATCACACCGGCGATAATGATCGCCGTAATCAGCACGCCGCTCGCGCGGGCTTCGAAGCTGCGGGTGAGTTCCTCGATCGCGAACACGATGCCCGCGAGCGGCGTATTGAACGCCGCGGACAAACCCGCTGCCGCACCCGCGAGCACCAGTTGCCGTTCGATTTGCGCGTTCGAGCGCGGATACAGCCGCCGCAAATTGAACATCAGCGCCGCGCCGACCTGCACGGTCGGTCCTTCGCGGCCGATCGTGAAGCCGCCGAGAATCGCCAGAAACGACACCGCGATCTTGCCGAACAGAATCCGGAACGACAGCAGCCGTGCGCCGAATTCGCCGGGTTTGGAATGCAAGGTGGCGATGACTTGAGGAATGCCGCTGCCTTCGGCGCCACGGAAGAATTTGCGCGTGAGCCAGACGGCGAGCGCGGCGACCGCGGGCGTGACGATCAATGGCGCCCACACATGCTGTTGCTGCACGGCGCGGAATTCGCCATAGCCCCAGTCGATGAGTCTCGCATAAAGCACTGCCACGAGGCCGACCGCGATCGCGCCGAGCCAGAAGATGCCGTATTGCCGCCACAGGCGCCTGGCGCGACGCACGATGCTGGAGGAAAGTGGAGGAAAGGCCCGGGACATAAGGGATCTGCTGGCGCAAAGAGTGGATTATAAAGCGCACCGCATCGACAGAACGGCATGAAAGTATTTGGAAATGCAACAAAAATAGTTTTGTAAGCTCTGCAATGTAATCCGTTGTATTAATGCCGCGATGTTGCACCGCCGTGTTCAGCCAGGATTATCCCAATCGTCGGCTAAAATAGTTTGATGTTTGAATAACTAACAGGTCCTCAATGAAGCGAGTCCTTATCGTCAAGGTCACTTCACTCGGCGATATCGTGCAGGCGTTGCCAGTCGTCGCCGACATCAAGCGCGCGTTTCCCGGCGTTGAAGTCGACTGGGCGGCCGACGAAGCATTCGCCGAAGTGGTGCACTGGAGCGAGAGCGTGGACCGCGTGCTTTCCGCTCCGCTGCGCCGCTTCAAGAAGGCGCGCCACTGGGGCGATTTCAAGGCGATCGCGGCGTCGATCGCCGAATTGCGCGCCTACCGCTACGACTTCGTCGTCGACATTCACGGTGTGTATAAGAGCGCGATCATCGCCTTTCTGGCTCGCTCGTCCAAGCGTATTGGATATCAGTCGCGGGATCTCGGAGAGCGGGGCGCCGCATTTGCCTACACCGGGCGTTTCGGTCCGCGTCCGCATTGCGATGCATGGCATGGCATGCGCATCAGCGCGAGTGAGGCGCTGGGCTACAAGGTCGAAGGCCCGCCCGCTTACAATCTGCACCTGCCCGAGCCGGCCGTCGCACCCTTTGCGGCTAACAGCGCGCCCGTCGCGGCGCTGTTTCACGCCACTTCCAAAGACGACAAGAAGTGGCCGCTGCCTCATTGGGTCGCGGTTGGCCGCGAGTTGACGCAGCGCGGTTTTCAGGTGGTGCTGCCGTGGGGTTCGGAAGGCGAGCGCGCCGAGGCGCAGCAAATCGCGTCGCAGGTACCCGGTTCTACCGTCCTGCCCAAGCTGAGCGTGACCGAAGTCGCGCAGATGATCGACGCATGCGCGTTGGTGGTCGGTACCGATACGGGTCTTGTTCATCTGGCGCATGCCTTGCAGAAGCGCACAGTCATGATTTTTGTCGCGACCTCGCCGTCGCATTGCGGCATCGACGCGCCGTTCCGCTCGATTTCGATCGGTGACGGCCGGTCGATACCGTCGGTCGCCGAGGCGCTGGAGGCGATCGATTATGTGCACAGCGAGTCGCGCGCCGTCGCCATGCAGCACGGATCAGCCGCCGCCTGAGCGCAACTTCGCCGCGCGCTCGCGCAATCGTTTGGCGGATGGTTCGGCTATTCGTTTGGCTAAAGAAAAGAGGCGCGACGCACAGTCGCCCAATCAAACGAGCGCTGCCACGGAACGCCTCCGAAAAACGCCCGCGTCGGGGAACTACGGGCGGAGAGGAATCACTGCAATGAACAAACTGACTCAGACACTGAACGGCCACCGCAGGTGGTCGACCCAGTTCTAAACAGACCGCCGGCCGGCTGCCAAGTTCAATGGTGTATTCATCGAGGCATGCCGCGCGCGTGCCGGCAGAACCGTGGGCCGCTCACCGGCGTCTCGCCGCCGGTCTCTCACGACCGCGCTCTGCATTCGGATAAGCATCGCGCATTACATACCTGTTAAATCTGTCGCTTTTCGTAGGGTGCCTAATCAGCTACTCGCGTGGTTTTGCGCGTGATTGCCGGGCTTGTTACGGCACCGGGAGCGCGTACTCGATCGCTACCGCACGCGTCTCAAACCATGCACCCGCCACGGGCAAGGCTTGCACACGACACGCATATTCAAACCAGTATAGGTGCTGTTTTCGTCTGATGTGAATCTGTTCTCGCCATGCTTCGGCGCAACCGGATTCGGGGCGCGAACGTGTAACACCTCAGTGATCTTCCCTTACAAATGGCAACGTTCGCGCGAGGCAGGGTCGTGTTCAATCGAGTCATTCGGGGTTTCGGCTCGAATGACTCTGACTCGAAGGAGAACAATATGAAACGCTTAATCCTGACCCTGATCGCAGGCACGCTGCTGGCAACGGCGCTCGGAGGCTGCATCGTTGCACCGGCGCCTGGCTATTACTACGGCGGCGGTTACTACCATCACGGTTATTACTACCGGTAACGGCCTGCGGCCCGTGTTGGGCCAGACGCAATGCCAGATTCTGACGGCTGCCGCCTGCCTGCACAGGCAAGGGCGGCCGCTTCTTCAGATGAGATCGGCTGCTTCCGGCTACCGCGTTCGACCGGGCAGGTGCCGGCGCCGCGGTGTTCGGCTGCTTAGGCGAGCAGCATTTCGAAAGCAATCACCGCGGCAATGGCAGCCGCGTTCGCAGCCAGCGCTTCCACGACGATGCCTTTCCACGTCGCGGGACGAAAACGCAAAGCCAGCAACAGCGAACCTAGCAGCGCCAACGCGATGATCATCACGATGTCCGCGTTGTGAAGATGAATATTCATCAGAGCCTCCCTGCTTGCCTTAGGGTTATTGGAATCGAGTATAGGCAAGTCAAAAAGACGCGCAAGGCAGGGGATTTACCAGCGCGCCTTTACCCTGATCACATCAGATGCGAATCACGCGTCTCGCGCATGCACAGCACGCCAATCATACTGACGGCCGCCGCAATCGACACATAAGCGCCCACCCACGGCAGCCCGCCATGCGCGGCCAGCACCTGCGCGATATACGGCGCGACTGACGCACCGAGAATCCCGCCGAGGTTGTAGGACACGCCCGCGCCGGTATAGCGCACGTTGGTCGGAAACAGTTCCGGCAGCAGCGCGCCCATCGGCGCGAAGGTCACGCCCATCAGGAACAGTTCGATCACGAGGAACAGCAGCACCAGCGGCGTCTGTCCGCTGCCGAGCAGCGGTGCCATGGTGAAGCCCGACAGGATCGCCGCGACGATGCCGACGATCAGCACCGGCTTGCGGCCATAGCGATCGCTTGCCCAGGCCGACAGCGGCGTGGCGAGCGCCATGAACACGACCGCGATGCACAGCATGCCGAGGAAAGTCGGCCGCGGAATATGCAGCACCGACACCCCGTACGACAACGAGAACGTCGTGGCGTTGTAGAACAGCGTGTAGCAGACCACCATGGCCAGTGCGCCGAGGAGGGTGGGGAGCCAGTGCTGCGAGAACAGCGTCGCGATCGGCACCTTCACGCGCTCCTCGCGTTCGATGGCCGCCTGGAAGGCCGGCGTCTCGGCGATCTTCAAACGCACGTACAAGCCGAGCGCGACCAGCACCGCGCTGACGAGGAACGGCACGCGCCAGCCCCAACTGCGGAATTGCTCGTCGCTCAGCGACAACGCCAAAGCGAAGAACAGACCGTTGGACGCCAGAAAACCGATCGACGGCCCCAGTTGCGGGAACATCCCGAACCAGCCGCGTTTGCCGGCCGGCGCGTTCTCGGTGGCGAGCAGCGCGGCGCCGCCCCATTCGCCGCCAAGACCGATACCCTGGCCGAAGCGCAAGACGCACAGCAGGATCGGCGCGAGGCTGCCAATCGAGTCGTAGCCCGGTACGAAACCGATCAGTGTGGTGGACACGCCCATGACCAGCAGCGAGGCCACGAGGGTCGACTTACGGCCGATCCGGTCGCCGAAGTGACCAAAGATGAACGAGCCGATCGGCCGCGCGACGAACGCGATGCCGAACGTGACGAACGCCGACAAAGCCTGGGCGGTCGCCGAGCCGTGCGGGAAAAATACCGGTCCGATGACGAGCGCCGCGGCGGTCGCATAGACGTAGAAATCGTAGAACTCGATCGCGGTGCCGATGAAGCTCGCGAAGATGATTCGCGCGCTGCTGTTCTGCCCGGCCGCGTTGGGCTGGGCCGCGGAAATCGGCGAAGTGGACATGCAAGGTCTCCAGGTGTCGTGATGCCGTTGGGCGCCGGACTTTTACGTGCGGGCGGCGCGAGCTTGGATGGCATCTTTGTTTAAGTTCGTGCGCTTCGGCGCGTCTTGCATGGCGGTTGAAGCCATGCTTGGCGCGGGCGACGATGCGACAGCTTACAACGGCGGCTGTTGGGTGTCAGCGTTGCGTGTCAGGCAGGCGGCCTACGCGGGTGGCGCGGCGCTGCGTTCAATCGATGGTCTGCGCTTGCGGCGAGGCGAACTCGCGCAACTGGAATTTGCCGTCGTCGTTGAAGAGCCAGTCCTCGAACAGTTCGACTTGCCCACGGCCATTCAGCAATTGGCCGGGCGGTTGCGGCAGCGGCGAGGCGCGCCGCAAGGTGGCGAGCGCGGTGCTTTCGGCATCGTCGTCGCCATTGGTGCGATACACCGAAGACGCCAGCACCTGGCCATTGCGATCTACCGTGAACGAGACCACCACGAGCGAGCGCAGCATGGCTTGCGGGGTGCCGTGCAGCACGTAGGACGGGCTGCGTTCGATGATGCGTCTGGCGACCGCGCTGCGATATTGATCGAGCGTCGCGCTGTTGACGGCGGCCGCCGGCGTGATGATAAGCGGGCGATCCGGCGGTGTGATGGTGCAGCCCGCCATGACCGTGAGCACCAGAACCGAAGTTGCCGTCAATCCGGATGCCGAAGCCACGCGATGTGGCTGCGATAACGGCGCGCCAACGCGGTAAGCGAAGGGTCCGGTCAAGCGGCGAAGGTGACGCGCGAAGGTGAACATCGTCGTGAAAAGCACTGGGCTGGATCTAATTTGATGGTAGTCAAAAAGCGCCAGGATGCAATTGTCGTTCACCCGCTCCGTGCCATTCGAACGCTTGTAATAGGCCGAAATATGACCGGATTTCTCTTCGGCGAAAACGGGCCTACACTTCGTTTGCCTCTTTCGGGAGGCATCGGTGGAAGTCTTTCATTTAGCCCGCTTCGCGCGGGCTTTCTTTTTTTGCGCGGCGCTTTGCGCAATCAACGCGATCAATCCCACCACGAAAACAAAAAAGGCGAACCCGTCGATGAGTTCGCCTTTGTTTTTGCGCCGCCTGTTGCCTTACTTCAACGCTGCCCGTGCGGCCTTGACCGCGGCAAGCACCTGCTCCGGCGCCGTGCCGCCCGCATGGTTGCGGCTCGCCACCGAACCTTCGAGCGTCAGATACGAGAACACGTCTTCGCCGATCAACTGCGCGACATTCGGCAGTTCCTTACGCATTTCTTCCAGCGTCAGGTCGGCCAGGTCACAGCCGCGGTCGGCGCACACGCGAACCGCCAGCGCCACCGCTTCGTGCGCATCGCGGAACGGCAGGCCGCGCTTGACCAGGTAGTCGGCCAGATCGGTGGCCGTGGAGAAGCCTTGCAACGCGGCGTCGCGCATGGCTTGCGGCTTCACCGAGATGCCGGCGACCATTTCAGCGAAGATGCGCAGCGTGTCCGCGACCGTATCGACGGTGTCGAACAGCGGCTCCTTGTCTTCCTGGTTGTCCTTGTTGTAGGCGAGCGGCTGGCCTTTCATCAACGTCAGCAGCGCGATCAGATGGCCGTTCACGCGGCCCGTCTTGCCACGCGCGAGTTCGGGCACATCCGGGTTCTTCTTCTGCGGCATGATCGACGAACCGGTGCAGAAACGGTCGGCCAGATCGATGAAGCCGACGCGCGGGCTCATCCACAGCACGAGTTCTTCGGAGAAGCGCGACACGTGCGTCATCACCAGCGCGGACGCGGCCGTGAATTCGATCGCGAAGTCACGATCGGACACGGCATCCAGCGAGTTCGCGCAGATGCCGTCAAAGCCCAGGGTCTTCGCCACCGCATGACGGTCGATCGGGTAGCTGGTGCCGGCCAGCGCGGCCGCGCCCAGCGGCAGACGGTTCACGCGCTTGCGGCAATCGACCATGCGTTCGGCGTCGCGCGAGAACATTTCGACGTAAGCCATCAAGTGATGGCCGAACGTGACCGGTTGCGCGACTTGCAGGTGCGTGAAGCCCGGCATGATGGTCGACGCGTTCTTCTCCGCCATGTCGAGCAGGGCGGTGCGCAATTCTGTGAGCAGACCGCCGATGCGGTCGATCTCGCCGCGCAGCCACAGGCGGATGTCGGTCGCGACCTGGTCGTTGCGCGAGCGGCCCGTGTGCAGGCGCTTGCCGGCGTCGCCGATCAGCGCGGTCAGGCGCGCTTCGATGTTCAGGTGGACGTCTTCCAGATCGAGTTGCCACTCGAACTCGCCTCGCTCGATTTCACCCTTGATCTGCGCCATGCCGCGTTGGATCGCGGCGAGGTCGTCGGCGGCGATGATCTTCTGCGCGGCCAGCATCGAGGCGTGCGCGAGCGACCCTTCGATATCGACGAGCGCCAGACGCTTGTCGAAGAAAACCGACGACGTGTAGCGTTTGACGAGCTCCGACATCGGCTCCGAGAAGCGAGCCGACCAGGCTTCGCCTTTTTTGTGCAGTTGGGACGTCATGGTGTTGGGCAGTTAAGCGGCAGTTGAGCGAGCGGTGAAAGCGGGACGGCGTGCGCTTCGATGCGCGGGGCCGCCATGGCGAGGAAAGACAGGGATTTTAACACTGGCCGGGAGCGCCAAATGACGCTGCCGGCGGACGGCGTTTTTCAGCGGCCGGCCCCGGATGGTGCGGCCGCCGGGCGGCGCTTACTCCCGCACCAGCACCACCATTTTCAGATCTTCGCGGTGCGCGGGCTTGAAGGTGATCTGGTCGTACACGATGCGCCCGTCGCGCGGGTGGTTGAATTCGCGCCGTCCGCCTTCCCGTCCACCCACATCCTGCGACGCCCAGAAACGCGCGAACGCGTCGCTGGCGGCGCTGAGCGAGTCGATCAGCCCGCGGGTGGGGGCGTCGTTCAGATGGCGGATCGAGTCGGCGCGGAATTCGGCGGCAAGGCGCCGCGCGCGCGTTTCCCAGTCGACGATCAGCTCGCGTGCGGCCGGTTCGGTGAAGGTATAGCGCAGCAGATTGCGGTCGTGAGTGCCGTCCAGCCAGCCGACGAACAGGTCGGCGGCGCGCTCGTTCCACGCCAGTGCGTTCCACTGCCGGTCGAGTACGTAAGCCGGTGCGTTCACGAGCTGCACGGTTTCGAGCAGGGTGGCGGGGGCGTCGGCGGCGGCCGGATCGGGCTCGGCCGGGTCGCGCTGCGCGGCCAGTTCGAACAGATACGCCCGCTCGGCGCGCGACAATTGCAGTGCGACGGCGATCCGCGCCAGCGCTTCGGCGGAGGCGGAGACCGGACGCCCCTGTTCGATCCACGTGTACCAGGTCGGGCTCACGCCGCACAGTTGCGCGACTTCCTCGCGCCGCAAGCCAGGGGTGCGGCGGCGCGGGCCCGGCGGCAGGCCGAGCGCTTGCGGTGTGAGCCGTTCGCGGTGCGCGCGGATGAATTCACCAAGGGCGCGGGCAGGCGTGGCCTCGAGCGGCGGCGGGTGGTCGGCGGAGGGCGGCGTGGTCATTCTTGTCGGGCAGTGCTTGGACGGGATGTCGGGTGGTGTTATCAATACCAGAATAATTGCTTAACTTGTACTGGTACACGGCGGGCTCTATTGTAACGACTGGCACGACGCAGCGCCGTCCAGACCGACCCGGGCTCAAGCCCGGCGCAACCCCACGTAAATAACCGGAGCCTCCCATGAAGCATCACGATCAGGTCGCCGACGCCTTCGGCTCGACCGCCGCCGCGTATTTGACGAGTCAGACGCACGCCACCGGCGCCGATCTGCAGACGCTGGCCGAATCGATCGCCACGACGCCGGATGCGAAGGTGCTCGACATGGGCTGCGGTGCCGGTCATGCGAGTTTCGCAGTCGCGCCGCACGCAAAAGAGGTGGTCGCCTACGACATCGCGCCGCAAATGCTGGCGACGGTCGACGGCGCAGCGAAAGACCGGGGCCTCGCCACCATCCGCACGCAACAGGGCGCCGCCGAAACCTTGCCGTTCGACGATGATTCGTTCGACTGGATCATCAGCCGGATGAGCGCGCATCACTGGCACGACGTGCCGCTCGCGCTGGCCGAAGTGCGACGCGTGTTGAAGCCTGGTGGCAAGGTGCTGTTCATCGACATTGCCGGCGCCGATCATCCGCTGCTCGACACGCATATTCAGGCGGTCGAATTGTTGCGTGATGGTTCGCACATCCGCGATTACCGCGCGGACGAATGGATTGCGTTGTTCGAGGCAGCGGGTTTCAAGGCAGCGATTCGCGAGCGTTGGCGTATCGAGATCGAGTTCAGCTCGTGGGTGGCGCGCATGCGCACGCCGGAGCCGCGCGTGGTGGCGATTCGCTCGCTGTGGAGCAACTCACCCGATGAGGTGCGTCAGTATTTCGACGTGCAGGAAGACGGCTCGTTCAAGCTCGACGCGCTGATGGTCGAGGCGCAGTAAGCCCACTACGTCAGTGCGGAAATGGCGCGGGCGCTGATGCGTTGAGCGCCATTGCGTCGTCGGGCGCCGCGCCTGAAAACACACCTCAGAAATGCCGAAGCCGAGCGTGGCGAATTAATCCGCGCTCGGCTTCGTTTTTCGTGCGGCTCAGCAGCGGCCGCTGGTTAAGCCGGGTGGCATCAACCGCCCGGTTGATATCGCTCGATCAGCCCGTGTTGCGCAAGCCCGCCGCAATCCCGTTGATGCTCAAATGAATTCCGCGCCGCACGCGCGCATTGGTATCGCCCGCACGGTGACGCTTGAGCAACTCCACCTGCAAGTGATTCAAGGGATCGAGATACGGAAAGCGGTTCTTGATCGAACGCGCGAGCAGCGGATTTTCCGCGAGCCGTTCGTTTTTGCCCGTGATCTCCGACAACACCTTCGACGTGCGCTCCCATTCCGCGACGATCCGCTCGAACACATGCTTGCGCAGCTTTTTGTCCGACACGAGCTGCGCGTAACGCGAGGCGACCGCGAGGTCGGTCTTCGCCAGCACCATGTCCATGTTGGAGAGCAGATTCGAGAAGAACGGCCAGGTCTTGTGCATCTTCTTGAGGAGCGCCAGACGGCGGGTGCGTTCGGCGTCGCTCGGCGCGCTGTCCAGATGCGCGGCCACCGCGCTGCCGAAACCGTACCAGCCGGTCAGCAGCAAACGGCATTGACCCCATGAGAAGCCCCACGGAATCGCCCGCAGATCTTCGATCTTGCGTTGCTTCGGGTCCTGCAACTTGCGCGAAGCCGGACGGCTGCCGATGTTCAGCTCGGCGATCTCCGAGATCGGCGTCGACTCGAAGAAATACTCCTTGAAGCCCGGCGTTTCGTAGACCAGCGCGCGATACGACGCCATTGCCGCGTCGGACAACTGCTGCATCGTCTCTTCGAAGGCGGGCAGTTGCGCGGGCGCAATGCCGTGCGGCAACAACGACGCTTCGAGCGTCGCGGCCACCACCGTTTCCAGATTGCGCCGGCCGATTTCCGGATTGCCGAACTTGCTGGCGATCACTTCGCCTTGTTCGGTCAAACGGATCTGACCGTCGACGGTGCCCGGCGGCTGCGACAGAATCGCCTGATAAGTCGGACCACCGCCGCGGCCAACCGTGCCGCCCCGGCCATGGAACAGACGCAGGGTCACACCGCGTTGATTGAAGAGCGACACCAGCGCCAGCTCGGCGCGATACAACTCCCAGTTCGACGTCAGGAAGCCGCCATCCTTGTTGCTGTCCGAATAGCCGAGCATCACTTCCTGCTCGTTGCCCTGATGTTCGATCAGCGCATCCACGCCCGGCAGCGCGATCAGATCGCGCATGATGTGCGGTGCGTTGCGCAAGTCGGGGATCGTCTCGAACAGCGGAATCACCATCAAGCCGGCTCTCGCCGGATCGTTCGCGTCGCCCAGACGTCCTTGCAGCAGGCCGGTTTCCTTTTGCAGCAGCATCACTTCGACCAGATCGCTGACGGTCTCCGTGTGCGAAATGATGTAGTTGCGCACCGCGCGCGCGCCGAACTTCTCGCGCGTGACACGAGCCTCTTCGAGCACGCCGAGCTCGCTCTTCACGAGATCGGAGTACTCGGCGTACGGCAGACGCAACGGGCGCGGCTGCGAAAGTTCAGCGAGCAGCACCTTGAGCTTGTCTTCTTCGGCGAGCGACGCGTAGTCGTCTTCGACGCCCGCGCGTTTCAGCAACTCGGCGATCACCGCTTCGTGGATGTCCGAGCTTTGGCGCAAGTCGATGCTGGCCAGATGGAAGCCGAACACCTCGGCGGCGCGCGCGAGCGGCGACAGACGGGGCGCCGCGAGCGGCGCGCCATGGTGCGCCGCAAGCGAGTCGATCAGCACGTGCAGGTCGCGCACGAATTCGGCGGAGTCGCCGTACGGGATGGCGCGCACCGGCGCCGCGCCGCGGCCCGCGCTGCGCACCGGCACGCTGCCTTCGCCCAGACGCACGCGCGCACTGGCCGCGAGCCGTGTGTACATGCCGATCAAGGCACGGCGATACGGCTCGTCGGTGCGGTGCGGCGACTGGTCGGGCGAGATGGCCGCGAGTTCCTTCAACGCGTCGCTCGCGCCGGCCAGCAGGTTCGACACCGACAGCTCGGCGCCCAGCTTGTGCACCTGCTCCATGTAGTGCTCGAAAATCACCGCGGCCTGGCGAGTGATCGCGTTCTCGAGCGTTTCGGCCGTGACGTTCGGGTTGCCGTCACGGTCGCCGCCGATCCAGCTACCCATCTGTAAGAACGGCGGCAGGCGCGCGTCGATGCCGTGCTCGGAGAGCGCTTCCTCGATATCGGCGTAGAGCGCCGGGATCTCTTCGAGAAAGGTGGCCCGATAATACGACAGCGCATTTTCGATTTCGTCGGCCACGGAGAGGCGCGAGTCGCGCAGCATGCGCGTTTGCCACAGCGACGTGACGCTGGCGCGCAGCATGGCTTCGTTATGCGCGCGTTCGCGGTTGGTCAACGGCTGGTCGCGTTCGGCCAGCAGGCGCGCGACGTCGTGCTGCGCGTCGAGAATGCTCTTGCGCTGCACTTCCGTCGGGTGCGCGGTCAGGACCGGCACGATCAGGGCTTCGTTGAAGAACTGCTGCAGAACCGGGGTCGCGGCGGTGCCCGCCTCGACGAGCCGTTCGAGCGCGTGCGCCATGGTGCCCGGTTGCGAGGTCGAGCCGGCCAGCGCATGAATCCGGTGACGGCGATTGCGGTGGCGGTCTTCGGCGATATTCGCAAGATGCGAGAAGTAGCTGAACGCGCGCACCACGCTGACCGTTTGCTCCGGGGTGAGCGTTCTCAGTTTCTTGTCGAGCGTTTGCGCGGCGGCGTTATCGTCTTCGCGGCGAAAACGCACGGCGGTCTGGCGGATCGTCTCCACGACGTCGAACACCGCATCGCCTTCCTGTTCGCGCAGCACGTCGCCGAGCAGGCGTCCCAGATACCGGATGTCCTGAAACAGCGGATGGTCCTTGTCCTCGCGCGTGCGGGCGCTGCTTTTCGGCGCGGGCACGACCGTATCCTGCGAAACGGCTTGCAGCGTGGGCGCTTTCGCGGTTTGCGCTGCCTTAGCTGTCTTGACGGCCTTCACCGCTTTATTCGCCTTCGCGGGCGTGGAGGTTTTGGCGGACTTGGCGGCTTTAGCGGCGTTGGCAGGCTGAGTTGCCTTGGCTGCTTTGCCGGCGCGTTTGGCCGCGGTGGACGGGGCAGCCGTTGCGGCGGAGGCAGAAGCAGCGGTGTCGGCCGCTTGAGCGGTGGGCGATGCAGTGTTGCGGCGGGCAGGGCGCGCCGATCCGGAAGACGTCACGATGGGTTTCCTCAGGGAAGCCAGGGTCTGTTGAGTGATGAACTGCTACTGCGGAACTGCATATGAGTTGCAACGTGAACTGCGCGAAACCAGTACGAAGCGGTATGCGACCGAAGGCCGCCGATGACAACACGCCGGAGAGGGGGGCCGCGCGCATTTGTACAAAGATCTGCACAAAGCGCACGAGGTGCATGGCACGCGCGCCATGCACGTGAAGCACGTTGCGCCGCATTGCATCATCCCGCATGCCGCGCTCCGGTGCGCGAACGACCGTGCTTGAACAGGCAGGGATGGGGCAGGCACGTTGCGCCGAGGCCCGTCTCCTCCATCGATACCGCGCCGGCACGGCGCTCCGCTGTGCCTTGAGACACAAGGGCGCGTGCTAACATTGATTGTTATTACATCCCGTCTTTCAATCAGCAAGCTAATGAACACCGAGACGTTTTCTACGCCACCCCACACGCTTGTGATTGCGTCGCGAGAAAGCCGCCTTGCCATGTGGCAGGCGGAGCATGTGCGATGTGCGCTGCACAAATTATATCCATCTTGTGACGTAAAAATCCTCGGAATGACGACACGTGGGGATCAAATTCTCGATCGCACTTTGTCGAAGGTTGGTGGTAAGGGCCTCTTCGTGAAGGAACTGGAAGCGGCGCTGGCCGACGGCCGCGCCGATCTGGCCGTGCACTCGCTCAAAGACGTGCCCATGGAGTTGCCCACGGGCTTTGCGCTCTCCACCATCATGGAGCGCGAAGATCCGCGCGACGCGCTGGTCTCCAACGCTTATGACTCGCTTGCCGCACTGCCGGCCGGCGCCGTGGTCGGCACCTCCAGCTTGCGCCGCGAGGCCATGCTGCGCATGCGTTATCCGCACCTCGTGGTGCGCCCGTTGCGCGGCAACCTGGACACGCGTCTGGCGAAACTCGATCGCGGCGACTATGCGGCGATCATTCTGGCGGCGGCCGGCTTGAAGCGTTTGGGTCTCGGCGAGCGCATCCGCGCGCTGCTCGATCCCGAAGACAGCTTGCCCGCAGCCGGGCAGGGCGCGCTCGGCATCGAGATTCGCGCCGATCGCGCGGATCTCGCGGCATGGCTCGCACCCTTGCATCATGAACATACGGCGGCGGCTGTCGAAGCGGAGCGGATGGTGTCGCGCGCTCTCGGCGGCAGTTGCGAAGTGCCGCTCGCGGCCTACGCGCAATGGCATGACGGCGCGCTGCATCTGCGCGGCGTCGTCGCCACGCCCGACGGCCAGCGTGTCTTGAGCGCGCAGGCATCGGCGCCGGCACCCACGGTCGAACGGGCGATTGCGCTCGGTCAGGAAGTGGCGAACGCGCTCGAACAGCAAGGCGCGATGGACATCGTCCGTGCGCTGAGCACGGCCAGCGGTCCCGCGGCAGCGCCGGCAGACGGCGCGTCGGATAGCGCGGCGACCGGCGAGTGATGGCGGCCGATATCCCGGGCAACGCATCCCCGTCCGTCGACAAGACGGCGTTCACGGTCGTGATTACGCGACCGGCCGGTCAGTCGAACGAACTGATCGCGCAGCTCGCGGCGGCAGGCGTCGCCGTGCTCGACTTTCCGCTGATCGACATCGCGCCTGTTACGGACGAAGCGCCATTGCGCGCAGCGCTCGCTTCTCTGGAGCGCTATGCGCTGGTGGTGTTCGTCTCGCCCAACGCGGTCGATCACGCGTTTGCCCGTAGCGACGCGATCTGGCCGCACGCGCTGCCGATCGGCGTAGTCGGACCTGGCAGTGTGCAGGCGCTGGCGCGTCACGGCGTCGCCGCGCCGGCGTACAACGTCATCAGCCCGCCGTCCGTCCCCGAGGACGATACGGCGCGCTTCGATTCCGAAGGCCTGTTCGCGGCGATCGATACCGCGCTCGGCGCGAGCGCGCTGGAAGGCAAGCGCGTGCTGATCGTGCGCGGCGACGGCGGCCGCGAATGGCTCGCCGACCGCTTGCGCGAGGCGGGCGCGGAAGTCGACACGGCGGCGGCCTATCGCCGCCTCGTGCCGGAACCGTCGATCGGCGGCTGGGCGCGGGTCCACGCGTTGCTTGCCGGCGAGCCGCACGCCTGGTTGCTCACGAGTTCGGAAGGGGTGCGCAATCTGCACGAACTCGCGCAAGAACATCTGACCGCCGGCGAAATCGCGCAATTGAAGCACGCTAACCTGGTCACACCGCACCCTCGCATCGCGCAGACCGCGCGGGCATTGGGTTTTGATAGCATTACGGTGTCCGGTGCGGGCGACGATCGGATCGCCCGCGCCTTGCTTGCCGCCGTCCCGACCGTTGTTCAACCGGTACCGTCCAACCCGGCTCATTCACCGGCTAAATCACGCATGACTGAAACGAACGCATCCACGAACGCTTCACCCCAGCCGGCCGCAACCAGCGCGTTGCCGCCGAATCCACCCTTCACGCCCTACGAAGCGCAAAAGCGCCGCAGCGCGAGCGGACCGCTGCTGTGGTTTGTCGTCGTGATCATCGCTTGTGCGGCAGGTGTGGGCGGCTACGCGCTTAATCGCAAGGTGGAGCGCACCGAGCAGCAACTCGCGCAACGCCAGCAGGCGAACGACGCGCAGACCAACGAGTTGCGCGTCAAGACCGATCAGGCGCTGGCCACGGTGCATCAATCCGACGCGCAGGTCGCGCAACTCGAAGGCAAGCTCGCTGACGCGCAAACCGCGCAGCAGGCACTGCAACAGCAATACACCGACCTCGCCCGCAATCGCGACGACTGGACGATGGCCGAAGTCGGCCAGATGCTGTCGGCCGCAAGCCAGCAATTACAGCTCACCGGCAATACGCAACTCGCGCTGTTCGCGCTGCAAAGCGCGGACACGCGGCTCGCCGCATCGGATAGCCCGCAGGCCGTGACGGTGCGCAAGGCGATCGCACAAGACATCGACAAGCTGAAGGCCGCGCCGTCCACGGATCTGACGGGTATGGCGATCAAGCTCGACAACGCGATCGACCAGGTCGACAACCTGCCGCTCTCTGGCGAAGCACCGATTGCCCACGCTACGCCGAAGGCCGCCACCTGGGCCGACACGGCGAAGGTGGCCGCGGCCACCGGCGAGCCGCGCTGGAAAGTCTGGTGGCGCGAAGTCACGACCGGCATCGGCCAGCAGCTCACCAGCCTCGTGCAGGTGCGCCGCATCGACAACGCCGACGCCATGCTCGTCACGCCCGATCAAGGCTACTTCGTGCGCGAAAATCTGAAGCTGCGTTTGCTGTCGGCGCGCCTCGCGCTGCTCTCGCGCAACCAGACCACGCTGAAGTCCGACCTGCAGGCGGCGCAGGCCGCACTGACGCGCTATTTCGATAGCACCTCGAAGAAAACCCAGACTGTGATCGATCTGGTCAACCAGGTGGATGCGGGCTCGGCCGCGGTTGAACTGCCGAATCTGAACACCAGCCTGCAGGCCGTCAATCAATACCGGAGCCGAGGTTAATCATGGCAATCCGGGGACTTCTATGGCTCGCGTTGCTGTTCGCCATCGCGGTGGTGCTGGCGGTGGTCGGACGCTTCGACATGGGGCAGGTGCTGCTGATCTATCCGCCGTACCGCGTCGACATCTCGCTGAATCTGTTCGTGGTCGGTCTGGTGGTGCTGTTCATCCTGCTGTATGCGTTGCTGCGCATCGTGCGCAATATCTGGCGCATGCCGCAGCGCGTGGCCGCCTACCGTGCGCGCTCGCGTGTCGCGAAGGCGCACGCGGCATTGCGTGACGCGATCGGCAATCTGTACGCCGGGCGGTTCTCACGTGCTGAAAAAGCCGCGAAAGACTCACTCACGAATGGCGACAACAAGGGCGCGGCCGGTCTGATCGCGGCCACCGCGGCGCATCGCATGCATGAATATGCGCGGCGCGACGAGTGGCTCTCGCAGATCGACGAAGCCGACTGGCAGGACGCACGCTTGATGGCCACCGCCGACATGCGTGCCGACGGCCGCGACGCGGACGGCGCGCTCGCCGCGCTTACTGAAATGCAGTCGCAGGGTGCACGGCGGATTCACGCGCAGCAGATCACGTTGCGCGCGCAACAGCAATTGAAGAACTGGGGCGAAGTGCTCAAGCTCGTCAAGACGCTGGAAAAACGCGAAGCGATCCATCCGGCGGTGGCGGTGCGTTTGCGTCAGCTCGCCGCGGAAAACCTGCTGCGCGACCGGCGCCATAATGCCGATGCGCTGCTGGAGTTGTGGAATTCGCTGTCGGCCACCGAACGTCATTCGCCGCGTCTCGCCGATGTCGCTGCCGAACTGCTGGTATCGCTGAATCGTCCGCAGGAAGCGCGCAAGATTGTCGAAGAAGCGCTGGCGCAGAACTGGGACGCGCGTCTGCTGCGCCGTTATCCGGACACGACCGGGGGCGACGCGTTGCCGCTGATCCAGAAGGCCGAAGGGTGGCAGAAGGATCGTCCGGAAGATGCGGATCTGATGTTCGCATTGGGCCGCCTGTGCTTGCATCAGCAGTTGTGGGGTAAGGCACAATCGTTCCTCGAGCGGGCACTGAAACTGGCCGACAACGAGACGCTGAAGATTCGTTCGCATCGCGCGCTGGCGCGTTTGCATGAGCAGATCGGCGATTCCGCCAAGGCGAGCGAGCACTATCGTGAGAGCGCGCTGGCGATGAATATCGTTTGATGCTTTGATCGCGGCGGCGCTTGTTTGATCGGGTGCTGCAGCAGATAAAAAAGCCCCCGGTCTCAATGGACGGGGGCTTTTTCGTTGGTGACGTGATGCGCGATGCGTGCTGTGCATGACGCGAAGCGGGGCTCGCGCCCCGCGACGCATGTTTCGTGACGAGCGGCTTTTGACGGCGCTTCCTGCCTCCCGTCACGAAGCGAGCCGCCTCATTTGTTGACCATCTTCGCGGGCACACTGATCGCGAGCAAACCGCCGAGGATCATGAACACTGCCAGCATATACATGCCGGAGTCGTTCGCGGCAGTCGCCTGCTTTAGCCAGCCGACCGCATACGGGCTCAGAAAACCCGCGAGATTGCCGATCGAATTGATCATCGCGATACCGGCCGCGGCGCCGGTGCCGGCGAGGATAGCCGTCGGCAGACTCCAGAACAGCGGCAGGGTGGTGAGGATGCCCATGGTCGCGAGCGTGAGCGACGCCATGGCCAGCACCGTGTTGTGCGCCCATACCACGGAGAGCACGAGGCCAATGGCCCCGGCGATCGCCGGCAACGCGATATGCCAGCGCCGCTCGCGCATGCGGTCGGCGCTGCGCGACACGAACACCATTGCGATCACCGCCGCGGCGAATGGAATCGCCGACAGCAGGCCGATCATGAACGCGTCCGTCACGCCGGTCGCCTTGATGATGGTCGGCAGCCAGAAGCTCACGCCGTACAGGCCCATCACGAACGAGAAGTACGTGAGGCTCAGCATCAGCACGCGGCCGCTCGTCAGCACCTGACGAATCGGCATGTCGTGCTTGGTGGCCTCCTCGGCTGACACCTGACGTTCGAGCAATTCCTTCTCTTCCGTGGTGAGCCACTTGGCCTTCGAGACGCGGTCATCGAGTATCACGAACACCAGGATGCCGACGATCACCGACGGGATGCCTTCGAGCAGAAACAGCCACTGCCAGCCATGCCAGCCGTTCATGCCGTTGAAGCTCTTCAGGATATAGCCCGACACCGGGCCGCCGATCACGCCGGACAACGCGATTGCCGTCATGAACCAGGTGGTCATGCGGCCACGGCGATGCGCCGGGTACCAGTATGTGAGATACAGGATGATGCCAGGGAAGAAGCCCGCTTCGGCGAGACCGAGCAGGAAGCGCATCACGTAGAACATGGCCGGCGTGGTGACGAACATGGTCAGCATCGAGATCACACCCCACGACACCATGATCCGTGCAATCCACACACGTGCGCCCACTTTGTGCAGGATCACGTTGCTCGGTATTTCGAAGATGAAATAGCCGATGAAGAAAATCCCCGCGCCGAAGCCGTAAACCGCGTCGCTCAGACCCAGATCGGTGGTCATCTGCAGCTTGGCGAAGCCGACGTTGACGCGGTCGAGATACGCCACCACGTAGCAGAGCATCAGGAGCGGCGCGAGCCGCCACGTGACCTTGCGGTAGGTCGCCTCCTCGAACGTGGAAGGTGGCGCCCCCGCGCCGGGATGGTGGAGCGGGTCTGCGGGACTAGCCATGGTGTCTCCTTTTTTCTTGTGGAAATGAAGTACCGCCGTCGATCGCGATTCTAGCCGTGCTGGATGGTTTGGTTTGCATGGCGTTTACACGCAGCGCCCGCCGTCCACTTCGAGGCATACGCCGGTGATGAACTCGGCCTCGTCCGAGGCGAGATAGAGCGCCGCGTTGGCGATATCCTGCGGCGTCGAGAAGCGCCCGAGCGGAATGCCGGCGAGAAAGCGCTTGCGGTTTTCCGGCGTATCTTCGACACCCATGAATTCCGACAGCAGCGCTGTTTCGCCGATCACCGGGTTCACGCAGTTCACGCGAATGCGGTCCGGACCCAGTTCGACGGCGAGCGACTTGCTGGCGATGATCACCGCGCCTTTGCTGCCGTTGTACCAGACGAGCCCCGGACGCGGCCTCACGCCGGCGGTCGACGCGATATTGATGAAGTTCCCGCCGCCTTGCTCGCGAAAGTACGGCACGAATTCCTGCACGCTCCAGTAGAGGCTTTTGACGTTCACCGCATAAACCCGGTCGAACTCGGCTTCCGTCACGTCGAGCACGGGTTTGTTGCGATGCGTGGTGCCGGCATTGTTGACGACGATCTGCACGCTGCCGAAGTCTTCGAGCGCGGCCTCGCGCAGCGTCTGCCAATCCTCGCGTAGCGCGACATTGCCGGGCACGGCAATCGCCTTGCCGCCGGCCAGCGCGATTTCGCTCGCCACACGCTCGGCCGCCGGGCCGTTCAGATCGTTGACCACCACATTCGCGCCCTCGCGCGCAAAGGTCTTCGCGATGCCTTCGCCGAAACCCGAGCCGCCACCCGTGACGATGGCCGTTTTACCTGTCAACCGCATGATGTCTCCCTTGTTTGTTGTGGATGATGGTACGTAATGCCTAATGCCTAATGCCTGGTGCAGCGCTTATCCGTGACGAATGGCGATGGTTTTCAGCACCGTGAAGCCATACAACGCTTCGAAACCTTTTTCGCGCCCGTGGCCTGAATGCTTCACGCCCCCGAACGGCAATTCGACGCCGCCCCCCGCGCCGTAATTGTTGATGAACACCTGACCGGAGCGCAGGCGCCGCGCGAGGCGCATCTGCCGGGCGCCGTCGCGCGTCCAGATACCCGCGACCAGGCCGTACTGCGTGCCGTTGGCGAGCGAGAGCGCTTCGTCTTCGTCGCTGAACGGCATGGCGGCGAGCACGGGCCCGAACACTTCGTCGCGCGCGAGACGGTGGCTCGCGGGCACGTCGCGCAGCAGCGTGGGCGCCTGGTAGAAGCCGCTTCCCGGCGCTTCGGGGATTACCTCACCGTGTGCCGCCATCGGAATGCCGTCGTGTTGCGCGTCGGAGAGAAAGTCCCACACGCGCTGTCGCTGCTTCGCGTTGATCAGCGGACCGCAGTCCAGATCGGCGTGCGACGGTCCGACCCGCAGCGCGTGGAACGCGCCGCTCAGCCGGTCGAGCAGCGGCTCATAAATGGCCCGGTCGATCAGCACGCGGCTGCCCGCCGAGCAGGTTTGCCCGGCGTTCTGCACGATCGCCGACACTAGTACGGGCAAGGCCGCGTCGAGATCCGCGTCGGCGAAAACGATCTGCGGTGATTTACCGCCCAGTTCGAGCGTGACCGGCACGTGGTTCTCGGCGGCCATCTGCGTCACGAGCTTGCCGGTCTCGGGCGAACCGGTGAAGGAGATGTGATCGATGCCCGGATGACGCGCGAGCGCCGCGCCCGCTTCATGTCCAAAACCCGTGACGATATTCAGCGCGCCCGCCGGCAGACCCGCCTCGGCCGCCAGTTCGGCGACACGCAACACCGACAGGCAAGCGTCTTCTGCTGGTTTGACAACGCACGCATTGCCGGTGGCAAGCGCCGCGCCGACACTGCGGCCGAAGATCTGCATCGGGTAGTTCCACGGCACGATATGGCCGGTCACGCCGTGCGGTTCGCGAATCGTCAGTACGGTGTAGCCGGCTTGATAGGGCAGCGTTTCGCCGTGCAGCTTGTCTGCCGCGCCGGCATAAAACTCGAAGTAGCGCGCGAGCGCAGCCGAATCGGCGCGCGCCTGCTTGAGCGGCTTGCCGGTGTCGCGCGCTTCGAGTTGGGCGAGCGCTTCCTGATGGGCGGCGACCAGCATCGACAGCCGGTACAGCACGCGGCCGCGTTCGGCGGCGCTCGCTTCGCCCCATGCGCCTTCAAAGGCGCGGCGGGCTGCGTGGACGGCGGCGTCGATATCCGCCGCGGTGCCGCGGGCAAGCCGGGTGAACGGCTGGCCGTCCGATGGATCGAGCACGGCGATCGTCTCGCCGCCTGAGGCAGCGGACCATTCTCCGCCGATGAAATGCCGGGCTTCTTCCATGCAGGCTCCTTGAGGTGTCACGCAGCCGGTGTTCGGGCCGATGCTCAGGCCGATGTTCTGGCCCGAACGCAAGCCGCGGTTCAAATGCGCGGTGGTCACAAACGAGAGGCACAATCGAGAGACTTCCGATGATTATCGCGCCGATCCAACTCGAGGTGCCATCGGCCGATTGGCTATAATGGCGTATTCCGCACTGTCCGGCCGTAGCGCCGCTCGTGCTGGCGAGTTTCACGATTCACGCCGCTCGAGCCCGCGCGCCGCACGCCGTGTTCCGAATTCCATCTGATCAGAGAGCGCTCATGAGCTTCAATCACGTCCCCGCAGGCAAAGACCTTCCGCAAGATTTCAACGTCATCATCGAAATCCCGGCGCAAAGCGATCCGGTGAAGTACGAAGCTGACAAGGAAACGGGCCTGCTCCACGTCGACCGTTTCATCAGCACGGGCATGCGCTATCCGGCGAATTACGGCTACATTCCGCAAACGCTGTCAGGCGACGGCGACCCGGTCGACGTGCTGGTGATCACGCCGTTCCCGCTGCTGGCCGGCTCGGTGATCCGTGCACGCGCACTCGGCATGCTGCAAATGACCGACGAATCGGGCGTGGACGCCAAGCTGGTTGCCGTCGCGCACGACAAGGTCTGCCCGATGACCGCCGATCTCAAGTCGATCGACGACGTCCCGGCCTACCTGAAAGACCAGATCAAGCACTTCTTCGAGCAATACAAGGCGCTGGAAAAGGGCAAGTGGGTGAAGGTCGAAGGCTGGGCGGGCATCGAAGCCGCACACAAGGAAATCACCGAAGGCGTGGCGAACTACAAGAAGTAAGCTGCGTTACACCGGTAGTCGATAAAAACCGTGTGAGCCTGAAAGGGCCACGCGGTTTTTTTATGGGCGGCGTTTTCGGAGACGCCACGTCGCGTTCAATGGGTATTTGCTGCCCATCCGTCCATCCGCTCATTGGCTTATCTGTCCATCAGAGCGCCAGAACGCCCGTCCGCTCCAGCACATAGACACAACGCATCGACTGGATGAACCGAAGGCATTTTTATATCTCAGTGTTAACCCTTATCATCCGGTGGCCGCAGCAGGTTTCCTGCCGGCGGCGTATTAATGCGCTGACGCAGCGCCAATTCCCGTTTTTATGAGCCCATCGTCCGGATGTTGAACCGCAAGTCCAAACCTTCGTCGCCGCGCTGGTCGAGCCGCCTGGTCGCGAGCCTGTACGCGCTCGTTACCGCGATCTACCGCGGCAGGCCGGTGTGGATGGTTTCGTTTTCGACGAGCGAGGCCAACCTGTCCGAAGGACTGCGAGCCGCTTGCGCGTCCACCGCCATGCTGGTGCTCGGCAATCTGCTGCACGAACCGGCCTTCGCGTGGGCCGCGATCGGCGCGTTCTGGACCTGTCTTGCGGACGCGGCCGGCTCGAATCGCGCGCGCTTCGCCTCGATGATGGGTTTTGCGCTTTTGTCGACCGTCTGCGGAGCCGTGACCGCCTTTGCGTCAGGCGCGGGCACGGTGTTCGCGGCGCTCGCCATTCTGGCGTTCACGACGCTCGGCGCGTTCGGCCGGATCTGGGGCGCCGCGACCGCGCAGGTGACGATTCTCGCGGCGACCGCCTGCGTCGTGATGGTCGACCGTCCGATGCACGGCCTTCGGGAAGGCGTGGCGTTTCTCGGCATCTACCTCGCGGGATGCCTGTTTGCCGTCGTGCTGAGCCTGACCGTCTGGCGGATTCATCCGTTCGGCACGAGCCGCGCTTCGCTGCGCGCCGTGTATGTGCGTCTGGCTGACATCGCATTCGACAGCGCGCGCCTGCTCGAGCAGCGGGCCGCCCCTGGACAGTGGGCCACGCATGCCGCGAAATTTCGCGCCGATGCGCGCGCTTCGCTGGAACGTTCGCGCAAGGCACTGGCGAACGTGCCTGATTCGAGAACAGCCGGCCGGGAAACCTACGACAATCTCCTCGCCTTGCTAACCGAAAGTGAGGCGCTCTTTGCGTATCTGATCGCGGTCACCGGCGCATGTGAAAAGAACCCGGAAGACGCCCATCGCACCCGGCGCACAGTGCGGCTCCTGACCGGAATGGGCGAGGTTTTGCGAAGGATCGGCGCGGCTACCAGCGAAGCGCAATGGCACCGCCTGGCTGGCTTGCAGCTTCGCCTGCGACGCCTTGCGAGACGGCTGGAATCCGCGTTGATGGAACCCGTGACACTCAAGTCCGACTTCGAACTGGTCGATTTCGCGCCGGCAACTGCCCAGCCGCTCGGGTGGTCGGAAGGTGCCGCGAGGCGGTTGACGCGGACGTGGTCGACCCTCAAGGCGAACCTCTCGACCCAGTCGGTCGGCTTGCGCCACGCTGCCCGTGTGGGCGTCGCGACGACGGCGGGCTTTCTGGTCATACGGGCGCTCGGGCTTCCCTTCGGCTACTGGGCAACCATGGCGACGCTGCTGATCCTGCAACCGTCGATCGCCGCGACGTGGCCACGCAGTATCGAGCGCGCTGCCGGAAGCATTGTCGGGGGCGTGCTGGCGGCGGCGATCGGCTATGCGATCCATTCGCCGCTCGGCATTTCATTGGTGGTGTTTCCGCTGGTGGTGGCAACCATGGCGCTGCGTCCCGTCAGCTACAGCCTGTTCGTTCTGTTCCTGACTCCGACCTTTGTGCTGGTGGCTGACTTCGCGACGCCGGGCGCCAGCGAATTCGCCTACGCCCTCACGCGGCTCGGCAACAACGTGCTCGGCTGCATGTTGGCGCTGCTGGCAACGTTCTATCTGTGGCCGACGCGCGAAAAGATCGACTATCGCGCCTATCTGGGCGAAGCCGTGCGGGCCAATCTCGCGTATCTGCGGGCGGCATTGGCGTCGCCGGCGCGAAGCGAGAAGGACATGGAACGCCTGCGCCGGGCCGCGGGATTGGGCAGCAACAATGCCGAGGAGGCGATCGGCCGGATTCGGCTCGAAAAGCTCGAGGACTCGATGGTCGACACGGTGACGCTGACGGTGCTGAGCGTGTTGCGGAAAATGGCGGGAACCGCAACCCAACTGCGCTTGAGTACGAACCGGCGCAGCATGAACGATGACCTCGGTGCATGGATTGCCACGGCGAGCGCCGACATCGAGGCGGCTTTGAATCGAACCCTGCGGCCGCTGCCGCGCGACCTTCCCGCACGCGACCGGCTGACTTCGCTGGAGGCGGATGCGGTGGGGGAAATCGCGCTGATGCATCGGCTGCTGACTGAACGGATGCGCGAGGCGAGGGGGTAGGTAGCAACGCGCCGGAAGGATGCGGAAGTCTCGATCAGGACGCGTCGCTTTCTTGTGCCGTTTCGCCAGCGGTAATGGGTTGTGATTCGGGCTCGAGTTCAGGTTCGGGCTCAGCCACGGGCAACACCGATTCAAGCGTACGCAAGCCCGCCGCCAACGCCCGCTTTTCCGCGGGCGCCAGCCGCTTGACCCAATACTCCGCACTCGACGCGCGCGAGCGGTTCGCCAACTCAAACGACGCCAGCACCTGCACCGGCTTGCGCGAACGCGTATAGCGCGCGCCTTCACCGCTCACATGCTTGTCGAAACGCGCCTGCACGTCGGTGGCGATGCCGGTATAGACGCTGCCGTCCGAACATTCGAGCAGATACAGAAACCACGCCATGGGTACGCTTCAGCCTTTGAACGGATTGTGTTCGCGCAGCTCGTCCACATACGCGTGGATGCTGTTCTTTTCGTTGTCGAGGAAATGGCCGACCGCATCGGCGAAGGCCGGATGCGCGAGCCAATGCGCCGAGCGCGTCACCGTCGGCAGAAAACCGCGCGCCATTTTGTGTTCGCCCTGAGCGCCGCCTTCGAACGCACCGAGCTTTTCCTCGATGCAGAATTCGAGCGGCTGATAGTACGCGGTTTCGAAGTGCAGGCAGGGCACGTGTTCCAAAGCGCCCCAGTAGCGGCCATACAAAGTGCCACCGGTTTTCTCATCGCGCTGATAGACCACGAGCGAACTCGCGATCGGCTTGCCTTCGTATTCGGCGATCACGAGCAGCAGATTTTCCGGCATCGACGCGCCGATCATCCGGAAGAAATCGAGGTTCAGATACGGGCTCGAAAAGTGTTCGCGGTAGGTCTGCCGATAACACTTGCTGAAGAATCGCCAATCGGCGTCCTGGATATCCTCACCGCGAATCCTGCGCATGGTCACGCCGGCTTCCTGTACCTTGCGACGCTCCGCGCGAATGTTCTTGCGCTTCTTCTGTTCGAGCGTGGAGAGGAAATCGTCGAAGTCGCGATAGCCGTCGTTCAGCCAGTGAAATTGCACGCCTTCGCGTTGCATCATGCCCATATCGGTGAGCGCAGCGCCTTCCGCTTCGGTCGGAAACAGCACGTGCAGCGACGACACGTCGGCCTGCTCGGCGAACGCCATCAACGTTGCCGCCAGATGTCTGAGGGCATGCGTATCCGCCGACAACAACCGGTTGCCTTGCACCGGTGTGAACGGCACCGCGCACAGTAGCTTCGGGTAATACGGCAGACCGTTGCGTTTGTACGCATCGGCCCAGGCCCAATCGAAGACGTATTCGCCGTACGAGTGCCCCTTCAGGTACACGGGGGCGGCTGCCACGAGCTTGTCGGTGCGCGGGTCGGTCAGCGTGACGAATTGCGGCGCCCAGCCGGTATCGGCGACCGCGCATCGGGTTGCGGAGAGCGCGCTCAAGAACTCGTGCCGCAGAAACGGCGTGGGCTGTGCCTGCTGCGCGAGAAGGGCATTCCATTCCGCGGCGTCCACCTCGGAGGGCGACGCCAGAATGCCCGTGCGATAATCAAAGCGTTCCTGGTTCAATCTGTGTGACTGTTCCCAATGAGCGACGCAGGCTTGTAGCGATGCGTCGTTCGTTTATCCGATTTGTCCGTTGCCGTCGAGCTGACCAGCCGCGGTACTCGCAAGCCGTCTGGCTTGCCTGTCGATCCTGCCATGAAGACCCGAATCGCTCTTGCTCAAATCAATGTCACCGTCGGCGACTTCGCCGGCAATGTCGCGAAGATTGTCGCTGCCGCGCGCGCCGCGCACAACGATGGTGCGAAGCTGCTGATCGCGCCTGAACTCGCGCTGTCCGGTTATCCGCCCGAAGATCTGTTGCTGCGTCCCGCGTTCTACACGGCGAGCGCGGCGGCGCTCGCCGATCTGGCCGCGCAACTGAAGCCCTTCGCCGGCTTGCATGTGATCGTCGGCCATCCGCTGCGTGACCTGACGCACAACCCGCTGACGCACAACGTGGCGCACGGCCATGGTAATGCAAACGCGCCGATCGAGCGCGGCGTGCCGCCGGTCGATACCTTCAACGCGGCCTCGCTGATCGTGGACGGGGAGGTGAGCGGCACCTATCGCAAGCAGGATTTGCCCAATACCGAGGTGTTCGACGAGAAGCGCTACTTCGCTTCCGACCCGAAGCCGTTCGTGTTCGAACTGGACGGTGTGAAGTACGGCGTGGTGATTTGCGAGGACGCGTGGCATGCGTCGGCCGCGCAAATGGCGAAGGCTGCGGGCGCGCAAGTCGTGCTGATTCCGAACGGCTCGCCGTATCACCTGAACAAGGAAGCGGTGCGCTTCGACATTCTGCGCGCGCGGATTCGCGAGACCGGCTTGCCCATGGTCTACGTGAACATGGTCGGCGCGCAGGACGAACTGGTGTTCGACGGCGGCTCGTTCGTGCTCGACGGTGAAGGTCGGCTCGTCGCAAAGATGGCGCAGTTCGAAGAGGGCAATGCAATTGTCGAGTTCGACGACGGCAAGCCGCTGCCTGCCGCGATCGCCCCCGAGCTGTCGCTCGAAGCGCAGGTGTACGCCGCGCTCGTGATGGGCGTGCGCGACTATGTCAACAAGAACGGCTTCCCGGGTGCGTTGATCGGCCTGTCGGGCGGCGTGGATTCGGCGCTGGTGCTGGCCGTCGCGTGCGACGCGCTGGGCGCCGACCGCGTGCGCGCGGTGATGATGCCGTCGCGCTACACGGCGGACATTTCAACCACCGACGCCGCCGAGATGGCACGCCGCGTCGGCGTACGCTACGACGAAATCGCGATCGCGCCGATGTTCGACGCGTTCCGCAGTTCGCTCGCCGATGAATTCGCGGGCCGCGCCGAAGACGCCACCGAAGAAAACATTCAGGCGCGCATTCGCGGCACCTTGCTGATGGCGCTGTCGAACAAGTTCGGCTCGATCGTGCTCACCACCGGCAACAAGAGCGAGATGGCGGTGGGTTACTGCACGTTATACGGCGACATGGCCGGCGGCTTCGCGGTGATCAAGGACATCGCCAAGACGCTGGTGTACAAGCTGTGCCATTACCGCAACCAGGCCGCTACCTTCGGCAAGCAGGACGTGATTCCCGAACGGATCCTGACGCGCGCGCCGTCGGCCGAACTGCGCGAGAACCAGACCGATCAGGACAGCTTGCCGCCGTACGAAGTGCTCGACGCGATCATGCGCATGTACATGGAAGAAGACCGCTCGCTTGCCGAAATCATCGCGGCGGGCTACGCGATCGAAGACGTAAAGCGCGTCACGCGCCTCATCAAGATCAACGAGTACAAGCGCCGTCAGGCGCCGATCGGCATTCGCGTCACGCATCGCGCGTTCGGCCGCGACTGGCGTTATCCGATTACGTCGCGCTACACCGAACCGGTGGAGTGAGTCGAAGCAATCCGTTGCTGCGGACTTACCCGATAGCAGAGTAGAAGCACGCGTCGGGTTGGCGCAACGCATCCGGCGCGGCGTAGAATAAAAATCATCCGTTTCCCTTTCAACCTTCCAATCACGAGACGAGGTCCGCCATGAAGCGCATCACTGCAGTCATTAAACCGTTCAAACTCGACGAAGTGCGCGAGGCGCTCGCTGAAGTCGGTCTCACGGGGTTGACCGTGACCGAAGTCAAGGGCTTCGGCCGGCAAAAAGGCCATACCGAGCTCTATCGTGGTGCAGAGTACGTGGTCGACTTTCTGCCGAAGGTGAAGATCGAAGTGGTGGTCGCGGACAATCAGTGCGATCAGGTGATCGACGCGATCATTGGCGCGGCGCGTACCGGCAAGATCGGCGACGGCAAGATTTTCGTCGCGGACGTGGAGCGTGTGATCCGGATTCGTACGGGCGAAGAAAACGAAGCGGCAGTTTGAGCGCTTCGATTCGCACCGTTGAAACACAGCTTTAAAGCGGCGGTATTGGCACTCACGTAGTGCGCACCGTTCAGGTGCGCCAGGGTAGTGGCAAAACCGTGCGCGCAAATAAAAAACGGTGCGATACCCTTTCGGACATCGCACCGATACGCGCCTCTCGCAGCAGCGTGAAAAAGATTCTCTTGAAGAACTTGTGACTGCGCCCCGAAAGGAAATCCCCTTGGGGGCGCCCCGTTCGATTAGAACGAGTGTTGAATACCTGCGTACACACCCGATTGCTGGTGACCCGGCAGCGGGTTGTCCGTTGCGGTGGACGTGCCAGCGTTGTTCGCTTCCAGGCTGAAGTTCGCGTTCTTGCTGTTACGTACCGTAGCGATCTGGATATCCAGCAGCGTGCGCTTGGACAGGTTGTACGAACCGCCGATCGTGTAGATCGTTGCATTGCCCGCGCCATTGTTGCCGTTGACGTGGTACACCGCTGCGATCAGTGCTGCAGCCGGCGTTGCTTGCCACGTCACGCCGCCCCATTCGTGATCGAGGGTCGTCGGTTGGCCAGGCAGAACGCCCGAAGAACCTGCCGAACGGACAGCCTGGTACGCGGCCTGGACCTTGAACTGGCCGAGGAACACGTTCACGAGAGCCGAGTATTCGCGCGATGCCGCGAACACGCCGCTGCCGATGTTGCCCGGATTAACCGAGCTTGCCGCCGGACCGTACAGAACACCGTTGGCCGGGTTGCGGATTTCGTCATACAGGCCGCGGACCTGGAACAGCGAGTTCGTGTAGGTGACCTGTGCACCGGCTTCGCGACCTTGAGCAGTCGTGCCGTTACCGTTCCAGCTCGTTGCGTTCGACAGCGCGTATTGACCGTAGAAGTCAAAGCCGGCGATCTTCGGCGATTGGTAGGCGAAGTTGTTGCTCGATTGCGGCCAGTTGCGGCCACGCACCAGCGAAGCCGACGACCAGTTCGATTGACCGAACGGGTCGAAGTCCCACACGCCGTTCGAGATATACAGCATACGGCCCATCGTGAACGTACCGTACTGGTCGTTCGCGAGGCCAACCGTTGCCCAACGATTGAAGAGACCGCCGCCGCCCGGGCCCGTACCCGTCATGGTGTTGAAGGAGCCTTCCAACTGGAACAGCACCTTGTTGCCGCCACCGATGTCTTCAACGCCCTTCAAGCCCCACAGGCTGGTACCCCAGTCGCCGCTTTCTGCTTTGAAACGGTTCGTGCTGCCGGTTGCCTGACCGTTTGCACCGACGCCTTGCGGAACGCCCGACATGTATTCCAGGCCAGCGTCAAGGCGGCCGTACAGCGTCACGCTGCTTTGGGCGTGCGCAACTACACCGGCTGTCATCAGCGCAGCGGCGAGCAAAGCTTTCTTCATCTTCTCCTCCATACCCTGTCAAAAAGTGAAACCCAGTACTGCGAATGGTGTTCGGACACAAGCGCGCCGAACAGAAATCGGTACCAGGGAGATTAGCGGGTGGATTGGGTCTCCTGCCGTGACGGATAGCCTCAGCGGGCTATTCTTCGCGCCATGCCGATCCCTCGCCGACCGGTTCTCCTCTGTTGCTTTGAAGTGAAACTACTTTTAATGAACTTTGTTTTGCTACTTTGGTTACTAATTTATCAAAAATACCCTGGACTGGGAGAAGAAATTAGTACCGCCTTGGGCGGATGTCTCCAAATTGCAATACGAATGTGTACAAGGAATCGTTGCGATATCTCCAAAAAGGCGGGAAACCCTTACGCCGCAAGGGAATCACGGATTGGGACGAGCAACGTTAAGGATTGCCACTATTGACGCTTCAAATGCGTCAGAGTAAGGCGGGGAGAGGGCGGTCCGGCCCAGATTTGGGCCCGTTTTGGCGGCCAGAATGGCCGGAATGTGCAGGTGAGCGAAGTAAAAAAAGCGCCGTAAGCGCCTTGTAATGCTACTTTGACTACAGCCCAAATAGCGGGCTGTACGACAGTTTTATTTGAGGCTGCCGGAGAGGAACTGCTTGAGCCGTTCGCTCTTCGTGTTCCTGAAGACCTCGTCCGGATGACCTTCTTCCTCGACGCGGCCTTGATGCAGGAACATCACGTGATTCGACACGTTGCGCGCGAACGCCATTTCATGGGTGACGACGATCATCGTGCGGCCTTCCTCGGCGAGCGTCTGCATGACTTTGAGCACTTCGCCGACCAGTTCGGGATCGAGTGCGGAAGTCGGTTCGTCGAACAGCATCACGTCCGGATGCATGGCCAACGCACGCGCAATCGCCACGCGTTGCTGCTGACCGCCTGACAGATGCGACGGGTACTGTTTTTCGAGGCGCGGCGCGAGGCCCACTTTCTCCAGATACTCGCGCGCCCGCTCTTCGGCCTCCTTGCGCTTCAGACCCAGCACGTTGACCGGCGCCTCGATGATGTTCTCGAGCACGTTCATGTGCGACCACAGGTTGAAGTGCTGGAACACCATCGACAGCTTGGTGCGCACGCGCTGCAATTGCTTCGGATCGGACACGCGCAGCGCGCCGCCCTTGCTGATCTGCGTGCGGACTTCTTCGCCGTCCACAAAGATGCGTCCGGCGTTCGGCTGTTCGAGAAAGTTGATGCAGCGAAGCATCGTGCTCTTGCCCGAACCGGACGAGCCGATCACGCTGATCACGTCGCCGGCGTTGGCCTTCAGCGACACGCCCTTGAGGACTTCGTTGTCGCCGTACTGTTTGTGAAGCTCGTCAACGAAGAGCTTTTGTTTCTTGGTGTTCATCGGGATCCTTGGCGGGCTTACTTGCTTGGGGCTTGGCGCCCTTCTTGATTACTTGCCTTGCGGCCGCAGGTAAGCGAGCCAGCGATGCTCGGCGCGGCGGAACAGCCACACGAGCGCAAAAGAAATGCACAGATAGAGCAGGGCGGCGAGGCCGAACGCATTGAACGACTGATACGTGGCCGAGTTCACGTCGCGCGCGATCTTGAGAATGTCCGGCACGGTCGCGGTGAACGCGACGGTGGTGGCATGCAGCATCAGGATCACTTCGTTGCTGTAGTACGGCAAGGCGCGGCGCAGTGCCGACGGCAGAATCACGCGCCGGTACAGCGTGAACGACGACATGCCGTACGCGCGCGCCGCTTCGATCTCGCCATACGGGGTGGCCTTGATGGCGCCCGCGAAAATCTCGGTGGTGTACGCGCAGGTGTTCAGCGTGAACGCGAGCAGCGTGCAATGCATGCCGTCGCGGAAGAACGCGTTGGTCAGTTCGTGGTTGCGAATGATGTCGAGACTGTATAGGCCGGTGTAGCAGAGCAGCAACTGCACGTAGAGCGGCGTGCCACGGAAGACATAGGTATACAGCCACACCAGGCCGGCGAGCCATTTCTTCTTCGACACGCGCGCGACCGCAAGCGGAATCGACAGGCAGAAACCGAGCCCGATCGACACGACCAGCAGCCACAGCGTGATCGCGACGCCGGTGAGACGGTAGCCATCGGTATAAAGATAGTTGCGCCAGTATTCCTGAATGATCTCGATCATAGATCCGCCTTTCGCACGCCAGTCGAGTAACGCCTTTCGAGGTACATCAGCACGAAGTTGGACACTGTGGTGATGACGAGATAGATCGCCCCTGCGAGCAGGGTGAAGAAAAAGAACCGCAAGGTACCCTTGCCGGCATCCTGCGAGGCCTTGACTACGTCGGCGAGACCGATGATCGACACCAGTGCCGTGGCTTTCACCATCACCTGCCAGTTGTTGCCGATGCCGGGCAGCGCGAAGCGCATCATCTGCGGGAACATGACCCGCCTGAACACCTGCCAGCCGGTCATGCCGTAGGCCGCGCCCGCTTCGAGCTGGCCGCGCGGCACAGCGAGAAAGGCGCCGCGGAAGGTCTCGGTGAAGTACGCGCCGTAGATGAAGCCCAGCACCGCAACGCCGGCCACGAACGGGTCGATGTCGATCTGGTCCCAGCCGAGCAGGTCGGTCAGGTTATTCAGCCAGATCTGGATGCTGTAGAACAGCAGCAGCATCAGCACCAGGTCGGGCACGCCGCGCACGAGCGTCGTATAGACGGTGCCGACGCCATGGGAAAAGCGGTTCTTCGACAGTTTCGCCGCCGCGCCTAGCAGGCCCAGCACGAAAGCGAACGCCAGCGACAACACCGCCAGTTTGACGGTTTGCCAGGTGCCGTTGAGAAGCAGCGGGCCGTAGCCTTGAAGGAACATAGGGGGTCCTTGACGGTGCGCTTATGGCGCACCGCGAAAGACGCGGCCAGTTGTGCACCGCGTTTGCCGCGAGCTTGAGCTCGCCGTTTCCTGCGGCGCACAGCGCACCGCTGTGCAAATCATGACTGCATGACCGTTGCCGGTCTTGCAGCGCGCTTGTCGACTCGTGTTTTGAATCGGGGTTGAAGCTGCTTTTGAAACTGTTGCCGACTGTATTACGAAGCTTCGGGAAAGCCCATGCGGGCGAGCCCCGAGTTTCGCGGGTGCTGCGTATTGCATATTGCGGGTTGCCGGTTTTGCCTGGCCGGCTGCCGGGCAGGAGATCCGCTCAGTGACCTGCTCAGTGACCGGCCTGCCGACCCGCCTGGTATCGAGCTCAGTACCCGGTTCAGCGCCCAGGATAGATATCGACGTCGAAATACTGCTTTTCGAGCTTCCTGAACGTACCGTCCTGATGCACTTGCGCCAACGCCTGGTTGAACATCGCCTTCAGCTCGACGTCTTCCTTGCGCAAGCCGATGGCCGTGCCATCACCAATCGTCTTCGGGTCTTTCACTTCCGGGCCGGCCCAGGCGAAGCCTTTACCACGCGGGGTCTTCAGGAATCCGGCGTCGGCTTGCAATTCGTCCTGCAACGCGGCGTCGAGACGCCCCGACGCGATGTCGGCATACACCTGATCCTGATTCTGGTAGGACACCACGGTCACGCCTTTGGGCTCCCAGTACGCCTTGGCATAGGCTTCCTGCGTCGAACCCTGCTCGACGCCGACATGCTTGCCCTTCAGCGATTCAGCCGTGGGCAGGAGCGGCGAGCCGGCTTTGGCGATCATGCGGGCCGGCGCGTCGAACAGCTTGCCGGAGAAATCGATCTGCTCGCGGCGCTTGTCCGTAACGGTCAGCGACGACACGATCGCGTCGAACTTCTTGCCCTTCAACGCCGGGATGATCCCGTCCAGATCCTGCTCGACCCACACGCATTTGACGTTCATCTTCGCGCACAGCGCTTTCGTCAAATCGACGTCGAAGCCGACGACCTGGCCGCTGGCCGCCTTCGATTCGAACGGCGGGTAGCTGGCGTCCACCCCGATGCGCACGGTTTTCCATTCTTTCGCCATGGCGCCGGTGGCCATGACGGCAAGCGCCACGCACAGTGCGGCCTTCTTCATGTTTCTCCTGGATCAAACTGATCGTCGTGGTGTACCGATCTCGACGACCGCCGGCTCGTGGCCGGCCGTCGCTATTCTAGGCGGTCAAAATTGTCGCGCCGCGTCTGGGTTCTGCTCGGGTTTCGCTTTGGCCCCACCCCGGTCCCGCCCCGGTTCCGCCCCGGTTCCGCGCACGTCTTTTCGACGTATCCGGCGAAATCGGCGAGAGGGTGAAACCCGCGGCTGCCCCATCGCGGCTCGGCCGCCGGGCCTGCCGGCGCGCCTTCGGCGCCCACGCGTCTTGAAAAGGGCGGTATTTTACCCGAACAGGGGCGGGGCGCCAGTGCGGGACGCCCCCGATCGCCGGTGGGTGGACGCATGCGTTGTGGATGCGCGACGCTGGCGACCCCCGGTCCGGCTCTGGTTGCGCGTGTTTATGTGTCGGATGATCGAAAACGCATCCGGCAAGGATCGCAAGCGAGCCGCCAGTAGCCGGGCTGGCTGTGCTGGGCACCCAGCCGGCCTGCGATTGCACGGATTTATGGAACGATCCGGTGCGCCGTTGCCGATTGTTTATCGTGCCTCGCGCCCCTACATTCTGGGCATTGTTATTGAGTCACTGGGAGACCCTCATGATCGAGATCCGCCGTTCAGACGAACGTGGCCACGCCAATCACGGCTGGCTCGACTCGTATCACAGCTTTTCGTTTGCCGATTACCGCGACCCGCAGCACGTGCATTTCGGACCGCTGCGGGTGATCAACGAAGACCGTATCGCCGGCGGCCAGGGTTTCGGCACGCATGGCCACCGCGACATGGAAATCGTCACCTATGTGCTCGAAGGCGCACTCGCGCACCGCGACAGCATGGGCAACGGCTCGACCATCCGCCCCGGCGACGTTCAGCGCATGAGCGCCGGCACGGGCGTGCAGCACAGCGAGTTCAACGCATCGCAGGATGAGCCGGCGCACCTGCTGCAGATCTGGGTAATCCCGCAGCGCGTGGGCGACCAGCCCGGCTACGAGGAAAAACGCTTCGACGATGCCGACAAGCGCGGGCGTCTGCGCGTGATCGCCTCGCCCGACGGCCGGGACGGTTCCGTCACGATTCATGCGGATGCCTCGATCTACGCGGCCTTGCTCGACGGCGCGCAACAGGCTACGTTCGCGTTGCCGGAAGGCCGGCTGGCCTACGTGCACGTGGCGCGCGGCGCGCTGACCGTGAATGGCGAAGCGCTCCAGGCCGGCGACGCCGCCAAGCTCAGCGAGACCGGCACGGTGACGCTCGAGAAGGGCGTGAATGCCGAAGTGCTGCTGTTCGATCTCGGTCCGCTCAACGGGTAAGCGCCAGTCAGCGGCCGCTCAATCATCGGCCGGGAGCGGGTGGTCACTGGTTGCGAGCGCAACGAGTACCTCAACCCGACGTGCGGGCTGCACGCAAACAAAAACGCCACGGAAGATTTTCCGTGGCGTTTTTGCATTCGGACGGCGACCCCGCAGGCCGCCTTCCGCGTGTGTCTTACCGCTTACTGATTTGCAGCAGGCGCCGACGCCGCGCCCTTGTGATGCTGCCAGCGCTCGCCCATCTTCTCGTGACGCGCTTCCATCTTCGCAAAACGCTGCTTCAGCGCGGTGCTGACGGTGGTTTTCTGCTGGTCGTTCAAGCCGTTATAGAAGGCAAGCCACGCATCGGTGGTTTGCTGGCGCAGTTGCGCGTCTTTCTGCTCGACTTGCTGGTGCGCGGCAGCCATGGCGTTCAGATCCAGGATCGGCTGCTGCTGCGCGGCCTTCATCTGGTTCTTGATCTGTTCATGATTGGCGCGCATGGCCTGATGGTTCTGCTTCATCGTGTCGAGCGCGGCTTGCCATTGCTTTTCCTGATCCGCGTTCAGCTTGAGCTGGTCATGCAGTTGCGTCAGTTCCTTCATGAAGTGGCCATGCCAGCCGCCGGGGCCGCCTTGACCGGCGGGTTGGGCGGCATAGGCAGCACCCGCGCCGATGGCGAGGGCCGTAGCGGCGACGGCGAGAACGCGCGACATTTTTTTGGTGGACATATAAGGCTCCTTGTAATGGAATAGCCGACGATGCAACCGGTGATAGAGGACGGCCTGCATTCGGTAAGTCACAGCGTAGAGAAACGCGTTGGACGCTGTGTTACGCGAACGGATGCGGCTATTACGGGTCATTACGTGCGCCTTTCACGGTAACACCCGGTAACCCTTGCGGGCCGTCTGAAATCGAAAACCCCTCCTGCCGCGCGTTAAACTTCATCCCATGGCTACTCAAATACTTGTTGTTGACGACGACGTCGAATTGCGCGATCTGCTGCGCGACTATCTGGCCCGTCAGGGCATCGAGGTCTCCGTGCTGCACGACGCGGGCACGCTCGAGCGCAGGCTCGAACGCGAGCGTCCGGATCTGATCGTGCTCGATCTGATGATGCCGGGCGTAGACGGGCTGACCGCGCTGCGCAAGCTGCGCGCGTCGGGCGACGACATTCCTGTGATCATGCTCACCGCACGTGCTGACGACGTGGACCGGATTGTCGGGCTGGAGCTCGGCGCGGACGACTATCTCGGCAAGCCGTTCAATCCGCGCGAGCTATTGGCGCGCGTGCAGGCGGTGCTGCGGCGCCGCCGCACGCTGCCGTCGGCGGCGGCGCCGGAGCAGCGCGAGCCGTTCAACTTCGGCCGCTTCACACTGGATTTCCAGTCGCGCACGCTGCATCTCGAAGACAAGCCGCTCACGCTGTCGGGCAGCGAATTCGCGCTCCTGAAGATTTTCGTCAATCACCCCATGCGCACGCTCACCCGTGAGCGCCTGCTTGAACTGCTGCATGGCCCGGAGTACGACGGCACCGACCGCGGCATCGACGTACAGGTGTGGCGTCTGCGTCGCATTCTCGAAACCGATCCGTCCACGCCGCGCTTCATTCAAACGGTGCGCGGGCGCGGCTACGTGTTCGTGCCGGATGGCGAACAGCATGCGTCGGCCCATTGATTCGCTGTTCGGGCGCCTGGCGCTGCTAGTTATTGCGGTGCTGCTCCTGTCGCATTTCGCGTGGTACGCGTTGATGCGGCTCGAGCGCAGCCAGTTGCAAACGCGCTACGCCGTCGAGGAAGCCACCTTCCTCGTCGACGCGGTGCGCCAGCACGTCGCCCGCACGCCTGACCTGCCTTTGCCGTCGCGCGTCCGGCTGGTCGATCCGGCGAGCTCCGACGTGCCGCCGGAAAGCACCGCGTTGCCGCCACCGCTCGAACGCTTCATCGAGGACGTGCGCGATCGCATGCCCGCCGGCACGCTGGTGCGAATCGGCCAGCCAGGCCGCCCGCCCACGCTGTGGGTGCGCGCCATCGCGGATCGCAATTGGATCGTCGTCCCGGTGCAGCCCTTGCGGCCGCCGCGCTCGCTCGATCGCACGGTGCTGTGGCTCGCGATCATTTTCTCGTTCGCGGTGATGGCGGCGCTCTTTGCCGCATGGGCGCTGCAGCAGCCGTTACGTTCGCTCGCCCAGGCGGTGGCGCGTTTCGGCCGCGGCCTGCCGGTGCCGCCGGTACCCGAGCGCGGCCCGCGCGAGTTGCGCCAGTTGACCCACGGCTTCAACCAGATGGTTCAGGAAGTGGCGCGTACTGAAAACGACCGGGCGGTCATGCTGGCCGGCGTCGCGCACGATCTGAAAACGCCGCTGGCACGGTTGCGGCTGCGCGCTGAAATGATGGAAGAAGTGAAAATGCGTGACGGCGTCGTGCGCGACGTCGATTCGATGACGCATATCGTCGAACAGTTTCTGGTATTCGCCCACGACGGCGCCGATCGCAGCGAAGCGGTCGAAGTGGATGCGCAGTGCGAGCGCGTCGTGCGCAGTTATCGCGCGGTCGCGGCCGGCGCGCCGACGGTGCGGACCGAGCTCAACGCGGGGCCGGGTTTCCTGCTGCCCGCGGCAACGCTCGACCGGATCTTGTCGAATCTGCTGGACAACGCACATGCGTACGGCGCGCCGCCGATCGTTGTCGCCACTGCGCGAACCGCACAAGGTTTCACGCTTTCCGTGAGGGACAATGGCGGCGGTATCGCCGCGCAGGACCTGATCAATGCAAGCCGGCCGTTCGTCCGGCTCGACCCGGCACGCGGCGGCAATGGTCATAGCGGACTGGGGCTCGCAATCGTCGAGCGTCTGGTGCGGCGTGCGGGCGGGGAGTGGGAGATCGGCAACCACGAAGGCCGTGGCTTGCGGGTCTTGATGAGCTTTCCGTTCGAAGTAGTGCCGCGTGTCACGGCGGCCTCGGAAAGCGTCTGGTAGGTTGAACGGGGCAGGGACGGCAGGCGCTCGGCCCCTGGCCCCGTTGTCTTCATGCCGGAACGCATGTCCGGCAACTGTTGCGCTAGTCTGAAAACAGCGTATTCAACGCATTCGCTGCGTCACTATCCACCGTATTCCACGTGACCGTTTCGGCTTCGAAAATGTAGTGCGTGGTGTACTTGCCGAGACGCGTGAGTATTTCTTCCTGAATCAATTCCGGTGCGACAGCCAGTTTCAGATACCACGCGGTCGACGACAGGCGTGTCTGGAACGCGCCATATTCGGCCAGCAAATGGTCGAATGCGTCAGCATCCTGATCGCGACAGACGATGACCAAATTTCCCTTCATGCGAATCTCCCGTTAGAGCGGTAGCGGCAACCTCAATGTCAAGGTTGATGATACCTGCTTCCTTACGGAACATCGGGCGGCGGGACTTGCTTTGCGTCAGTTGCCGCGCTTGCCGGGCCGTCGGCGGCGCGACAGTCACAGCCGGGCCCATGGAATTTCGACGCTGACCGGCACACCGCTATCCTGCATGGGCAAAACTCACCAGGCGTTGGCCACCGTCCGTGCGGGCGGCGCGGTGTCGTCGGGCGGAAGCGCTTCGATACGATCGCGCCCGCCCGTTTTCGCTGCGTAAAGCGCCATGTCGGCGCGGCTCATGATGCGCTCGGGCAGATCGTCGGCGGAGAGTTCGGTGATGCCGATGCTCACGCTCAGACCCACCGAAGCCGGCAATTTCGGCGAAGGGATCGCCTTGAGACGCAGGCGCAAGCGCTCGACGACTTCGCGCCCCCCCGCCAGATCCGTGGCCGGCAACAGCAAGCCGAATTCTTCGCCGCCTAGCCGGCCGATTGCATCGGTGCCGCGCAATTCAGCCCGGCAGGTATCGACGAAATGTTCGAGGGCGCGGTCGCCGGCGGCATGGCCGAAGCGGTCGTTGATCTGCTTGAAGTGGTCGAGGTCGGCGATTGCCATGCAGAGCGGCTCATTGCCCGCATGGGCGCGTTCGATCTCGTGGCGCAGCAGGTCGAGGAAGTAGCGCCGCGACAGCGCGCCGGTCAGCGCATCGTGGCGCGCCTCGGCAGAGAGCAGGGTGTTGGCCGATTGCAGTTGTTCGGCAAGATCGCGGGTGGCGCGATGGTGGCGCCGCTCGCGCACGTACGACACGGTGATCACCCACGCGAGCGCGACCGTGCCGGCCAGCGTCAGAAACACCAGCAGATGATCGCGCTTATGATTGCGCAGCAGTTCGGGCCAGGCCGCGAGCGGATCGACCAGATGCGCCGACAGCCCCGAATTCAGCCCGCCGCGTGCCTGGTACAACGCGGGCGTGCGCTGCTCGCTCATGCCGAACAACTGGCTGGCGATGCCTGCAGGCACCCAGGGGGCCTGCTCACGGACCTGGGCATCGACCTGAATCCGGATGTCGGGGAGGATGTCGCGGCGGTAGATGGTCCGGCGCTCGGCGGCGCTCATTTGCGTGACGCGCGAGTTCGGCAGGGCATGGCCTTCAAGTTCGCTGTTGTGCGCCATGATGATGACGCCGTGTTCGTCCGCGACGAAGGTGCCGGGATGGGCGACCCAGTGGCGCAGCCGCGCGATCCCCACCTTGGCCACCACGGCTCCGACCAGCAGGCCGTCGGCGTAGACCGGCGCCGCGATGAAAATGCCTGGCTCGCCGCTCGAGCGGCCGACGCCATAGGCTTCCGAAAACGCGCCGAGCAGGGCATTCGTTAAATAGCTGCGAGTGCGCATGTCCGCGCCGACGAAGGAGCGTTCCGCGGCGAGCGGGTTATTCGCGGAGTTGCTGGAGGCGACGCAGGTGCCGTTGGTGTTGACGAGCCAGATCTGATCGAGCCCGGAGAAGCCTTGGGCGTCATGCAGGAAGTTGCTCACGGTGAGCATCTGCGGGTCTTTTAACAACGCGGTGCGCAAGGCGGGTTCCGTCGCTTCGCCGTTCGCGGCATAATTCTGGGATTGCACCAGCGCGTGCTGGACCACGTCCATTTCGGCCATGGTTGCGGGGATAGCCCGAGACATCGAGAGGTCGCTCGCGATCACCTCAGCCATGTTGTCGACGATCGACGTGGACATTTGCCGCTGTGTGCGCAAGGCCGCGTCCAGCTCTTGCTGTACCATCCGGTCCGCGACCATGCCGGCCACGAACCAGCAAACGAGCACGATCAACGCGAAGCTGATCGGTCCGGTTGCCTGGCGCAAGGTTGTCCTGTTCATCGACTCTCAGATCCGTCTGGCTGTGACATGCAACTAGCTCATTCGTGGCAGCGCGGTGGCGCCGTTTTGCCCGGTTTTTTGCCCAGGTTTTTGCCCGGCTCTTTCCGCCCAGCTTTTTACGCCCTTATGGAAGCGGCTGGCGATACGGCCTCGGTATGGGCCGCGTTGTGTGCGGCATAACCTGTCGCGGCATAACCGTACATAGCGTGCGTCTTTTGATTTTAACCGTCATGGGGCCAGACGCCACTGTTATTGCGGGAATGCGAAGTGTGTCTGTCTGGCCCATCAGGTCCTTAACGGCAGCGTGTCAGCTTTCTGAATGGCCGCGCGGGTTTTCCGGGTGTTTGAAATGCCTTGCCGGGTCGCACTCGCAATTGCCCGAAAACTCGCTGACGCACGAGGGTGGATAACGCGTTGCATATCGCCGGATCGACGCTGGATGAAGGCCGTTTGAAGGCCATGGGCGCGGCGTACGCTGCGATTTGCTGGTATTTGGCGCGAAAGGTTGTGCCTGAAACATAGGATGGTGTAGTGTCGTGCCGTCCAAAACAAGGAAAGCCCGCCAGCCTTAGGGCGGCGCCCGCGGCGACAAAGCAGTCCGGCTTCGCGGTACGGTCCTGGGCGGCTCGCCCAAGGACTCGTCCGCACCGGTCTATGTGTCTCCAACGCTAACGATTTACCGCGCACATGCGTTTTGCCATGCCTGATTTCCGCTTTCCGGATCGATCTTCAGACTGCCGCGCCGAAGCCGCGGCCTCCTTTCTCTATTCGAACACCTGTAATAACGAGGAGGCCGCCTGATGGACTTCAGTTTCGACCTGAAACGCACCGCGAACGCTTCGGCCTGGCGATTGTTGCCCAACGGCTGGGATTTCGTCGCCTTCCCGTTGATCATCTGTGTGATCGCGATGGCCGCGATCGGTTTTCATCAGACGTTGGCGCCGATCTCGACGCTGAAGACCCAGGTCATCTCGCTCGACCCGTCGAGCCTTCCCGAATACGCAATGCGCACGACGCTGCGCATGCTGGCGGCGATGGTGGCGTCGCTCGTCTTCACGCTGGTTTACGGCACCCTCGCGGCGAAGAGCCGCCGCGCGGGTCTCGTGCTCGTGCCGATTCTCGACATCCTGCAGTCGGTGCCGGTGCTGGGCTACATTTCGTTTACGGTCACGTTCTTCCTCGCGTTGTTCCCGGGGCGCGTGCTGGGCGCGGAGCTCGCGGCGATTTTCGCGATCTTCACGAGCCAGGCGTGGAACATGACCTTCAGCTTCTATCAGTCGCTGCGCACGATACCGCGCGATCTGGATGAAGTCTCGCGGGGTTTCCACCTGACAGGGTGGCAGCGCTTCTGGAAGCTCGAAGTGCCGTTCTCGATGCCCGGCCTCATCTGGAACATGATGATGTCGATGTCGGGCGGCTGGTTCTTCGTGGTGGCCTCCGAAGCCATCACGGTGGGCAATAACACGATCACGTTGCCGGGGATCGGCGCATATCTGGCGCAGGCGATCTCGGACAAGAATCTGCACGCGGTCGGCTGGGTGATTCTGGCGATGACGGTCGTGATTCTGGCCTACGACCAGTTTCTGTTCCGTCCGCTCGTGGCGTGGGCCGACAAGTTCCGTATGGAAACGACCAGTTCCGGCAACGCCCCGGAGTCGTGGCTGCTCGACCTGATCCGCCGTACCCGCCTGATTCACCGCCTGCTGGTGCCGATGGGCTGGGTCTTCGCGAACGCCGCGCGCGTGCCGATGCGTCTGCCGGCATTCGACCGGGTTCGTTTCGCGATTCCGCAGCGCCAGAAATCGTCACGCGCGGGCGACATCGTGTGGGGGATCCTCGTGATCTGCCTCACCGTGTATGTCGTGTATAGCGTCGTGACGTATGTGCGCACCGGTGTGACGCTCGACGAAGTGGGACACGTGCTCGTGCTTGGCCTCATCACGCTGCTGCGGGTGGCGCTGCTGATCGCGATTTCGTCGGTGATCTGGGTGCCGCTCGGCGTGCTGATCGGGCTGCGTCCGGCGCTCGCCGAGAAGATCCAGCCGCTCGCGCAGTTTCTGGCCGCGTTCCCGGCAAACCTGCTGTTTCCGGTATTCGTGATCGTCATCGTGCGCTTTCACCTGAACCCGGACATCTGGCTGTCGCCGCTGATCGTGCTCGGCACCCAGTGGTATATCCTGTTCAACGTGATTGCGGGCGCCAGCTCCTACCCGAACGATTACCGCGAGGCGGCCGCCAACTTCGGCATTCGCGGCTGGCAGTGGTGGCGCAAGGTGATGCTGCCCGGTATCTTCCCGTACTACGTGACGGGGGCGATTACGGCATCCGGTGGCGCGTGGAACGCGAGTATCGTCTCCGAGTTCGTTCAATGGGGCGACACCAAACTCGCCGCACACGGTCTGGGCGCGTACATCGCGCAAACTACCGCCGCGGGCGACTTCCCGAAGATCATTCTCGGCATTGCTGTGATGTCCCTCTTTGTGACCTTGTTTAACCGCCTGCTGTGGCGTCCGATGTACGCCTATGCCGAGGCCAAGCTTCGGCTCGATTGAGTAAATTTAAGGCAAACCGCGATGCAAAATCCTAAAGCTGCCGTAACCGCCGCGCCGCTCCAGACACCGCCGATGCCTCCGCGCCTGGGTGAGGAGATTCTGTGCGTCAAGGACGTGTGCCGTGGGTTCAACAAGACCCAAGGCGAGCTGCTCGTCCTCGACGATGTGAACCTGTCGCTGCGCGAAGGTGAGATCGTCGGCATGCTGGGCCGTTCGGGCTCAGGCAAGTCGACCCTGTTGCGTATCATCGCCGGCCTGATCGAACCGACCGACGGTGAAGTGACGTATCTGAACAAGCCGCTCGACGGCCCGGCGAAGGGCGTCGCCATGGTGTTCCAGACCTTCGCACTGTTCCCGTGGCTGACCGTGCTGCAGAACGTGGAAGCGGGTCTCGAAGCGCAAGGCGTGGGCGCGCGCGAGCGTCGCGAACGCGCCCTGGCCGCGATCGACCTGATCGGTCTGGACGGTTTTGAGAACGCGTATCCGCGCGAGTTGTCGGGCGGCATGCGTCAGCGCGTCGGCTTTGCGCGCGCGCTGGTGGTCGATCCGACGCTGCTGCTGATGGACGAACCGTTTTCCGCGCTCGACGTGCTGACCGCGGAAACCTTGCGGACCGACCTGCTCGACCTGTGGACGCAAGGCCGCATGCCGATCAAATCGGTGCTGATCGTCACGCACAACATCGAGGAAGCGGTGTTCATGTGCGACCGCATTCTGGTGCTGTCGTCGAACCCCGGCCGCGTGATTGCCGAGATCAAGGTGCCGTTCAAGCATCCGCGCAACCGGCTGGATCCGGCGTTCCGCCGTCTGGTCGACGAGATTTACGCGAAGATGACCGCGCGCCAGACCGACGAATCGACCAAGAAGGGGCTCGAACTCGGCAGCTGGCTGCCGCATGTGTCGACCAACCTGATGGCCGGTTTGATCGAAACGCTGGCTGCCGCGCCGTACCACGGCCGTGCCGACATGCCGGAAATCGCCCGCTCGCTGCATCTGGAGGTGGACGATCTGTTCCCGGTCGCCGAAGTGCTGCAGCACCTGGGTTTCGCCGACGTGCGCGAAGGGGATATTTTCCTGACGCCGCCGGCCCGCGTGTTCTCGGAATTCGGCACGCAGGAACGCAAGATGATGTTCGCCGAGCACCTTCTGCGCCACGTGCCGCTCGCCGCGCGGATCAAGAAGGTGTTGAACGAACGGCCGGGGCATCGCGCGCCGCGCGTGCGCTTCGAGCAGGAGCTGGAGGATTTCCTGTCGGACAGCGCCGCGGAAGAGACGCTCGACGCGGTGATCAACTGGGGCCGGTATGGCGAGATCTTCTCGTACAACGACCAGACGGAAATTTTCAGTCTGGAAGACGTGGAGTCTTAAACGCGGTCGGGCTGTTTAAGCCGCCCGAGGCGAAGGCCATGCAAAAAAACGGCAGGGGAGACCCTGCCGTTTTTTTATTGCAGATTACCCCAGCGCTCGACCGCCGGTTCCGCCGAGGCCCATTTCCAGCCCTTGTCCTGACGGCATGCGCTTGCTGTGTACCAGTCTTCGTGCGCGTTCGGAGCGTCGCCGTCCTGCACCGAGAACACGAATTCCTTGCACAGCGCGAGCGCCGAGCTGAACGCGCGCGTCACGCGCACCTGGCCATGGCCGTTCTCGATCGGCAGCGAGTGCTTGACCGCCCACGGCCGCGTCTCGCCGACCGGCATGGCCCCCGCCAACGCGGCGATCAGGTTCTGCTGATCGGTGTGCATGGTACGCATGTAGCGGTTGACGGCCTCGTCGGTCGCGGCCTGCACGGCGATACCGACGCCGATGCCGACTGCCGGGTTGGCGGTCACAAGACCTGACGCGACACCGGCCGCGGCACCGCTCGCCGCGCCGACCGACGAGCAGCCGCTCGTCAGCAGGCTGGCGCCGACGCAGATTGCGCCGGCCAGCACGAGCCGCAGCCGGTTGCCGGCAAGCGCCGCCGTACGCGCGCGCGGAGCGAGAGCGGCACGTACACCACGGTCGGAGCGTAGTTCGGACAGCGCGTATCCATGCCGGGGACGTGCAAGCGACAGCGCCCTCATTGCAGCGCGCCCCAGCGTTCGGTGGCGGGTTCGGCCGACGCCCATTTCCAGTTGTCGCCATCGCGGCAGACCGACGCGACGTAGAACGCGCTGCTGGCCGGCACATTTTGGGTCGCGGTCTGATCGACCGAGAAGACGATTTCCTTGCAGTCGAGCGCGCCGGTGCTGATCGTGCGGCTGACCGTGACGCGGCCGTGTTCGTCGTCTTCGATCGGCATCGAATGGGTCACGCTCCACGGTGCAATCGCGCCGACCTCCAGGGGGCCGGCGATTTTGGCGATACCGTCCTGCGTGTTCTTATGGACCACACGCTCCGAGTACTGAACGCCGGCGCGCGCTGCGGCCACTGCACCGAGACCGATGCCGGTAGCGACGGCGGCATTGCTGGTGACTTTGGCCGCGAGCGCGGCGCCTGCGACACCGGCGCCGGCGGTGGCGCCTTCGGAATAGAGCGAACCACATCCGCTCAAGGCCGACGTGACCGCCACTGCCAATGCGACGAGCGCCGTTTTATTCAGACGTCCGCGGTTGGCTGCCCTGGACGCGTTGGCTGTTTGTTTTGCCCCTTCGGCCCACACCATACTTTTTTGCATTTCCCTGTCTCTGCTCCTGCAAGTGCCTTCGCACACGTGTCGTTTATTCACGTGCCTCACGTTTGTGAACGGTGCGTGTGCGAGAGGTACTGCTTTCTCATCGTTGCACTATGCGCTGCCGCATTTTGCAGGATGCGATTTGTAATTGGCAGTGGGAAAGTGCAAGCAATTGCAAAAGATGGTGCGAGTCAAATCGGTTTCTGGTGAGCGGAAGCCGATTTGATTGGTGGTGCGAAGGGATTAATTATGAGATGACGGGTGTGCAAAAAAGGGCCGCTTCAGAGGGGCTTGCACGACAAACGTACCAGGCGGGCGAGAAAATGAGCAGTCAGTACACGCAAGATAGACGCTCAGGCGAACGAAGCGCGTGAGCGCACAACGGCGCTTATGCGTCGGTTTCTTCTTCCGGGCCTTCGTCGCCGCCGTACACGCTCAAGCGGTTGTACAGCGTTTTCAGACTTACGCCTAGCGCTTTGGCCGCGCGCCGCTTGTCGCCGCCGCAATACTTGAGCGTGCCGAGAATGATCTGTTTTTGCGCATCGGCAAGGGGGGTGCCGATCCATACGCTCATCGCGTCGCCCTGCGTCACCGGCTTTTTCACGCGAGAAGCGAGATGCGGGTGCGGCAATTCCACTGTTTTCTCCGCGAGAATGAATGCGCGATACACCGCATTCTTCAACTCGCGCACGTTGCCAGGCCACGACCAGGTTCGCAGTGTGTCGATGGAGCGTTTGCTGAAGCTCTTGCTCGCGCTTTCCTGCTGATTGAGCAAGGCGAGGAAGTGTTGGGCGAGCAGTTCGCGATCGCTCTCGCGCTCGCGCAACGGCGGCGCGCGCAACGGAAAAACCGCGAGCCGGTACATCAGGTCTTCACGCAGACCGTGTTCCTTCACGGCGACCGCGGGGTCGCGATTGGTTGCCGCGATCACGCGCACGTCGCTGTGAATCAGTTCGTTGCCGCCGACCCTGAAAAACGTGCCGGTCTCAAGTGCGCGCAAAAGTTTGACCTGGCGCACTGGCGCCATTTCAGTGATTTCGTCGAGAAACAGCGTACCGCCGTTCGCATGTTCGAAATAGCCGATGCGGCCTTGGACTGCACCGGTGAAGCTGCCTTTTTCGTGGCCGAACAACTCGGCTTCGATGAGTTCGTCGGGAATCGCGCCGCAGTTCACGGCGATGAACGGGGCATCCTTGCGGTTGCTTTGATCGTGAATCGTGCGGGCAATCAGTTCCTTGCCGGTGCCGGATTCGCCGATGACCAGCGCGGTCGCGTCGGTGCTGGCGACGCGTCCGATCTGTTCGTACAGATCGAGCATCACCGGCGACGAGCCATACAGCAACCCGTACGATTTCAGTCCCGCGATGCTGTCCGCGACGCGCTGCTTCGTCTGTGCGGCGGAGACGGCGGGCGGGTCCAGGTCGATTGACGCCATAAACGAGGGAGTCCTGTGCAAATGGGGTTCGGTGTTGCGACGCCTAAGCCTTGAAGCCCTTGGAGCAAGACGGACCAGTCCGGTCACTATCTCATAGAAATTCGATTTAACCACTTTGGCCCTGCTTCCGGCAATCCATGTGATGGGCGCCGAAATAGCCCGTCGCACACCTGTCGAAAGTGCCTGAACCCGTGCCGCCATCGAAAGAGCGTGGCAAATTTACCGGGCACGGCGTTTGCGGCGTGATTTCGACGTGTGGGCAGTTTGATGCGACTCTGTTCAGAGCGCGCCGGCGGCGGATGCAATTCCTCGATTGTTCGCCACGCGCTGGAAACAGGACGCAAATGGGACACGAATGGGACGCAAACGCCGATTTCAGGCATAGGAGCGAATAATGAGTGACACCACGCAACAACTCGCACTCGGCGGCCAGAAGATTGTCGAAGATCTAGGCGTGCTGCTGGCGGATTCGGAAGAGATGCTGCGGCTCGCAGCCAACGTGCCGGGAGAGGGCGTCGATGCGCTGCGCGAACGGTTGAGGGCGCATATCGAAACGCTTCAGGCGGCGCTCGGCGACGCACAGCAAAACGCGCAGCGTCGCTACCGGGCTGCTGCCGTCAATACCGAACGCTACGTGCGACGCAACCCATGGCGCTCGCTCGGCATGGCTGCGGGCACCGGCTTCCTGCTTGGCGTTCTCACCGCGCGCTGACGCGCCATGCCGGACGCCGCTTCGCTAGACCTTCGCTAGACGACAACCAGGAGTTCACGATGGGACGACCCAAAATTGGCATCTTCGGCGCGCTGGTGGCACTCGGCGGGTTTCTGGCTTTTCGCTACGTGCAGCGAAACCGTGCCGCACAGGTTTCGGCGGCGCGTGAACTGAGCCGCTGGGAAGGCGAGGGCGGCACAGTGGCGACATCAGCGCCGCCGGCGGTGTTCGGCAGCGTGAGCATGGCGAGCGCCGGGCCGTCCGCGCCAGACGCAGCGCGTGGGGCAAATGGCTCGCATCCGAACGGTCAAGGCGGCGCATGGCCGTTTCCGCGTAGCGAAGAGCCGCAGTGAGCCCCTTGCCTGCGCCTGCACCGCCGCCTGCCGCTTCGCCAGGCGGTGCCTTGCAGACCTGACAAATGTATCTCGATAAAACCGTATAATATGTAAATAGACAACAATGCCGCCTTGCAATGCGAGGTTTTCTGGTTGATTGTTGCGGCATTGAATCAAGTCAGGGGCTCGGCGCTGTCGCGGGACGCTAGTGTGTGCTCACAACCAGGGCACGCCTATAGCATAGCGGCGAGCCGTCGGCTGGCATTTCAGCATGCACTTTGCATGTTCCCCTTTCACGCTTTCGGGCTTTCGAGACGCGATGCCACACGTACTGATTGTCGATGACGATGCCGGTACCCGCGAGGCGCTTGCCGCCATCATCGGGGAAGACGGTCTGACTACCGCCACTGCGGGTGATTTGCGCGAAGCGCGCATTCAACTGGTCCGGCAGATGCCGGATGTCGTCTTTACCGATCTGAAGCTGCCTGACGGCAGTGGAGTCGATCTGTTCGAAGATCTCGATCCGCGCTCTGGCGTGGAGGTGATCGTGATTACTGGCCACGCCACGGTGGAGTCGGCGGTCAACGCGTTGAAGATGGGCGCCACCGACTACCTGGTGAAGCCGATCAACATGCAGCGCGTGAAGGCGATCCTGTCACGTCTGCCGCGCGCCGGCGACCTGAAGGCGGAAATCGGCACTTTGCGCGGCGAGTTGCGCCGCATGGGCCGCTTTGGTTTGATGCTCGGCAGTTCACCGGCCATACAAGAAGTTTATGACCAGATCGGCCGCGTCGCCCCGACGGCTGCCTCGGTCATGTTGGTGGGCGAGTCGGGCACCGGCAAGGAAGTTGCCGCGCAGACGCTGCATCAACTCAGCTTGCGCCGCAAGCATGCGTTCCTCGCGGTGAACTGCGGCGCGATTTCGCCGAACCTGATCGAATCGGAAATGTTCGGCCACGAGCGCGGTTCGTTCACCGGCGCGGACCGTCAGCACAAAGGCTATTTCGAACGTGCGAACGGCGGCACGCTGTTCCTCGACGAAATCACTGAAATGCCGATCGAATTGCAGGTGAAACTGCTGCGCGTGCTGGAAACCGGCATGTTCATGCGGGTCGGTACGACCAGGGAAATCGAAACGGACGTGCGCCTGATTGCGGCGACCAACCGCGATCCTGAACAGGCGGTGCTGGAAGGCAAGTTGCGGCTCGATCTATACCACCGCCTGAACGTGTTTCCGATCAGCCTGCCGCCGCTGCGTGACCGGGGCAAAGATGTGGAGTTGCTTGCGCAAGCGTTCCTCGACGAACTCAACGAGCGTCACAGCACGAAGAAGCATTTCCCGGCCGCAGTGAAGGAAATGTTGATGTCGTATCCGTGGCCAGGCAATGTGCGTGAGTTGAAGAACTACGTGCAGCGTGCGCACATCATGTCGGGTACGGATTCGGATAGCACGGCGACGGTGCCGTTGCAGATCACGTTGTCGAAGCCTGCGGCTGGGACGGCGATTACGATTGCGTTTGGGACTTCGCTTGCTGAAGCGGATCGTCAGTTGATCCTGGCTACGCTTGAGCAATGCGGTGGCGTGAAAACGCGGGCAGCGGAGATTCTTGGGATCAGTTTGAAGACGTTGTACAACCGGCTTGTTGAGTATGGGAATGATGCGCGGGATGAGGGCGATTCTGCGGATGAATCGCGGGCTTTGAGGGGGGCGGATGCTTGAGGTTTGGGGTTGGGGTTGCCTGCGCGGCGCTTGTTGATCGTGCGCTTGTGGTGTGGGTCTTTTCTTGCTTTGTTAGTGGTCTTGTTTGGAGCTGGGTTTTTTGGCCTTTCCTTGTTTTGTTAGTGGTTTATTAGCGTTGCCCCTGTGCGGGGCGGCACCTACTTTTCTTTGCCTGCCGCAAAGCAAAGTAGGCAAAAGAAAGCGGCTCACACCGCCAGCTCATAAGCGGGTCCCCCGCGCAGCCACGGTAGTGGTGCATCTGGAATCGGTGTTCTCGCACATTCGGCGTCAGTGACACAGCAGTCATACCTCCGGCGGCGCTGCGCGCGCCGACGCGCAGTTCATGAAACCACCCGCTGCGTTTTCGCGCTCACGCCGTTCGTCCTTCCTGAAACCACCCGCCAAGCTTTTGCTCCCACGGTTTGCCGGGTTCCCTGACTCGTCGGTGCATCGCCGCCGCAGGCATAACCGCGGCAGCGGCAGCGCAGCGAACGCGGCTTGTCGTTGAATCGCTGTCGCGCGCACAACGACGACGGCCGCACAGTGAACGCAAGGTATCGCATTGCAACGCATTGCATTGCATTTGAAATGGGATGCCAATGACAGCGCGAACACGTCGCCGAGGCGAAGCCGATGGCCCCCGCCGCGCGAAACGAAGACCCTGGTTTCCCCGGCAGACCGATCCGCGACGCACGCAGTGCGGAGTGGGAGCTGATGAGCGCCTTGTCACCAGCGCGGAGTGTGCGGGAGCACGGATTCCAGATGCACCACTACCGTGGCTGCGCGGGGGACCCGCTTAAGAACTAGCGGTGTGAGCCGCTTTCTTTTGCCTACTTTGCTTTGCGGCAGGCAAAGAAAAGTAGGTGCCGCCCCGCACAGGGGCAACGCTAATAGACCAATAAGAAAACAAGGAAAGGCCAACACCGTAAGCACACAGCCAAAGCAGACCACTAACAATTCAAGGAAAGGCCAAAGAAGCCAGAACAAGCAAAGACCAACACGGCAAAACCACAACCAAACAAACCGCCAAACAGGCCCAAAACCACGACTCCGGCATACCCCTTGCTGCAACGCATTGAACCGCAAAAACCAAGGACAACCAACATGCCGGACTACGCCGCCGCGACGCATCTCCCGAAGTACGCCCACCGCCCCGAACCCATCGAGCCGCCATCGCCGGACCCTGCCGAGCCCGACACAATTCCAAACCCCAGCCCGACACCAGACCCGATCGAACCGGTTGCACCGCCAATCGGCGATCCTCCACTGCAACCCACGCAAACGCCACAAGCCGATCGGCATCCGCCGCTGCAAGCATCCACCTATGCAACTCTGACACGCTCCATGCACTGAACCCCGGCCCGCGGCATCGATTTTATGTACTTGTTACAAAGCGGGCGCATCTTTTACCGGCAATTTGCCGTCACGACCCCTACACTAAATGGATGCCGTCTCGATGACGGCGGGCTTCCCCGGAGGCATCGACCATGAGACATCCAGCACTGCGACGTTCCGCGCGCCACTCGAAGCGCGATTCCCGGCCAGGCAGCAGCCAGAGCAGCCCGGCAGAGTCGCCAGACCCGGCAGCGCAAAACCGCGTCGCTCCCAATGCGCCGCCAGACGGCGAGCACAACCAGGGCGGGGTGCGTCCGGAAGGGCTGGAGTATCAGCGCGATCTCGGCTCGGAGCAGGACGCCTGAGTCCGTCCGAGGGCCGCTAAGAAGGGTTCCGGTTTCGTCATACAAAGCAGAAAAAAATTCTTCGCAATGCTTCCGTATTGCGCGTTTTTGCTCGCCCGATACATTTGTAACCATTTTTATTTCCAACATCTCAAAAAACGGCACGCGACTTGCATGCACTTTTAACGCACATATCCGTATGCAACGAAGCAACTGACGAGGTGAAGCACCAATGAGCAGACTGATCGTGGTATCGAATCGTGTGGCGCCAATCCAGGAAGGCCGCCCTGCGGCAGGTGGCCTCGCGATCGGCGTGCTGGACGCGTTGAAGGAAACCGGCGGAGTCTGGTTCGGCTGGAGCGGTGAAACGGTGAGCGAGCCGTCCGCTCCGGTGATCGAGAAGCAGGGCAATGTGACGTACGCGACGGTAGGCCTGACCAAGCGCGATTACGACCAGTACTACCGCGGCTTTTCGAACGCGACGCTGTGGCCGACGTTCCACTATCGCAACGACCTGTCACGCTACGACCGGCAGGAATACGCGGGCTATCAGCGTGTCAACGCGACGCTCGCCAAGCAGCTCAAGGAATTGCTCAAGCCCGATGACATCATCTGGGTGCACGACTATCACCTGCTGCCATTCGCGCGCTGTCTGCGCGAGCTCGGCGTGAAGAACCCAATCGGCTTCTTCCTGCATATCCCCTTTCCGGTTCCAGAAGTACTCCGTACGATTCCGCCGCACGAGGAATTGGTCAAGGCGATGTGCAGCTACGATGTGGTCGGTTTCCAGACCGAAGCGGACCGCCAGTCGTTCGTCGACTTTATCGAGCGCGGCCAGCACGGCACCTCGAGTGAAGACGGCATGGTGCACGCCTGCAACCGCTTCCTTAAAGTGGCGGCCTATCCGATCGGCATCTATCCGGACGCGATCGCCAAGGCCGCTGAGCAGTTCACGGACCGCAAGCCGGTACGCAGCCTGCGTGACGGCATGCGCGGGCGCAAGCTGATCATGAGCGTCGACCGGCTCGATTATTCGAAAGGGTTGGTGGAGCGCTTCCAGGCATTCGAACGGCTGCTGCTGAATGCACCGGGTTGGCATGGACGCGTATCGCTGGTGCAGATCGCGCCGCCAACGCGTGCGGATGTGCAGACGTATCAGCGCATTCGTCAGACCTTGGAGGGCGAAGCGGGCCGCATTAACGGCCGTTTCGCGCAACTCGACTGGACGCCGATCCAGTACCTGAATCGCAAGTACGAGCGCAACCTGCTGATGGCGCTGTTCCGTCAATCGCAGGTCGGCTATGTGACGCCGCTGCGCGACGGGATGAACCTGGTCGCCAAGGAGTACGTTGCATCGCAGGATCCGGCCGATCCGGGGGTACTCGTGTTGTCGCAATTTGCGGGTGCCGCCGAGCAATTGCCGGGTGCGCTGGTCGTCAATCCGTTCGATCTGTCGCAGATGGCCGAGGCGCTGGAGCGCGCACTGTCGATGCCGCTCGCCGAACGTCAGGCGCGTCATGCGGACATGATGGCGCCGATGCGTGAGAACAATCTGTCGGTCTGGCGCGATACGTTCCTGGACGATCTGCGTAACATCGCGACCGCCTCTTCGGTGACGGCCAAAGCGGTAAAGCTCGCTGACGTGACGGCATCGTCGTAGCCGCGCCAGCGGCGGCGCGGTTCCTTCAGGAATCGCGCATGCTGATCACGTCGACCTGTTTGAACAAAGCTGGATGAACAAGGTTGGAGCATTAAAAAAGGGCGCGGACCGCGGCATGCGATTCGCGCCCTTGTCGTATTCGGGGAGAAGGCCTGCAATGAAGCCTGTCATACGCTCACACCGCTCGACCCGCCTGCACCCTTTACATTTGCGCCCGTGTTACGCCCGTTGCATCACGCGCAACGTGCTGACCACGGCGGCAACCGCCGAAAAGCACGCGGCCACATACAAAACGATAGTCGGCCCATGCTGCGGCGCGATGCCGAAGATCAATGCGACGAGCGCGGCGCCGAGCGTCTGTCCGGTCAGGCGCGCCGTGCCGAGCATGCCGCTCGCGCCGCCGCTGCGCTCACGCGGCGCGGCGGACAACATGGTCCGATTGTTCGGCGACTGGAAAATCCCGAAACCCGCGCCGCACAGCGCCATGCGCCACGCGATCTGCATGGGCTCGGGATGCGCGCCGAGGGTGGCGAGCAGCAGCAGGCCCACTGTCATCGCAGCGAGGCCGATGCCGCCTAGCCAGCCCGACGACACCTTGTCCGACAGCACGCCGGCAATCGGCGCCGCGATGATGATCACCGCCGGCCACGGCGTCATCAGCAAACCGGTATCGACTTGCGAGAAGCCGAGCGTGTCCTGCAACAGAAATGGCAACGACACGAAGGCCAGCATCTGCGCGCAGAACGAACAGACCGAGGTGCCGATCGACAGGGCGAACACCGGAATCCTCAGCAAATCGATGGGCAGCAGCGGGGCGGGCTGGGTCAATTGACGGCGTACGAAGAAGTAGCCGATCACCACCGCGCCGAGTGCTTCCGCGGCGACCCAGCCGACTGACTCGCCGTGGCCGAGACCGTCGACGGCGAAAATCAGCAGGCCGAACACCAACGCGTTCATCACCGCGCTCAGATAGTCGTACGGAGACTCGTGGCCGGGGTTCATCGGCAGCGCCTTGAAGCCGCCGATAATCGCCGCGATCCCGATCGGCACGTTGATCGCAAACAGCCACGGCCAGGAGGCGATGGCGAGCACCCCGGAGGCGATCGTCGGCCCGACTGCCGACGACACCGCCACGACCATCGCATTGATCGCCACGCCGCGCCCCAGTTGTGTGGGCGGATAGATCATGCGCACGAGCGCCGTGTTCACGCTCATGACACCCGCCGCGCCGAAGCCCTGGACCACGCGGGCGAGCGCGAGCGTCGGCAGCGAGGTGGATAACGCGCAACCGAACGACGCCACCGTGAACAGGATCAGCCCCGCCAGATAGATGCGCCGGTAGCCGATACGATCGCCGAGCGACGCGAGCGGCAGCAGTGAAATGGTGATGGCGAGCTGGTAGGCGTTGACGACCCAGATCGAGCCGGCCGCGCTCGCATGCAGATTGCGCGCGATGGTCGGCAGCGCCACGTTGGCGATCGCGCTGTCGAGCACCGCTAGCGTGAGCGCGAGAGCGATGACCAGCATCGCCCAGTAGCGTTGCGGAATCGGCAAGCCTTGTTCGGTGCTATCCGCGAATGGTGTGCCGGCGGCGAGTGAGGCAGCGGCGCCGGCATCGGCCGGCATCGAACTGTCCTTGCGCGATGGTTGTGCGTGCATCGTTATTCTTGATTTGGAGTGGAGCGGTTCATCGATCAGGCGACCGGGCGATGAACCACGCGCGCTGCGTGCGGCCCTGCAAGGACAAGACGGTAGCCGCGACGATGCCGAAGCGCGGCAACCGCGCAACGGCATCGCGTCTCGCGCGTTATTTGAGTTCGTACAGACCAGTGTGGGTGGTCGAATCGAGTTCGTTCAGATGGGTCATGAAACGCGCGACCGCGTTGGTGGTATCCGCGTTGACCGGCAGGTGCGGCACCTTCAGCGCATGCAGGCGGAAGATGTAGCGATGTGTCCTGTCGCCACGCGGCGGCGCGGCGCCGCCGTAGCCGACCGTGCCGTAGTCGTTGCGCACCTGCAGCGCGCCTTGCGGCAGCAGCGAACCGTCGGCCTTGCCGGCGTTGCGCGGCAGGGAACGGGCGTCGGCCGGAATGTTGACGATAACCCAGTGCCAGAAGCCGCTGCCGGTGGGCGCGTCGGGATCGTGAACGGTGAGTGCGAAGCTTTGGGTGTCGGCCGGCGGCGTGTCCCACTGCAACGCGGGAGAGATGTTCTCACCATCGACACCGAACGCCTTATCGTGATATTCGTGGGCTTTCGGCATAAAGCCGTTGGTGGGGAAATCGTCGGACCAGAGACGGAAATCAGCCATGGTGTGCCTCCCTTCTTGAGTGGTTCTGGGATGGTCGGAGCGTGCTTTTCTGCCGCCGGCCTGCTGCCCGATTTCTGCAGCTTCGGCACGCAAGAAATGCCCCGAGCTAGCCAGTCGAGTGTATCACCAGCGGCTTCGGGATTCGTTCGAACCGGGCAGGCTACAAGCAGCTTTCAGCCGCGTTCCTCGAAGCGCGGCGTGTCACCCTTCAGCCACTCGACAAGCCGCTGCAGCACGCCCTCGATATCGCGATTCGCCCCGCGCAAAGCGCATTCCCACACGACCCCAACGCGCCAGCCGCTTGCGAGCAATGCCGCCAGAACCTTGTCGTCGTTGCTGCGATTGCGGCCGATCTTGTCGCGCCAGAATTCCGGTCGCGTTTGCGGCCATTTGAAGAGACGACAGTCGTGTCCGTGCCAGAAGCAGCCGTGTACCAGCACAACGGCACGGTAGCGCGGCAGCACGATGTCCGGGCGGCCGGGCAGATCGCGCGCGTCCAGACGGAAGCGGAAGCCCTGGCGATGCAGCAGGCTACGGATCAGAATTTCCGGTTTGGTATTGCGCCCGCGAATGCCGGCCATCATCCGGCTGCGCGTTGCGCTGTCGACGATATCGACCATGGCTAGCGCCCAGGTACCGGATCAGGCCGCTCAGGAATAGAGCGAGAGGGCTTGCTTCGAACCATTGTGCGTTTCCTCGGCGAGCAGGGTTTGCACGTGCGGCAGCATGATGCGCGCCACTTCGCGCATCACCGGCATGACGACGCTGTTGCCGAATTGCCGGTAAGCCTGGGTGTCGCTGACCGGAATCCTGAAGGTATCGGGAAAGCCCATCAGCCGGGCGCATTCACGTGGCGTCAGGCGCCGCGGCCGCAACTGTTCGCCCTGATAGACCAGGATTTCCGAGCCGTCCTTGTGATAACGCGCGGAAAGGGTGCGCGTGACACTGTCGGGATACGCCATGCCGAAGCCAAAGCCGTTTCCCGCCGCGCGATGCTTTGCCGCGTAGTTTTGCAGATAGGTCCAGAGATTCGGCGTGAGCGTGTACTTCGGCTGCACGCGTTTGCCGGCGTGGTCGAAGAACCGGTCGTGGTCCCACGGCAGCACCGGTTCGCTGCCGTCGGTGCGATGCAGGATCGAGCCCAGGCGCGGACCGTTTTCCGGCAGACGCAGATCGTCCCAGGAGAACGACGTCTTGCCGCGAAAGCCGACGATGATGATGCGCTCCCGGTGTTGCGGCGTGAAATGCTGGCCGTCGACCACACGGTAGTGCACTTCGTAGCCGAGCTCGTCGCGCAGCGTCTGCAGGATCACGTCGAAGGTACGGCCCTTGTCGTGCGAGAGCAGATTCTTCACGTTTTCGAGCAGGAACGCGGCAGGACGCTTGGCCGCGATGATCCGCGCGACGTCGAAAAAGAGCGTGCCTTGCGTGGTGCATTCGAATCCGTGCGGACGGCCCAGCGCGTTCTTCTTGCTGACGCCGGCAATCGAGAACGGCTGGCACGGAAAGCCGCCGAGCAGCACATCGTGGCTCGGCACCTCTTCGGCGGGAAACGACACGATGTCGCCGATCAGCGCGTGTTCGCCGTCGGGTGGGTAGTTCTCGCGATAGGTCTTGGTGGAAAAATCGTTCCACTCGCTCGTGAACACACAGTTGCCGCCATGCGCCTCGAAACCCGTACGAATGCCGCCGATGCCGGCGAACAGATCGATAAAGCGGAACTGGGCGCCGTTCGTTACCACGCCGGCCTTCTCCCGGCCGCTGCTATGCAGCAGATCGCGCAAGGCCGGTTCGAGCATGGATGGGCACGGCGTTTCGCCCTTTTCCCAGCGGCGCACCGTCTTGATGTCCTTACCGACGTGCGCTGCGATTTCGCGTTGAGTGAAGCGGGCGCGTGCCTGTTTGAGCAGGTCGAGCGGTGCGGCGACGGTCACGGAGGTCCTTGCTGGGAATTTTTGCGGACATTATGACCTAAGGTCGTCCCTTTTTCCTATTTTTGCCCGCGAAGTCAGGAAATCTCCCGCAACGCAACAACCGCATTTTGTCTAAATGCGACTGTCACAGTTTGACGTGTAGGCTGGTGGCGTGACGCGAATTCCCTGCGTTGCGACGTGTTCAGGCCGCGACAGGATTCGCGGCCTTTTTTTACGGGAAGTAGTTGGACTGGCCAGCGCGGAAGGCCGGCCACCAAGGGGTGCAGCAGATCAGATATGGGGGTGGGCAGTCACGGCGTGCAACGGCGGGCGCGGCGCGACGGTTGCCGGGGGCAATGCATCCCATGCGGGCTGGGCGCTGGTTTCGAACTGATCGAGTTGCAGCAGGAGGCTGTCCACCCGGCACAGTTGCGCATGGGACAACTGGCCCGTGTCGAGCAACTGGTGCAGACGCTTGCGCCAGTAGGCACCGGGGAGAATCGGGCCACCCAGATCGCCGTGTAAAGAAGGCCGCATGACGCGTCCGATGTGCGCGATGTCCTGATCGATCAGCGTTGCCTGGGTTGACCCCGTCAGCGTAATGAGTGTGCGTTCCATAGCCCCTCCTTGGCACCATTACGGCAAGCCGCGGCAGGACTTTAGGGGTTTTTTAAATTTTTTTTGCGACGGGCCCGATCAGGCAAAACGGGCAGGGGCCGGGCGCGGGCACACCCGTTGCTGAATCCGGGATACTGGCGCAACCTCGCGCCGGCTTTTCAGATATTGGAGCCGAACATGAACAAGGATCAAGTGAAGGGCGTAGGCGAGCAGATCAAGGGCAAGGTCAACGAAACCGTCGGTAAAGCGACCAACAACCCCGGTAAGGAGCTCAAGGGCGATCTTCAACAGGCCGCCGGCAAAGTGCAAAAGGCCTATGGCGACGCTAAGGAGGATGCCAAGGACGACGCCAAGGACCGGGCAAAGCACAACACGCCGTAATTCGGCTCGCGGTATCGCCCGATGGGGAAAGGCGCTTCGGCGCTTTTTTGTTTTGGCCTGGGAGTAACCCGGGTTCGGCGCGGGGGACACGCCACGCGCCGTGTGCCGCCTTTAGACTTGGCGCATCCAACCCCGAGGAGGCGCCCATGACACCCGAAAAAGTGCTGTCGATGTTCGAACGGCAGTACCTGCAGGGCAAAGCGCCCGTCGACCTCGAGACCACCTGCGCAAGTTTCGCCACCTGGCTGGCAGCGACGTGGGAGCAACTCGACGACGAGCGACGGATCCTGCTGCTGACGGTCGGCGCGGCGCTGTGGCGCGAAGGATATGACCTGCGCGCCGGTACGGCGACCAAGGATTTGTGGTGAGCGTGGCTGCCGTCTTGCGGTGAAGGGTAGGCGGGAAGCGTGCGCTGAGCGTTGGGCATTGGGCGTTGAGCGACCCTGGGGCAGCCCTGTTCGCGCCGGGCTCTGCCGCGGGCTCGTACGCGTTGTGCCGAGTCGGTTTATATTTGGCGGTCGCGCGTTCGGGTCTTTCTTGTCGGCCTGCTGGCCGATCGCGGATTCCCGATTCCGTTTTCCAGCCAAAGCTCTCGAACAAGGGTTACACCGTCACCATGACCGATCTCTCCGCCTTCCCGATCACGAAGAAATGGCCTGCCGAGCATCCGGACCGGATTCAGCTGTATTCGCTGCCGACGCCCAATGGCGTGAAGGTGTCGATCATGCTCGAAGAGACCGGTTTGCCCTATGAGCCGCACCTTGTGCGCTTCGATACGAACGATCAGATGTCGGCCGAGTTTCTGTCGTTGAATCCGAACAACAAGATTCCGGCGATCATCGATCCGAACGGCCCCGGTGGCAGGCCGCTGCCGCTGTTCGAATCCGGCGCGATTCTGATTTACCTGGCGGATAAGGCCGGCAAATTGATTCCGCAGGATGCCGCCGGCCGTTATGAGGCGATCCAGTGGGTGATGTTTCAGATGGGCGGCATCGGCCCGATGTTCGGTCAGGTTGGTTTCTTCCACAAGTTCGCCGGCAAGGAATACGAAGACAAACGCCCGCGCGACCGGTACATCGCCGAGTCGAAACGGCTGCTCGCGGTGCTGGACCGGCAACTCGAAGGGCGTGACTGGATTTTGGGCGATGCGTATTCGATCGCCGATATCGCGACCTTCCCGTGGGTGCGTAATCTGATCGGCTTCTACGAAGCCGGGGATCTGGTCGGGATTGACGAGTTTTCGAATGTGAAGCGCGTGCTGGCGGCGTTCGTTGCGCGTCCGGCGGTGGCGAGGGGATTGGAGATTCCGAAACGGCCTTCGTGATTGATTGATTGATGCGGCTGGGGGCGTGGATTGTCGCCGGCCGTTGTTCGCTTCACGTCGGTTTGCGCGTTCTGCGTGCGGACTACGTGTTCCCTTGCATCGAGTCAAGGCAAAGCGTTTGGATCGCCACCCATTGCGCGATAAAGGTCGCGCACAAACTGATCGCTGACCACGTCCCATGCGGGTGAGCCATAGAGAACGTCTTCGGGATTTTTCTTGCCCTGCGCGTGACGCAAGGTGCGCACGGTCAATTCGAGGGCCATTGCTTCTTCATAAAGGGGGTGGCCGGGGCGGAGGCGGTCGTCGTTGTCCATGCCTGATTTTCGGCGGCCTCTGGAATTACTTTAGGCCTCGCTGTGCAAGTCGCTTTCACACGTCGCCTGGATCCTGCTGACGTTCGGCGATCCCGGATCGGGGCGAGGCCGTCGATGAGCAATTTCTGGATCTGGAGTGCGGAGGATGGTGCCGACGTGCGGCGCCGCTCTCCTATGCTTGTGGCGAGTCATTCCGTAAACATTGCTGCGTCAGCGCCAGGCGCCGAACTGTGCGGATTGCCCGAAGGTCAACGCGCCCATGTCGTTCGAAGCGAGACCGACATACGCCTGACGGCCGAACATTTGGCCATTCGGCAGCGCGCTGCCGTTATTCACGCTGAAGCCGTTCTCGAGTTGAAAGACCGCGCTGAGCCCGCCGCCGAGATCTTCCGTTCCTTTCAGGCCCCAACGATTGCCCAATTGTTGAGTGCCGCTGACGAGCGCGTAGTCGGCGTGACCGCCGAGATTGCTAATGTATTCGAAACCTTCGCCAATGGATCCGTAGAGTGTCACGCTGCTTTGTGCATGAGCGACACCTGCAACGATGCTGAGCGCTGCCGGAAAGAGTAGCGCGCCGAATGACTGGTTGTGACCGTTCCACGCCAAATGGAGTCTCGTACAACCGCTCATCAATAAGACCGTTGCTTAATTCCCCACCGATCTACGTCGTAGGTAACCACCCATAGGTTCTTGTGAAGCGTGATTACTGAACCGTCTGCGCGATTCCTGGAGTACTCAACGAACAAATGAACTTTTCGAAGGCTGACCAGGACTGCCCGCTTCTCAAGGTAGATCGTTCTGTCCCAACCGGTGCTCCGTTCGAGGTCATCAAAGAAGCTTGCGGGCAACTGACCTCCGTCTTCCCATATCACCAATTGCTCGCCGGAAAGAATGATGTGCGGAAAATGCAGGCAAGCGTCCATGCGGGCGAGGTCACGTGCGTTGAAAGCATCCGTGAAGGCGTCGATACACGAGATAGCCTGTGACACTGCGGAAGACTCGCTGGCGTCCGTGTCTGACGCGGGCAGGAATAGTGAACCGTGATTGCTCATGTCGACGATGACCTTGATTTAGCGTTCGCTCATCGATTGTCAGTGATCTAGGCAACCGTGTCGAATGTCCCAAACTGGCCAAACTGCGACGAGTGGGGGTGGTCTCTGTTCCAGTCCCATGTCCCGCTCACATAAGCCGACAACCGGGTGCCTGATTTTATAAAGAGAGGCTGAAGCGTTGGACAACCTCTAAACCTTGCTACCAGCTATACACCGGTTCGTCAGTCAATTGCATCGGTGAATCGATGCGATTACCTTTGTCATGCGGTCGGTCTCTGCCGCCTCGCAGGCCGCAATCTCCATCGGCACAATCGAACCGCCTCCGTTTTCTGCCTCAGCGGACTTCTTGCAACTCGCATCGCGTCGCTTCTTCCATGCGGCGATCTTGTTCTCCAGGCGTGCTTTGCAGCCCGGGGATTTCGCGGCTTTATCGTCGACGGCATCCTGCAGTTTCTGCTCAGCAACCACCCTGTCGCGCCATGCACAAAAATTCAAGCTCATCTGGTTTGCGTCGCAGTCCGCCAGCATGCCTTGCACCTCGCTCGCGGGCAGTCCACTTTGCCGCGAGATGACGTCAGCAGGATCTGCGGTGGCAGCCAATGCGCAAGAGCACGCGAGTGCGAGTGCCAGGAACGCGACCTTCATCGCGCCCCCTGAGCAAATGGCGCAGCCTCTTCGCGGCGGCGGTTGACAAGTCCATTCACGCGGCGCGGTGGCAGACGGTGACCTTGTGCGTCGCGCGGGTGTACATAGACGCAGAGCGCCATGTTGCTAGCGACCAGCCTATCGTTACCGCTGTTGGCGGCAGAAAACGTGTCGCGCGATCCGCCTTCCCCTGAGTTATAGGTGAAGCTCACCAGTGCGTCGAACTGCTCCTGTGTGAGTTTGTGATCTCTCACATTGCGGCGAACAATCTGTTCGGTGAGTCGGACCTTTGTAGCCAGTTGCGCATTGACCTGTGCGACTGACACAGGGCGTTGAAGTTCGTCCGGGGTGCAGAATCCAAGATGGGCAAGTGTGCCGACCCCGTAGGTGCAGTTATTCGCTACGTCGTTGTAGTAGTTCATGACAGCACCTTCGCGACGGCGCAAATCCGCCCAGCCGGCGGGGCTCAGACGCATTGATTCATTTGGCATAATTCCCTCGCGGAGACCAAGTCGACCCGACTTTATCATTCGTCAGAGGAGAACGGGATGGGTGATTTGGGGTCGCTCTTTATCAACTTGGATCAAACTATTTACTACGATGCCGAGTTAAGCGCTGAGATTCAAAGCTGCTAGTCCTTCGAAAAGAAATAGCTCGTGCGCGACTGGCAGCTGACGAAGCTGTGTTTTTCCATCGAATTGTTAGGCATGGCGTAGCTTTTCTTGAACCTGATCTGGCACAGATGACTGGATCAGTGGCGCGCGCCATGCATCACTGGCGCAGGGCCAGCAGGTGATGAACGTCGCGTGCCGAGTAGCTCAATCGTTCGCCCGAGTTTCAAGGAGCCGATGAGGAAACTTAGTTGGTGGTCTCCGCTCAACGCCCACCAAGGATTTGGGGACTGCAACGCTGGCGATTGCCGTTGGTCGGCACTCTTCACAGACCCTGCGCTACACCTGTCCTCGGGGCATGTGCCCGAATATCGCCGATGATCATTGCGACCGGGCGTGATCCTTAGCTTGGCGGGGTTTCTTGGATTTCGCTGGACAGCTTCGGACGCTTTTATGGTCCCCCCGACAGGAATCGAACCTGTATCTAGCGCTTAGGAGGCACTTGTTCTATCCATTGAACTACGGGGAGATGGATATGGGCAATGGGTGGGCCGAAGCCTTGCTGCTATTGGCTTTAGCCTTATCCCGTGGGCGTTTCCGGCATTTCCGCTTCTTCCTAAATGAAGCGCCGTGACAGCTTGAGAACCTTGGTTTGTGTCCGCCTCTGCTACATTTTTGCTACTTGATGACCCTGTAGCAATCGGAAGTAATCCGGTACTTCCGCAGTTTTCCCGAGACGGAGAAAATCTTGGCCTCAATCCTGCCCGTGGGCAGTTGCTGGCGTGCCCAAGTACGCCAGCGAGCGCAAGAGTATAGCAAAAACGTCCGAAACGAAAGGCGCTGCCGAGGCTTGGACGCGGAGGCGAGAAGTCGAAATCGACAGGCGCAGAACGCCGCCGACGCCGTGGCAATCACGGCCGGCGGGTTGGTGACGAAGCAATAACGGTGGAGCGCTACTTATGCATCGCGCAGGCCGAGCACGGCGAGCGCCGCTGTACGGGTTTCGTCGCTTGCATAAAGCAGAACTACAACGTCGTCGCGTTTCGCGTGGGTAAATGGCTCACTCATGTGGTCCGCTATTTTCTGTACATTGTCGATCGCGACCGTCAGCACGCTTTGGCTTCGGCGCGCAGCTATATTGCCTAAGGAGAGCGTTTCAATTGCAGCGTGTAGATGAATGAAAATCCTCTTGCCGTCCACGAAGGAAACCACTTTCCCTTTGTGAATACCTCGCCCCCATTTGCTTTTTATCCTCATAGTCTCTCAGGCCTTTTTTCATATTTTTAGAAAGGGACGGCGAATCCCGGGTCCACGCAGTGTTGCCCCAACAGGCCGCGCGATCCACGGGATCCAGTCGTTCCGTCTCCATTATTTCAGCCGTTCTCGAACGCGCTTGACCGCCCGTCTCAGGCTAGCCAGCGTTCCCGTCTTTGCCCACAAAGCAAAACGGCCCAGCGGGGTATCACCCGCTGGGCCGTGCAAACCATCCGGCGTACTACAGCACTACAGCTACATCAAGCTGCGTACGCCGGTTCAATCGAGCCAACTCAGAATTCCACTACCGCAAACTCCGCCTTGCTGACATCGCACAGCGGGCAGCGCCAGTCGTCCGCAATTGCCGCGAAGCGCGTACCCGGGGCAATGCCTTCTTCGGGAAGGCCTTCTTCCTCGTTGTAGATCCACCCGCAAATCAGGCAGACCCAGCTCTTATATTCAATCACTTCAATTACTTCGCTCACGACGTACTCTTCTCTCATTCAATGCAGGATCCGCCCAGTCTGCCCCTTTTTTGGGCACGGCGGCGACCCGCAATATTACCGGAATTTGTCAAATGGGCCGCCGATTACCTATGCGGCATCGCCGCAAAGCGCCTGAGACATGGCCGGGCCTGCGTGACGAACCTCGTCATACACAGCGTGTATGCTTCGATCCGCAGCTCATTTTTTGGACAAGCTCGGCTGGCTCCTCACATGGATTGCGACGATCGGTCTCAGACAATCGGAGACGCGATCGACGCCCGCACGGCCCGCGCATCACTTTCGTTTCCCAAAAAGGAGAAAAATGATGTTTAAAAACAGATGGTTGGTCGGCGCGACGCTGGCCGGATTGCTCGCCGTATCAGGTGCGGCGCAGGCCGCAAGCGTGTCTTTCGTACAGCCGGCCGACGGCGCAACCGTCAGCAACCCGGTGCACGTGGTGTTCGCGGTCGACGGCATGACGATCGCGCCGGCCGGCACGATGACGGACGGCACGGGCCACCATCACTTGCTGATCGACGGCAAACCGCTTCCTAAGGGCGAAGTGATTCCCGCCAGCGACAAATCGCTTCACTTCGGTAAGGGCCAGACCGAAACCGATGTGACGCTGCCGCCGGGCGACCATACGCTGACGCTGCAATTCGGCGACGGCATGCACCGCTCGTACGGTCCGGAGATGAGCAAGACCATTACGGTGCACGTGAAGTAAGCGTGTCGCACGGATGAGCGGCCGGACGGGCCTGTACAAGTGCCGTCCGGTCACGTTTTCGTGCGCGATGTCCGCTCGGGATCCGCCTGGAATCCGTTTTTCAAGCCGGCCATTCGGCATATCTCTTCCGGCATACCGGCACCCGCTCGCGCGCCCGGTACAATGGGCAGTTCCGACTCATCGCTGTCTTCTCCAATTCTCCATGTCGCTTTACACCATTACCGGAGCCCAACTGGCGTTCGGTCACGTCGCGTTGCTCGATCACGCGGATTTCTCCCTCGAAGCGGGCGAGCGCGTTGGGCTGATCGGCCGTAACGGCGCGGGCAAGTCGTCGCTGCTGAAGATCGTTGCCGATCTGACCAAGCCGGACGACGGCCTCGTCACGCGCCAGCAGGGCCTGACTTCGGTCTACGTGCCGCAAGAGCCAGAGTTCGATACGGACGACACGGTGTTCGAAGCAGTCGCCGCCGGCCTGACCCACGCTCGCGAGTTGCTGGATCAATACGACGTGGTTGCCAACCAGCTCGCCGACGAGCCGGAAGGTCCGGAGCACGACGCGTTGATGTCGCGCATGAACACGCTGCAATCGGAGCTCGACCATTCAGACGCCTGGAACTGGAGCACGCGCGTGGCCACCACGCTGCAGCAGATCGGTCTGAACGGCGAGGCGCGGGTCGGTTCGCTGTCGGGCGGGATGCAAAAACGTGTCGCACTGGCGCGCGCGCTGGTTGTGCAGCCGGACGTGCTGCTGCTCGACGAGCCAACCAACCACCTCGATTTCGACGGCATCCGCTGGCTCGAGGAGCTGCTGGTCTCGCTGCGCGCGGGGCTGCTCTTCATCACCCACGATCGCGCGTTTCTTGACCGTGTCGCCACGCGCATCGTCGAACTGGATCGCGGGCGTTTGCTGTCGTATCCGGGCAACTTCAGCGCCTACCAGACCAGGAAGGCGCAGCAGCTCGAAGTCGAGCAAGTGGAAGCGGCCAAGTTCGACAAGCTGCTCGCACAGGAAGAAGTGTGGATTCGCAAGGGCGTGGAAGCGCGCCGTACGCGCAGCGTCGGCCGGATCGCGCGGCTCGTGGAGATGCGCAACGAACGCGCGGAACGCCGCAACGTGCTGGGCAACGTCAAGCTCGACGTGGGCCAGGGTGAGAAGTCCGGCAAGATCGTCGCCGAACTGACTGACGTCACCAAGCGCTATGGTTCGCGCACGGTGGTCGATAACTTCACGGCCACGGTGATGCGCGGCGACAAGATCGGCTTTGTCGGTCCGAACGGTGCGGGCAAGACCACGCTGCTGAAGATGATCCTCGGTGAATTGCCGCCTGACGAAGGCGCGGTGCGCGTCGGCACCAATCTGCAGGTCGCGTACTTCGACCAGATGCGCGCACAACTGGATCTGGAAAAGAGTCTCGCCGATACCATCAGCCCGGGCAGCGAGTGGGTCGAAGTCAACGGCCAGAAAAAGCACGTGATGAGCTATCTGGGCGACTTCCTGTTCGCGCCGGAACGCGCGCGTTCGCCGGTCAAGTCGCTGTCGGGCGGCGAGCGCAACCGCCTGCTGCTGGCGCGTCTGTTCGCGCGGCCGGCCAACGTGCTGGTGCTCGACGAACCGACCAACGACCTCGACATTCCAACGCTAGAACTGCTCGAAGAACTGCTGACCGAGTATGACGGCACCGTGCTGCTGGTCAGCCACGATCGCGCGTTCCTGGATAACGTCGCGACCTCGGTGATCGCTTCGGAAGGCGCAGGCAAGTGGCGCGAGTATGTCGGCGGCTTTACCGACTGGCAGATTCAGCGCGACCGCTCGCAGCAGATGGCGCAGGAAGCGCAGAAAGAAGCGGCCAAAGAAGTGGCGGCGAAAGACACCGGCGCGGCCCGCAATACGCAGCGCGCCGCCAAGCTGTCGTTCAAGGATCAGCGCGAACTCGAGGCCTTGCCGGCGAAAATTGCCGCGCTCGAAGCCGAGCAGAAGACCATCGGTGCTCAACTCGAAGACGGTTCGGTCTTCGCGAAAGACGCTCAGGAAGGCACGCGTCTGACCGAGCGTTACGCCGCGATCGACGAGGAACTGCTGATCGCGCTGGAGCGCTGGGACGAGCTGGAAAACAAGCGCAAGTGACGCGCGGGGGCGGCGCGCTTCACAGTTGCGAGGATCTCATGCAGAGATCGGGGCCGCGGCTGCGCAGTGGTGCCGCCGCAGTTTTTCACGGTCGCGGAGCGGTCTTATCGCGGTCGCATAATTGGCCGAAGCAGTGGGCTGCTCCTTATCCAGACGGCCAATCCCGCACGCCGTGAATTGCCGCCTGGTTCGAAATCAGTAAAATACCCCGCGAACAGGCTTCCCCCGGCGTTCGCACCGGCTGGCCGTTGCCGGGCTGTGGAGCCCGCATCGAGCCGCCGTCGAGCGCGCCCATGGGAAGCCAGGCGACAAAACAAGTTGCCCGCACTGCGGGCACCCCACCTAACCCCGTTGTTTCGTTTCGCTTTTTTTGAAAACTCAACGCATTGTCCACGGACCTGTCCACAGGACCTGTGGACAACGATGAACCGACGCACCCGAGTCAACCATGTCTACGAAAAAGCCAAACGCCGCGTATAGCGAAGCGTCGATCAAGGTGTTGAAGGGCCTGGAGCCGGTCAAGCAACGGCCCGGGATGTACACCCGCACCGAAAATCCGCTGCACATCATTCAGGAAGTTATCGACAACGCGTCGGACGAGGCCCTTGGCGGCTACGGCCGGCAAATCACGGTCACGCTGCACGCGGATCATTCGGTCTCGGTGGAGGACGACGGCCGTGGCATTCCATTCGGCATGCACCCGGAAGAAGGCGTGCCGGTCGTCGAAATCGTTTTCACCCGTCTGCACGCGGGCGGCAAATTCGATAAAGCTGCTGGCGGCGCCTACACATTCTCGGGCGGCCTGCATGGCGTCGGCGTGTCGGTTACCAACGCGCTGTCCACCCGTCTCGACGTTACCGTGTGGCGCGACGGCAAAATCGCCGACTTGAGCTTTGCCAACGGCGACGTCGCGAAGCCGCTTGAAGTACGGGCGGCCGCGCGCGGCGACAAGAAGTCCGGCACGCGTGTGACCGCGTGGGCCAATCCGAAGTACTTCGATTCGCCGAACCTGCCGCTCGGCGAATTGCAACGTCTGCTGCGCTCGAAAGCGGTGCTGTTGCCGGGCGTCGAAGTTACGCTGATCAACGAGAAAACCGGCGAAACACAAACCTGGAAATACGAAGACGGTTTGCGCGGCTATCTGCTCGAAGGCATGAACGGCAGCGACCTGCTGATTCCGCTGTTCGAAGGCGAGCGCTATGTCGAAAACTCACGCGCCAGCGAAGAGACGTTTGCCGAAGGCGAGGGCGCGACATGGGTCGTTGCATGGAGCGAAGAAGGGACGCTGATGCGCGAGTCGTACGTCAACCTGATTCCGACACCCGCGGGCGGTACGCACGAATCCGGTTTGCGTGACGGTCTGTTCCAGGCGGTGAAGAGCTTCGTCGAGTTACACAACCTGCAGCCGAAGGGCGTAAAGCTGCTGGCGGAAGACGTGTTCGCGCGCGTGTCGTTCGTGCTCTCGGCGAAGGTGCTCGATCCGCAATTCCAAGGGCAGATCAAGGAGCGCCTGAACAGCCGTGATGCGGTGAAGCTGGTGTCGTCGTTCTCGCGGCCGGCTTTGGAATTGTGGCTGAATCAGCACGTCGAGCACGGCAAGAAACTCGCCGACCTCGTCATCAAGCAGGCCCAGGCGCGCACGCGTGCCGGTCAGAAGGTCGAGAAGCGCAAGAGCTCGGGCGTGGCGGTTCTGCCGGGCAAGCTGACCGATTGCGAATCGACGGAAATCGGCCGTAACGAACTGTTCCTCGTCGAGGGCGATTCGGCGGGCGGCTCGGCGAAGATGGGCCGCGACAAGGAATACCAGGCGATCCTGCCGCTGCGCGGCAAGGTGCTGAACACGTGGGAAACCGAGCGCGACCGGCTGTTCGCCAACAACGAAGTGCACGACATTTCGGTGGCGATCGGCGTCGATCCGCATAGCCCGGACGACAAGGTCGATCTGTCGAATCTGCGCTACGGCAAGATCTGCATCTTGTCGGACGCTGACGTCGACGGATCGCACATTCAGGTGCTGCTGCTCACGCTGTTCTTCAAGCATTTCCCGCAGTTGATCGAGCGCGGGCATGTGTGCGTGGCGCGTCCGCCGTTGTTCCGGGTCGATGCGCCCGCGCGTGGCAAGAAGCCTGCGCAAAAACTCTACGCGCTCGACGCAGGCGAACTCGAGGCGATCCTCGACAAGCTGCGCAAGGACGGTGTGCGCGAGACGCAGTGGTCTATCAGCCGCTTTAAAGGCCTCGGCGAAATGAGCGCGGAGCAGTTGTGGGACACCACGATGAACCCCGATACACGACGGCTGACGCCGGTGGCGCTCGGCGAACTCGATTATGACGCCACGGTGGCGCGTATGACGATGCTGATGGGCAAGGGCGAAGCGGCGTCGCGGCGCAGCTGGCTGGAAGAAAAGGGCAACGAAGTGGAAGCGGATATCTGAGCGTCTCTAAAGCGCTCACGGTTCGCACGAATACTTCACGCCAAACACGGATACGGAATCTAGATGGACGACGATAACACTCTCGACCTTTTCACCGAGCCACCGCCCCCGGAAGGCGACTTCCTGACGCTCGGCAATTACGCGGAACGCCAGTACCTCGACTACGCGGTGAGCGTGGTCAAGGGGCGCGCGCTGCCTGACGTGTGCGACGGCCAGAAGCCGGTGCAGCGCCGCATCCTGTACGCGATGAACGACATGGGCCTCGGCGATAACGCCAAGCCCGTGAAGTCGGCGCGCGTGGTCGGCGACGTGCTGGGTAAATACCACCCGCACGGCGACCAGTCGGCGTACGACGCGCTGGTGCGCCTCGCGCAAGACTTTTCGATGCGTTATCCGCTGATCGACGGCCAGGGCAACTTCGGTTCGCGCGACGGCGACGGCGCAGCGGCCATGCGGTACACCGAAGCACGCCTGACGCCGATCGCCAAGCTGCTGCTCGATGAGATCGACCAGGGCACGGTCGACTTCATGAAGAACTACGACGGCGAGTTCGATGAACCGAGGCTGTTGCCCGGACGTTTGCCGTTCGTGTTGCTGAACGGCGCATCCGGCATTGCGGTGGGGTTGGCCACGGAAATTCCGTCGCATAACCTGCGCGAAGTGGCAACAGCGGCAGTCGCGATGATCCGCAATCCGAAGATCGAGCACGCCGAGCTGATGCAACACATCGCCGGGCCGGACTTCCCGGGCGGCGGTCAGATCATTTCGAGCGACGCCGAGATTTCCGCGGCCTACGAAAGCGGCCGTGGCAGCCTGAAGGTGCGTGCCCGCTGGAAGATCGAAGAGCTCGCGCGTGGGCAATGGCAACTCGTGATCACCGAATTGCCGCCGAACACGGCCGCGCAGAAGGTGCTCGAAGAAATCGAAGAGCAAACCAACCCGAAGATCAAGCTCGGCAAGAAGGCGCTCACGCCCGAACAGTTGCAGACCAAGCAGACCATGCTCGCACTGCTCGATGCCGTGCGCGACGAGTCGGGCAGGGACGCGCCAGTGCGTCTCGTGTTCGAGCCGAAGTCGAGCCGCATCGATCAAACCGATTTCGTCAACACGTTGCTCGCGCATACGAGCCTCGAATCGAACGCATCGCTCAATATGGTGATGGTGGGCGGCGATGGCCGGCCGCGTCAGAAGGGCTTGAGCGAAATCATCCACGAGTGGATCGCGTTCCGCTTCGCGACAGTCACGCGCCGCACGCGTCACCGTTTGCAAAAGGTCGACGACCGGATTCATATTCTCGAAGGCCGGATGATCGTCTTTTTGAATATCGACGAAGTCATCCGCATCATCCGCGAATCGGACGAACCGAAGGCCGCGCTGATGGCCGCGTTCGGCTTGTCGGATCGCCAGACCGAAGACATTCTCGAAATCCGCCTGCGTCAGTTGGCGCGGCTCGAGAAGATCAAGATCGAGAAGGAACTGTCCGAACTGCGCGACGAGAAGGCCAAACTCGAGGAGCTGCTCGGCAGCGAATCCGCGATGAAGCGCCTGCTCATCAAGGAAATCGAAGGCGACGCGAAGCAATACGGCGACGAGCGCCGCACGCTGATCCAGCAGGAAAAGCGCGCGACGTTCGAAGCACGCGTGGTCGACGAACCGGTCACGGTGGTCGTGTCGCAGAAGGGCTGGGTGCGCGCGCTGAAGGGTCACGGTCTGGATGTGGCCGGCTTCACGTTCAAGGCCGGCGACGGGCTCTATGCAGCATTCCAGTGCCGCACGCCGGATATGTTGATCGCGTGGGGCAGCAACGGCCGGGTCTATTCGGTGGCGGTTGCGATGCTGCCGGGCGGGCGGGGCGATGGCGTACCGGTCACATCGCTGATCGAACTCGAATCGGGTAGCCACCTGATGCATTACTACGCGGCTTCCGCGGATCAGGCGTTGCTGCTCGCATCGAGCAACGGGTTTGGCTTTGTCGCCAAGGTCGGCGATATGGTGAGCCGCGTGAAGGCCGGCAAATCGTTCATGACGATCGACGCGGGCGCCGCACCGCTCGCGCCGATGCCGATGCTGCCGGATGCGACGCACATTGCGTGTCTGTCCGCGGGCGGGCGCCTGCTGGTGTTCGGCCTCGATGAGATGAAGACGCTTTCGGGCGGCGGACGCGGTGTCACGCTGATGGCGCTCGACGACAACGAAACGCTGGTGCAGGCGCTGTCCATCAACAAGGCGGGTGTGGTGTTGATCGGCACGCGTCGCGGTGGCCGTGTCGACGAAGAGAAGCTGAGCGGCGCCACCCTCACGCCGCACGTCGGCAAGCGGGCGCGCAAGGGGCGTGCGCCTGAGAGCAAGATGAAGCTCGACGGGATGCGCCCGGTGCTCGCTGCTTGAAAAGAAATAGAAGTCGATGAGAGCAAGGTAGGGTGACGTATCAACGCGGCGTGCGCTTCGAAGTAAAAGCAGCAACATCGCGCGCTTTAAAGCGCACGCCGTGCAGTAAAAAATCCGGGGTGCAACGCCGTCGCGGTATCGGGCGCGTTGCAATAAAAACTACAAAGAATGTTAAGACGCTGCCGGCGCAAGGAACTGCACGCATAGCGCGCGGTCGAATGCGCTCAATAGCCGCTGCTAATATCATTCGTAATAAGCGGTGTGGCGTCGTCGGGAGAGGAAAACAACATGAACAAAGCTGTCGAACTCGCACTCTTTTTGCATCTGCTCGCGGTCGCCGTGTGGGTAGGTGGGATGGTGTTTGCGCATTTCTGCCTGCGCCCGGCCATTGCCGATCTTTCGCCGCAACTGCGCTTACCTTTGTGGGAATCGGTGTTCGGCCGCTTCTTCAACTGGGTCGCCGCAGCCGTGCTGGTAATTCTGCTCACCGGTGGCTTCCTGCTGATGCAATTCGGCGGCGGTCACGCCACGTGGCCCTTGCATGCCATGGCCGGCCTCGGCATTGTGATGATGCTGATCTTCGGTCACATTCGCTTCGCCGTCTTCCCTCGCATTCGCCGTGCTGTCCAGGCGCAGAAATGGCCGGACGGCGCGCAGGCGGTCGGCACGATCCGGCGTCTGGTGCTGATCAATATCGTGCTCGGCGTGGTGACGATCGGTGTCGCGGTGCTGTCGCGCGGGTTCTGATGCCCGGCTTCTGACGATGGATCGCGGTTTGCGCTGTGAAGTACGGCTTTGCAGCGTGCCCCCGAGTGCCTGCGCAGAAGTTTGTGAATGAAGTCCGACTATCTGGCGCGGAGAAACTGCCGCTTACTGCATCGCGCCGTAGGCAAGCCACAGCCCACACACGACCGCGACCGTTCCGTACACCACATACACCGGCACCTTGAGCTTCGCGAAGCACATGCCGGCGAACAGCGCCGTCACCAGATACATGGGTTTGAACGGCACATGCCCTGCAATGCGCAGCACGGCCACCGCCAGAAACGCGGTGGTGACCGCGCGCAAGATCCGCATGCCGTGCTCGAAACGCGGATTGGCCTTCAACTGATGCAGATGCCGCTGCGCGAGCACCACCAGGCAGCCCGACGGCACAAAAAGCGCGAGCGTGGCAATCAGCGCGCCCACCCAGCCATCCACCAGATAGCCGAAGAACGGCACCACATTCAGTAGCGGCCCGGGCGACAGCGGGGACAGCGAAAACGCCAGAGTGAAGTCGTTATCCGACACACCGATCGCCGGTGTGACGAACAGTGTCTTGAGTACCGGTAACGCCGAGAAGCCACCCCCGAATAACGTCATACCCGCACCGGCCAGCCGCGGCCATAGCAGCGCCAACTCATAGCGATGCGGCAGCGGCAGCGCGAATATCGCCAGCAGCACGCATAATGCGGCCAGTATTTGCCAGTCGCCTCGTCCTATCGACAGCTCGATACGGGTATTGCGAGCCGGGCTGACCAGCCAGCCGGCGCCGAAAGCTGCGCCGAGCATCACCACATAGGCCGCGGGACTGCGCGCATAGAAGAGCCCCACACACCCGAGCACCGCCGCGATCCATTCGAGCTTGCCGCGCACCAGCGCGCGGGTCTGTTTGTACCAGGTGATCGCGATCAGCGTGGCCAGCACCACGCTGAAATGATTGAGCAAAGTTTGAGAGGCTGCGGCGCGCACGATCGGCGTGCGATAGAAGATCGCGAACAGTGTCATCAGCATGAAAAAAGGCAGCACGCTGGCGACACCCGCCACCCAGGCGCCGGCGCGTCCGCGCAACGCATGTCCGAGTTGCACGGCGACGTTGCAGCCCACCGGCCCGGGTACCATCCAGGCAAGTGCGATCAGATCGGAAAAGGCCACGCGCGAGAGCCGCCCTTCGCGCTCCACGTAATGGTTTTCAAGTTGCGCCATCAGCGCGAGGCCGCCCCACGACAGCGCCGACAGGCCGCACACGACCCGGAACAGCGTCCATAGCGGTTCCCGTTCCCCTCGTCTGGCTGCATCCTGGTTCGTGATCGTCTGCATGGCGCCGCGGGCGCCGGCACTCGGGCGGCCCGCCCTCTGGGATCATCGTTGTGTGTGTGTGTTGGCGCGCTCGGCACCCGGCATCGCGCCGTCACGCGTTACAGCGTGAATGTAGCTGGTTTTGCGATGCTGCGGTTGGATCGCGCGGGGGCCGCCGTCAATCCGCTCATAGGCGGCTGCGCAACGCATATGGGCTGCAGGCACCGCTCTCGCCGGAGCGCGCTCAGCTATTGGCGCTTGTGCTGGACAAACTGTTGGTACTGTCCGCTTCGTGCGTGGGACGGTGGCCCTTCATGCCGCATACGCCGAAGCGTTCGAGCAGCGCCGGAATCGCGTCGACCGGGACCGGACGCGAGAACAGGAAACCCTGTGCCTCGATATGACCGAGCGCGGCGAGCCACGCAATCTGCTCTTCGGTCTCGGTACCTTCGACCACCACCGTGAGTCCAAGCGAACGCGCCAGATTGACGATCGCGGTGACCATCACGCACACACTGCGATCGCCGGGAATCGCCTGGACGAACGAACGGTCCACCTTCAGCGTGTCGACCGAGAAACGGTTCAGGTAGGAGAGCGACGAATAGCCGGTGCCGAAATCGTCGAGCGCGATGCGCACGCCGAGGCGCTTCAACGCGAAGATCTTCTCCGAGACGAGTTCGGGATATTCCATCATCGCCGTCTCGGTGATTTCGAGTTCGAGGTGGCGTGCGGAGATGCCGCTTTCCTCGATCGCGTGCGAGACGGTTTCGTATAGATCGCCGCGCCAGAATTGCACGGCGGAGATGTTCACCGCCAGCGACAGCGTGTCGTAGCCCTGTTGCTGCCATACCGCCAGTTGACGGCACGCGGTCTCGATCACGAAGTCGCCGATCGGTACGATCAGGCCGGTCGATTCGGCGACCGGAATAAATTCGTTGGCCGGAATCAGGCCGTGTTGCGGATGGTTCCAGCGCACCAGCGCTTCAAAACCGGTGATGCAGCGGCGCGTCAGATCGATCTTCGGCTGATAGGTGAGAAACAGCTGGCCTTCGGCGAGCGCGACGCGCAACTGCTGTTCCCATTTCATCAAGTGGTCAGCGCGGTGCGACAACTGCGGCGAATAGAACTGGTAGCAGTTCTTGCCCGCGTCTTTGGCGCTGTACATCGCGAGGTCGGCTTTTTTCAGCAGATCGATCTCGCTCTCGTTGGCGACGGAGTAGAGCGCGATGCCGATGCTCGCATGCAGTACGAATGAACTGCCGCGTACTTCGAAAGGCTTGGCGAAGGCTTCGGCGGCCGCTTCGGCGAGTGTGACCGCGTGCTTCTCAACGTCGTCGCCCTTGATCACCACGACGAATTCGTCGCCGCCGATGCGGCTCAGCGCGCCGCCGTCGCCAACGGCGGTGGCGAGGCGCGAGGCCGTCATTTGCAGCACGATGTCGCCAGCGTTGTGGCCCAGCGTGTCGTTGACGGTCTTGAAGTTGTCGAGGTCGATGAAGAGAATCGCCAGCCGCCCGAGATTGGACGGCTGCGCCACGTCGTGCCGCAGCGTTTGCAGCGTCGCATAGCGATTGCGCAAACCGGTCAGCAGATCGTACTCGACCAGATGCGTCATCTCGCGCTCACGCCCGAGCAGCTTGCCGATCAAGCCGGTGGCCACCGCGAAGAAGCTCAACATCGCGAGCGAGATGAAGCCCGCCATCAGCAGATAGACGTTGCGCGTGTGGTTGTAGTCGGCGAACTCTTCGGCTTGCGACAGCCCCACCAGCACGCCGAGCGGATAGCCGTCGATATGCCGGTACGAGACGATGCGCGTGACGTTATCGATCGAATCGACGTAAGTGCCCGACACATGCTCCGAGGTTGGATACGAGCCGCTTGCCGAGAATGAGCCGTTGGTACTGTCGGCGCTGCCCGTGCGGCGCGCCAATACCGTGCCGTTGTCCGAGATCACCGCGATTACGCCTTCACGGCCGATGGCGGCGTTGTTATAGAAGTCGCTGGTGAAATAGCTCGGGTCCTCGGAGACCACCACGACCCCTGCGAACGAGCCGTCGGGATGATTCAGGCGTCGCGTCATCTGCAAGGTCCAGTGGCCGGATACGCGGCCGAGCACCGGCTTGCTGATATACAACTGGTCGTCGTTTTCGTGTTCGTGGACCTTGAAGTGTTCGCGGTCCGACAGATCGATGTGCTTGGGATTGAGTTCGGCCGTGTTGGCGATCAGTGTGCCGTGCTCGTCGATTAGCGATACCTGCACCAGCGTCTCGCTTTGCACCACGCCTTTTTCGACCGTGCTGGCCAGATCGAAATGATTCGGCGTTTTCTCGAACTCGTATTTGACGAAGCGGGTGATCTGGTCGACCTGGTGAATCGCCTTGACCGTGTGCTGTTCCAGCGCCGCGGAGAGAATCGCGGCAGAGGCCATTGCTTCGCGATTCGTCGCTTCTTTCTCAACCGACAGACGCGCGAAGATGACGGTCCAAAGCAGGATCAGCACCAGCACGCCGAGCGCGGGAATGGCGAGCAAGGCACGCCGGCGCGACACGGCAGGATCGCGGCGGGGTTTGGCTTCGCGCGGGTCGGAGAAGCGGAACTGGCTCATCGGGTCGCCCGTTCCCTGGTGCCGGCCAGTTGCAACTGCGCGAGCGTCGACTGCGCTAATTTCATGGGTGGCTGCATGGTGACCAAGGTGCCGGAACTGCGGCGCAGGGGAAGGGAGCGTGGCGTCGTGCCTGACCATCCGGAGGTCATCGGATACGTCTCGATATTACTTAATGCCACTGGATTAAGGAAGCATCCGCGCATCGGGTATACGCGGGCGCAACAGGCCGTCCTGGCCGCCTGAATCCGCAGCCGGCGCGGCCAGCCTTGGGGCTGCAGCCTGGCCGTCGTTTTCGAATATCTCATCGGGATCCGGAATTCAGGTGTGCCAGGCCTCGTGTTATGCATGGCGCATTAACCGTGTAAACGGTGTGGCGTTTTGTGGTCAGGCGTGGCTGAAAACGGCGAGACCATGGGGGGTGTGCATCGTATGCACGATGTTGGCGAGCGCTGCGGCGTCGAATACGACCACCCGTGGATTGCCTTCGAACGGCATTGACGTGAGCACGCCGGCTTGCTTGAAACGAACGGTGTTGGCGGTCATCGGGCGCGATCCGGCGAATCCAGCAGATTGATAGGATTCGGGGATTCTACCTGGTGACAAAGGAACGATCTACCTTGCAGCAAATGCAAAACGCGCCGCAGGTGGCAGACACCTTGCGACGCGTTGAGCAGGTTCAGGACGGCTCGCTGGGCAAACCAGTGGCCGAACCTGTTGGCATGCGTTATTCGACTTCGGCGATCATCTCGATCTCGACGCATGCGCCGAGCGGAATCTGCGCCACGCCGAATGCCGAGCGTGCATGCTTGCCGCGCTCGCCGAACACGTCAGCGATCAGCTCGGACGCGCCGTTGGTCACCAGGTGCTGCTCGGTGAATTCGAGCGTGGAGTTGACGAGGCTCATCAGCTTCACGATGCGCGTGACGCGGTTCAGATCGCCCACATGTGTGTGCAGCGTGGCGAGCAGGTCGATCGCGATCGAGCGTGCAGCGGCCTTGCCTTCTTCGGTGGTGACCGTGGCGCCGAGCTTGCCGGTCCACACCTTGCCGTCCTTCTTGGCGATGTGGCCGGACAGGTACACCGTGTTACCGCTTTGCGCGCTCATCACATAGGCGGCTGCCGGAGCGCCCGCGCTCGGCAGTTCGATGCCCAGTTCCTTCAGCTTGTCGTACACATTCGTTTGAGCCATGGTGTGTCCTTGGTCGGGAGTGGAATTCGGTAACCCGGCACGGTGGCCGGGGGCGTTCAGACCTTCGCGCGGATCAGTGCCGCGAGACGCGACACGCCTTCGTCGATTTTGGCCGGCGGCACCGTGACGAACGACAGGCGCAACGTATTGTGCTGGGCTTCGCTCGCGAAGAACGGACCGCCCGGCACGAACGCCACATTCTGCGCGACGGCTTCTTCGAGCAGCTTCATGCTGTTGATCTGTGCGGGCAGATTGACCCACACGAACATGCCGCCTTCCGGACGGTTCCAGCTCACGCCTTCCGGCATGTAGCGTTCGAGCGCGGCGAGCATTGCCGCGCACTGATCGCGATACAGCTCGCGAATGGTCGGCACGTGCGTGTCGAGGAAGCCGTCCTTGACCACTTCGTACACGATGCGTTGCGTGAAGCTCGGCGTGTGCAGGTCGGTGGCCTGCTTGGCCTGCACGAGCTTGAAGATCAATTCTTCGGGCGCAATGATGTAGCCGACCCGTAGGCCCGGCGCCAGCACCTTCGAGAACGAACCGAGATGGACGATGTGATCCGGCGCCATCGAGAGCATGGTGGGCAGCGGTTCACCGGCGTAGTCGAGCGCGCCGTAGGGATCGTCTTCGATCACCGGGAACGGCGCGGTTTTCGCAAACGCGGCCAAGGCACGGCGGCGTTCGACCGGCAGGCGGCGGCCCGTCGGATTCTGGAAGTTCGGTTGCGCGTACAGGAGGCGGGCGCCGGCTGTCAGTTCGGGCGTGAGCGCCTTGGGAATCAGGCCTTGCTCGTCGGTCGGCACCTGCACGTAGCGCGGTTCGTACATCGAGAACGATTGCAGCGCGCCGAGGTAGGTCGGCGTTTCGACCAGCACGGGGCTGTCCGGGCACACCAGCACCTTGCCGAGCAGATCGAGCGCCTGTTGCGAGCCGGTCGTGATCAGGACCTGCGAAGGGCGAATCTGCGCGCCGTTCACCGAGTAGCGTTTTGCGATCCATTCGCGCAGCGGCAGGTAGCCTTCAGTCGCGCTGTATTGCAACGCCGCGGCGGGCGCGTCGCGCAGAATGCGGTCCGATGCTTCGCGCATGCGTTCGGCCGGGAAGGTCGCCGGCGAGGGCAGGCCGCCCGCGAACGAAATGACTTCGGGCCGTTCCGTGACCTTCAGGATCTCGCGGATCGCGGAGCTCGTGAGCTTGCGCGCGCGTTCGGACAGTTGCCACGTGGGGGCTTTCAAGTCGCTTTGGTCCATGGTCTCCTCTGCTGGTATGTCTGGAACCGGTCAAAACTTCAATTATCGCGCGAGTCGACGACCTGCGCGCGCTGCTTATTTAAGGGTCCGTAGACCCTCGGGTGTTTCAAACTCGGCGACAAGCGCCGCTGCGCCTTCCGCGGATTCGAGCGCGATCAGATGCGCCGCTGCGCCTTCCGCGGATTCGAGCGCGATCAGATGCGCCGCGCCCAGCCAGCGGAGTTGCGCGGCGATTGCATCGGCTTGCGGATGGGTTGCTTTCAAAGCTTTCAATGCAATGCCTGTTTCCGGCAACAGCGCCGACGGATGCCGCGGCGAGTCCCACTGGATCAGCGACGGCAGCACGCCGTCGCCGGCGTCTTGCCATGTGGGGAACGCGCCGTCGTCGGGCACCGACAGACCCCAACTGAAATCGCCGCGCGTCATCGGCACGATCGGCGCGATGCGCTGCGGATACTGGGCCTGCCAAACGGCGAGTTGTTTCGGGCGCTCGACTTGGGCAACCCAGTGCGACAGGTACGGCCCTTTTTCGAGCCGCGCATGCGTCGCCGGGTCGTCAAGCGCGAACAGGCGGGCCCAGGGCGTGGCGCCATCCGCAGGGTCGGCGGCCTGCGGGTCGACCGCGATCACCTCCAGATACACGCCGCCCCACAGGTTCAGCAGGCGATTGTGCGTGCGCATCAGCGGATGCGCGCCGCCGCCGGCCGGTGCGACGCCGAGCGTGTCGGCAACGTACTGCGTGCCCTCGTCGAGGGTACGGGCGGAAATCACGAGGTGATCGAGACGGAGCGGATGGGCGGTCATGGCGGATCGGGAAAGCGGTTTCTGCGGTAAGCCGGAACGCGCGCCGGATGCGGCGGCAGCGTGGCCGGGGTCGTAAGCATAACCGTTTGCCGGGTCGGCGGGCCAGACGGATGGCGTTTGGGCTGGTCTCGCCCTGGGCCGCTCGCGCGCAAGGCATGCCGCCCGGCGCCGCTTCATCATCCGTTGCTTATCTTAAATGTAGCCTTAAATGTAGCGGCGGCGACCGGCACAGTAACGGTACAATCGACTCGATACCGTTCGGTACAGTTGGAGTCCACTATGTCCGTCCCGCTTACCCAGATTCCTACCCCGCACGATACCGCGTCGTTGACGCTGGTCGAGCAACTCGTTCAGTGGGCGCGCCGCAGGATCGAGGAACGCGTGTTCCGTCCCGGCATGCGCATGCCGTCGATCCGCAAGCTGGCGCTGGACAAGGGCGTGTCGCGCTTCACCGTGGTCGAGGCGTACGAACGGCTGGTGGCGCAGGGCTATCTGGAGTCGCGGCGCGGTTCGGGTTTCTATGTGCGCGAACGATTGGGCGGTGCGCCGACGGCCGAGATCCGCACCATCGCCGCGGCGGCCCCCGCGCCGGCCACGATCGACGTCGTCTGGTTGCTGCGCAATATGCTGCATACGGGCGCACGCCCTGAGCGCAGCCCGGGTCTGGGCTACCTGCCGGCGCGCTGGCTCGACGGCGATCTGATCACTAACGCGCTGCGCACGCTCGGCCGGCAAAGCGGTGCGCAGATGCTCGGCATCGGCACGCCGCAGGGTTTTTTGCCGCTGCGTCAGCAATTGCAGACGCGGCTGGAGGAACTGGAAATCGGCGCCTCGCCGGACCAGATCGTGATGGTTTCCGGCATTACCCAGGCCATCGATCTGATTTCGCGGATTTACGTCAAGCCGGGCGATGCGGTGATCGTCGGCGATCCGGCCTGGTTTCAGATGTTCGGGCGCTTCGCGTCGCAGGGCGCACGGCTGGTCGGCATGCCTTATACGCCGGATGGGCCGGACCTCGATGCGCTCGAGTCGCTGGTCGAGACGTGGCGGCCGAAAATGCTGGTGATCAATTCGGTGTTGCAGAACCCCACGGGCACGTCGCTCACGGCCGCGCAGGCGTTCCGCATCTTGCGGCTTGCCGAAGCGTACGACTTCATCGTGGTCGAAGACGATATTTACGGCGATCTGTGCCCGCCGAGCCATCCCGGCACGCGTCTGGCGAGCCTCGATCAGTTGAAGCGCGTGATTTACCTAAGCAGTTTTTCGAAGACCCTCGCGCCCAATCTGCGCGTGGGTTTTATCGCCAGCGCACCGGAGGTGGCGAGAGCCGTCAGCGATCAGAAAATGCTGGTCGGCATGACGAGCCCGGAACTGAACGAGCGCGTGCTCTACAAGATTCTTACCGAAGGCCATTACCGGCGGCACGTCGAACGCTTGCGCGCGCGCCTCGACGGGGTGCGCGAAAAATCCGTGCGGATGCTCGAGAAGACCGGCATGAAACTGTTCCTGACGCCCTCGGCAGGGATGTTTCTGTGGGCCGACACCGGCGTCGACGCGGGCGCGCTCGCGGCCGCCGGCCACGAAGACGGCTTTCTGCTGACGCCGGGGAGTCTGTTTTCTCCGCTGCAATCGCCAACTACGTGGATGCGCTTCAATATCGCCAACTGCGGCGATCCTGAGCTGTCGACATTCCTTTGCCGGTATCTGGACGGCGTCGCGCGGCGCGCCTCTTGAAACCGCGCCGGCGTGCCCCCAATTACGCGGGCAACGTTTTACCCCAAATTTTCGTATTCGTAACAGAGAGGAAGTCCGACCATGGCACAAGAAACCATGAGCTTTCAGGCAGAAGTTAAACAACTTCTGCACCTGATGATCCATTCGCTGTACAGCAACAAGGAAATTTTTCTGCGCGAGCTGATTTCGAATGCGTCCGACGCGGCCGACAAGCTGCGCTTCGAAGCGATCGAAAACAGCGCGCTGTACGAAAACGATCCGAATCTGCGGATTCGCGTGTCGTACGACAAGGCCACGCGGACCATCACGCTCGACGACAACGGCATCGGCATGAGTCGCGACGAAGCGATCGCCAACCTCGGCACGATCGCGCGCTCGGGCACCAAGGAATTCTTCGGCAAGCTCTCCGGCGACCAGCAGAAAGATGCCGCGCTGATCGGTCAATTCGGCGTGGGCTTTTACTCGGGCTTTATCGTCGCGGACAAGATCACGGTCGAAACGCGCCGCGCCGGCTTGCCGGCCTCGGAAGGCGTGCGCTGGGAAAGCGCTGGCGAGGGCGATTTCGCGGTGGAGCAAATCGAACGCGCCGCGCGCGGCACGACCATCACGCTGCATCTGCGTGCCGATGAAGACGAACTGCTGTCGTCGCATCGTCTGAAATCGATCATCCAGAAGTACTCGGACCACGTCGCGCTGCCGATCCTGATGGCGAAGGAAGAGTGGGACGCCGAGAAGAGCGAAATGGTCACGAAGGACGAGGACGAGACTGTCAATCAGGCGAGTGCGCTGTGGACCCGTTCGAAGAACGACATCACCGAAGAACAGTACAAGCAGTTCTACCAGCACCTCTCGCACGATCATCAGGATCCGTTGACGTGGACGCATAACCGCGTTGAAGGCCGCAGCGAATACACGCAACTGCTGTACGTGCCGACGCATGCGCCGTTCGACATGTTCAACCGCGATCATCGCGGCGGCCTGAAGTTGTACGTGAAACGCGTATTCATCATGGACGACGCTGAGCAACTGCTGCCGGCGTATCTTCGTTTCGTGAAGGGCGTGGTCGATTCGGCCGATCTGCCGTTGAACGTGTCGCGTGAAATCCTCCAGGAAAGCCGCGACGTGAGGGCGATTCGCGAAGGCGTGACCAAGCGTTCGCTGTCGATGCTCGAAGAATTGGCCAATTCGGAGAACGAAGCCGACAAGGAAAAGTACGCCGGTTTCTGGAAGGAATTCGGTCAGGTGCTGAAGGAAGGCGTCGGCGAAGACCATGCCAATCGCGAGCGTATCGCGAAGCTGGTGCGCTTTGCGTCGACGCATACGGAATCGCCGGAGCAGACCGTGTCGCTCGCCGACTACGTCGCGCGGATGAAGCCCGAGCAAACCAAGATCTACTACGTGACCGCCGACACCTGGCAGGCCGCGACCCACAGCCCGCATCTCGAAGTGTTCCGCAAGAAGGGCGTGGAAGTGCTGCTGCTGACCGATCGCGTCGACGAATGGATGCTGTCGTTTCTGAACGAATTCGACGGCAAGCCGTTGCAAAGCGTCGCGCGCGGCGATCTCGATCTGGGCGCGCTGAATGACGAAGAAAAGCAGGCGCAGGAGAAGGTCGGAGAGGAGTTCAAGCCGCTCGTCGACAAGATGAAAGAAGCGCTGAAGGACAAGGCGAAGGACGTGCGCCTGACGTTCCGGCTGACCGACTCGCCGTCCTGCCTCGTGGCTGACGACGGCGAAATGAGCGGCTATCTGCAACGTATGCTGAAAGCGGCGGGTCAGGACGCGCCGTCGTTCCATCCGATTCTCGAAGTGAATCCGGAGCATGCGCTGGTGAAGGGCTTGCATGCGGACAGCGTGAATTTCGACGACTGGTGCCATCTGTTGTTCGATCAGGCATTGCTGGCTGAAGGTGGCGCTCTGGAAGATCCTGCCAGCTTCGTGAAGCGAACCAACGCGTTGTTGCTGGCGCGTGCGGGTTGAGTTTTCGAGTTCTCATTTGAGCTTGGAGCGGCGTCGCCTCGACGCTTGTGATTGAAAAATGCGCTGCTTCGGCAGCGCATTTTTTTTGCCTCGTCACGTGGAAACCCGGCAAACGTGACGTGCAGTTATTTGGATGAGTAACGTCAAGATCCTAGTGCGCCGGCGTCTGTCCATGCAAATGACGCACTTGCGATAGCACTGAGCCCGCCAGTTCCTTGGCCTCGATGCAGGAATGAGGATCTGCCAGGACTTTCGCTGCGAGACTTCCGATCGCCGTGCTGGTCTGTTTAGACGTGTGGTGCTGCGCGAGCGCGGAACCGGCAAGTTCCTTTTCCTGATACAAGGCGCCCGGGCGCCGCAAAACGACCGCGGCCAGATGGGCGATGCGGTCGGACGTTTCTTTTGAGTTCGTAGTATTCAACCGTTACTCCTATTCGTTTGTTGTTGATCCGGACGACGCTTGTGGTTTGCGAAATTTCGACCGGAAAATAATTATGGTTAACTAATCAAATCTATTCAACAACAGTAAATTGAGATTGATTTGTGAGATGTAAAAGGGCGCTTTTGTCTTATGCTCGCGCGTTCAGAATTCAGATGCATAAAGGATTGTTTTCAATCGTTAAGCCGTTTATGCACTGAATCTGATTTCTGCGATTGCGCGTTCACGTGTTGCGATAACTCTCTGCATTCCCATGTCCGATTCCACCTTGATGAAACCTGCCGATTCATTGCATCTCTTATGGTCGATTTTGCGAGAGCAAGGTTTCGATGCTGCTGAGCGCCGCGCTGTCCAATTCGCAGCTGAAGGCGTGTCACCCCAACTGCACGCTGACCTGTGTGCGAGCGCGGGACGTTTCGAAGCTGCGTATCACAGCGCATCGCAAGCGCAGGCTGCAGCGAACGGAGCACGTCATGCCCGGCTGGCGTTGTTTGCCGACGCGCTCGGCCACGTCGAGGCCGCGCAGCGCAACAGCGAACTGGCGGTGGCCGCGCAGCCGGCTGGTGCGTCGATCGAATGGATTGTGTGGTTGATCGATCAATGCGGCGCACATTCGGCGGCAGTGCACATGTTGCGCGCCTATGAAGCGCACGCGCCGCAAGACGTCCGGGCGCCGTGGTGGTTGGCGATTTCGCTTGGCGCCCTGCCCGATGCGGGCGTGCCAGCAGAGCGCCGCGCGGCATTGTTGCGAGCGTACGTTCTCGATCCTGCGATTCATCCCGCGTTGCCGTTGCAGCTCGTGCTGGCGTTCCGGGAGATACGCGATTGGCAGACGGTCGAACGTGTTTGTCGCGAGATGCTCGCGCGCAATCCGGCTGATGCCGAGATGGCCTGGCAATTAAGCCACGCGCAATGGCAGTGCAACGACGCGGCTGCAGCAGAGGCGACCATGCGCGCTGTCGATGCCGCCGCGCCAGGCAACGCTGATGTGTTGGCGGCGATTGGCATGTACCTCGCCGAGCAGGCGCGCTTCGACGAAAGCGAAGCGGCGCTGCATGCGGTGCTCGTGCGCGCGCCCTCCACGCCGCAGGCGGCGGTCGATCTGGCCGATCTGATGCTGCGGCGCGGTGACTGGTCGAGCGCGTGGCCGCATTTCGCCGCGCGTCTGACACGCGACGACCGCGAGCCGAACAATGTCGTGACGGTGATGCAGCAGCTATGTCCGCGTTGGCAGGGTGAACCGCTCGCCGGCAAGACCTTGATCGTGCACAGCGAACAGGGCAACGACGACGATATCCAGATGGTGCGTTTTGTGCCCGAGTTGGCGGCGCGCGTACGCGACGAGGGCGGGCGATTGGTGCTTGCGGTGCGCCGGGCGTTGCAGCCGTTGCTTGCGCGCTTTTACGCAGATTGCGTGTCCATCGAGGATGGCCCGCTCGGCAAGCCGCACTTTGGCCTGCCGATCATGAGCGTGCCGTCGGTGCTTGGCTTGCAGCCTGAGCAGGTGCGTGGCGCGGTCTATCTGTACGCAGATGCAAACCGCGTGGCCGTGTGGCGCGAGCGGGTGAGCGCATGGGGCGAGGAGGCAGCGCGATTGCATGTCGGCCTCGTTTGGTCGGGCAGCCCGACGCATCGCCGTGACGCGAAACGGTCGATATCGCTGGCGGCGCTGACTCCAATGCTGACGTTGCCCGATGTCGTGTTCCATCCGCTGACACCGGGTCGCAGCGCCGATGTGATGGCGATGACTGCACAGGGCTATCGTATTTGCGATCTGACCGGGTATTACGAAGCTGGTTTCGATGACGTGGCCGCACACGTGAGCGCGCTCGATGCCGTGGTGACCATCGACAGCGCACCTTTGCATCTTGGCGGCGCGCTGGGGCGGCCCGTGCTGGCGATGCTCGATCACGTGTCGCATTGGTGTTGGGGTAATCAGGAGGCCCAGCCCTGGTATGACTCGGTCGAGCTGTTCAGGCAGCCGCGGCCGGGTGCGTGGGAACCGGTGGTCGAGCGGGTGGTGGCCCGTCTGCGGACGATGCCAGGCGCGTGATAGTAACGGGCGCGAATCGCGCTAAAGCCGGGAACACATAAGGTCATGCACGAAAAAACGCCCGCGTCATGCGGGCATTTTTTGAATCAGGCGTCAGGCACGAAAACCTACTTCTTGCCCATCAGCGCATCCATCGTCTCGCCGCGCACGACGATCTCCGTGCGCCGGTTCAGCGCGCGTCCTTCAGCGGTATCGTTACTGGCGACGGGGTTGTTAAATGCGTAGCCCTTCGTTCGGATCCGCTCCAGCACCACGCCACGCGCCACCAGCGCATACCCTACGGCGGTGGCGCGTGCTTCGGAAAGCTGCTGGTTGTAGTCGAGCGTGCCGACATTGTCGGTGTAACCCTCGACCAACACCGGCTTCTTGCTGCGCTTGAGTAGAACGGCTGAACGATTGATGACGGCCGCTGCATCGCCGCGCACTTCGGATTTGCCGAACTCGAACAGCGCCGCTTCAGGCAGTTTGACGGAGACACCGTTTGCGACCGGCGCCACCTCGATGCCGACAGCCTTGTTCAACGATGTTTCGGTATCGCGGTTCAGCGGGGCTGCGCAACCCGCCATCAGCACGACAGACATTGCGCACACGCTAGCGCCCAGGAACGTTCTCATGTTTCTTTTTCTCCTTCAATATCCGATCACATGGCACGCCCTTCGATCGCGGGCGGGCCGCCGACTTGTTAAAGCACGAAGGTTGTATCGCGCGTTGCTGAGGCAGGAGAATCGGAACTGTCTGAAATCGATATGCGAATTGACGCGATTCCGCCAGATGTGGTCGTTGACCGACATGCCCGACGGGATGACAGGTGAGGCACTCGCAATCCTCTGACGGCGCCGCCGTTATAATCCGACACCATGCCTATCCGTTTCGATGCCGCTGACGCCCACTGGCGCGTCGTGCCCTTATCCGGCTTCAGCGCCGCCCAGAAAGACTGGTTGACCCGCGGCGGATCGCTGACCGCGCATCTGCGCACGCTCGGTGCGGTTGCCGTGCGTGTGACGCGTGAAGCCGTCGCGCTGCCGTGGGCCGACGAATACTCCGCGCTCGGCCTCGTGCCGCGCGCACCGGCGTGGGTTCGGGAGGTGGTTTTGTCGGTGGACGGCGTACCGTTTGTCGCGGCGCATAGCGTCGCGCCGCTGGCCGCGAGCGTCGGCGTATGGCAGGCCACGCGCCAGTTGCGCACGCGGCCGCTCGCCGAGTTGCTGTACAGCGATAGCAGCGTCGCACGATCGTCACTGGTGAGCCGCAGGTTGACTGCACGTCATCCGCTGTACCGGCTGGCGGCGCGTGAAATCGATGACATGCCGCCACATGGGCTGGTCGCACGCCGCTCGGTGTTCGAGCGCCACGGTGCGCCTTTGATGGTGACCGAATGCATGTTGCCCGCACTGTGGGCGCATCTGGCGTCTTCGGCGTGCGTACCGTCCGCGCACCCGACGGCCGCGCATGCGCCGCAACGGACTCACGTACGGGAACATGGCCGGCCGCTCGAGCATACGGCGTCGCGCGCTCATGGTGCGCCGCGCGCGGAGCAAGAACACCTTTCCGAACGCGAGCGGGGCACAGATGAATCCGGGCAAGCGCCGGCATCGGACAGTCAGGTGAAACGCTGATGCTGCACGGCTTTCCTCCCGTCGTCGCGACGCATACGCATACGCTGATTCTCGGCAGCTTCCCCGGCGAGGCGTCGCTCGTGGCGACGCAGTATTACGCGCATCCGCGCAACCAGTTCTGGCGGCTTTTGGGGGGAGTCCTCGGTGAGCCTTTGCTTCACGAATTGACTTATGATGCGCGGCTCGAATGCGTACTTTCGTATGGATTCGGCATCTGGGACGTGCTGGCTGCGTGCCATCGCGAGGGGAGTCTCGACGCAGCGATCCGTCATGCTCAGCCCAATGACTTTGCGTCGCTGCGCGAGCACGCACCGGATCTGCGTAAGGTCTGCTTCAACGGCAAGACGGCCGGCCGCTTCGCGCCGGTGATCGGTGCGGCCGGTTACGACACCCTCGTATTGCCTTCGTCGAGTCCCGCGAACGCCATGCTCTCGTTCGATCAAAAACTGCTCCGTTGGCGAGACATACTTGCGTGATGCGATCGATTCTGCCAAGGAATGGTGATACGCCTTTCGACCTGTCAATATCCTGACAGCGCCGTTGCGCAGCGGGAATTGGTTGACCGGGCAGGGAATAAAGATTTCTCCATGCGTGTCGATATACTGCCTGGGGCGTCGCCCGAAAGCATGACAGGATCCTCGTTCACCTGTATTGACATGACGCTCGGCTTCCCGCTAATACATGCAGTGTCGGGTACACCGGTTCAACGCGTCGTTCGGTCGAATGGGTGAGTACCTGCCAGCGACGCCCTGTTTGCCTTCACAGATTCGCCAGGCTGTCCCGAGCATTCCAGAAGACTATGAATCGAATCGCGTGCTCCTTTCTCACGAAGCCGGCCCTGTTTATTTTCGCTGGAATAGCCATTACGCTCGCCACCACGGGCGTCACCGCAGTTTCGTTGTACCAAATGAGACTGGATGCGATGGCGCAGGCGCGCGATGCCGCACAAAACCTCGTGACTTCCCTGCAGGACGAGACTGAGCGTAATCTCGACATCTATCAACTTGCCATGCGCGATGTCGTGACAAGTATCGAGACGCCCGCCATCTTTCAGCTCTCGCCAGAAATCCGGCAGCGCGTGGCCTTCAGCACGGCGAGCAATGCAAAGGAACTGGGCATATTGTTCGCGACAGATGCGACAGGGAATTTTGTTCTCGACTCCAAAGCGGTTCCGCCACGCAAGCTCAATGTAAGTGATCGCGATTATTTTCAGATTCAGCAACAGACAAGCGATGCTGGCTTGTATCTGAGCAAACCCTTTCTGCCGCACGCCGGCGATCTGGAACAGCCGCAGATCGCGTTGAGTCGGCGACTTGAGGACAAAGACGGTCGATTTGCAGGCATTGTTGCCGGTACGCTTCGGCTAAGCTATTTCCGTCAGCTGTTCGAAGACTCGATACTCGGCCAGCACGGGACCATTACGCTGTTGCGCACCGACGGGACGGTTCTGATGCGGCAACCGTATCGCAAGGACGATATCGGCAGTTCGCTCGCTGGCGGCCAGTCGTTTCCACCACTCGTGCAATCGGATCACGGAACCTATGTCGGCATTGCGGTGCTCGATCACATTGAGCGGTTGTACAGCTTCAGGCGGATCGGCAGCTACCCATTGGTCATTGTCGTTGGCTTCGCGACTGAGGATATTTACGCGGGTTGGCACAAGCGAGCGATTGCCATTGGCATTGTCACTGTCATTCTCGATGCGCTCTTCATCATGTTGTCCCTGATGTTCAGCGGGCAATTACGCACGAGACTGGCAATGGAGCAGCAATTGCAAAGGCTGGCGTGGTTCGACTCTCTAACGGGCTTGCCTAACCGGGTGCAACTCCAAAGAGAGGCGCTCCGCGTCCTGACGGACGCCCGCCGGAATGCGTCGAGTTTTGCGACACTGTTTATCGATCTGGATCGTTTCAAGCGCGTCAATGACACACAAGGCCATGTCGCCGGCGACGTTGTGTTGAGCGAAATCGCAAAACGCCTCCGGGATCATGTTCGGGGTGAGGACCTGATCGGCCGCCTCGGCGGAGACGAGTTTCTCGCCATATTGCAAAACTGTGACGTGCTAAGGGCCACCCACGTCGCCGGACGCATTCTGCAAGCGGTGTATCAGCCCATCGTCATCGACTTGAAACATGGCACCAGCATCACGATCAGTGCCAGCATCGGCATCTCACTCTATCCGCACGACGGACAGGATGCCGATACCCTGCTGCGTAATGCGGACATGGCGATGTACCAGGCGAAGAACGCGGGACGTAACCAGGTGCACTTCTATGCGCCTGAGTATGAGCGTCAAGCCAGAGAGCATCTAGAGTTGGAAATCGCGCTGCAACGAGCCTTGAAAGCGAATGCGCTGAGTGTTGTCTACCAGCCCAAGATCGATGTGACGGGAGCGCTGCGCGGTGCCGAGGCATTGGTGCGGTGGTACAACGATAAGCAAGGGTTTATCCAGCCGGATCGTTTCATCGCCATCGCGGAAGAAAGCGGCCTGATTGCAGAGATGGATGCATGGGTGCTCGACGAGGCTTGCCGCCAACTTGCCGAGTGGCGGGCCGCGGGCATCGATGTGCCAGGCGTATCAGTGAATGTCTGTGCTGCGGACTTCAAGCGTCCAGATTACCCCGGCTTTATCGCGCGCACCCTGCAGGCTCATGGTCTCGATCCTGAAGACCTGATTCTGGAAATGACCGAGCGAGTCATGTTTGACGAGTCGGCCGATGATATTCGAACGTCGCTCGATGCGATTCATGCCCTTGGCATCGCGCTGTCGATAGATGACTTCGGTACGGGTTACTCTTCCCTGAGCTACCTCCACCGATTCCCCGTCAGGGAACTGAAGATTGACAAGAGCTTCGTGCAGGGAATCGGCGGCGACACAATGGCAGAATCCTTGACACAGACCGTATTGAATATTGGCAGCGTCCTGAAGTTGACCGTCACCGCTGAAGGCGTGGAAACGCAAGCGCAGCGTGATTTTCTAGGCAAGCATGGCTGCCATTTGTATCAAGGATATCTTTTCTCGCCGCCCTTACGACCGGCAGACTTTGCGCTCTGGGTAGAAGCCCATCGGGAGCAAACACCAATACGCGAATCAGACTCCGTTCACATTTCCACGAACAGCCAGAACGCGCGGGCAGGCGAATTCAACACGATGCGTGTGCGTCATCAATGACTGAGGCCGGTCCATGGCCGGTGCGAACACGACGCAAGGTGCAGCTCCCTCGTTTTGCCTTCGTCGAGTCCGGCGAATGCTATGCTCTCGTTCGACCAAAAATTGCGTCTCTGGCGCGACATCCTTACATGACGAAACTGATCAAGCGCGCCTCGGCTGAAGCCCGTGCTTTCCGCAACAAAGACGCTGACGCCGGCGACCACACGCTAAATAAACAGAAAGCAGTGCGCAATAAAAAGCGCGCGCTGCACGACGACGACCTGCACGACGCGCCGCAAATCGAAGCGCCGCGCAAGCCGCGTTTCGCACCGGTCACGTTCTCGGAAGAGGGCGGCGTGCGCTTCCTGCACTTCGGCACGGAATGGGTGCAAGGCGCGATGCGTCTGCGCAAGCCGGATCACATCGAACTCGAATACGCGCAGCAGATGATGGCCTGGCTGCTGTTCATCGAAACACCTAAGCGGATCGTCCAGCTCGGTCTTGGCGCCGCAGCACTGACCAAGTTCGCCTACCGCTTCCTGAAGCGCGCCAAGGTCGAAGCGGTCGAAGTGAACCCGGCGGTGGTTGTGGCCGCGCGCACGATGTTCGAACTGCCGCACGACGACGCACGTCTCACCGTGCACGAAATGGACGCATGGGACTTCGTCAACGACCGCGCCAACCATGGCACGATCGGCGCGCTGCAAATCGACGTCTACGATGCGACCGCGCGTGGCCCGGTACTCGACAGCGTCGGCTTTTATCGTGCGGTGCGCGCCTGTCTGACCGACGCGGGCATGGTGACGATCAATCTGTTCGGCGATCATCCGAGCTTCGTGCGCAACATGAAGCGTCTGAACGAAGCGTTCGATGGCCGCGTGGTCGCGCTGCCGGAAGTACATGACGGCAACCGCATCGCGCTTGCTTTCTCGGGCCCGGCGCTCGACGTGCCGTTCACGGCGCTGCAAGCGCGCGCGAAGCTGATCGAAGCGGAACTCGGCTTGCCGGCGCGCAAGTGGATCAAGGGTCTGCAGGAATCGACCGGACAGAACGGCAGCGCGTTCTCGATCTGAGGTGAGAATGGGTCGGGCCGGTTGAGGCCGGTTCGACCGCTCACCTCTGCTAAACCGGCGCCCCGCGCGCCCCAGCAGCCTGTTCCCGCCTCGGGTCCTCCCTGCTTGACCGGACGTTCCCGGCTCCTATACTCTTTCGAAGCTTTCGGGGTACCCGTGGCCTACCTGCGACGGGAAATCACCACCCGTCCACACACGGGCCAACATTTCAATAATAGGGAAGAGGAGACGTCATGGCTCACGACGCCGACGCGAACAAGGCCAGCAAGCACTGGCTCTGGTTGCTGCTGTTGCCCTGGATCGCAATGATCTGGGTGCCGTCATATAACAAGGTCGAACCTCAACTGTTCGATTTTCCGTTCTTCTACTGGTATCAGCTCCTCTGGGTGCTGATCAGCGCGATCATCACGGCGCTCGTGTACTTCAAGACCAAGACCCGCTCGGCGGGCAACTCGGGCAGCTCGCAAGGGGGCGCACAATAATGAACGCCACCGCAACTTTCGTCTTTGTCCTGTTTTTCATCGGCGTCACCATTCTCGGTTTTATCGCGGCCCACTGGCGCAAGGGCGACCTGGCCCATCTGGAAGAGTGGGGCCTCGGCGGCCGGCGCTTCGGCACCATCGTCACCTGGTTCCTGCTGGGCGGCGACCTGTACACCGCCTACACCTTCATCGCCGTGCCGGCGCTGGTGTTCGGTGCGGGCGCAACGGGTTTCTTCGCGCTGCCGTACACGATCCTGATCTATCCGTTCGCGTTCGTCGTGTTCCCGAAACTGTGGAGCATCGCCAAGCGTCAGGGCTATGTGACCTCGGCCGACTTCGTCTCGGCGCGCTATGGCAGCCGTATGCTGGCGCTGGCGATCGCCGTGACCGGTATTGTCGCGACGATGCCGTACATCGCGCTGCAACTGGTCGGTATCGAAGTGGTGATCGGCGCGCTGGGTTTCGACACCAAGGGCTTCGTCGGCGATCTGCCGCTGATCATCGCGTTCGCGATCCTGGCGGCGTACACGTACACCTCGGGCCTGCGCGCGCCGGCCATGATCGCGGTCGTCAAGGACGTGCTGATCTATATCGTGATCTTTGCCGCGATCATCGTGATTCCGCCGCAACTGGGCGGCTTCGGCCATATCTTCAGCGTGGTGCCGCCTGCCAAGCTGCTGCTGAAGGCTCCGGACGTGTCGAGCCTGAACGGCTACAGCGCGTACGCGACGCTGGCGGTGGGTTCGGCGCTCGCGCTGTTCCTGTACCCGCACTCGATCACCGCGGTGCTGTCGTCGAAGTCGGGTAACACGATCCGCCGCAACATGGCGATGCTGCCGGCTTACTCGCTGGTGCTCGGCCTGCTCGCGTTGCTGGGCTTCATGGCCTTGGCTTCGGGCGTGAAGGACATGCCGGAATTCGCACCGTACTTCAAGGCCTTCGGCCCGAACTTCGCGGTGCCGGCGCTGTTCCTGCACTTCTTCCCGTCGTGGTTCGTCGGCGTGGCGTTCGCGGCGATCGGCATCGGCGCGCTGGTGCCGGCGGCGATCATGTCGATTGCGGCAGCGAACCTGTACACGCGCAACATCCACAAGGAGTTCGTGAACCGCAACATGTCGCATGAGCAGGAGACTAACGTCGCCAAGCTGGTGTCGCTGATCGTCAAGGTCGGCGCGGTCGCGTTCATTCTCGGCCTGCCGTTGACGTATGCGATCCAGCTGCAACTACTGGGCGGCATCTGGATCATCCAGACGCTGCCGGCTATTGTGCTGGGTCTCTACACGCGCGTGCTCGACTACCGCGGCCTCCTGATCGGCTGGGCGGTCGGCATCGCAACCGGCACATGGATGGCGATTTCGCTGAAGCTGGCGGGCTCGATCTTCACGATCCATCTGTTCGGCATGGCGATTCCGGGCTACGCGGCGGTGTGGTCGCTGATCGTCAACCTGGTGGTGTCGGTGGTGGTGAGCCTGCTGGTGCGGATGTTCGGCATGCAGCGCGCCGAAGACCGCACTCGCCCGGAAGACTATCTGGACGTGGTCGAAGGCTAACCGAGCCGTTCTACCCCGCCTGAAAACCAACGCCCGCAGACAAAAGTTTGCGGGCGTTTGTCTTTCCGGGGCACTCCAGGGCAGGATAGCGGAACTGCCCTTCAAAGCGTTCGTCGCGCGAGCCATGGCCTCTGCCGATTCCCCCCACGTAATCGCCCGCCGCTCGGCCATTAGCCGCATGGTGCGCGCGATCACATCGCCGTACTACCGCTATCGTCACGCAAAGATGCTGCATAGCTTGCGTGTCGGCGTCGCCATGCTGGTGTCGATTCTCGCGACCACCGGGATCGACATTCCCCACGGCATCTGGTCGTCGGTCACCCTTCTGGTGGTGATCGGCGGCTTGCAGCATCACGGCAATATCCGCAAGAAGGCCGCGGACCGGGCGGCCGGGACGTTGCTCGGGGCGGTGATCGGGCTTGCGCTGATCCTCGTGCAGAATCTGACCGGCTCGCTGCCGCTCACCTACGTTTTGATGTCGATCGTCGCGGCGATCTGCGCCTGGTTCGCAATCGGTTCGTCGGGATATATCGGCCTGCTGACGGCGATCACGATGTGTATCGTCGCGGGGCATGGCGACAATCTGATCGACGTCGGTCTATGGCGCACGCTGAATGTGTTGATCGGCATTGTGATCGCGCTGGCGTTTTCGTTCGCGTTGCCGCTGCACGCGACTTATTCGTGGCGCTATGGGATTGCCGCCAATCTGCGCGACTGCGCGCGGATCTACACCCGTTTGCTGGAAGGCGAAACGATCAGCGAGGACGAGCAGGTCAAACGCTTCCTCGGAATCAACAAACGGCTGGTTCAGTTGCGCTCGCTGATGCCTTCGGTGGCGAAGGAGATCGATGTGCCGCAGGCCAGGCTCGACGAGATCCAGCGGCTGCATCGCTCGGTGCTCAGTTCGCTGGAATTGCTGGCGACCGGCCCGCTGATGCGCGCGGATGCCGTGGCGCGCGCCGCCTATGCGCGGCAGTGCGGCGTCGAGGTGCGCGCCGTGCGCGGCATGCTGCTGGCGATGGCGCGCGGCCTACGCTTTGGCCGCGCGACGCACTTCGGCATTCCAGCCGCGTCGCCGCTCACGGAGGTGTGCAGCGGCGTGGCGCTTGACTTGCCGCCCGACTTGCAAGGGCCTTATTGGCTCGGGCAGCGGCTTGCGGAACAGGTGGACCGGTTGCGCGTTTTGCTGCTGGAGACCGAGCCGAACTGGAACATCGAGCGGCACTCGCGCAGTTTGCTGAAGGCCTAGGGCGCAACGCTCGTGGCCGGGCGTCCCTGGTCGACCGCCCGCCCGCCGCGGTTACGGGAGCCAGACCGGTCGCGCACCGTGAGTTCTTACGCTTCCGGCACCGTCACCATCCAGCCGAGACCGAAGCGGTCCACCACCATCCCGAACCCTTTGCTCCAGAAGGTGGCCTGAAAGGGCAGGTTGACCTGTCCGCCGTCGGCAAGCGCATTGAAGTATTTTTCGGCCGAGGCGGCGTCGTCGGCCGTCAGCGACAGATTGAACCCGTTCATCGAGCCTGCGTCGGGGTCGCAGTGGCCGTCGGATGCCATCCAGACCGTCGAGCCGAGCTTGACGGCCGCGTGCATGATCTTCTCCTCGAGGCCGGGGCGTATCTGCGCTTGCGAATCGGGCGGCGCGTCCTTGTAGCGCATCTGGAATGTGACTTCGGCGCCGAGCTTCTCGCTGTAATACTTCAGCGCTTCTTCACAGCGGCCGTTGAAAAATATGTAAGGCTGAACGTACATGATCGTCTCCTGGAATAGGGGGCAGCGGCGCCGCATTCCTTTGGCAAACGGCAAAGACGGTGCGGGCGTGCAGACGATTGTAGTCGTCCGTTGCGGCGGCAATTGTGACTTTATTGCGTAGGGGAGACGCGTAAGAGGGGGCATGGAGGGCTGCGGCGCAGGGCATGCTTCGGACAACGCGGGTGCTGTAAACGGCGCGCGGCCCTGAACCGCAAGGCTCAGGGCCGCGTACTTGACCTCACGCGCGCTCAAGTGCGCGAGCGCGCACGTAAGTGACGCAGACGCCGACGAAGACGAAGCCTAGCGCAGCGCTTCGATCAGCTTTTCCAGCTTGACGGCGTCCGCCGCGAACGCGCGGATACCTTCAGCGAGCTTTTCGGTCGCCATGGCTTCGTCGTTGACGAGGAAGCGGAACGACGACTCGTCGACCGGCACGCGTTCGATGTCCGCATCCTTGCCCAACTCAGGCGACAGCTTGCGCTCGACCTTCTCCGTGCTCTCCTGCAGCTTTTGCAGCAGATCCGGGCTGATGGTCAGCAGATCGCAGCCGGCCAGTTCCAGAACCTGGCCCGGGGTGCGGAAGCTCGCGCCCATCACCTCGGTCTTGTAGCCGAATTTCTTGTAGTACGCGTAAATGCGGCGCACCGATTTGACGCCCGGATCGTTGGCGCCGCCGTCTTTGGCTTCGTCCCACGCGCTGCCGGCGTTCTTCTTGTACCAGTCGTAGATGCGGCCGACGAACGGCGAGATCAGTTGCGCGCCCGCTTCGGCACAAGCGGCGGCCTGCGCGAGCGAGAACAGCAGCGTCATGTTGCAGTGGATGCCTTCCTTTTGCAGCACTTCGGCCGCGCGGACGCCTTCCCACGTGGACGCCAGCTTGATCAGCACGCGTTCGCGGCCGATACCGTGGTCTTTGTACAGGGCGATCAGCTCGCGGCCCTTGGCGATCGACGCTTCGGTGTCGAACGACAGGCGCGCATCCACTTCGGTCGACACCCGACCCGGGATGATCTTGAGGATTTCGGTGCCGAACGCGATCAGCAACTGATCGATGATCGCGCCGACCGGCTTCGACGCGTGGGCTTTCACGGTCTTTTCGAGCAGCGGCTTGTAGTCGTCTTTCTGGACGGCCTTCAGAATCAGCGACGGATTGGTGGTCGCGTCCTGCGGCTTGTATTGCGCAAGCTGCTGGAAGTCGCCGGTATCGGCCACGACGGTGGTGTATTGCTTGAGTTGATCGAGTGCGGTTGTCATGTTCGAGCCTTCATGGCGCGTGCGCGCCGTGGTTCAGGAAAAATGAGGTCGCTACCGGACGGAAAGGACAAACCGTTCCGGCGGCCGCGGGTCACGCTGCAGCGTTTGCCCGCCATGTTGCCGGGGAATTTTGACGGAAAGCGCTGCCGGATGCTTCTATTCTATGGCGGATCGCCTGATGCAGTATTGACACATGGTGGCGCTGATCCGTTCACAGGGATTTTGCGGGCCACGGACTTGCCGTGCATAAATTTCCCGCTGCGACTGACTGCACTGCCTTTGGCGCTGTTTCCGCCATTGGAATCTGGCGCTGCTTTCCGCCACCAGTTTGCCGCAACGGACTTTCGCCTGCGATCTTCGCCGACGATTCAGGCACGCCGGGCGTTCAGCACCAGTTGCGTCAGCACGCCGGCCACCAGCCCCCAGAACGCCGAGCCGATCGACAGCAGCGTGAGGCCTGAAGCCGTCACCATGAACGTCACCAGCGCTGCCTCGCGCTGTTTCGTGTCCTGCATCGCGTTGGTGAGGCCGCTCATAATCGAGCCGAATAGCGCCAGCGCCGCAACGGAAACCACCAGCGCTTTGGGCAACGCAGCGAACAGCGCGGCGATGGTCGCGCCGAAAATCCCGGCGATCAGATAGAAAATGCCGCCCCAGACGGCCGCGGTGTAGCGCTTGTCGCGGTTTTCGTGCGCTTCGGGGCCGGTACAGATCGCCGCCGTAATAGCCGCAAGATTGATGCCGTGCGAGCCGAACGGCGCGAGCAGCAGCGAGGCGATACCGGTTGTCGAAATCAGCGGGGCGGAAGGCGTGGTGTAGCCGTCCGCGCGCAGCACGGCGATGCCCGGCACGTTCTGTGAGGCCATCGCGACGACGAAGAGCGGAATACCGATGCTGATGCTCGCCGCGACCGAAAATACCGGCATCGTGAACACGGGGTGCGCGAGCGCGACGTGAAAGCGGCTGAAGTCGAGCAGCCCGAGCGCACCGGCGGCGATGGTGCCGACAATCAGCGTCGTCACGATCGCATAGCGCGGCGCGAGGCGTTTGAGGATCAGGTAGGTGAAGAACATCGTCAGCACCAGCGCGGTCTGGAACTGCGCCGCGCGGAAAATCTCGATGCCGATTTCGAACAGAATGCCCGCCAGCAAAGCCGAGGCGATGCCGGACGGGATTTTCTTCATCAGCGTATCGAACCAGCCGGTCAGGCCGACCACCGTCAGCAACACCGCGCAGACGATGAACGCGCCGATCGCCTCAGGGTAGGCCACATGCGGCAGCGACGACACCAGCAGCGCCGCACCGGGTGTCGACCATGCAATGACGATCGGGGCGCGAAAACGCAGCGAGAGGCCGATCGTGCAGACGGCCATGCCGATCGAGAGCGCCCAGATCCACGATGAAATCTGCGCGTCGGTGAGATGTGCGGCCTGGCCCGCCTGGAACATCAGCACGAGCGAACTGGTGTAGCCCGTCATCATCGCGACGAAGCCGGCGACAACGGTGGACAACGACGTATCGGCAAATGGCTTGAGCGGCCCGGCGTGGGCGTCGGCAGGGGACAAGTCGGGTGATGAAGACGGATTCATGCTGAAGCTTTCTTATAGTTGGGACAAAAACGCGATCTGATTATTTGCTCAATATCCGCATCGCCGTTTCGAGTCCGGCGAGGGTGAGCGGGTACATGCGGTGGCCGAGCACTTCGCGGATCGCACTAACGGATTGCCGGTATGCCCACAAACCTTCCGGTTCCGGATTGAGCCACGCGTAGTGCGGGAAATGATCGGCGAGGCGGCGCAGCCACACGGCGCCGGCTTCGGCGTTGTTGTATTCGACCGAGCCGCCCGGTTGCAGCACTTCATAGGGGCTCATGGTCGCGTCGCCGACGAAGATCAGCTTGTAGTCGGGCGTGAACTTGTGCAGCAGATCCCACGTCGGCATGCGCTCGGCATGGCGGCGGCGATTGTTCTTCCACAGGAAGTCGTACACGCAGTTGTGGAAGTAATAGAACTCGAGATGCTTGAACTCGGCCTTGGCCGCGGAAAAGAGCTCTTCGGTGCGCTTGATGTGGTCGTCCATCGAGCCGCCCACGTCGAGCAGCATCAACACTTTGACCTTGTTGTGCCGCTCCGGCACCATCTTCAGGTCGAGCCAGCCGGCGTTCGCGGCGGTGCTGCGGATCGTGTCGGGCAGATCGAGCTCTTCAGCCGCGCCTTCGCGGGCGAAACGGCGCAGGCGGCGCAGCGCGACCTTGATGTTGCGCGTGCCGATTTCGACCTGGTCGTCGTAGTCGCGATAGGCGCGCGCCTCCCACACCTTCACCGCCGTGCGGTTGCCGGCCGCGTCGCCGCCGATGCGCACGCCCTCAGGGTTATAGCCGCCGTTTCCGAATGGCGAGGTGCCGCCGGTGCCGATCCATTTGTTGCCGCCTTCGTGGCGCTCTTTCTGTTCGTCGAACAGTTCCTTCAGGCGCTCCATCAGCTTGTCGAGACCGCCCATTGCTTCGATCTGCGCTTTTTCCTCGGGCGACAGATCGCGTTGCAGTTTCTTCTTGAGCCAGTCGAGCGGAATGTCGAAGGCGAGTTCCGAGGCCTTTGCGACACCGTTGAAATAGGCGCCGAACGCCTGGTCGAACTTGTCGAAATACTGCTCGTCCTTGACCAGCGTGATGCGCGCGAGATAGTAGAAATCGTCGAGCGACGGCGCGATGACGTTGGCTTTCAGCGCTTCGAGCAGCGTCAGGTATTCCTTGACCGACACCGGCAGTTTGGCGGCGCGCAGCGAGTAGAAGAAGTCGATCAGCATGCTGTGTCCTCGGCGGCGGGTGTGCGGCGCGGCGCCTTCATCAACGGGTATTCACGGTCAACCAGCGGTCAATCAACGGTTGTTGCGATTCATGAAGATCAGCCGCTCGAACAGGCTCACGTCCTGTTCGTTCTTCAGGAGCGCGCCGTGCAGCGGCGGGATGATCTGCTTCTGATCGGACGAGCGCAGCGCTTCGGGTGGAATGTCTTCGGCGAGCAGCAGCTTCAGCCAGTCGAGCAGCTCCGAGGTGGATGGCTTCTTCTTCAGACCGGCGACATTGCGCAACTCGAAGAAGCTCTGCATGGCCGCGGCGAGCAGTTCCTTCTTGATGCCGGGGTAGTGCACCTCGACGATCTGCTGCATGGTGACGGGGTCGGGAAATTTGATGTAGTGAAAAAAGCAGCGGCGCAGGAACGCGTCGGGCAGTTCTTTCTCGTTGTTCGATGTGATGATCACGAGCGGGCGCTTTTTGGCGCGAATCAACTCGTGGGTCTCGTACACGTAGAACTCCATGCGGTCCAGTTCGCGCAGCAGGTCGTTCGGAAACTCGATGTCGGCCTTGTCGATCTCGTCGATCAGGAGCACCGTTTGCTCGTCCGACTCGAACGCCTGCCACAGCACGCCCTTGACGATGTAGTTGCGAATGTCCTTGACGCGCTCGTCGCCGAGTTGCGAATCGCGCAGGCGCGAGACCGCGTCGTACTCGTACAGGCCTTGCTGGGCCTTGGTGGTGGACTTGATATGCCATTGCAAGAGCGGCATGCCGAGCGCGGCGGCGACCTCTTCGGCGAGCATGGTTTTGCCGGTGCCGGGTTCGCCTTTGATCAGCAGCGGGCGCTTCAGCGTCATCGCGGCGTTGACCGCGAGCTTGAGGTCGTCGGTGGCGACGTACTGCGATGAGCCTTCAAAACGCATGGCGAGATGCTCTTTTTTGGGAAAAAACCCAGTATAAGTCAGAAGGCCTGTTGCGCTGAAACGGGCTCGCGTATGGTTTCACCCGCGGTGTCGGACGCCGAAGCGAGTGCCCCTATGGGCTCGCGAGCGGCTCGCGTTTACCCGGTGTGTCCGGTGGCCGCGCGCGGGGTGTCGTGGGCACGCTGGGCAGCACCGGCCGGATCACTGCAGTCGGCGCCAGGCCACGCTGATGAGGCGCGGCGCAGCAAAAAAGGCGCTAGTCGTGGCTTTGCGGCGCCCGGATGCGCCGCTGCCCCTGCCCGGTGGACGTTCGGCGCGACGTCGCGGTACAATTAGCCCGATTTTTTTGGCCTGCGTGGCTACCCATAAGAATAACGGCGCGGGCCGTTGCCTTTTCGGGCGCCCGTTTCCCCTCAAGCCAGGTTACATGCTATGAATAAATTCGTTGGCAAACACGTCGTGATCGCAGCGCTGTCGGTGCTCGCGGGCTATGCGGCCAGTGCGCAGGCAGCGGATGTCGTCGGCAACGCGAAGGCGGGCCAAGGCAAGGTCGCGATGTGTATTGGTTGCCACGGCATTCCTGAGTACCGCACGGCTTACCCCGAGGTCTACCGCGTGCCCAAGCTCGGTGGCCAGAATCAGGCGTACCTCGAGAACGCCATGCACGGCTACAAGAAGGGCGACCGCCACTTCGAAACGATGCACGCGATCACCGCGTCGCTTTCGGATCAGGACATCGCCGACATCGCTGCCTACTACGCAGCGCAAAATGCGTCTTCGAAAAACAATCCCGACAAGTGATCGGCTGCGGTCATCCATCTGGTCACTCGGCTATTTATATTCGCGGGATAGGAGAATTCATGAATAAGCCCCAACAGGCACTCCACACGGTGTTCAAGGCTGCATGCGCGTCGGCGGCAGTTATCGGTCTGGTTGCAGCGAACGTCGCGTACGCCGCTGACGCCGGCAACGGCAAGGTGCTGGCGGACAGCCACAACTGCGCGGCCTGCCACGGCGTCAATCTGAACAAGCCGGTGAGCCCGGAATATCCGAAGCTCGCCGGTCAGCACTCCGATTACGTCTACTGGGCGCTGCGCCAGTATCAGATGGGCAACGGCAATCCGCACCTCGGTCGTAACAATCCGATCATGCAGGCGCAAGTGCAAAGCCTGTCGCAAAGCGACATGAAAGACATCGCGGCCTACGTCGAATCGCTGAACGGCGATCTCGTGCAGAAGAAGTAACAGCGTTGCGGTGTTTTTGCGCTGCTTTGCCTGGCTTGCAGATTGAACGACACCCCGCTTCGGCGGGGTGTCGTGCTTTTGAGGCCAGGTTTCAGTGACCCGTCAATCCCGCGTGGCGCGTCGCTCGATGCGCTGCAGATAGGCGTCTGTGTCCGGCGGGGTGCCGGTGCGCTGTGCTTCCCAGATGGTTTCGCCGAGGCAGTCCATGATCGCGTGCTGCGCCTCGTGGGTCGAGCCGAGACGGGCGGCGAGCCGTTCGTGCGCCGCACGGATGCCCGGCGGCTGGTCGATCGACAATTGTTCGGTGATCGCCAGATGCATCGACAGATGCAGGAACGGGTTGGTCTGGCCGCGTTCAGGCGAGTAGTCCTGCGCCTGGGCGGCTTCCGTGTGGGTCAGATCGGCGTGAAATTCCGGATGCTCGACGATCCAGTCGGCAGCGATTGCTTCGAGCGGCGTCAGAATTTCGCCTTGACGCTGTTTGCGCCAGGTGTCGGTAAAAAATTGGCGGACTTCGTCGCGGCTGGGATTGAACATCGTGGGAGCGGTGCGGTTAGTGTGGGGCTTGGCGTGGGCACGCTTGCAGCGTACTCGCAGGCCGCCATTTTACGCCGGGGCCACGTAGCGTGCTGGCGGTGCTGCACCTTCAAAGATCCGGCGGCGGCGTCTTGGGCCGGAATTCGCACAGCGGTTCGATCACGCAGTGCCAGCATTCCGGCCGACGCGCTTTGCATACGTAGCGGCCGTGCAGAATCAGCCAGTGGTGGGCGTCCTGCCTGAACTCGGCGGGGGTGAATTTTTCCAGCGCCGCTTCGACAGTGCGCACGTCTTTGCCCGGCGCGAGTCCGGTTCGATTCGCAACCCGAAAAATGTGAGTATCCACGGCGATGGTGGGATGACCGAACGCCGTATTCAGGATCACGTTCGCCGTCTTACGGCCGACCCCCGGCAAGCTTTCGAGCGCCTCACGATCTTCCGGCACTTCGCCGCCGTACTGATCGAGCAGGATGCGGCAGGTTGCGATCACATTCTTCGCCTTGGTCCGGTACAGGCCAATCGTCCTGATGTAGCCGACGACCCCTTCTTCACCGAGATCGAACACCTTCTGCGGCGTGTTCGCGACCGGGAACATCTTGCGCATCGCCTTGTTCACCGAGACGTCGGTAGCCTGCGCCGACAGCAGAACGGCAATCAGCAGTTCGAACGGTGTGGTGTACTCAAGCTCGGTCGTGGGATGCGGGTTGAGACTCTGAAGCGTTTCGTAGATGGCGCGGCGTTTGTTCGCGTTCATGCGCGGCGTGAAGGTAAGGGTTGGCGAAGGGTTAGCGCTTGGTTGGCGGCGTATCGGTGTTAGTCGCGGTGTTACCCGTAGTGTTGCCCGCAGCGAGCCCGAGACGGCGGCGGCGTGCTTCAGCGGCGTCGATCTGCGCTTGCACGTCGGCGCTGACGCGCTCTGTATTTTGCGGGCCCAGGCCCTTCGCGGCCAACTCTTCTTTTTTCTGACGCGCACGTTCGAGCGCGGCCTGGATGATCGCGCGTTTTTTCGCTTCGGCGCCGTCTGCGGCGGGTACTACGGGTGTTGCTTCGGCACCGGCTTCCGGCGTTTGAGCGGGCGTGCTGCTGGCGGCTCGCCGCGCTGCAGCACGCGCCTCGGCCGCTTCGCGTTCGCGGGCGAGACGGGCTTCGCGCCAGGTGTGACGCTCGCGTGCGGCGTCGGCCTGGCTTTGGCTCCACGCGTCCCAGCCGCTTGCCTCACCCGTAACCGGGGGCATGGCAATGCAATCGACCGGGCAGGGCGGCACGCACAGGTCGCAACCGGTACAGAGCGCGGCGATGACCGTATGCATCTGTTTCGGTGCGCCAACTATCGCGTCGACCGGACAGGCCTGCATGCACAGCGTGCAGCCGATGCAAACCTGTTCGTCGATAACCGCCAGCGGACGAGGCCGTTCGACCCCGTTGGCGGAATTGAGCGGAAGCACCGGTTTGCCGAGCAGTGCCGCGAGGCGCGCAATGCCCTCGGCGCCGCCCGGCGGGCACTGATTGTAGTTGGCTTCGCCATTGGCGACGGCCTCGGCATACGGACGGCATGCCGGATAGCCGCACTTGGTGCATTGCGTTTGGGGGAGCAGATCCTCGATACGGTCTGCGAGTGTTTTGGAGTCGATCACGGTCACAACGTGGGGGCTTGCCTTGCGGCCGCGGGGCTTGAACTAAATAGCACATTATCGCCGATTTCCCCAATTGCCATCCGCAATCCATGTGCCATAATCGAAGCGCTTTTTCGAAAGACCGCATAAGGGTGTTCCCCCAACCAGCCCGTTCAGTGCTGTCGGTGCAAGGCCCGAGGAGAGGCCGGCGGCGCGATCCGGATAACGCGGCTCACGAAGACGATGCCACCATGAATCAGCCGAAAATCAAAAGAGATCCTGAAGGCACGCGGCGCCGCATTCTGCTTGCGGCGGCCGAAGAGTTTGCAAATGGAGGGTTGTTCGGTGCACGTGTCGATCAGATCGCACGTCGCGCGGAGACGAATGAACGCATGCTTTATTACTACTTCGGTAGTAAGGAGCAGCTTTTCACTGCGGTACTCGAGCACGCATTCAGCGCGCTCAATGAAGCGGAACGAACGCTCGAACTGAACGGTGTCGCACCGGTCGAGGCGGTGACACGTCTCGCGCATTTTGTTTGGGATTACTACCGCGATCATCCCGAGTTGCTGCGTCTCGTCAACAACGAGAATCTGCATGAGGCACGCTACATGCAGAAGTCGACACGCATCCGTGAAATGATCTCTCCGATCGTTGCCACGCTCGGCAGCATTCTCGAGCGGGGTCAGCGCGCGGGGTTGTTTCGCACGAACGTCGATCCGCTGCGCTTTTACGTGACGCTGTCCGGCATGGGCTACTACATCGTGTCGAACCGCTTTACGCTCGAAGCAACACTCGGTCGTGATTTCAGTAGTGCGAGCGAACGCAGCGAAGTGATTCAGATGAACACGGAGTTGCTGCTGGCGTATCTGCTGCGCAAGTAAGCCGCTACACGGTTGCGCATAAACGGCATAAGACGCGTCATCAGAAGCACCCTGAGAAACGCCAGAAACGACAACGGCCTCTGAATAAGAGGCCGTTGTTTGTCGCTGCGCGCGGTGTTCAGGCTTCGACTTTTTCCTTCGTTACCTTGGGCGCTTTGTTGTGCTCAAGGATGAAGTCGCGCAGTTGCGGATAGATGATGGTGCGCCAGCGGCGGCCCGAGAAAATGCCATAGTGGCCGCATTTTTCCGCGGTGAAGTGACGCTTGTTCTCTTCGGGAATGCCGGTGCACAGATCATGTGCCGCGAACGTCTGACCGTCGCCGGAGATATCGTCCAGCTCGCCTTCGATCGTGAAAAGCGCGGTCTTCTTGATGTCCTGCGGGCGCACCCGAACGCCCGCGACGTCCCACGTGCCTTCGGCGAGACTGAATTCCTGGAACACCACGCGGATCGTGTCGAGGTAGTAGTCCGCATCCATGTCGAGTACGGCGTTGTACTCGTCGTAGAAGCGGCGATGTGCTTCCGCGTCGTCTTCGTCGCCACGCAGGAGGCTCTGGTAGAAGTCCCAATGCGAAGCTGCGTGCCGTTCCGGGTTCATCGCGACGAAGCCGGTGTGCTGCAGAAAGCCCGGGTAAACCTTGCGGCCCACGCCCGGATAGTTCGGCGGCACCGTGAAGATCACGTTGTTTTCGAACCATCCATATGAGTGCTGCGTGGCGAGCGAGTTGACCGAGGTCGGGCTCTTACGCGCGTCGATCGGGCCACCCATCATGGTCATGGTGCGCGGCGTTTCTTCGCCGCGGCTCGCCATCAGCGAAATGGCGGCGAGTACCGGCACGGTGGGCTGGCACACCGAGATCACGTGCAGATTCTTCGCGCCGATGTGGCGGATGAATTCCTGAATGTAGGCGACGTAATCGTCGAGATGAAACTCGCCTTCCTCGAGCGGCACCATGCGTGCGTCGATCCAGTCGGTCAGGTAGACCTTGTGGTCTTGCAGCAACGTGCGCACGGTGTCGCGCAGCAGTGTGGCGTGGTGGCCCGACAACGGCGCACACACGAGCACGATCGGCTCATCTTTCAATTGGTTGACAGCGTCGCTGTCGTCGGCGAAACGCTTGAAACGCATCAGGCGGCAAAACGGCTTTTCGATAATCGTTTGTTCGATGATCGGAATGTTGTGACCGTCTTTGACAATCTGATGAAGGTTGAACTCAGGCTTTTCGTAATCTTTGCCGAGCCGGTAGAGCAGTTCGTAACCGGCTGAAAGGCGTGTGGCACCGGGCACATAGGCCAATGGGCTGGCGGGATTCGCGAACGATTTCGACGCGGCCTGGGCCCAGGCGGTGAGGGGGCTCAACATCGCCCGCTGGAATTCGTGCAGTTGGTAGAGCATGGGTGCTCCGTTTAGGCGGTTCGCATGGGGCTTGGCAAACACGCGTATGGCGTTGCGGCAGGCCGTATTGGTTGTAGGCACATTGATTTTCGGCCAACAGTCTGCTCGATCATACTGAACAAAGCGTACTTGTGCAATGCAGCAATTTGCGCGCGGGCTGCGCACAAACTGTCATTAATTCATGGTACTGGCGATGTTGCCGCGCCGCTATCGGGGGTTGCCGCAGCCTCAAGTTCTTCTGCCATGGTGCCGTTATGGGGCGGCTGCCCGGTCGCCTGCGCCATCGCCTGTTCGTGCTTCATCAGGTTCAGGCCGGTATGCACCAGCGCCACGTGCGAAAACGCCTGCGGAAAGTTGCCGACCAGGCGCTTCGCGGCCGGATCGTATTCTTCGGCGAGCAGACCGACGTCATTGCAGAGACCGAGCAGCCGTTCGTACATCGCAATGGCTTCATCGATGCGGCCTTGCAAGGCCAGGTTGTCCACCATCCAGAACGAGCACGCAAGGAAAGTGCCTTCGCCGGGTGGCAGGCCGTCGTCGAATTCGGTGGTGCGGTAGCGCATGACGAAGCCGTCGTGCATCAAATCCTTTTCGATCGCGGCCACCGTGCCTTTGATGCGCGGGTCCTGCGGCGGCAGGAAGCTCACCAGCGGCATTAGCAGCACGCTCGCATCGAGCTGGTCGCTGCCGTAGGACTGCGAGAACGCGTTGAGCGCCGGATTCCATGCCTTTGCACAGACTTCCGCGTGGATGGTCGCGCGGGTTGCCCGCCATGCGTCGAGCGGGCCTTCCAGCTTGAACATTTCGGCTGAGCGGATGGCGCGGTCGTAGGCGACCCACGCCATCACCTTCGAGAACGTGAAGTGCTGGCGGCCGCCGCGCGTTTCCCAGATGCCTTCGTCCGGCTCTTCCCAGATCGTGTCGAGATGGCCGAGCAACGCGCGTTGCACGTTCCACGCGGTGTCGTCCGCCTGCAGGCCGCCTACACGCGCGAGATGCAGCGCGTTCATCACTTCGCCATAAACGTCGAGCTGGCGCTGGCCGACCGCGTTGTTGCCGATCCGCACGGGTTTGGCATCCTGATAGCCCGGCAACCAGTCGATTTCGAACTCGGGCAGGCGCCGCTCACCGGCGATGCCATACATGATCTGCAATTGATCGGGCGCGCCGGCCATCACCCGGCCGAGCCAGGTGCGCCAGGCGCGGGCTTCGTCGTAGTAGCCGCCGCGCATCATCGCGAGCAGGGTGATGGTGGCGTCGCGCAGCCAGCAGTAGCGGTAATCCCAGTTGCGCGTGCCGCCCAACTGTTCCGGCAGCGACGTGGTGGGCGCGGCGACGATGCCGCCGGTCGGTTCGTACGCGAGCGCCTTCAGCGTAATCAGCGAACGGCGGATTGGCTCGGCCCATTTACCTTCGACGGTGCTGCGCGCCGACCATTCGAGCCAATGGTTCTCGGTGCGCGCAAGCGACGTGTGCGGATCGCGGCCCGGCGGAATGCGCAGATGCGAGGCCGCATAGGCCAGCGAAAACGGCACGCGCTCACCTTCGCTCACCGTGAACTCCGCGACGGTCTTCATGTTCTCGCCGCGCAGCTCGACCGGCGTGCGCAGCACTGCGGTGTCAGGCCCGACGATCGCCTTGATGCCGCTATCGTGTTTCAGGCGATCGACCCACGGAACCGAAAAGCCGTAGTCGAAGCGCAGCACCAGTTCCATCTGCATGCGCACCGTGCCGCGTTTGCCGACCACGATCCGCACCATCTCCGACCAGCCGTTGCCCGGCGGCATGAAATCGATCAGCGTGACCGCGCCTTCGGGCGTTTCGAAATCGGTTTCGAGGATGAGCGTTTCGCCGCGATAACGGCGCGTGATCGTGGGCGGCGTATCCGAGACTGGCGCAATCAGCCAGCGGCCGTTGTCGGGCGTGCCGAGCAGGGCGGCGAAGCAGGCGCCGGAGTCGAAGCGCGGCCAGCACAGCCAGTCGACGGACCCTTCCCGGGAGACGAGCGCGGCCGTGTGGCCGTCGCCGATGAGCGCGTAGTCTTCGATGAGTGCGGGCATAAGGCAACGTGTCAGTTGTACGCGAGGCGGGGCCGCCGCGTTGAGGATCGGGTCAGGCTCGTTGTTTTTACCGGACTCGCGCGATGCATTCTGGTTCAGCACGCAATGCGGCTAAATGCGAGTTGGTAATTGTCAAATCACTGCCTACAATCATTTTTCATGCCGATGCGCGGAGCTCTCCGGATCATGCCTCGGCCTTGTCCATGACGTATGCCGATACTGTCTTCGAGGACCCAAGCGATGCCGAACCCGTCGAAATCCGATTGCATCACGATTCTCTCAGCCGCCAGTGAATTGGGCGACGATTCGATGCTGCCGCTCGAACATGGCCGGCTGGGCCTGAGCCGCAACGGAATGCTGGCCGCGGCGGCTTTTCTGATCGAACGGGCCTGCTTCCGGCGTCATCAGGAAGGTGACGGACATTATGCCGTCGGTGGGTTGTCGTTGCAGGGGCGTTTGCGGCTCGACCAGCTTTCGAACGGCTGATTGTCCGCCGCACGGGCTTGCGCCGCACGGCAGGTGTGCATCTGGCACGCGGCGGTTCGCTCGAATCCGTAGCCCACTCACCGGTTCGCGGTGTCAATTGTTGCGCTGCCGCAGCCGGCAATGCATGTACCCCGCATGCCGTTCGTACCGTTGCCCATCCCGGCACCCGGTGCGTGCGAGACGTCGCCGGGCCGGCACTGCGCCCGGTGGTGCGTCCTTTTCCGTTCAGCTTGCCGGCCATCTGGCTGACTGCGCTCGCCTAGAAGTGCGACGCCCCCACGCCGAAAATCCCAATGATGCCGATGATGATCAGATAGAGCGCGACGATGAAGTTCAACAGGCGCGGCATGACGAGGATCAGAATGCCGGCGATCAACGAAACCAGCGGGCCCAGGCTTAGTGTGACGTTCATGAAAGCTCCGTAGTGTGATGGGGGTGAGATTCACTGCATGATCCGACGCAACGCTTTTATACTTGCCTCGATAAAACAATTCGACCGATTGCGCGGCAGACCAGAGACACCGTTACAACCGAATCCACCCGATAACCGATGTCCAGGAGGTCCCATGCTTCGTCGTCACCGGGCCGCAGTGCGCGCCGCTTCAAGCCCTTCTTTGCCTTCTGCTCAATCCACCTCATGGCGCGGCGCCCGGCCAGTTCCATTGCGCTCCGCCCGCTCGATAATAAAAGGTTTCGTGCTCATGGTCTCGATTGTTGCTTCGCATGCGTTTGCGCAAGATTCCGGCCCGGCCCCCGCCGACGGCGTCTATGACATGCTGGTCGGTACTTACACCGGCGGCAAGAGCGAGGGCCTCTACGTCTATCGCTTCGACACGAAGACGGGCGAAGCAACGCGTGTGTCGGTCGCGCAGACGGTCAACCCGTCATATCTGGTGGTGAGCGCTGACCGGCGCTTCGTCTATGCGGTCAACGAATTGCCGGGCGACAACGGTCCGGCCACGCAACGCGGTGGCATCAGCGCGTTTCGCTTCGATGCCGCGAGCGGCCAGTTGACCTTTCTCAACAAGGTTTCGTCCGACGGCAATGACCCGTGCTATCTGAAGCTGTCGCCGGACGGCAAATATCTGCTGACCGCGAACTACTCGGTGGCGGCCGATCCGGGCGGCAGCTTCGCGGTGTTTCCGTTGCAGGCGGACGGCCAGGTGGGCGCGTCGGTGCTCACGGTGCACCATGAAGGCGGCGGTCCGGTGAAGGGGCGGCAGGACAACTCGCACGTTCATTCCACCGTGTTCTCGCCGGACGGGCACTACCTGTTCGCACAGGACCTGGGCGCCGACAAGCTGTATTCGTACCGCTACACGCCGGACGGCAGCCGCGGCCTGTTCGGTCCGACCGACTGGCGTTACACCCAGGAGAAAGCCGGCACGGGCCCGCGTCACCTGGTGTTCGGCGCGGACGGCAAGCATGCGTACCTGACGAGCGAGCTGGCCGGCACGGTCAGCACCTTCAACTACAACGACGGCAAGCTCGCGCAGGTGCAAACGATCACGCTGGCCGAGCCGGGCTTCAAGGGCGCGGTCGGCGCCGCCGCCATTCACCTGTCGCCGGACGGGCGCTTCCTGTACGCCACCAATCGCGGCGACGCGAACGATATCGTGATCTTCTCCGTCGATCCGGCCAACGGTCATCTGAAGAAGATCGGGCATCAGCCGAGCCTCGGCAAGTCGCCGCGCGAGTTCGCGATCGACCCGACCGGCAATTGGCTGATCGTCGGCAATCAGAACAGCGATACGGTGGTGGTGTTCAGGCGCGACCAGCAAAGCGGTTTGCTCGAAGCGAATCCGAAGCAGTTCGAACTGGGTTCGCCGGTGGACTTCAAGCTGGTGTCGCCGTCGTGAGTGCTGGTCAGGCGCGCGCCATGAATGTCCGCCGGCATTCGCGATGCCGTGTGATCTGAATCTGTCTGCCGTGTAAGAAAATGGGCCGCCCGGTGAACTGAGCGGCCCATTTTTTCGGCTGGTGCGGCTTGGAGGGTGCCGGTTGCACGCGTGTATTTGCGTGTTATTCCTGTTATTCCGCGGGTCCCGGTGCGAGCACCTCACGGCTGCCGTTGATGCCCATTGCCGACACCAGGCCTGCTGTCTCCATCTGCTCGACGAGGCGTGCCGCGCGGTTATAGCCGATGCGCAATTGGCGCTGCACCGACGAGATCGACGCGCGCCGCGTGCGCACCACGAAGGCGACGGCTTCGTCGTAAAGCGGATCGGCTTCGGCATCCGGCGTATCGCCGAACAGATCGGGCGATGCGCCTTCAGTGGCCGGGCCGTCGAGAATGCCTTCTTCGTACTGTGGTTCGCCGAACTGCTTCAGATACTCGACGATCCGATGCACTTCCTCGTCGGCGACGAATGCGCCGTGTACGCGCTGCGGGTAGCCCGTGCCCGGCGGCAGGAACAGCATGTCGCCCTGGCCGAGCAGCGATTCGGCGCCCATCTGATCAAGAATCGTGCGCGAGTCGATTTTCGACGACACCTGGAACGCCACGCGCGTCGGAATGTTCGCCTTGATGAGGCCGGTGATCACGTCCACCGACGGACGCTGCGTCGCCAGAATCAGGTGAATGCCGGCCGCGCGCGCCTTCTGCGCGAGACGCGCAATCAGCTCTTCGATCTTTTTGCCCGCGACCATCATCAGGTCGGCCAGCTCGTCGATCACCACCACGATCAGCGGCAGCGGTGCGAGCGGTTCGGGGGCTTCCGGCGTCAGCGAGAACGGGTTGCCGAGCTTCTTACCCTTGGCCTCCGTATCGCGGATCTTCTGGTTGAACCCGGGCAGGTTGCGCACGCCGACCGCGGACATCAGTCGATAGCGTTTTTCCATTTCGCCGACACACCAGTTCAGCGCGTTGGCCGCCAGCTTCATATCGGTGACGACCGGCGCGAGCAGATGTGGAATGCCTTCGTAGACCGACAGTTCCAGCATCTTCGGGTCGATCATGATGAGCCGCACTTCTTCCGGCGTCGCCTTGTACAGCAGCGAGCAGATCATGGCGTTGATCGCCACGGACTTGCCCGAACCCGTTGTGCCGGCAACCAGCATGTGCGGCGCTTTCGCCAGATCGGCGACCACCGGATGGCCGGTGATGTCTTTGCCCATCGCCAGCGTCAACTGTGAATGCGAGTGCTGGTAGACGTTGGCTTCGAGGATTTCGGACAGGCGGATCGTCTGCCGCTTTGCATTCGGTAACTCCAGCCCCATGCAGGTCTTGCCCGGAATCGTCTCGACCACGCGGATCGACGTGAGACCTAGGCCGCGCGACAAGTCCTTCATCAGGCCGACGATCTGACTGCCGCGCACGCCAAGCGCCGGCTCGATCTCAAAGCGCGTAATGACGGGGCCGGCCGAGTGGCCGACCACGGTCACCGGCACCTTGAATTCCTGCAGACGCTGCTCGATCAGCAGGCCGGTTTCGATGAGCTTTTCTTCTGAAACAGGTTCGACGTCGGTATCGGCGCGTGCGAGCAGATCGAGCGTTGGCAACTCGACCATCGACGCTGCCGGCGCGCGGAATTCGAAGCCGTTGGCCGGGGTGTTGCCGCGCGGCGGGGTGCGTTGGGCTGCCGGTTCGGTGGATTCGGTGAGCTCGGCGGGTTCGGCGGGTTCGGTCGCGGGCTCGTTTGCGAAGTGGGTTGCTAGAGGTGTGGTTGGGGCGGTTGGTGCCGCTGGGAAGCTCGTTGGTGCTGCTGATGCTGGGGCGTTCGGCGCGCTTTGCGCGTTCTGTGCGCTCTGTGCGTAGGCCAGTCCGTTGGCGGTGGCGGTGGCCGCGGCGTCAACGAGGGCGGCGGGGCTCGCAGGCGTGGCCTGAACCGCGAAGCCGGGGAAGCGAACCACGTTCGACGCATGCGATGCGGCGCTTTGAGCCGGGACTGCCACGGCGGTGGTCGAGACGTTCGAGACGTTCGAGACGCGTGATGCGTCCGATGCGTCCGATGCGTCCGATGCGTCCGATGCGTCCGATGCGTCCGATGCGTCCGATGCGTCCGATGCGTCCGATGCGGATGACGAGCTCAAATTGTCGGATAAGTTCGCGTCATCCGGTAGGGCAGGGGTGTTGGTTGTTTCTGCTTGGACTGGCGCGAACGCTTCGCTCGCGCTCGCGACGTGCCACGGCGGGCTGGCCTGATGCATCGGCATGGACTCGCCAGGCGCGCTGGTGCCGCGCTCATGCGGCACGTCCGCCGTCACCGCGATTCGCGGCGACACGACAGCATCGATCCTTGTTTCCCAAGGCGCCAGTGTTTTGTCGAACACGACTTCTGCAATTGGAGCTGGCGTCGTGGTGGGCGGTGGCGTCTGCTCTTCTTCGACGAACTGCGACACGTCCGCTTGCGCGCCGCTCGCGTGCAATTGGGCCGCGAAGATTTGAAATGGCGTTGGAGTGGCTGCCGGCGCAGCATGCTGCGTGGCTGGGGCTGGCGACTCTGGTCGCACTTGTGCCAATGCCTGCGCGGATGCTTCTGTTTGAGCGTGTGCCGATGTCTGCGCCGATGGCGATGCTTCTGTTGGTGCTTGCGTCGATACCTGTACCGGCATGGCATGTTGCGTGACCGGGGCCAGTGCTTCTGTGTGTTCGTATGCCGATGCCGATGCCAACACCCCCGCCGGTACCGAAGCCTGGGCCAATGCCGGTGCGAGTGCCGGTACGGATGCCGCAACCAGCGGTGCCTGGATGATCGGTGGCTCAATCGGCCATTGCACGACGGGCTCGGTGTATTCCTCGACCGGCGCCTCGAATGCGGTTTCAACGCGTGTCGTTTCTGCCCGTGACTGTGCTGACGTCGGGTCCAACCCAGCTTTGGCGACATCCTGCAAAGGTGCGTCCACACCCTGTGCCGCAGTCATCTCAACGTCGCTCGCACGCGACGAAGCCACGCCCGATTGCCCAGCTTCGAGCGATGACGCGGTGCTCAGCGGAGCCGTTGTGACCATCGTGTTGTCCGTGCCGCTGCTCCGTGCGAGGCTGACGCCGGCAATGTCGGTCCAGCGCGCGGCGTTTTCAGCGATGCTGCGAAGCGTTTCCTGGACGCTGGCAGGCGGCGTGATTTTCTGCGCGGCGGGCATCGGCCGGGTATAGCTGGGCGCCGGCGCACCGAAAGAAGCCGGACGCCGCGCGGATTGCGCCGGCGCGCTGTTGACGTTCGTGCGAGGAGCGGGTGAGAACGGCGGCTGAGCCGCCGCGGGGCGACTTCCTTGAGATATTTCGGCCGCTGTAGCTTGAGTCCTGGACGGACGGGCCGCGCCGGCCGAGGCACTCGGCGTCGGACTGGGCGACGAACCGGCTGACGAAGCTGCCGCCATCCTCGCGGCCGCCATGGTATGGGATGCTTGAGCCGCCGAAGCCGCCGAAGCCGCCGAAGCCGCCGAAGCCGCCGAAGCCGCCGAAGCCGCAACGTGCGCGCGCGGCGTGGTGGCCGACTCGCGCAACCACCCGGCCGGCGCAACGGGCTCGGCCGGCATCCATGCAGCCTTGTTCGTTTTTAGCGAATCTGTTGGTACGGGCGTCTGGGTTTGCAACGGCACTGGCCGCGGCGCCTGGCGCGGCGGTGTCCCGGCGGACGTCCGCAGCACCGGTTCTGCCTGCGCGGCCTGGCTGCGCGTCTTCACCGCGCCGGCGCGCCAGCTTGCCCCTGCACCGCTCGCCGTTGCGTCCTTGGCCGCCGCCGCACCCGCCACACCGCCGGCCGCCGCCGCGCCGCGGCCACTCGCCGGCGGCCGCCAGACGGTCGGGCGCGCATAACGTCCGTTGCTTTTGGGCGCCATCGTATTGGTGGCCGGCGACACGTGCGACGGTAAACCGTCGTCGATGCTGCGATGGCGGCGCGCTTCCTCGTCGCGTTTGGCGAGGCCGCGCGACAGCCCGAGGCCGAATGCACCGTCGGCCCACACGGCAACGTCGCGCCAGCGGAAGTCGATCAGCCAGGGCAGGCTGATCGCGAGCAGGACAAGCGCCGCGAGCGGCGTGCCGATATGCCCGAGCAAATGGCTGAAGCCCGCTGCCAGCGCGTGGCCCAAACCATTTACGCCGACCGCGTCGATCAGCGACGCCTCTAGCGTGCAGCTCGCCACCATCACGCAGACGAAGCCGAGCCAAAGGCGGATCGTGCCGGGGCCGCGCAAACCTGCGCCGCCTGGCAGCGCCGACTTCACGAGACGCCACAAAAGAGGAATGAACCAGACGGCTGACCCGCCGAACCAGCCGAAAACTACCGTGTGCATACTAGACATCAGCGAATGACGGACGCGTAAAAAGGCAATCCGTCGAGTTTAACCGGCGAAGCCCGATGCTTCGCAGGCAAACGCAAGTATGCTTGCGTCGAATGGGATGGCAGGCCGACCCGCGACCTGCCGTCGGTGAAAAACAACGACTGCTACCGGGGCCTGCGTGCGCCATGCGGACAGGTTCGGTTACGAGGGCGCATCCGAACCATCCGTTTATCGGCCCGTGTAGCCGTCATTTGGCGCTGCTGTCGAACGTGAGCGTGTCGCCGTTATCGAGCATGAGCTGCATCTGCTGCGGCGCGCGCATCTGTACGCCGGTGCGTTCGATATGCTCCAGTGCGTTGAGATAGGGGCCTTCGATCTGCCCACCCGGCGTCGCGCAGGCCATGCGCGTGCTGCCCAGGGCGCCGAAGCTCAGCTTGCCGTCTTTCAGCGCATACGAAGCCATGTAGCGATTGCAGCCGGAAAAGCCGCTGGCGTGGCGCAGACCCGTGGCGGTGGAAAGTACCAGCGTGATCGGCGCGCCCTGATCGGCGGACGGAATCGCGCGTGCCGTGCCGTCGGCCTGTTTCCAGCCGGTGAGTACCCAACTCGTGTTGTCGAGCAACTGGGTGGCGGCCGGATTGAACGGATCGGGCGGAGCCGCTTCCGAATCGGGATGCTTCGGGATGGCGCACGCGCTGCATAGCGCGGCGACGCTCAACGCGACGATGGCCGTGCGCGCGTACGGGATAAAGCGCGCAACACGTCGCGGGGAGGCGCTTTGGAGCATGGCGTCGTTCCTCTTCAAACTGGCGAAGGCGTAAGGGTAACGCACTAAGCGCGCCGCACGCGAGCGCAACGGCGTGAGCGGGCTTAAACACGTGCGTCGCAGTGAGCGCCGTAGCGCCTTCTGCGCGCCTTACGCACAAATGGCAATGCAGACCCGGCGAGCAAGGCGCGGCGCGGATGCGCAACGGGGTGTGCATCGGGGTGCGCATCGGGGTGCGCATGTTAACATCGTGCTCTACCCAATCCCACCCTCATCCGACTTTTATCTGGAGACCTCATGCAGATCGGCCAACGGATCGGCACGCCCCTTTCTGAATCCGCCACGCGCGTCATGCTGCTCGGCGCCGGCGAGCTCGGCAAGGAAGTGATCATCGCGCTGCAACGGCTGGGCGTCGAAGTGATCGCCGTCGACCGTTATCCGAATGCGCCGGGTCATCAGGTCGCGCATCGCTCGCACGTGATCGACATGACCGATCGCGCCGCCTTGCGCGCGCTCGTCGAACAGGAACGCCCGCACCTGATCGTCCCCGAGATCGAGGCGATCGCAACCGACGCGCTCGCCGCCATCGAAACCGACGGTCTCGCCGAAGTGATCCCGACCGCGCGCGCCACGCAACTCACCATGAACCGGGAAGGCATCCGCCGTCTGGCCGCTGAAGAGCTCGGCCTGCCGACCTCGCCGTACGCGTTCGCCGATTCGCTCGAGGAACTGCGCGCCGGCATCGCCAAGGTCGGCTATCCGTGCGTGGTGAAGCCGGTGATGTCGTCGTCGGGCAAGGGGCAGTCGGTGCTGAAAAGCGACGCGGACGTCGAACCCGCCTGGCAATACGCGATGGCGGGTGGCCGCGTGAATCACGGCCGGGTGATTGTCGAAGGCTTTATTGACTTCGAATACGAAATCACGCAACTGACCGTGCGCGCGATCGATCCGGCGAGCGGCGCGGTCAGTACGTATTTCTGCGACCCGATCGGCCACGTGCAGGTGGCGGGCGACTACGTCGAATCGTGGCAGCCACAGCCGATGAGCCCGCTCGCGCTGGAACGTTCGCGCGAAGTGGCGCACAAGGTGACTGCGGCATTGGGCGGCAGAGGCCTGTTCGGTGTGGAACTTTTCGTGCGCGGCGATGACGTATGGTTTTCGGAAGTCAGCCCCCGTCCGCACGATACGGGTCTGGTCACGCTGTGCTCGCAACGCTTCTCGGAGTTTGAACTGCATGCGCGCGCGATCCTCGGCTTGCCGGTGGATACGTCGCTGCGGGCCCCGGGCGCGTCGGCGGTGATTTATGGCGGTCTGGACGAGGCGGCTATCGCTTTCGAAGGCGTTGCCGCGGCTCTCGCCGTGCCGAATGCGGATTTGCGTCTGTTCGGCAAGCCCGAGAGCTTTGTGAAGCGCCGCATGGGTGTGGCGCTGGCCACCGGCGAGACGATCGCCGAAGCCCGCTCGCGTGCGAAGCAGGCCGCGGCGGCAGTGCGGCCGGTTTCCACGAAGTAACGCGCGCCGGAGTACGCGGCAAGGCTGCGTTGCAATGTGTTGATGTGAAATGAAGTGCAGTGAAGTAATGCGCGCGCCGAGCGAAACGTGTCGCGCGCGCCACCCGATTCATTGAAGTTCGCTGAAGTAGAGGTACGTATGGTCCTGGAGTCCCGCAAGAACATGCGGTCTGGAAGGTTCGGCCGTCTCGGCGCACTGGGTGTGGTGCTCGCGCTCTGTGCCGGGATGGCGGGGTGCGGCCTTGCCGCCGCGCCGTGCCGGGTGGCGTCGGCCGGTTTGAAGATTGTGCCGCTGGTCGGACACGTCGCCGCCGCGCCGACCGACGCCTGCGCCAGCGTGATCGATCCATAAGCGGTTCACCACTGATTCACGATAGCGCCACGAGCCATCATCCGGTGGCGCAGCCCAGCCGCAACGGCGGGCGCAAACCAGGGCACGCCGCTCGTGCTCGATGTGCAACAACGATCGAGGCATCTCATGAAGAAATGGCTTGTTGCAGTCGCCACGGCAGCGGGTCTCGCGGCGTTGTACGGGAATGCATGGGCCGCGCCATTGCCGCTCTCCGAGATTCAGGCCAAGACTCGCCAGACGCACAAATACACCTGCGCGACCGGCAAGATTCTGCAAGTGACCTACTGGAATACGGCAAACGGCCAAAGCTTCGCGCTGGTGCCGGTGAAGGGCCAGCAACTGCTGTTCGTCAATACACTCTCGGCCTCCGGCGCGAAGTATCAGGCCGGTAGCTATACCTGGTGGACCAAGGGCCCGCGTGCCGACCTGTACGACGCGACGGACGGCGAAAATGCCCCGCCGATGCTGTCCGACTGCATCACCACCAATCTCAATCGCTGAGCGCGATGCGGCGGCTCTCTTCAACCCTGCCGCCTGCCTTGTCTTACGTTCGTTTCAGCCTTGCGGCGCTGCCCGCCTGCGCGCATCCTTTCCGTTCGAGTAGTAAGCTGTCCGGCGTGGCATCCGCTGTACCGGCATGCCATGCCGTGCGCCGCACGCATTGCGCCGGTTGTCGTCGTCTTCGATTGTCCGATACCGGACCCCAACGGGCGGGCTCAAAGCCCGCGCCCGTTTCATCAAGCGAGACCCTCCATGAAAGCATCGGACCTGTTCGTCAAATCGCTGGAAGCCGAAGGTGTCGAGTACGTGTTCGGCATCCCCGGTGAAGAAAATCTCGATCTGCTCGAATCGCTGCGCCGCTCGAAAATTCGTCTGATTCTGACGCGCCACGAACAGGCAGCCGGTTTCATGGCCGCCACGTATGGACGCCTGACCGGACGCACGGGCGTGTGCCTGGCCACCTTGGGACCGGGCGCGACCAATTTCGTGACCGCGGCCGCGTACGCGCAGTTAGGCGGCATGCCGATGTTGATGGTGACCGGCCAAAAACCGATCAAGTCGAGCAAGCAGGGACATTTTCAGATCGTCGACGTGGTGCGGATGATGGAACCGCTCACCAAGTACACGCGGCAGATCGTGTCGATCGGCAATATTCCGGCGGCGGTGCGCGAGGCGGTCCGTCAGGCGGAAGAAGAGCGGCCCGGCGCCACACACCTCGAATTGCCGGAAGACGTTGCGCACGAAGAGGGCGACGGCCATCCGATCCCGAAGAGCTTCAGCCGCCGCCCCGTTGCCGAGGAAAAGGCCGTGGCGCGCGCGGTCGAGGCGATCACGAAAGCCAAGCACCCCTTGCTGATGATCGGCGCCGGCGGCAATCGCAAGACCACCACCAAGATGTTGCGCGAATTCGTCGACCAGATCGGCATTCCGTTCTTTACGACGCAGATGGGCAAGGGCGTGATCGACGAGTCACACCCGATGTGGCTCGGCAACGCGACCTTGTCCGACGGCGACTTCGTGCACCGCGCGATCGACCACGCGGATTGCATCATCAATGTCGGCCACGACGTGATCGAGAAGCCGCCGTTCTTCATGCGCAGCGGCGACGCCGGTGAGAAGACGGTGATTCACGTCAACTTTCTCGGCGCGGAAGTCGATACGGTGTATTTCCCGCAGATCGAAGTGGTGGGTGACATCGCCAATGCGGTGTGGCAGCTCAAGGAAAGTCTCAAGGAGCGGCAGGAGCATTGGGACTTCACGCGTTTCAAGGAGATCAAGCAGCACTTCGAGGCGCATCTGGTCAAAGGCCAGCACGACGACCGTTTCCCAATGTACCCGGTGCGGATCGTCAACGACGTCTACGAAACCACACCGGTCGACGGCATCGTGTGTCTGGACAACGGCATGTACAAGATCTGGTTCGCGCGCTACTACCGGGCGCATGAACCGAATTCGCTGCTGCTCGATAACGCGTTGGCGTCGATGGGCGCCGGCTTGCCGTCGGCGATCGCGACCAAGATCGTGCATCCGGACCGCAAGGTCATGGCGGTGTGCGGCGACGGCGGCTTCCTGATGAATTCGCAGGAGCTGGAAACGGCCGTGCGTCTGAAGCTTGATCTGGTGGTTCTGATTTTGCGCGACGACGCGTTCGGCATGATCCGCTGGAAGCAGGAAAACATGAACTTCCCGGACTACGGCATGACGCTGAGCAACCCCGATTTCGTCGCGTATGCAGAGAGTTACGGCGCGAAGGGGCATCGCATCGAGTCGGCCGCGGAATTCGCGCCGCTGCTGCGCGAGTGTTTCGCGACACCGGGTGTGCATGTGATCGATTTGCCGATCGACTACTCGGACAACGAGCGCGTGCTGAATCGCGAGATCAAGCGGCTGAGTGCGCAACTATGAGCGATGAACGGGGCGCCGACGTGCGGTAGCGGGGCATCGTCCTTGCTGGCTGCATGGCTGACGTCAGACTTTGGATCAAGGAGAACGCGTCATGTTGAACAAGACTTACCCGTACTACCTCGCCAACGTTGCGGTGGCCGCCAACACCGATCTCGAAGTCACGGATAAATTCAGCGGCGAAGTGGCGACCCGTGTGGCGATGGCGGACGCGGCGGCGATCGACAAAGCGATCGGCTATGCCGTCGAGGCGATGCCGGCGTTGCGCGCGTTTCCACCGTTCAAGCGCCAGGCCGTGCTCGAACATTGCGTGAAGCGGTTCCGCGAGCGTTACGACGAGCTGGCGCTCGCGCTGTGCATCGAAGCGGGCAAGCCGATCAACGACTCGAAAGGCGAGGTCACGCGTCTGATCGATACGTTCAAGGTGGCGGCTGAAGAGTCGGTGCGCATCGACGGCGAGATCATCAATCTGGAGATTTCGCCGCGGGCGAAGGGTTATCACGGCTATGTGAAACGTGTGCCGATCGGGCCGTGCTCGTTTATCTCACCGTTCAATTTCCCGTTGAACCTGACCGCGCACAAGGTCGCGCCGGCGATCGCGGCGGGTGTGCCGTTTGTGTTGAAACCGGCGAGCCGCACGCCGGTCGGCGCGCTCATCATGGGCGAGATTCTGGCCGAAACCGACTTGCCGAAAGGCGCGTTCTCTATTCTCCCGGCGCATCGCGACGGCGCCGATCTGTTCACCACCGACGAGCGTTTCAAGCTGCTGTCCTTCACCGGTTCGCCCGCGGTAGGCTGGGATCTGAAGAAAAAAGCCGGCAAGAAGAAGGTGATTCTGGAGCTGGGCGGCAACGCGGCGGCGATCGTCGACGGCGATCAGGGCGGCAAGCTCGACTACGTGGTTGACCGGCTGGCGTTCGGCGCCTTCTATCAGTCGGGGCAGAGCTGCATCGGTGTGCAGCGGATTCTGGTGCATGCGAACGTCTACGACGCGCTGCGCGAGAAGCTGATCGCCAAGACGAAGTCGCTGATCATGGGCGATCCGAAGGACGAAAAGACCTTTGTCGGGCCAATGATCTCCGAATCGGAGTCCAAACGTCTCGCCGGCTGGATGGACAGCGCGGTGCAGGCAGGCGCGAAGATTGTCGCCGGCGGCAAGGTGGAGGGGGCGATGTTCGAGGCTACGCTGCTCGAAGGCGTGAAGCGCGACACCGATCTCTATCGCAAGGAAGCCTTCGGCCCGGTGGCGATTCTGGAGCGTTTCGATGATTTTGACACCGCGCTGGCCACCGTCAACGACAGCGACTTCGGCCTGCAAGCCGGCGTATTCACCGATTCGCTCGCGCATGCGCACCGCGCGTGGGATTTACTCGACGTGGGTGGTGTGGTGATCGGCGACGTGCCGTCGTTCCGGGTCGACAACATGCCGTATGGCGGCGTGAAGGATTCCGGGCTGGGGCGCGAGGGTGTGCGCTACGCGATCGAGGATATGACCGAGATGCGCCTGATGGTGATGCGCGAGACGTGGTGACGGCGTGCGCGCTGTCACGCAACTGTCGCGTAGGCGAACTACGCTGCCAGCGAGGCGCGCGGGCGTGTGGCGGCGCTTTGGGGCGCTTACGTGGCGCTTCGGGGCGTGTTTAGGGTCATTTAGGGCCGTTTCGGGCCGTAGTGCTAGCGCCCGGGTTTAACCGCAGGCGGCCGGCTTTCGCCGACGTAAGCAGAAAGCCGGCAGATGCGCCATGAGTGTTTTTGCTGAAGTGCTACAATACCGGCCTTTCCGGCGGGTGTTTCCGCCGGCCGGAGCCGGCCGCATTTTTCCCGTAACACTGACGGGTCCCGTGCGGAACGCCGTGGCTCCGCCTTCATCCTGATGCCCTCTGCGGTTCCGACCGCTGCCGCGCGCACCGCGCCAAGCGCATTTTTAGCGAAAGCCACCATGTCCGACACAGCCGTCACGCCCAGCACTGCGACTTTTGATCAATTCGGTCTCGCGCCCGACATCCTGAAAGCCGTCAAAGAATCGGGCTACACCATCCCTACGCCGATCCAGGAGCAGGCGATTCCTGTCGTGCTGGCCGGCCGTGACATGATGGGCGCCGCGCAAACCGGCACCGGCAAGACGGCGAGCTTTTCGCTGCCGATCATCCAGCGTCTGCTGCCGCAGGCCAGCACGAGCGCATCGCCCGCCCGCCATCCGGTGCGCGCGCTGATCCTCACGCCGACCCGCGAACTGGCCGACCAGGTGGCGGCGAACGTGCAGTCGTATGCGAAGCACACGGCGCTGCGCAGCGCGGTGGTGTTCGGCGGTGTCGACATGAATCCGCAATCTGAACAACTGCGCCGCGGCGTCGAAATTCTGATCGCCACGCCGGGCCGTCTGCTCGATCACGTACAACAGAAAACCGCCAATCTCGGCCAGGTGCAGATCCTCGTGCTCGACGAAGCCGACCGGATGCTCGATATGGGCTTCCTGCCGGATTTGCAGCGCATCCTGAACTTGCTGCCGAAGGAGCGTCAGACACTGCTGTTTTCGGCCACGTTCTCGGGCGAAATCAAGAAGCTTGCCGCCACGTATCTGCGCGACCCGCAGACGATCGAAGTCGCGCGCAGCAATTCGACCGCGACGAATGTGACGCAGATCGTTTATGAGGTTGCCGAGGGTGACAAGACCGGCGCCGTCGTTAAACTGATTCGCGACCGCGGCCTCAAACAGGTGATCGTGTTCTGTAACAGCAAGATCGGCGCGAGCCGGCTGGCGCGGAGTCTGGAGCGCGACGGTGTGATCGCTACGGCGATTCACGGTGACCGCACGCAGAATGAGCGGATGCAGGCTCTGGATGCATTCAAGCGCGGTGAGATCGAGGCGCTGGTGGCGACTGATGTCGCTGCGCGAGGTCTGGATATTGCCGAGTTGCCCGCCGTGATCAATTTCGATCTGCCGTTCAATGCGGAAGATTATGTGCACCGGATTGGGCGCACGGGGCGTGCCGGGGCTTCCGGTGATGCTTTGTCGCTTTGTAGCCCGAATGAGCGCAAGCAGCTTGCTGATATCGAGAAGCTGATCAAGCGGCCTTTGGATGTGCAACATCTGACCGTGGATGCGCCGGTGCGGCATCACCATGAAGAGCGTCCGCCGCGGCGTGAGCGCGTGGATGGCCGTGGTGAAGGCCGCGACGAGCGCGGCGGTCGTCGGCGTTCGGGGGCGTCGGGTTCGGGGTCGTTCGATCGGCCGCATCATCATCGTGCGCAGCCTGTGGATGATTTCTTTCTTAAGCCTTATGAGCCGTCGGCGGCTTCTGTTCGCAAGGTTGAAGAGGCGGCTGCTGCTTCTTCTGGTGCTCCGCAGAAGGCTGCTTCCAAGCAGCCGCTGGCTGCACTGTTGGGTGGGTTTGGGATGCCGAGGAAGTCGACTTCGTCTTCTTGAGGTTTTTTGTTTTTCTGTTTTTTGTTTTGCCTGTGTGGCGGTTTTTTGCGCTGTGGTTTTATGGGGTTGGCCTTTCCTTGCTCTGGGTTCTTTGGCCTTTCCTTGTTTTCTTGGTGGTCTATTAGCGTTGCCCCTGTGCGGGGCGGCACTTACTTTCTTTGCCGCCGCAAAGAAAGATAAGCAAAGAAAGCGGCTTCACACCGTAAGCTCATAAGCGGGTCCCCCGCGCAGCCACGGTAGTGGTGCATCTGGAATCCGTGCTCTCGCACATTCCGCTCTGGTGACAAGGCAGTCATTCTTCCGGCGGCGCCCCGCGCGCCGTAGCGGCAGTTCCTCAACTCCCCCCTGACTCTCCGCCCGCTTGATCGAGCAATCGCCTCGAACGCTGTCGCGCTGCTATCGTTGAACGGCAACGGCAACGGCAACGGCAACGGCAACGGCAACGGCAACGGCAACGGCAACGGCAACG
>NZ_JAQQFL010000005.1:0-279924 GCF_046026025.1 Paraburkholderia fungorum | reverse complement strand
CTACTTCTCTTTGCGGCAGGCAAAGAGAAGTAGGTGCCGCCCCGCACAGGGGCAACGCTAATAGACCACTAACAAATCAAGGAGAGGCCAACACCACAGGCACACAGACAAAAAGCGCCGCGCAGGCCAAAAACCAAAAATCAAGCCGAAGGTTTCTTATAAGCGACGCAGTCAACCTCAACCCGACAATCAATCACCATAGAAGAAACCACACAAGCCCGAGCCGGCGGATTCTCGCCAAAATACTCCCGAAACACCTTATTGAAAGAAGCAAAGTCACGCGGATCGTCGAGCCAAACACCGCATCGAACGACATGCTCCGCCCCGTAGCCGGCTTCCTTCAAGATAGCGAAAACATTCTGAATCGCCTTGTGCGATTGCTCGACGATACCGCCGTTGATCACCTCACCGTTTTCCATCGGCGTCTGCCCGGAAACGAACAGCCAGCCGTCCGCTTCAACTGCACGTGCAAACGGCATATGCTGACCACCCGTACCCTTGCCACCCTCAACACCATATCGCTTCATCATCCAACTCCTCTAAAAGTCCGGCACGCGCTCAGCAGAACCGCCACACGCGCACCGCAACCAATCAATCGACTAATCAAAAATCAGAACGCCCCGCGCGCATCGCCCTTCGACGCAGCGCCGCGCGCCACAAAATGCCCTGCCCGTTCGCCGGTCACCGCGCCATCGCGGTAAGTCAACACACCGTTCACCCACACCGCGTCGATGCCATCAGCGGCCTGTTGCGGATTCTCGAACGTCGCCGCGTCGCGAACCCTGGCCGGGTCGAACAACACCAGATCCGCGTGATAACCGATATGCACCTCGCCGCGCTCCGCCAAACCAAACCGGTGCGCCGACAAGCTGGTCATCTTGCGCACCGCTTCTTCGAGCGGCAACAGCCTCTCATCGCGCGCGTAGTGGCCAAGCACACGCGGAAACGCGCCCCACAAACGCGGATGCGGCAGCGGATCGTTCGGCAAACCGTCTGAGCCGACCATCGTCGCGGGATGCGACAGAATCCGCCGCACGTCGTCCTCGGACATGTTGTGATACACCGCACCCGCCGGCTGCAAGCGCTTGCCCGCTTCCTGCTGCGTGACACCCCACTCGGCGGCAATCTCCTTCACCAGCTTGCCCGCCATCTCGGGATGCGGCTCCGACCACGTAATCGTGATGTCGATGTCGCCCGTCACCTGCTTCAGATCGAGCGTCGACGAACTGCGGTTGTACGGATAGCAATCGCAACCGATCGGCTGCAAACGACGCGCGCCTTCCAGCGATTTCAGCACCTCCTCGCTACGCCCCCAATTCGACGGCCCCGCGCACTTCAAATGCGAAATCACCACCGGTACATGCGCGTGACGGCCGACCCGATACGCTTCGTCCATCGCGTCGAGAATCGCGTCGAACTCGGTGCGCATGTGCGTTGTGTAAAGCGCGCCCGCGGCGGCGAGCGGCTCGGCCAACGCCATGACTTCCTCGGTCGGCGCGGCAAAGGCGGACCCATACGCAAGTCCGGAACTCAGGCCCAGCGCGCCGTTTGCCAGCGCCTCTTCGAGCTGCGTGCGCATGCCTTCGATTTCCTGCCCGGTCGCCGCCCGGTCCAACCGGTCCATCTGGTTGCTGCGCAACGCCGTGTGCCCAATCAGCGCGCCGACGTTCACCGCCGGACGCGCCGCGTTCACCGCTTCGACGTAGGCAGCGAACGTCGGGTACTGGAACGCGTCGCGCTCGCCAAGCAGGTTCATCGGATCGGGCGGATCGCCCTTCAACGAAACCGGCGATGCACTGATCCCACAATTGCCGACGATCACGGTCGTCACGCCCTGGGTGATCTTCGGCAGCATTTGCGGCGACTGGATCACGTGCGTGTCGTCATGCGTGTGAACGTCGATGAAGCCCGGCGCCAGTGCACGGCCATTGGCCTCGATCACCTCTTCGGCAAGCCAGTTCGACAGATTGCCAATCGCGGCAATGCGGCCGCCACGAATCGCGACGTCGCGTTCGACCGGCGGCGCGCCCGTGCCGTCGTACAGTTGCGCGCCGACGATCAGCGTATCGGCGGCTTCAGGATGCGAGTGCATGGATCAGTCTCCTAATGGTTGTCGATCGCCGCCGCCACGGTGCGTGTCGAGCGCGTGCTTCATGCGGCGCAGCAATTCCCGGCTCTCGTCACCCTGACTGACGGCGAGTTCAGTGACGAGCACATCGAGCGCCATCATCATCGCGTAACGCGACGATGATGGTTTGTAAATGAAATCGGTTTCAAAGGCGACGATCGGAATCACCCAATCGGCCAGCTTGGCCAAAGGCGAAGCCGGCGCGGTCAGGGCAATCACGCTGGCCCCATAGCTGCGCGCGATCTTGCAGTTCTCGACCATCTCAGGCACGCGCCCGGTGGTGGACAGCGCGATCACCACGCACTCGCGCGATACGGTGCTCGCCACCATCCGCTGCAACAAGCCGTCCTGATAGGTCGCAACCGGGCGGCCAAGGCGCACCAGCCTGAAACGCATTTCGTCGGCCAATGCGGTCGACCCGCCGCCCATGCCGAATACGTAGATCATGCGCGCGGCGCGCAAGGCGGCTGCAGCCTCGGCCAAAGGCGCCTGACGAAGAAGCTGATGGTTATGGGCCAGCGCGGTTTGCAGTTCGTCGAATACGCGGGTGGCGATCGGTTCGGGGGCATCGGTGGGGCCGCCCGCTTGCAGGAAACGCTGACCGACCGCCGCCGCCTGCGCGAGCCGCAGCTTCAACTCCCGCACGTCGCGGCAGCCCACCGCCTTGGCAAAACGGGTCACGGTCGCGACGCTCACGTCGGCCTGCTGGGCAAGCGCGCCGATGCTGGCACGCGAGGCACCGGTCAGATCGTCGAGAATCAGCGCGGCGACCTTCCGTTCGGCCGAACGCAGTTCCGGCGCGCATTCGGCGATGCGCGCGACGATATCGAAAGCCAGCGGTTCAGCGGTTGAGTTCATTCAGGCTGTGTGGGATGTCGCGACGCTCATGGAGGCTTACAAAAAGCCTCCGGAAAACCGTGGTACTAAATAACATTTCTTCAGGCATCGTACTTTCGGTAACATAGTAAAGTCAACTTTGATTCAATTTAACTGGACGATGGAGCACGGAGACATGAAAGTTACAAACTATCAGGGCGCAACGATTGATCCTTATAGCAAGGGCTTGGGCATGGTTCCGGGTACCAGCATCCAACTCACGGATGCCGCTCGCCTCGAGTGGAACCTGTTGAACGAAGACGTGAGCCTGCCCGCCGCCGTGCTATACGCGGATCGCGTGGAACACAACCTGAAGTGGATGCAGGCATTCGTCGCCGAATACGGTGTCAAGCTCGCGCCGCACGGCAAAACCACCATGGCGCCGCAGTTGTTTCGCCGCCAGCTCGAAACCGGCGCATGGGGCATTACGCTCGCCACCGCGCACCAGGTTCGAGCGGCGTATCACGGTGGCGTGTCGCGAATCCTGATGGCCAATCAACTGGTTGGCCGCCGCAACATGATGATGGTCGCCGAGTTGCTGAGCGATCCCGATTTCGAGTTCTTCTGCCTCGTCGACTCGGTTGAAGGCGTCGAGCAACTCGGCCGGTTTTTCACGTCGGTGCGCAAACCGTTGCAGGTATTGCTCGAGCTCGGCGTGCCGGGCGGCCGCACCGGCGTGCGCGACGAAGCGCAGCGCAACGCGGTGCTCGAGGCGATCGCCCGCTATCCGGATGTATTGAAGCTGGCAGGCGTCGAGTTGTATGAAGGCGTGCTGAAGGAAGAACACGAAGTGCGCGAGTTCCTGCAGAGCGCTGTGGCCGTCACGCGCGCGCTCGTCGAGGAAGGCCGTTTTGCCCGTACGCCCGCTGTTTTGTCAGGCGCCGGTTCGGCCTGGTACGACGTGGTCGCGGAAGAATTCGTGAAGGCCTCGGAGACCGGCAAGGTCGAAGTCGTGCTGCGGCCAGGCTGCTATCTCACGCATGACGTCGGCGTCTACCGTAAGGCGCAAACCGACATCTTCGCGCGCAATCCGGTCGCGAAGAAAATGGGCGAAGGCCTGTTGCCGGCGCTTCAATTGTGGGCGTATGTTCAGTCGATTCCGGAACCGGATCGCGCGATCATCGGTCTCGGCAAACGCGATTCCGCCTTCGACGCAGGCATGCCCGAACCGGCGCGTCACTATCGTCCGGGCACTGAAACGCCGCGCGATATCGCGGCGAGCGAAGGTTGGGAGATTTTCGGCTTGATGGATCAGCACGCTTATCTGCGGATTCCCGCGGGCGCCGATCTGAAGGTAGGCGATATGATCGGGTTCGACATTTCGCACCCGTGTCTGACGTTCGACAAGTGGCGTCAGGTACTGGTGCTCGATCCGTCGTACCGCGTCACGGAAGTGATCGAAACGTTCTTCTGACTCTGATGCAAACGGCGCGCCTCATGGAGAGGTGGCGCGCCGTTTGTCATGCCTATGCCCTTCGTGAGCCCGGTTCGGGTCGTATCACTCGCAGCGGCCGCCGCACTGAACTGGCGGCTCCCTGGTCTGTGAGGCCTAACGAGCCGCGGTATCCTGCGCTTGCGCAAGAGCGGCCGGGTCTGCGCCTGCGGCGTTAGCCGTCGCCGCCACTTCGCCGATCCGCGTTTCCAGTATCGTCAAGGCGCCCGAGAGCGCGCTCAGCGCATCGTCCGGCAATGCCGCTATTGTGTCGTGCAAAAAAGCATTGCGGAGCGGCAGGCTGGCTTCGGTCACGCACCGCCCTGCATCGGTCAAACGCACATTGGTCACGCGGTTATCGCGCGCGTCCATGCTGCGAGCAATCCAGCCCAAACCTTCGAGCGTTTTCAATTGCCGCGTGAGCGCGCCCGGATCGACGCGCAAGCGCTCGACCAGCCGCTTCTGCGACGACTCGCCAGCCTGCTCGTGCAGCGCGAGCAGAATGCGCCAGCGCGGCAACGGCTGGCCAACCTGGGCCTCGAACGCCGACATGAACGTCCGATAAGTGCGGCCGAATTGCTGCATGACGGCGACGCGGTCCTGTTCTTCCATGATCTGTCAGTAAAACGGTAAGGCTAAAAAATCAATCCGCGTGAATCACCGGCTCGAGCTTGCGCTGGAGCTTGATTGGCGGCACACGGCGGCTTTGCCAGACGGACACCACGGCGATGATCGCCGCCAGCGCGAGACCCAGATGAATCGCCGCAACGAGCGCCTCGCGGGCGCTCTCGAGCAGCATCGCGCCGTTGTGGCCCGCATGCTGCAGCTGGCCGAGCAAGGTGTTTTGCGCGTCGCGATTGATCAGAATTTGCGGGTCGCCGAGATCGGCGAGCCATTGCGAGGCGTGATCGTTCTCGAGCGCGCTGCGCACACCGCTCGCGTACATATGACTAATCAGCGTACCGGTCAAGGCTGTGCCGATCATCCCGCCGATCATCCGCAGCGATTGCAGCAGCGCTGTGGCGATGCCAAGATGCTCGCGTCCGGCTGTCTGCTGCGCGAAGATCGTCAGATTCGGCATCACGAAGCCGAGACCGAGACCGCCGAGCACCATGAACGACATCAGCATCCACTGTGGCATCGAACGCGTCGCGACAACCACGCCGAGGCACGCCAGCGCCACCAGCGCGAAGCCGATGTACAGCATCAAATTCGGATTGCGCACACGCGAGACGATACGGCCGTTGGCGATACTGCCGATCGTGATGAACACGACGAGCGGCGTAATAACGAGCCCCGCTTCTTTCGGCGACATCCCGAAACCACCCTGGAACAGCAACGGCGCGTAGAACAGCAACGAGAACATGGTGAAGCCGCCCAGCACGGCGAGCGTGAAGAGCGCCGCCAGACTGCGATTGCGAAACATATCCACCGGCAGAATCGCCGTCGGACAACGCTTTTCCCATTGCCACAGCCCATACGCCGAGGCAACGCTCAACGCGAGCAGCGCGGACACGCTCAACGTGACGCCGTGCTTCGGCAGCAATTCGACGAACAATTGCAACGAGCCGAGCGCCACTGCGATCAGCAACGCGCCTGGCCAATCGAGCCGCATCTTGCCCTTGTGCTCGATGTGCCGCAGATGTGGCAGGAAGCGCCAGACGAAAAATAGCGACAGCAGACCGACCGGCAGATTCACATAGAACACCGAACGCCAGCCGTAGTACTGCGTGAGAAAACCACCGAGCGATGGCCCCACCGCGTTCGCAATACCGAACGCCGAACTCATCAGCACCTGCCAGCGCAGACGCACGACCGAGTCGGGGAAGAGATCAGGAATGCACGCGAAGGCGGTGCCGACCAGCATGCCGCCGCCAATGCCCTGCAAACCGCGCGCGAGCACGAGGAACAGCATGTTGTTGGCGGCGCCGCACAGCACCGACGCCGCCGTGAATACGACGATCGATGCGATCACGAACGGCTTGCGCCCATAGTAATCGCCGAGGCGGCCGAAGATCGGCACGGTGATCACCGAGGTCAGCAGATATAACGTGGCGACCCACGCATAGAGCTCGAAACCCTTCAGTTCCGCGACGATGGTAGGCAACGCGGTGCCGACCACGGTCTGGTCCAGAGCGACCAGCATCGAAACGAAGGAAACGCCGAGCATCGCCAGTAGCGATTCACGGAAAGGTAAGACTTGCCCACTCGAGTGGTGGGCCGCGGTATGGACAGCCATTTTTGATAGAGCAACAGTTGACTCGTCAAACAATAATGAATCATACCACGAGGCGATGCTCTAAGCTGGGACCCGCCAGCGCGCTTCACCGCGCCGGCAATCGACTGAAGAATGGACAACACATGACGCCAGGGAGGCACATGGAGCCGAGTTCGCTCGCAGCACAATCGTTATCGGACAACGACCTGAGCGCGCTGCGACGCGCGAAACACGAACTGGAGAGCCCTGCGCTGGCGATGAAACTGGCCAGCATCGTCGGGGCACCGCTCGAAAAGCTGCTCTCGCGCATGCCGGCTTTTGCTAATGAAAAGGTTACGGATGCGACGGAACTGGCGCTGCGCAAGTGCCTCTCGATCGCGCTGCGCACGCTTGGGCGGCAGGCCGGCGCCTCGCCCCTGATCGTGCCCGACAAGCCGAGCAACCTGCTGCACAAGTTCGCCGTGGCCACGACCGGCGCGGCCGGCGGCGCCTTTGGTTTGTTCGCGCTGCCTGTCGAGTTGCCGGTCACGACCACGCTGATGTTTCGCTCGATCTGCGACATCGCGCGCAGCGAGGGCGAAGATCTGACGTCGATCGACACGCAGTTGCAATGCCTGACGGTGCTCGGCATGGGCGGCACCTCGAAAACCGACGACGATGCTGACTTCGGCTACTTCATCATGCGCGGCGCGCTGGCCCAGGCGGTGTCGAAAGCCTCATCCGAAATCGCGACCAAGGGCTTCACCGCGCATGGCTCCGCGGCCCTGCTGCGCCTGCTCAATACGATCGCCGCGCGCTTTTCGGTGCAGGTGAGCGAGCAGATCGCCGCCAAGTCGATTCCGGCGATCGGCGCCGTGCTCGGCGCCATGGTCAATACGGTGTTCATCGACCACTTCCAGCAAGTGGCGCACGGCCACTTCACCGTGCGGCGGCTCGAGCGGCAATACGGCCAGGAAGCGGTCGAGACCGCCTATCAGGCGATGGACGTCACGCTCGACGGCTGAGCCGCCGTGCCGCGCCCGCTCGCTGCGCTCGTCACGCGGCGCACGAATGCTGCGGCGCGATCGAGCGCGCGGCCGCCTTCCGGAATGAATGGCGTGAACAATGGCCAGACGTGCAGCATCTTCTTCCACACTTCGAATTCGCAGTCGACGCCCGCCGCGCGTGCGTTATCAGCGACGCGTTGCGAGTCGTCCAGCAACACCTCCGTGCTGCCCGCCATGATGAAGAGCGGCGGCAAGCCGTGCAGGTCGGCGTAGACCGGCGACGCATGCGGATGGGTGGCAGAGGCGCCACCGAGATAAACCTGCGCCGCGCGAGCGATCGCGGGACCGCTGAACATCGGATCGAGACCGTCATTGGTGCGGATGGAAGCGCCGGCGGCGGCCAGATCGGTCCACGGCGAGAACAGCAGGCCGCCGGCCGGCAGCGGATCGCCGGCATCGCGCAGCGCAACGAGCGTGGCTAGCGCGAGACCGCCGCCCGCCGAATCACCCGAGATCACGATCGACTCGGGCGGCGTGCCGTCTGCGACCAACTGACGATAGGCCGCGGTCGCATCATCGAGCGCCGCCGGGAAGCGATGTTCCGGCGCGAGCCGGTAGTCGAGCGAAAAGACCCGCGCATTCGCACGCTTCGCCAACCCAAACACCAGCGAGCGGTGCGTACGCGGTGAACAGAAGTAATAGCCGCCGCCGTGGCAATACAGCACGGTCGGTTCGGTGCTGGCGCCTGGCGCGCCGTCGAGGCGTTCGATCCACTCGCCTTGAAGCGGCCAATCGTGCGCCCCGTACAGCTCTCGCAGACGCCAGCCGGCCGGTACCTTCGGCGACCAGACGCGCTTGGCGGTCAACGCGCGCGCCCTCTCAACATTGATGCCCGGCTTGAGGGTTTGCGGACGGAACTCCCTGCGCAGATACCAGCACGCGAGTGCACTTTGCCAACTCATCAGGACACGCTCCTTCGCTTGTGTCCCGCCATGGTACGTGCGTTCGCCGATGCGTCGGTGGACGGCGGCTTCTAATCCTGAAAAAGCGCGGGCGCCACCGGGCGCCAGGGTTTGCTCCTGCCTAGTTGGCAGGCAAAACCTGCCCGCGAATCTCACCCATCGGGTTCTGCGCGGTGTGGACGTTGAAGTACCACTGCCCTGCCATCAAATCCGTCACCTGCTGCTCGCTGAGCGCCGCCGATCCTTTGATTGGACTTGCCAACGCGTCCTTGCCGATCGGCACCTGGACCTTGGCGTTCTGGCCGACCGGCGCGGGGCCGTGGAAGTGCGCGGCGGTTGCCGGGCCGCTCAGCCCTTCATAGGTAACGGTCCATTGCAGGGCTTTGGTCGAGGTATCGAAGGTGGCGTTCAACATGCCGTGCCCGTGACTCACACGCGGCGGCACTTCGCTCGACGGCTCGAGGTCCGCTTTCAACGCCACCGTATCCGCGCAAGCGACACCCGACGCCAACGCCCACAACACGACAGCCAGATTCAGTTTTCGAAGTGCAATCATCGTCTTCTCCGGGCTTGATGCACCGCCGCACCGAAAACCCGGCTGCGCGCGGAGCCACCACATACTAGTGCAAATCCTTCGAAGATGTTTGCGTGGGAGGACGCTTGAGTGATTGCGGTGTTCATTCGCCTCCGTCAACAAAAAAAGCACCGCGAGCGGTGCTTTTTCTTCCTGCAGCAAGGTGCTTTAGAAGCGGTGACGAACGCCCGTCGTCACCACACCCTGGCTCCTGCCCGACGACGGCGCATCGGTGCCGAACACTTGCGATCCAATCTTGTTGCCCTTCGCGCCGACCTGCGCAACGCCTTCGAGGTACACGTCGGTACGGCGCGACAGTGCATAGTCAGCCTGCAGACCGATCTGGTTCCAGTGGCTCGAACCGTTCGGCACGCCCGGCGTGTTCTGCAACGCTTGCGTATAGGTGTACGCCGCACCGAGCGACACCGCCGGCGTCACGTTGTAATGCGCGTTGACTTCGTAGTTGCTGTAGCGCACCGACGCGTCGTTGGTGACGAAGTTAAAGCGGCTTTGCGTGTACACGAGGCCAACCGTTGCCGGGCCAAATGCGTAGCTGCCGCCGGCACCCCACGTACGCTGCCGCTGACGTTCGCCCGCCACGCCGATATTCGGTGCACCGTCCTGGATCGCACCGCTCGCGTTGCCGCCGGCACCCTGGGCCTGCAGGTAGCCGGCTGCCAGTTTCAGACCACCGTTCGAGTAGCCCATGCCCGCGCTGTAGGCACGATTGTCTGCAAAGGCGCCGGCCTGATTCGAGAAGCCATACAGGCCGCTGAACGAGAAGCCGTCATAGTTCGCGCTCTGGTACTTCACCGAGTTGTTGACACGCATCGACGCGTTGGCATTGTCGTTATCGCCGCGATGCGCGAGGTACTGGCCGCCCCAACTGCCGGTTGCGGTCAACGGACCAAGATAATCGACCACGGAATCGTACTGACGACCCAGGGTCAGCGTGCCATAGCCGCTCGAGATGCCGACAAACGCCTGACGGCCGAAGCTGAGGCCACCTTGCCCGCTGGTGCCATTGCCTACGTTAAAGCCGTTTTCCAACGTGAAGATTGCCGCGTAGCCACCGCCGAGATCTTCACGCCCGCGCATGCCCCAGCGGCTGCCCGATACATTGCCGCTCGTCAGGCCATACGAGGCGCCATGCTTCGATGCATCGCTCGCCGAGACTTCATTTTGCACATACGTGAAGCCAGCATCGACGATACCGTACAGCGTCACGCTACTTTGCGCGTTGGCGGCGCTAGCGAACGTCGCGGAAACCGCCGCAAGAATCAGAATCTTTTTCATGATGTTCCAGATAACGTGTGATTGTTGAGCCTTCGACTCGATTTATTTGCACAGCGCGATTGCAAGCTGAGGATCGGCTTCATCCAGAGCGCCTACTGCACACCGGCTTGATTTGCAGAGCGGAGTTTAGGTGCCCGACTTTCAGAGCCGCCACGCGCGTTCGCACAAAATATTTTTTGAATTATTCGAAAAATCGACATCGCAATATTGGCGAGCCTTGCGCCACAAGGCTGGCGATTTATCTCGCTTTATATTTAGCGATGCTTATCTAATTAAAGCGTTGCAACCCCGCTACATCGTGTATTCGGAAGTCTCGTCATGGCTATTCGGCTGGTTCTTGTGCCGGCCAGCTTTTGCGGCAATTACCATGCTCGCCTGTCACGTGCGGCACTAGCGCTGTCCCGTCACGGAACGTTGCCGCAACCTGAACAGTTTCACTTCACGCTCAACCGCACACTGGCAGTTCCATTCGCCCAGTTGCTTCCAGATCGAGCCAACTATCACGATGAACCAATTGCAGGCCATGCGCGTCTTTCTGAAAGTCGCCGAGAACGGCTCTTTTGGGCGCGCGGCTGCGAGTCTGGATCTGTCCAATGCGGTGGTGACGCGCTATGTCGCCTTGCTAGAAACGCACCTCGATACGCGGCTCGTCAACCGGACCACACGCAGCCTGTCGCTCACCGAGGCCGGACTCGCCTATGCCGATGGCTGTCGGCAGCTTCTCGATCAACTGGACGCCATCGAGTCCAGCGTTTCTCAGAGTGCGAACGATCTGTCCGGCACGCTGAAACTCGTGGCGGTCGCGTCATTCTCGCTATTTGGGTTGACACCGCTACTGCAGCGTTACCGCTTGCAGTGCCCGCGAGTCAAACTCTCGGTCACGCTGCTGCACCGGCCGGTGGATCTGATTGAAGAGGGATTTGACGTCGGCATCGTGGTGCCTGGACAGGTCAGCGGCGGCACGTTGATCAAGCGCGCTTTGTTCAAGGTCCGGTCGGTGGCGGTTGCCTCGCCCACCTACCTGGCTGCGTCGGGCAACCCGTCCAGCCCAGCGCAACTTGTTGCGCACCCATTTCTGGCGCCTTCACCCAAGATTCATAGCGCGGAATGGTGTTTTGTCGGCGACGATGGAAACGAGATCAGCGTCAACATGAAAGCAAGCTACGCGGTCAACAACGCGGTGATGTTGCGCCAGGCGGCGCTCGCCGATATGGGCATTACGATCCTGCCGGAAAACCACGTCTCGGCGGATCTGATGAGCGGTGCGCTCGTACGGGTGCTGCCGGACTACCGAATCAAAGATGCGGACAAGGAAGTTTCGCTGGTGTATCCCGGCCGTCGGCACGTGTCCGCCACAACGCGCTCGTTCGTAGAATTTACCGTCGACTATTTTCGAAACAGAGCGGGTTCGACGCTTTCATCGATATTTACGAACAGTTAATTGCGCATTTTGCAGTAAATCTTTTGCGCCTCCCCGATTATGCTTCTGCTTGCGAGAAGTGACTCCTTCATCGAGGGATGTCTCCAAATCTTTAACGCGGCTTCGGCCGCGTTTTTTTTCGCCAATCCGATTCGTCGATTGGATTCGCGCTTGCGGCCGCGCCAATGCGATCGCGCAAGCAAGGTGCTATAGCGTCGTATTGCTGCTGTGCGCGGCAACATCATGCGAGCAATGCGGCTTGCTCCTCGATTCCATCCAGCATTGCATTGCACTTGCGAACCAACTCCTGTCCGTCGCTGCGCAGATGTTCCGGCGTCTTGACGGTGATCTCCCGACGATAATCTTCCAACGCGCTGAGCAGCGGCGGATACCGCAGCACACTCGCCGCCCCCGCCACACGATGATGCCACTCGCGCAGACGCTCGATCTCGACGCGTTCGAGCAGCGGTAACAATGCCCGCATGTCTTCACGCACCGAAGAAACAAACGAATCCAGCAATGCCTTGACCGTCGATTCGCTCCCCCACAATTGCGTCATGTGACTCAGGTCGATCGGGACGAATGGCTCGGGGCCGCCGCGTGTAGCCGTTCCGGAATCTGGCGCCGCACTGACCGTTTCAGCGGGTGCGGCCTGCCACGCGCTGTCCGCGCCAAACCACCGGCTCAAGTAATCACGCAGCGTAGCGAGCCGCGTCGGCTTGACAAGGCAGTCGTCCATGCCCGCGTCACGGCATTGCCTCAGGTCTTCCGGCGCGGTATTCGCGGTAATACCCAGGATCGGCAGATGGCGTGCGCCACCGTGCTCCTGCTCCCGGACGCGCCGCGCCAGTTCGTAGCCGGACAGGTTCGGCATGTGGCAGTCCGTGATCAGGCACCCATAGCTGGTTTGTTCCAGCGCGGCCAGTGCCTCGGCGCCGTCGTTCGTCACGTCGCAGGCAAAGCCGAGCAAGGCCAACTGGTGACGAATCAACTCCTGATTTACCGGATGGTCTTCTGCGACCAGAATCAGCCGCCCGCTGGCAATGGCCCGTTCGCGGTCCGGTGGTACGGTGGCACCTGCAGCCATATTCAGCGTGCCGGCAGAACGCGGCGCGACCGATGGCAGCCCCGTCATCGCCGCGGCGCACGCCGCCCCGAGGCCGCGCCACGAGATCGGGTTGATACTGACGCGCACGTTGTTATCGAGGACGCGATAGCCGGTCGGCTTCGGTTTCTCGGTCAGGCAGATGATCCGCGAACCGGACCCGACGCTGGCGGACAACACCACATCCTCACTCGCGAAAATCATATCCACGCCAGCCAAGGCGCTCGGATTACCGAGTTCAGCCGCATCGGGCGACACGCGGCGCACCTCGAGTCCAAGCGCCTCGCCGAAATGCATCAGCGCCTGCGCGACCCGCGCGTCACCCGTCACCACGACGCCGCGCTTGCCGCGCAAGCCGCTCACGGAGTAACGCAGCGACGCCACAGGCATGGCGAGACGCACCGTCATGCGCGTACCGACCCCGGGTTCGCTTCGCAGCTCGAGGGTTCCGCTCATCAGGTCGATCAGCTTGCGGCAGATCGTCAAGCCTAGACCGGTGCCGCCGAAGCGGCGGGTGGTCGACGATTCCGCCTGCACGAACGGCTCGAACAGCCGAGCCTGCACCTCCGGTGCAATGCCGATGCCGGTGTCCTTAACGGACATCTCGAGTGTCTGAACGTCGCCCGTCTGATCGACGACCGCAACCTGCACGTCGACCTCGCCCTCCGGCGTGAACTTGATGGCGTTGCCGAGCAGATTGAACAGAATCTGCCGCAATCGCACGCTGTCACCACGTAGCGTTGCCGCAACTTCAGACGCGATATCCACGCGGACCTTCAGCCCCTTTTCGTGAGCGCGGCCCGCGAGCAAACCGACGGCGTTGTCGACCAACTCGCGCACATCAATGGGTTCTGCTTCGATGGTCAGCCGGCCCGCTTCGATCTTCGAATAGTCGAGCAGGTCGTCCAGAATCTGCAGCAATGCCCCCGCCGATTCGTGGATCATACTGAGCATTTCCCCTTGATCCGCATTGAGCGGCGTGCGCTCCAGCACTTCCACAAGACCGAGCACACCGTTCATCGGTGTACGGATTTCGTGGCTCATCATTGCGACAAAGTCATCTTTTGCGCGCGAGGCGGCTTCAGCGACGTCGCGCGCACGCGCGAGTTCATCGGACCGCGCATGTTCGGCGCTCGCGTCCACCCAATAGCCGCTCCACACAACGCTGCCATCTTTCTCGCGGCGCGGCACCAGTTCCGCGCGCGCCCATTTGAGTCCATGCTCCACGTCGAAGCGAAACTCCATATTCACCGGTGTTTCGCAACGCGCCGATCGTTCCAGCTCGGCCAGCACAAAAGGCCGGTCTTCTTCGCACACGCGCCTGAAATCGATCTTGTCGCCGCTCGCCGACGCGGCGCGCTCGCCACCGAGCAGGTGCCGTGTGTCACCGCCGATATAGGGAAACGAATAGGCACCGTCCGCGTCGCGGCGCAATTGAAATACGACGGCCGGCAATGAACGCGTGACGTCGAAAAGGCGTCGCTCGGTTTCGCGCGCCAGCATTTCAGCACGCCGGATATCGGTAATGTCGACCATCGTTCCGAGCACACAGCTCGGCTTGCCGTCGCTGCTGTGGCAGATTCGTGTCCAGAACAGGCCGTGCCGCAGGTCGCCCGCGCCGCGTTCAAACTGGAGTTCCGCCTTTGCCGGTTCGCCGCCAGTCAGCATCTTGCGTGTGAGGTCATCCAGAACGTGGCTGTTGGCTTCGCCCCATGTGTGAACGTCCACGGTCCTGCGTCCGATCACCACTTCACGGCGCAAGCCACACGCTTCTTCGTATGCCCGGTTGATCGCGATATAGCGCCCATCCAGATCTTTGGCGACAAGCGGATAAGGAACCATCTCCATCATGGTTTCCTGAAAGTTCAGTTGTAGCGCCAGTTCGCGTTCGGTCTGTTTGCGCAGTCTGACTTCGCGTTGCAGCAGCAAATAAGCGCGCAGCGTGACCAGCAACACTATGCCGATGCCGATCAGCAACGGCAGAAGGCGCACCGCGGTAACGCTCCACGTTCCCTGCTTCCCCGTACTGCCGGTCACCCACTTTTGCCGGATGCGCTGCTTCTCGGCCGGCGGCATAGCCAGCAACGCCCGGTCGATCAGGCGCGCGAGCGGGCTCAGATCAGGGCGCACCGCGAAGCCGAGTGCGTCGGATCCGCCGACCGTGCCGAGTATCTTGAGGACACCGGCGTAGCGCTGCTCGAGCAGGATGTCGACGGCGGCTACGTTGCCAACCAGCACGTCTGCCTGGCCGTTCTCCACCATCTTGAGCGCGTCGTCAAGACTGGACGCGACCATGATGTTGGCAGGCGGAATATTGTCGAGCGCGAGCGGAATCGAGCCAGCGATATGCGACGAAACCACGATGCGCCGCGAGGCGAAATCGTTGAGCGCACGTGCGGCCGGTTCGTCTTCGCGCCCCACGATCACGAACGGATAGCTTTCGTAGGCGCGGGTGTGCAGCGCGCCCTTCAGACGTGGATCGCTGCTGGAGGCGGTCGCCAGAATCGCCAGATCGCCGTGCTGAAAAGCTTCGATGGTTGCGGGCCAGTCGCCCGTGTGGGCGCGATTGAACACAACGCCCAGCGCACGGCTCAAATAGTCCAGATATTCAGCGGCAATGCCGGCAGGATGGCCGGACTCGTCAACATAGCTGAAAGGCTGCCAGCCGCTATCGAAACCCACCTGCAACGGCGGCAGCGAACGGAGCCATGCCTGCTCGTCTGGTGTCAGCACGAGACGCCGCGCAGCGGCCGCAGTCTGCGCGTCGAAGCTGCCGGATAGCCAGCGCGCGCGGATCGCCGCGTCGTCGGCCGGATTCATGGACGTGAGCGCGTGGTCGAACTGGTCACGCAACGCCACCCGGTTGCGCGGCACGGCGAAGCGCAAGTCAGCGATTCGGCCGCGTTCCTCGAAAGCGATGCGCAGCCCGCGGAATTCCTCGGTGGTCAACGCGTACTGAACGGCGGGCGTGAAGCCCAGATAGCCGTCGGCATCGCCCTGTGCGACCGCCTGGAGCGCCGCCTGAGTACTTGCGAAGGTTTCGAGTTGAGCGCGTGGAAAGCGCTCGCGCAACGAGCGTTCCAGTGCAAACCCTTTCTCTACCGCGAGACGCGTGTCGGCAAGCTGGGCAGCACTCGCGTACACATCGCCGTCGCGGCGAACCACAACCGACGCGGACGCCCGAAAGTACGGTGCGGTGAAGCTGAGGCAGCGTTCCCGCTCAGGCGTGCGAGCGAGGCTCATGACCAGATCGACCTTGCCAGCGCAAGCCGCGGCAAGCAGTCGTGGCATATCAGGAAACGCCCTGGACTCAATCTCCACGGTCGGTCCAACCAGAACGCGCAGATAGTCGGCGCTCAACCCGGTTAGCTGACCGTCCTGAACCCCGTCGAAAGGCAACCAACCGTTAGCCAGCACACCAACAGTCAATTTGCCAGGAAATGCGCCTCCGACTTGCGGATGTGAAGGCCCGGCAAACGGCTGGGCCATCGCAGGTTGCATCTGCACGACGACAAACGCGAAAACGACAAGCAGGCACTGCGATGCACGTCGCACCATCCGCTTCATCGCGACACCGCGTTGGGGTTTCGTAGACGGGGACATGAGATGAAACCAGGCGGCGCTCACGCGACTTCGCCCTGCCTGTGGGCGAGGGACGCCGCCTTTCGGCCCAACTTGCCGCAGAGAAATGAAAACAGCGCACCGGCGGCGACGGCGCCCAGCAGCGGCGCAGCCCAGAACAGCCAGAGCTGGTCGAGTGCCCAGTCGCCGACGAATAACGCCTGACCGGTCGAGCGAGCGGGATTGATCGAGCCGTTGGTCACCGGGATCGATACCATGTACACGATCATCAGACACGCGCCGGCGACCAGTGGTGCGATCGGCCGCAACCGTCGCCGGCCGGCCACCATCAGACTTGTCATGACGAAAGCGAACGACAGTACAAGCTCGACGACGAGTGCAGAATGAAGTTGATAGTCGGCCGGCGAATGGTCGCCAAAACCGTTCGCCGCGAATTCGCTCGCGGTCAATTCAAAGCCGGGGCGGCCGCTCGCCACGTAAGCGAGCAGTGCGGCAGCCGCGATGGCACCGAGAATCTGGGCGGCAATATAGGGCAGCAGATCCCGAACCGGAAAACGTTGCGCGACGGAAAAGCCGATCGTAACGGCCGGATTGAAGTGCGCCCCGGAGATGGTGCCGAATGCATAGCTCGCCGTGACAAGCGCGAGACCGAACGCGAGCGACACCTCGAGCACGCCGTAGCCCTGCTGGACCGCGCCAGTGTTCAATACGATGCTGCCGCAACCGATGAACACCACCCAAGCCGTTCCGCCCCCCTCGACCAATAACCGTTTGCCTAGCGCTACCATTCCGCCCCCAAGTCTTTGTGCAATGGCAAACGGCGTCGCACTCCAGCCGCTGGACATTTGCCTGAATTTTCCAGGCTCGTCGGTACGCCGCATCGCGAAATGACGGTTTCCGTCACGCGAATGTTGGGCGTCGAGCCTCAGCCAACTCAGAACTATGAGACGGTGACGTCGCGCAACCAATCAGAAGACTCCTAAAGTCCTAAGAAGGACTGACTGTCGAGGGTCAACTCTCTCACGGGGCTGTCAGGCCAACCCTATCTGTCTCGCGTAGTCGATGAGGTCGTTTTCTGTCTCGAGACCGAGCTTGCGCATCGCGCTCCGCTTCTGCGTGCTGATGGTCTTGCCGCTGCGTTGCAGACGTGCAGCAATCTCGTAGACTGTCAGACCTTGCACATAAAGCTGGAAGACTTCCCATTCGCGAGCGCTCAGCACGCCCGCGCGGGGCTGCAGCGGCGCATCGGATGCGTCGATCGCGATGCGTGCCTGATCCGATAGATAGACGCCGCCTGCAACCGTTGCCTCGATGGCGTCGATCAACGACGTGGCGGTGTCGCGCTTGTCGACGATTCCGGCCACGCCCAGGTGCAACAAACCGGAAAGCATGTGCGCATGGCAAATCGTCGTCAGGATAACGACGTGGGGATGCGGTCGAGCCCGCAACAGGCGACGCAGGAAGGACACGACGTTGCTGGCACCGTCTATGCCCGGCATACCAATGTCCGACACGACAACGTCGCACGCATGGGAGTCGAGCAATTCGGCCAGTGTCTGGGTATCGGGTGCCTCCCCAACTATTTCGATGTGAGGTACCGATTGCAGCAGGCGCATCACGCCAACACGAACGCAATCGTGATCGTCGGCCACGATGACGCGGATCTTTTGTGTCATTTTTTGTTGTCTTATCGACTGGCACTCCCTGCACGCGACGTGCCTCCCCGGGATATGCCAAGTACATCTTCTGTTCGCCACGCCACCGGACCGGCGTGACGTCCCGTCGGCTTAGCGCCGGTTTTTCAGGTAATCTTCAGCGACCACGCCGTGCTCGACGGCGAAGCGGAACAGTTCCGCGTCACTGTGCAGACCGAGCTTGCGCATCGCGGTGCATTTCTGAGCGCTGATTGTCTTGACACTTCGCTCAAGGCGAGTAGCGATCTCTGTTACAGCAAACCCTGACGCATATTGCGTGAACACCTCCAGTTCGCGGCGCGACAACACTTGCCGGACAAAATCGAAGCGGTGCGCGATCGTTGCGTCGGCAATCTGCGCTCGCACCGCCGGTCCGAGATAACATTCGCGAGCCAGCGCGGTGACGATTGCCACGTGAATCAGATCGAGTCGGTCCCGCTTGCTGATCAGCGCATCGACGCCGAGCGCGATGACCTTTTTCAGTGCGGCCGCTTCTGTTTCCATGGTTAGTACAACAAGCGCAACGTCCGGATAGCGCACCTTGAACTGCCTGACGGTTTCCAGTGCGCTTCCGTAGAAACCGTACGGCATGTAGAGGTCCATGAGAACAAGGTCACATGGAATACGATCGACTTCTTCGAAAAGCTCTGTGGCGTCGGCAGCACGGCCGACGATCTGCATATCCGGATAACCCGCCATCAGATTCTCGATCGCCAACATAACCAGTGGATGATCGTCCGCAATGATGGTTCGAACAGGTGTGCTTGTATCGGCGTTTTCGTTCATCGTCTTTTTTCTCCCCCGTACCTTGATTTCCCGTCGCACTCTCCGGCGCGATTGGCCCTGTCGCGATCATTCAACATATTTCGCAAGATAGAAATAAGAACGCTCTGAAAGAGTCAATGAACTTGCGCGAATAATCGTTTAGCTATGCGATTTAACTTACATAACCCCATGTGCACGAATATATGCAAAGAGACCTGGGTCGTTGGTGACGCCGAGTTTTGTCATTGCTTCGCGTTTTTGACGGCTGACAGTTCGGCGATGGCACCCGAGCGCTATTGCGATCTCAGGGATCGATTGACCACGCACGAACATTCTTATCACCTCCGCCTGCTTGCGCGACAAAGGCGAAACCGATGGCAAGTCACACGTGTCGTCCCGGGGTCTGGCGAGCGCTTCGATGACGGAACGGCCGACGTAAACCTGCCCCTTGCCACTCGCCTCGATCGCTTGCCAAAGCTCGTCGGTCGTTTCCATCTTACTGAGCGTACTGACTACGCCATCCGACACGATGCTGCGCAGAATCTCAGTGTTTGTCAGAGCGGTCATCACGACAATACGCAACAATGGCCACGCACGTCGGATTCGCCTGACAAGATCAAGACCATCTTCAACGACGCCAGACGCCTCCGGCATCGTCAGATCGGTGACGAGTACGTCGCACGGCGTGCTCTGCAACAGTTTGATCAGTGAACCAGGCCTAACCGCTTCGCCGACGATGGTGACACCGGCATGCATTTCCAACGCAGTTCGAACGCCAAGCAGAACGAACGGATGATCGTCTGCCAGAATGACTCGAAGGTTCACTATTATTTCTCTCGGTTGTTGTAGGTGTATTCGGCGAGCACACGGGGGAAATCCCACTCGCTACGGACTTGCCTTGACAGCCTCCTGACGTGGAATGGCAAGCCAATGGCCGCCATAAAACCACCGCAACATTCGGGCGAAAATCGGAACGTTCCGAAACCGTCAGACGATTTGATAGTCCGTTGCCGTGCTATCAAAGTGGAGATACATAATTATGCGAACCGAATATGCGGGAATTTATCCTCCGCTGTATTTCTCCCCGATTGATTTCCGCCTAAAAAGCAAGATCGCGACGGAAGCGCATCCCGCCGCTCCCGTCGCCTGAACAACACCATATGGAGACCGGCAGATCACGCCGCCGGCTGTCCTTGCTCCATCAGGTGGCATCGCAAGCGCGTACGGTTGCCGGCTTGCTCGCGTGAGCCGCGCGCGGAAACACCGGTAGCGCGATCAATGCGCACACACTGGCTACCGCCCACACCATCGGCCACGAGCCCACCGACAACAACAGCGGAATCGCGAGCGGCGTCAGGAACAGCGTGAGAAAGACACACGTATTACCGATGGCCAGCGCGGTACCTGCGCGGCTCGTCCCCGCGAGCGTCGCGAGTTCAGTAAAGGCCACGCCATGCCATGCGGACGCGCTGACGCCACCCAGCACGATCATCAGCGCGAGCACCACGGTCATCGCCGCGTGGTGCATGCCGGCCACACCCGTCAGCAGGGCGAGCGAGGCGAACAGCACCGCGGTCAGTACGCTGCAGGCGCGCATGTAAGCGCGTCGATTGCCGCGGCGGTCGGTCCATGCACCGCTCCAGACCCGTGCAATCGCCGCGCCCAGTTGCACTGCCGCCATCGTCACGCTGATCGCCAGCACGCCGGCGCGGCTGAAGTCGTGAAGGAAGACAGTCCCGAACGTCACGACGGCAAGCTGCGGCACGCACAATGCACCCGCGCCGAGCGCCACGCGCCATATGCTCACATCGCGTAACGGCGAAACCTTCGCCGGCGCCACACCCGCAGCCGCCGCGTGGTGAGCCGTACCCGTAGCGCTCGCTGCGGCATGCGAAGGCTCATGCAGCCAACACCATGCAAACACCGCGGTAATCGCGCACGCAAGGGCCAGCACGGTGTACGCGCTGGCAAAGCCGAATCTCGACGCGAGCACCGGCAAGACCAGCGCCCCCAAACCGCCCCCAGCCGGCACCGCGGTCTGCCGGATACTCATTGCAAGGCCGCGCTCACCTTCGCGAAACCAGGCCATCACCGCACGGCCGCTTGAACCGTTGACGCTGCCGCCGAGCAGGCCAACCAGCAGCAGGCCGAGCGCAAGTGTGGTCACGCTTGGCACATGCGCGCCGGACGGCACCACGAACAACGCCAGCCCGGCCAGCGCCACGGCAGTCGAGAGCAGTCCAAGCAGCAGCACACGGCGGTCGCCCCAACGGTCGGTCAGAAGCCCCCATGGCAACTCGCTGACCGCGATGCCCAAGCCGAGCATGCCTAGCACCAGCCCCAGCCCTTCGTTGCCGAGGTGATAACCCGAACGCAAAAAGACGGCCGTGGTCGGAATCCCCGAGAAAGCGGCCGAAAAACTCGCATTCGCCGCAAAGCCCACGCCCAGCACCTTCCACCGATGACTCGCCGCACGTTCACCCGGCATCCGCACGGCAGCAATCGAATCGTTTCCCATGACAACCTCCGCAATGAATGAATTGGAGGTATCCTACGGCTGGGCCAACCATCGGAAAAGCCGGAAAATTAGATGGATTCCATCGGATATACCGAATCATGAGTCAACGCGGATTTGATCTGACACAGCTACGCACTTTCGTCGCCGTCGCCGAATCGGGCAGCATCTCGGCGGCCGCGGAGCGCGTGTTCCTATCGCAATCGTCGGTGAGCGAGCAGTTGAAGAAACTCGAAGAGCGCGCCGGGCAGCCGCTCTTCGTGCGCAGCAAACAAGGGGTGTCTGCCACACCGGCAGGCAGCCGGTTGCTCGATCATGCGCGACGCATCATCGCCATGAGCGAGGCGGCGTTCGAAGACCTGCAAGGCCGCTCGCTCGACGGCGAACTGCGCATCGCCATTACGGACTACTACCGCCCGCTCGACATCGCGCGCATTCTCAAGCTGTTTTCCGAACAGCACCCGCGCCTGAAGCTGCACGTCACCGTGCTGCCGAGCGCCGTGATCGACAGCAGCGCAGGCGACGATGTGTCGTACGACATCGGCCTCTCGTTGCGGCTCGTCACCGGGAGCACGAGCGCCACCAGCCGGCGCGCAAGTGTTGGTGCGCAAAGCACCGTGGTGCGGCGCGAAAAACTGCTGTGGGTCTGCGCGGCGGATGCCAGTCCGCGGCCGGCCACGCCTTATCCACTGGTTTTGCTACCGTCGAGCTGTCAGTTGCAGCGTTTCGTCGTGAAGCTTCTCGACGAACACAAGGTGCCTTATCTCGTGTCGCATTCGGCCTCCGGAGTGGCCGGGCTGCAACTGGCATTGAAAGCCGGGTTAGGTATTTCCTGCCTGAACGAATCGTCGATTGGCGGGGGCGTGGTGGCCTGCCCGCCGGGCGTCGGCTTGCCTGCGTTGCCTGTTGTCGAGTTTCATCTGTTGCCGGGGCGAATCGGCGAAAGCGAACGCGTTAGTAATGCTCGCATGGCGTTGATGCTTCTCTTCAGTTGATGCCCCTGCCGTCGAAGCACGCGCTGCGACTCATGAATCTCGACAGAAATATAAAGCAGCGCATCAATCTCATTCGGCGATGCGGCGCACACTCAAACCGGACGCAGAATAAGTATTGAAGGGAAGGCGCGCTAATCGATGCCTATGCTGATCGAATACGCTGCCAATTGGGTTATCAATTTTCATTGACGCGTTGGATAAATTCCTGCAACCTGCTACACACTTTCCAGACACATCAAGCGTTATTACCTCAGCCTGAAATCTGCCTCCCAACGGCGCACTCAGGCAGTCATTGCTTTGCAAAGAAATTGCATCGCCGCATCGGTTCAATACTGCGCCTCCTTAATAAGTCCGTTTCGATTTGCTGTTCATGCAGTCGTTATAAAAAAATTGGCTGGCTTGTCATGCATCGCTCATCAAATCAGTAAGTGAATTGATGAGCGAACGCGTGAGAAATAAATAGCGAAAATAACCGTTCCCCCGACGAGGCTTGGCGTGCATCGTAGAACTATCGGATTTTCGATCCTGCTGGTCTTTTACGTCATGTGGCATGGCGCGGCGTTCGCAGCCACTGACGCATCCGGCGCGATGCCCTCCGCCATGGACGAGCGCGTGCGCGCCTGCACCTCGTGTCATGGCGTGCAAGGCCAGGGCTTGAACAACGATTACTTCCCGCGTATCGCCGGCAAACCGGCCGACTATCTGTTCAATCAGTTGACCGCGTTTCGCGATGGCGGCCGCACCTATCCGCCGATGGGTTACCTGCTCGCCTTTCTGCCCGACGACTATCTGCGCAAGATCAGCCAGTACTTCGCCGACCTGCAGCCGCCCTACCCCAATGCCGATCACACCGACGTCGCACCGGCCGTGCTAGCAGCCGGACAACGGCTCGTCACCCAGGGCGACCCGGCACGCAAGATCCCGGCGTGCATCGCATGTCATGGCGCACGCATGACGGGTACTCAACCTGGCATTCCGGGCCTGCTGGGCCTGCATGCGAGCTACATCGCCGGGCAGATGGGCACCTGGCGCTCGGGCACACGTCACGCGCTTGCGCCGGACTGTATGCACTCGATCGCAGTCAAGCTGACGGACAAGGACATCACCGCGGTATCGAGCTGGCTCGCACGCCAGCCGCGTCCTGCCGATCCGCGACCTGCGCCGGCGTCCGCAGAACGGCTGCCGCTCGCATGCGGGAGTCAACCGCAATGAAGCCGACCTTTCGCTCGATCCGCCCAGTTTTGTACGCCATGGCGAAGCGCCGTTGCGCCGCTGCGTCGCTCGTATCCGGCTTCCTGGTTGCCGGCTTGATCGTCGCCGGCAGCGCCGCGCATTCCGGCGCACCGCACGCGCTACTGATCGCTGAGGCAGACGCTGCAGAAACCGCGCCTGCTGTAACGACAACGACGCCAGCAACGACTGCCACAACCGCAACGGCTACTGGCGACAAAGCCGACACCCGCCCCGACATCGTCAAACGCGGCGAGTATCTGGCGCGCGCCGGCGACTGCGTCGCCTGTCATACGGCGCCGCGCGGCAAGCTGTTCGCCGGCGGGCTCGCCATGGAGACGCCGTTCGGCACGTTGTACTCACCGAACATCACGCCAGACGCGCAGTACGGCATCGGCACATGGAGCGAGGAAGCGTTCTTCAAGATGATGCGCACCGGCCGCACGCCGGACGGCACGATGCTCTACCCCGCGATGCCGATCGCTCAGTACACCAAGGTGACACGTGAAGACTCGGACGCGATCTTCGCCTATCTGAAGTCCGTGGCGCCGGTACGCGAGCCGAACCACAAGCACACGCTGCGTTTTCCGTTCAACCAGCGCAAGCTGCTGTACGGCTGGCGCACCTTGTATTTCCGTGAAGGCGAGTTCCAGCCGGACCCGACCAAATCGGTCGAATGGAATCGCGGCGCCTATCTCGTCGATGGGCTCGGACACTGCACGATGTGCCACACCAAGATCAACATGCTTGGCGGCTCATCACAAAGCGAGCAGTTCGCCGGTGGTCTGATTCCGGTGCAGAACTGGTACGCGCCGTCGCTGACGTCAGACAAGGACGGTGGTCTCGGCGACTGGAGCATCAAGGACATCGTCGACCTGCTGCAGGCAGGCATCTCCGATCGCGGCGCCGTGTACGGGCCGATGGCCGAAGTCACCTATCACAGTCTTCAGTACATGACGGAAGAAGACGTCAAGGCGATGGCCGTCTATCTGAAGACACTGCCGGACAATCGCGGCCGCAAGTCGGGCCCGTCCGCCCCGACCAATACCAACGTGTTCGCACTCGGCGAAAAAATCTACGCCGACAAGTGCGCGCTATGCCACGGCGCGAACGGCGAGGGCCAATTGCAGCACTACCCGCCGCTCGCGCGTAACCAGTCGATCGAAATGGACTCCGCGGTGAACCCGATCCGCATCGTGCTCAATGGCGGTTTCCCGCCTGGCACCATGCGCAATCCCGAGCCGTACGGCATGCCGCCGTTCGGCCAGGAGTTGAACGACACGGATGCCGCCGCCGTCGTCACGTACATCCGCACTGCGTGGGGCAACCACGGCAAGCCGGTGACGTCCCGCGAGGTCAACGAGTTGCGCAAGGCGCCGCTGCATTGAACCTGAACCGCTGCACTGGAGAAGCTCTAGATGGAAGCGAACGATACCCGCAGCGCGGCGCCACCTACCGATGAAGAAGTGGAACGCGTCGTCGCAGCCGGCCCGCATGGCGCAATCGCCGTGGCCGGCGTCGCCACGCTGATCGTCATGGCGATCTGGTTCGGCTTCTACTTTCTTGTCTTTCTGCCGCGCGGCGTCATCCATTGACTATGTCGACTGATTCCAATCACCAACCGGGCAGCGGCCACGAAGTCGCGTTACGCGCGGAACGCCGCTGGGCGATTTTCGCCACGGCGCTGATCGTGCTCATGCTCGCCGTCATCGTGTTCTCGGGACTGCATTGGGCGATGATGCCGCCCTCGCGGGTCGAGACGATCGACCCTTCGCGCCTGCAACTTTCCGGCGAGTTCGTCGAAAACAACCTCGGCAGCGCCGTCGAGCCGGATGGTTCGGTGGTCGTGCGTTTCATTGCGCAGCAATATTCATTCACGCCGCAATGTCTGCTGGTGCCCGCCGACACGCCGGTCACGATCCGCACCACCAGTGCCGATGTCGTGCACGGCCTGCTCGTGACTGACACCAACATCAACACGATGGTCGTGCCCGGCTATGTCTCCACGCTGAACACGCGCTTCGACAAAGCCGGCGATCACACCATGCCGTGTCACGAGTTCTGCGGCTTCGGCCATCAGACCATGTGGGCGCACGTCAAGGTCATCGACAAAGCCACCTTCTTCGAGCAAGCCCGACAATCCCGGAGGCTCAGCTGTGTTTCACGCTAAGCGACTCGTTCTCGCGCATTTCTGGCTGGCTTTCATCGCGTTTCTGATCGCGCTGCTGCTCGGCGCGTGGCAGATGCTGGTACGCAGCCCGCTGGTACCGTGGGTCGGCGACCCCGAGCTTTACTATCGATCGGTGACCGCGCATGGCTCGGTGATGGCTTATGTGCTACCCACGCTGGTGTCGATGGGCTTTGGTTACGCGATCGTCGAACTCGCGCTCGCGCAGCGGCTCGTGGGCCTCAAGTGGGCATGGGCCGCGTTCATCATGCTGGCGGTCGGCGCGGTGATGGCGATGGTCCCGGTCGCGCTCGGCAAGGCCTCCGTGCTCTACACGTTTTATCCGCCGATGATCGGTAGTCCGTTCTATTATCTCGGCGTGGTGCTGGTGGTGGTCGGCTCGTGGATCTGGGTCGCGCTGATGCACGTGAATCTGCGCATCTGGAAGCGCGCCAATCCCGGCAAGCCGATACCGCTCGCGATGTTCGCCAACGTGGCAGGCGCGTATCTGTGGGCGTGGACCGCGATCGGCGCGGCGCTCGAGATCCTGTTCCAGATATTGCCGGTCGCCTTCGGTCTAACCAACACGATCGACGCGGGCCTTTCACGCATCCTCTTCTCGTGGACGCTGCATGCGATTGTCTACTTCTGGCTGATACCCGCTTACATCGCTTACTACACGCTGGTGCCGCGCGCGATCGGCGGACGGCTCTATAGCGACTCGATGGCGCGCGTGTCGTTCATTCTGTTCCTCGTGTTCGCGATGCCGATCGGCATTCACCATCTGTTCGCCGATCCGCAGGTCGGTTCGGGCTTCAAGTTCCTGCATGCGGTGTTCACCGGCATGGTGTCGGTGCCGACATTGCTAACGGTGTTCACCATCTGCGCATCAGTGGAGATCGCGGGCAGGTTGCGCGGTGGCAAGGGCGCGTTCGGCTGGTTGACCGCGTTGCCGTGGCAGAACCCGATGATGCTGGTGATCGCGTTTTCGTTCGTGATGCTGGGTCTTGGCGGCGCGGGCGGCCTGATCAACATGAGCTACCAGTTGAACTCGACGGTGCACAACACGCAGTGGGTGACCGGGCACTTCCATCTGATTTTCGGCGGTGCGATCGTCATCATGTACTTCGCGATCGCGTATGAATTGTGGCCGCAACTGACCGGCCGCGCGATTGCGTCGGTCAAGCTGGTGCGTGCGCAACTGTGGTTGTGGTTCATCGGCATGATGGTCACCACGCTGCCGTGGCACTACGTCGGCTTGCTCGGCGCGCCACGCCGCATGGCGTATTACGACTACACCATGCCGGGGATGGAATCGCAAGCGTTCTGGGTGGGCATGTCGGCGGTGGGCGGACTGATTCTGCTGGTGTCCGGCGTGCTGTTCGTCTACATCCTCGCGAAGTCGCAATTCGGGCCGCAGGTGCAGCAACAGAGTTTCCGCTTCGCGAGCGCGGTGCAACCGGTGGAGCACGTGCCTGCCGCGCTCAATAGTTTCGGCTTGTGGGTGGCGTTGATGATCGGGCTGACGGTCGTCAACTACAGTGTGCCGATCGTTCAGTTGCTCAGATTGCCGCAGACGTCGGTGCCGGCAGTTGTCGTCGGAGCGCAGCGATGAGTCAGGAACGCGTCTTCAGCTTGCGCAACCCGTGGTTCACGGTGAGCCTCGGCGGCACGATTGCAATTGCTGTCGTGTCGATATTGATCGGCTTCATCTGGTTGCCGTCAGCCAATAGCGGATTCAGCGAGCGTGGCTTATGGGCGACGATTTGCAGCGCCGCGGGCGCGCCGTCGAGCTGGTACGGCGGCGCTAATATTGCCGGGCCGGCGCCGAGCGAGGTGGTGGTCTTGCCGCCTTTGCGGCGGGCGCGAGCCGACGCTGATTCGATTGGCCGCGGCGCGACCATTGCGACGCAGAATTGCTCGATGTGTCATGGCGTGCAGGGCACGGTGCAGGTGACGGCGCCCGAGCTGGCCGGGCAGTATGCCGACGTGGTCTATAAAGAGTTGCGCGATTATCAGAACGGCGTGCGGCAGAACGCGATCATGCAGCCGATCATTGCGGCTCGCAGCGATCAGGATTTGCATGATCTGGCGGCTTATTATGCTTCACTGCCTCGCGCGCCGGCGGCTGAGGTTTTGCCTACTGGCGTGGGGCCGGATGCGAATGCTGTGAAGCTTGCGATGCAGGGTGATCCGCAGCGGAATATTGCGCCTTGCGCGGCTTGTCATGGGCAGTTGGATCGTAAGGGGGCGGCGCCCTGGCTTGGTGGACAGTCTTCTATTTATCTCGCTGCGCAGATGCGGGCGTTCGGTTCTGGTGCCCGGCGTAACGATATTAATGAGCAGATGCGGAATGTGGTGAGGCAGATGACTCCGGCGGAGATTGATGGCGTGGCGAAGTATTATGCGGGTATGCGGTAGTCGGTTTTGTTTGCCTGCGCGGCGCTTTTGTCTGGGTGCCTGCGGTGTTGGCCTTTCCTTGATTTGTTAGTGGACTATTAGTGTTGCCCCTGTGCGGGGCGGCACCTACTTCTCTTTGCCTGCCGCAAAGAGAAGTAGGCAAGAGAAAGCGGCTCAAACCGCTAATTCTTAAGCGGGTCCCCCGCGCAGCCACGGTAGTGGTGCATCTGGAATCCGTGCTCTCGCGCACTCCGCGCTGGTGACAAGGCACTCATTCGCTCCCACTCCGCACTACGTGCGTCGCGGACGGGTTTGCCAGGGAAATCAGGCGCTACTCTTGCAGAGCTGATGGTTTTTGGAAATGGGTTTCGGCGCGCGCAGCGCCGCCGGAAGTATGACGGCCTTGTCACTAGGGTTGAATGTGCGAGAGCACTGATTCCAGATGCACCACTACCGTGGCTGCGCGGGGGACCCGCTTAAGAATTAGCGGTTTGAGCCGCTTTCTTTTGCCTACTTCTCTTTGCGGCAGGCAAAGAAAAGTAGGTGCCGCCCCGCACAGGGGCAACGCTAATAAACCAATAACAAAGCAAGAAAAGGCCAACACCATAAAACCACAACCAAAGCGCCGCCCAGGCAAAAAAAAACATCACCCCGCGACAACCCCACCCAAACCCCTCATCCCCGGCGCAGCAACAACTCCACCTCGCCGACCGGCAACAGCAGCCCCTCCACTCCCCGTCTGAAACACAGCCACCGCCGAAGTCAACCTGCGAGCCTGCTCCTCCAGCGAACTGGCCGCCGCAGCAGCCTGCTCAACCAGCGCGGCATTCTGCTGCGTCACTTCATCCATCTGCGCAACCGCCAGGTTCACCTGATCGATCCCGGTACTCTGCTCCAGCGCCGCTGCCGCGATCTCACCCATAATCGAGCTCACACGAGAAATCGCAGCGACAATTTCAGTCATCGTCGACCCCGAGCGTTCGACCAGTTGCGAACCGGCCTGCACCCGCGCCGTCGAAGCATCGATCAGCCCTTTGATCTCCTTGGCCGCCGCCGCGCTTCGTTGTGCCAATGACCGCACTTCGCTCGCCACCACCGCAAAGCCACGTCCCTGCTCACCCGCGCGCGCCGCCTCGACCGCGGCGTTCAGCGCCAGAATATTGGTCTGGAAAGCAATCCCTTCGATCACGCCGACAATGTCGGCAATCCGCCGCGAGTCGTCGACGATGCCATGCATCGTGCCCACCACCTGCTCGGTCAAATCGCCGCCCTGCGCCGCGAGACTCGATGCACCTTGCGCCAGCGAGCTCGCCTCTTTCGCGTTGTCCGCCGTCTGCTTGACCGTCGAAGTCAGCTCTTCGATGCTGGCCGCCGTTTCCTCGAGCGACGCAGCCTGCTCCTCGGTACGTTGCGACAGATCGGTATTGCCCGCCGCAATCTCGCTCACGCCCGTGTCGATTGATTCCGTTCCGTGACGCACAGCGTTCACCGTTTCGATCAGCGAGTCCTGCATCTTGCGCAGCGCCGCCGCGAGACGGCCCATTTCGTTGTTGCTCGTCACGTCGATCTTGCTGGTCAGGTCTCCGTTGGCAATCCGCTGAAACTGCTCGATGGTCGCGTCGACCGGACTGACAATGGCTCGCACCATGACCGCGCGCCCGATCAAAGAACCCAGCAAAGACAAGCCCATGCCGATCGCCACCGCAACGCAGATCGCGTAGAACAGATCCTGCGCGTCCTGATAGCGCTGGGCGCCATGATCGATTTGCAATTGCTCGAGCGTGAGCATCGCCTTTTCGTACGCGCTATAGAGCGACGGCAGCTTGTGCGCCTGCAACTGCTCAAACGCGGTCTTGTCACCCGACTTGAGCGCGGCCAGCGCCGGATCGACGCCTTCATGCAGGAAAGTGTCGCGCTTGTCCTGCATGTCCTTGATCAGACGCTGTTCGTCGGCATCCGTACCCGCACGGCTCACATAGTGGGCAAGACGGTCGTTCGATGCTTTCTGGTACTGATCAAAGCGCTTGAGCACCGCGTTCGCGCCGTCCTGATCGTTCAGGTCGACCAACGATGCATAGGTCGCGAGAGCCAGGCGCAGGCGCAGCAACTGCCCGGCGCTACCTTCCAGGTCGGCGACTGCGGGCGTGTCCACGGTGTACATCTGCTGCAGCGACGCGTTGCTCGAACGCAACGACAACAGCCCCGCAGCGGCGCCAACCAGCAGCACCACGCCGAAGAACACAATCATCAAGGTGAGGCAGGTTCGAATCGACAGATTTTTCAACATCGGGCTGGTCTCCATTGGGCTGCCTGGCTGGAAGTTCAGGGAATTAGCCTCGGCCACGCGTGCTGCGCCCAAGCCCATCGGCCAGGCCCGCAACTTTTGTTTGAAATTTAAGCGTATGCCACATAGATGGTCTACGGCGGGATTACAGAAAACTTTATGGTTGGCAGCGCATACGTTTGCGATGCCTCAACTTGCGTGCGGAAGCCGGTGACCGCTCCCGCAAGCGCATTTGCGGGACTACCCGGGTGGTCGGGGTGCGGCGATTGGTAGAAAGTGGCGAAGCGTGCGTCTCCGGAGCATTTCTATGTCAGAAATAGGCTCGGCTCTGCTGGTTTTCGCTTTGTTGCTGGTTGGAACCGGCATCGGCGTGTGGGTGCGACCGTTGCTGCCTGAGGAGCACAAGGCGCACGAAACCGTGCAGCTCATCCAGCTTGTGATGGGCATGCTGGTGACGTTTGCCGCTTTGGTGCTCGGGCTGATGACGGCATCCGCGAAAGCCAGTTTCGATACCGAATCGAATGATTTGCGCGCCTTCGCGGCTGACCTGATCGAATTCGACACGACCATGCGGGAATACGGCAGCGATACGGATGAGGCCCGGCGCCTGCTGCGTCTGTACACCGCGGCCGCGATTGCATCGACCTGGCCAGGTGAGCCGGCCCCGTCCGGTGACTATCCGCGGGACATCGGCACGCAGGACAACACGCAGAAGCTGGAGAACGTGCGGCTCGGCGATATGCTGACCACGGTCGGGCGGCAGTTGCGGCAACTGCGGGCGCACGATCCGTTACAACAGCGCGCACTCAGCGATGCGTTGACGCAATATCGACGCACCGTGGATGCGCGATGGAAGATCATCGAGGAAGCGCACAGTTCAATTTCCCTGCCGTTCCTGATGACGCTGACGTTCTGGCTGTGCGTGATTTTTCTCAGCTTCGGATTGATCGCGCCGCGCAATGCGTTGGCATTGGTCATGATCTTGCTCGGGGCGGTTTCCATTGCCTCGGCGGTCTATGTGATCGCCGATCTGGATACGCCGTTTACCGGGCCGATTGTGATTTCCAGTTCACCGATGAGAGATGCGTTGGAGCACCTCCGGCGGTGAGAGATCTTGCTTGCACCGAGAAAAACCATAGCCCCAATAAAAAACCCCGCTAAAAAGCGGGGTTCATGTCTACATTCTGTGGTTACAAAACCTCAGAACGGAATATCGTCATCCATTTCATCAAACCCGCCGCCGGCCGGCGCGCTCGGACGGCTCGAACCGCCACCGCCACCGCCACCGCCGCCGCTGCCGCCACGCGAAGCGCCGCCGCCCGAGACCGCACGACCGCCGCCACCACCACCACCGCCGCCGCCGCTACGCTCAGACGGCTCACCGCGGCTGTAACCGCCTTCGTCGCCACCGCCGCCCATCGAGCCGCCACGGCCACCCAGCATTTGCATCTGCTCGGCAACGATTTCGGTCGAGTAACGGTCGGTGCCGTCCTGAGCCTGCCACTTGCGGGTACGGATGCGCCCTTCCAGGTACACCGACGAACCCTTCTTCAGATATTCGGACACGATTTCAGCCAGGCGGCCGAAGAACGACACGCGGTGCCATTCGGTCGCTTCCTTCATTTCGCCGGACGCTTTGTCCTTGTACCGATCCGTCGTTGCAAGGCGGATGTTCGCCACTGCGTCGCCGCTCGGAAGATAACGGACTTCCGGATCGGCTCCGAGATTGCCGACGAGAATGACCTTGTTCACGGATGCCATGAGTTTCTCCTGTTGATTCCGTTGCGGGCGGCGTGGCAACGCACAATTCACATCTCAGGCCAGCGGGCCGGAGACTGGAACTGCGCCTCAGCCCGCCGCCAGGTAAGTTCTGAGTGAGCCTTTTTACGCCTTGCGCGGCGGCTGTTTCATCTGTGCGGCGATTATAAGCCAGCAAAACACCAGCCCAGAGCAAGTGAAAAAGACCGCGCTCTGACCGTCCACTTTCAGCAGCCAGCCGCCAATCACGCCGCCCAGTGCAAGACCGATCGACTGGGTGGTGTTGTACACGCCGGCCGCCGCGCCCTTGCGGGTGCCAGGCGCCAGTTTCGACACCAGCGAAGGCTGCGACGCCTCAAGAATATTGAAGCCGAGAAAGTAGACAAAGAGGATCGCCGCCACACTCAGAATCGTATGCGGTGCGACGCCCAACAACAACTGTCCGATCAGGATAAGACCGATCGCCGACAGCAGCACGATTTTCATTTTTCCGCGCTTTTCCGCCGCGATGATCGCCGGGACCATCATCACGAACGAGAGACCCATCACCGGCAAATACACCTTCCAGTGCGACGCGACCGGCAGGCCGCCTGCTTCGAGAATGCGCGGCACGACGAGAAACAACGCCGTTTGCGTGGCATGCAGGACGAGCACGCCGAAATTCAGGCGCAGCAGTTCGACGTTATGCAGCACCTCGGCGAACGGCGCGCGCACGTGCACGGGCTTGGGCGCATCGGGTACGACCCACAGCACCAGGCCGATCGCCAGAATCGAGAAAATGCCGACCAGGGTGAACAAACCGCTCATGCCGACCCACTGGAACACGATCGGCGCACCGACAATCGCCACCGCGAACGAAACGCCGATGCTGCCGCCGACCATGGCCATCGCCTTGGTGCGATGCTCTTCGGAGGTCAGGTCGGCGATAAACGCGATCACCGCGGACGACACCGCGCCCATGCCCTGAATCACCCGGCCGACGATAATCCACGTCATGTCGTGCGCGCCCGCCGCGACGAAGCTGCCGAGCGCGAAGATCAGGAGGCCGGTCGCAATGACCGGCTTGCGGCCGACCTTGTCGGAGACCCAGCCGTAGAAGATATAGAGCATCGACTGCGTCACGCCGTACGCACCGAGCGCGATCCCCACCAACAGTACGTTGTCGCCGCCAGGGATGGTCTTCGCGTAGATCGAGAACACCGGCATGATCATGAAGAGACCCAGCATGCGCAGCGCGAAGATGGCGGCAAGCGACATGGTCGCGCGCATTTCAGGCGCGCTCATGCGTGAGGATGTAGCGGACGGATTGGACATCGGGAGCGTTCTTTGAATGAGCTGGGCGGCCAGCATGCGGCGCGGCATTCGGGCCGGCGGCCTTGCTACACGCCCGTCTGGAGCCTCGCGGCGCCGTGTACTCGCGGAAATCGGCCCCAGTCAGACCTCTTTCCCGCGGCGCTGGACCGCTGCCTTACAGCTTGCCTTGCGCCTTCTTCGGGCTGTCAGGAAGCCGTAACGGCGGTCTTGAAAAGTCGTTATAGTAGCAGGTTTAGCCTTCTCCTCTTTCCGCCAGGTCACGGGCCAAGTCTTGGAATAACGCGTGGAACAAATCCGTATCCGTGGGGCTCGCACCCACAACCTGAAGAACGTCAACCTCGACCTCCCGCGTCACAAGCTTGTCGTGATTACGGGCCTGTCCGGCTCGGGTAAATCGTCGCTCGCGTTCGACACGCTCTATGCGGAAGGACAGCGGCGCTACGTCGAAAGTCTGTCCGCTTATGCTCGCCAATTCCTGCAATTGATGGAGAAGCCGGACGTCGATCTGATCGAAGGCCTGTCGCCGGCGATCTCGATCGAGCAGAAAGCGACCTCGCACAATCCGCGCTCCACGGTCGGCACCGTCACCGAAATTCACGACTATCTGCGGCTGCTGTTCGCACGGGTCGGCACGCCTTACTGTCCGGACCACGAAATTCCGCTGGAAGCACAAAGCGTCTCGCAGATGGTCGACGCGGCGCTCGCGCTGCCCGAAGACACCCGGTTGATGATCCTCGCGCCGGTGGTGGCGGACCGCAAAGGCGAGCACGTCGAGCTGTTCGAGGAAATGCAGGCGCAGGGCTTTATCCGTTTTCGCGTCCGCTCGGGCGGCGGCACCGCCAATGAAGGCGTCGCGAAGATCTATGACGTCGACTCGCTGCCGAAGCTCAAGAAAAACGACAAGCACACGATCGATGTGGTCGTGGACCGGCTGAAAGTGCGCGCCGATATGAAGCAGCGCCTCGCCGAATCGTTCGAAACGGCACTACGTCTCGCCGACGGCCGCGCGATCGCGCTGGAAATGGATACGGACAAGGAGAAACTGTTCAGTTCGAAGTTCGCCTGCCCGATCTGCTCGTATTCGCTGCAGGAGCTGGAGCCGCGCCTCTTCTCGTTCAACAACCCGATGGGCGCATGTCCGGAGTGTGACGGCCTCGGCCAGATCACCTTCTTCGATCCGAAGCGGGTAGTCGCGCATCCGTCGCTATCGCTCGCGGCAGGCGCGGTGAAGGGCTGGGACCGGCGTAACCAGTTCTACTTCCAGATGCTGCAAAGTCTCGCGGCGTTCTACGAGTTCGACATCGACACGGCCGTCGAAGACCTGCCGGAAAAAGTCCGCAAGATTCTGCTGTTCGGTTCGGGCAAGCAGGAGATCCCGTTCTCGTACATCAACGAACGCGGCCGTACCTCCGTGCGCGAGCATGTGTTCGAAGGGATCATCCCGAATCTGGAGCGGCGTTACCGCGAGACCGATTCGGTCGCGGTGCGCGAAGAACTCGCCAAGTATCAGAACAACCAGCCCTGCCCGGCCTGTGCCGGCACGCGGCTGCGCCGGGAAGCCCGTTTCGTGCGGATCGGCTCGAACAGCGACGCGCGCGGCATCTTCGAAATCAGCGGCTGGCCGTTGCGCGACGCGCTGGGCTATTTTCAGACGCTGCGGCTCGAAGGCTCGAAGCGCGAGATCGCCGACAAGGTGGTCAAGGAAATCGTCGCGCGCCTGATGTTCCTGAATAACGTCGGGCTCGACTACCTGTCGCTCGAACGCAGCGCGGAAACGCTCTCAGGCGGTGAAGCGCAGCGGATTCGCCTCGCCTCGCAGATCGGCTCCGGTTTGACCGGCGTGATGTACGTGCTGGATGAACCGTCGATCGGCCTGCATCAGCGCGACAACGACCGGCTGATCGCCACGCTCAAGCATCTGCGCGACCTGGGCAACTCGGTGATCGTCGTCGAGCATGACGAAGACATGATCCGCATGGCCGACTACGTGGTCGACATGGGTCCCGGCGCGGGCGAGCACGGCGGCATGGTGATCGCCGAGGGTACGCCCAAGCAGGTGGAGGCGAACGCAGCATCGATGACCGGGCAGTACATGTCCGGGGCTCGCAACATCGAATTCCCGGACGAGCGCAAAGAACCGGACGAACGGCGTCTGCGCATCGTCGAGGCGTACGGCAACAATCTGCAGCACGTCTCGCTCGATTTGCCGGTCGGCCTGTTGACCTGCGTGACCGGCGTGTCCGGTTCGGGCAAGTCCACGCTGATCAACGACACGCTGTACCACGCGGTCGCGCATCACCTGTATGGCTCATCCACCGAGCCCGCGCCGTACGAATCGATCGAAGGCCTGGAACATTTCGACAAGGTCATCAACGTCGACCAGTCGCCGATCGGCCGCACGCCGCGCTCGAATCCGGCCACCTACACGGGCCTGTTCACGCCAATTCGCGAACTGTTCGCGGGCGTGCCGGCGGCGAAAGAACGCGGTTACGAAGCAGGCCGCTTCTCGTTCAACGTGAAGGGCGGCCGCTGCGAATCCTGCCAGGGCGACGGCGTACTGAAGGTGGAAATGCACTTTTTACCGGACGTCTACGTTCCCTGCGACGTCTGCCACGGCAAGCGCTACAACCGCGAAACGCTCGACGTGCAGTACAAAGGCAAGAACATCAGCGAAGTGCTCGACATGACGGTGGAGAACGCCTACGAGTTCTTCAAGCCGGTGCCGGTCGTCGCGCGCAAGCTGAAAACCTTGCTGGATGTGGGTCTGGGCTATATCCGGCTGGGCCAGTCGGCCACCACCCTGTCGGGCGGCGAGGCGCAGCGCGTCAAACTATCTTTGGAACTGAGCAAGCGCGACACGGGTCGCACGCTATACATCCTGGATGAACCGACCACCGGCCTGCACTTTCACGACATCGCATTGCTGCTGGAAGTCATTCATCGCTTGCGAGATCAGGGTAATACCGTCGTGATCATCGAGCATAATCTCGATGTGATAAAAACTGCCGACTGGGTCATCGATCTCGGCCCTGAAGGCGGCGCCGGCGGCGGCCAGATCATCGCGCAAGGCACGCCGGAACAGGTCGCCAAGGCGAAGGCAAGTTTTACCGGCAGATATCTGGCGCCGCTGCTCAAACGCACTGCCAGCAGAAAGTAACGCAGCACTACACGGGTTGGAGACGGAATAAGCCATGGCCAAGCGGAATCAGGCGCGCGACGACGGGGAAGTGCAGGACCTACGCCCACGCCCCGTCAGGCTGACTAGCGACATGAGCCTGCCGAAGCTGTCGGCGGTCGAAATCGGCAGTTACGTGCTGATGCTGTTCGGAATGTGGGCGGTCATCGAACTGAAGCTGCTTGGCGCGTTGCTGGCCGGGCTGCTCGTGTTTCAACTCGTGCACACCATCGCACCGCGCATCGAACGGCACATGTCGAGCCAACGCGCGCGCTGGCTCGCGGTGGTGATCCTCTCGTCGGTCATAGTCGGCGCACTGACGGGCTTGACGCTCGGCATCATCGAGCATTTCGAGAACGACGTGCCGAGCGTGCAGAAACTGCTCGACCAGGCGATGCAGTTGATCGACCAGGCGCGCGGCCGGATTCCGCAATTCATCGCCAACTATCTGCCGGTCGACACCGAGCAGATGAAGACCAAGGCGACCGAACTGATGCAGACGCATGCGAACATGCTGCAGCAAAGCGGCAAAACCGCTGCGCGCGGCTTCACGCATATCCTGATCGGCATGATCATCGGTGCGATCATCGCGGTCGGCGCGCAGCAGCATATGCAACGGCTGCCGCTGTCCACTGCGTTCGTCACGCGCGTGACCCGTTTCGCCGATGCCTTCCGCCGCATCGTATTTGCTCAGGTCAAGATTTCCGCGATCAACGCGACGTTCACCGGTATCTTCCTGCTGGTGATCCTGCCGCTCTTTCACGACACACTACCCCTCTCCAAGACGCTGGTGCTGGTGACGTTTATCGCCGGCTTGCTGCCGGTGATCGGCAATCTGATCTCGAACACGATCATTGTCGCGGTGGCGCTCTCGGTGAGCTTCCCGGCGGCGATCATGTCGCTGATATTCCTGATCGTGATTCACAAGCTCGAATACTTCCTGAATGCGCGCATCGTTGGCGGTCAGATCGAGGCGCGCGCGTGGGAACTGCTGATCGCGATGCTCGTGATGGAAGCCGCGTTCGGTCTGCCCGGGGTGGTCGCGGCGCCGATCTTCTACGCGTACATCAAGCGGGAATTGATTTATCTGCGGCTGGTGTGAGCGGCAAGGTCGTACCCTGATATTGCACCCGTCGAGATCGCTCCGGTAATGCCGCTCGAATGGCGCTCCTGATATAGCGCGCCGAAGGTCGCCTTGAGATCACGCGTGATGCGGGCATCCAACGCCAGCAACGACGCGCTTACGGGAAACTTGCAGTCGGCGGCACGATTCCATAAGATGAGAACAATTCCCATTCTCACCGTGTCTTTGCTGTGATATCCCTTCAGAATCCCCGCGGCTTGTCGCCAACTCGTCTATGAGGCGGCAGTTCGTCCGCCTGCACCGCTGGTTCGGTGTCGCCATTGCGCTGTTTCTGTTCATTGCCGGCCTGACTGGCGCGATCATCGCGTGGGATCACGAACTCGATGCGGCGCTGAACCCGACGTTCTTCAAAGCGCGCACCGCCGGCCCGGCCCTGTCGGGGCTCGAGTTGGCACGTCGCGTCGAAGCGGCTGATCCACGCCTGCAGGTCACGTATCTGCCGCTCGAAGCTGAACCCGGCCACACGTTGCAAATGATGGTGCTGCCGCGCACCAACCCCGCCACGCAGCAGCCCTACCCGCTCGACTTCAATCAGATCGCCGTCGACCCCGCCACCGGCGATATGCAAGGGCGCCGTGAATGGGGCGCCGTTTCGCTCGCACGGCTCAATCTGATTCCGTTCATTTACAAGCTGCACTACACGCTTCATTTGCCGTTCACCGGCGGTATCGATACCGGCACGTGGCTGATGGGCATTGTCGGGATCGTGTGGCTGTTCGATAGCGTGATCGCGCTGTGGCTGTCGTTTCCGAGCCTCAAGGCATGGCGCAAGTCGTTTGCGTTCCGCATGGGACGTGGCGGCTATGCGCTCACCTTCGATCTGCACCGCTCGGGTGGCGTGTGGATCTGGGGCCTGCTGGTGATCGTCGCGCTGACGTCGATATCGATGAATCTGTCGTCGCCGGTCGTGCGGCCCGTCGTGTCGCTGTTCTCGACGCTCACGCCTGATCCGATCAACAACCCCGAAATTCTGCGCAAGCCTCAGCCCGGCGATCAGGTCCTGAGTCGCGAGCGCATTGTGCAACTGGCCGAGCAAGCCGGTGAAGCACACAACCTGAAGGTGCCGCCGGGCGGCGTCTACTACGCGGAACTCCTGCACGCCTACGGCGTCGGCTTCTACGCAGCAGGCAACGATCACGGCGATCTGGGCCTCGGCAATCCGTGGATGTATTGGGACGCGGCCACCGGCAAGCCGCTAGGCGCGCAGATTCCCGGCAAAGGCACGGCCGGCGACATCTTCATGCAGGTGCAATTCCCGCTGCACTCCGGACGCATTCTCGGTCTCGGCGGGCGGATTGCGATTAGCGCGATGGGGATTGCAGTCGCCGTGCTGAGCGCAACGGGACTGCTGATCTGGCTGAAGAAACTGAATGCGCGCCGCCGCTCGGCACACAATGCACGGCTCGCAGAGGGCGCGCGGGAGGCGGGCAGGACCGCGATGCGGTCCTGATCCGCTATTAGCGAAACACCACGGTCTTGCTGCCGTTCAACACGATGCGATGCTCGACGTGCCACTTCACCGCACGCGCGAGTGTCACACATTCGACGTCGCGGCCGATCGCCGTGAGTTGCTCCGGCGTCATGCTGTGATCCACCCGCGCCACTTCCTGCTCGATGATCGGACCTTCGTCGAGATCCGTCGTCACGTAGTGCGCCGTTGCGCCGATCAGTTTCACGCCCCGATCGAACGCCTGGTAATACGGCTTCGCGCCCTTGAAGCTCGGCAGGAACGAATGGTGAATATTGATCGCGCGGCCGGCGAGGGATTCGCACAACTGCGGCGACAGAATCTGCATGTAGCGCGCAAGCACCACCAGATCGACTTGATGCTCGTTGATCACTTCGAGCACGCGCGCTTCCTGCGCGGCCTTCGCATCCGGCGTGGCGCCCATCAGCGGAAAGTGATGGAACGGAATGTCGTAGCTGGCCGCGAGCTGATAGAACTCCTTGTGGTTCGAGATGATCGCCGGAATCTCGATACCCAGTTGACCGGTGCGATAACGGAACAGCAAGTCGTTCAGGCAATGGCCGATCTTCGACACCATGATGACGACGCGCGGCTTCACCGAAGCATCGTGCAACTCCCACCGCATGCCGAACTGCTCAGCTAGCGCCGCGAACGACGTACGCAACGCGTCCAGGCCCGGATCGCCGCCCACCTGCTGGAAATGCACGCGCATGAAGAACTCGCCGGTGCGGCTGTCGCCGAACTGCGCGGAGTCGAGAATATTGCTGCCTCGCTCGAACAGAAAGCCCGAAACCGCGTGGACGATGCCGGGCCGGTCGGCGCACGACAGTTTGAGGATAAAGCTGTGATCGGTCGACATGACCTGGGTGACTCCCTTCTTCAGTGCGTGATGTGTTCGGTATGTCCTGCTCGATGCTGCGTGCAACGGCGTGACCCGGCTGCTTCGTCGCTCAGGCGCCTGACTGGCGCTCGCGCTTATCCAAGCGCCGGTGGCGCAAACAGCGCCTCGATGCCCGGACACGCGTCTTCGTCGATCCAACGGCGGCGCAGCAGGCAATCCAGCGTGGCGAGACTCGCATCCACGGTCATCGCGCCTTCCTCGATCCAGCGCGCTACTTCGTCGATGCGCGCGAGCCGATGTTCGCCCACTTCCCCGTCCTGATTGCGCGGCGCGAAATCGGCCGGCAGCGCGAGGTCGTAGATAAAAATCTGTTCAGCCTGCGTGCCTTCCGGCAACGATTGCAGCACATGCGCGGTTCGACCGGCCGTGGCACGCGCGGCGATCGCCTCGGGAATACCGGCTTCTTCCCTGCACTCCTTGACAATCGTCGCCTCGACGCCGAAGCCCCAACCGATCCCGCCCGCCACGACATTGTCGAGCATGCCCGGGTCGGTTGCCTTGGTGTCGCTGCGGCGCGCGATCCACAATTGCGGGGCGCCCTCCGCATATTCTACGACGCCGTTCAGATGCACCGCGTAGGTCATCGTGCCGAAGAAGCGCGACGCCGCGCGTTCGATGTACGCGAGCGGTGGCGCATCGAACGCATTGCGGATCGCGTAAGTCTCGTTACGCCAGCCAGGAATCCGGCCCTCGGCAGCCAGCGCGCCGATCACGGAGCCGAGCGCCGCGCTGCGCAGATCGACAGTGTTGAACGCCGGCGCGAGCGTCACGCGCCGGTGTTCAACACTGTCGATTTCAAATACATCGGGCCAGCGCGCGAGCAACGGCACATCGGTCGAGCGAATCCAGCCAACCTGCTCGGCATCGATCCAGAACGGCAGATGCGCTTGAGCGTCGAAGTGACGCGCGGCGGTGATGCAAGGCAAAGTCATTTAAAGCTCCAAACTGTTCTTCTGGCGCACCCGGTTACCGGCGCTCGCGCGGCCGCTCATTGCGTCGCTTGAGCGGCCTCACTCACATCAATCACGCAAGGCGACGCGAATCCCGATCGCGATAAAGGTCGCACCAGCGAGCCGGTCGAGCCACACACCCACGCGCGGCCGGCGCTTCAGCCAGCCGCCGATCATCCCCGCGCACACGCCGAACAGCGAAAACACCACCACGGTCTGCAACATGAACAACACGCCGAGTTCGAGCATCTGCACCGTGACGCTTTGCGTGCCGTGCGGCTGCACGAATTGCGGCAGGAACACGACGAAGAACAGCGTCACTTTGGGATTCAGCAGATTGCCCAGCACGCTTTGACGGAACACCGCCTTCAACGGTTGCGGCGCGCGCTCGTGCGCGGTGGCGAGACCCTGGCTGCGCAGCGCCTTGATACCGATCCAGACCAGATACGCGGCGCCGGCCAGCTTGATCACCTCAAACGCAACCGGCGACGAACGCAGCAGCGCGGCCACGCCAAGCGCGGCGAGGGTGGTGTGGAATGTAATGCCGGCCGCAAAGCCGAGCGCGGCGACGAGGCCCGCCGCGCGGCCTTGCGAGATACCGCGCGCCAGCACTTGCAGATTATCGGGACCGGGCGCCATGGTGATCGCAATCGAGGTCGCGAGGAACAACAGGAAGTTGGGCATCGTTCTTACCTTCGTTGTGTGCAGGAAGACGTTCGCATGCAGCGATCAGTGGCCGCTGAATTCAGTCACGGTGTAAAGCGGCAGGCCCCCGTTGCGCAGCAGGGCCGAGCCGCCAAGGTCCGGCAAATCGATGATCGCCGCGCCTTCGACCACCACCGCGCCCAGCCGCTCGAGCAGAACCTTGCCGGCCATCATCGTGCCGCCGGTGGCGATCAGATCGTCGACGATCACGACACGGTCGCCCGGCTTGCAGGCGTCCTCGTGAATCTCGACGGTGGCGGTGCCATATTCGAGCTCATAGGATTGCGCGACCCGCTTGTACGGCAGCTTGCCCTCCTTGCGGATCGGAATGAAGCCGAGGTTCAGCTCGTAGGCCAGAATCGGCCCGATGATGAAGCCACGCGCATCCAGACCCGCGACGTAATCGAGCTTCGCGTCGATATAGCGCTGGACGAACAGATCGATCAGTACGCGCAACGACTTCGGCTCCTGCAGGAGCGGCGTGATGTCGCGAAACTGCACGCCCGGCAGCGGCCAGTCGGGCACCGTGCGAATGTGGCTTTTGATGTAGTCGGCCGCATCGAGCGGCGCGCTCGCGAGCGCGTTGGACATGATGTCTCCGGATGGACCTCGGCAGGTCCGATGAAATACGAATTCAGGTGTGGTCGGCGAGATACGACTGGCTCGGGCGCTACCGCCAATGCAACGTCAATGCAGCACCGGCCCAGCACCAACCCGGCGAGATCATGCCACGCAAACCTTACGCGCTAGGCGGCCGCCGCGCCCGCCCGGCGATGCTTGGAAAGCCGCTCTTCGGCCTCGGCAAGCCGTTCGGGCAGACCGCGCAACACCACGATATCGCTCGCGCGCAGCTTGGTGGACGGATCCGGTTCGACGCCGCGAATGCCGTGGCGCCGGATTGCCGTCACCTCGACACCCAGATCGAACAGACCCAGCTCCGCCAGCGTGCGGCCTACTGCGTCCGCGTTTTCGTCGACCGGCACCGATTGTAGCCGCACCTGTTCGTGGCCGTCGTCGTCTTCCATGTCGTCCGCGCCGTGGAAATAGCCGCGCAACAGCGCATAGCGCTCGTCGCGCATTTCCTCGACCCGCCGCACCACGCGCCGCATCGGCACGCCCATCAGCACCAGCGTATGCGAAGCCAGCATCAGACTGCCTTCGACGATTTCAGGAATCACCTCGGTCGCGCCGGCGGCCAGCAGCTTTTCCAGGTCGGCGTCGTCGACGGTACGAACGATCACCGGCAGCGTGGGTTCCAGCTCGTGAATATTGTGTAACACGCGCAATGCCGACGGAGTGTTCGCGTAGGTAATCGCGATCGCCGCCGCGCGATGGATACCGGCGGCCAGCAGCGATTCGCGCCGCCCCGCATCGCCGAACACCACCGATTCACCCGCCGCCGCCGCGGCCTGCACACGATCGGGGTCCAGGTCCAACGCCACGTACGACAGCCCCTCGTGCTCCAGCATGCGCGCCAGATTCTGCCCGGCCCGGCCATAACCGCAGATGATCACATGACCGCTTTGCTTCAGGCTCTGCGTCGCGATACGCGTCATCTGCAGGGACTGCATCATCCATTCCGTCGACGACAGCCGCAGCACGATTCGATCCGCGTTCTGGATCAGGAACGGCGCGGCCAGCATCGAGAGCAGCATCGCCGCGAGAATCGCCTGCAACAGGGTGGCGTCGACGAGATGCTTGTCGAGAATCAGGTTCAACAGCACGAAGCCGAACTCGCCGGCCTGCGCGAGGCCGATACCGGTACGCATCGCCACACCCGGCGACGCACCGAACAGGCGCGAGAGCCCGGTCACCATCACCGCCTTCAGCAGGATCGGGCCGACCAGAAAGCCGAGCACGATGAACGGGTGCTCCCAGACCACGCGCGGATTGAGCAGCATGCCGGTCGTGATGAAGAAGAGGCCGAGCAACACGTCGCGAAACGGTTTGATGTCCTCTTCCACCTGATGCCGATAAGGCGTTTCGGCGATCAACATGCCGGCGATAAACGCCCCGAGCGCAAGCGACAAGCCGAATTTGTCCGTGATGAACGCCGCGCCGAGCGTGACCAGCAGCAGATTGAGGATGAACAGTTCCTGCGAACGGCGCCGCGCCACCACGTTGAACCAGCGCGTCATGAAGCGCTGGCCCACGATTAACAGCAAGGCGAGAGCCACGACGATCTTGATGGCCGCCACCCCGAGCGCGCTGACGATATCTTTCGAATCGCCGCCCAGCGCGGCAATGACGATCAACAGTGGCACCACGGCCAGATCCTGGAACAGCAGCACCCCGAAGATATTGCGGCCGTGCTCCGTTTCGATTTCGAGCCGCTCGGCCAGCATCTTGCTCACGATCGCCGTGGACGACATCGCCAGCGCACCGCCCAGCGCGACGCTCGCTTGCCACGTGATATGTACCCAGCGCTCCAGCACGAAGCCGAGCGAGACCGCCACCGCAATCGTGCCGATCACCTGCAGCAGACCAAGGCCGAACACAAGCCGGCGCATGGAGCGCAGTTTCGAAAGCGAAAATTCCAGCCCGATGGAGAACATCAGAAACACAACGCCGAATTCGGCAAGATTCTGCGCGCCCACCGAATCCGGAACCAGACCGAACGCATGCGGCCCGACGACGATGCCGACCGTCAGATAGCCGAGCATCGGTGGAAGATTCAGGAAGCGAAAGACCACTACGCCCGCCACCGATGCCAGCAGCAGGAACAGCGTCATTTCGAGCGGGGAAATCATCGGCAAAAACGCATCGGTAAAGCGTCCTCGTTCGTCAGCGGAACCGCGCACGCCAAACGCCGTGCGACAAGGTTGTGGGGCCGTTAAAGACAGTAATAAAGGCAGTGGCTAGGGACAGCAGGCCCGGCGCGGCGAACAAGCGCCTTTGCTATACTCCGCGAATGATAGCGAAAATCAATGGCGACCGGGCGCTCGCGCTCGCTCGCGACGTGCTCGACATCGAAGCGGACGCCGTGCGCGCGCTTCGCGATCAACTCGACGATGGCTTCGTCGGGGCGGTCGACTTCATCCTGGGTTGCCGCGGACGCGTCGTCGTTTCCGGCATCGGCAAATCGGGCCACGTGGCCCGCAAGCTCGCGGCCACGCTCGCCAGCACCGGCACGCCGGCGTTCTTCGTCCACCCGGCGGAAGCGAGCCACGGCGACCTCGGCATGGTCACGGCAGACGACGTGTTCCTCGCGCTGTCCAATTCCGGTGAAACTGAAGAACTCGTGGCGATCCTGCCGCTCATCAAGCGGCTCGGCGCGAAGCTGATTGCCATGACGGGCCGCCCGTCATCGAGTCTCGCACAACTCGCCGACGTGCATCTGAATTCTGGCGTGTCAAAAGAAGCCTGTCCGATGAATCTTGCGCCGACCGCCAGCACCACCGCCGCGCTCGCGCTCGGCGATGCGCTCGCGGTCGCGGTTCTGGACGCACGTGGCTTTGGCCGCGACGACTTCGCCCGCTCGCATCCGGGCGGCGCGCTCGGCCGGCGCCTGCTTACTTATGTCCGCGACGTGATGCGCACCGACGACCAGGTGCCGAAGGTGACGCCTGACGCAACCGTACGCGACGCGTTGTTCCAGTTGACCGCCAAGCGCATGGGCATGACGGCGATCGTCGATCGCGACGATCGCGTGACCGGCATTTTCACCGACGGCGACCTGCGCCGCGTGCTGGAACGTGACGGCGATTTCCGCGAACTGTCGATTGCCTCGGTGATGACCGCCGGCCCGCGCACGATCGGTCCGGATCAACTTGCTGTCGAAGCCGTGGAACTGATGGAGCGCCACCGCATCAATCAGATGCTGGTCGTCGACGAAGCAGGCAAGCTGATCGGCGCACTCAACATGCACGACCTGTTCTCGAAGAAGGTGATCTGATGCCCGCCGCCGCCCTTACCGCCACTGAACGCGCAAGCCGCGTCAAGCTGATGATTTTCGACGTCGACGGCGTGCTGACCGACGGCGGCCTGCTGTTTACGGCGGAAGGCGACACGATGAAGGCGTTCAACTCCATGGACGGCCACGGCATGAAACTGCTGCGCGAGGCCGGCATCGAGACGGCAATCATCACCGGGCGCAAATCGGGCATCGTCGCGGCGCGGGTGAAGGAAATGAATATCTCCCACGTCTATCAGGGCGTGCAAGACAAACCCCAGGCGTTTGCCGACCTGCTCAAGCAAACCGGCCTGACCGCCGAACAGTGTGGCTACATGGGTGACGACTGGGTCGACCTCGGCGTGATGCTGAAAGTCGGCTTCGCGGCGGCGCCGGCCAATTCGCATCCTGAAGTGATCGCGCGCGCCCATTGGGTCAGCGAGGCGCGCGGCGGCCACGGCGCGGCGCGGGAGGTCTGCGACACCCTGCTGCGCGCGCAGCACAAATATGACGCATTGCTCGCGGCAGCCTGTAGCGGCGAACAGCGAGGCCTCGTCGGATGAATCAGTTTCGCTGGACCTCGCTGATTCCGCTCGTCGCGATGGCGGCGCTCGCCGGCATTACGTGGTGGCTTCTGCAGGCCACGCTGCCGCGGCCAAACGAAAACCTGGTGCGCCCCAAGGAGCACACGCCCGACTATTTCGCGGACAACTTCTCGGTATCCGAACTGGACCAATCGGGCTCGACGCAATACCGTCTGACCGCCCAGTCCCTGATCCATTACGAGGATGACGAGCTGAGCGATCTGGTCAAGCCGGCCATGCGAGCGTTCCAGCCCGGCAAGCCGATTGTCACCGCGACCGGAGACACCGGCACGGTGAACGGCGACGCCTCGATCGTCAATTTGTACGACAACGCGCGTATCGTGCGGGCCGCCGGCAACGGCGATCCGCAGATGCAGGCGGATTCGCAGCATTTCAGGGTGCTGGTCAACGACGATGTGATCGAGACCGAAAAGCCGGTTAAACTTCAGCGCGGCATGTCTGTAATGACTGCCAGCGGCATGAACTACAACAACGTCACCCGGGTGATGCAGCTGTTCGGCAATGTGAAGGGCGCGATTGCCGCGTCCGAAGGCTCCGCCAGCTCGCCCAAGCAACCCGGGTAATCCATTCCAGGCGTGACTGCATGAACGAATCGTTCCCCCGTTTTGACACCGGCCGCTCGCGCACCCTGTCCGCGTGTCGCGCCGGACTCGCTGCGCTGCTCGTCGCGTTGCCGCTTGCCGGCTTCGCGCCGCTTGCGCACGCCGACCGCGCCGACAAGGACAAGCCGCTGAACGTCGAAGCGGACAACATGACCTACGACGACCTCAAACAGGTCAACATCTTCACCGGCCACGTGGTCGCCACCAAAGGCACGATCGTGATCAAGGCCGATCGGGTCGAAGTAACGCAAGACCCGCAGGGCTATCAATACGCCACCGGCACGTCGAGCGGCGGCAGTCTGTCGTATTTCCGCCAGAAGCGCGAAGGCCTCGATGAATACATTGAAGGCACGGCCGTTCGTATCGACTACGACGGCAAGCTGGATCTGACCACGCTCACTACCAACGCCACCGTGAAGCGCCTGCAAGGCCTCTCGACGGTGATGGATCAGGTGCACGGCAGCGTCATCACGTATGACGGCCAGAACGACTTCTACACCGCGAAGGCAGGCAAGGACGTCGCGAGCCCGGGCAATCCGACTGGCCGCGTGCGCGCGATGCTGTCGCCACGCAATGGCGGCCCCGTGCCGTTGAACGGCGCGTCGGCCACGCTCGCGCCGTCCACTACGATCCAGGGAGCACCGAGCCAGTGAGTTCCTCCGCGTCCCTCCCCAATCGCAAACCGGCCGGCACCAGCAGTTCGCTGGTGATCCGTAACCTGAAAAAGCGTTACGGCTCGCGCACCGTCGTCAAAGACGTCTCGCTCGACGTGAAAAGCGGCGAAGTGGTTGGCCTGCTCGGCCCGAATGGCGCCGGCAAGACCACCTCGTTCTATATGATCGTCGGCCTCGTGCCGCTCGACGCGGGTGAAATCGATCTGGACGGCAAATCGATCAGCTTGCTGCCGATTCACAAGCGCGCGTCGCTGGGCTTGTCGTACCTGCCGCAGGAAGCGTCGGTGTTCCGCAAGCTCACCGTCGAGGAAAACATTCGCGCGGTGCTGGAATTGCAGCACGAAGACAACGGCAAGCGGCTCAGCAAAGACACCATCACGAACCGCACCGAGGCGTTGCTCGACGAACTGCAGATCGCTCACCTGCGTGAGAATCCGGCGCTGTCGCTGTCCGGTGGCGAGCGCCGGCGGGTTGAAATCGCACGTGCGCTGGCCACCAATCCGAGCTTTATTCTGCTCGACGAACCGTTCGCGGGTGTCGATCCGATCGCGGTGCTGGAAATCCAGAAGATCGTCAAATTTCTGAAGCAGCGCAATATCGGCGTGCTGATCACCGACCACAACGTGCGCGAGACCCTCGGCATTTGTGACCACGCCTACATCATTAGCGACGGCAGCGTGCTGGCCGCCGGCGCGCCGAGCGACATCATCGAAAACGAAAGCGTGCGGCGCGTCTATCTGGGCGAACACTTCCGCATGTAAGTGCACAAGGGATTACCGGCGATGCGAGCGCGCACCCGCCGGCCCCCTTGCGGCATCCCCACATCAGCATTTTTGACCTGGGCCGTCCCGCGCCCAGCGCCGCCGAAAACGGGCGCACGCGTAATTGCGAATGTCGCAATGTATCGCGGTCGTGGCAAACTCTCTACAATGAATCTCAACTTGCCATGAAAGCCAGCCTCCAACTCCGCCTATCGCAGCATCTTGCGCTGACCCCGCAACTGCAGCAGTCCATCCGGCTGCTTCAGCTGTCTACGCTCGAACTGCAGCAGGAAGTATCAATGGCGATCTCGCAGAATCCGCTCCTCGAAAACGAGGACGACTGGATCGCGAGCCCCCTGCGCGTGGCGGCCGACGGTTCGCTGATCGCCCAGGCTCCCAATTCCTCCCCGCCGCCCGACCAGATGGGCGGCAATGCTTCGTCTTCGTCCACCAGCAGCGAGCGCGCCGATAATGGCGAGCCGCAGGGTGTGGACGAATACAACGGCCTCGCAAGCGACAGCAACAGCGAAGCGTCGCAATGGAACCTCGACGACTACGGCCGCTCCGGCAATGCCTCGGACGACGACGATCTGCCGCCGCTGCAAATCCACGAATCGAGCACCTCGTTGCGCGATCACCTGATGGCGCAACTTCGCGTCACGCAGGCGAGCCAGCGCGACCGCGCGCTCATCACCTTCCTGATCGAATCGCTCGACGACGACGGCTATCTCGCCGCCACGCTCGACGAAGTGCTGACCGATCTGCCCGACGAGCTCGAAGTCGATCTCGACGAAATGAACGCCGCGCTCGCGCTGCTGCACAGCTTCGACCCGGCTGGGGTCGGCGCGCGCTCCGCGTCGGAATGTCTCAAGCTTCAATTGCTGCGGCTCGACCCGTCGCCTACACGCACGCTTGCGCTCGACATCGTCGCCCATCATCTGGAACTGCTCGCCGCACGCGACTTCACGCGCCTGCGCAAGCATCTGAAGGCGAATGACGACGATCTGCGCGATGCGCATAGTCTGATCCGCTCGCTCGAGCCGTTTCCCGGCGCCGCCTACGGCAAGGCGGAAGCGGACTACGTCGTGCCGGACATCATGGTGCGCAAAACGGCACAGGGCTGGCAGGCGGAGCTGAATCCGGAAGTCGTGCCGAAGCTGCGGATCAACCACCTTTACGCGAATATTCTGCGCAATAACCGGGGCGATCCGGGCAGCGGATCGTTGCGCCAGCAACTGCAGGAAGCACGCTGGCTGATCAAAAATATCCAGCAGCGGTTCGAGACGATCCTCCGGGTCGCGCAAGCTATTGTCGAGCGCCAGAAGAGCTTTTTTGTTCATGGCGAAATTGCCATGCGCCCCTTGGTTTTGCGAGAAATTGCTGATACGCTGGGCCTACACGAGTCAACTGTCTCGCGTGTGACAACCGGTAAATACATGCTGACCCCATTCGGGACGCTTGAATTTAAGTACTTCTTCGGATCACACGTTTCGACTGACACGGGCGGCGCGGCCTCTTCCACGGCCATTCGCGCGCTCATCAAGCAACTGATAGGAGCGGAAAACCCGAAATCTCCTCTTTCAGACAGCCGCATAGCCGAACTGCTGGCGGAACAGGGCTTCGTGGTCGCACGGCGTACCGTTGCGAAGTATCGCGAAGCACTCAAGATTCCGGCAGTCAACCTGCGCAAGTCTCTGTAGCCCGCCGCCTCCCGCGACGGGCATTTACCGGCCGCTCCGCTGTTGGCGGACAGGCCGGCCGATGCGACCTGCCAGAAGTCAGTCACCGGGGGGCGACTCAGGCAAGCCGACAGATCGACCGGACCTTCGTCATCGTGCGGAACAAGCGGCCTCTAGCTTGGAGAAGCACTATGAATCTGCAGATCAGTGGACACCACCTCGAAGTAACGCCTGCGTTGCGCGAATACGTGATCACCAAACTGGATAGGGTGCTAAGACATTTCGATCAGGTAATCGACGGCAGTGTGGTCCTCTCGGTCGACAACCATAAGGAAAAGGAAAAGCGTCAAAAGGTTGAAATCAACCTGCATCTCAAGGGTAAGGATATCTTCGTCGAGAGTTGTGACAGCGATCTCTACGCTGCGATCGATCTGATGATCGACAAGCTCGACCGGCAAGTGATACGCCACAAAGATCGCCTGCAAGGCCATCAGCACGACGCGATCAAGTACCAGCCGGCACCGCTACTGGATGTGCCGCCGCAATAAGGAAGATTAGAAGGCTTTTTTACATTCCTTCGTTTTCCCCATTTGCTGTTATTTGCCCAGCCAAACCGCCCGAGACCGGGCGGTTTTTCGTTTGTGGGCAGCTTTCTCGCCCAGCGGCACAGATCGGATCAATCCTGCGAAGAAACCCACGATGCATGGATGGCGCGCCGCACCATCCATGGCTACCCTGTTCTATAATGTTCCGGTTACCATCGGGGTCAAGCTAGCTCAAACGGAAAACGGTCGGCCGGAGTCCTGTGCTTTCGGACTCCAACGCACGTCGCCGTGAGCATCAAACGAATGGAACACCACTCAAACGCCCCAGCGAGGAGAACCCAGGCCACGTTTTCGCCTGTCAACATGAATCGTTTAGCCAAATTTCTTCCCCTCGAGAACGTCGTCGTCGGACTATCGGTCACCAGCAAGAAGCGCGTATTCGAGCAAGCGGGCCTGATCTTCGAGAACCAGAACGGCATCGCCCGTAGCACGGTCACTGACAATCTGTTTGCGCGTGAGCGCCTCGGATCGACGGGGCTCGGCGAAGGCGTCGCGATTCCGCACGGCCGGATCAAAGGCTTGAAGCAACCGCTCGCCGCGTTCGTCCGGCTTGCCGAACCCATCCCCTTCGAATCGCCCGACGGCCAACCGGTCTCGCTGCTGATCTTCCTGCTCGTGCCCGAGCAGGCCACCCAGCAGCACCTCGAAATTCTTTCGGAAATCGCCCAGTTGCTGTCCGACCGCGAAGCCCGCGAGCGCCTGCACACGGAAGAAGACCGCGAATCGTTGCATCGTCTGCTCACTCAGTGGCAACCTTGATGCATCGGCGGTTATCCGCACGTCGCTTATTCACCCGGCGTCCCGTCTGCATGCGGGTACAGCCAGGCAAGGCGCGCGGTCCGCGTTAGCGTGGCCGCATCCTTCCCCAAGCAAGCGGTCCACACGGGAGTCACTGACTCATGGATACGTCCAGCATCAACGCCCAAAGCATTTTCGACGACAACGCCGCCACGCTGAAGCTGAGCTGGCTGACGGGGCATGAAGGCTGGGAGCGCGGCTTTTCTTCGGAATCGGTCGCCAATGCCACGTCGAGCGCCGACCTCGTCGGCCACTTGAACCTGATCCACCCGAACCGGATCCAGGTGCTCGGCGACGCCGAAATCGACTACTACAAGCGCCAAACCGACGAAGACCGCTCGCGCCACATGGCCGAGCTGATCGCGCTGGAGCCGCCGTTTCTGGTGGTGGCGGGCGGCGTCGCGGCGCCCCCTGAACTGGTGCTGCGCTGCACGCGCTCGTCCACGCCGCTGTTCACCACGCCAATGTCAGCCGCTGCGGTGATCGACAGCCTGCGCCTCTACATGTCGCGCATTCTCGCGCCGCGCGCCACGCTGCACGGCGTGTTTCTCGACATTCTCGGCATGGGCGTGCTGCTCACCGGCGACTCCGGTCTCGGCAAGAGCGAACTCGGGCTGGAACTGATCAGCCGTGGCCATGGCCTCGTTGCCGACGACGCGGTGGATTTCGTGCGCCTCGGCCCGGATTTCGTCGAAGGGCGCTGCCCGCCGCTGCTGCAAAACCTGCTCGAGGTACGCGGTCTCGGCCTGCTCGACATCAAGACGATCTTCGGTGAAACCGCAGTACGCCGAAAAATGAAGCTGAAACTGATCGTGCAACTGGTGCGCCGTCCCGACGGCGAATTCCAGCGGCTGCCGCTGGAAAGCCAAACCGTCGACGTCCTCGGCTTGCCGATCAGCAAGGTCACGATTCAGGTTGCGGCCGGCCGCAACCTCGCGGTGCTGGTCGAAGCGGCTGTGCGTAACACGATCCTGCAACTGCGCGGCATCGATACGCTGCGCGACTTCATGGATCGCCAGCGCCTCGCCATGCAGGACCCGGACAGCCAGTTTCCCGGCAAATTGATCTGAATCCGCGGCACCCCGTGGCGCCGTGTCAGAACCGCAAACGGCGGCTGCGGCGGCACGCGCACGGGGACCAGATGCTATGATGAACTGTACGGATTCCACGATTCCATGCGCATAATCCTGATCACCGGTATTTCCGGCTCCGGCAAATCAGTTGCCCTGAACGCGCTTGAAGACGCAGGCTATTACTGCGTCGACAATCTGCCGCCGCGTTTTCTGCCGCAACTGGCCAACTATCTCGCCGACGACGGCCAGGAACGCCTCGCCGTCGCTATCGACGCGCGTTCGAGCGCCTCGCTCGACGAAATGCCCGCAATGATCCGCGACCTGTCGCGCGCTCACGACGTGCGCGTGCTCTTCCTGAACGCAAGCACACAGTCGCTAATTCAACGCTTCTCCGAAACGCGCCGGCGCCACCCGCTGTCCGGTTCCACCGCGCACGATGCGGACGTCGGCTTGTTGACGTCGCTCGCCGAAGCGATTGAACGCGAGCGCGAACTCGTGGCGGGTCTCGCCGAATTCGGCCATCAGATCGACACCAGCAATCTGCGCGCGAACGTGCTGCGGGCATGGGTGAAACGCTTCATCGAACAGGAAGATGCGGGGCTCGTACTGATGTTCGAGTCCTTCGGCTTTAAGCGCGGTGTGCCGCTCGACGCCGATTTTGTTTTCGACGTGCGCACGCTGCCGAACCCGTACTACGATCATGAACTGCGGCCTCTTACGGGCCTCGACAAACCGGTGATGGATTTTCTCGATGCGCTGCCGGTCGTGCATGAAATGATCGACGACATCGAAAAATTTCTCGTCAAATGGCTTCCGCATTTCCGCGACGACAATCGTAGTTATCTGACGGTCGCGATCGGTTGCACGGGCGGCCAGCACCGCTCGGTGTTCATTGCGGAGACGCTTGCCGCGCGTCTCGCAACGTCGGCGAATGTCATTGTGCGGCACCGCGATGCGCCGATTCCCATCGGCGAATCATCGAAGTTAGTGGCTTAACCGGCCGCATCGCGCGGCCTCAACTCGAAGCGTTGCGCCATGTCTTCTTCTACTGTGCTTGCCGATGTGCCGCTGTTTCCGCTGCATACGGTGCTGTTTCCCGACGGATTATTGCCGCTGAAAATCTTCGAAGCGCGCTATCTCGACATGGCACGCGACTGTTTGCGCGACAAAATGCCGTTCGGGGTGTGTCTGCTGAAAAGCGGCGCCGAAGTGGCGCGCGCTGAAGAGCCTTCGGTACCCGAACCAATTGGCTGCCTTGCCGAAATCGAAGAGTGCGATGTCGAAGCTTTCGGCATGCTGCTGATTCGGGCACGGGGTACGCGACGGTTTCGCCTGCTGTCGCATCGCGTGGAAACGAGTGGCTTGCTGGTCGGCATGGCGGAGCCGCTCGGCGACGACATACCGCTCGAGGGCAATGAGCAACTGGCCAAATTCGGCGCGTGCGCGGAAGTACTCGAACGGATCATCGCCACGATCCGCGAACGCGATCCAGACAGTTTGCCGTTCGCCGAGCCGTTCAGACTGGAAGATCCGTCATGGGTGTCGAACCGGCTCGCGGAAGTATTGCCGATCGCCCTTCGCGCAAGGCAAAAACTCATGGAATTGCAGGACGCAGGTGCGCGAATCGACGTGGTTCATCACTATATGCAGCAGCATCAGCTGCTTTGATTTGACGTGGGCTCCGCTAGCGATTGCTTAAATCAACGAGCCCTGCAAACCATCCAGCAGTTTGCGCACCGGCGCGGGCACACCGAACGAGTCGAGATCGCTTAGCGGGACCCACGCGGTATCCGCGTCGCCTAGCGCGGAGAATGCACCCGCACCGCGATCCAGCTCGACGAGCCGAGGTTCGATATCCAGCTTGAAATGCGTAAAAACGTGCGTAAACGGGGCGAGCGGCGCGAGCGGTGAAGCCGCTCCATCGCCACCGAAGGCGCTCGCACGCTCGGCGAGCGCGGCTTCGTCGGCGGCTTCGGGCAGGCTCCACAAGCCGCCCCAGATGCCCGACGGTGGACGTTTTTCAAGCATCACGGCATTGCCGTCGCGTAGCACCAGCATCCATGTGCGGCGCGTCGGCACAGCTTTCTTTGGCCGTGCCGTGGGCAGCTCACGCTGACGTCCGGTCACGTTGGCCACACAGTCGACGGCGAACGGGCAGCGCAGGCAATCCGGCTTGCCGCGTACGCACAACGTTGCACCGAGGTCCATCAGACCTTGCGTGTACGCACTGACATCGTTTTCCGATGCGTTGGACGGCAGCAGTGATTCCGCCAGCGTCCACATCGCATTCTCGACTTTCTTTTCACCCGGAAAACCTTCGACGCCGAATACACGCGCCAACACGCGCTTCACGTTGCCGTCGAGAATCGTGGCTCGCGCGCCGAATGCGAATGAAGCGATTGCCGCCGCCGTCGAACGGCCGATGCCCGGCAATTCCGCGAGCTCGTCGGCGGACGCAGGGAACGCGCCGCCATGTTGCTCGACGACCACCTGCGCGCAACGATGCAGATTGCGTGCGCGCGAGTAGTAGCCAAGGCCTGCCCACAACGCCATCACATCGTCCGCCGGCGCGGCGGCGAGTGACGCAACATCCGGACAACGCGCGAGAAACTTGGCGTAGTACGGAATCACCGTCGATACCTGCGTCTGCTGCAGCATGATTTCCGACAGCCAGATGCGATACGGATCGCGCGTGTTCTGCCACGGCAGGTCATGACGGCCATGCTGGCGCTGCCACGCAATCAGCCGCGCGGAAAAATCAGACATAACCGGGAAAGCGGGCGCAGCGGACGGAGCAGTCGGGCTTAAACGAGATGGCATCGAGGAATTAACGCTGGCAGGTGGGACAGAAATACGTAGAACGCTGCCCCTGTACGATCTGTCTGATCGGCGTTCCACACACGCGGCATGGCAGCCCCGCGCGATCATAGACGAAATAGTCGAGCTGGAAGTAACCACTTTCACCATCGCTGCCGACGAAATCACGCAGCGTGCTGCCCCCCTTCTCGATCGCCGCGGCGAGCGTGACGCGCACCGCGTCCGCAAGCAAATCGTAGCGCACAAGCGAGACACGGCCCGCCGCGGTGGTAGGCCGGATACCAGCGCGAAAGAGACTTTCCGATGCGTAGATATTGCCCACGCCGACCACGATCTCCCCTGCCAGCAACGCCTGCTTCACCGACACCTTGCGCCCACGCGTGAGCCGGTGCATCAGCGCGCCGGAGAACGCCGGCGAAAACGGCTCGACACCGAGACCCGCGAGCAGCGGATGCTCGAGCACGTCGCCGGCTTCGCGCGGGTGCCACAGCACCGCTCCAAAGCGCCGCGGATCGCGATAGCGCAAAATGAATTCGTCGAAAATCCAGTCGACGTGATCGTGCTTCGCCGCGGCAGGCGGATGCGGCACATGGCGCAGCACACGCAGCGTGCCGGTCATGCCGAGATGCACAATGAACCAGCCGGCATCGATTTCGAACAGCAGATACTTGCCCCGCCGTTCGACCTTGCGCACCACGCTGCCCCGCAAGGTTTTCGCAAGGTCCGCCGGAATCGGCCAACGCAGCGCGGGCGTGCGCACATCGACGCGTTCAACCTTGCGGCCGGACACATACGGTTCGATTCCCCTTCGGGTAACCTCAACTTCTGGCAACTCTGGCATGTCTAACTGGTCTGCAACTTGCGTGAGTGGTTGTGCGCTTATTGTAGCGAGCGCGTTACAATCGTCCGAAACATTGAACGGATTTCCATGAACTTGTCCTTCGTGAAGCTGTTTTCGAAGCGCCCGGCTAGCGCATCCCGCGTGCCGCACGCCGTATCCGCTCGACGCATGCTCGGTGCCGCCGCACTCGCCGTCTGGGCGCTGGCTGCTGTGCCCGCGCACGCGCAGGATCCATCGCCCGACTCGGATGACACGTCCGTCACCCTGCCGGACCCGCTCGGCCCGGCAACGGCAGAAGACCAGAAGTCTCTGCCGGGCGTGCCGCTGTCCAGCCAGATCGTATTCCAGGTGCTCGCCGCTGAAGTCGCATTGCAACGCGACCAGCCGGCGCCCGCCTACCAGACATACCTCGCGCTCGCGCGCGACACGCACGATCCACGCATGGCGCAACGCGCCACGGAAATCGCGCTGGCCGCGCAAAGCCCGTCGGACGCTTTGGCCGCCGCGCAATTGTGGCAGCAGTATGCGCCGAATTCGGAACGCGCCGCGCAACTCGACGCGTCACTGCTCGTGCTGTCCGGCAAGCCTGATGACGCCGAGCCGATCCTCGCGCGCGAACTCACGAAAGTACCGGCCGAGAATCGCGGCAGCGCGATTCTGGCGCTACAACTGTTGCTCTCGCGCGGTCCCAACCGGATCGGCGGGCTGCACGTGCTGCAAGACCTGCTGAAAGACGACCTGAACCGGCCCGAAGCGCAACTGGCCATCGCACGCCAGCAGCTCGTTTCCGACGACGCACCGGGTGCACGCAAGTCGCTCGAACAGGCGCTCACGCTCAAGCCCGATTATTTGCCGGCCGCGCTGATGCTGTCGCAAATGGGCCCGGAGGAGCGCAAGGAAGGGATCGCTTCGCTCGAAAAGTACGTGCAGCAGAATCCGAAATCGCATGACGCGCGTCTCGCGCTCGCCCAGATGTATCTCGCGAGCGACCGTCTGGACGACGCGCAGAAGCAGTTCGAGATCATGCACAAGAACAACGCGGCCGACCTTACGCCGCTGATGGCGCTCGCGCTGATCAAGATCCAGCAGAAGAACTTCAACGACGCGCAGACCTATCTGACCCAGTACGCGCAGCAAGCTGAAAAAACGCCGGGCGCCGATCCGGGCCAGGCGTACATCTATCTTGCGCAACTGGCGCTCGAACAGAAGAACGAAGCGGCGGCAGGCGATTGGCTGAACAAGGTAACGCCCTCGAGCCAGCAATTCATGCCGGCGCAGATCACGCGGGCGCAATTGCTCGCCAAGCAGGGCAAGACCGACGACGCGCGCAGGCTGCTGGCCGGCCTGCAGTCACCCGATCCGCGCGACCAGGCGCTGATCGCACGCACCGACGCCGCGATTCTGTTCGACGCGAAGCGCTATCCGGAGGCGGAAACACGCCTGCAACAAGCAACGGCCGCATTCCCCGACGATCCCGATCTCACCTACGACTACGCGATGTCCGCCGAAAAGACCGGTCACTACGATGTCATGGAAGCACAACTGCGCAAGCTGATCCAGACGCAGCCGGACAATCCGCAGGCATACAACGCGCTGGGCTATTCGCTGGCCGATCGCAATCAGCGCCTGTCGGAAGCCGACAAGCTGGTCGAGAAGGCGTCGTCACTGGCGCCGAACGACGCGTTCATCATGGACAGCGTCGGTTGGGTCAAGTACCGGATGGGCAATACGACGGACGCAATCAAGCTGCTGCGCAAAGCGTACGACCTCCAGCCGAACGCCGAAATCGGCGCGCACCTCGGCGAGGTGTTGTGGAAAACCGGAGCGCAGGACCAAGCCCGCGCCGCCTTCCGCGACGCGCGCAAGCTCGAACCGGACAACGACACGCTGGTCAAAACGCTGCAACGCCTTCAGGTAAACGATCTTTGATGCGTCTTTCCCGCTTGATCTCCTTTCCCCGGGCGCCGCGTGGCGCAGCGCTCGGATTCGTAGCGGCAGCGATTGTCGCCTTGGCCGGTTGTGCATCGGTGAAGCCGCAGGGGCCGTCCACGTCGAACGCGGCAACAGCCGTTTCTACGCAGACCAGCCGCGCTTATCAGGGCCGTTTCGCGATCCAGTACAACGATCAGAACGGCCAGCAGCGCAATGCGTATGGCAACTTCACGTGGCAGGAAACGGGTGACACGGTCACCTTGCAATTGCGCAATCCGCTTGGGCAGACACTGGCGATCGTGACCTCGTCGCCGGCGTCCGCCACGCTCGAGTTGCCCAACCGTCAACCGCTCACCGCCGACAACGTCTCCACGCTCATGCAGAATGCGCTCGGCTTCGCGCTGCCGGTCGAAGGGCTGCGTTACTGGCTGCAGCCTTCGCCGGCTCCCACGTCGCGCGCCAGGACCGAGAAGGATCCGGACCAGCCTTCGCACCTGAAGCAGATCAAGCAAGACGGCTGGACGATCGATTACCTGGCCTATGCCGATGCACCGGCCACTGGCGTGAAGCGCTTGAACCTGAGCCGCTCGGAACCGCCGCTCGACATCAAGCTCGTGCTGGATCAGTAGTCACGCCTGTTCGCGTGCACAACCTTTACCGCTTCTTCCGCGCCGCGATGGCGCATGTAACCCTGACTCATGATTGAAACGACCGACTCGCTGCGCGACTGCCTCGCGCCAGCGAAACTCAACCTCTTCCTCCACATCACCGGCCGCCGGCCCGATGGCTATCACACGCTGCAAACCGTGTTTCAGATGCTCGACTGGGGCGACACGCTGCATTTCAAGCGGCGCGACGACGGCCTCATCACGCGCAGTACCGAAATCGCCGATGTGCCGCCCGAACACGACCTCACCGTACGCGCGGCAACGCTCCTGAAGGCGCATACCGGCTCGCCCGAAGGTGTCGATATCGAAATCGACAAGCGCCTGCCGATGGGTGCGGGCCTTGGCGGTGGCAGCTCCGATGCGGCCACCACGCTGCTCGCGCTGAACCGCCTCTGGAAACTCGATTTACCGCGACTGGAGTTGCAGGCGCTGGCGTTGAAACTCGGCGCGGACGTGCCATTCTTTGTTTTTGGGAAAAATGCGTTCGCACAGGGTGTCGGAGAAGCATTAGACGTTGTACAATTGCCGCCGCGTCATTTCCTGGTAGTGACGCCGAGGGTTCACGTTCCGACTGCAGCGATTTTCTCCGAAAAAACGTTGACAAGAGATTCGAAACCTCTCATAATTACGGACTTTCCTGCAGAACTTAGCTGCAACACTGAATGGCCAGAAAGTTTCGGCCGGAATGACATGCAGCAGGTTGTCGTGGGAAAATACGTGGAAGTAGCGCAAGTGCTGCGGTGGTTTGAAAACATCGCACCAGCGCGGATGTCTGGGTCAGGTGCAAGTGTATTTGCAGCGTTCCGTAGTAAAGCTGAAGCAGAAGCGGTGCAAGCCAAACTGCCAGCCGAATGGAACAGCGCAGTGACTGCAGGTCTCGATCAGCATCCACTCTTTGCTTTCGCGTCATAAGTTTTGCATCGTCGAACGTTCCCTCGTTCGGTGAAGCTCAAAGTTAGTGTAGGGGAGTCGCCAAGTTGGTTAAGGCACCGGATTTTGATTCCGGCATTCGAAGGTTCGACTCCTTCCTCCCCTGCCAAAAATTCTCGCATTTCCCTCGCCCCCAGCCTGAAGTAGGTGCACGATGAGCAGCCATGACGGCCTGATGGTTTTTACTGGCAACGCAAATCCCGCGCTTGCACAGGAAGTCGTCAAAATCCTCGGTATTCCCCTCGGCAAAGCAATGGTCAGCCGTTTCTCGGACGGTGAAATCCAGGTCGAGATTCAGGAAAACGTGCGTGGCAAGGATGTCTTCGTCCTGCAATCCACGTGCGCACCGGCGAATGACAATCTGATGGAACTGATGATCATGGTCGATGCGCTCAAGCGCGCATCCGCTGGCCGGATCACCGCAGCCATCCCCTACTTCGGTTATGCACGTCAAGATCGGCGCCCGCGTTCGGCGCGCGTCGCCATCTCGGCGAAGATCGTGGCGAACATGCTGGAAATCGCCGGTGTAGAGCGGATCATTACGATGGATCTGCACGCCGACCAGATTCAAGGTTTCTTCGACATCCCGGTCGACAATATCTACGCTACGCCCGTGCTGCTCGGCGATCTGCGCAAGCAGAACTACGAGAACCTGCTGGTCGTTTCGCCGGACGTCGGCGGCGTGGTGCGTGCCCGTGCACTGGCCAAGCAACTGAATTGCGATCTCGCGATCATCGACAAACGCCGCCCGAAAGCGAACGTTGCCGAAGTGATGAACATCATCGGCGAAGTCGAAGGCCGCACCTGCGTGATCATGGACGACATGGTCGACACCGCAGGCACGCTTTGCAAGGCCGCTCAGGTTTTGAAGGAACGCGGTGCGAAGCAGGTGTTCGCGTACGCCACCCACCCGGTTCTGTCGGGCGGTGCAGGCGAGCGTATTGCAGCTTCCGCACTCGATGAACTCGTTGTCACCGATACGATCCCGCTCGGCGAAGAAGCCCGCTCGTGCGCCAAGATCCGTTCGTTGAGCAGCGCCGGCCTCCTCGCCGAAACGTTCTCGCGGATTCGCCGCGGCGATTCGGTGATGTCGCTGTTCGCTGAAAGTTAAGTATTTGCGAAGGCGCGGCGCGGCATTGCAGTACCGCACGCCGCGCTTTTGCACAATTGGCACGAACGAACGAAGGTTCGTGCCATCGCTCTGGGGCCTCAGCCGTAATGGCTTGGAGGCCCCGTTTTTACTGCCTGGTCGCGGGCAGTGCATTGGAGATTCAACATGAAAGTAGTCGCTTTCGAGCGTTCCTTGCAAGGTACGGGTGCGAGCCGCCGCCTGCGTATCTCGGGTAAGACCCCGGGCATCGTATATGGCGCTGGTGCTGACACGCAATTGGTCGAACTCGACCACAACGCACTTTGGCACGCGCTGAAGAAAGAAGTTTTCCACTCGTCGATCCTCGAATTGGAAGTGGCGGGCAAGTCGCAACAGGTTCTGCTGCGCGACGTGCAATACCACCCGTTCCGTCAGCTCGTGCTGCACGTGGACTTCCAACGTGTCGACGCGAAGAAGAAGCTGCACACCAAGGTGCCGCTGCACTTCATGAACCAGGAAACCAACCCGGCTGTGAAGCTGTCGGGCGCGGTGATCTCGCACGTCCTCAACGAAATCGAAATCGAGTGCCTGCCGTCGGCACTGCCGGAATTCCTCGAAGTCGACCTGGTGAAGATCGAAGCAGGCCACTCGCTGCACGCCAAGGACATCGTCCTGCCGGCAGGCGTGGCACTGGTTGCTCACGTTGATGCAGAAAACCCGGTCATCGCATTGGCGACGATCCCGGCTGGCGCAATCGCTGAAGGCGACGCCGCTGCTGCTGCAGGCGAAGGCGAAAAGCCGGCTGCCTAAGTGCCTTTTGGGCGCTGAGCAAGCAATCCTCTCGATCCGTTTCAATGAAACGGTCGATGTGACCCGCCGAGGTTCGCCCCGGCGGGTTTTTTTTCGGTTTTTTTCGGCTCGGCCGCTTTCGGCGCCTGGGCCAGATGGACCTACGCAATCATGATCAAGCTGATCGTCGGGCTCGGCAATCCGGGCGCTGAATACACCGCGACGCGCCACAACGCCGGCTTCTGGCTGGTCGATCAACTGGCGCGCGAAGCAGGCACGGCGCTGCGCGACGAGCGGCGCTTCCACGGGTTCTACGCGAAGGCCCGGCTGCATGGCGAAGAAGTACATCTGCTGGAGCCGCAGACGTATATGAACCGCTCGGGACAGTCGGTTGTGGCGCTCGCGCAATTCTTCAAAATTCTTCCGGACGAAATTCTGGTTGCGCACGATGAACTCGATATGCCGCCAGGCAGTGTCAAGCTGAAGCTCGGTGGCGGCAGCGGCGGCCATAACGGGCTGAAGGACATCACCGCGCATTTGTCCTCGCAGCAGTACTGGCGGCTGCGGATCGGCATCGGCCATCCACGCGACCTGATTCCAGAAAGCGCGCGAGCCGGCGCCAAGCCGGACGTCGCCAACTATGTGCTTAAACCGCCGCGGCGGGAAGAACAGGATGTGATCGATGCGTCGGTCGAACGGGCGTTGGCCGTGATGCCGCAGATCATCCAGGGCGAGCTCGAACGGGCGACGATGCAACTGCATCGCAACAATCCCTAAGCGCGCCCTGCCCGCACCCGTATCGCCGTATCGCCATCGACAGGAGATTCGCTTGAGCCGCTACTGGAGTGACATCGTTCACCGTCTAACGCCGTATGTGCCGGGCGAACAACCGGCCGTCGCGCATCCGGTGAAGCTGAACACCAACGAAAATCCGTATCCCCCGTCACCGCGCGTACTTGAAGCGATCCGGCGGGAACTGGGCGCCGCGGGCGAGTCGCTACGGCGCTATCCCGACCCGAGCGCGCGCAAGTTACGCGAAACGGTAGCCGCGTTCCACGGCATTCGCCCGGAACAGGTGTTCGCAGGCAACGGCTCGGACGAAGTGCTCGCGCTCACCTTTCAGGCCTTGCTGAAACACGACAAGCCGTTGATGTTTCCTGATATCACGTACAGCTTCTACCCGACCTACGCGCGGCTCTTCGAAGTCGACTATCGGACCATCGCACTCGACGACAGCTTCGCCATTCAGGTCGACGACTACACCGCACCTAACGGTGGCGTATTGTTCCCGAATCCGAATGCGCCGACCGGACGACCACTGCCGCTTGCCGATATCGAGCGCCTGGTGGCGAGAAACACCGAATCGGTCGTGGTAATCGACGAGGCCTATGTCGATTTCGGTGCCGAATCGGCCATTGCCCTGATCGACCGCTATCCCAACCTGCTGGTGATCCAGACGGTATCGAAGTCGCGTTCGCTGGCCGGCATGCGGGTCGGCTTCGCGTTCGGCAATCCGGAACTGATCGACGCCCTGAATCGCGTGAAGGACAGCTTCAACTCATATCCGCTCGACCGCCTGGCGCAAGTCGCGGCCGTCGCTGCGTATGAAGACGATGCATGGTTCCGCGACAATTGCGCCAAGGTGATCGCTAGCCGTGAGCGGCTGGCGGCAGGCTTGACCGCACTGGGCTTCGAGGTGGTGCCGTCGGCGGCGAATTTGCTGTTCGCGCGTCACGAAGGCTACGATGCCGCGACGCTCGCGGCACGGCTTAGGGAAAAGGAGATTTTCGTGCGCCACTTCAAGGCGACGCGAATCGACCAGCATCTGCGAATCTCGGTCGGCACTGACGCCGAATGCGACATTCTGCTGGATGCGCTGCGCGACATTTTCAGCGCTTACGTCGGGTAACGATGGGATAGCGAGCGGTCGGGACAAGCTCGCGCGCGACAGACACATACCGTTGCCGCCAAAGAGAACGGCGAGGCAGACGCCTCGCCGTTCACCCTCATTCAACGCTCAAGCACTCTTCGCAGCCTGCAGCGCGTGATACTTCGCCATTAACCCTTCCGCCGTCTCCAGATGCTCAGGGTCGCGCGGAATACACTCGACCGGGCACACCTGAATACACTGGGGCTCGTCGAAATGACCGACACACTCGGTGCATTTCTTCGGGTCGATTACATAGATTTCCGCGCCCATCGAAATCGCGTCGTTCGGGCACTCGGGCTCGCACACGTCGCAATTGATGCACTCGTCGGTAATCATCAAGGCCATACTTCTCTCACTTCGCGCCGGCCGATGCCAGCTTTGATCCGTCAAACCGCCAGTTTACGCCTGTTAAGGTTGTCCCGCCGAAACACCGTCATTCGGATCCAGCGCAGCGACTTTCTCCTTCAGCCATTTTTCGACCGACGGGAACACGAACTTGCTGACGTCGCCGCCCAGTTGTGCAATTTCACGCACGATGGTGCCGGAGATGAACTGGTATTGATCCGACGGCGTCATGAACATGGTTTCGACGTCCGGTAGCAGATAGCGGTTCATGCCCGCCATCTGGAACTCATATTCGAAGTCGGAGACGGCCCGCAGGCCACGCACGATCACCCGCGCGTTATTGCTGCGGACAAAGTCCTTCAAAAGCCCTTTGAAGCTCATCACCTGAACGTTCGGGTAGTGCCCGAGCACTTCATGAGCGATGTCGAGACGCTCTTTCAGGGTGAAAAACGGCTTCTTGTTGCGGCTGTCGGCAACACCCACCACCAGCGTGTCGAAAATACTCGACGCGCGTCGAACGAGGTCTTCGTGACCGCGCGTCAGCGGGTCGAACGTGCCCGGGTACACGGCGACTACCATGAGACTTCTCCTCTCTTCAGACAAATGGGCACGTCAAAGCGTCCACGCGACGCATTTGGCACCGACCGCACGCGTGACGGTAACCGTCCGCCGCTTGTTTTGGAACGCGCATTATTCCTTATTTTCGCGCTGCAGCAAATGAAAGTGGACAGCACCCGCTTTGCCTTGCCGCACGATTTCCCAACCGGCGAGCGTCTCGTTCCCCTCGAGTTCGAGCGCAACACCCGCCTCCACATACAGAAAACCCTCCGGGCTGAGCAGCGGCACGGCCAGCGCGAGCGCCTTGTCGAGCAGATCGCCGTCGAACGGCGGATCGAGGAAAATCACATCGAACGATCCCGGTGCGAGACTTGCCGCGAGACGTAAGCCGTCGGCTTCCGCAATTTCGATCGTACGCGCCGACAGATGCGCCTGGTTCGCGCGCAACTGGCTGGCGGCTCGTGCATTGCGCTCGACCATCAATACCCGCGCCGCGCCGCGCGAGGCGGCCTCGAAGCCGAGCGCACCGCTGCCGGCGAACAGATCGAGGCAGCGCTGGCCGTCCAGCCGCTGGCCGAGCCAGTTGAACAGGGTTTCGCGGACGCGATCGGGTGTGGGGCGCAGACCGTCGAGGTCTAGCACGGGCAGCGGCGTGCGCTTCCAGTCGCCGCCAATGATACGGATGGCGTGCGCCTTGCCGCCTTTGGACGAAGCGCCGTGGGCGCGTGAGGGAGCAGAACGGGGCATGCAGTTTCGAATACGTGATAGGGATGCCCGCGACGCCGATGCGTGGGGGCTGGAGGGCCAACGTTACCACAGGGGCGCACGGCGTCCAGCCTGGCCGTTCGGCCAATACGACGGGTGGCGGCGCGCCTGATAAAATGTGCGGCTTCCAGCGCCTTGCATCCCGCATCGCAACGCTGCCTGCCGCTCCCACGGGCTTGTCCCGGCTGCGCGCATCGGCGCGCGCTCTCACCACGCCAGATCATGTTCAGCTTTTTCAAACGATTCAAGGGTTCGAAAGAGTCCGACAACGCGCCAGAAGAATCGCAAACCGCGCCGGAAGCCCTGGCGGCCGAACCCGCTGCAGAGGCGCCGGTGGCACCCGTCGCGCCGTCAGCGCCACGGCCGGTTGCGCCCGCTAACGTCGATACGCAGCCGGCTGCCGCGCCGCCCGCCAACGGACCCGCAGCAACCGCGCCCGAAACCGTCGAAATCGTCCCGCCGCCCCAGCAGGACGCCAGCGCCAGGCGCTCCTGGCTCACCCGCCTGAAGACCGGCCTGTCGAAAACGAGTTCGAGCCTGACCGGCATTTTCGTCGGTACGAAAATCGACGAGGATTTGTACGAAGAACTCGAAACCGCATTGTTGATGTCGGATGCGGGCGTCGAGGCCACCGAGTTCCTGCTCGAATCGCTGCGCGAAAAGGTGCGCACCGAGCGCCTCACCGATCCCCAGCAGGTGAAAACGGCGCTGCGCACCCTGCTGATCAATCTGCTCAAGCCGTTGGAAAAATCGTTGATGCTCGGCCACGCGCAACCCCTGGTCGTGATGATCGCGGGCGTGAACGGTGCGGGCAAAACCACCAGCATCGGCAAGCTCGCCAAGCATTTGCAGAGCTTCGACCAGTCGGTGTTGCTGGCTGCGGGCGACACGTTCCGCGCCGCCGCCCGCGAGCAACTCGCGATCTGGGGCCAGCGCAACAACGTGACGGTGGTGTCGCAGGAAAGCGGCGACCCGGCTGCCGTGATTTACGACGCGGTTGGCGCCGCGCGTGCGCGCAAGATCGACGTCATGATGGCGGACACGGCTGGCCGTCTGCCGACCCAGTTGCATCTGATGGAAGAACTGCGCAAAGTGAAGCGCGTGATCGGCAAGGCGCAAGACGGCGCGCCGCATGAAGTGCTGCTGGTGATCGACGCGAACACCGGCCAGAACGGGCTTGCGCAAGTGAAAGCCTTCGACGACGCGCTCGGCCTCACCGGCCTGATCGTCACCAAACTCGACGGCACCGCCAAGGGCGGGATTCTCGCGGCAATCGCGCGTCAGCGTCCGATCCCGGTGTACTTCATCGGTGTCGGCGAAAAGGTGGAAGACTTGCAGCCTTTCAGCGCAGAAGAATTTTCGGACGCGCTGCTGGGCGGTTGAACTCAGGAGCGTTCGCGTCGCGAAGCAAGCAAAAAGGGCACTCTTCCGAGTGCCCTTTTTTCATTCAAACCACCGCATCACTCCGCGTCGGGCTGAACCCCCGGTGCCGCACGAGCGAACGCGTCGAGTTGCATTGCATGGTCGTAGATACGCTGAATCGTCGGAAACTTCGCTGTGTCAACCTTGAAGCGCTGCGCGTTGAACACCTGCGGAATCAGACAGGCATCGGCCAGTGTCGGGGTGTCGCCGAAACACAGCTTGCCCGTGCGCGGGTCGGCCGCCAGATGCGCCTCGAGGGTCGCAAAACCCGCTTCGACCCAATGCCGGTACCACGCGTCTTTCGCTTCGTCGTCGACACGCAGCGTGTGTTTCAGGTACTTCAGCACGCGCAGATTGTTTAGCGGATGAATCTCGCACGCGACCTGCAGCGCGACTGCGCGCACGTACGCGCGGTCCGCCGGCGTCCTGGGCAGAAGCGGCGGCTCCGGATGCGTTTCCTCCAGATACTCGATGATCGCGAGCGACTGCGGCATCACCTCGTTACCGTCGACGAACGTGGGCACGATGCCGTCAACATTCACCTTCCGGTACTCCGGCTTCAGTTGCTCGCCGCCGTCACGCACGAGGTGCACCGGCACGTAGTCGTACGGCAGGTTCTTCACGTTGAGCGCGATGCGCACACGATAAGACGCCGAGCTACGGAAATAGCTGTAGAGCTTCATGTTGTGGGTCTCCTCCAACCGCGCTTCAGACGACGCGTACGCTGAGCTCGCCCAGCCCGTCCACACCGCCCTTCATGAGGTCGCCCTGCACCACGGCGCCGACACCTTCCGGCGTACCGGTGAAAATCAGGTCACCCGGCTGCAGTTCGAACAGTGTCGACAGATAGGCGATCGTCTCAGCCACCGACCAGATCAGTTGCGACACGTCCGAGTTCTGCTTCTCCTCACCGTTCACCGACAACCAGATCGCGCCCTTGCCGACATGGCCGACCGTCGTTACCGGATGAATCGGGCCGAGCGGCGCCGAGTGATCGAAGCCCTTCGCGGTATCCCACGGACGGCCCAGCTTCTTCGCTTCGGCCTGCAGATCGCGGCGCGTCATGTCGAGACCGAGCGCATAGCCGTACACGTGGTCGAGTGCGTTTTCGGCCGGAATGTTCTTGCCGCCCTTCCCGATCGCGGCCACCAGTTCCATCTCGAAGTGGACGTTCTTCGATAGCGACGGATAGGGGAATTCGCCCGTCGTACCCGCTGCGACATACAGCACGGCGTCGGCCGGCTTGGCAAAGAAGAACGGCGGTTCGCGCTCGGGATCATGCCCCATCTCGCGCGCGTGTGCCTCGTAATTGCGGCCCACACAGTAGATGCGACGCACCGCGAACTGCTCGCTGGACCCCACGACCGGCACCGCGACCACCGGTGCGGGTGCAAATACGTAACTCATCCCGTTCTCCGTTTTCTGGATTGTGCCGCGTCCGCGCGGCGATAAAACATCGAGTGTAACGCGCAGCAAAGCGCGGCGCAGCCAATCGGCACAGGCGTGCGTGGACCGGCGTTCCAGGCGCATCGTCTCGCAGGGTTGCCGGACCGCCGGACCGCCATAGATGCGATACTCACACCGAATAGTGTCCTTTCAATACCGTGGCCGGCCGCCCAAAGGCGGCACGCCCCCGTCCCACTGCGCCCGATGACCGACTCCGCCGACTCCGCCAATCCGTTCCCCTGTGCCCGCTATATCAAGGAAATCGGCCGCGGCCCGAACGGCGCCCGCGCCCTGACCGCCGAGGACACGCGCGCGCTCTACACCGCCATGCTCGACGGCCGCGTGGCCGATCTCGAACTCGGCGCCGTGCTGCTCGCCTATCGCGTGAAGGGCGAAACCGCCGACGAACTCGCCGCCATGCTGGCTGGCGCGCATGCGTCGTTCGAACCGGTTCATTTGCCGCATACGGCGTTCCGACCCGTTTCGATACCCACCTACAACGGCGCGCGCAAACAGCCCAATCTGGTGCCTCTGCTGGCGCTGCTGTTGGCGCGCGAGGGTGTGCCGGTGCTCGTGCATGGCGTCACCGAAGATCCAGGCCGCGTGACAAGTGCCGAAATCTTCACGCATCTGCAGATCCCGCACGCGCAATCGCACGCCGATATCGAAGACGGTCTCGCCGAGCGCCGCCTCGCGTTCGCGCCGATCGACGTTCTCGCACCGAAGCTGGCGCAGCTTCTTTCGCTGCGCCGACGGATGGGTGTGCGCAATTCGACGCATACGCTCGTGAAAATCCTGCAACCGTTCGCGCCTGCGGGGCTGCGGCTCGTGAACTATACGCATCCGCCGTACCGTGACAGTCTCACGCAGTTGTTCAACACGCACTCGGACGCCGCCGCGGGAGGCGCCCTGCTCGCACGTGGCACCGAAGGTGAGGCGGTAGCCGACACGCGGCGCCAGGTGCAGGTGGATTGGCTGCATGACGGCATCTGCGAAACGCGTGTGCCGCACGAGCGCTCGTCGCCCGACGCGCCTGAAGTCGACCTGCCCGAAGCGCGCGACGCCGCGACTACGGCCGCGTGGATCAGCGCGGTGCTGCGCGGCGAAGCGCCCGTGCCGAGTGCGATCGAGCGCCAGGTGGAGCTGATCGTGGATGTCGCGCGAATATCCACATAGCGCCCGTGCAGCGCCCACATAGCGCCCACGCAACGTACACGGCGTGAGTGCGACGCAGCGCCTGCGGCGCCTCACTCACGCACCGGATATGACAGCCGCGGGTTGACAGGCCGCTACGAGCCGTCATACATTGGACCCATGCGTTCCCTTCCGAACACCCTCCGAATTACCTCCGGCCGCCTAGCGCGGCCCCTATCGCTACGTCTAGCGTAAGCCAGTCGTAGCGCCGCGCGTTGGCAGCTTTCGTTGCCCAAAACGCGGTCCTCAAAGCAGTTCCGTAGTTCCCGCATCACCCCCGACCGTAGTTCTTCACAACCTGTAGTCGTTTGCATTCGTCCGTTTACCGTTCGGACGAAGCGCGAGGATCAAATGCACGTCGCATGGGCATCATCCACGTTCGTTTTCGTCGTCACCCTGACGTTGTTCGTTCGCGCCCGTTCGTTGTTGCCGCTAGCCACCGGCTGGCGGGACGTGCATTCGTGGCAGCCCGCCAGCCGCTTGAGGCCACACCCTTTCGCACACGACACAACGAACGAGGCTCTTCATGTTGCGCAATCCCGCTGAGAAATACCGTCCCTTCCCCGCTGTGCGCCTCACCGGCCGCAAATGGCCAAGCCGCACGATCAACCAGGCGCCGATCTGGATGAGCACTGATCTGCGCGACGGCAATCAGGCGCTGATCGAGCCGATGAATGCGGCACAAAAGCTCGAGTTCTTCGAGATGCTGGTGGCGATTGGCTTCAAGGAGATCGAAGTCGGTTTCCCCTCGGCCTCGCAAACCGACTTCGATTTCGTCCGCAAACTGATCGAAGAAGAACGCATTCCCGACGACGTGACGATCGAAGTGTTCGTGCCCTCGCGCCCCGAATTGATCGCGCGCACGTTCGAATCGCTGGAAGGCGCGCCGCGCGCCATCGTGCATCTGTACAACGCGATCTGTCCGTCGTTTCGCAAGATCGTCTTCAACCAGTCGAAGAGTCAGATCAAGGCGCTGGCGGTAGAAGGCACACGCATCATCAAGGAACACGCCGAGGCGCGGCCCGACACACACTGGACATTCCAGTATTCGCCCGAAACCTTCAACGCGACCGAGCTCCCATACGCGCGCGAAGTATGCGACGCGGTCGCGCAGACATGGCGGCCCACGCGCGATCACAAGATGATCGTCAACTTGCCCGCGAGCGTCGAGGCCGCGACGCCTAACGTGTTCGCCGACCAGATCGAGTGGATGGACCGCAATCTCAGCTATCGCGACAGCATCGTGCTGTCGGTGCATCCGCATAACGATCGCGGCACCGCCGTGGCCGCAACGGAACTGGCGCTGCTGGCGGGCGCCGATCGCGTCGAAGGATGTCTGTTCGGCAACGGTGAGCGCACCGGCAACGTGGACCTCGTGACGGTCGCGATGAACCTTTACACGCAGGGCGTCGAGCCGGGCCTCGACTTCTCCGGCATCGACGCGGTGCGGCGCGTGGTCGAGCGCTGCAACCAGATTCCGGTACATCCGCGGCACCCGTATGCGGGCGACGCGACGTATCGGCAGGTAGGGGGAGATGAGGATCTGCAGCGCGCGGCCGCCTGAGTGACATGAAGCATGAAGCGGGGCGAAGCCCCCCGTGCTGCGTTGCCGCGCTCCTGGCAGCGCGTTGCATCGACACCCGCCCGGCCCAACCCGGCAGGCGGCTCACTCTGCACAAGCGGCGCAACCCGCCTGCCTGTGCTATCCGGGCGCTCACAAGGCGCAACCGGTGAAACCCGGTGGGCTCAAAAGGCTCACTCGATCGCGCAACGCGTCGCCTGCCAGGCGATCAGGCGCCATTGCCCGTCTTCCTGTGTATGAATCGCCGTGTACGCAATCGGGAACAGCAGCGCCCCGTTATTCGCTTCCATCTCGATCAGTGCGCGCCCGGTGACGACGCAGGTCTCACGCCCCACCGGCAGCACCTCTTGCGACTGCACCTCGATCTGCCGATAGCGGCGACGCCCGGCAGTTATCCCGTCAATGAACTGCCGCTTCGTTTCGCGCTTGCCGTTCGTGTGGACGTAGCTCACATTGTCCGAGATCAGCGCATCGAGCAACTGCCCGTCGCCGTCGACCATTGCACGAAAGCGCTCCCGCTCCAGCCCGCGAATCGCTTCGATTGTCTTTGCCGCCATTGCTCAGCCCCTTGCACCGGTAGGCCGGACATGGCCTCGGTCGTCAGAAGTTATATTGCAAATATAGCTCGTGGAAATTTATACCAGGATTGGGCTCTTTGATACCGCCGTTGGAAATATGCTGGAAGCGGTAGCCCGCCTCGTACTGCTGATGGTTGCCGAATTGCACGCCAACGCCCGCCATGGGAGCAAACTGGAACGCAGTCGCGAGCGTGAAGTCAGAGGAGATTCGAGGACTCGACAGGAGGCGGACACCGGCGCCCACCTCGATATAAGGGCGAATCGCCCCCGCCGCGTCGATGAAGCGAATGATCGGCGTCACACCGATCTCGCCGATGTTTTCATGCACATTCCCTTCATTGGTATGCCACCAGGCCACGTGCGCTTCGCCGATCAGTGAAAAATGCCAGTCACCGATCTGCCACCACGTCAGATCCGGATCCCAAACAAAGCCCAGATCGAGCGTTTTAATGTGGTGATCGCCCACTCCGCCGGCAATCTGCACGCCAAACTGGTCGGCTGCGGCCAGTCTCGAAGCGGCGAACAGGATGGCCGCCACAGCACCTTTTAGCGTCAGACCACGCCACGCATTTTTTTTGTTCTTCATCGGGCACCCGGGAGCTAGCCGAACGTTGATCCGCAGACTACTGCGCGGTCTATTTTAGAGACAATGTACTTCCGGTGCTTTGTATGAAGAAAGGCAAATTTTTGCAATTAGTCACTTCTACTTTAAAAAATATCGGTCACTTATGAGAACGAATGCGCTTTGCCGGGAAAATCATACGCCCCCTTGAAGATCGATCGCCTGACCCCACATGGCTATCGAAGCATAAATTTCAATAGGAATTTACGGAACTTGGATGCCCCTACGCCTTCTAAGTATTAGCACTCGGCAAATCAGAGTGCTAACATCCAACGCTGGAGTCGTTAACTGAATACGCTTTTGTCTGATTCCAAAGGAGTTTCCTACGTGAGCCATGCAATGACCCTTCCGAGTACTTTGAGCCCGTCGTCGGCTAAGGCCGCTTCGGCAGGTGCACTGGCGCTCTCGCATTCCTCGCTGCTGCCCGGTCAACTGGGCAATATCGACGCCTACATCCAGGCCGTTAATCGGATTCCGATGCTGACGCCGGCGGAAGAACGCCAGTTCGCCACCGAATTTCGCGAGCAGGACAACCTTGGGTCCGCACGCCGTCTCGTCCTGTCGCATCTGCGGCTGGTCGTCTCGATCGCGCGCAACTACCTCGGTTATGGACTGCCGCACGCCGACCTGATCCAGGAAGGCAATATCGGCCTGATGAAGGCCGTGAAGCGCTTCGATCCGGAGCAGAACGTGCGGCTCGTGTCGTACGCCATGCATTGGATCAAGGCCGAGATCCATGAATACATTCTGCGCAACTGGCGGATGGTGAAGGTCGCCACCACCAAAGCGCAGCGCAAGCTGTTCTTCAACCTGCGCAGCCACAAGCAAGGCCTCGGCGCATTCACCCCGGACGAGATCGAAGGTCTCGCCCAGGAGCTGAACGTGAAGCGCGAAGAAGTGGCCGAGATGGAAACGCGCTTGTCCGGTGGCGATATTGCGCTGGAAGGTCAGGTCGAAGATGGCGAAGAGTCGTACGCCCCGATCGCCTACCTCGCCGACTCGCATAGCGAGCCGACTGCCGTGCTGGCTTCGCGCCAGCGCGACAAGCTGCAAAGCGACGGCATCGCGAGCGCCCTGAACGCGCTGGACGCCCGCAGCCGCCGCATCATTGAAGCACGCTGGCTGAAGGTGGAAGACGACGGTTCGGGTGGCTCGACGCTGCATGAACTGGCCGACGAATTCGGCGTGTCGGCTGAACGTATTCGCCAGATCGAGGCGAGCGCAATGAAGAAAATGCGCGGCGCATTAGCCGAATATGCGTAAGGCTTAAAACCAGGACGTAAACGTTGGGTCGTGCCGGCTTCGTCCGGTGCGCGCCGACTGGCTACAAAGCCCTGCCTTCGCAAGAAGGCAGGGCTTTTTTGTGCCCGCTCAATGACGCATGCGCTCAATCGCAGACGCATTCGCCCTCCCTCAAGAACATGCCTATCAAACACGTGTTTCTTGACGTATCACAAACCTCATAGCAATACTGTTCGCACGGGGTGACGCTCGCGACCCAATGCCGCAGCGTCGAACTTATGCGTACAAGGTCTCCGCTCCTAAAATCGAGATGCACTCTCCAGACCGCCCAGGCGGCCTGGATCCAGCCGGACTCACCGGTGTGAAGTTGCCTTCGACCGACAATGACCATAGCCCTGAATCGCAATAGCACCCCTCGCCCGGGCCTGCGCAAACGGCTCGCCGCCTGGGCGCGCGGTCCGACGCTGGCGCGGGATATCGCCATCGTCCTCGCCATCAAATTCGCATTACTGATGGTGCTCAAGTACGCGTTCTTCAATCATCCGCAGGCGGAGCATATGTCGCTGCCGCCTGATCAAGTCGCGCAGGCGCTGCTGTCCGTGCCTGCCCCGCATCCGTCCCAAGGTGAACAACATGCCCGTTAGCGAAGTCGTAGAACTGTCGCGCCTCCAGTTCGCCATCACGGCGCTTTATCACTTTCTGTTCGTGCCGCTTACGCTCGGCCTGTCCTGGTTGCTCGTGATCATGGAGTCGGTCTACGTGATGACCGGCAAGCAGATCTACAAGGACATGACCCAATTCTGGGGCAAGCTGTTCGGCATCAACTTCGCGATGGGCGTCACCACGGGTCTCACGCTGGAATTCCAGTTCGGCACCAACTGGTCGTACTACTCGCACTATGTCGGCGACATCTTCGGCGTGCCGCTGGCCGTCGAAGGCTTGATGGCGTTCTTCCTCGAGTCGACCTTCGTCGGCCTGTTCTTCTTCGGATGGAACCGGCTCTCGAGAGTGCAGCACGTGAGCGTCACGTTCCTCGTTGCGCTCGGCTCGAACCTGTCGGCGCTGTGGATTCTCGTGGCCAACGGCTGGATGAACAATCCGGTCGGCGCCACCTTCAACTACCAGACCATGCGCATGGAACTCGACAGCATCTTCTCGGTGCTGTTCAATCCGGTCGCGCAGGTGAAGTTCGTGCACACCGTATCGGCCGGTTACGTGACCGCTTCGATGTTCGTGCTCGGCGTGTCGTCGTGGTATCTGCTGAAGCGCCGCGACACTGAGTTCGCCTTGCGCTCGTTCGCCATTGCCGCCGGCTTCGGTCTGGCGTCGACGTTATGCGTGATCGTGCTTGGCGACGAGTCCGGTTACCGCACCGGCGAAGTTCAGCAGGTCAAGCTGGCCGCCATCGAATCCGAATGGGAAACCGCGCCCGCACCCGCGCCGTTTACGATCTTCGGCATTCCGAACCAGAAGGAAGAACGCACCGACTATGCGATACGAATTCCGTATGCGCTCGGCCTTATCGCCACGCGCTCAATCGACGAACCGGTGCTCGGCCTGAAAGACCTGATGGCGCAGAACGAAGTGCGCATCAAGAACGGCATGCTCGCCTACGCCGCGTTGCAAAAGCTGAAACTCGGCGACGCGACGGACGAAGCCAAGGCCGCTTTCGACGCGCACAAAGAGGACCTCGGCTACGGCCTGATGCTCAAGCAGTTCACCGCGAACGTCACCGACGCCACGCCGGATCAAATCGCACAAGCCGCCAAGAAGACGATTCCGCCGGTGGCGCCCGTGTTCTTTTCATTCCGTCTGATGGTCGGCCTCGGCATCCTGTTCCTCGCGACCTTCGTGCTGGCGTTCTGGTTCTGCGCGCAGCGCTCGCTGCTGCTGGAGAAGCGCCGCTGGTTCCTGCGCTGGGCCGTGTGGGCGATTCCGTTGCCATGGCTTGCGGCGGAATTCGGCTGGATCGTCGCCGAAGTGGGCCGTCAGCCGTGGACCATCGCCGGCATTTTGCCGACCGCGTTGTCCGCCTCCAGCCTGACGCCGGGTGATCTCTACCTGAGCATTGCCGGCTTCGTCGTGTTCTACACGGTGCTGTTCATCATCGAAATCATGCTGATGTTCAAGTACGCGCGACTCGGACCGTCATCACTGCACACCGGGCGCTATCACCACGAACAGCCGCTGCATCAGCCGCTGCCGACCAACACGGCCGCATGATTCGCCGCCACTCTGTTCCAAGGGAAAGATCATCATGGATTACGCAACCCTCAAACTGATCTGGTGGGTGTTGATCGGCGTGCTGCTGATCGGCTTCGCGCTCACTGACGGCTTCGACATGGGCGCGGCGATTCTTCTGCCGTTCATCGCTAAAACGGACGCCGAGCGGCGCATCGTCGTGAACACGGTCGGCGCGACGTGGGAAGGCAATCAGGTGTGGCTGATCACGGCGGGCGGCGCGATGTTCGCCGCGTGGCCGCTGGTGTACGCCGCGTCGTTCTCGGGCTTCTACTTCGCGATGCTGCTGGTGCTGTTCTCACTATTCTTCCGGCCGGTCGGCTTCGACTACCGCAGCAAACGTGAAGACCCGCGCTGGCGCAGTGCATGGGATTGGGCATTGTTTGTCGGCGGTTTCGTCCCCGCGCTGGTGTTCGGCGTGGCATTCGGCAACCTGCTGCAAGGCGTGCCGTTCTCGTTCGACACCGATCTGCGCGTCACGTATCACGGTAGCTTTTTCGCGCTGCTCAACCCGTTCGCCGTGCTGTGCGGACTCGTGAGCGTGTCGATGCTGGCCGCGCACGGTGCGGCCTTCGTGAAGATGAAAGCGGACGACGTCGTCGCCGAGCGCGCATCGCTCGCGCTACGGATCGCATCGCTTGCCGCCGTGGTGCTGTTCCTGCTCGCCGGCGCACTGATCGCCACGATGATCGGCGGCTATCAGATCATCGACGCCGCGCCGCTCGATACGGTCGCCAATCCCCTCCTGAAAAACGTGATCGGCGCACCCGGCCTGTGGCTCACCAACTACGCAAACTATCCATGGATGGTGGCAGCCCCGGTGGCGGGTGTGCTCGGCGGCGTGCTCGCGTTGTTGCTGGCGCGCTCACGCTTTGAAAAGAGCGCTTTCCTGTCGACCTCGTTGATGGTCATCGGCGTGATACTGACGGCGGGTTTCTCGATGTTCCCGTTCATCATGCCCTCCTCGCTCGACGGCCGCAGCAGTCTCACCGTGTGGGATTCGACCTCGAGCCGCATGACGCTGCAGATCATGCTGGTCGCCGTGATCATCTTCCTGCCGATCATCCTGATCTACACGAGCTGGGTGTATCGCGTAATGCGAGGCAAGGTGACCGCCGCGGCGCTCAAGGAAAATCACCATTCGATGTATTGATCAGGAATACGGATAACAGGAGTTTGTGATGTGGTATTTCAGTTGGCTTCTCGGTATTGGCGTGGCGTTGGCGTTCGGCATCATCAACGTGATGTGGCTGGAATCGCGCCGGCCTTTGGAAGCGGGTAAGCACAAGGCGCGGTGACGCATCCGTTGCCGGCGGAGCGCCGTTAGACGTTTGCCGGTAAACACAAAAACGGCACCTTGAATCAAGGTGCCGTTTTCTATTTCTACGAAGCTCGACAGAATGCAGCGCCTGCCTGTTCTCATTGCCCTATCGTGGTTTTCGAGCTGAGCGAAACACTGAAGTCAGCTCAGCTCAAAACCTCGATGAGATTACGCGGGCTGCGCCGCCGTACCGGCACCCGTATCGGGCGACAGACGCGTCGCCAGTTGCGCTGCGTAGCGCTGGGCTGCGTCGCCCACGACGATGTGGAACGTGTCGGCCGAAACCCACGCCGTATCGAGCGTAGCGAGGCGTTGACGATCAACCGCTGACGGATCGCGAACCACGATCCGCAGACGCGTTGCTGCTACGGCATCCAGCGACACGACGTTGCCCGCGCCGCCGAACACGGCGAGCCAACGCATCGGGTCCGGGTCGAGTGCGCCGCCCTGAGCACCGCCTGCAGCAGTTGCTGCACTCACAGTAGCCGCAGCGGCAGCAGGCGCAGCCGCCGGCTTCACCGCATCGCCACCGCCTTGTGCGATCACCGTGCGGATTTCATCGGCGATGATGTCCGCTTCCGGTCCGATGATCACCTGCACGCTGGTCGCGCCGCGCTTGAGCACGCCACGCGCGCCGATCGTCTTCAGTTCGCTTTCCGAGACCTTGCCGGTATCGACCACCGACAGACGCAGACGCGTCGTGCAGGCATCCACCACCGACAGGTTCGCAGCGCCACCCAGCGCCGCGATATAACGCTGTGCGCGCGGCACGGCGGCGCCCGCAACCGGCGACACAAAACCGCCAGCCTCGAACGACTCGATCTGTTCTTCTTCCGCAGCGGGTTCACGGCCCGGTGTCGCCATGTTGAATTTGCGGATGAAGAAGCGGAACAGGCCGTAGTACACCACCGCATACACGACGCCGAGCGGAATCGCCCACCAGCCCTTGGTCGACAGGCCGTAGTTCAGCACGTAGTCGATGAAGCCAGCCGAGAAGGTGAAGCCGAGATGAATCCCGAGCGCCGAGCAGATTGCCAGCGACAAGCCCGTCAGCACCGCGTGGATCGCATACAGCACCGGCGCGAGGAACATGAAGCTGAATTCGATCGGCTCGGTCACGCCCGTCAGGAACGAGGTGAGCGCCATCGACGCCAACAGGCCGAACACCATCGCGCGGCGTTCTTTCGGTGCTTCGTGATACATCGCGAGACACGCGGCCGGCAGGCCGAACATCATGACCGGGAAGAAGCCCGTCATGAATGTGCCCGCGGTCGGGTCGCCGGCGAAGAAGCGATGCAGATCGCCCGTCACCGCGACGCCGCCCGGCGGCGTGAAGCTGCCGAACACGAACCACGTGAGCGAATTGAGGATGTGATGCAGACCCGTGACGAGCAGCAAACGGTTCAGCACACCGAACACAAACGCGCCGAGCGCACCCGCGGTTGTCAGCCAATGACCGGCCGTGTCGATAACGCCTTGCACCGGCTGCCAGACGTAGCCGAACACAATGCCTATCGCCAGACAGACCACGCCGGTGACAATCGGCACGAAGCGTTTCCCTCCGAAGAATGCGAGGTAGTCGGGCAGCTTGATGTCTTTGTACTTGTTGTACAGCAAGCCCGCGACGATACCCGCCACGATGCCGGACAACACGCCCATGTTGAGCTTGTCGTTGATGTCCTTCATCACCGCGACTTCGATCAGATAACCGATCGCACCCGCGAGACCCGCCACGCCGTTGTTGTCTTTGGCGAAGCCGACTGCCACGCCGATTGCGAACAGCAACGGCAGATTGTCGAAGATCGCGCCGCCGGCGTCGGCGATCATCTTGATGTTGAACACATCGGGCTGGCCCAATCGCAGCAGCAGGCCGGCAACCGGCAGCACTGCAATCGGCAGCATCAGCGCCCGGCCCAGGCGCTGAATCTTCAGAAACGGATTCCCATCCATTGACACCTCCAATCCTTGTCTCGTTGTCGACTGTCGTCGTTGAGTTTTCTAGCGATACGTCCTGACTATGCGAAGCTGGTTGCGGACTGCGTGAGGGTCAGTCCAAAGGCCAGGTTTCGCGGCTTACTGCTCTTACCGCCTGCGCCGATTCGAGCGCCAGGGCATCCTGGGCGCGTTGACGGCACAGCTGATAATCGAGGTTGCGCACACGCGCCTTGATGCCCGGCACCGACACCGGGTCCACCGAAAGCTCGGTCACGCCGAGGCCGACGAGCAGCGGCATGGCGAGCGGGTCGCCCGCCAGTGCGCCGCATACGCCAACCCATTTGCCATGCTTGTTCGCGCCCTGCACGGTCGCCGCGATCAGCCGCAGCACCGCCGGATGCAAGCCGTCGGCCTGGGCCGCGAGATCGGCCTGGCAACGGTCCATGGCGAGCGTGTATTGCGTCAGATCATTGGTGCCGATCGACAGAAAATCCGCGTGTTGCGACAGTTGATCGGCGAGCAACGCGGCCGACGGCACTTCGATCATCACGCCGACTTCGATCGGTTCAGTACGACCCGATTCGCGGGCGAATTCGTCAATGCGCTTGCGGATGCTGATCAGCTCGCCCACATCGGTCACCATCGGCAGCAGGATGCGTACCGCGCCGAGCGGCTGCACCGCCAGCAGACCGCGCAATTGATCGTCGAGCAGATCCGGGCGCACTTGTGCGAGGCGGATGCCGCGCAAGCCGAGCGCCGGATTCGGTTCGGGCGGCAGCGTCAGGTAGTCGACCTCCTTGTCCGCGCCGACGTCCAGCGTGCGAATGATCGCGGTGCGACCGCTCAACGCATCGACAATGGCCTGATAGCTCTGGCGATGTTCGTCGGTGGTCGGCGCCGCGGCACGGTGGATGAACAGCAGTTCGGTGCGCAGCAGACCCACGGAGTCCGCGCCGTTGTCGACGGCGATTTTCGCGTCGTCGAGCGTGGCAATGTTCGCGGCGACTTCGATCGCGCGGCCATCGGAAGTGACCGCCGCCTGTTGCGACGTGCGGCGGTTCGCTTCGCGCATGCCGGCCAGGCGGCTGCGCTCAAGGCGCGCGCGTTCGACGTCGAGTTCGGTCGGCGCAAATTCGAGGCGGCCGGTGGTAGCGTTCACCACGACCTGCGTGCCTTCGGGGATCGCGTGCAATGCATCGCCGACCGCCACCAGCGCCGGAATACCGGCCTGGCGCGCCAGAATCGCCGCGTGCGAGGTCGCGCCGCCGCGAGCCATGACGAGTGCGGTAACGCGCGTGCGATCCAGCGAGGACAGATCCGACGGCGTGAACTCTTCGGCCGCCAGCACAGCTTCTTCCGGCAGCGTGCGTGCCGCAGCATTCGTATAGCCGAGCGCGCGCAGCACGCGCTTCTCGATATCACGCAGGTCGGCCGCACGTTCCGCGAGCAATGCGTCTTCGATCTTCGTCAGGATGGCGATCTGCGCGCGGATCGCTTCGCGCCACGCAAAGCCGGCACTCTTGCCGAGGCTGATCAGATCGCGCGCGGCGTCGACCAGCGTGGGATCTTCGAGCAGGACGCGATGCACCGCGAAAATACCCGCTTCGCCCACCGCGCCGCGTTGCGACGCATCGCGCACGGTGGTTCCGAGGTCGGCGTCGACCGTAGCAATCGCCTTGTCGAGCAAACGGCTTTCAGCCGCCGACGTGCCGTTCGCCTTTTCCGGCGGATCGATATCCGCATCGTCCCAACGCACCAGCTTGCCGACCGCGACGCCCGGCGACGCGCACACTCCCGCGAGCGTATTCGGCGCCAGCGCTTCGCCCGCGGCGCGGGCAACGGCCTGAGGCGCCGGCGAGCTTTGTCGCGCCGGTTTTTCTTCCGCTTCACCGTGCGCTTCACGCGTCAATTCGTGGGCGATCGCGTCGATCGCGGCCTGGGCTTGCGGGCCGACGCCGAGCAACTCGACAGTCGCACCTTCGCCCGCGCCAAGACCGAGCAAACCGACCACGCTTTCGATCGCCGCCTTGCGCCCTTCATAACGCACTTCGACACGCGCATCGAAACCGCGCGCCGCTTCGCGAGCGCGCGCTGCCGGCCGTGCATGCAGACCGCCTGCGTGGACCAGCTTGACTTGCTGACGGGCCTCTTCGGTCACGTTGGTGGCACTCGCCTGACGCGATGCGTCAGCCGCTTCGCCGCTGCGGGCGCGCAGCACCAGCAATGGCGTTTCACCGGCCTTCAGCATGCCGCCGTCAGCGCGCTCGACAATCTCGAACGCATCCGAGTTGGCAATCGCGATCACCGAAACGAGACTCGGCGCGTTCAGCGCGACCCGGTCCTGATCGAATTCGATCAGCACTTCACCCGTACGCACCTGTGCGCCTTGCGCGACCATCGGCGCAAAGCCCTGGCCATTCAGTTCGACCGTGTCGATGCCGATGTGCAGCAGAATCTCCACGCCTTCAGCCGTCGCGAGCGTGACCGCGTGGCCGGTGCGCGCAAGATGGGTGATAGTGCCGTCGCATGGCGCGACGAGTCGCCCCTCGAGCGGATCGACGCCGATACCGTCGCCGAACATGCCGCCCGAAAACACAGGATCGGGCACATTCGCCAGCGGCACGACCGGACCGGTCATTGGCGCGAGCAAAACAATATGGCCTTCAGAATGGCTCATCAAGCGGGACTCCTCGACACGTCGCATCTGATTTCTCGTCAGTGAGTTTCGGTGACTTTGTTGAGATGGCGTGGCGCGTCAGGATTGCGCCCGCGTGCGGCGGCAAGGCCCGCGGCCATCACGTAAAAGGACAGGATCGCGGCGATCGGATCGAGCGCCGCATGAGCGGTGGTGGCAAGCGGCAGCGTGGCTTCGGGCACGTCGTCCGGTGCGGCGAGCAGCACGCGGGCGCCGCGTGCCTGCATGTCGCGTGCGAGTTGCAGCAGACCGGCCTGTTCAGGGCCGCGCGGTGCGAACACCAGCAGCGGATAGTCGCGGTCGATCAGCTCCATCGGACCATGCCGCACTTCCGCGCTCGAAAACGCTTCGGCCTGAATGCCTGACGTTTCCTTCAGTTTCAGCGCGGCTTCCTGCGCGATCGCGAGACCCAGGCCGCGGCCGATCACGATCATGCGTTCGATGCCACGCAATTCGTCCACCGCTTTCGACCAGTCGAGCTTGCCGGCGCGCTGGAGGGCTTCGGGCAGCGTGTTCAACGCGCCGAGCAGCGCGTCGTCCTTTTGCCAGTGAGCGACCAGTTGCGCGGAGATCGACAGCATGGCGATGTAACTCTTGGTGGCCGCGACGCTCAGTTCCGGACCGGCGACGAGCGGCAGGTGAAACTCGCAGGCATCGGCCAACGGCGAGTTCGGCGCATTCACGGCGGCGACCGTCAACGCGCCAGCCTTGCGCAGCGCTTCCATCGTGCCGACCAGATCGGGGCTCTTGCCCGATTGCGAGAACGCCAGCGCGAGCTGATCACGCACCTGCAGTGGCGCTTGCTGGAGCGTCGCCACCGACATCGGCAGCGAGGCGACCGGCACGCCGAGACGGCTCATCGTCAGGCTTGCGAAATAACTCGCTGCGTGGTCCGAGCTGCCGCGTGCGACCGTCAGCGCGACATGACGCGGCTGCTGGGCGAGCTTCGCCGCCAGCGCCTCGACGTGCGAGGGTTCCGCGAGTTGCGCCGCGACCGTTTCAGCGGACGCCAGCGCCTCTTTAAGCATATTCGACAATTGATTCTCCTTCGACGTATGTCGCGGTCAACGCCAGTTCACGATCGAACACGACCACATCGGCCCACGCGCCGCGAGCGATGCGGCCGCGGTCTTCGATGCCGAGGTAGTCGGCGGCGTAGCGCGACAAACGGTTTGAAACATCGGCGATCGGCAAGCCGATCGATACGAGATTGCGCAGCGCCTGATCCATCGTCAGGGTGCTGCCGGCGAGTGTGCCGTCGGCGAGACGCACACCGCCGAGGCACTTCGTCACATGCTGGCTGCCGAGGCGGTATTCGCCGTCGGGCATGCCGGTCGCCGAGGTGCTGTCCGTCACGACGTAGAGGCGCGGAATCGCGCGCAACGCAGCGCGGATCGCGCCCGGATGGACGTGCAGCAGGTCGGGAATGATTTCGGCGAATTCGGCGTGCGCGAGCGCGGCACCGACAAGACCGGGATTACGGTGATGCAGCGGCGACATCGCGTTAAACAGATGCGTGAAGCCACACGCGCCGTGCTTGAGTGCGGCGACGGCGTCGTCGTAAGTGCCGAGCGAGTGGCCGAGTTGCACGCGCACGCCGCGCGCCGCCATCTCGGAGATGATCTCCATGTGGCCGGCGATTTCCGGCGCCAGCGTGACCACGCGAATCGGTGCGATCGACAGATACTTCAGCACTTCGTCCATCACCGCCGACACGGCGGCGTCGGGCTGCGCGCCGAGCTTGCCCGGGTTGATATACGGACCTTCCAGATGGACGCCGAGCACGCGCGCGCCGCCTGGTGTGCGAATCCGCGCGTTGTTGCCCAACTCCGCGACGACCTTCATCAGCTCGTCGCGCGGCGCCGTCATCGTGGTGGCGAGCAGGCTGGTCGTGCCGTAACGCGCATGCGTGCGGGTGATGGTTTCGATCGCGTCGCCGCCTTCCATCACATCGGAACCGCCGCCCCCATGCACGTGCAGATCGATGAAGCCAGGCAGGATGTAGGGCGCGTCGTTCTTCGACGGATCGGCGCGTTCGCCGGTCAGCGCCGTGATGCGGCCGTTTTCGTATTCGAGCGTGCCGTGAATCCACCCATCGGTGGTGAGTATGTTTCCGGTCAGCATGAGTCTCTCTGGTGAGGCGTAATGCGGGGTGCGACTGAAATGCGCTCGATGGCGCCGCACGTGATAGCGAGCCGCGTGGCCTCGCTCAGGTGCGCCAATCAGGCACAGCGATCAGGTGCGCAATTCAGCGACAAAATCGTAGTAATCGTCGCGGCAATAGGTGTCGGTCAGTTCGATCGCATGCTGGTCCGCGCTATACCCGATACGGGTAATGACCAGCAGCGCCGAGCGCGGTTCGATATCCATCAACGAGGCGATCTCGCTCGAAGCGTTGACCGCGCGAAAGTGCTGCAAGGCGCGCACGACGGCGGCGCCGCGTTGTTCGAGGTAGCTGTAAAGCGACACGCCGATGGCCTGCGGATCGGGCACGATCGCCGCGGGCAGCGCGGAATGCTCGACCGCCATCACGATGCCGTCCGCGCGCCGCAGGCGCCGCAAGCTCGCCACCGCCGCACCGGGCGACAGACCGAGGTGCACCAGCTCATCACGGTTGGCGGCGCGGATATCGCGCTCGAGCCACACCGAATCGGGTCGGAAGCCACGTTGCTGCATTTTCTTCGTGAAACCGGTGAGCCGCGACAGCGGGTCTTCCACACGCGGCGTAATGAAACTGCCCGCCCCTCGCGCCCGCCGGATCAGGCCTTGTTCGACCAGCAACTCGATCGCCTTGCGCGCGGTGATACGCGACACGCCGATCGCGTCGGACAGCGTGCGCTCCGAGGGCAGCGCTTCACCCGCCGACCACACGCCGCAGTGGATCGCCGTCGCCAGATTGCGCGCGAGCTGCAGATAGAGCGGCGTGACGTTACGAGCGTCAGGCATCAGTGCGGACCAGCGAGTTTCCATGGGGCTCCGGCGGTCGTCTCGAAGAATGCGGCCTACGAAAATGAGAGCCCATTATATAACCAACATAATACCAGTCAATCAACTGGTCTCATGTTGGTATAGTTCAATGGAAAGCCTTGCTGGGTATGCGTTTGAAGGAGATCGGGAGGGTCGGGAAGGCGGTTTACAGGGATCGGGATTTACCCGTATTGGAGATACCGGACTGCGCCTGGGTGGTCCACACTGGCTCTGCCCGGTCAACGGGCACCCCGAAATCGATACCTTTCTGATACCACTTCGATGCGACCCTGACCCGCGCGCCTTTTTTAAAGAGATGCCATCCAATATAGTGCTGGGTAGCAAGCCACAAAAATTCCCCGGGGAGCAGCATTTGACAGATTCCGAGGCGCTGCGGCGCGCTCAGGCCGTCCGGCATTTCAACCGCTTCTATACTCAGCACATCGGCGCGCTGCATGAGCATTTGGCAAAGAGCGCGTTCTCGCTGACAGAAGTGCGCGTTCTGCATGAGCTGTCCCGCGCAAGCGCGCAGACGGCCTCGGTGCTCGGGCGCAATCTCGGCCTCGACAGCGGTTATCTCAGCCGTCTTCTGACCAGCTTCGAACGACGCGATCTGATCACGCGGCGCCCATCCGACTCGGACGGCCGCCAGTCGCTCATTGCACTCACCGACAATGGTCACGCAGCCTACGCGCCGCTCGACACCGCGGCGATCGAAGAAGTATCGGCACTGCTGAACGGCCTGACAGCGCTCTCCCAGGATCAACTGATCACCGCGATGAAGGTGATCGAACGGCTCCTCGACAGCAAGCCAAACCACGAACTCGTGATCCTTCGACAACCCCGCGCCGGCGACTGCAGCTGGCTCGTGCATCGGCAGGCGCAGTGGTTCACCGCGCAATACGGCTGGGATCAATCGTTCGAGGGCTTGCTCTCGCGCATCGTCGCCGATTACTCGCAACGCCGCGATTCTGTGCGCGAGATGTGCTGGATCGCCGATCAGGACGGCATGGTGGTCGGATCGGTGTGCATCGTCGGGATCTCGACGACGGTGGCGGGCGTGCGGCTCTTGTGGGTCGAACCGGACATGCAGCGTCTTGGCATCGGCACGCAATTGATGAGCGAATGCGTGCGGTTCGCCCGGCGCGCGGGGTACACCAAACTCACGCTGACCACGGCCAGCATCCTCGAGGAACCGAGGCGGCTATGCGAGCGCGCCGGCTTCCAGCTCGCCTGCACGACGGCGGAGCGCCGTTTCGGCAAGGATCTGCTGATCGAGCGATGGGAGTTGGAGCTGTAGCGTCGCCCGCCTATGCGCGACGCAAAAAAAACGCCACGGCTTTTGCGACTGTGGCGTTTTCGTTTCCCAGCGTAGGTTGAAGGCTGCCGCTTAGAACGACGGCACCACCGAACCCTTGAACTGCGTCTTGATAAACTGGCGCACGTCTTCCGACTGGTAAGCCGCAACCAGCTTCTTGACCCACGGCTTGTCCTTATCCTGCGCGCGCACCGCGATCAGGTTCGCGTACGGGCTGCGGATGTCTTCGAGCGCGATCGCGTCTTTGGTCGGCTGCAGACCGGCTGCCAGCGCGAAGTTCGTGTTGATCGCGGCAGCGTCGACGTCCGACAGCGAGCGCGGCAGTTGTGCCGCGTCGAGTTCGAGCAGCTTGATCTTTTTCGGATTCTCGGCGACGTCGAGCGGCGTGGCGTTATTGCCGTTCGTGCCCGCGCCGGCCTTCAGCTTGATCACGCCTTGCGCCTGCAACAGCAGCAGTGCGCGGTTCTCGTTCGACGGATCGTTCGGCACCGCGATCTTCGCGCCCTGTGCCAGATCCTTCAGCGACTTCAGCTTCTTCGAATAGATGCCGAGCGGCGAAATGTACGTGAGGCCGGCATTGACGATCTTGTAGCCGCGTTGTTTGACCTGGCTGTCGAGGTACGGTTGATGCTGGAAGCTATTGGCGTCCAGATCGCCTGCGTCGAGCGCGGCGTTCGGCTGCACGTAGTCGTTGAATTCGACAACTTTCACGTTCAGGCCTTCGCGCTTCGCCACTTTCGTGACGACTTCCCAGATTTGCGCATCCGGCCCGCCGATGGTGCCGACCTTGATGACCTTGTCGTCGGCATGTGCGCCGAAGCTGGTGACGATCGCCGCACCGGCGACCACGGCCGAGAGGGCTTTAAGGATGTTTCTGCGCTGCATGTGATTCTCGCTTTTTCTGATCGATGTCAGATTCGGGTGGAAGCCGGCGGCAGCGCTGCTGCGCTTATGTGCTGCGCTTATGTGTTCCGGCAGTGCACCGCCAACTGGACCGTAAATGGTCTCATATGCCCGGCAAGATGGGAAATATCACGATCGCATATCCTTATGCGTCTTGCGCGGCGGCGTGCACGCGAAATGCGCTGACTGTGTCACGCAAACGCCCCGCCTGATCCTGTAATGACGCCGCAGCGGCCGTGGCCTGTTCGACCAGCGCCGCATTCTGCTGGGTCACTTCGTCCATCTGCGTAACCGCGCGGCCCACTTGCGAAATGCCGCTGCTCTGCTCCTCGGACGCCGCCGCAATCTCGCCCATGATGTCGGTGACACGCTGCACGGCCTGCAGAATTTCGCCCATCGTCGTGCCGGCCTGCTGGACCAGCGTCGAGCCGTTCTGCACGCGCTCCACCGAGGCGCCGATCAACTGCTTGATCTCCTTGGCAGCTGTTCCCGAGCGCTGCGCGAGGCTGCGCACTTCGCCGGCGACAACCGCAAAACCACGGCCTTGCTCGCCTGCGCGCGCGGCTTCGACCGCCGCGTTCAGGGCCAGAATATTCGTCTGGAACGCGATACCTTCGATCACACCGATGATGTCGGCGATCTGCCGCGAACTGTCGTTGATCTCGCCCATGGTGCCGATCACGCGACTCACCACGTCGTTGCCGCGCATCGCGATTTCCGACGCGCTGTGCGCGAGACCGCTCGCCTGGCGCGCGTTGTCCGCATTCTGCTTGACGGTCGCGGTGAGCTCTTCCATGCTCGCCGCCGTCTCCTGCAACGAGGCTGCCTGCTGCTCGGTGCGCTGCGACAGATCCCCATTGCCGGCGGCAATCTGCTGAGTCGCCGAGGCAATCGATTCCGCCGAGTGGCGAATCTCGCCGATAGTCCGCTGCAAACGGCTCTGCATCTCGTGCATGGCCGCCATCATGCTGGTCTTGTCTTGCGCACGAACCTCGACCACCTGCGTGAGATCGCCCCGGGCGATGCTCGCGGCAAGGCGCGCGGCCTGATCCGGCTCACCGCCCAGACTCGCGCGCACGTTGCGGATGATCAGCACCATTGCCAGCGAAATGATCGCGCCGATCACCAGCACAACGAACAGATGGCCCAGCAGCGTTTCGTAGTAGACCGTATCGATGTCCTTGATGAACACGCCACTCGTGATGTTCCAGTCCCACGGCGCGAAACGCACCACGTAGCTGATTTTCGGCACCGCGGTTTCACTGTGCGGCAAGCGTCCGCGATATTCCGCGAAGCCTTTGCCGCTCGCCTTGGCTGCGTCGACGATCGTCACGTACAGCAGCTTGCCGTCCGGGTCCTTGAAGTCGCCGACCGGCTTGCCGGTCATCTGCGGCAGCGTCGGGTGCATCAGCACGACCGGCTTCGAGTCCATCACGAACAGGTAGCCGGATTCGCCGTAGCGCATCGTGGCGAGACGGGCGAGCGCTTCGCGCTGTGCGTCGGCCTCGCTCATCTTGCCGCTCTGCGAAAGCGCGTAGTAGCCGTTCACGACGCCCTGCGCCGCGTCGACGAGGTTCACCATGCCCGCCTTGCGCTCGGCCAGCATCGTGCTGCGCGTCTCTACCGCGCTCCACAGTCCGACGCCCAGCAGCCCCAGCCAGACGAGCGCAAGCGACAACCATAGTTTGCGATTCAAACTCATCCTGCTCATTGTTGTGATCTCTCTCGTGTGATTCGTGTTCTGTTTGCGGGCCGGTCTCGCCACCGTCTCGCGCGATGCGGACGCGTTGGCGGCCAGGCGCGCAAACGATTGCCACAGGTATATCGGCATGTCAGGCGCTCAACTTGAGGCAAGCTGTAAGGAAGCGACGGCTGGGAGAAAGCAACATGAGCTGGCATTGACGGTGCGCAACGAATCGCTCGGTGACAGATAAAATCAATGGTCATTGCCCGCAACCGCATGCGGCCCAGCCATTCGCCTACGAGAACGCTCATGTACGTCATCAATCTCATCTACACCGCATCGCTCGAACGCGTCGACGACGCACTCGAAGCGCATCGCGCGTTTCTGACAAAACACTTCGAATCGGGGGTATTCGTGGCCGCCGGACCGAAAGTGCCGCGTGACGGCGGCATCATTCTCGCGGTGCGCATCGAGCGCGATGAGCTGGATAAGATTCTCGCCAGCGACCCGTTCGCCGAGCAGAAGCTCGCGCGTTACGAGGTGACGGAGTTCAGGGCGACGCGCCTCGCGCCAGGAATGAATTTGCCGATGCCGGCTTGAGGACTACAGGGAACGAACTTGAATACGGGCGCGCGGCGGATGCACGCGCCCGTCTGCATCAAACCATCAATCGAGCAGCAGCTTGATATCGTGCACCCACGGTGTGGCGCCCTGGCCGTCGCGCGCGAACAGACGCAGCTTGCCGTCCGTGTCGAACACATAGCTCGCCGCCGTGTGGTCCATCGTGTAGCTATCCGGCGTCTTGCCCGGTACCTTCGCGTAGTAGACGCGGAAGTCTTTCGTGATCTTGGTGAGTTGCGCCGGGTCCGCCGGACGCAAGCCGACGAACGTCGGATTGAACGCGGGGACATATTGCGCGAGTAAGGCCGGCGTGTCGCGGTCGGGGTCGACGGTGACGAACAGCACCTGCACACGCTTCGCGTCTTCCGGGCCGAGCTGCTGGAGTGCCTGCGAAAGCTCGGCCATCGTGGTCGGGCAGACGTCCGGGCAGTGCGTATAGCCGAAGAACAGCACCACCACCTTGCCCTTGTAGTCCGCCATTGTGCGGATCTTGCCGGACGTATCGGGCAGCGAGAAGTTGCTGCCGAATTGCGTGTTGCCGGTGATGTCGAGGTTCTGGAACGCTGGCGGCTGCTTGCCGCAGCCCGCCACCAGCAGCGCGCCGCCGAGTGCGCAGGCGATCAGGGTGACACGCGCGGCGGCACGCGCCTTGCGCACAAAGCTTTGTTTAAGCATGGGTGTTACGCGCCGATCACGACGCGCGCATAGTGGTCGATCAACAGCGCAGCGAACAGCACCGACAGATAGACGATCGAATAACGGAAGGTCTTACGCGCCAGATCATCGGAATATTCCCGGTAGATCTTCCACGCATACGCGAGGAAAACGGCGCCGAGCAACACGGCCGCCGTGAGGTACACCACGCCGCTCATGCCGGAGATGAACGGCATCATCGTGACCGCGAACAGGATCACGGTGTACAGCAGAATATGCAGGCGCGTGTACTTTTCGCCGTGCGTGTTCGGCAGCATCGGCAGGCCGGCGTTTTCGTAGTCTTTGCGGCGATACAGCGCGAGCGCCCAGAAATGCGGCGGCGTCCAGACGAAAATGATCAACACAAGAATCCATGCGTCACCCGGCACATGCCCGGTGACTGCGGCCCAACCGAGCGCCGGCGGCATCGCGCCCGACGCCCCGCCGATCACGATGTTCTGCGGCGTGGCCGGTTTGAGCAGCAACGTATAGATGACCGCATAGCCAACGAAGGTGGCGAGCGTGAGCCACATGGTCAGCGGATTGGCGAACGTGTAGAGCGTCCACATGCCGAGGCCGCCGAGCACGGCCGAAAACAGCAGGATTTGCGGGGTAGTGATTTCGCCGCGCGCGGACGGCCGCCACGAGGTACGACGCATCTTCGCGTCGATCTTCTGCTCCATCAGGCAATTGATGGCGAAGGCCGCTCCGGCCAGCAGCCAGATGCCGACGGTGCCTCCGATCAGGACGGTCCACGGCACCATGCCGGGCGTCGACAGAAACATGCCGATGACTGCGCAAAACACAGCGAGCTGCGTGACGCGCGGCTTCGTCAGGGCGATGTACTGGGAGACCCGGCTACCGGGTGTTTGGGAGAGTGTTGTGCTGTCCATGTGGGGTCACGCTGGCGCGGCATCGCGCGCAGGCAACACGGCGCGGCCGGGACGGCTATAAGCGATCCGAAAGTTTAACATAACGAGCAAAAGCAGCAGGATCGCGGCCCCCCCGTTATGCGCGACCGCAATGGGCAACGGCCATTGCAGGACGATATTCGACAAGCCGGTAATGAACTGGATCAGCACCACCAGCAACACGCCGTTGGCCGGCCGCCGCAGCGACTCGAAACGGCGCAGTTTCAGCGCCAGCCACGCCAGGTATGCGACCACGACAATCGCGAACGTGCGATGTGTCCAGTGAATTGCGACCAGCGCATCTTGCGTGATCATGTCGCCGTCGCCGGTCATGCCGAGCGCGCGCCACAAATGGAAGCCGTGCGCGAAGTCCATCGGCGGAACCCATTGGCCGTTGCAGGTCGGGAAGTCCGTGCAGGCGAGCACCGCGTAGTTGGTGCTCACCCAGCCGCCCAACGCGATCTGCACGACCAGCAGCACGAGACCGGCAATCGCCGCCGCACGCCAGCGCGCGGCCTCGGGCTCATAAGCCGGCAGCGGCGTTTGGCGTGCGGCCAGCCAGCCGAGCATGCCGAGCAGGGCGAGGCCGAGCAGCAAATGAGTCGTCACGATGATCGGTTGCAGCTTCATGGTCACGGTCCACGCACCGAACGCACCCTGCACGAGAATCAGCAACAGCAGCGAAGTCGGCCACCACGGCGACACATGCAGCGGACGACGCTTGATACGCGCAGTCCACGCAATCAAGGTTTGCGCGATGATCAGCACTCCGATCGCCATTGCGAAGTAACGGTGGATCATTTCGATCCAGGCCTTGGTCATGCTGACCGGGCCGGTCGGCATCAATTGATGCGCGGCGGTGATCGCAGCGTGGGCGATGAACGGCGACGACGTGCCATAGCACCCAGGCCAGTCCGGGCAACCGAGACCAGAATCAGTGAGGCGCGTGAAGCCGCCGAACATCACCAGGTCCAGCGTCAGGAAGGTGGTGAGCCATACCAGCTTGCGGAATTTGTTGTCGTCGGCCTTGACCCATACATATGACAGCGGCAACAACGCGATACACAAGCCGATCAAGGCTAGTTGCAGAAATTGCAATGCAGACATCTTTCCTACCCTTGTTGCGGCATCAGCCGATGCTCGACCATTTGAGCAGCTTGGTCACGTCGCCCTTGATCTTGCTGGGGTTCGGATCTTTCGGGAAACGCATCATCAGGTTGCCGTTCGGATCGACCATGTAGATGTGGTCGGTGAGTTGCGTGCCGGTGTCGGTCGGCAGCCACGCGGACACCTGTGCCGGGTTGGCAATCAGCATGTCGGTGTCCGGGTAGGCCTTTTGTATCACGTCAGACACGTTGCCTGCATCGGTACGTAGCCACACTTCTACGACGCGTTCGCGTTCCGGGCCCTGAGCTGCGCGGATTTGTCGCATGAAGTACAGCTTGGTGGCGCAGGCTTTGTCGCATGCGCTGTTGTCGACGGAGATCATCAGCCAGCGGCCGCGCAGCGACGCGAGCTTGAGCGGCTTGCCGTCTTCACCGGTGACGACGAGCGAATCGGGAATCGGCCGCTGCGGTTCGACCAGCGTGCCGTAGCTCGTGCTGCCGCCGGCCGGCTTGACCACGTAGTACACGAAGTACGACACGGCGATCGGCGCGGCGCAGATGACCGCCAGCAACAGCAGCATCCAGCGGCCGCGCTTCCACGATCCCTCGCCATTGGGTTGACCAGGCATCACTTTCGAAGCTGCGGGTTTGCCGGCTTGCGGCGAACGGGGAGATTGCGTCGACACTACAGGACCTCTTTGAATGATTGCGCGGCTTGAAGACCCTTGCTCGGGGCACGAAGCCGCAGGCGATGCATTACACGCCCGGGGCGTGCTCTTTCTTGGCGGCGCGGCGCGCGGCGTATAGGCCGAAGACCAGGGCCGCAGCCGCCATGCCCCACCATTGGAACATGTAGCCGTAGTTTGTTTCGACGCCGGTCGTGGGCGCCGGCCAGTCGCGCACCAGCTTGTCGCCGTCGTCGCTCAATTGCTGGATCACGAACGATTGCAACGGCAGCCCGGTTTCCGCAGCGTAGGCCACCGTATCCAGATTCTGACGGATCTTCTGATGCGCGGCCGATCCGCCCTGCCCCAACTCGAAAGCACGCGAGGCATCGGCACGCGCAATGCCTTCGATATCGATCTCGCCCTGCGGCGTGGTGTACGGTGCGATGGTTTCGCGATCGCTCGTGTTGCGCGGCAACCAGCCGCGATTGACCAGCACATAGCCGCCGTCGGCCAGTTTAAAAGGCATCACGACGTAAAAGCCCGGCTGATCGTTATACGGGCGATTATCCAGATAGACGACTTTGTCCGCGACGAAACTGCCGCGCGCCTTCACGCGATGAAATTCGATGTCCTTCAGAGCGACCGGCGTAGCGCTGACAGGCTGCGCGGGTGCGTTTTCGAACTGCGTGATGTGCGCTTCGAGCGCTTCCTTCTGGTGTGCGCGGTCGCGCTGCCAGAAACCGAGCCGCACCGTCACCATGATCACCAGCAGAATCAGCAGCGCGGGAATGAGGCGGAACTTCATCGAACGCACTCCCGCATCAGCGCTTGCGCCGGCGTCCGGAACGTACGGCAGACGCCGACGCGCGGTGCGATAATAAACGTCTTGCCTCTGCGCTTTCTGGTTTCAGTTGGTTCCATGCACATTCTCGTTCCCATCGCCTTCGTCCTGATCATCGCCAGCATGGTGTCGGCGCTGTATTTCATGATGCATGACAAGGGCAAAACCAAGCGGATGGTCTGGTCGCTCGCCACGCGGGTGGGTCTGTCGATCTCGCTGTTCCTGTTCATCCTGTTCGCTCACTGGATGGGCTGGATTCAGTCGACCGGCATTCCTTACGGGCGTTGAGCTCGACGCAAAGCACTTCGCGTCGCCAGACTCACCAAACAAAACGCCGCCCTGACAGGGTCTAGGGCGGCGCTGCATAACTTGCGTACTGCTCGTGCGCCACGCCCTTGAATGGCGATGCGCGAACGGCCTGCGCACCGTTTCCGGAAACCGGCCGGTTTCCAGTACGTATGCAGGCCAGACTGCGTTACAGCCAGTACACGACGATGTACAACCCGAGCCACACGACGTCCACAAAGTGCCAGTACCAGGCGGCGCCTTCGAATGCAAAGTGATGCTCGGCCGTGAAGTGGCCGCGAATCATCCGCACCAGCACCACGGCCAGCATCGTGCCGCCGAGGAACACGTGGAAACCGTGGAAGCCTGTCAGCAGGAAGAAGGTCGAGCCGTACACACCCGAAGACAGCGTCAGGTTCAGTTCGTTGTACGCGTGGAAATACTCGAAGCCTTGCAGGAACAGGAAGCAGACACCCAGCACCAGCGTGGCCGCAAGCCAGATGATCGCCTTCTTACGGTGATCTTCACGCAGTGCGTGGTGCGAAACCGTCAACGTAGCGCCGGACGACAGCAGCAGCGCCGTGTTGATGGTCGGCACCGGCCACGGCTGCATCGACTTGAATGTCGAGACCAGCGCTGCCGGACCGTTGTTCGGCCACACCGCCGAAAAGTCCGGCCAGATCAGCTTGTAGTCGAGACTGCCGAGTTGATGCAGCGCGATTTCGCGTGCATAGAACAGTGCGCCAAAAAAGGCGCCGAAGAACATCACTTCGGAGAAAATGAACCAGCTCATGCTCCAGCGGTACGACTTGTCGACATTCTTGCCGTACATGCCGCCCTCGGATTCCGCGATCGCGTCGCCAAACCAGTGCCACAACGTATAAAGCAGCCACAGCAAACCGACGACGACGCCGAGCGGTGCCAATTCGTGGTCGTTGATCCAGGCCGCAAGCGATCCGAGCATGACCAGCAACCCGGCAGCGGCGCTGATCGGATGCCGCGACGGATGCGGTACGAAATAGTACGGGCTCTCGTTTTGACCGCTCATTCTTGATTCTCCACTTCAGTCCAGTTGTTCCGGAATCTCCGGCTGTATCTTCGGCGGCGCGTCGATACCGCACCGCTTCACTCTAATTCGTGGGCCCTGCTGCGCCCCGTACTACGCGTGAGCCTTCCGGCTCAACCTACTACGGCGTGCACGATCAGGATCAGTACTCCGATCAGGATGGCTACGCTGATCAGCGCCGCTGCAAGCACATGCAACGGGTTCAGCTGCGTTGCGTCCGCTTCCAGATCACGACGCTTGCGCACCCCGAAAAACGACCAGAACACAGCTTTCATCGACTGGCCGAAACTGCTCTTGCGTGGGCCGCCGCTGTTATCGCTCATTACGTCTTCTTCCTTCGCCCGCGGCACAAACCGTCAGGCGGGATTGGCGGTGGTTGCCGCCGTATTGGCCGTAGGTGACGCGCTTGTGGCCGTCGCCGCTGCCGGCGTATTCAATTCGAAGAACGTGTACGACAACGTGATCGTTTTCACATCCTTCGGCAACTTCGGGTCGACCACGAACACCACCGGCAGCCGCTTCGTCTGATTCGCGGTCAAAGTCTGCTGCGTAAAGCAAAAACACTCGATCTTCTTGAAGTACTCGGTGGCCTGCTTCGGCGCGTAGCTCGGAATGGCTTGCGCCTGAATCGTGCGCGCCTGTTCGTTGCTGACCTCGTACATCACTGTCGTCACTTCGCCCGGATGCACGTCGAGACTGCGCTGCTCCGGCTTGAAACCCAGCGGGCCGCGCGCGTTCGCATCGAATTCGATCGAAATCGTGCGGCTCATGTCGACCTGCGTATTCTTCGCCTCACGCGCCGTGGCATCACGCTGCACGAGGTTGTTGATGCCGGTGACCTCGCAGATCGCGCGATACATCGGCACCAGCGCAAAACCGAAACCGAACATCATCAACGCGACGACGAACAGCTTGATCAACATCGAACGGTTAAAAGAGCGGTCGGCCTCAGCCGGCGGTTGCGTCGACATCTCAATCCTCAACAATCCTGCAAATCAGACTTGAAGCGCCGCGTCAGGTGAACCACTTCTGATGAATGATGACGCTCGCGAAAAAGACCGCGGCAATCACGAACATCACAAAACCTATCCGCCGGTTGCCCGCGCGAATCTGCTCGGGTGTACGTCTTTCTTGAGGATTGCGCGTCATGCTCGATTTTCTGAATACTTTCGTGACTACATGTGCCGCCACTGCTCGTGTGGCTGCGCGGTTCCGGCGGCGACTTGCTACAACCACACCACCGGGACCGGCAACCTCACTGAACGCCGATTACTCGACGGTCGGCGGGTGTTCGAACGTGTGGAACGGTGCCGGGCTCGGCACGGTCCATTCGAGGCCCGTTGCGCCGTCCCACGGCTTGTCGCCGGCCTTTTCGAGTTCGCCGCCGCCACGGTAGGCCGGCAGTGCAACTGCGAACAGGAAGTAGACCTGTGCCAGACCGAAGCCGAATGCGCCGATCGAGATGACCTGGTTCCAGTCCGTGAACTGTGCCGGGTAGTCAGCGTAGCGACGCGGCATACCTGCGAGACCGACAAAGTGCATCGGCAGGAACGCGAGGTTGAAGAAGAACATCGACGCCCAGAAGTGGATCTTGCCGCGCGTTTCGTTGTACATCCAGCCGGTCCACTTCGGCGCCCAGTAGTACCACCCGGAGAACAGCGCGAATAGAGAACCCGCAACAAGCACATAGTGGAAGTGCGCCACCACGAAATAAGTACCGTGATACTGGATGTCCAGCGGTGCCATAGCGAGCATCAGGCCCGACAGACCGCCGAACGTGAACACCAGCAAGAAGCCGACCGCGAACAGCATGGGCGTTTCGAAGGACAGCGAACCGCGCCACATCGTCGCGACCCAGTTGAACACCTTCACACCCGTCGGCACGGCGATCAGCATCGTCGCGTACATGAAGAACAATTGGCCCGTCACCGGCATGCCGGTTGCGAACATGTGGTGCGCCCAGACCATGAACGACAGAATCGCGATCGACGAGGTGGCGTACACCATCGAGCTATAGCCGAACAGCGGCTTGCGCGAGAACGCCGGGATCACCTGCGACACGATCCCGAACGCCGGCAAGATCATGATGTACACCTCGGGGTGCCCGAAGAACCAGAAGATATGCTGGTACATCACCGGGTCGCCGCCGCCTGCCGCGTTAAAGAACGACGTGCCGAAGTGGCGATCGAACAGCACCATGGTGATCGCGCCTGCCAGAACCGGCATCACGGCGATCAGCAGGTACGCGGTGATCAGCCACGTCCAGACGAACATCGGCATCTTCATCAGCGTGAGGCCAGGTGCGCGCATGTTCAGGATCGTCACAACGATGTTGATCCCGCCCATGATCGACGAAGCACCCATCAAGTGGATCGCGAAAATCGCGAAGTCCATGCCCGGGCCCATCTGCGTCGACAACGGCGCGTACAGCGTCCAGCCCGCGGCGGTCGCGCCGCCCGGTGCGAAGAACGAACCGACCAGCAACACCGCAGCCACCGGCAGCAGCCAGAAGCTGAAGTTGTTCATCCGCGCGAAAGCCATGTCCGATGCGCCGATCTGCAGCGGCACCATCCAGTTCGCGAAACCGACGAAGGCCGGCATGATCGCGCCGAACACCATGATGAGGCCGTGCATGGTGGTCAACTGATTAAAGAACTCGGGACGCATGATCTGCAGACCCGGCTCGAACAATTCGGCACGGATCATCAACGCCATCACGCCCCCGGAGAGGAACATGGTGAACGAGAAGATCAGGTACAGCGTACCGATGTCCTTGTGATTGGTTGCGAACAGCCAACGACGCCAGCCATGCGGCGTTTCGTGGGCATGGTCGCCGTGTACGTGCTCGTGGCCCGCGGTTACATCGTGTCCGATGCTAGACATGACAATCTCCTAATACGAATACTGCGGTGCTGACCATGAACACGTCAGGCAGCCGGGCTGATCTGGACACGCCGGGCTTCTTTCGCGTCGCCGCCGCCCGTGATCGTTTCCGGCTTCTTTAAAATAATGTGATCTTCGGCAATGCCGGCTGCTTTCAGCGCGTCGCGCACGGCTTCGGCACGGGTCTTCGCGAGCTTCGCGTTGACTTCGGCAGAACCCGTGGCGTCGGTGAAGCCCGACAGCGTGAACTTTGCGTCAGGGTGTGCTTTCGCGTAGGCCGCAGCCGCGTCAACCGCCGCTTTCGCGTCAGCCGGCAGCGTGCTCTTGCCGGTCTCAAAGTAGACGTTTGCCGGGAGTGCGGCTTGCGTGGCCGCCGCACTATCCGAACCGGCCGCCGCCGCTTCCGCGCCCGACGCGCCCGAAGCCGCTTCTGCACCGCTCGCTGCCGCGCCTGCGTCGGCCAGATGATTGCCGCCTTCCGGCAGCTTGCCGTTACGGGCGTCCAGGATCTGCTTCGGCTGGAGAATATCGCCGGTGTGGTTGCCCCACGAGTTACGTTCGTACGTGATGACCGAGGCGATCTCGACATCGTTCAGCGTCGGCGCCCACGAAGGCATCGCGTTCTTGCCCTTCAGCACCAGGCTGACGTGCTCGGCGATCGGGCCATTGGCGATCTTGCTGCCGTCCAGCGCCGGAAACACGCCCGCGCCTTTGCCGGTCGGCTGGTGGCAAACCGCGCAGTTCGCTGTATACACCTTGCCGCCGCGCTCCATCAGCTCGGCCATCGTGTAGGTCTTGTTCGGATCGTCCTGGCTGGCGGCCATTTTCTGCTTCTGCGTATCGACCCACTTCGCGTAGTCATCCGCCGACAGCACTTCGACCACCACCGGCATGAACGCGTGTTCCTTACCGCACAGTTCGGTACAGAAGCCGCGGAAGGTGCCGGTCTTGTCAGCCTTGAACCACGTGTCGCGCACAAAACCCGGGATCGCATCCTGCTTCACGCCGAAAGCCGGCACGTACCAGGAGTGGACCACGTCGTTCGCGGTGGTGATGATGCGGATTTTCTTGTCGACCGGGACGACGAGCGGATTGTCGACTTCCTGCAGATACGTGGTGGAAATCGGCATGCGGCCATCGGTTTCCGCACGCGGCGTGGCCAGCGTAGACAGGAAGTTGATGCCCTCACCCGGACCCTTCACGTAGTCGTAGCCCCACTTCCACTGGTAGCCAGTGACCTTGATAGTGAGGTCGGCGTTCGTGGTGTCTTTCATCGCGACGACGGTCTTGGTGGCGGGCAGCGCCATCAACACGACGATGATGAACGGCACGATCGTCCAGATGATTTCGACGGTGGTGCTTTCGTGGAAATTCGAAGCCTTGTGACCTTTCGATTTGCGGTGAGCAAAGATCGAATAGAACATCACGCCGAACACGCCGACGAAGATCACCAGGCAAAGAACCAGCATGAACATGTGGAGGCTGAAGAGCTCCTCAGCGATTTTTGTCGCAGGCGGCTGGAGATTGATCTCGTTGACGGCAGGGCCGCCCGGAACATCGCCCACTGCCAGGGCGGCACCGGCGAAAAGCAGTCCGCTCATCGCCAGCACACCCATGAGGGCTCGCTTGATTGTTTTCATAGCTTCCTTACCCAAAATTTCCATTCAAACCCTCGATCCCGCTGGCGGGCTGTCTCGCGCTCCCCTTGAACGCCGCGCGTCTCAACACGTCTAACACCGTGTGAGCCACATACGCAATTCGCCTGCGAACTGCGCGCGCCGATACTGCGCGAGATGTTGCCCGATCATGATCGTCTGCCCGCGCGAGACCAGTTTGATCTGGTCACGCGGCGTTGCGCCCGGTTCGATCCGCACCCAGCGCGGATTGAATTCGAACTGCGTGAGCCGCTCGGCGCTGACCTGCTCGATCACGAGCCGGTGCTGAAACAGCCGGACGCGCTCGTAATCGACAGCATGACGCGCATATATGGCAAACGCGATGCCTACCGCCAGCAATTCGATACCGGTGAACGGCAACACCAGCCAGGCGCCGACCAGAACCAGCATGAAAGCAATTGCCAACGAGAACAACGCAAGTGATACGTAGAAACATACAAACTGCCGCGGCGAAATCGAACAGTTGCGTTTCATCGTCCAGTCTTTGAGAACCGGTTCTGAATCCGCCAGCAGATCTGATGCTTCCATCGCTGCCTCCTGCCGACCGTCGCCTATCACCACCTGCGGCCATTGCTCGCGACCGCTGAGCGGCCACTCGATTCCCCGCCGCGTCACGTCATATTGCAGCCCTGTACCTCGGGCCTGCCGCCCCAAATGTGGGAACTCCGGGCGACAAACTGACGCATTATAGGCGCGATCCATAGCATCCACAAGCAAGCCTCAATCGGCCCACAAGCCAGGTGCGACAAGCCTCCGCGCCGTTTTGACGCAGCTTTCACGCGTCTTTTGAAGCGGTAATTTCAGACATAACAGATGTCCTCTTTACCGCTTCATGTATTCCTCAGCGACTCCTCGACGAACCTCGTCCGATATCCTCGATCCGCACGATTCCATGACCTTCAGCCGTAGTGCGCGGCACGGCTTTCCAGGCGTGGCCGTAGATGACTTCGAAGGTCAACGCAATCGTGCCGTCGGCGCGCCGGCGGGCTTCGAGCGCCGCCAGCAAAGCCTTGTGCAGCCTACGCGCGACGGCATTCGAACTGGCCTCCCGCTCAAACGGATAGGCGCCCCAGCGGCGCACGTCGGCGAGCAGCGACTCAGGCGACTTATACGTAATAGTGAGGGTTTCCTGGTCCATCACGGGAATCTCGAAACCGCTCTCGACCAGCATGTCCCCAAGGTCGTGCATATCGACAAAGTCGATCACATGCTTGCGCGAGGCCACGCCGTGCGCCGCCTCGACCTCGGCGTAGGCACCGCGCAATTCCTTCAGCGAATCGGGACCGAGCGTGCTGAACATCAGCAGGCCGTTCACTTTGAGCACGCGTTGCCACTCGGGAAACACGAGGTCGGGCCGCGAGTGCCAGTGCAAGGCGAGATTGGACCAGATGAATTCGAAGGCGCCGGCCGCGAACGGGAGTGCCGAGAAGTCCGCCTGCGCGAAACGCGGGCCGCGTGCGCCAAGCGCGCGGCCGAGCGTGGCCGGTAGAAAACGCCGCCAGCTCGTGTCGCCGGAATCGTGACGCAGCGCGCGGCTGAGCATGCCGTGCGACAGGTCGGTGCCGAACACCGGCGCCTCGGGAAAGCGCTCGCGCAATGCGGGAATGTCCTCGCCCGCGCCACAACCAGCGTCGAGTACGCTCACCGGCGTAACCTTGATGTAGTCGAGGCGCTCGCGCATGCGCTGCGCGATTTCGCGCGGCAGGAACGCGACATTGTCGAAGGTCGCTGCACGGCGGTCGAAAATCTGCCTGAGGCGCCGGGAATCATAGGCCGGACGGCCAGATTGAGACGTAGTTGGGGGCATGGGTGTCGTACTGGCGTGGAGCACGAAGTATACTCGCTCGCTTCCTTCCATTCAGCCTGAAAGGCCTTAGTGGGCGGTCCAATCATGCCATTCCGAAAAAATTCTGTGTCTCCCGACAGTTCGAAGGCACCTTTTGCGCGATTCACGCGCGGCTTGTATACGGCATGGCCGCATGTGATGCACGCCGCGCTGCCGAACCTGTGCGCATTGTGCGGCAATTTGTCGCATAAGACGCTGTGTGGCGGTTGTGACGAAACCTATTGGAACGAAGGCCGGCTGCGTTGCACGGTGTGCGCGGTCCCGCTGTCCGGAATGCGCCGGGCGGGTCACGCTGAATATCGTTGCGCGGATTGCGTCGGCGAACCGCCGCCGTTCGAGGCTAGCTTTGCTCTCGCCGATTACCGCCAGCCGCTGGACACTCTCGCGCTCGGCCTGAAGTTCCGCGCCCGGCTGATGCTGGCGCGCGAGTTCGCACAACGCCTGGCGCGTCTCGCGCAGGACACCTGGGTCGACGTGTCCGAAAAACCCGACGTGCTCGCCCCCGTGCCGCTGGCCGGCAAGCGTCTCGCCGAGCGCGGCTACAACCAGGCCTGGCAGATTGCGAGACCTCTCGCCCGCACGCTGAATGTACGCAGCGACGCCACCTTGCTGCATCGCGTGATCCATACTGCACCGCAATCACGGCTCGATCTGGACGCGCGCCGGTTGAACGTGGGCCGCGCGTTCGAAGTCGCCAAACCGGTACACGGCCTGCATGTCGGTATCGTCGACGATGTGATGACGACCGGCGCGACGCTCGAGGCTCTCGCGCGTACGCTCAAAGCTGCCGGTGCGCGACGCGTCACCAACTTCGTCGCGCTGCGCACGCCGAAAAACTAGTCCCTACCCGAAGCCATCATGTTCAATGTCGTTCTCGTCGAACCCGAAATCCCGCCGAACACCGGTAACGTTATCCGCCTGTGCGCCAACACTGGCGCGCGGCTGCATCTGATCGAGCCACTTGGCTTTCCGCTCGACGACGCCAAGTTGCGCCGCGCCGGACTCGACTATCACGAGTATGCGCAGATGAACGTGCATGCCGATTGGGCAGCGTTCGTCGCCAGGGAAACGCCTGATCCAGCGCGGATGTTCGCCTTCACCACGCGGGGCTCGGGCCGGTTTCACGAGCATGCGTTTCAATCCGGCGACTGGTTCGTGTTCGGCGCCGAAACGCGCGGCCTGCCTGACACGGTGCTCGGTCAATTCGCCAATGAGCAACGCGTACGTCTGCCGATGCGGCCAGGCAACCGCAGCCTGAATCTCTCGAATACGGTCGCCGTGGTCGTGTTCGAGGCGTGGCGTCAGACCGGTTTCGACGGCGGCGCCTGACGGCGCGCCAATTCGGCTTCGTAAAGCGCGAGCATGGCGCTGTCGAAACAGGCGAATATCACGCGCTCGATCTTCGGCGCGCGTGGCAAGGTTTCGAGCACGATGCCCACGGCAATCTTCACGGCCTCGTCGGCGGGAAAATGGTAGATGCCGCAACTAATCGCGGGAAACGCAATGCTCGTGCAATGCGCCTGATGCGCCACTTCGAGCGCGCGCTGATAGCAGGAGGCGAGAAGGTCGGCCTCACCATGCGCCCCGCCCCGCCACACCGGGCCGACCGCGTGAATCACATGATTGGCCGGCAGGCGGTAGCCGCCGGTGATCTTCGCGTCGCCAGTCGCGCAGCCGTCGAGCGTCTCGCACTCTCGCAGCAGTTCCTCGCCGGCCGCGCGGTGGATCGCGCCATCCACGCCGCCGCCGCCTAGCAACGAGGTATTCGCGGCATTGACGATCGCATCCACGGCCAGTGTCGTGATGTCGACCCGACGCGCTTCCAGGATGCGGTTGTGGAAATTGGGCATGAGAACCTCGCTGGTCCGAAGCGTCGATACAACGTGGACAGCGATAGCGGGCAGCCGTTCAGCGCTTTTCGCGCTAAACGGCTGAAAGACAAGACTTATTCTGCTTTCGAATCGCGCCGCAGCAGAGCGCTGACGGCGTCGCGAGGCGCTACACCGTCGAACAGCACGGCGCAGACTGCCTGCGTGATCGGCATCTCGATCGCATGAGCGCGGGCAATCGCCAGTACGGCTTGCGCACAACGCACGCCCTCGGCCACGTGACCGAGCCCACCGAGGATATCGTCGAGCGTACGGCCCGCGGCAAGTTGCAGGCCGACCGTGCGATTGCGCGACAGATCGCCCGTGGCGGTCAGGATCAGATCGCCCAGGCCGGTCAAACCGGTGAACGTCTCCGCCCGTCCGCCGAGCGTCACACCGAGGCGCGACATTTCCGCGAGGCCGCGCGTGACCAACGCCGCACGCGCATTGAGACCAAGGCCGAGGCCATCGGCAATACCCGTGGCAATCGCCAGCACGTTCTTCACCGCACCGCCCACTTCCACACCGACGATGTCGTCGCCGGTATAGATACGCATGGCGCCATGATGGAACGCGGCCACTGTGCGCTCGCGGCATGTCGATGACGTGCTCGCGATCGTCAACGCGACCGGCAAGCCCTGCCCGACTTCACGCGCGAAACTCGGCCCCGACAGAACGCCGTTGCTGCCATGCCCCGGCAATTCAGCCGCGACCACCTGATGCGGCAACAACTGCGAGTCGGCTTCGAAACCTTTGCACAACCACACCACATGCGCCGGCACTTTGCCCGCGTCGTGCATGGCCCGGAACAGACCCCGCAGACCGGCGACGGGCGTCGCCACGACGCATAACGCGTCGTCGGCGAGCGCGTGGTCGAGCGCTGCGTTCAGATCGGCTTCATAGCGAAGGGACGGCGGCAAAGCAACGCCCGCCAGATAGCGGGCGTTTTCGTGCGAAGCGGAGAGATCGGCGATGAGCGCGGGTTCGCGCGCCCACAGCACCGTGTCGTGCCGCGCGGCCAGATGGCCGGCGAGGGCTGTGCCCCATGCACCGGCGCCGAGGACAGCGACCTTCATAGCCGGCACCGAACGGACGCGTTAATGCGTGACGCCGTTCTGCACCGCGCCTTCCTGGCCGCCCATTTGCGCGAGACGTTGCTCGTACAGCGCCTGGAAGTTGATCTCGGCGAGGTGGATCGGCGGAAAGCCTGCACGGGTGATCGCGTCGGCGATGTTCGAGCGCAGGTACGGGAACAGGATCGTCGGGCAGGCAATGCCGACCAGCGGGTCGATCTGTTCAGCCGGAATGTTGCGGATGTCGAAAATGCCGGCTTGCTTGGCTTCGATCAGGAACGCGACCTTGTCCGACACCTTGGCCGTGACCGTGCCCGTCACGAGAATTTCGAACACGGTGTCGGCGAGGCGCTCGGCCTTCACGTCGACTTCGACTTCAACCGACGGCATTTCCTGCTCGAGGAAGATGCCCGGCGAATTCGGCTGCTCGAGCGACATGTCCTTCAGGTAGATGCGCTGGATGTTGAAAAACGGCTGGTTGTTCTCGTCGGACATGATTGAGTGATTCCCTGATAGGTATGCATGGCGGCGGCCCATGGTTTCACGGGCCGCCAGATCGTTGCGGCACATGCCTGCCCTCGAAGTTGTCCTCGCAGGGCCGGCATGCGCCGACTTGTATTTCATCCGCCCCATTCACGCGCCGGCCGGCGCATGAGTAAGGCAACTTCGCTCAGGCAGCTTCGAGCAGCGGCATCAAACCGCCCGCGCGATCGAGCGCGGACAGATCATCGTACCCGCCGACATGCGTCTCGCCGATGAACACCTGCGGCACCGTGCGGCGACCGGTCCGGGTCATCATTTCTTCACGACGGGCCGGGTCTTTGTCGATCAGTACCTTTTCAACGTGCTCGACGCCGCGCGACTTTAAAAGACGTTCGGCCATCTGGCAATACGGGCACACCTGCGTGCTGTACATGATCACTTTGTTCACTTGGCTGCTCCTTGTTTCACAACCGGCATACCGGCCTTCTGCCAGGCGTCGACACCGCCGTCGAGAACGTGGACTTCGGCGTATCCGGCATCTTGCACGATACGCGCCGCCTTGTTCGACTGCTGGCCGGTCTGGCATACCAGCAACACCGGGTTGTTCTTGTTCTTCACGAGTTGCGCGACTTTCGCCTGCAACTCTGCAAATTCAAGGTTCCGCGCCGCGGGCAAATGGCCCTTGGCAAACTCGGCGGAGGAACGCAGATCGACGACCGCCGCATTGCGCCGGTTGATCAGTTGGGTCGCTTCAGCGGCCGAGAGGCCACCGCGGCCGCGCCGGCTGATCGTTGGCCACAGCAGCAACCCACCGGAGATGAGGACGATTGCGATCAGTACAAGGTTTGTGTAATCAGTGAAAAACTTCACGGAAAATCCGCCGAAAAAGAGAGAAATCGAAAAGGGCAATCCACCCATTATAAAATAACCGTCTGACGCGATGGCGGCGCTCCTCTAGAGGACCCTCGCAACGCTTTACCGCTTCCTTACTACCGACCGGCAATCTCATGTACAAACTCGTTCTCATCCGCCACGGCGAATCGACGTGGAACAAGGAAAACCGCTTCACGGGCTGGGTCGACGTCGACCTGACCGAGCAGGGCAATCGTGAAGCGCAGCAAGCGGGCGTGCTGCTGAAGGAATCGGGCTACTCGTTCGATATTGCCTACACGTCGGTGCTCAAGCGCGCGATCCGCACCCTGTGGCACGTGCAGGACCAGATGGATCTGATGTACCTGCCGGTGGTGCATTCGTGGCGCCTGAACGAACGCCACTACGGCGCGCTGTCGGGTCTGAACAAGGCGGAAACCGCCGCGAAATTCGGCGACGAGCAGGTGCTGGTCTGGCGCCGCAGCTACGACACGCCGCCGCCGGCGCTCGATCCCTCGGACGAGCGCGCGCCCTACAGCGACCCGCGCTACGCCAAGGTGCCGCGCGAGCAATTGCCGCTCACCGAGTGCCTGAAGGATACCGTCGCGCGCGTTTTGCCGTTGTGGAACGAGTCGATTGCGCCGGCCATCAAGTCGGGGCGCAAGGTCGTGATCGCCGCGCACGGCAACTCGATCCGCGCCATGGTGAAGTATCTCGACAACATTTCGGACGACGACATCGTCGGCCTGAATATCCCGAACGGCGTGCCGCTCGTCTATGAACTCGACGAAAACCTGAAGCCGATCAAGCACTACTATCTGGGCGACCAGGACGCGATTGCCAAGGCGCAAGCCGCTGTGGCCAAGCAAGGCAAAGCGGGCTAAACCGGGGCCACCGGCCGCCGCGGCCCCCGCCTGTAGTGGAAATTTGCCGCGGGGGCCCGGCAAACGGGCCATTCCACCGGCAAGACCTACCGGCGTACGCGGCGCGCCGGCTGTCAATTGCGCCATCGCACTGCCATCTTGCCGTTACGGCACATTACTTCGGCACCGCGACCTCCGGCTCACGAACCAGGGCCCGCCTGTGCTGTCGAATCACGATTGCCTGCGCCGCGCCCTGACAGGGCGGGTGTGCAGTTATACTTGTCCGTCCCCATCTCTATCGACGCTGCCACGCGCTTCCGACCGCAACAGACTCTATGCGAAAGAACCTGAAAAATATCGGCCTGATTGCCGCGGGCCTTGCAACCGGCGTATTCGCCACCCTGCAACTCTCCGCCTCGGCCCAGCAACCCGCCAGCGCCGCCTCGAGCGCCGTCGCGCCGTTGCCGCTGGACCAGCTCAGGCTCTTTGCCGAAGTCTTCGGGCAAATCAAGCATGAGTACGTCGAACCGGTCGACGATAAGAAACTCCTCACCGCCGCGATCAAGGGCATGGTGTCGAGCCTCGACCCGCACTCGTCGTATCTCGACAAAACCGATTACGAAGAACTGCAGGAGCAGACCAAGGGTCGCTTCGCGGGTCTCGGCATCGAAATTTCGTCTGAAGACGGCCTGATCAAGGTGATCTCGCCGATTGAAGACACGCCTGCATTTCGCGCCGGCATCCGTCCGGGCGACCTGATCACCCGCATCAACGACAAACCCGTGCGCGGCATGACGCTCGATCAGGCCGTCAAGCAGATGCGTGGCGATCCGGGCACCAAGGTCACGCTGACCATCTTCCGCAAGACCGACGACCGTACGTTCCCGCTCACGGTCACGCGCGCGATCATCAAGGTCCAGTCGGTCAAGATGAAGATCCTGGCACCGGGCTATGCGTATATCCGCGTCACCAGCTTCCAGGAACGCACCACGCCTGATCTGGCCGCCAAGCTGCAAGACATCGCGCGTCAACAGCCGAACCTGAAGGGTCTCGTGCTCGACCTGCGCAATAACGGCGGCGGTCTGCTGCAAAGCGCCGTCGGCGTTGCCGGCGCGTTCCTGCCGGCAAATTCGGTTGTGGTGTCCACCAACGGTCAGATCCCGGATTCGAAGCAGGTCTATCGCGATACGTACGATAACTATCGCCTTCAGTCCTTCGACAGCGATCCGCTGAAAGACGAAGCGCCGATCTTCAAGACTGTGCCGATGATCGTACTGACCAACGCCTACTCGGCGTCGGCTTCGGAAATTGTCGCCGGCGCGCTGCAGGATCAGCATCGTGCGCTGATCGTCGGCAAGACCACTTTCGGCAAGGGCTCGGTGCAAACCGTCCGTCCGATGACGGCCGATACGGCCCTGCGTCTGACCACGGCGTACTACTACACGCCGAGCGGCCGTTCGATCCAGAACAAGGGCATCCGTCCTGACATCGCGGTCGACCAATACGCAGAAGGCGATCCGGACGACGCGCTGGTGACCCGCGAAGTCGACTACTCGAACCACCTTGCGAACACGCAGGATCCGAACGAGAAGAAGGAAGCCGATCAGCGCGAACAGGAGCGCATGGATCAACTGCGCCAGCTTGAAGAGCAAAACGACAAGAAGACGCCGGAACAGCGTCAAAAGGATCGTGAGCGCAAGCCGGTCGAGTTCGGTTCGACCGACGACTTCATGCTGACGCAGGCGCTGAACAAGCTGGAAGGCAAGCCGGTGCAGGAATCGAAGTCGCTGACCGAGCGGCGTCTGGCGCAGAACAAGCCGGCAACGTCGGCGTCCGCGCCGGTCGCGGTGAAGCCGACGCAACCGGTGCCGGGCGCAGCAACCCCGGTCCCGGCCTCGACGCCTGCCACGCAAAGCAACTAAGCAGCAAACCCAGCGTGCCTTCGCAGCTTGTCCGGCTGCGAAGGCACGTCGCAGTAGACGCCGGCGTGCGTCTTGCAATATCCAGGACTCAATACCCGGCCCCAGCACGAACCCCCGCTCCCTCGCGCGATTAAAATAACGAAACCGCGCATGGCAGGCCACCGGGCCCGCATTTCATTGCGCGACACTCCACGCGCCCCGCCATGAATGACGATCAACTCCTCCGCTATTCCCGCCACATCCTCGTCGACGAAATCGGCATCGAGGCGCAGCAGCGCTTTCTCGACGCGCACGCGATCGTCATCGGCGCGGGCGGGCTAGGTTCGCCCGCAGCGATGTATCTGGCGGCGGCGGGCGTCGGCCGCTTAACGCTGGTCGATGCCGATACGGTCGACCTGACGAATCTGCAGCGGCAGATTCTGCACGTGAGCGCGTCGGTCGGGCGCAAGAAGGTGGACTCCGGGCGCGACGCGATCGCCCAGATCAATCCCGAGGTGGTGGTGAATGCGGTCGCCGAACGTGTCGACGATGCATGGCTCGATCGCGAGGTGCCGCACGCCACCGTCGTGCTCGATTGCACCGATAACTTCGCGACCCGCCATGCGATCAACCGGGCGTGCGTGAAACATGGCGTGCCGCTCGTGTCGGGTGCGGCGTTGCGCTTCGACGGCCAGATCAGCACCTTCGATTTCCGCGACGAAGCATCACCCTGCTACGCCTGCGTGTTTCCCGAGGATCAGCCTTTCGAGGAAGTTGCGTGCTCGACCATGGGCGTGTTCGCGCCCACGGTCGGCATCATCGGTTCGATGCAAGCCGCCGAAGCGCTGAAAGTGATCGGTGAAATCGGCACGCCGCTGGTGGGCCGCCTCACGATGCTCGATTCGCTGCGAATGGAATGGAACACGATGCGCATCGCGCGCCAGCCGGATTGCCCGGTCTGTGGGCAACAGCATCAGGCCTGACTGGATCCAAGCTCGACGCCAAATGAAAAACGCCGCACATGTGCGGCGTTTTCCGTTTGAACCTAAGCATTTCTCAGCTTCAAGCCAGCACCACACGCTTGAGCGCCGCCTGCACTTCTTCCGGTTCGAACGAAGCCAGCACGTCGGCCACCGGCTTCTCCAGCGTCTTCAGATGCGAGCGCAGAACCTCCTGCTTGACCACCAGCAACTGGCTCGGATGCATCGAAAACTCGGTGAGCCCCATGCCGAGCAACAGACGCGTCAACGCCGGATCGCCCGCCATCTCGCCGCACACCGACACCGGCACGCCCGCCCGCTTCGCCTCGCGCAGCGTGAAGGCGATCAGATGCAGCACCGCCGGGTGCAGCGGGTCGTACAGATGCGCGACCGAGTTATCCGCGCGATCGATCGCCAGCGTGTACTGGATCAGATCGTTCGTGCCAATCGACAGAAAATCGAGCCGCTTGAGAAACAACGGCAACGCAATCGCGGCAGCCGGAATCTCGATCATCGCGCCAACCTGCACGTTCGGATCGTAGGCGATACCGGCATCGTCAAGCTGCCGCTTGGCTTCGCGAATCAGATCGAGCGTCTGATCGATCTCCTGCGCGTGCGCGAGCATCGGAATCAGGATCTTCACCTTGCCGAACGCCGATGCGCGGAGAATGGCGCGCAGTTGCGTCAGGAACATTTGCGGCTCGGAGAGGCTCCAGCGAATCGCCCTGAGCCCCAAGGCGGGGTTCGGTGCGGTTTCGTAACTGTCGCCACCGGCCATCGAATCGAGCGGCTTGTCAGCGCCGACGTCGATCGTACGGATCGTCACCGGCAAGCCATTCATCAACTCGACCGCGCGACGGTAGGCAGCAAACTGCTCCTCTTCTTCCGGTAAATGGTGCTTGTGATTCATGAACAGGAACTCAGTGCGGAACAGGCCCACACCGGTCGCGCCCGAATCGACCGCGGCGCGCGCGTCTTCCGGCAGTTCGATGTTCGCGCACAGTTCGATGCGGGTGCCGCACAGCGTCTGCGTAGGCGAAAACTTCAGCCGTTGCAGCTTGCGCTGCTCGAGCGCCTTCTCGCTCTGACGATATGAGTACTCTTCCAGCACGATCGGCGCGGGATCCACGATCACGATGCCATGATCGCCGTCGACAATGATCAGGTCGTCCTGCCGGATCAGCGCGCTTGCATGCTGTACGCCGACCGCAGCCGGAATGCCGAGGCTGCGCGCGACGATCGCCGTATGCGACGTCCGTCCGCCGAGATCGGTGACAAAACCCTGAAACGTTTGCGTTTTGAATTGCATCATGTCGGCCGGCGCGATGTCGTGCGCGACCACGATCATCTCGTCGCACGTACCGTGCACGCCGCCCACCAGCGCTCCCGACGCACCGGCGAGCGCCTTCAGCACACGCTCCACCACCTGTTCGATGTCGGCTTTGCGCTCACGCAGGTATTCGTCTTCGATATCGTCGAAATGGCGCGACAGGCGCTCGAGTTGTTCAGTCAGCGCCCACTCGACGTTGTAGCGGCGCGTACGGATCAGGTCGATGGTTTCCTGCACGAGCATCGCATCGTTCAGGATCATTGAATGAACGTTGATGAACGCGCCCATTTCACTTGGCGCATCTGCGGCAAGATCGGCACGCAACGCGTCGAGCTCTTCATGCACCTGTTGTTGGCCCGCGCGAAAACGCTCGATCTCGCCCTCGATCTGAGCGGGTTCGATCAAATAGTGGTCTACGTCAAGTGCAGCCGGGGCGATCAGGTAAGCCCGCCCGATGGCGATACCGCGTGACACGGGAATTCCATGCAGCGTGAATGACACGCGCACCTCCTCTAGTTGTGTGATGCCGCGGCAAACCGCTGCAATGCTCTCAGACTCGCATTGTCATTATAAATTCCGCGCCCTTTTCAAGTACGTTCAGGCTGTGTGCAGCGCAGCACGAAATGCCGTAACCGGCCACGACAATGCGCCTTCATTGGTCTTGCATTCCGGCAACGCTGGCCACGTGCCGCCAGCGTAATCGGCTCATGCGCCTTCGCGCTGCTCAGGTGCCAATTGTCTCGCGTTAAAAAAAATGCCGCGGACAGTCGCGGCATTTTGCTTCAGGCAAGGAGAACGCGTGAATTCACTGACCTTCGCCAAATTTATCGGCAATCAGTTTTAACAATGCGCTCATTGCTTCTGTCTCGTCGGTGCCTTCCGTTTCGATCAGCACCGTGCTGCCTATACCCGCGGCCAGCATCATCACACCCATGATGCTCTTGGCGTTGATACGGCGGCCATTACGGCTCATCCAGATTTCCGCCTGGTAGTTGCCCGCGAGTTGCGTCAACTTGGCCGACGCGCGCGCGTGCAGCCCCAGTTTGTTCACAATAGTCGTTTCCTGTTGCAGCATGTGATGGTCCGAAGCGCGGGTGAATGTTGAAGTGAAAGGTGAAACTGCAAACCAGCTGCGAACGGGCCGCGCCCGATCGCAATTGTTGAAAACCGTGCGATCCGCTTACAAACCGGTCGAGCCGGCTTTCTGAGTCAGGTCAGCCTCGGGCGGCAAGGCGGGCAAACAGTCTGCGGCAGCGGCTGCGGGCGGCAAAGCCGGCAAGCAGTCGCCAGATCCCGCGGGAGGCGCAACCGGCGCCGGCGTAGCGGGCCCGATCGCGTGCACACCCTTTGTGGCCCCGGCGAGCGCCTTGTCGACGAGCGTGTCGAGCGGCGTCGCGCGATAACAGACCGCGCGCACCAGCATCGGCAGATTGACGCCGCACAACACACGCACGTTCGGCATTGAAGCGAGCCGCCCGGCGATATTCGCCGGTGTGGCGCCAAACATATCGGTGAGCACGAGCGCGCCGTTTTCTTCCTTGAGCCGCTCGATCTCCGAATGCGCGAACGCAACCTGCTGTACGGGATCGCAATCCGGCGATACGTCGATCACGCCGATACGTGCCGGCAAGCCACCGTAAATGTGCGAAATACAATCGCGCAACGCGGTGGCGAACGGAGCGTGCGCAATGATCAGAATGCCTGCCATGTCAGCCTTACTGCAAAAGATCGGCCCCGAACCGTGGACCGGGACAAAGCCCGGTTCGTAAGCGCCCTCGACCGGCCGTGGGTCGTGAGAGCCGGAACGCATTGTCTGACGAGCGGCCCGCCTCGCCTGATGCTGCGACGGCGTTGGCGGAAAACAACTCGCCTACAGTCCGCAATCCATGCCGGCAGCGCCTCGCAGACGCCCTCGATTCAGCTTGGCGCGGGAGAGCGGGCATTGTAGCAGGCTCATTTTCGCGCCAAAGCCGACGTTTCGCTTGATGCGGATTTACTACATAGTTTGGGGGCCATGGCGGCCATTCAAGGGCTTCGCCTCAAGCTGCCGCGCGCTCCAGGGCGTCGATGAACATCGCGGCGACGTCGAAGCCGGTCTGATCCATGATCTCGCGGAAACACGTCGGGCTCGTGACGTTCACCTCGGTGAGCCAGTCCCCGATCGCATCCAGCCCAACCAGCAACAGACCGCGCGCGGCCAACACCGGCGCGAGCGTATCGGCGATCTTGCGGTCGTGCTCGGTGAGCGGTCGCGCCACACCCAGTCCGCCGGCCGCCAGATTGCCGCGTACTTCATTACCCTGAGGAATCCGCGCGAGCGAGAACGGCACCGCTTCGCCGCCGATCAGCAGAATGCGCTTGTCGCCTTCCTTGATCTCGGGGATGAACTTTTGCGCCATCACCGAGCGCGCGCCGTCGTGGCTCAGCATCTCGATGATCGAGCCGAGATTCATCCCGTCGGCCTTCACACGAAACACGCCCATGCCGCCCATGCCGTCGAGCGGCTTCAGGATCACGTCGCCATGTTCTTCATGGAAAGCGCGCAAACGGGCGGCGTCGCGCGTCACCAAGGTGGGCGCCACGAACTGCGCGAACTCGCCAATCGCCAGCTTTTCCGAATGATCTCGAATCGCCTGCGGCTTGTTGAAGACGCGCGCGCCGCCGCGCTCGGCCATTTCCAGCAGCCAGGTCGACGTCACGTATTCCATGTCGAACGGCGGGTCTTTGCGCATCACGACTGCGCTAAAACCCTTCAGCGAACGCGGTGCGGCTGTTTCTGCGGCGTACCAGGTGTCGCGATGCAGGTCCGTCACGTCGCCGACGATCGCAAAGCGCTGCACGTTCGCCTCGACGTCGCCGCCCGCCCACGCCAGATGCTTCGGCTCGCAGGTGTAGAGCGTATGGCCCCGGCGCGCGGCCTCGGCCATCATCGCGTAAGTCGAGTCTTTGTAGATCTTGAACTGCGTTAGCGGATCGGCGATGAAAAGAATGTCCATGAGGATTCCGGTGCGCCCTTAGGGCTTGGCATTGATCGTCAATATAGTCGCTGAAAATGACGATGGCGGCACGCACGCCGCCATCGTCTGCTTCGCGAGATTTAAACCTGAATCGCTTCCGGATCGGTCTTTTCCAGTTCGACCGATGCGGCCAGCAAGCCGAGCCGCGCCACCACGCCGTACATATAGAAGCGGTTCGGCACGGCTGCGCCGGGCTTGGCATGCGCATCCGGCAGCGCAGTATGCTCGAAACCAAGCGGCACGAAGTGCATGCCGGGCGCGTTCAGATTCTGATCGCGCTCACGGCTGCCGTGCACGCGGTAGAAGCCGCCCACCACGTAACGGTCGATCATATACACCACCGGTTCGGCGACTTCCTCGCCGATGCGCTCGAAGGTGTACACGCCTTCCTGCACGATCACGTCATGCACTTTGAGGCCGTCTTTGGTGGCGGCCATCTTGGCGCGTTCGCGCTTGGTCAGCGCAGCCACTTCCGAGGCGTCGTGCACGGTCATCACGCCCATGCCATAGGTGCCCGCATCCGACTTGATGACAACATACGGTTTCTCGGAAATACCGTACTCGCGATACTTCTTGGCGATCTTCTTGAGCACACCGTCGATCGCATCCGCCAGCGCTTCTTCACCGGTGCGCTCCTGGAAATCGACGCCTTCGACATGCGCGAAGTACGGGTTGATCATCCACGGATCGATCTCGACCATCTTCGCGAACTTCTTCGCGACATCGTCATAACAGGAGAAGTGCGTCGATTTGCGGCGCACGGCCCAGCCGGCGTGCAGCGGCGGCAGCAGGTACTGCTCGTGCAGATTCTCCAGCACCGGCGGAATTCCGCCCGACAGGTCATTGTTCAGCAGAATCGAGCACGGGTCGAAATTCTTCAGGCCGAGGCGCCGCTGCGACCGTTCGAGCGGTTCGAGCACCAGCTTCTGCCCGTCGGACAGCGCAATCGTGACCGGGCCGACGATGCTTTCGTCGAGCGTACCGAAACGCACGTTCAAGCCGGCCTGGCGCATGATCGCAGCCAGACGGGCGACATTCTCGAGATAAAACGCGTTGCGCGTATGGCGCTCCGGAATCACCAGCAGGTTCTTCGCGTCCGGGCAGATCTTTTCGATCGACGCCATCGCGGCCTGCACGGCGAGCGGCAACACTTCCTGCGGCAGATTGTTGAATGCGCCGGGAAACAGATTGGTGTCGACCGGCGCGAGCTTGAACCCTGCGTTACGCAGATCGACTGAACAGTAGAACGGCGGCGTGTGCTCCTGCCATTCGAGCCGGAACCAGCGTTCGATGGCAGGCGTAGCGTCGAGGATCTTCCGCTCGAGATCGAGCAGCGGGCCGTTTAACGCCGTAACTAGGTGCGGAACCATTGATCACTCGCAGACTGGAGAAAAAAGATTGTAGAGCAAATGCTTTGTCCATTTGGGGACGGTTTCTCCATTCGCAAGCGGATGCGAATGCATTCTCGCTATCGCGATGATAGGCAGGGGAATCTGCTGTTTACAAGATAGGCCGCAATAAAAAAGCCCGCCATAAAGGCGGGCCAAAATCGCTGCGCTTGTAGCTGACCCGCAAGCCCCTGGGGCCTGCAGGGGAATTCTTATTCGACGTGTTCGCCGTGCAGGCTCACGTCCAGACCTTCGCGTTCCTGCTCTTCCGTCACGCGGATGCCCATCACCATGTCGATGACCTTCAGCAGGATATAGCTCACCACGCCGCTGTAGACCAGCGTTGTCAGCACGCCCTTGGCTTGCAGAATCACGCTGCCGTCCGCGCCGCCGATGTCCTTGACCGCGAACACGCCGGTCAGAAGCGCACCCACGATACCGCCGATGCAGTGCACGCCGAACGCGTCGAGCGAATCGTCGTAACCGAGCTTGTGCTTGAGCCACGTTGCCGACCAGAAGCAGATCACGCCTGCCGCGATGCCGATCACCAGCGAACCCGTCATACCGACGAAGCCCGAAGCCGGCGTAATCGCCACCAGACCTGCCACGGCGCCCGACACGATACCGAGTACCGACGGCTTACCCTTGGTTGCCCATTCGGCGAACATCCATGCGAGTGCTGCTGCTGCGGTTGCTACTTGCGTGGCGAACATCGCGAAACCGGCACGGCCGTCTGCCGCCACTGCCGAACCCGCGTTGAAGCCGAACCAGCCTACCCACAGCATGGCGCCACCGATCAGCGTGAGCGTCAGGTTGTGCGGCGCCATCGCTTCCTTGCCGTAGCCAACACGCTTGCCGAGCACCAGAGCACAGACCAGCGCCGCGATACCGGCGTTGATGTGCACCACCGTGCCGCCCGCGAAGTCGAGGATGCCCGCGCTAGCCAGCCAGCCGGTCGGTTCCCAGACCATGTGCGCGATCGGCGAGTAGACGATGATCGACCACAGCGTCATGAACACCAGCATCGCCGAAAACTTCATACGGTCGGCAAACGCGCCCGTGATCAGCGCCGGGGTAATGATGGCGAAGGTCATCTGATAGACGACGTAGACCGTTTCCGGGATCGTCGGCGCGAGGTGGCTGACGGTCAGCGTCGTGGCCTTGTCGCCCTTGATGTAGTTCATACCCGCCATGAAGAAGCGCGAGAAACCGCCGATGAACGAGTTACCCGGCGTGAAGGCGAGGCTGTAGCCCACCACGACCCAGATGATCGACACGAGGCAGGTGATCGCAAAGCTCTGCATCAGGATTGCGAGCACGCTCTTCTTGCGCACCATGCCGCCGTAGAACAGTGCCAGACCCGGGATCGTCATGAACAGCACGAGCGCGGTGGAGGTCAGCATCCAGGCGGTGTCGCCCGAATTGATCTTCGACGAATCGACCGAGAACGGCGCGGTCGGTGCGGCAGGCGCTGCGTCCGATGCTGCCGGCGCGGCTGCTGCGGCGCTGGCAGCCGGTGCGGCGGACGCATCAGCGGCCGGTGCCGAAGCCGCGGCGGCAGCAGGGGCTGCCGAAGCGTCCGGCGCCGGCGCGCTCGCCGTCGTATCGGAAGCCGGTGCCGAGGCGGCTGCGGGGGCGGAAGCGTCGTCCGCGAGGGCGGCGCCGATACCGCCCGCGAGCAGCGAACCGGCCATCAGCATGGACATCAATAATTTGCGCATCTTCGTTTCCTCTTGTCGCTATCTGTGTCGCTATCTTTTGGTATTACAGAGCGTCCGCGCCGGTCTCCCCGGTGCGAATCCGAATCACCTGCTCGATCGGGGTGACGAAAATCTTGCCGTCGCCGATCTTGCCGGTGCGTGCCGCGCGCTCGAGCGCCTCGATCGCCTGGTCGACGATGTCGTCCGAGACAGCCGCCTCGATCTTCACCTTCGGCAGGAAATCGACGACGTATTCAGCGCCCCGATAGAGTTCCGTGTGGCCCTTCTGACGACCGAAGCCTTTGACTTCCGTCACCGTGATGCCCGAGACGCCGATGGCCGACAAGGCTTCGCGCGCCTCATCGAGCTTGAACGGCTTGATGATTGCGGTAATGAGTTTCATGAAATGCCTCGCTAAGTTGCGTAACCCGTTGCGTAACCCTGTTTGCGTACCTGTAACCCGTTCGCGTGGTCTCGTTCCGCTGCCGGTAAAAAGCACCCGACAGTGCGCGCCGGGCAGTAACAGCAACTCGCGTGCCATGTTGTGTCAGACTTCGCCTCCGGCCCCGTCGTAATAGGGGCGCAAGCGGCCCTGGCTGGATGGCCAGCATTGGCGGGGCAAGCTGGCGTGGCGCATGGATCGTTGCTAGAGTGTTCGAAGGCTTTTAACGCTGGAGCGCGCACCAAACGGGCTCATGCGGCGGCGACGGCCAATCCGTCATGCACCAAGACGGCCCATTCGGCGTAACAAAGCACAGACGCAACGAAACATGCACATTTTTTGTGCACCAAAGGGAACACCATGAAACAACCGAACGATGTCTTTAACGATTTTCAGGCCCGCATGAGCGAGCTGTTCAAGAACTCGCCGGCCAAAGATGTCGAACGCAATGTGAAAGCCATGCTGTCGCAGGGCTTTTCCAAGCTCGATCTGGTCACGCGTGAGGAATTCGATACGCAGACCCAGGTGCTGGTGCGCACCCGTGCGCGCCTGGAAGAGCTGGAGCGCCGCGTCGCCGAGCTCGAGCAGAAGCTGCCGGTCACGACGCAAACGTCCTAAGTCTTTGCTCGCAGCGCTTTAGCTGCGCAGTGCTGCACATCACTGGCAAGCGAGCCGTGACGTCATCAGCGTTTTAGGGGACTCGCGCGCGCCTCGGCGCGCCGTCCGACGGGAGAAAACATGTCGCTTGCCGTGGTGCGCAGTCGCGCGCCGGCCTCTGGCCGCGCGCCCGAAGTAACCGTCGAGGTTCACCTCGCGAATGGATTACCCTCTTTTTCCATCGTGGGAGCTTAATTGCACCCCCTTTGCTATCCGCATATGAAATATAAGCAACGACCACAAGTCACCCGTGTGCGAAACCGTGAGGAATAGACCGGGAGGACCTTACTAGCGCTTAACCTTCACGAAAGAAGCCGGCAGAACAGCCGCGGGCGCCGAAAACAAAAACGCCCCTTACGGGGCGTTTTTGCGGGAAAAATAGCAGCCTACAACCATGAGTATAGGGTTTTATTCTCGGCGCTCGCCGCTGGCATGCCAGTCAGCTCGTCCATCGAGGCGATGGCATAGCCCTGCTTCGGCGCATAGCCATTGCGCTGCATTTCTTCATATACGCGCTGCATGGGCTGCGCCTCGTCACGCACGGCGGCCAGTTCAGGACGCTCCAATGCCTCAGCGATTGCGGTTGCGATGCTCATGATTGCTCCTCAGAAGATGTTTTTGCTATGCAGCGCGACTTGAAGATTTTGCCGCTGACAGTAATCGGTGAAAAGGTCGTTGTAAGCTCTGACCAATTCTCGCAACTGCTCGTTCCCAGAATAGTCTTCGACTTCGAGGCGAAGCAAGTTTTTGACGGTGTTTAGGCCAATCATACGGCCATGGGAATTCCAATGCTTGTGGTCGCCCAGTTGCTTCGCTATCTGCTCCGCTCTTTCGGCCTTTTCCTCAGGTGTAACCTGCTGCCCTTTCTTCGTAGGGTCGGTGCGATGGGCCACCCAATCTTTAAACTTGTATTCGACCAACCATTGTTTCAGCAGGCTGACCGAGAGGTCGCGCGCCTGCTCGTAGCTTGCAAGCATCGCCTGGTCCTGGCTCTGGATGATGCCGTATTCTGCCGAGCTCAACGTATTGGCGAGAGACTTCTGAATGAGCTTCTCGTAGCGGTCCAAGTATCCCAAAGCTGGCACATACTGTCCGTTCACGGGCACCTGGGGGTCAATCGGGCCCAGCGACGACGAATAATCCATGAAAATCTTGTCGCCTGACATACACCAAATCGTACCGGCTGAGAACGCGAAATCGGGAACGACGAAATAGACGCTCCTGTAGTGGAAACGGGTAATTTCCACCATTTTTTCGACCATCTGCGCGCTACCGCCGCCGGTTCGCAGAAAGATTGCCAGCGCATCCTTTTTATCGGCCTCTTTCGCCAGCGACTCAATAAAGTGCCGGAACGGGACGAGAAGAGCCGGATGAATCTCGCCACTGTAGTACATCACGTCGGCGCCCAGCTCAGTCTCCAGCTTGGCAGCGTAGTCCTGCAACTGGTTGCGAATCGTCTCATCGAAGATTCGTACGTTCCCGTTAGCCATCTGTCTGAATTTATGAGGTTTTCGCGAGGTCGCGGAAGTATCCGCTACTGCGGTTAACGGCGCAAGCGGAAAATACCTTAGAGCCCCGGTCCTCTCTGAACCGCCTACGCCGGCGGCGTCAACGAGGCCGTGCCCCTACGGCAGCGCAGCGACCCTTGACGCCCAACGGACGAGTTCATCCCCTCTTAGCTCTGTCGGGCGACGTTGAAAATGTCACCCGGTGAACGCCGCGCGGCGAGCAGGTCTTCCAATCAGTTGATTGCTGGCGCAACGCCATCTGCATGCCGCAAGAGAAACCGGCATGCAGCCTCCCGTGCAGTTTCCTCAGGGACGTTCCAGTACGACTCGTGCTTCGAGCCAACGGTGAGGTCGAGCCAGAATGGTCCGCGCGCAAATCGCGAGGGCCTAAAATTTAACTGGCGGCGAAGCAGCACACGAACCGTCGTGCCGTCCCCATACACCTCCGACTCCACCTCGAAGTCCTCGATGGTTTCGAACGCGGGCGCTTCAAACGCGACCGTCTTGACTTTTCCGTCCGCGAAAGCTGGGATTACGTTCGCCGCCGATTTGCCTTTCATGATTTATTCCTCAAATAACCGTTTGAGTTTGCATAATTATCGAAAAACGCGACGCACACAACAATAACCCCACACCTTATTAATATAATACTGAGAAATGGCGATAACGTCGAGTTAACAAATCTATTTAGCGAGATAGCCAATTGGTGAAGCGTAAATATAACTATCAACAGGAGCCGTATAACAGTTAATTAACGCATGAACAACCGAAACGTATGCCATGAGGCCCATGAGGCCCACACGGTTCCGGCGAGGCGCCAGACCGTGTGCGGCATCTGGGCGATGTAAGAGGTGTAAATGTGTGCCCCAAGCAGACCGAGCACGATTGCCGATATGGCATAGCCCCACACTTTAATGGTTGTCATTGTTTCTCCAGGTCGGCGTAACGAATTCCCTGCGCCGCATAGTACGGGCGAAGAAAAACTCGATGAATCGGCACACTACGATTTCCATCGTGCGACTGCAAAATACCCTGCCCCACGGGGAGATTTGACAGAACCTCCGGCGATACCACGTACTCGCGATTCTTACGCACGGAGTACGATTGAGACACCGTCGAGTCCCCCCCGAATCTGCCGTTAGCGGCTAGCGAGGCGTCGGTCACATTCTCTGAAATGTTCGAATCAATGGTTAACGCGTCATGCTGCCCGAGCAAATCCGCAGCGAATTCCGGCACTGTCTGGTTGAGAATCAGGAGGTTGCGAAGCGATTGCAGCAGCACTTCCGCGCGCTCGTCGCCTACGCGCTGCACGATTGACGCGAACCCTTGAGTCAGCAAGACCGTCATCGATTTTGATTCGCGGCAGAGTGCTTGATATTCTGCATCGCCAGGGCTCGCGTAGTCTTGATATTCATCGATGACAAGCGCCATGTACCTTTCGGCATTGCACCGCCCCTCCCGCGCCCAGTCAAGCCTGGCAAGCATCGCGTCTTCATACGACAACTTCAGAAGCATGCCGAGAATGACTGCGAGCCCCGGAACGCTCCGGCTGTTGCAGTCGAGCACGATGACTAGGCCACGATTGATGCACTCCGACCAATCGGGCATGTCCAAGTCCGACTCGGGCGCGTTGTACAGGTGCGCAACGTCCGGGGCCGTCAGTGGTACCAGGAGGTTGAACAGCTCCGACACATAGATTGCGCGGAATTTTTCGTCCTCGCCCATGCGGTCGATTACGAGCTTGGAGTAGTAGGCAAAATGCTCTGGGTGGTCGCTCCTCGCTGTCGAGCCACTGAACAGCACGTCGATATACTCCGCGGCCATTGCACCCGGCGTGTCACTGCCAGAAGTCTTTAGAAGCAAATCGCTGAGCAGCACCCGTACGGCAGCCGCGGTCACGTAGCCGCTCAGAAGGCGCAGCAGACCAATTGCGCCTTCGGCAAGGTGTGCCGCACCCGCCCGAATCCACCGTGTGTCGGCGCCGAACGGCGCTCCGTTGACGTTCTCAAGTGCTGTCAGGAGAGCATTTGCCACGGTCGCCGGGGACGACAACGGCATGTGCAGCGGATTCCACTTCGTAAGTTGACTAGGGCCGATTGGCAGTAGGTCTGCGCTTCGTCCTGCGGCGTTCATTTCGGTGCGCAGCGGCTCCACCAAAGCCGCTTTCGAGTCCATGACCAAGCCCCCAGGGCGGCTTGGATGATGGAATAGCTGGAAGACGGCTGGCCGCAGCACGTATGCCGTTTTCCCGCTGCCGATGCTACCCAAGACGAGCAGGCCGGTCACCAGCCCCTTTGCGGGCAGCACCGACCATTCGGGCGTGGCGCTATAAGCCTCATCGGTTCGATGACGCAGGGTGTACTCGCCGTTTGCGTCGTACTCCCTGACGGAGTGGACCTCGCCGATGACGATGCCCGGTTCAGTAAAAGTGGGGACATCGGGCAGACGGTAGCCGGCTGCCATAGACGCCTGAGACTGAGGGTGCTTTTCCAGAAACAGACCAAGCCTTACGCCAAACGGCCCCCAGTATGCGCGGATGCCAAGCGCGGCAAGTGTCCCGGCAATCGGACAGGCCGACAGCCATGCCAGCCTTCCAGTGACGTCGTCTGGCAGGAACGGCAAGACGACGTAAGCAGCACTTAAAGCGAACCCCAGAAACGCCGCCTGAGAAAGCAGCGAACTCAAGTGGTGCTCTACAATCGCGCGCAAGCGATGCAACGTGTATGCGCTCGTTCGGGGGCGCGGAGAGTGCTCGTGCAGAAACATCACGCGTCCCGATAAAGCCGCGCTCGACTGCAACAGTACAGCGCGAAAAACGGGTGAAACCAAGGTCGCGCGCCGCGGCCGATTTCTATTTCGCCAGTCCGGCTGCGATATGAGCGATGGAAGAAGATGTGCTTCGAGTGCCAGGTCATACGCGCACCTCCACGACCTCGCTGACAAGCCAAGGGAAAGCCGGTTTTGCCGCAGCGACAGCCACAGCGGCAAGCTCGGCTCGACGATGTGCAAATTGAACGCGTGCAACGCCAGTGCCATCGGCAGCAATGCGGGCGTCGAGCGCGGCCAATTCGCGGGTAGCGTCGTTCTGAGACGGCGGAGCAAGGTCCGACAGTGCGGATTGCAACGCGTCGGCGGCGCGACCTACAAGTGTCACGAAATGCAGATTAGTCGCCCCGTGCTCAAGCAAGGGTAGCCAGCGCGCAGCGGCGCTGGCGATAACCGCAGACGACGACTTGATGGCGTCCGCTGGCGGTACTGGCACATACAGTTGATAGCGGCCGGCGTCATCGCGAGCGATGAGCGGCTCTGCATGTCCTTTACCCGGAACGGCAAACCGCTCGCGCAAGATTGACTGTGCGGCCGAGGTTAGCCATTCGAGATTCGAGGTAGCAAAGAAGACCATGCTGCCGCGAAGTAGACCGCGCCATCGTCCTGACTCAGAAAGGCCTGCACGGAGGAATTTCGGCGCGCGGCGGGCATCGAGTCCACCCGCGAAAGCTGTCGGCTGATAAACCGGCGCATTGCCGAGACCCGGCAGCAACAGACGCCGAAACAGGCCAGCGGATGCAGCGTCGCGAAGAGCGGACGCCGCGTCATCGCGCGAGATGTTCAGTGCGGCGGCTGCGTAGTCAGGCGTCGATGCGCAATGCAGCGCGGCGCATGCGGATGCGTGTTCACGGATGGTGGGAAGCATGATGACTCCAGGGCGCGCACAACGGCGCTTCACCTCGTATAGCTGCGCGTGACCCGCATGCCGTATCGCCCACGCTGGTTTTCAACGGCGGGCCACTGTGCCACCAACGCGAGCCGAAGAGGAAAAACTCTGCGCTCTGACAAGCCTTGTCGCGTGGCGGCCATAGCCGGCATGGGACAAGGCGGAGCCCGCTTGCGGGCTCCTTGGCGACGGCGCAAAAGCGCACGGAGTGCGCGCGCCGGGCCGCGTCAGCGGCAGCCGGTCAGGCGACCGGAGGGAGACTGACAGTCGCCCGCTCGGGCGACACGCGAGCGCTTAGCGGGCGACTGAATAGAAGCCTTGGGGCACGCGCGGCGGTCAGCGTTCCATGCCGCTATCGCGGACACGCGACGATGCAGCAATAGGTGACTGCGATGAGAGCGCAGCAGTCGATTCGGCGGAGGCCTGTGTTCGCACCGGCTCCTGCGCTGGCCCCGACGATTGGCTAGTCGAGCGGTCCATCGCCCGAATAATCGCCGGGTCGAGCGCCGGGTCTCCGCGTGCGGAGGGCGGAATCTCGCCCTTCAATGCGTTAATGCGCGCGTCCTGAGCCGCGCGCGAAATGTCGAGCGGGGCGGACTCATGGCTGACGCTTTGTGCGCGCTCAAACAATGCGCGTGCGGTCGGCGACAGCACGCGCTCGGCAATCTCCGAATCCTGCGCAACGGAGTCAGACGTCCGGAACGCTTCACGCTCCAACGAATCGCGCAACCGGAACGAGTGCAAGCCCGCCAGCGGGTCGGCAGCGTCGATATGATGGGCGTGAGGGTAAGCGCCTATCTCTGCACGTGTCGTAGCGACATCGCGAGCGTGGTCCGGCGAGTGTGCGGGAGGTTCATCGTGGACCGGGCCATCATGCCCGGTGGTCACTGCACTGTTGCCTACTGGTTCCCCATCTCCGACTTCGGCGGCTTGCGCCACCTGCTCACCAGGGTGTGCGGCGTGCGGAGCGGAGGCCGTAGTTCCAGCAGAAGCCGGGGCGGCACCGGCTTCTGCGGATGCTGCGTGCGCGGCATGCAACGCGCTATCGGCATCAGGACTCGCTCCCGGCCTCTGAAACGGCACGGGAGCTGCTGCCGACTCCACTTCGTTCGCCACCTCCGCGCCTTCGGCAGCGGCGTACTGGCCGGTCTCGCGCAAATGGGCAATAAAAGTTGTTGAGTACATGGGTTCCATGGCGCTATCACCCGTAGACTGATTGGGAGCATTCGCTCCGATGCCCCAGCCGCTCCGCGATTTCTTCACGTGAGGCCCCCTCATTCTTCATCTCGCGGGCGGCCGCATGCCGATAGGTGTATGCAGACACTTGAGACAAGCCCGCACGGTCCGCCGCTCGGCTTACGCGCTCTCGAAACGCCGCGACGGTTCCCTCATGCGCCACCGTGCGCTGCTCCCGATGCCCGAGCCAGTCCAGCAGGTCGCGTCCCGCCTGCGTGCCCGTCAATTCGTCTCGCGCGTAGCCGAGGATACGCACGTCCACACCGCGCGCATCGTCTACCTTCGCGCCGCGAATGGTCAGCGTCACGGTGTCACCATTCTGCCGGACGCGCACGCCCCGAACCTCGGCCGGACGGCTTCCGGTGAGCGCAAGCACGGCAAAGGCCGCACGGTCCTGCGACGGTGCTTCGCGCTGCACTACTTCACGCCAATCAGCAGGCAGCCCGGACAGCGAGGCACGTTTACCGTTACTCTCGTCAGGCTCGGCTCGCGAAGGGCCTGCGAACGCGCTGCGCCGCGCTAGGTCCTTTTCGCGGCTCCCTGTCGTGGGCGGATAGCGCCGAAGTGTTTCCAGCCCATCGCGGACCCGGCCGTATGCCGCTGCTGCACGTGCCACGTCACCCGCTCGTCGATAGCGGTCCATGTCCCGCAGTGCGCCCTTCACCTCATTGCGAGTGACGTGCACAAGGGCGGCACGGCGGTACTCGAATGTGTTCTTGCAGGCTGCGTCTTCCGGGCGCTGGCCCGCTTCCTGCATCTGCGCTACTACACGGTCGTAGCGGGTAGCTGTCTTATCGGAAACGGCCCGTGCGTCGAAACCCCTCACGAAGCCACGCGCCTCTCGCACGTCGGCCCGTAATTGAGCCGCCGCCCGTGTGTCGGCCCGCGCTTCCAACCGCTCGCGCAGTGCCGTGACCCGCTCGCCCAGCCGAAGGCGGTCATGGGCCAGACGCGGCGAGGAGCGCCCCGCGTCGAAGCGGTCAACGTTTCGGGTTGTCGGCGCGTTCGCCATTGCGGGCTCCTAGTGCTTTCAGCAGCCTCGTCACTGCCTGGCTGGCGGTGGACTGACGCTCTGGCGTGCGCTCGGTGGCACGCTCGCCCGGCGGGCGGATACGCGCGGATTTGCGTTCCGTGTGTCCCCGCATGTCACTTCCTCGAAATGTGGAGCTGCGCCGCCGATTTCGCTCCGACTTCGCCCATGCGCAGCTTGCGGTGCAGCGTGACGGCCGCGTAATCCATGCCCGCCGCCGCCAAGGCGAGCCATGCGCCGAATAAGATGACGTGAGCCGTCAGCAGCTTGTCCAGAAAAGGCAGGATGGCCGGGGCCTTTAGCTGTAGCACGACCCCGCCAACCGCGATGAGCGCGGCCATGACGGCATACGGCAAGAAAATTGAGGAGGGGGACTGTCGCATTGCGCACGCGGAACAGAGCGTCGATACCGTGTATAGCGCAATTTCGCGAGGATGTTTCCGGTAGCCGGGCCTACGGAGTCAGCTACAGTTACGACCTTCGAAACTACTGACAACTCTAGGTGAAATATGGCAGAGGTGGTTTGGCATTACACGACTTGTATCCACCTGTCTCAAATCGTCGAAGCCGGAGAACTCCAGTGTAGTAACGCTGGCGCACCAGGTGTGGTTCCACTCCTGTGGTTCTCTTCTAACCAGGCTTGGGAGCCGACAGCGCGAAAGATGGTCGCATCCCCAGACGGACGCGGCGTACGTCCGCTGTCATTTCACGAGCAGGCCAAGGTGTTCGGCTGCGTCCGCTTTGGCCTGAGCGCGTCAGACCCGCGACTGATGGACTGGAAAACAGCATGTGCCTTTGACGGGACTTCACGCGAAATGCGTCGCAAAATGGAATTGCGAGGCAAGCGGGATGGTGCGAACCCGAAAGACTGGTCCGCTATTGCGGTACCGGTCCCGCTGGAGGAACTGACATTCCATTTTTGGGCCAATCGCGCGAAAGCATGGGGGGCCGGCGTGACTCCGCAGCAGGTCTTGGAGATATGGGAAGAGGTTAACGGCGAGACAGCCTGACGCCAATTCGAGCCTTCGCATCCCGTCTTCAAACGCCACACCGCACGAGGACGGGTCGAGCACCACGAATCAATGGGGTCGTGCTGCCCGCCTCTCCTGGTCAGCAGGCCCGCCGCAGGCGATTATTATCCTCACTGTCACTGTTCCGAGCGCGGAAAGGGCTATAGCGCTTGGAATTGACTACTCACGCTTACGCGGCTCAGGGGTGAATTCGCCGCCGTCGCGCGGCGAAGAGGGGGCTTCGCCCCCCTTCGTATGCACGCCTGCGTATTTCAAGGTCTATATATGTGTCAGGTCTATATATAAAGACTATGCGCGGCGGTCACTCAGAAAACACCCTTATTTTTCCGATGTATTTTCGCTTTAAGCGATGACCGAGCGAGCGTCAGTACACAAAAATCCCAAAATCTCCGTCGTCAGTACACAAATCAGATGTACGTCAGTACACATCCGACTATACTCGGGCATCGCCACTTTAGCGCCGACACCGTGCTTCCGACCGACACCCTCCCCGACACCGCCACGAGCGTCTGGCCTCAACTCAAGCTAGCGCGCGGGAAGCTCGACACTCACCGGGCATTTCCGCATGCGTTCGTCCGCAGTTCGCTGTTCAGCTCACGAAAATTCAGTGGCGAAGCGAATCGGAAGGTTGCTGCTGAAGACAATCCAATCAGCATTGCCGCGCTAAGCAATTACGAGCTGGAGCAAGTAGCTGGCGAGCGCTTGGACCAAGGTGATTGCGACGTATACGTGTGGCTGCTGAATCGCGCATACCAGCGGGGACTTGCGGGCAAGAGCGAGGCACGGATTTTCTTCACTCGGGAAGAAGCCATTTCGGAACGCGGACGCCAGCGTGGCACAAAAAATTTCTGCCTGCTTCATGAGTCTCTGATGCGGCTGTACAAAGCCGACATTAGCTACAAGACTCGCTATGCCTCCGGACGAACACGGTTGATTTCGTCAATCGAAGAGCCGACACCCGGAAGCAAGAAAAAATACGATTATGAGGTGGTCATTTCTGCGAAAGTCGGGGATTTTTTTCAGGAAAGGGATTTCCGGATTCTTCAAAATGAAGAGCGGGGAAAACTTAAAGACTATTTATCCAAATGGTTGCACGCCTTCTATTCTTCACACGCCAAGCCCTTCAAATGTAGCTGCGACCTGATAAAGGCGCTCGCCGACCGAATAGATACGCCAGAACGCATCTGGCGTGCGAAACTCGATGCGGCGCTGGCTCACCTAAAGGAGGTCACCGGCTGGCCAGAATGTGAGGTCATACACGAGGCTGGCGAACGCCCTAAAATTAGCGTTATAAAAGGAGAACGCCAGTTTCCGAAGCGGAAGAAGACTGGTGATGACCGAGCTGACGGTGCCGAGTCGGAGTCGTGATGGACGTTCTATCTACTTGAGGCAAGCCCGGCAGGGCGCGTCAGGCCGTAGGCGAAGCGTCGCGGGGAGCCGGTGGGCGAGTAGGAACCCCTGGCGGTAGCCAGGGCTGTCCACGGCCGCGAGGCGGTGTACAGCCTGCTCGTCCACGGGCGGGCGCGGGTGGGCCGATAGTCACGGTATTCCCCGCGTCGGTGTTGCCGCTTAACGGGATGCTGCCCTTGCTGCGACGGGTTGACTGGGCGATGCTGCCGGCGCACTAGCTTCCTCTGCTGCGCTTGCCGCGACCGCTCCCGATGCCGTTGCTGCCGCTTTTGCTTTGTCAGCGCGTGCATCTTCTATCCCGGTAACCGAGACGAGCAATCCCTTTGCCTTCTCGTCATGCTCTGCCACGCGAGCGAGACGCTGCATCACCTGCGGCAGCCACTTCGGCTTGTACTCGGGCTTGATGGTGTCCGGGTCATCAAAGTGGAAGTCGGTGCCGCCACCCAAGTAGCCGAAGTTGCGCTCCACCGCGTCAACCAGGAAGACCTTCTCGTCTTCCTTACCCGGGCAGGTCTTCTTGTCCAGGATGACCGCATGGCCTGCCGTGTGTTCGAAGTCTGGCGGCAGGACTTCTTCTTCCTGCCCGCGGCGCACGGTTTCAGGCCAGTCACGCACGTACGGCACGATGAGGCCCGTGTAGTGGCACTTCGAATCAGCCTTGTACCACTGCGGATGGAAGCCTACGACCTCAACGATTTCGCGTTCCTCCGGCGTCTTGTGAAGAGGGTAGGTCTGGTCCGGCCACAGGATGACGCTCCCGACGAGTGCGCCGGCAATATAGATGGCGTGTGCCGTTCCGAAAATGATGTCGAACATGATTTAGTTTTTGTTTCCGCGTCAATTATCGAGCGCACTCGGGCGGCGGTGCATCTTGTTTCGCGCACCATCTGGCTCGATAGATATCGCTCATAGACGATGGCTTCTGCATTTGGGGTTGCGCATCGGGCACGCGCGGGAAGCCAGCAAAATCTTCCCAGGCTTCAATATTCGTCTGCTGGCAGTTTTTGTAATTCGCACTGCATGCGTTATACGTGGCATCAATGGCCGCTTGCCCCGATTCGTAACCGGTTCGCCACGCACATCCACCATCGCCACATACCAGCGCGCCATATCCAGGTCCTGGACTTCGGTCCATTACAACGCACTTTTTAGCAAGCGCGGCGTGCCCATTGCGCCGCGTCGCTGTGCGACAGCCGGATAAGGCTACATTGTCCGCTTGTGCCTGTGTGTCGTAGTTGCTGGCTCGATACAAAGCGGAGTTGTCACCAGGAACTGCCGATATGGATGTGAAGGCGAAGGCGGGCTCCCAAAAAACAAGGAATCCGCAAACCGAAACCAACAATTTGAACGTATTTTTCATTTTTGTGTAGCTCTCAAACTAACCCCGTAGACCGTTACCCCAGAAAGCACATCGCACGTCGGAGCCGAGGACAGCACTGCGCACGCGCATGCTCAGCAGAGGTATGAAACGGAGTCATATTACGAATTTCGTAGAGAAATTACAACGAAATATTACGATATTCGTAGGATGGTCAAAAAGGAACCAACCACTGTTTTTGGACGCCGCCTGCGAGCCGCGAGGCTGCGAGCGGACATTCCGCAAGACAAGCTCGGCGTGAAGATTGGGCTCGATGAAGGAACGGCGAGCGTTCGGATGAGCCGCTACGAGACAGGGGTTCACGAGCCCCCTTTTGGCATCGCCGTAAAGCTGGCGCTGGCATTACGGGTGCCTGCCGCATACTTCTATTGCGACGATGACGAGCTTGCCGATGTGGTACTAGCCTGGGGACGGCTGTCGAAGTCAGAGCGCAAGCGCGTCAAGCCTCTGATTATGGCCAAGCTTGCTGCTAAAGACGCCGGTTCATACTGACATTGGGGAAACGAGCCTGCTGGGGCGTGAGGCGGGCTATTCCAAAACTGTTCTACCGTCATAGGACCAGGGCATCGCCCAGAATTCCCTTCTCCAGTCCGTCTCGTGCCCGTCAAAGATAGCCGTCGATGGTGCTGGACTTGAGGGCTTCGTTTGTCGCTCGAGCCAGCATTCCAGACAGCCCTACGGCCATTACGCCATTCGGTGGACTAACTGAAACTATAGTGGCCGCGACCCGAAGGGCACGCCTTCTGTTGCTTCATACGAGAGCACCTCGTCAGCGTTAATTTGGACGGGAATCGCCCCTTTGATTCGCATCAGTACCTCTGACTTCCGCTCCACCCTGACGCTATTATCTACACCAAAAAACAAGACAAGGTCATTGATATGGCATATCTCTTTTATTATCCGAAATAAATTTCCGCGCCGCGTTCTCCCACTAATTCCAATACTTCCGGCTTCTTCGGAAACGCAAAGGGACGCCTTGCAATTTGAGTCGACTATAATCTTTTCGAAGAAACTCTTAACAGGTATATCGTCAAAATAATTTTCTCCGGCAAAATCGATAGAAGTTAGCATGTAGAATGAATGTACAAGCTCAGAAGATATGGTCATCGTCTGAGTTGAATTATCCATAGATATCTTTTTTCCAAGAAACTCGCCCTTAAATATCGACTGCAAAGGCGATGCTTCATTCTCTGCCGTTGAAACCTCCAATATATCACCCCGCCCGAAATTCATCATATGCATGTTAATATCGGGTTCGGTTGTCTCCAACGTTGTGAACGGAAAAGAGGAAACCGAGCTAGTGGAATTCATCGTCACGCCGGGTTTTCCAGCGGCCGCCGCAAAACGAGATTTTCCAAAAATATTGCCGTCTCGGTAGAACGAAAACTCAAGTTGGCGAACGTCAGTCATAGCTTATCTCGAAGGTCAATCATTCAATAGGCCGGTACTAAGGGGGAAGCGCACTTCCGCTTTGACGCCAAAAGGGTCTGTTATTTCTGGTGTGGCATAGAATTTCATTTCCTGCCAAACGACACTGGTGGCCGTCTTTTTTGTTGCGTAATCGTATGCTGCGTTGCTATTGATTGCTGCTGTGCATATAAGCGATTGAATTTCCCTAAATTCTACCGAGCCTTTATTGTCAATATAAACATTGAACGAAATTAATTTCATCGGCTCATAGAAAAACGAAAACAGCTTCAGGGCAGAAAGCAATTCTCGCTGAATCTCTCCGACGGTTTGCCCTGTGGCGCTAAAGCTTACGTAAAGCGTTTCGCGAGAAAAGAATACTGACGTCGAGGAAGCCACGAAAATCTCACTCAACTTCTGCTGCACATGCAAAAAAAGATTCTGTTCGCTGTCAATCTGCAAGTGCTCCGGAGTACGGGACTCCACGGTGCTTGTTTCGACAGTGTGCTGCAGCGCTCGGAGAAACTGCGCGACCTCCGGATGTGCCGGGGTACTCGGGGAGTATGGTATGACTTTAAGGCCATATCTTTTTGAAAACGCATCTATCTTGAATTGCGAGGTTTCGTTCAACAAGACATAATGAGAAATGGGAATTTCATGGTTCGTTGAATATAGTTTATCTAAAATTATATTAATGTGTGGGTCACTCAGCGAAAAACCGACAAAGATAAATGTTTTTGTTGAAAAGCAACTTGTTAAGAATAAGTGGGTCGCTGAATCTTTATGGATGACTCTTTGATAATCGGCGGTCGTTAAGACTATGGTCGAATTGATACCAATATCGCCATGTATTTTGAAGACAAGCGATTGTCCTTTTGCGAAAGCGCGAGCCGCCTCTGGCGCCGCATTATTCGCGTACACGCGATGCCGACCACCACTTAATCTTTCGGGAATTCGGTCATAGTTCGTTGTGAAAATAGTCTTTGGGGATAGTTTCAACAATTCCCGGTACGCATCAGGAATGGCATCATCAAGAAATTCCTTATCAAACTCCGCTTCCATTATATCCCGATATGCGGACGAACCAAGCGCCTGTACACACACGTCCGCCACTTCCAGATAATGCTCGCCCTTCTCGATGTAGCCATTAAGTTCCGCCTGACTATATGAAAGGGAGCTAGAGGAAGCTTTCGATATAAATGTCTTCAGCAGGTTTCCCCAAGAAGGGAAAAGCGGCTGCGAGAGGCCGGCGCCTACAAAAAAACAGAAATTGTTTGGGTTCGCATGGAAACTAGCTACGAGTTCCAGAAAAACCTTGTTTTCGCCGAGATTCATGTTTGACTCATTATTGACGCGACAGCATTAATCTTAGCATTCGATGAGAGGCCAAGCGGAGCGTTATTGCGTTAGCGGAACCTGCCCCAGCTCGCTCGGGTTTATCTGTCTCAGTCGGGTGTCTTGCCTGGCGCTGTTGCTAGTCCGTCGAATCCACCCGTGGACGGCTTGCTCTCGGTGTTTGGGATATGTACTTGCATGGGCGCGGGGACGGACTAGCTGGTTGCAGGCGCCTCGGAGCGGTATGCTTTTGCGCAAGGACGGAAACTGCTAGATTGACCGCTTCACAAAAAAGAACGCGAGGTTCGCATGGATGTGCCGGGGGAAAAACTGCTCATAAAAATGTGGGAGTCGTTGGCCGACCGTGGTATCGGGTCGCTGTTGAAGCCTTGGCAGATGCGGAGAGAGTCACGCGCTCAGTTGGAGACTCGCAGGAACGAGATGCTATTGCTTGCTCAGGCTGAAAAGGAAGCCGAAGAGATTCGCGCGGGCAAAAAGAAAGTAGTCGAGACCGATAGAAAATCGCTGATGCTTTTGTCTAGCGACGCAGAGGTGATTGACGGAAGGGCCGAGCCGGTTTTGGACATGGGCGCGCTGATGCACGCGGCCGAGGAGTCTAAGCGCGCTAATGCGGTGCGTGAGGAGATAAACGTCGCGAAAACCATCCTTCAAGCCGAAGACATTCTGAGCGCTGACCCTTCCGAGGCGACCGAACACCCTATCGACGCGGACTGGCTCTATCGTTGGCGGGACTGTGCGGCTCAGGTCTCTTCGGACGAACTGCAATCACTTTGGGCGAAAGTTTTGGCGGGTGAAGTGAAGAGTCCCGGCGCGCATTCGCTGCGCACACTCGACTTCTTGAAAAACCTTTCGCGTGCCGAGGCAGAGCAAATTCAGCGGCTCTGCCCTTACGTGGTCAATGGCCAATTTATCTTCACCTACGGTGAAATGGCGAACTCCCCAACGACGAGCATTGATTTTTTAATGCAAATGCAAGAGCTTGGGCTCATCAGCGGAGTCGGTGGGGTGGGTTTGACTATCACATGGAAGCCTAATGGCGGCGGGGCTCTGTTCGTCCAATATCTGCTAATGCACAACCGGGCGGTCGTTGCACGAACGACTGACTTGACAAAAGTGCTAACGCTTACCATGTACCGCGTCACACCGCTCGGGATGCAAGTGCTGGCGCTCAGTCCGATGCCAGCTTCGGAGCCGTACGTGCAAGCGATTGCAGAAGCGGTGAAGGCGCAAGGCTTTGATGCATATACGGCGGTCAGCGTTGCAGTGCCGGGGGGCCGTCATATTCTGAACGAAGTCAAGGTCTAACAGCGGTGTTATCACGGCGGCTCAATTCAGTGCCGTGATGGGTGGTCATTGGTACCCCCTTCAACCACTGTTCCGCCAGCAGACGACTTATGCACGAGGGGAGGGCGGCGACGTGGGGCCGAATCACCCGCCCATCGCGAGCCGCAGTGCGTCGATATCCCGCTCTGCAGCCTCTATTTGCTCAGTGCTTGGCTCAGAAGGTGGCTCTAGGCCAACGAATTCCAGTGGGAGCCAAACAGGCTCGGCGCGCCCCCTAATAAAAATCTCGATGTATCCATGCGCTTGATGCACGACGACTTTTTGGAATATTCGAGCAAGCTCTTCGCGCAAGCGCAACGCGCCATCCATTCCATCGCGGCCTGCCGTAATCTCATCTATCTCGCGCGAAATCTGTTTGAGTGCAGCAATGTATTCGCCGTCGTCGGCGAGGTGCCCATGGTCGGCCAGTTCGGCGCGGACCCGAGCGAGTTCGTGTTCGCGTGCATCGAGCGCCGTCCCTTCGCTATCTAATCTTTCTATCAGCGTTTTCCTGGCAGACGTTGCCGTAACGCTACCAGCAAGGTCGGCCAGTCCCTCGATGTTCCGTTTGACGTTGGCAATCTCCACTTCCAAAGCATCCGCGCGCCCGGTCAGCGCCTCGAGCGATGTATCAGTTCTCCAATGGCGAGGCATCCACGTAGATGCTACGTGGTTGACGCAGCCTTCAAGCTGAGCCGAACTGACGCTAGGACATTTCGTTAAGCCGCGAACGCGGGCCGCGCAGTAATACCGTGCATATCCAGGTTGTTTGGAAGATGCCTTGTTCTTGCGAACTAGCGAGTTTCCGCATTCGCCACATTTCACGAGCCCGTAAAGCCAGTTCCGCGCGTGCGCGTCGCGTCGGCCAGGGCGCAGGCTGCGCCGCAACGACGTGGCCTGCGCTCTCAGAAACGTTGTCTCGTCAATGACCGCTGGATAGTAGCCGGAAATTGGCTCGCCAACGGCGACCCTGTTCTTGCTATTGTCACGGTCAATGCGCCGCGGTTGATATTCTCCAAGCACAGCTCGATTTTTCAGGATGCGATTTATCAGAGAGAGGTGCCAGCTTCCACTGGCCTCTCTGCGTCGGGCAAAATCCTCGTCTGACTCCCCAGCTTTCCTCACGGGTGCTTTCCCCGGCACCGGCCATCGCTCCCGATTTGCTCGACTGCAAATCGCCACGGCACCCGCGCCGTTGATGCGCATTTCGAAAACCGTCCGAACACTTTCAACAAGTTCGGGCACTGGTTCAAAGCCGGATTTGTCGGCCTTTGCGCGTAACCAGCGGGGAGCCTCGCTGGTGACAATCCGCGTAGCCGTGCCATCTGCCGCACGCTTTTTTTTCTGTTCCCATACCGCCGAAAGACGGTCCGATTTGCGCGCACTTTCGTCGTTGGCGCGCGCCATATAGATGATTGCAGTAATGAGGTCCCCGACATCAGAGACGGAATCTTTATTCCACTCCTTTTCGTCAATCAGAGTAACAACGACGATGCCGGCATCAATCAAATCCAAAAGAAGCCGTAAGGCGACGTTGACGTTCGCCCGAGATAGCCGGTCAAACTGCTCGACGATGAGATAGCTGCCCGGTCGCACCTTGCCTGCCTTCACGGCATCGATGAATTCAGCCAGTTTGCCCGTTTCGATGTTCTTCTTTCTAAATGCGGAAACGCCAAGGTCTCGATAGGCTGACGCACGGGCCAAATTAAGGCCCTTCTTCTCGCAGTACCGTTCTGTCATCTCCACCTGTCTGCGCAGGCTATCACCCATAGCTTGTTGCGCGGTGCTGAATCTCACGTAACTGTAAGCTAGTGGTCGTTGCATTTCCCCGTTCGACATATCGGCACCAGATGATTAAATTTGGTGCAATTATAACTCGACGATGTCGATCGTCGGCCTACCCGATCTGGAAGTGCGCGAAAGCCGCGAACGCGTACGCGCGGCGCTGCAGAACTGCAGCTTCGATTTCCCCGTGCGGCGTATCACCGTCAATCTCGCGCCTGCCGATTTGCCGAAGGAGTCCGGCCGCTTCGATCTGCCTATCGCTTTAGGCATTCTGGCGGCGAGCGGGCAGATTCCGGCCGAATCCCTCCTGCATCGCGAATTCGCCGGTGAACTCTCGCTGACCGGGGCGCTGCGACCGATGCGCGGAGCGTTCGCGATGGCCTGCGGGACGGCCCGCAGCGTGGCGCATCACGGTGGCCCCGGCGGCGCGTCTCCCTTTGCTACTGCAGCGACTCGTATTCCGTCGGGTGAACCCGCGACGTTCGAGACGTCCACTCAGCGCACCCCGCAGCTCTACTTGCCCGCGGCAAGTGCGGCCGAGGCGGCACTCGTGCCCGGTGTCGATGTCTACGGCGCCACCGACCTGCCGTCGCTGTGCGCGCATCTGGTCGGCGCTGCTGACGCCCGGCTCTACCCGGTGGCAGCGCCCGACCTCAGCGAGACCGCCGCTGCCGCCATTCCCGACATGACCGATGTGATCGGCCAGCGCGGCGCGCGCCGCGCGCTTGAAGTCGCCGCGGCCGGCGGACACCACGTCTTGCTGGTCGGGCCGCCTGGCGCGGGCAAATCGATGCTCGCCGCCCGTCTGCCAGGCCTGCTGCCGCCCATGACCGACGACGAAGCTCTCAGTTCGGCCGCATTGCTTTCCGCCAGCCGGGCTGGCTTTACGCCTTCACTATGGCGGCAACGGCCATTTCGCTCGCCACATCATTCGTCGAGCGCAGCGGCGCTGGTCGGCGGGCGCAATCCGCCGCAACCCGGCGAGATCACCTTGGCGCATCTGGGGGTGCTATTTCTGGACGAACTTCCGGAATTCGACCGCCACGTGCTGGAAACCCTGCGCGAACCCCTCGAGGCCGGTCGCATCACAATCTCCCGGGCCGCCTTGCAGGCGGATTTTCCGGCAGCCTGCCAGCTGATCGCCGCAATGAACCCTTGTCCCTGCGGATGGCGCGGCGACCCTAACGGCCGCTGCCGCTGCACGCCGGAAATCGCGACGCGCTATCTGCGCAAACTGTCTGGGCCGCTACTGGACCGGATCGACATCCAGATCGAAATCCCGGCGCTCACGCCGGCGGAGCTGTCGGCACGTTCCACAGTCACCGGCGAAACGAGCGCGACAATCGCGCTGCGGGTGAATGCCGCTCGTGAGCGCCAACTGGCCCGGCAAGGCAAAACCAATCGCGAACTGGGTGGACGGGAAGTAGACGAAGTCTGCCGCCCCGACGCAGCCGGCGAAGGCTTGCTGCGTCAGGCCGGCGAGCGCTTCGGCTGGTCAGCGCGTGCTCACTACAGAGTCCTGAAGGTGGCGCGAACCATCGCCGATCTGGCCGGCGCCGCCATGCCGAGTGCAGCGCAGATCGGCGAAGCCATTCAATATCGTCGGGCCTTCGGGTCGCTATAAGGCGAAAAATCGGCTGTCAAGACTTGACTTATGCACATGTTCGGGCTTCTGACAAATCTGGAAACATCTGAAAGGCACCCGCAAGCATGCATTCCAAAGGCATTGATTCGATTGAATTTTTTCGACCGTCCTGAGCCAGCTTTGGCTGACAGAATGCCCGTGGGATGGGCATCTCCGGCAAAAAAAGCGAAGTTTTCAACAGAGTTATCCACAGCACCTGTGGGTAATCGGAAAACTTCAACGTAAACCGGGAATTAGCGCGCGATGCTACGAAGGAACTTTCACTGTGCACACCGATCTTGTCGCGCGTGAACCGGCCGGAACCGAAGTTTCAATACAGTTGGAACGACGAGAAAAACTGGTCGATCTGCTCCTGTTGCAGCGGCTTGGAAGCGATGATCGCTGCCTGATACACATGTCGGCCACGCGCGACCAGCCGCGCATAGACAGTACGCGTTTCGTGTTGCGAACCCGCTTCACCGGTTACCTTCATCTCCAGACCCAGCACCTGACCGCCGGCAGCGAGCGGGATTTGCACTGCGTGCGCGTCCGGCGCGGCGCCGACGTTGCGCGCGAGACCGGTGCGCAGGAATTCCAGGGCTGCGCGCTGGGTGGCTTCGTCGTCGCTCGGCAGCATGACGGTGCCAACCGCGAACACGGCGTCGCCGGCCTCAGCGGTCTGCATCGCCATCTGCATCGGCGTGCCGCCGATCTGAATCACGCGCTGATCGTTGCCCGGCTTGGCCGGCAGGTCGACCGTATAGCCGTTGTCGTTGTTCATGACGGTGCGCCAGTCGAAGGTCGGCGAACATGCGCTCAACGCGCCGCCCAGTACCAGCGCGCAGGCCATCGTGCCGAGTACGGCGCGCGTCCGCAGCAAGCGGGAAGCTGTGCCGGCCGGGCGGTCATCGGCCACGGAGAAGCATGGGGAACGGCTAACGGGGCTGGCAGGACGAGGACGGTCAAACGGGATGATCGAGATCCGGGCGAGAAAGCGAAAAGCGGTTTGGAGCATGGGGACAGAAGACCGGGCTGACAGGAACGTAAAGCCCTATTATCCCCTCCCGGGCCGCCCGCTGTCGCGCAACCGGAATGGGGCTACAATAGCGACGCTTGGCCGCAGCGGATTTAATCGTCCCAAACCCGGTCAAAAAACGCAGGTCCAAAAGCAGTCCCAAGCGCAGTCCCAAACCAACGCACTGTCCCGCGCGCTCCGCGCGACTTTCGAGGTTCCGTTCATGAGTTCCACCCCGTCCACCGCCGCACGGCGCTCGAATCCGGTTCGCGCCAGCATCATCGCCGTCGTGGCCATCGCGCTTGCGATTGCCGGCTACTTTGCGTTCGCCGGCCAGCAGCGCGTGCCTGATGCGACCTTCACGTTGCTGTCGGGCCAGAAAGTGTCGACCGCCGATCTGAAAGGCAAGGTCTATCTGGTCAACTTCTGGGCGACCAGTTGCGACACCTGCATGAAAGAAATGCCGCAGATGGTCCAGACCTATAACCGCTTCAAGGGCAAAGGCCTCGAATTCGTCGCCGTCGCAATGAACTACGACGCACCGATGTACGTGGCCAACTACACGCAAACCCGCCAGTTGCCGTTCAAGGTTGCCATGGACGACGGCTCGGCCGCCAAGCAGTTCGGCAACGTCCAGCTCACGCCGACCACCTTCCTGGTCGATAAAGACGGCAAGATCCTGAAGCGCTACGTCGGCGAACCGCAATTCGCGGAACTCGACCAGTTGCTGGAAAAAGCGCTGAACGCGGCCTGATTGCCGCTTCATTGCCTGGAAACGCCCCAAACAAGGCGCTTTGATTCACACACGCCGGCGTCGCACCTCGCCGCCGGCGCTTCACATCCTCACCGCTCTCCTTCCCCTTTGGCCGCAAGGCCATATCGTTTGATCTTCTCGTAGAGCGTCGCCTTTCCAAGCTGCAGTTTGTCCGCCGCCAGCGCGACTACCCCGCCGGCCTGCTCCAACGCCTCAGCGATCACCGCCCGCTCGAACTGCTCGACACGCTCCTTCAACGGTTGCGTCGCTGCGCCGTCGTCAGCGAAAGACATGACCGGGTCGTCGGCCACACCGAGCACGAAGCGGTCGGCGGCATTGCGCAGTTCGCGCACATTGCCCGGCCACTCACGCTGCATCAGACTCGCACGCTGCCGGTCCGTGAGAATCGGCGCAGGACGCTGATAACGCACCGCTGCATCCAGCAGGAAGTGCTCGAACAACGGTACGATGTCTTCGCGCCGCTCGCCCATAGGCGGCAGCGCGATCGTCACCACGTTCAACCGGTACAGCAAATCGCGACGGAACGAGCCGTCCGCGACGTGCTCGGCCATGTCGCCCTTCGCGGCGGCCACCACGCGGCAATTCACACGAATCGGCTGATTCGACCCAAGCCTTTCCAGCACGCCGTCCTGCAACACGCGCAGCAATTTGACCTGCAACGCGAGTGGCATGCTCTCGATTTCGTCGAGGAACAGCGTGCCGCCCGAAGCATGTTCGAGCTTGCCGATCCGGCGTTTTGCCGCGCCGGTGAATGCGCCGGGTTCGTAGCCGAACATTTCCGACTCGAACATCGGCTCCGGCAGCGCGCCGCAGTTCACGGCGATAAACGGCTTGTCCCGCCGCGGCGACAGTTCATGCAGACTGCGCGCAATCAACTCCTTGCCCGCACCGGTGTCGCCGTTGATCAGCACCGACGCGTCGGTCGGTGCGATATTCGCGATCAGCCGCCGCACCTGGTCGATCGCCGGACTACGGCCGATGATGCGCGGCGCCACTGAGTTCTGCCCGGCCAGTTCACGGCGCAGCGCGAGGTTCTCGAGCACCAGCTTGCGGCGCTCCAGCGCGCGTCGGACGGTTTCGATCAGACGCTCGGACGCGAATGGCTTTTCGATGAAGTCATACGCGCCGTCGCGCATCGCCTGCACGGCCATCGAAATATCGCCATGACCGGTGACCAGAATCACGGGCACGTCAGGCGCGCGCTCATGGCACTGCGCGAGCAGTTCGAGACCGCTTGCACCAGGCAAGCGAATATCGCTGACGATCACCCCGGAAAAATCCGCGCTAATCATCTTCGCCGCGGATTCCGCCGACGCATGGCCGATCACGTCGAAGCCCGCCAGTTGCAAACTCTGCACGCTGGCGCGCCGCACCAGTTCGTCGTCTTCGATGTACAGCACTTGCAGGCCGTCGTTCAACATATCGTTCTCGTTTGATTCAGGAACCGGTGGTCAGCGGGTCCGAGGTGTGGCTCGTCTGCACGCGCGCACGGCGCAGCGTCAACACGAATAATGCACCGCCGTCCGGGGCATTGCCCGCCACTAGCGTGCCGCCGCAGTCGCGCGCGATCGACGATGAAATCGCGAGGCCAAGCCCAAGCCCCTGACCCATTTCCTTCGTCGTGAAGAACGGTTCGAACAGCCGCGGCAGTACGTCGTCGGGAATACCGGGGCCGTTGTCGCGCACCGCGAACGAGACGCTCGACTCCGTGGTTTCGATCTCGATCGAAATATGCGGTGGCGTCATCCCTGCGGTTGCGTCGAGCGCATTGCCGAGCAGATTGATCAGCACCTGTTCGAGCCGCAGATCGTCGCAATGGGCGATCAGTTCAGGGTGGTCGTCGGCGAGATTCAGCGGTGTGCGCACGCCGGTATCGGCATCGAGCAAGGCGAACTCAACGTCGACGCCTTGCAGGCGCTTCTGCAGCAGCGCGACGACGTTGCGCAACGCTCGCATGATCGGTGCGCGCGCGCTGCGTGGCCGCGCGCGTCCGACGAACAGCTTCAACTGATTGGTGATCTTGCCCATGCGCTCGGTGAGCGCGGCGATCGCTTCGAGATTTTCACGCGCCGAGGCCTGGTCGCCACGTTCGAGCAGCACGCGTGTGTTGTCGGAGAAACCGCGCAGCGCCGCGAGCGGCTGATTCAATTCATGTGTGATGCCGGCCGCCATCTGACCCAACGCGGCAAGCTTGCTGGCCTGGATCAGTTCATCGTGCGCCGCGCGCAATTCCTGTTCCGCGCGCGTTCGTTCGGCAACTTCCTTCTGCAACTGCTCGTTCGCCTGCGAGAGATCGGCGGTGCGCTCGGCCACTCGCTGGTTCAGTTCCGCATAGGCCTTTTGTAGCAGAGCACGGCTGCGCATCACTTCGCGCACCCGGGCGCGGCGCATTCTCCAGTAGAACGCCAGCAGGACCAGCGACACGTATCCGAAACCGGTAATGATCGTCGTGTTACGCGCGTCGGCGTCGACCGGAGTGACAGGCGACATCGTAATCAGATGCCAGTCCGGCTCACCCATGCCGCGCCGCGACGCGAGATAGCGTGGCGCATAACGGCCGCCCCCGATGCGCACGATCTGCGCATTGCCTTCGAGCGTGCGTTCGATCGTCACCGGCAAGGGCGCGATCGGTTGCTGCGCGTACTGGCGCGCCTGATAGATCGAATCGGCGACCTGCCCCGACAACGGCCGGATGGTGTGATATTTCCACGCCGGCACCGACGATAGAAAGATCACGCCGTGATCGTCGGTGACAACCAGGGGTTCGGACGCGTCCGCGCCCTGAAACCATTCGAGATCGAGTTTGACCACCGCCACGCCAACGATCTTGCCGTCCCGCCGCACCGGCTGCGAAATGTAGTAACCCGGCGCCTGCGAAATCGTGCCGATGCCGAAGAAGCGGCCCACGCCGCCCTTCACCGCATCGAGAAAATACGGCCGGAATTGATAGCCCGCGCCGATAAAGCTGCCCGGCCCGTGCCAGTTGCTCGCGGCGACACAAAAACCGTCAAGCGGAATGATGTAGGTAACCGTGGCCCGCGCATGGCGGTTGAGGTCTTCGAGATAGAGATTGGCGCGCTGGACGTTGGCTGGAGTGGGATTGACCAGCACGTCCTGCACGATAGGGTGTTCAGCCAGCAGATAAGGCAGCGATTCGTAGCGCTCGAGCGTGCTTTTCAGCGCATTCGCCGTGCGATCGACCCGCACAGCAGCGTTGCGCCGCAAGGTGTCGATGCCGCTCTGCCACGCGACGCTGTACGTGAGCCCGCACGCCACCACGAGCCCGGCGACGAGCGCGAAGAGGATCAGCAGGCGGCGCGTCACGTTGGCAATTCCCGATCGGTAAGGATCGGATATTGTGGCATAAGGCGGCGCGCCGCCGGCACGAGCTTCCTCGGCCGGCGGCGCAGGGTCACGGCGCGCGGCCGCCGTTTTCATACCGGGTTGTCCGCGGCCGTGAGCGGGGTGCTGGCGGGAGTCGTAGCCGGTGCCCGGCTTAGACGCCTGCCGGCTCTTTGACCGCCACATCACCCCGTAAAGCGGCGTTCAGCTTGTTGCGGTCCAGTTCCTTTTCCCATGCCGACACCACCACCGTCGCCACACCGTTGCCGACGATGTTCGTCAGCGCGCGGCATTCGCTCATGAAACGGTCGATACCGAGAATCAGCACCATGCCCGACAGCGGAATGGTCGGCACCACCGCGAGCGTGGCGGCCAGCGTGATGAAGCCAGCGCCCGTTACACCGCTTGCGCCCTTCGACGTCAGCATGGTCACCGCCAGCAGCGTGAGCTGCTGCGTCCACGTGAGGTCCGTGTTGGTTGCCTGGGCGATGAACAGCACGGCCATCGTCATGTAGATGTTGGTGCCGTCGAGGTTGAACGAGTAACCGGTCGGCACCACGAGGCCCACCACCGAGCGCGAACAGCCGAGCTTTTCGAGCTTCAGCATCAGTTGCGGCAGCGCGGCTTCCGACGAGCTCGTGCCGAGCACGATCAGCATCTCTTCCTTGATGTAGCCCACAAAGCGCAGGATGTTGAAGCCCACCGCACGCGCGATGATGCCGAGCACGACCACCACGAACACGATCGAAGTCAGATAGAACGTGCCGATCAGCTTGAGCATGGGCAACAGCGAGCCGATACCGTATTTGCCGATCGTGAACGCCATCGCGCCGAACGCGCCGATCGGCGCCAGCTTCGTGATGATGCGCACGATGCCGAACAGCACATGCGAAAGCCCGTCGATGAAGTTCGTGACGACCTTGCCCTTCTCACCCGCCGTGGCCAGCACCGCGCCGAACAGCAATGCGATCAGCAGGATCTGCAGGATTTCGCCCTGTGCGAACGCGGATACGAGCGTGTCCGGAATGATGTGCATCAGGAAGTCGACCGTGGTCTGGCCGTGTGCCTTCGCGGCATACGACGCGACAGCCTTGCCGTCGAGCGTGGCCGGATCGATATTGAAACCGACACCGGGCTTCAGCACGTGGGTCGCGATCAGACCGAGCACCAGCGCGAACGTGGAGACGATTTCGAAGTACAACAACGCCTTGCCGCCGACGCGCCCAACCTTCTTCATATCTTCCATGCCGGCGATACCCGTCACCACCGTACAGAAGATGATCGGCCCGATCACCATCTTGATCAGCTTGATGAAGCCGTCGCCGAGGGGCTTCATGTCGATAGCGAAGTCCGCCGAATAATGGCCGAGCGCGATGCCGAGAATGATCGCCACGATCACCTGGACGTACAGCACTTTGTGGATAGGTTTCTTCACGATGTTTCCTGCGATATGGGTGAGCTCAAGGCCTGCCACGCTGCGCACCATGCGAACGAAAAGTCGTCAGCTCGTGCACGGCATTAGGCCGCGACAAGACGACGAATTCAGAAATACCGGGGAGGGAAATCAGACATCGTTGTCTCCTTGCTTTAGTTGTCGGACCGTTGCGGCCGCGTGATCTAAATTGCAAGGTCGATGCCAGCTTGAGACTAAGCAGATCGCTTTGATTCTTATGGGTTTTTTGGCTTACCGCGAGGCGGCTCGTCCGGGATTCCGGAAATCCGGACGAGCGGTGTCGGGAAACCCGGAATCCGTATGAGCGGCGCATCCGGGAAAACCCGGAGAGCCTTTTTGGACGTGGCTTTCGCTCAGTTCAGCGCGAAACCGGCCTGCTTCGAAGTGCGGCTCTCGCCCACCTCGGGCACGGCCATTCGACTTCTATGCGCCGCCCTCTTCCAGCACCAGCAGGTTTTCGTGCGAGAAACCCAGCGACACCGGTTGACCTCGTTCGGGCAAGCCGCGATTCGGGTCGTTGAACACATCGAGTGAAATGACCGCATCCTTCACGCGTGTTCTGATGCGCACCACCGCGCCGAGGAAATTCACTTCTTCGACAATGGCGCTCAGCGTGTTGCGGCCCGGCGCGGCCGGCTCCAGCACGATGGCCTCAGGCCGTAGCGCAAGCATGCGTTGCTTGCCCGCGTCGCCTGCCGGCAGTGCTTGCGTGGTGGTCAGCTCCTGACCGTCGACAGCCATCTTGCCGGTTTTCGGGTCGACCACATGCCCCGCGAGAATGTTCAACGTTCCGACAAACGACGCGACAAAGCGCGTGCGCGGATAGTTGTATATCTCCAAAGGCGAACCGATCTGCTCGACGCGCCCTTCGTTCATCACCACGATGCGATCCGAAATCGACAGCGCCTCTTCCTGATCGTGCGTGACGAAGATCGACGTGATGCCCAACTCACGTTGCAACGCCCGGATGTCTTGCCGCAATGAAATGCGAATCTTCGCATCGAGCGCCGACAGCGGTTCGTCGAGCAACAGCACCTGCGGCTTGCCGGCGAGCGCACGCGCCAACGCCACGCGCTGCTGCTGACCGCCCGACAATTGCCATGGATAACGTGCACCGAGGTGCGGCAGCTTGATCAGTTGCAGCATTTCTTCGACGCGCTTGTTGATCTCCGCCTGCGGACGGTGCGTGATCTTCAGTCCGAAGCCGATGTTGTCGGCCACCGTCATGTTCGGAAACAGCGCATACGACTGAAACACCATGCCGACCTTGCGCTGGCGCGTGCGCAAATGCGTCACGTCCTTGTTGTCCAGCCGGATGGTGCCGCGCGTGGGCGTTTCGAAGCCGGCGATCATGCGCAGCACCGTGGTCTTGCCGCAGCCGGACGGTCCAAGGAACGTAATGAATTCGCCGCGCTCGATCTTCATGTCGAAGTGATGCAGCGCCGTGTTCGCTCCGAAGGCCTTATGCAGATTTTCGATCTCAAGGAATGCCATGATTCTCTGCCTTAGTCGGTCAAATGAGTCCGTCAAACTTTCTGGCCGCTAAGCGCGCGGGCCGAACCGAATACCTGAATCAACCCCATCGCCGCCCACGTGATCACGAACGCGATGATCGCGAGCGCCGACGGTTCATACGCGCGGTTCGCACCGATCAATTGCAGATACGGGCCGAACGCGGGGCGGTCGAGCAGACTCGCCAGCGTGAACTCGCCGATCACCACGGCAAAGGTGAGGAATGCACCGGACAGAATGCCCGAGCGGATATTCGGGAAGATCACCTTGAACAGAATCGTCGGCCAGCTTGCGCCGAGACACTCGGCGGCTTCGGTCAGCGAGCGCACGTCGACCGCGCGCAAACCGGCGTCGACCGCGCGATACATGTACGGCAGCGAGAGCGTCACGTAGCCGAACACCAGCAACAGGTCGGTCGCGCGTTCATTGCCGGTGAGCGGCAAAATCGAACTGCTGTTGTAGATGCGCAGGTAGCCGAACACGATCACGATTGCCGGCACCACCAGCGGCAACAGCGTGATGAACTCGACGACCGGCCGCAGTTTTGGCAGACGCAACTGCACGTAGTACGCAGTCGGCACCACCAGCAACACGCCGACAATGATCGTCAGCACCGCCATCAGGATCGAATAGCCGAACGAGGCCTGAAACCGCGGGTCGCTCAGCACCACGTGGTACGCCTCGAAGCTGTAGACGCCGCGCTTCATGCGCAGGCTGAACTCGAAAGTAGCGAGCAGCGGAATCAGAAAGTAGAGTGAGCCGACGATCATCGCGATCCACGCGCCGGCACGCGATTGGCTCTTCATCGACGACCCCTTTCAGCGCGCGAACGCAGCCAGATGTACCCGCCGTTCGACAGCCCCGTCACAAGCACCATGCCAAGCGCGAGCGCGTAGCCGAGGTTCTGGTTGTGCATCACGTCACCGCGAATCTGCGCATACAACAGGATCGTGACGATGTTCAGCGAACTGCCGGTCAGCGCGTAGGCCGTAGCGACCGCGCCGAACGAATTGGCGAACAGCAGCAGCGTTGCGCCAAGCACGCTCGGCCACAACACCGGCAACGCCACGTGGCGCCAGTATTGGAAGGCCGTGCCGCCGAGGCAGTCGCAGGCTTCGCGCCATTCGCGCTTCAGCCCGTCTAGCGCGGGCGTGACGATCAGCACCATCAAAGGAATCTGGAAGTACAGGTAAGTCAGCGTCAGCCCCGAGAAGCTCAGGACACTGAAGCCTGTCGAGTACAGATTGAAGCCGAGGTACTTCTTCAGCAATACGGTCACGAGACCGACGCGTCCCAGCGTGCAGATGAAAGCAAACGCGAGCGGCACGCCGGCAAAATTAGAGGCGACCCCGGAGAAGGTCATTAGCGTAGGACGAATCCAGCCCGGCAATTTGCCTTGTACCGCCGCCCACGCGAGCAGTGAGCCGATCACCGCGCCGCCGATTGCGGACGCTGCGCTCACCTTGAAGCTGATCCAGTAGGCATCCATCACCGTGGGCTGGAACAGTTCGCGGAAATTGGCGAGCGTGAAGTGGCCCTGTGGATCCTGGAATGCGCCGACCATCAGGAAACCGGTCGGCAGAATCAGAAACAACAGCGCGAAGGTAAAAAACGGCACCACGCCAATCCAGGCGAGGAACTGCGACGCCCGGCCCGGACCGTCGGCGCGAGGCGTTGGCGTGGGCACGGGTGGAACCAGCAGGTCTGCCTGCACCGACCCAGCATCCGATGATGCGCTCATAGCTTACCCTTGGGGCATTCTGGCTAACGCCTGACGCGCCGCCCTCATCGAGCGACGCGTCATCTTTGAAAACTGCGCGTTGCGGTTAGAGGCCGCGGCATCTGCAGCATGCGATTTATCGCCGCTCCACTGCCGCCGCCACCGCGCGCGCTGCGCCGATTACTTGACGTTCGCGCCGACCGTTTCGTCCCAGTGTTTCGTGATGGTCTCTTTATAGGCGTCCTGCTGGGACAACGTCGGGAACACCACGTTCTTGTATGAGGAAGGCGGCGGCAGCTTGTCGAGCAAGGCTTGCGGAACCTTCTTCTGCGCCACCAGTTCGTTATAGCGCATCGGGTGGCAATAGCCGCCCAGCCAGCCGATCTGGCCTTCATCGGAGTACAGATATTCCATCCACAGCTTGGCGGCATTCGGATGCGGCGCATAGGCGCTGATCGCCTGCACGTACACCCCGGCGACCACGCCTGTTTTCGGAATCACCACCTGCACCTTCGGATTGCCCTTCAGGGTGTCGCGGTCGGCGAGCGCGTTGTAGTCCCAACGCACGATGATCGGCGTGGTGCCCTGCGCGAGCGACGCGGCCTTGCCGATCACCGGCACGAAGTTGCCGTTCTTGTTCAGGTCGGCGAAATACTTGAGGCCGGCCTGGTCGGCCTTGCTCACATCACCCTTGCTTTGCGACAGGCCAGCGGCGAACACAGCCTGGATCGCCTGGTTGGCCGTGCGCGGGTCGCCTGCCAGCGAGACGGCATTCTTATAGTCCGGCTTGAGCAGATCGCTCCAGTCGGCCGGCGCCTTGTCGATCATGTCGGCGTTGACTTCAAACGCCAGCACGCCATAGTAATCGCCATACCAATAGCCTTCGGGGTCTTTCGACTCTTTCGGAATCGAGTTCCACGTAGCCACCTTGTACGGCTGCAGCAAACCCTGGGCCTTCGCGGTCGGACCGAACGACAAACCCACGTCGATCACGTCGGGCGCTTGCGGCCCCTTGTTACCCTTGTTCGCCTTGATGGCTTCCACTTCGTCGCCCGAACCCGCATCCGGATTCAGCTCGTTGATCTTGATGCCGTACTTCTTCTGGAATCCGGCCACCAGTTGACCGTAGTTGCACCAGTCGTGCGGCAACGCGATCACGGTGAGTTGGCCTTCCTGTTTGGCGGCTGCGATCAATGCATCGAGCGGCGCGGCCGAAGCGCTGCTCACACCGGCTGCGGCGACACCCGCAGCGGCCGACATCGAAATTAAACGAGCTAACGCGGTGCGCTTCATGGTCTTCCCCATCCTCTGCCGAAATTGCTACGTTTGGAAAATTTCTGGTTTCAAGCTTCACGGGCGCACAGCCGAACAAGCTCGCACTCGCACACCCGCGCCATGCTCAGTCCGGATTCACCGGCGCTGAAAACATGTCGTGCTCCAGCTTATCGATCCGATCTGTACAAATCATGTCGACGCCCCATTTTGCAAGCAGCCGCGCTCGCTCCGGATCGTTCACCGTGTAGGCCAGCACGCGCAAGCCAGCGGCCTTGATTTCGGCGACCAGTGGCTCGCTCAGATACCGGTGACTCGCGTGCAACGACACGCAATCCAGTTCCCGCACAATGCGCAGCCAATCCGCCGGGACCTCTTCGAACAGCATGCCGCGTTGCAACACGGGTGCTGCATCGCGCGCCGCAGCGAGCGCCTCGAACGAAAATGACGACAGCAGCGGTGGGGTTTGCCCTTGCCACAAAGTCAATGCACCGTTGGCGACCAGGCTCCCCGTGATCTCGTCACGACCCAGGCAGGGTTTGATTTCGATGTTGGCGGCAATGCCATCCCGCGCGCAACGCCCGGCGGCCTCGGCGAGTGTCGGCAGGCGCGTGCCGGCGAACTGCGGCCCGAACCAGGCGCCGGCATCGAGCGTAGCCAACTGGTCCCACGTGTGTTCGGCCGCGGCGCCATGGCCGTTGCTCGTCCGTTCCAGCGTGTCGTCGTGCAATAGAAAGAGCTGGTTGTCGGCGGAAAGCTTGGCGTCGAATTCGACCATGCGGTAGCCGTAGCGCACGCACGCGTCGAAACCGGCCAGCGTGTTCTCCGGCGCCAACGTGCCGCCGCAACGGTGCGCAACCAGCCGCGGATACGGCCAGTTGGCGGATAAAGTGCGATCAGTTCCGTTTGCCACGTCTCGTTACCTTCCAGATAGAGCGAGTTGAATAGGCTCTCGACACGTTCCCAGCCGCCACTGCCGCCATGCCGCCTCCACGCGTGAGCCCCACCGCGTAGTATCACGTCAATGGGCGACGCTGCGATAGCTGCCCATATGGCCAACGCCGAGGCTCATTGCGTCGCGTGGCGGCTCCGCGATCTTATTGTCAGGATGCCGAACCTTGCAGCGTCCAGGCCGCGCCGCGTGCAGCAACGAATGGTTCAGGCGGCAGATCCCAGGAGCCATTATTACAACGACATGGGTCAATCAAATTACCAAAAAACGCCACAAAATGCTCGAAACCGGACATCTCAATTCCTTTCCGAACATTTGATGTTCGAAACAGGGGCAGCGCTTCGATTTGCGAAGGCTAAGATGAAATACACAAACTTGCAAGCTGCCAAAAAAATACAACACAATTCAGCTAAAGTAGTAGGCTTGACATAGTCCGGACACACATCCGTGTCCACGATGACACTTTAAAAACAAGCCGTGTCAGCGCGCGTTCACACCCAAGGAAAAATGCATGTGGCAGGAAGACCGTCATCAGAGGATTCGCGCGTTGCTGTCCACGCTTCAACGCGTGTCGACAGAACGGATCATGGCGGACCTCGGGGTATCACGCGAAACCGTACGGCGCGATCTGCTCGACCTCGAAGCACTCGGTGAATTGCGGCGCGTGCATGGCGGCGCCATCAAACCCGCCGACGAAGCGCCGATCGCCGAGCGCGCCCACATGCGCGTCAAATCCAAGACCGCGATCGCGAAGGCGGCCACCGGTCTGATCGCGAGCGGCCAGACACTTTTCATCGACGCGGGCACCACCACGGCGGCACTCGCCGAAGAGCTGGCGAAACTGGCGAACCTGACGATCGTCACCAATTCCATCGACGTCGCGCTGAAAATGCGCGGTGCGGTGGATCAAGCGGAGGCGGCCAACGAAGTGATCCTGCTCGGCGGCTCGATCAGCGATCGCGCCATGGCGACCACCGGCGCGACCACCGTACTCGACATCCAGCGCTACCGGGCGGACATGGCTTTGCTCTCACCGGTCGGTATCGATCACCGGCATGGCGCGACCAACTACGATCACGCCGAAACCGAAGTGGCGCGCGCCATGGTCGCTAACGCGGATCGCGTGGTGATCCTCGCCGACTACAGCAAGATCGGCCAGCGCAGCCGGATTTCGTATTGCCCGATCGATCGGATCGATGTGTTGGTCACCAACAAAAAGGCGGCCGAAGCCGCCGACTTTGCGCCGCTCAAAAAGAAGCTGGAAGAGATCGTTCTGGCTTAGGGCGCCGGTTGTATTCAGGGCTTCGCGCGAACGCTTCAGGCAGCGTTGTCAGCGCGCTGCGCGCGCCGCTCATTCCTTCACATGCATCGTATCGAGCACGCGCTTGCGCAAGCGCGTATCGCGCAACGCGCCGGCTGCATCGAGCACCGGATAGGCCGTCGAACAGAACAGCGAGTTGAGCCGCTTCATGTCGCTGATCAGATCCAGATGCAACGCGCTGGTCTCGATGCTGCGCAAGGTTTGCCCGGCGAGCCGGTCGAGATGTTTGTATGAATACGCGCGCTCCAGATCGCGAAAGCGCTCCTTTTCCGCCAGCAGCCGCTCGGCGCAACGCAGATCGTTATTCAGAAACACCGACAGGCCAAGCTGCAGATTGCTGACGAGTCGCGCATGCAGGTCGTCCAGCTCGCCCAGCCCCTCCTCCGAAAACGACAGCCGGTGCGCGATCTTCTTTTCCTCGATATCACAGACGATCCGTTCGATGATGTCGCCCGCATGCTCCAGGTTGATCGTCAGCGAGATGATGTCGGTCCAGCGACGGCTGTCGGCCTCGTCGAGTTGCTCGCGGGAAATCAGCGTCAGGTAGCTTTTGACCGCCGCGTAGAGTTGGTCGACGTCGTCGTCCATACGGACTGTTTCGCGCGCCTTGTCGAGGCTGTTGTCATGAATCAGGTCGGCCACGTTATCGAGCATGGTGCGGATGATGTCGCCGATGCGCAGCACCTCGCGTGCGGCGTGCGCAAGAGCGAGTGTGGGCGTGGGGAGCGCGGCGGCATCCAGATGCAACGGCCGCAGTTCACCATTGGGCTGCGGCCGCTCCGGCAACACCCGCGTGCAGATGCGCGCGACCGGATCGATCAGCAAAAGGCAGGCGCAGCAACGCAGCGTGTTGTAGATCACATGAAAGCCGACCACCGCTTCGCGTGGATTCGCGATCAGCACCGGCAACCCGCGTGCGAGCAGCGGCGCGAACGGCAGGATCAGCAGCGCGCCGGCCAGCTTGAACGCCAGGCTGCCCAAGGCGAGACGCCGTGCCGCCGTGTTCTGCGTGAGTGTGCCCATCAACGCCAGCAAGCCGCTGCCGAGATTCGCGCCGATCACGAGACACAGCGCCACCTTCAGTGAGATCACGCCGGATGAAGCGAGCGTCGCTGTCAGCAGGACCGCCGCGAGACTCGAATAGGACAGCATCGCAAATGCCGCGCCGACCAGCGCGTCGAGCATGGTGTCGCCGGTCAGCGCGCCGAACATCACGCGCACGCCGGCGCCTTGCATCATTGGTTGGGCGGCTTCCACGATCAGGTGCAGCGCCAGCAGAATCAGGCCGAGCCCGATCAAGGTCCGGCCAACCTGGCCTGTGCGGGTTTGCTTGCGCGACAGAAAGAGCGGCACGCCGAGCAGAATCAGGATCGGCGACAGCCATGACAGATCGAGTGTCAGCAGGCGCGCCATCAGTGCGGTGCCGACGTCGGCGCCAAGCATGATCGCAAGGCCGCTGGTGAGCGGTAAAAGGCCCTGCGCGGCGAACGACGTGACGATCACCGCCGTTGCATTGCTGCTTTGCACGAGGCTCGTGACGCCGACACCCGAGAGGAAGGCGCGCCAGCGGCTGCTGGTGCTGCGCCCGAGGACGCTGCGCAGATCGGCGCCGAGCACGCGCAGGATGCCGGTACGCACGATGTGCGACCCCCACACGAGGAGCGCCACACCAGCCAGAAGATTAAGGAGAATCAACATAAAGCGCTGTGCATCCATTCCTGCTGCCATGACCCGAACCGCATGCCGTGCGAATCAGCACCCGGGGCGTTTATGACAGTAGTGTTGCACATTTTTGCCTTATTGTAATTTTGTGCTTTTAAATATACGCTCGCGCAAGGTTGCGAATTGCTATGGATCGGCTCATGGTCCGAACGCGATTCGCTCGATTATTTTTTGCACACTTCATCACAAGGACTCTGGATGAGCCGCAACCTCGCCCTGTTCGACCTGGACCACACGCTACTGCCGCTCGACAGCGATCAGGCATGGGCCCACTTCATCGCGGGATTGGGCATAGAAGGCGCTGCGCGGCACGCGGAAGAGATCGACGATTACTACCGGCAGTATGTGGCCGGCACGCTCGACATGACCGCCTACCTGAACTACACCTTGGCGCCGCTGGCCCGCCACTCACGCGAGCAACTCGACGTGTGGCATGCGCAGTTCATGAAAGAGGTGATTGCGCCGGCCATCTTGCCGGCTGCGCGGGCACTCGTGCAACGCCACATCGAAGCAGGCGACCTGTGCTGTATCGTCACGGCCACCAACGTGTTCATCACGAAGCCGATCGGCAAGGCGCTCGGCTTCGACCATCTGCTGGGGATCGATCTCGGCACCGAAGGCGGCGACCCGCTGGCGCGTTTTACCGGACACGCGGTCGGTATCCCGACCTTCCGCGAAGGCAAGATCAGCCGCACCCATAGCTGGCTGGCTTCGCTCGGCCATCGTCTGGAGGATTTTCCGCAGAGCCGGTTCTATAGCGACTCGATCAACGACGTGCCTTTGCTCGAGTGCGTCACGCATCCGGTCGCGACCAACCCCGACCCGCGTCTGCGCGCCATTGCCGCCGAACGCGGCTGGCCGGTGATTGAACTGTTTGCTTGAGATTGCACGGGCTGGCGGGGGCTGCGGCTACACACGCCCCTTCCACGGCACCAGCCGCCGTTCCAGCGCACGCATGCCGAGATCGAACAGCCACGCAATCAGTCCGATCAGCACGATGCCCATCACCACCACATCGGTACGCAGAAAGCTCGATGCGTTGAGCACCATCTGACCCAGGCCGGCGGTGGCCGCGACCATCTCGGCGGCAACCAGCGTGGTCCAGCCGAAACCGATGGCAATCCGCAAGCCGGTCAGAATCTCGGGCAACGCCGCGGGTAGGACCACATGGCGCACGATCTGCCCGAAGCTGCCACCTAGCGAATAGGCCGCATGAATCTGCTCGATGGTCGCGCTGCGCACACCGGCACGCGCCGCCATCGCAATCGGCGCGAAACAGGCGAGATAGATCACGACGATCTTCGCCGTTTCGTCGATGCCGAACCAGATCACCACTAGCGGCAGATATGCAAGCGGTGGCAACGGCCGGTAGAACTCCAGCGGCGGATCGAGCAAGCCGCGCGCAACCCGGCTCACGCCCATCAGAATTCCGACCGGCACCGCCGTGGCCGCAGCCAGTGCGAACGCGCCGAACACCCGCAGCGCGCTCCATGCGAGGTGCTCGGAAAGCGGCAAACCGCCTTGAATGCGTCCGTGCCACGCGTCCAGAAACGCGGCCCAAACCGCCTCGGGCGTCGGTAGAAATAGCGGGGGCAGCCAGTGGAGATGTGTTGCGAACCACCACAGCGCTGCGAGCGTCGTGACCGAGACCGCGCTCAACGCCGCGGTCGGGCCTTCGCCCGGCAAACGCCAGCCGCGTACCGGCCGCGCTTTGCGTCGCGGCGGCTCGCCCGCCTGAGCCAGCGGAAGGTTGCCCAAAGATTCACGCGAAGCCGTCACGACAGCACCTCTTCCTGATTGCGTTCACTCCGTTCGTGCAGGCGGCGCACCAGCCGTTCGCGCCATTCGATGAACTCCGGCGACGACTTGACCGCGCGCGCATCGCGAGTCTCGAGAAAGCGCCGCGCGAACGGCAGATCGTAGCTCTCGGCGATACGGCCCGGCCCCGGCGTCATCACGACGAGACGGGTGGCCAGAAACAGCGCTTCTTCCACACTATGCGTAATGAAGAACACCGTCTTGCGTGTACGGCCCCAGATGTCCAGCACGAGTTCCTGCATCGACTCGCGCGTCATCGCGTCGAGCGCACCCATCGGCTCGTCCATCAGCAGCACTTGCGGATCGCTTGCCAGCGCGCGCGCAATACCCACGCGCTGCTGCATACCGCCCGACAGCGCGTAGACCCGCGAGTGCGCATGCTTCTCGAGGCCGACCAACGCCAGCATCTCCAGCGCGATACGCTCGCGCTTTGCCTTCGGCACACGCTGGAATCGCAAACCGAGCGCGACGTTGCCGAGCACGTCGAGCCAAGGCATCAGGGCGTACTTCTGGAACACGACGCCGCGATCCGCGCCCGGCCCCAGCACGGGTTCATCGTTCAACCGCACCTCGCCGCCGGTCGGTTGAATGAAGCCGGCGATGCAGTTCAGCAAGGTCGTCTTGCCGCAACCGGACGCTCCGAGAGCGACGACGAATTCGCCCGGTTCGATGCGCAAATCGACGTCGGCGAGCGCGACGTTCGGCGCCGCGCCGCGGGCGCCTTCGTAAGCGACGTGCAGCCGCCGGATCTCAAGACCGCTCATCGCCGTGCCTCATGATGCTGATGGATAGGCATGCTCAAAAATCAATGCACTCAATGCGCCGCACGCTGCACGAACTGCGGATCGACGCCGGTGGAGTAATCGGCCAGCACGTTCTGGATCGTGCCTTGCGTCTTCAGAAACGCAGCCGTTGCGGCGAGCGATTTAGCCGCACCGGATTGCGCACCACCGCCAAGCCATGCGTTCGACGCCTGCTGGGCCGGCGTCGGGAATGCGTACAACGCGAGACTCGCGGGCACTTCCTGTGCAGTGGCGCCGGACTCCTTCGCCACCGCCTCGACCTGCGGCGACGCAGCAGTCCATGCCGACGTGTGATCGCGGTAGCTCGCATCGGTCGCGGCCAGCACCTTCACGAAGCGCGCGACGAACTCGGCATTCTGGCTCGCGAACTTGCGGTCGACGACAAAGCCGTCGAAGGTCGCCTTGCCGGTTTGCTGCGCGACCTGCCCCGACGTGATCAGCACTTTGCCGTTCTTCTTCACCTTCGCCAGCACGGGGTCCCAGATGTAAGTCGCGTCGATGTCGCCGCGCTCCCACGCTGCCGCGATTTCAGGCGGGCGCAGATTGACGATCTTCACATCGGACGGATTCACACCGGCGTTCTGCAGCGCGACCAGCGTGTGAAAGTGCGACGTGGACACAAACGGCACACCAATCTTCTTGCCTTTCAAACCGGCGACACTAGTGACATTGGAACCGTCACGCGCAACCAGCGCTTCGGCGTCGTTGATGTTGTCCAGAATCCAGAACAGCGAAATATCGACGCCTTGCGACAGCCCGGCCGCGATGGGGCTCGACCCTGCTTCGCCGAGTTGCACGGAGCCGGAAGCCAGTGCGCGGATCACGTCGGCGCCGCTGCCGAGCTTGCGATAAGTGACCTTGTAGCCGGTGGCTTTCTCGACTTCGCCCGTGGCCTGCGCATAGCGCCACGGCACGACCATGTCCTGATATGCGATCACGACTTCTTTGGTGTCGGCGTGCGCGACCGAGGCGAGCGGCGCCGAAAGCGCGAGCAGCGCTGCGATCGAGGCCAGCGGGCGGAGGAAACGGTTCATCGGAAGGCCCCTTGAGTGGGTGTTGTGCGAGTGGCTTTCGACTATAGGGAGTTTGTTCGCGGGCGGTTCTAATTAATCCACGATTGCTAATGACGCTGTTCGAGCATTGCTTTTCGCGTTCGGTTGGATAGCCGCGACTGTTGCGACGAGCAGCGGATCGACTCAAACGGATGATGGCGGACTGGAATGCATCAGTGCGACTTGGCCATTCGGCGGATTGTCGTGCTTTCGCAGTGGCGGCATGATCAGCGGGTTACTTTCAATTCGTATTCCTATGGTCGATTTTCTTACGCGCCTGAGCTGGTTGTTCTTCAATGTCGCTGTGCCTGTATTTGCGCCGGTTGCGTTGCTTCCTTTGCTGAATTTTTCGCGCTACTACCGGCTCGTGGCGCAAGGCATTGCACGACGATCCATTCAGGATGGCCAGCTTTTCTGGGTCGTCATTTCGATGTGTGCAAGCGCATGCTACGAGATTGGCTGTGCTTTGAGCGAAGCGCCGATACACAGCACGCTGGCCCTCATGTTGGCAGCGCTTCTCTGGCACGTGATCTTCATCGTCGTAGCATCGGTGCTGGTGTGCCTGGGTGCGGCCGATGCAGCGGCTCGTCCAGCGCCTCACGTGAGAGAGCGTAGACGCGATGGAAGGTTGATGTGGTTTTCGTTGCTCATAACCGTTGTCGTTTCAGCTTCCTTTTCCGCATCTCATTATTCGTTTACCTAACTAATTAATGCGCACCGGGTTATACTTTTCACCCTAATCTCACACGGAGATCTAACATGCCAAATTTGATCGACCGCCTCATCGAAGACCGCGCGCTACGCGATCGCTTCATCCTCTTCCTCTATCCGTTCACGATCATAGGCGGAATAATATCGGTCACTTGCAGTCTGCTCGCGCGTCATTACCGCTAGGCAACGCAGGCAGATCGCTGGGCGTAGCCGCTGGATCACGCGCGCCCACGCCCCAAAAAACAAAGCCCGCAACACGTGCGGGCTTTGCATTTTCAAACTGACAACACACTAAACCATTCAAACCACTCCGGCTCCGTGCGCCTGCAAATCGGCATGGTAGCTCGAGCGAACCATCGCGCCCACGGCGGCGTGCGTGAAGCCCATCTTGTACGCTTCTTCCTCGTACATCTTGAACGTGTCCGGATGCACGTACGAGCGCACCGGCAGATGGTGCTCCGACGGCTGCAGATACTGGCCGATCGTCAGCATGTCCACGTCGTGCTCGCGCAGATCGCGCATCACTTGCAGGATTTCTTCTTCGGTTTCGCCGAGACCAACCATTAGACCCGACTTGGTCGCGACGTCCGGATGCAGCGCCTTGAAGTCTTTCAGCAGCTTCAGCGAATGCGCGTAGTCCGAACCCGGGCGCGCTTCCTTGTACAGACGCGGCACCGTTTCGAGGTTGTGATTCATCACGTCAGGCGGTGCGGCATTCAGAATGCCGATCGCGCGATCCAGACGACCGCGGAAGTCCGGCGTCAGAATTTCGATGCGTGTTTCCGGCGACAGTTCGCGCGTCTGACGGATACATTCCACGAAGTGAGCAGCGCCACCGTCGCGCAAATCGTCACGGTCGACACTTGTGATCACCACGTACTTCAGTTTCAGCGCGGCGATGGTGCGTGCCAGGTTACCCGGCTCATCCACATCGAGCGGATCGGGACGGCCGTGGCCGACATCGCAGAACGGGCAGCGGCGCGTGCATTTGTCACCCATGATCATGAACGTTGCGGTGCCCTTACCGAAGCATTCGCCGATATTCGGGCAGCTCGCTTCTTCGCACACCGTGTGCAGGTTGTGCTCGCGCAGAATCTGCTTGATTTCGTAGAAGCGCGAATTGCCGGTGGCCGCTTTGACGCGGATCCAGTCCGGTTTCTTCAGCTTTTCGATCGGGACGATCTTGATCGGGATACGGGCGGTTTTAGCTTGTGCCTTCTGCTTTGCGGTGGCGTCGTACGCGGCGGCAGCCGGCACGGCATCAGGAGCGGGGGAAGCTGCGAGGTTCGCGGTAACGTCAGTCATTCGTTCGGTCCAGTCAGGCGGTAAGTGCACCGGCCTGCGGTTGGGCGACGGCCGCGGGACTGCCGTCGAGGTTTGCGGTGAGGCGTGCTGCAAAGGTACTGGCCACGTCGTCCCAGCCGACGGCAACGCCCAGCGCTGCCATATCGACTGTTTCGAGCCCCGCATAGCCGCATGGGTTGATGGCCAGAAACGGCCGCAAGTCCATGTTCACATTCAGGCTCACGCCGTGATAGCTGCAGCCGTTGCGGATTTTCAGACCCAGCGCGGCGATCTTGGCGCCGGCATGCAGCCCGGCGTTCGGCCCGGGCGCCACGTAGATACCGGGGGCGCCCGCCTTGCGTTCTCCGGCGAGATTATACGCCGCGAGGGTGTCGATCACGGCCTGCTCGATCCGCGTGACCATCTCGCGCACCATCAGCTTGCGCCGGCGCAGGTCCAGCAGCAGGTAAGCCACCACCTGTCCGGGCCCGTGATACGTGATCTGCCCACCCCGGTCGACCTTGACAAGCGGAATACCGCTATCGGCGGCCAATAGATGCGCCGGGTCGCCGGCCTGGCCGAGCGTAAAGACGGGGGGATGTTCGACCAGCCAGATTTCGTCGGGTGTATCGGCAGTGCGCGCGTCGGTGAACGCGCGCATCGCTTCGAAACTGGCTTCGTAAGGTTCGCTGCCAAGCCAGCGCAGCGTAAGCGGCGCCGTAGCGGGCAAGGGAGACGGGGAAACCGGGGTGGCGCACATGATCCCGACAGTTTACCGAAATCTGCGCATCCTCGCCGGACGTGCCTGCATGGGTTCGCGCAGCGCCGCTGCTTCACTGCGGACCAAAACGGCCTTCAACTTTGGTGCCGGTCCGGCCTCACGGCACGGCACGCAACATCCTCATACCGTGCGCCAACCCCCGCGCATGCGGGCAGCCAGCCGCTCGCTGACCCGCACGAACCAGTGCAGCGCGCGTTCATCGCAGCGTGTCGGCACCGAAAAAGCGACCTTCGCATGCGTGCCGCCCTCGGCGCTCAACCACAACCGCTCACCGCGCCGCAACCGCATAGTGTGGCCGGGTTGCAGCCAGTAGTCTTCCGTGTCGTCGCTGCGTGTGACCCACACCGCGCCGCCATGCACGACCAGCTTGGTGCTGCGCGCTACCTTCATAGGAATGGTTTCGCCGTTGCGGATTTCAAAAGCGATACTAGAGGAAATTTCTCGCATGATGCCCTCGCCAAAATTCGTTTCATGGCTACAATCGTATGCGTAGCAAGGGTTTACGCAAAACGATCTATTTTCACCTCTATGTGAGAAATATTGCGATGGACCTCCGGCATTTACCCCCACTGAACGCCGTCAAGGCGTTCGAAGCCGCAGCCCGCCACGAGAGTTTCTCGCGCGCCGCGGACGAGCTGTTCGTCACGCACGGCGCCGTCAGTCACCAGATTCGCGCGCTTGAGGCGGAGTTGGGCGTCACGCTGTTCGCCCGCGACGGCAAGCGCGTCCGGCTCACGGACACCGGCCGCCGCTATGCCACGCGCGTGCGCACGGCGCTGACGGGGCTGGTCGAGGCCACCCGTGAAATCCGCGCCGGCGACCGCGAACGGCGCCTTGTCGTTTCCATGCTGTCTTCGTTTGCCGCACGCTGGGTGACACCGCGCATCGGCAGCTTTATCGAGGAGCATCCTCAATGGGACCTCGAACTGCTGTCCACCAACGCGCTGACCGACTTCGCCCGCGACGACGTCGACGTGGCGATCCGCTTCGGTTATGGCAAATATTCCGGGCTGCATGCGGAGTTGCTGCTGGAGGAGATCTTCTTTCCGGCCTGCTCGCCGAATTTCAACGGCGGCAAGCTACCGCAAACGCCGGCCGAGCTGGCGAAAGTCCCATTGCTGCGTTCGGATGACGAACTCTGGCGCCCGTGGTTCGACGCCGCCGGCCTCACCGACTGGCCGGAGCCGAAGCGCGGCGTGCTGTATCAGGATTCGTCGAATCTGCTGCAGGCAGCCATCGACGGTCAAGGGATCGCGCTCACGCGCCGTTCGCTGGCAATGCACGAGATCGCGGCAGGCCGTCTTGTGCGGCTGTTCGATGTGGATGGGCCGAGCCCGTGGCAGTACTACTTCATCTGTCCGCCGCAGATGCTCGAAACCGCGCGCGTCAAGGCGTTCCGCGCCTGGGTATTCGAAGAAGTCGGACGGTTCAAACAGCTTTTCGAGCGGGCTTGCTCGACGGGGCCTGCAGCAAGCACCGATCTGGCGACGGACGCGTTGCGCGTCACGCCGTAATGCGAGGCATCGTGGGCACTGCCTGCGGTGCTGAAGCCAAAGTCAAATCGGCGCCAGCGTCCGCTCGGGCAGTCCTTTAAAGCACCACCTTCACCATCGGGTGGCCGGTGAGCGCGCGATAGATATCGTCGAGTTGCGCCTGGCTCGTGGCGCGCACCGTCACCGTCAAACCGGTGTAGTTGCCGCCGCTGGACGGTCGCGTTTCGATGCGCTCGGGATCGACTTCGCTATCGAACTGCCGAACCACCGCGACGATCGTCCCGGCGAACTCGGGATGCGACTTGCCCATGATCTTGATGGGAAAGTCACACGGAAACTCAAGCAACGATTCTTTCGCGGGATTCACTTTCTGCTCCTTGCTGCGCTTCTTGCGCTTCCTTGGCCTTGGCACGCTGATAGGCCGCGTACAACGCCGCAAACACCGCACCCGGCTTGCCGTCGCCAACCGGTTGGCCGTCGAGCCGCGTGACCGGCAGCACCTCCTTGGTGGCGGAACTGACCAGAATCTCATCGGCCGCGCGCAACTCGGCTTCGGCGATCTCGCGCGCTTCGAAGCGGATGCCGCACTCGCTCGTCAGCTCTTCGATCAGACTGTAGCGAATCCCTTCGAGAATCTTGTGGCTGCGCGGCGGCGCGACCAACACGCCGTCCTTCACCATCCAGATATTCGAAGACGAACCTTCGGTCAGCATGCCATCGCGAAACTGGATCGTCTCGAACGCGTCGTTTTCGGCTGCGTATTGCGCCATCAGCACATTGCCGAGCAGCGACACCGATTTGATATCGCAATTGAGCCAGCGACGGTCTTCAGCGGTGACGCAGCGCACGCCCTGCGCGCGCTGTGCGGCGTCCGGCAGATTCAGCGGCGTGACCATCACGAACACAGTCGGCTGGATGCCCGCCGGGAACGCATGGCCGCGTTTCGCGACGCCCCGCGTGATCTGCACGTAGGCGATCGCGTCCTGATCCGCACACAGGCCTGCGTCCGCCTCATTGGCCGCGACCACGCGCTCGATCAGTTCGCGCCAGCCGGCGTCGTCGAACGGATTGACGATGCCGATCTTGTCCAGCGAACGCGCGAGGCGCGCCAGATGGTGCCTGAAGCGAAACGCCGTCCGGCCACCCGCGTGGGGATACAACGGCGCGACTTCGTAAATGCCGTCGCCGAAAATAAAACCGCGGTCGAGAACCGGCACGCGCGCTTCGGACAAGGGCACCAGCTCGCCGTTCAGATAAACGATCGGGTCGAGCGAAACATCGGAAACAGCGGTCATCGCAATCAGGCTCTTATTTCTTCTTGTTGAACATCAGCATCAACGAATCCCACACGCGGCCGACCACACCGGCTTGCGGCACAGCCTGCAACGCGACGATCGGGAATTGCGCCAGCACCTTGCCGTCGGCCACGAGCTTCGCCGTGCCAACCTGCTGACCGTTCGCGATCGGTGCGATCAGCGGATCGATCTGCTCGATCTGCGGCTTCGCCTTGTCGCCCATACCCTTCGGCAAGGTGATGTACTGATCGCCCTTCACGCCGATCTGCACGGTGTCCTGCGCACCCTTGTAGACGCGCGGCGTGCCGACCACCTGGTTCGCCTTGTACAGCCGCACCGTGTCATACGCGGTGTAACCATAGTTCAGCATCTTCAGGGCGTCCTGCACGCGGTCGTGTTCCTTGGTCTCGCCCATCATCACCGCAACGAGACGGCGCGAGCCATCGGTCGTGCCCGGCAGCGAACGCTTCGCGCTGGCGATCAGGCAGTAGCCGGCGGCTTGCGTGTGACCGGTTTTCAGGCCGTCGACCGTCGGATCGATCCACAGCAGACGGTTGCGGTTCGGCTGCTTGATCTTGTTGTACGTGAATTCCTTGACCGAGAAGATGTTGTAGTAGTCAGGGAAGTCACGAATCAGACGCGCCGACAGCACCGCGAGGTCGCCCGCCGTGGTGTAGTGCTGCGGGTCGGGCATGCCGTTCACGTCAGCAAAATGCGTGTGCGTCATGCCGAGTTTCTGCGCTTCGGCGTTCATCATGTTGACGAATTGCGCTTCGCTGCCGCCCACCAGTTCGGCCAGCGCGATCGCCGCGTCGTTACCGGACTGGATGATCATGCCGTACACCAGATCGTGCACGGTCACCGGCTTGTTCGCTTCGATGAACATGCGCGATTCGTCGGTTTTCACGCGGCGCACCGCTTCGCTCGGCTCAATCGTCTGGTCCATCGTGATCTTCTTCGTCTGCAGTGCTTCGAAGACGAGGTACGCGGTCATCAGCTTGGTCAGCGAGGCGGGCTCAGCACGTTCGTCGGCATTGCCCGATGCGAGCACCTGATTGCTGGTTGCGTCGACGAGCACCCACGAGCGCGCGTTGACCGCCGGCGGCGGCACTTGCGCGAACGCCGTGCTGGCAACGAGCGTTGCCGGCAGCACGATGCCGAGGGTCACGGCACGGCTAAGCGTATGGGGAACGAAAGAGGACACTGACGGGAATGACGTGCGGCCGGAGAGGGAGAAACGCATAGGGTCGATTCGTGCGGAAAAATACATCGCGCGCAGGGCGCATAGTTTGGAGGAGCCGGTCGGCGAGCGTCAGGCCGTAAAAAACGGCGCGGCGCCCGTTGGACTTCCGGCCACGCGATCGGTTCGCGCAGCACGCATCGCATCCGGCACCGCTGCGCGCGAGAAACACGCTACGCGTCGCGCGAACTGCCGGGTGGGCGATGCTGCGCCCAAAAAAGAGCGCTCATTATACGCGCGCTATCCTGATATCCCTGAGCAAAGGGAGGCGATTAATTTGCGTTTGCACGTACCTGTACCCCGGAAAACGCGCGCCGCACCTCCCCCCGTACCTCCCGTGCACTTCATTAACGCCACGCGTCGACGATGATCCGCTTCAGGATATGCAGCTTGCGATGCAGAAAATGTTCTGCCCCCGGAATCACGACGACCGGCAATTCCTGCGGCCGGGCCCAGTCGTAAACCGACTGAATGGGAACCGTATCATCGGTTTCGCCGTGAATCACGAGGGTGTTTTCCGGCACGGGTGCGACTTCCCAACGGCTCGCCGCCGTGCCGACGAACACGATCCGCTCGATCCCCTGCCCCTCTTCACGCAGCTTTGCCGCCACGTGCGACAGCACAAAGGTGCCAAACGAAAAGCCCGCCAGGACGAGGGGCAGATCGCCCTGCCCGGCTTGCGCGCGCATGTGATCGAGCACGGCGCGCAGATCGTCGCGCTCGCCGATGCCGGCGTCATGCTCGCCTTGCGTTTCACCGACACCCCGGAAATTCGAGCGGTACGTCACGTAGTTCAACTGCACAAGCGTGCGCGCGAGCGTCTGCGCAACCTTGTTGTCCATCGTGCCGCCGAAGAGCGGATGGGGATGTGCAACCAGGGCGATGCCGCGCGGCGCGGCGCCGTTCTCGCGCATCTCGTCGGGCAGATCCAGCGCGACCTCGATCTTGCCGACCGGGCCGTCGATCAGATATTTCTGTGTATGTACGTTCATGGCGAGGCTTATTGATCGATTTTCAGACGCTCGACAATCTTGCCGCTCACAAGGTGCGAATCGACGATTTCATCGATGTCGCTTTCGTCGACGTACGTGTACCAGACGCCTTCCGGATACACGACGAGCGCCGGGCCGAGTTCGCACCGTTCGAGACAGCCGGCCTTGTTGATACGCACCTGGCCGGGGCCGGCAAGGCCGAGTTGCTTTACGCGTTTTTTCGCGTGTTCCTGCATCGCCTGCGCGTTGCAATTCGCGCAACTCGGGCGCTCCGCGCCGGGATCGCGTTGATTGAGACAGAAGAAGACGTGGTACTTGTAGAAGGAATCCATGATGTCCGGGGGCGAGACTGTAAGAGTGGGGATGGCGCTGGAAGCGCCGCGGCGCGCCTGTTGTGCGGACGATTATAACGAGCGGGGCTGGCGATCGCTGAGCGGCGGCCCCACGCACGCGACGCCCCCCTTCATGCGTGCTTCACGCGCCGCTTGAGCCACACTTTTTCGACGCGATAGGCGAGCCACACCAGCGCCGCATACGGCCAGATCCACGCAATCCAGTGCGCGAGACCATTGAAGTGCAGATAGCGACCCTGGCGCCAGTCGGCCAGCACGGCATCGAAATACGGATTCACCGGCAGCAGATTGACCAACACCAGCGCCACGGTGAGCGCGCAAGCCGCGAGCGCCGCACGCAACCTGCGCCGCAGCCGCAGCGCGAGGAGCGCCGCGACGATACCGCACACGAGCCCAGCCATCGCACCGGGCGTCGCCCAGTCGAATGCAAGGCCGGATTGCGATTGCAAAAACGTCGCGCCCGCCTTCACACACAAGGTCGTGACGACCAACACGATCAACAGCCGCACGAGCGGTGCATGGCGGCGCACCGGCAGCGAAGCCAGCGCGAGGACGGCGAACAGATTGAGCGTCGTGATGACGGTTTCCCAGCCGTCGTCCGGCAGCCAGGCGGCAACCAGCGCCGACCACGCGCCGACGTGCCACACCGGCGGCGTCCACGCGAGCAGCGCATCTTGCGTCGTCGAATCGAACCGCAGCCAAAGCTCGCGCGGCCAGTTACCCAATCCGAACAGGCGGGGCGCCGGATACATCGTCGCGAACGGCCACAAAGCGACGAGACACGCGAGTGCGGCCGAGTCACGCTCGAACCAGAGAAGCCGCAAACGCCGCAGCAAGCCGCGATCGAGCAACGCACCGGTGGCCGGCGACACGATCGCCGCGCCGAGCAGCGCGCCGAGCGCGTTGGCGGCCAGATCGAGGTTGGAAGCAACCCGCGTCGGCAGATAGGTCTGCACCGCTTCCATCGCGCCCGACAGCAATCCGCCAAGCACGAAAGCCAACGCCACCGCCACCGCACCGCGCCAGCGCGGATACACCGCGAGCACCACCAGCGCGCCGAACGGCATATAGCCGAGCACATTCGTGACGACGTCGAATGCCGTCAGGTACTGCGGCATGGGATCGAACAGATAGGCAAACGGCGCGAGGCCGAGCGAACGCCAGCCGGAAAATGGATACCACGAACCGTAGACGATCAGCGCCGCGTACAGCCCCAACGCCTGCCGGGCAAGCGCCGACGGGCGGCGCTGCCAGGGTTTAACGCTCATGCAGCGCTCCGTTGCGTGCGCTGCATGCCGGTCATTGCGCGGCGACCAGCGCCTGCACGCCGAGCCATGCGCCAATCTGCGCGACGAGATCGTCGCTGGCCGCGGAGAGCGCCTGCGCGCCGCCGGCGGCGTCCGCCGAACTGGACGGCGCGCGGGCAATGAAGGTGCGCTGGCCGATCACCTTGCCGTTTTGCGTCAACGTGGCGCGCGCGGTAACCGCCGCGTGGCTTTCCGACTGGCTGTCGAAGACCTGTTCGAATTCGCTCAGATCGACCTTCAGGACCGGCGCATGCACGCCGTCAGCCCCCGTCAGCACGGTGCCGCGCGAACTGAGCGCGCCACGCAGACGCTGGGTCAGCAGTTGTGACGGCGCCATGGTCCAGTGGCTATTCGCGTACGACGCCGTCTGCTGCGCGTCGGCGTAGCTGAGCCGGTAAATCAGCTTGTCGGATTCGAGATTCTCGGACGCGGTGACATCGAGCACCTTGACCGCCGGCAGCGTACCGGCCGAGGCCGCCGGATTCGGCGGCCCAAGGTCGTAGCGAATGTCCGAAATCGCCGCGGGGGTACCGGCGCAGCCGGCAGCCAGCACGCCGAACGCGAGCAATACCGCAAGCGCGGCGCTCGAGGACAACAATCGGTGAATCGAGCGTGACATAACCATATTCCTTCTTCAAAACCTTCAATTCATTTCATTGGGCAGCGTGCGCGGCGGCGCGGGCAGCGGGCCACGTGAAGCCGGCTTCGCCAGGGCCCGGCGCCGGCCTCGGCGCACCGAACAGCACGCTGCGCGGATTGGCGCTGAACGTGTCGGCGGCGCGGTCCACGGAACGGGCCGCGGAGCGCACATCTTCGGCGAGCGAATTGACGCGCGGCAGGGTGTCGTAACCGACACGCGCCGACAGCTCCTGAATCGAACCGTCCATCGAGACCAGCGCGTCCCCCGCTTGCTGCGCCGCCGTTCCGACCTTGTTCAGGTTGGTCTCGAACGGCCCGTCCGGGCGATTCAGACTGGTGATCAGCTCATTGGTCGAGGCCAGCGTGCGATCCAGCGTGTTCAGCGTGGCGGGCAGCTTGCCCGCCGCCGGCGCCATCTGCTGGGTCAGCGTGGCGACGCCGTCAGCGGCCTTCTGAAGGCTCGCAGCCGTGCCCTGCAACTGGCTGACCATTTCCGGCGACAACAGATTGTCGACGTCGTCGGTGACTTTTTCGAGTTTGCGCAGCAAGACATCGCCGCGCTGCTGCAACTGATCGAGCAAGCCCGGGCGCATCGGCAATTGCGCCACCTCTTTCACCGACGACGCGAGCGGCGTCGGATCGCGCCCATTGTCATCCAGCTGGATAAAGGCGATACCCGTCACGCCCTGAAACCCGAGGCTGCCGAACGTGGAGTGCGTAATCGGCGCGTGCGTGTCCACGAGGATGCGGATCAGAATCTGTCCCGGATGATCCCGATCAAATTTGATCGACTGCACCTTGCCGACATCGAGCCCGCGATAACGCACCGCCGCGTCGGTATAGAGCCCTGTGACGTTGGTGCGCGCGATCAGGTCGTACGGCACCCGCACGGAACGGTCGACGTTGAACAAGAAAGCCGCCACCGCGATCGTAGCCAGCAGGACCACCGTGAAGAGCCCCGCCCAGAAGGCATGTGATTTGTTTTCCATTGTCAGGTTCCCTGGTTCACAGCGGCAATTCGGACGATGCCGATTCGAGCGCGGCGCGCGGCAATTTCGCGCGGCGTTCCGGCGGCAGCGCCTGCAGCGCGCGACGCCCGCGCAGGCCGAGGAAATATTCGCGGATAAAAGGATGGTCGACGCCTGCCGCCTCTTCAACCGGCGCGGCGACCAGCACCTTGCGATCCGCCAGCACGGCGACGCGGGTGGACAGCGCGATCATCGTGTCCAGATCGTGCGTGACCATCACCACCGTCAGACCGAGCGCGCGATGCAGCGCGGAGATCAGTTCGACAAATTCGTCGGACGCCTGCGGATCGAGGCCGGCGGTCGGTTCGTCGAGAAATAGCAACTCCGGTTCGAGCGCGATGGCACGCGCGATACCCACGCGTTTGATCATCCCGCCCGAGAGCGCCGACGGCATCTTCGACGCGTGCTTGCATGGCAGGCCGACCATCTCGAGCTTGAGCATCACGATATCGCGCAGCAGGTCGTCGGGCACCTTGCCGAGTTCGCGCAACGGTTGCGCGATATTGTCGAACACCGAGAGCGACGAGAACAGCGCACCGCGCTGAAACAGCATCCCGGAGCGGCTGCGCATGAGCAGCGCGGTTTCAGGCGAAATGGTCGCCAGGTCCTCGCCGAATAGTTTGATCGTGCCGGAAGACGGTCTTTCGAGCCCGAGAATCTGCCGCACCAGCGTGGTCTTGCCCGAGCCCGACCCGCCGACGATCGAGACGATCTCGCCGCGCCGCACGTCGAAATTCAGATGCTGATGCACGATGTTGCGGCCGTAGCGCTTGGTGATGTCGATCACCTCGATCACCGGCTCCGCAATCTCGGGCATCGGTTGGCCGCGTACGGTCTGGGTGAGTGGCGCGATCATCCTAGCCCCACGTTCTGGAAGAGGATCGCGAACACCGCGTCCGCGAGAATCACGATGGTGATCGAGGTCACCACCGAGGTCGTCGTGCCTTCGCCCAGACTTTGCGAATTGGCCTTGATACGGAAACCGAAGTGACAGCCGACGATCGCGATCAGCATGCCGAAGGCAACGCCCTTGCCGAGGCCGATCCATAGATTCGCCACGGGTACGACGCCGGGCAATGCGCGCGCGAAATAGCTCATGTCGATGCCGAGCACGATCTTCGCGGCGAGCGCGCCGCCCGTCAACGCGATGATGTTGGTCCACATCACGAGCAGCGGCATCGCCACGCCGAGTGCGACCACCCGCGGCAGAATCAGCCGCAGGCCGTGAGGGATGCCCATCACGCGCATGGCGTCGAGTTCTTCCGTGACGCGCATCACGCCGATCTGCGCGGTAATCGCCGAGCCCGAGCGCCCCGCCACCAGAATCGCCGACAGCACCGGCCCCAGTTCGCGAATCACCGACAGCCCAAGAATATTGACGATGTACTGATTCGCACCAAAAAGCCGCAGTTGCTGCGCCGACAGATAGCTCAGCACGATGCCGATCAGGAACGCGACCAGCGCGGTGATCGGCAAGGCCTTGGTGCCGGCGTTATAGATGTTCGCGGAGATTTCGGTCCATGGCGTGATTTTCGGCTTGCGCAGGATAGCCAGGAGATCGAGCACGACCTGCCCGAGCATGCCGAATCCGCCGTACAGGTGCTCGAAAAACGAGAAGATCGCGAGGCCCAGCCGGGTGAACGGGTCGACCTTGATCACCGGCTCTACCTTTTCGCGCACCGTGTCGAGCAGCGCGATGCGCTCGAAAATGTCGCGTTGCGTATCGGTGAGCGTGGTGTCCGGGGGCATCTTGTGGCCCCACACGCGCCACAATGCCTGACCGCCGACGTGGTCCATCCGGTCGATACGCGACAGGTCCCACTGGCCGATACCCTCAGCGCCGATCAACGAGCGCAACAGGGGAATCACGTGGCCGGTGGCCTTGTCGCGCGCGAGCGCGAGCGCCGTCCACTGGCCCGAAAGCCGGACGATCTTGCCTTGGCTGCCTGCCGCGACTTCAAGGCCGGGCGGAGTGTCGTAGTTCAAGGATCGCTGCAATCTGGTTATCGGATTAGGGGTCATTGTAACGAAGGCGCGGCGGATGAACGGTGCTCGTGGGCTCACAGCGTTTGCTGTCGCTACAATACGAGTCATGAACGCCTCCAAGACCCCACCCCAAGCTGCTTCGGCTCCAGACTGGCGCATCGACCGCGAGCGCGCCGTCGCGCTGTTCGGTCCGCATGCGCATGACTGGCCAATCGAGATCGTCGAGGAAACCGGTTCGACCAATGCCGACCTGATGACGCGCGTCAAGGCATTGCCACGTAAGGCCGGCGCGCTGCCGCGGCCGATCGTGCGGGTCGCGTATCTGCAAACCGCAGGCCGCGGCCGCCGTGGCCGTCCATGGTATGCGGAACCGGGCAATGCGCTGCTGTTTTCGGTGGCCTGCGTGTTGCCGCGTCCGCTCGAAGGGCTGGCGGGTTTGAGCCTCGCTGTAGGCGTGGCGCTGGTCGACGGGTTGCGCTCGTTGCCGGTCGCGGGCCCCGGGCAAATCGCGCTGAAGTGGCCCAACGACGTCCTGCTCGAAGGCGACAAGCTAGCCGGCATCCTGATCGAAACCGCGTGGAGCACGGATGACGCAAGCGCCGTGGTGATCGGCATTGGCACCAATGTGAAGGGCGCGGACGAACTCGCCGCCAAGGTCGGCGCGCTGAACGCCGACGTACCGGCGCAAGCGCGCGGCACCGTGCCGACCGCGCTGCAACGCGCGCTGCCGAACGCGAACCTCACCGATACGCTGGCGGCAGAACTGAATGCGCTCGAACCCGCGTTGCAGCGCTTCGGCGCTGAAGGTTTCGCACCGTTCCAGGCACGCTGGAACGCCGTGCACGCCTACGCAGGCCGCGAAGTCGTGCTACTGGAGCAAGGTCAGGAACTGGCCCGCGGCGTGGCGGCAGGGGTCGACGAACGCGGGCAACTGTTGCTCAACACGGCGGCGGGCCGTCTGACGGTAGCAACCGGTGACGTCTCGTTGCGTCTGGCCGACGGTGCTGCATGACGAGCGGCGCGCCTTATCTGTTGATCGACGCAGGCAATAGCCGCATCAAGTGGGCGCTGGTACAGCCGGACGGCACACAAATCGCGGCCGGCGCGCTCGCGCACGGCGGTGCTGAACAACCTGAATGGCAGGGTTTGCCGACGCCGGGCGGGGCATGGTTATCGAACGTGGCGGGCGAAAGTGTCGCGGCGTGGATTGCGGCACGGCTCGACGCTCACTGGCCGCAACTGCCGCGCACGACGATCCGCGCCTGCCCGCACCAATGCGGCGTGACCAACAGCTACACCACGCCGCATGCGCTCGGCAGCGATCGCTGGGCCGGCCTGATCGGCGCGCATGCAGCGTTTCCCGGCGAGAATCTGCTGATTGCAACGTTCGGCACGGCGACCACGCTCGAAGCGTTGCGTGCGGACGGCTGCTTTGTCGGCGGCCTGATCGCGCCGGGATGGACCTTGATGATGCGCTCGCTCGGCGAGCACACGGCGCAACTGCCGACGCTCGACGCCAACGCGGCACGCGGCTTGCTCGACGCGGACGCCACGTCCCGCCGGGAACGCCAGGGCCCGTTCTTTGCGACCGATACGCCACGCTCGCTATCGGCCGGGTGCACGTTGGCGCAAGCCGGTCTGATCGAACGCATGTGGCGCGATTTGCAGGACGAATGGCAGGTGCCGGTGCGCCTGGTAGTAAGCGGCGGCGCCGTGGACGAAGTGACAAGTGCGCTAAAAGTGCCGCATACTCGCCACGATTCGCTGGTGCTGTCGGGGCTTGCGCTCATTGCCGCCGAACGCACATTGGCAGGCGACGCCTGAGTCGCGGCCATACGGATAACGGCGGCTGAACTTATCGACCGGGAATACTAACAATGCTGCGCTGGCTGATCGCCATCTTGTTTCTTGCCAACATGCTGGCATTCGTCGCGATGCGCGGCGTATTCGGCCCGACGCCCACAGCCGGCAACCGCGAGCCGAACCACCTGAATCGTCAGCTCCATGCGGAGTGGTTGAAGGTGCAACCCTTAACGGCAGCCGAAGCCGCTGACCAGGCGGTCGTGGGCGGCCCGGTGCCGGCGGCGCCGGTCGCGGCATCGGCACTGCCGCAGTAAAGAAGCGGCGGCGGGTGCCCGGAGGGGCGCCGCGCTTAACGGCGGCGAAGAAAAGAAGAAAGCAACGCCTGGATTCGGGCAAACACGTCACCCTTGCGCGCGAACCTTCTTCAATAACGCGGTGGTCGAGCGCTCATGCGCGAATGGAATCGCCAAAGCCTTGCCGCCCCATCCCCGCACAATGGCCGATTCGGGCAGAACGTCCATGTCGTAGTCGCCGCCTTTGACGAGCACGTCCGGTCGCAGCGCCGAAATCAGCTCCACGGGCGTCTTCTCGCCAAAGCAAACCACGTAATCGACACTCTCCAGCGCCGCGAGCAAAGCCATCCGATCGGCCTCGCTGTTGATCGGCCGGTCGTCCCCTTTGCCTAGCATGCGCACGGACGCGTCGCTATTGACGCCGACAATCAGACAAGCACCGAGCGCTTTGGCGTCGGCAAGATAAGTCACATGCCCGCGATGCAGGATGTCGAATACCCCGTTGGTAAATACAACCGGCGCGGGCATCGAAGCGCGAAGCTTCACCAGCGCGTCGAGCGTAAAAATCTTGCGTTCAAAAGTGGCGGCCATGATGGAGTCGCGAAGAAAAAAGAAGTGCCGCCACGATACACGTCGAACGGCATGAAGCAAAACGGCCCGGCAAGCTCACGCCTGCCGGGCCATTCCTGAAACCTTAAACCGTCTACGTCTAAGCCATCAAGCCGGCTGTTCAGCCGATTTCTGATCGGCCTGCAGGCGCAGGACAACTTCTTTGCGATAGCGGTTCAATTCTTGCGCCGTGTTGAACGTGCGCTCGAACAGAATCGACAGGTTGTGCAGAATCCGCTCCACCACCTTCTTTTCCCAGCCGTCGTCGAAACGGATCTGTTCGTCGAGCCAGCGCTCGAGCCATTCCGGATCCGGCAGACGCGATTGAATCGTGTCGCGCGGGAACAGCGCCTGATTCACGTGCAGGTTGGTTGGGTGCAGCGGCTTTTCCGTGCGGCGCGCCGATGCCATCAGCACGCCGATCTTGGCGAACGCAGCACGCGCGATGTCGCCGGTTTGCACCATCGCTTTCTTCATGTAGCGCAGATAAGCGCCGCCGTGACGCGCTTCGTCGCGCGAAATGGTTTCGTAAATGGCCTTGATGACCGGTTCGGTGTGCCATTCGGCTGCACGGCGATACCAGTGATTGAGGCGAATTTCGCCGCAGAAGTGCAGCATCAGCGTTTCAAGCGGCGGTGCCGGGTCGAATTCGAAGCGCACGGCGTGCAGTTCTTCTTCCGTCGGGCACATTTCCGGCTTGAAGCGGCGCAGATATTCCATCAGCACCAGCGAATGCTTCTGTTCTTCGAAGAACCACACGCTCATGAACGCGGAGAAATCGCTGTCGTGATGGTTGTCACGGAGGAACATTTCCGTGGCGGGCAATGCCGACCATTCGGTGATCGCATTCATCTTGATCGTCGCGGCCTGCTCGTCGGTCAATAGCGATGCATCGAACTTGTCCCAGGGAATGTCTTTCTCCATGTCCCATCGAACGGATTCGAGCGATTTATAAAGTTCCGGATAAAGCATGGTGTTCATAGTCCCACCCCTGTTCTGCGCATACTGTCTGTGTCTGTCACTACTACATGTAGCACTTTTACTGACGACGAACGAAACGCACCGCTTTGTGCGCCGTTTATCGGCCAAGCATTCAATTTTACGCGGTAATCGGCCGCCTAGATGCATTGGGCAGCAAAGAAGTCCAGCCGTTTGCGCGGCGCCGCTAACCAGAAGTTACGCGCTACGCGGCCAACCGTGGGTGAGGGATACCCTATGCCTGAGGTCGAGCCAGTTTGCGAAGAATCCGCACCGTCCAGCCCTGCGCCGGGGATACCGGCGGCGAATGAAGCAAGGGCGGTTGGATTGGTTGTTTTCAGCGCACGCCCAAAAGCCAAATGAAGCTTACACAATGATAGCACGCTGACTTTACGGATCCCGTGCACTGGCAGACGCAATTCTGGTGCCCGATTGACTTCTCTCAATAAACAGCCCGATTCACGGAGTGTGGCCGACGATCGGGGTCAAAACCATGACATGTGGCGAAATTGCCTCACTGCATCGAGCGTCCACCGGGCTTTGCACTGCTGTCGCATGGATCGCACCGCCCGGTTTCATGCCTGCCGTCAAACGGGTTTCTTCCGCGCGCGCGGAGCGGTGCCCGCACTGCCCGCGGGCTTCGCCGCCGTCGAAGTTGAGGTTGACGAAGCGGCCCGCTTCGCCGCCGGCCGCCTGGTGGTGTGCCCTGCGTCCGCGGCCTCCGCATCCGGTGCTTCGGCCGCATCTCTTGCCGACGCGGCGGCGCTCGCCTCGCCCGGCGAGTCCGTCGGAGAATCGCCCGATGCGGAGGCTGCCGCAGTGGGCTGCGTCATCGCAAACTGGGCGATCTGGTTGAACTGCGATTGCAGCAGATTCCACCAGGCGGAGGCGTCGAACAGCGGCGTGGTGGCGGCCTCACCCTCGTCAGTGGCCGACTCGGCGGCGGCCGATGAGTTCGCATTGTTCGAAGCCGAATTCGAAGCCGAAGCCGTCTCCGGATGCGGCCAGCCGGCCGGCGCGGGGCTCGGCGCGGCACTTGCCGAAGCCGGCTGCGTCATCGACGACTGCGCGAACGCGCCGAACGCACGCAGCGTCGCGAGCGTGGCGCGCTGTACCTCGAGTGCCTGGATGGCGGACTGCAGCATGTTCAGATTGAGCTTCAGCCACTGCTCGACCGCACGCATATCGGTGATGCGCTTGTCGAGTTCCTCGACGTTGGTCAGCGGCGCCATCATGTCGGACATCATCGACAGCGACGGCCCAAGGCTGCTACCCGACTGCGCGCCGGGGAACGCCGAACTGAACGGCGAGAGACGCATCATGCCCCACATGCGTTCAAGCATTTCAGCGGGCGGAAAACCGGGGAAGCCGGGAAACGGCGGCGTGGTGCCAGGTGTATCGGTCATGCTTGTCGCCTCGCTGCATAAAGGGAAGGAAATAGCGCCATCCCGGGCGCGTCTGATTCGATCATACCGCGCGTGGCGCTGCGAACCGCGCTGAGTTTGGGCTGCTGTTTGGGCTGCTGTTTGGGCTGCTGTTTGGGCTGCTGTTTGGGCTGCTGTTTGGGCTGCTGTTTGGCCTGCTGTTTGGGCTGCTGTTTGGGCTGCTGTTTGGGCTGCTGTTTGGCCGGCTGGTTGCCCCACTCGCGCGCGCCTCAAATGCGGGTCGATGAGGCCTTGCGCAATACGCGCCGCCCACCGGTTTCAGGCGTGCCCATCGCCCGAGGGGCCGCCGCCCGGCGTCCGTCGCGGCCGCCCGCTCCATGGGTCCGCGCCGCCAAAATCCGGCGCGCGCCGCTCGCGTAGCGAACTCACGCCTTCGCGCACGTCCGGCCCGGCGAACCCCATGAATTCCAGCGCCAGCGACGCATCGAACGCCGGCCCGGCGGAGCGGAGCCAGTTGTTCAACGCGTACTTGGTCCATCGAATCGCCGTTTGCGAGCCGTTGGCCAGTTTTTGCGCGACTTCGAATGCTTTGGGCCGCAGATCGTTTTCGTCGACGGCGAGCGACACGAGACCGATCCGCTCGGCCTCCTCGCCGCTCACCGGCTCGCACAGCAGCAGGTAGTACTTGGCCTTCGCCATGCCGCACAGAAGCGGCCAGACGATGGCCGCGTGATCGCCGGCGGCAACGCCCAGGCGCGTATGCCCGTCGATAATGCGCGCCGACTTCGACGCAATCGAGATATCGGCGAGCAGGCCTGCCACGAGCCCCGCACCGACTGCCGGACCGTGCATCGCCGAAACGATCGGCTTGCTGCAATTGATCACGTTGTAGACCAGATCGCGCGCCTCGCGCCACACCCGCGCGCGAACGTCGAAATCGGTCGCCATGTCTTCGACCAGTTGCAGGTCGCCACCGGCCGAAAAGCCCTTGCCCTCGCCGCGAATGATCGCGACACGCGTTTCGGGGTCCCGATCAATATCGCGCCAGATTTCGGCAAGCTCGAAGTGCATCCGCGCGTTCGCGGTGGCAAGCCCGCTCTTGTTCGCGCCCTCGCCGCTCATCACGACTTCGAGCACACCGTGCGGATGACGATGCAATTGCAGCGACTGGTAGTGCGCGTAAAACGCGTCGTTACTGTGTGGTGCCTGAGACATGGTGAGCAATCCGTCTATCGGTGTATCTGTTGAAACCGTCGCCTTAAGGGCACATTCGGCACATTCGGCACATTCAGCCTGGTTCGCGCCGTATCAGCGCGAACCTCGGGCAAACTCAATTCGGCTGATAAACCCACTTTGCATTCTTGATTTCGACCATCACTCGCGCCCGTTGATCGAGTCCGAGGTGATCCGTGGCGCTCATATTGACCACGCCGTTGGTGTCCGCGAGACTACGCGTCGCTTCCAGCGCGTCGCGCAGCGCCCGGCGGAATTCCGGTGTGCCGGGTGCGGCGGCCTTAAGCGCGATCGGTATCGCATTGCCGAGCAGCATGCCGGCGTCCCACGTGTACGAACCGAACGCCGACACGCTGCCCGGTCCGCGCACGGCCTCGAAGCGCGCGATGTAGTCGAGCGCGAGACGTTTGGCCGGATGATCCGCCGGCAATTGCGCGGCGACAAGTACCGGGCTCGCGGGCAGGAACGTGCCGTTGCAATCGGCGCCGCACACGCGCAGGAAATCGTTATTGCCGACCCCATGATTGTGATAGATCAGACCTTTGTAGCCGCGTTCCCTGAGCGTCTTCGGCGGGAGCGCGGCGGGCGTGCCGGCTGCGCCGACCACCACCGCATCCGGGTGGGTCGCGAGAATTTTCAGGACCTGACCGGTCACGCTCGGATCGGTGCGGTTGAAGCGCTCGCTCGCCACCATGTCGATATGATGCAACTGCGCGAATTTGGCGACTTCGGTATAGAACGTTTCGCCGAGCGCGTCGGCCTGCCCGATGAACGCCATGGTTTTGACGCCGTGCGCGCTGGCGTGCGCGGCAATCGCCGAGGCCATCATTGCGTCGGTCTGGGGGGTCTTGAATACCCAGCGGCGCTTTGCATCCACGGGTTCGATGATTTTCGCCGACGAGGCCAGCGAGATCATCGGCGTTTCACCGTCGGCAACCACATCGATCATGGAAAGCGAATTCGGCGTGATCGACGATCCAATGATCGCGTCGACGTGATTCTCGGAGATCAGCTTCTTGGTGTCCTGCACCGCCTGCGTGGTGTCGGACGCGTCGTCGAGCACGATGTATTCGACGCTCTGCCCGCCGATCTGCTTGGGCAGCAGCGCGACGGTGTCGCGCGCGGGAATACCGAGCGACGCGGCCGGCCCGGTTAGCGACAGCACGAGGCCGATCTTCACCTGCGCAAGAGCGATGGCGGGTAGCGCGGCAATTAGCGCTGCGGCAAGGCGGGCAAGCCCGCGCGGCGATGGTGTTGCGCGCACACTCGATGCGCGAGCGCGCCGGGTTCCTCGTTCAAAGGATTCAAATCGCGGCATGCTGTCTCCTCACGTCGGTTTTTCGTTTTTGATGTACTGCCGATGTGCTGCTCGTGCTTTGCTTCTGTATGGCTTGTGCCCCGCTCACGTGCTGCTTCGCGTTGGCTTCGCAAGCCGGCGGCCTGCCGCTACCCCGGGGCCGCCACTGCGCCAGTCAGTGTAGCGGCGCGTTGTGGCGTCGGCATCGGGCGAAACCCTTTCGTCGACGCCCAAGCCCAGGCACATACCGACACGGCCTCGATGCCGCGAACCGCACCGAACCGGCGCATCAATCTCACGCCTTAGTCCAGCGGCGCGATGCCCTGATCGATCGAACCGAAGATCGACTTGCCCGCTTCGTCGAACATCTCGATCTTCACGGTATCGCCGAACTTCATGAACTCGGTTTGCGGCGCGCCGTGCTCGATGGTCTCGAGGCAACGCTTCTCAGCGATGCAGCAATAGCCGCGCTTCGCGTCCTTGTTCGACACCGTGCCCGAGCCGACAATCGCGCCGGCGCGCAGATTGCGCGTTTTGGCCGCGTGCGAAATCAGTTGGCCGAAGTGGAACACCATGTCGGTGCCGGCGTCCGGCTGACCCACCTTCCTGTTGTTCCAGTGAACGATCATCGGGCGGTGCACACGCCCTTCCCGCCAGCTCTCACCGAGTTCGTCCGGCGTCACCGCGACCGGCGCGAACGACGTGGCCGGCTTGCTCTGGAAAAAGCCGAAGCCCTTCGCAAGCTCGGCGGGGATCAGATTGCGCAGCGAGACGTCGTTGACGAGCGTCACCAACCGCACGCTACGAAGCGCCTGATCGGGGGTGGCGCCCATCGCCACGTCGGTGGTGATCACGGCAACCTCCGCTTCGAAGTCGATGCCGAATTCCTCGGACGCGCACAGCACATCATCTTTCGCCCCGATGAAGTCGTCGCTGCCGCCCTGGTACATCAGAGGATCGGTCCAGAATTCCGGCGGCATTTCGGCCCCACGCGCGCGGCGCACCAGTTCGACATGGTTCACATACGACGAACCGTCGGCCCACTGGAACGCGCGCGGCAGTGGCGCCATGCATTCCTTCGCGTCGAACGGGAAGCTATTGCGCGCGCGGCCCTGGTTGAGCGCGTCGTACAGGTCCTGCAGTTGCGGCGCGTAGAAGGCCCAGTCGTCGAGCACGCGCTGCATGGTGGGCGCGATCGCGTCGGCGATGGCTGCGGTGTGCAGGTCGCGGGACACGACGATCAACTGACCGTCGCGCGTGCCGTCCTTCAGCGTGGCAAGTTTCATAGGGGAGTGAGCCGTTAGTGACGATAGAAGGAATCTATTCTACGATGGTGAATCGGCGTGGCCCAAGTCCCGGCACCCGGCGGCAGTTTGCGCAACGTGCACGGCGCGCCTCCCGGGTCCAACCCTATTCGTTTCTCAAGGTCTTTTAAACGCGCTCCATGCGCTTCGCTTATGCCTCCAATTGCCCGCTCCGGTGCGATCCGTACCGACTCCGACGCCGCTGAACCGCTCGAAACGCACGGCGCGCCCGAATCCGACGACGAAAGCATCGACACCGGTGAGGAAAAGCTGCGCTCCGGCATCCAGTCGATCGAAGTCGGATTCAGATTGCTCGAGGTGCTGACCCACGAGCCGCGCGCGATGATGCTGCGCGATCTGGCCCAGCGTGCGGGCATGAGTCCGGCGAAAGCGCACCGCTATCTGGTGAGTTTCCTGCGCCTCGGCGTGGTCGCGCAGGATCCGCTGTCGGGCCGCTACGAACTGGGCGGCTTCGCGTTGCAGTTAGGGCTTGCGCGGCTTGCACGCGTCGATGGCGTGAAGCTCGCGCGCATCGCGCTTGCCGAACTGCGCGACCGGCTCGATCTGACCGTGGGCATCGCGGTGTGGGGCAATCAGGGCCCTACCATGGTCCATTGGATGGAATCGAGTCATCCCGCCAAGGCGTCGCTCAAGCTCGGCGACGTAATGCCGCTGCTCAGTTCCGCCACCGGCCTGCTGTTTGCCGCCTATCTGCCGTCAAGCAAAACCGCCTTGATGCTGGAGCGCGAACTGGCCGATTCGCGCCGTTCGTCGCATATGAGCGGCCCGCGCACCCCGGAAGAGGTCAAGCGCGTGCTGGCGGAGGTACGGCAGCACGAAGCAGCGCGTGTCGAAGGCATGCTGCTGCCGACCATCCACGCGTTCTGCATGCCGGTGTTCGACTCGACCGGCGACCTCGCGCTGGGCCTCGTCGCACTCGGCCATGAAGGCGCATTCGATATCCGCTGGGGCGGTGAAATCGATACGGCGCTGCGCGAATGTGCGCAAAAGCTCTCGTACGAGCTCGGGTATAGTGCGACGCCGCGCTGATAGCGTTGGCTTCAGGAATTCGTCCATGTCCTCACCGTCTGCCACACGTCACGCTGATCGCACGCCGCCCGCCGGGCCGCGCGCCGGTTTGCGGGTGTGGCGATGGCTCGCGGTGCTGCTGGTGGTGGCCGTCCTGCACTGGATTGCGGCGCAATGGGTCGAGCGCAATCGCGCGGCGCTGAATCCATCGGACAACGAGCATGTCCCCGTGCAGGTCGCCCTGCTGACACCCGAGCGCATCGAGCGCAATCCCGCCGCCGATGCGCCCCAAACTGCGACGCCAGCGCCGGCGCACAAGGCCGCTGCGAGCAAGCCGCGCGAACACGTGCTGACGGCAATGCAACCGGCACGGCAGGCGGCTGCGGTCACGGCCGCGTCAGATGCAGTGGCGAGCGAGTCAGCCGCAACGAACCCCGCCAATGCCACAGCCAATGCGAGTGCAACCGCCGCAGGCAAGGCCAGTGCCCCCACCGCCGCCAGCGCGCCTAAAGCTGCCGCGGGCGTGAAATTCTCGGTTCCGCCATCCGGGGAACTGCAGTACGACACGTTCTACAACGGCGTGCGCAACCAGCCTGGCACAATCCATTGGACCAGCAACGCGCAAAGCTACGAGATGGTCGTTTCCGTGCCGCTGCCGTTCGTCGGCGCATTCACGTATTCGAGCCACGGCCGCATCGACGCATTCGGCCTCGCACCGGATCAGTACATCGAAAAACGCGGCCGTCGCCCGGAAGACGTGGCGATCTTCAATCGCACCGACAAAACGATCGTCTTCACGCGCACCCCGGCCTCACTGCCGCTGCCCGACGGCGCACAAGACCGTTTCAGCATGGTGATGCAGCTTGCCAGCCTCGTGCGCGGCGACCCCGCTGCCTACAAGCCGGGTGTGACGCGGCAATTCTTCGTTGTCGATAACGACAGCGGCGAGAACTGGCCAATCGAGACGATCGGCGACGAGACGATCCGTACCGCGCAGGGCTATCTGGAAACGCGCCACTTCAAACGATTGCCTCGCCACGATGGCGATCTGCGTCGCATCGACGTATGGCTCGCGCCGTCGCTCGGCTGGCTGCCCGCGCGAATCATGCAGACCGAACCGAACGGCACGCAATTCGAACTCGTGTGGCGCGGCAAGCTCAATGCAGACGATACCGGCGCCCCGGCCGACAGCACCAGTGGCTCAAATGAAACCAATGGCACCGATAGTGGCGGCACCAGTTCACCCGGCAATCCGGCAAATCAGTCGCCCGCCACCACCGCACCCGCGATGACACCCGAACCCTCACCCGCGTCACCGTCCGGTTCGACCGCTCCTGGCAACCTGCCCGAAAAGCCCTGAGTTCGAGCAAGGTCTCGAACAGGCCGCGGAAACTTTCACGACGAATTAACACTTACGTTGTCAGAAGGCTACGTCATGCCGTGCGAAGCTCTGCGCGATTTCGATCTACGGGGTAAGCTTGGAACCGTACGTCGTCCGACGTTGACGGTAGCGGACCGTCACGATCGGGCACGCCTCCTGCTGCGACGCAGGCAATAGCAGACGCCACCAAAGGCGCACCGTTCGACCTGCTCGATGCCGCTCGTCTCGCGCCCATCGAACAATCTCACCGTTTTGCTGCACTGCTTGAAACGTTTCTTGGAAAGCCGGTCTAACCGGTAGGTTCGGAACTTCACCAGCGTCAATCCGGACCCACCCCTTGAATTCCACACCACAAGCTCCACCTATGGCGCAGGAATGGCCAGGAGCCAACGGAAATAAGGAGTGTCGCCATGCAAATGATCTATAACAGCCCCAACTATTGTGTCGTCGAGTTTCCGCCGCAGGAAGGCCCGCTGGCCATGAAATCAGGAGGCTACGAGATCGTGGACAAGAACATGCAGCGCGAAATCTACATAGACGGTGCAATGGCAGCGAGCTTTCGCGAGCACGTGCAAAAACTGATCGAAGAGGAACCGTCGCTGGATGAGGTAGACGAATTCCTCGGGCAATTCGACAGCCTGATGCATCAACCGGTGATTCTTCACTAACAGAAGGGTTTGACGTAACGGTTTGGCGACAACCATCGACCGCGCCGACCGGCATTGCCGGCGGCCCTTATAAGTCGGTCAGCAGGCGTAACGCGGCCCAGCAGGCTTTCACCTGACTGGGCCGTTTTGTTTTTGTCATTTTATTTTCCCCTACGGCCGCCGTTGCCGCGGCACGTGCCCCTGCCCGGCCCGCGCCCGGCGGAACCGCCCCACAGCGGCTACAATGGCAGGTTTCCCGAAAAAGCCGGCGCAAGCCCTCGTCCGCCATGAACCAGCCTGCTCAAACCGCCACGCCAGTCCGCCCCGACGCCGCCTACACGCGCGGCGCGACGCTGCCCGCGCTGCTCAAGTCGCGCATCCTGATTCTGGACGGCGCGATGGGCACGATGATCCAGCGCTACAAACTGGACGAAGCCCGCTATCGCGGCGAGCGCTTCAAAGACTACGGGCGCGACATCAAGGGTAACAACGAGTTGCTGTCGATCACGCAGCCGCAGATCATCGGCGAGATTCACGAGCAGTATCTCGCGGCCGGCGCGGACATCATCGAGACCAACACGTTCGGCGCCACCACGGTCGCCCAGGCCGACTACGGGATGGAAGACCTCGCCATCGAGATGAATCTCGAATCGGCGAAGCTGGCGCGCGCCGCCTGCGACAAGTACTCGACGCCCGACAAGCCGCGCTTCGTCGCCGGCGCGATCGGACCGACGCCGAAGACCGCGAGCATTTCCCCTGACGTGAACGATCCGGGCGCACGCAACGTGACGTTCGACGAACTGCGCACGGCGTACTACGAGCAGGCAAAGGCCTTGCTCGACGGCGGCTGCGATCTGTTTCTCGTGGAAACGATCTTCGACACGCTCAATGCAAAAGCCGCGCTGTTCGCGCTGGACGAGTTGTTCGAAGACACCGGCGAGCGTCTGCCGATCATGATCTCGGGCACCGTCACCGATGCATCGGGCCGGATTCTGTCGGGGCAAACCGTCGAGGCCTTCTGGAACTCGCTGCGCCACGCCAAACCACTCACCTTCGGTTTGAACTGCGCGTTGGGCGCGGCGCTGATGCGCCCGTATATCGCCGAACTGGCGAAGCTGTGCGACACCTATGTGTCGTGCTATCCGAACGCCGGTTTGCCGAATCCGATGAGCGATACGGGCTTCGACGAATTGCCGGCGGATACGTCGGGATTGCTGAAGGAGTTCGCGCAGGCTGGCCTCGTGAATATCGCCGGCGGCTGCTGCGGCACGACGCCGGAGCATATTGCGGCGATTGCCAAAGCGCTGGCTGAAGTGAAGCCACGCCAATGGCCGACCCAATACCGCGACGCAGCCTGAGTCCGGCGGCTCGCCGCCGACCCGCCACGCTTTCGCTATCAAACCCGACGCACGCAACTGCACGCAACCGAACCGCACATACGCCATGACCGATCACACCATGCGCCTTTCCGGCCTCGAGCCGTTCAACGTCACGTCCGGGACGCTCTTCATCAACGTCGGCGAGCGCACCAACGTGACCGGCTCGAAGGCGTTCGCGCGAATGATCCTGAACGACCAGTTCGACGATGCCATCGCGGTCGCGCGGCAGCAGGTCGAAAACGGCGCGCAGATCATCGACGTCAACATGGACGAGGCCATGCTCGATTCGAAAGCGGCGATGGTCCGCTTCATGAATCTGATCGCCTCGGAGCCTGACATCGCGCGCGTGCCGATCATGATCGACTCGTCCAAGTGGGACGTGATCGAAGCCGGTTTGAAGTGCGTGCAAGGCAAGGCGATCGTCAATTCGATCTCGCTGAAGGAAGGCGAAGAAGCGTTCCGTCATCACGCGAACCTGATCCGCCGCTATGGCGCAGCCGCAGTAGTGATGGCGTTCGACGAGCAAGGCCAGGCCGATACATACGAGCGTAAGACGCAGATCTGCAAGCGCTCCTACGATTTCCTCGTGAACGAAGTCGGCTTCCCGCCGGAAGACATCATCTTCGATCCGAACATCTTCGCGATTGCGACCGGCATCGAAGAACACAACAACTACGCGGTCGATTTCATCAACGCGACCCGCTGGATCAAGGAAAACCTGCCGTACGCGAAGATCAGCGGCGGCGTGTCGAACGTGTCGTTCTCGTTCCGCGGCAACGATCCAGTGCGCGAGGCGATCCACACCGTGTTCCTCTATCACGCGATTCAGGCGGGGATGGACATGGGCATCGTCAACGCGGGCCAGCTCGGCGTGTATGCCGACCTCGATCCGGAGTTGCGCGAACGCGTTGAAGACGTGGTGCTGAACCGCCGCGAAGACGGTACCGATCGTCTGCTGGAAATCGCCGACAAGTTCAAGACTGGCGCCGCGAAGAAGGAAGAGAATCTCGAATGGCGCAACCAGCCCGTCGAGAAACGTCTGGCGCATGCGCTGGTGCTCGGCATCACCAACTTCATTGTCGAAGATACCGAAGAAGTGCGCGCGAAGATCGCCGCAGCGGGCGGCCGTCCGATCAACGTGATCGAAGGCCCGCTGATGGATGGTATGAATATCGTCGGCGACCTGTTCGGTCAGGGCAAGATGTTCCTGCCGCAAGTCGTGAAGTCGGCGCGCGTGATGAAGCAGGCGGTTGCGCATCTGATCCCGTTCATCGAAGAAGAAAAGAAGCTGCTCGCCGAATCCGGCGCCGACGTGCGCGCGAAGGGCAAGATCGTCATCGCCACGGTGAAGGGCGACGTGCACGATATCGGCAAGAACATCGTTTCGGTGGTGCTTCAGTGCAATAACTTCGAAGTGGTCAACATGGGCGTGATGGTGTCGTGCAACGACATTCTCGCCAAAGCAAAGGTCGAGGGCGCGGACATCATCGGTTTGTCCGGTCTGATTACGCCGAGCCTCGAAGAGATGGCCTACGTCGCCTCGGAAATGCAGCGTGACGATTACTTCCGCGTGAAGAAGATCCCGCTGCTGATCGGCGGCGCAACCACCTCGCGCGTGCACACCGCAGTCAAGATCGCACCGCATTACGAAGGTCCGGTGGTATACGTGCCGGATGCATCGCGCTCGGTCTCCGTGGCCTCGAGCCTGCTGTCCGACGAAGGCGCGGCCAAATACGTGGACGACCTGAAAGCCGACTACGACCGCATCCGCACCCAGCACGCCAACAAGAAAGCCCTGCCCATGGTCACACTCGCCGAAGCCCGCGCGAACAAGACCAAGGTCGATTGGGCGGCCTACCAGCCGGTCAAGCCGAAGTTCATCGGCCGCCGCGTGTTCAAGAACTTTGACTTGAACGAACTGGCGAACTATATCGACTGGGGTCCGTTCTTCCAGACCTGGGACCTGGCCGGCCCGTATCCGGCAATCCTGAACGACGAGATCGTGGGCGAATCGGCCCGGCGCGTGTTCTCGGACGGCAAATCGATGCTCGCCCGGCTGATCCAGGGCCGCTGGCTGCAGGCCAACGGCGTGATCGCACTGCTGCCGGCCAACACGGTGAACGACGACGACATCGAAATCTACACAGACGAGTCACGCTCGGAAGTCGCGCTCACGTGGCGCAACCTGCGCCAGCAAAGCGTGCGGCCGGTGGTGGACGGCGTGATGCGTCCCAACCGATCGCTCGCCGACTTCATCGCACCGAAGGAGTCGGGCGTGGCCGACTATATCGGCATGTTCGCGGTCACGGCGGGTCTGGGCGTGGACGTGAAGGAAAAGCAGTTCGAAAAGGACCACGACGACTACAGCGCGATCATGCTCAAGGCGCTCGCCGACCGCTTCGCCGAAGCCTTCGCCGAAGGACTGCACGCCCGCGTCCGGCGCGATCTGTGGGGCTATGCGAACGCCGAAACCCTCTCCAACGAGGACCTGATCGCTGAAAAGTACCACGGCATCCGCCCGGCGCCGGGCTACCCGGCCTGCCCGGACCACCTCGTGAAACGCGACATGTTCGACGTACTGCAAGCCACCGAAATCGGCATGAGCGTGACCGAATCGCTGGCCATGCTGCCCGCGGCCAGCGTCTCCGGCTTCTATCTGGCCCACCCGGACAGCACCTACTTCTCGGTCGGCAAGATCGCCCAGGACCAGCTGGAAGACTACGCAAAACGCATGTCGTTGTCGAAAACAGACGCCGAGCGAGCCTTGGCGCCTTTGCTGTAAGCCTTGCGGGGCGGGGGACCCACTATATCGGGCACGCTAGGCTGAATATTTGCGGCAGTGCAATTTTCGGCTTTGTAGACTGAAACGGCATCAACCCGCCAGACGCGGCCAAAACGCGTCGGCTTATCTAATTGCAATCGTCAACGGAGAGAATCGTATGAAGAAGCTGACGCTGTTATTGACTGCTGTTTCGCTCGCCGCAGGCGCCTCGGTGGCGCTGGCCCAGCCCGCCAGCTCGGTCAGTTCGTATTCACCGCCTACGCAAAAGCACGTCAAGAAGCCCAAGAAGCAAAAAATGAAGAAGGGTGCGTCGGCACCGATGGCCGCACCGGCGGATGCCGCCAGCCAGTAACAGTTTCGACCGGGGGCCGTTGGTCGTTAAGGCCCATCAAAGACAAAGAGCCCGCTGATGCGGGCTCTTTGTCTTTGATGCATTACATCGCGCGCTGTGCAACGCGGACTACGCCGCGCCGCCTGGCGCTGCGAACCCGATCGCCGGCAGACCTCGCCCGGATCAGATACCCCAGACGATATCCGCGTTTTCCTTCTGCGCGGCGCGCAGCATGTCGAGGAACGGATACGCGCGCTGCGCGAGACCGGGCGGAATCTCATGATGCTCGTGGCCTTCTTCGCCTTCGTGGAAATGGCCTTCGTGCTCGGCACGTTCCTGTTTGTCGACGCTGATCGCCGATTCGAGTTTCGTGATCGCGACGCCAAGTTCGTCGTGGGTGATGACACCACGCTCACCCAGCCGCTTGCCGACAATGCCGACCAGGTACTGAGCGAGATTTTCCAGCATCATCACGTCTGGCGCAGCGCGACATTTGAAAGTAATCAGCATGACTGTTCCCTTTTTCGTTATGTTGGATCGACGCGCGGGCAACCCGACATTCGCCGCCGGCGCGCGTTACGTTGACGCGCCGATCAGGCACGGCGGCCACGGCCCTTGGTGGGCATCTCATTGAACATATTAGCACCTGCTAAAATCCGTCTGAACGGAAAAGCGTGCCGCAATGCGCTGCGCGCAAAGTGCCGGATGGCGCCCCGACGTGCCCGGTGCGTCCCGGCCGGCGCATTGCCGCTTTCCACGCTTCTGACGAATCGGCTGCGCTTCGCGCGCGGCCGCCGCTTCTTCCGCATTACCGGATTGCCTCACTGGACTCGCAACAAGCATGCTGCCCGCACATAAACATACCCTCGAAACACTGCTCGCCGACACGGTGAAGCAGGTCGCTGAAGCAACCCAGGGCGCGAGCGAAGCCGCCTTCGTCTCGCCCACGATCACGCTGGAGCGTCCCAAAGTGGCCGCGCACGGCGACGTCGCCTGCAATGTGGCGATGCAACTCGCCAAGCCGCTGCGCGCCAACCCGCGCCAGCTGGCGCAACAGATCGTCGACGCACTGCTGGCGCAGCCGCAAGCAAAGGGCCTCGTGGACGCCGCCGAAGTGGCCGGCCCCGGCTTCATCAACCTGCGCCTCGCGGCAGCCGCCAAGCAGGCGGTGATCGCCGCGGTGTTCGCCGAAAAGGACGCCTTCGGCCGTTCGCAACGCGACGCCGGCAAGCACGTGCTGATCGAATTCGTCTCGGCCAACCCCACCGGCCCGCTGCACGTCGGCCATGGCCGCCAGGCGGCGCTCGGCGACGCGCTGTCGAACGTGCTGGCTAGCCAAGGCTATGACGTGCACCGCGAGTTCTATTACAACGACGCCGGCGTGCAGATCCACACGCTCGCCGTGTCGACCCAGGCGCGTGCCCGCGGCATCGCCCCCGGCGACGAAGGCTGGCCGGCTTCGGCCTACAACGGCGAATACATCGCCGATATCGCGAAAGACTATCTGAACGGCGTCACCGTGGCCGCGAGCGACGGCGAGCCCGTCACGGGCGCGGGCGACGTCGAAGACCTCGACGCAATCCGCCGTTTCGCGGTCGCCTATCTGCGCCGCGAGCAGGACATGGACCTGCAGGCGTTCGGCGTGAAGTTCGACCAGTACTACCTGGAGTCGTCGCTGTATAAGGAAGGCCGGGTCGAGAAAACCGTCGATGCGCTGATCGCCGCCGGCAAGACCTACGAGCAGGAAGGCGCGCTGTGGCTGCGCACCACCGACGACGGCGACGACAAAGACCGCGTCATGCGCAAGACCGACGGCACTTACACCTACTTCGTGCCGGACGTCGCGTATCACGTCGCCAAGTGGGAACGCGGCTTCACCAAGGTCATCAACGTGCAGGGCTCGGACCACCACGGCACGATCGCGCGCGTGCGCGCCGGCCTGCAGGGTCTCGGCGTCGGCATTCCGAAGGGCTATCCCGACTACATCCTGCACAAGATGGTCACGGTGATGCGCAACGGCGAAGAGGTGAAGATCTCCAAGCGCGCAGGCAGCTATGTGACGGTGCGCGATCTGATCGAATGGTCGGGCGGCGCTACGCCGGGCTCGGAAGCCGCGATCGACCTGATCGACGAAGAGACGATTCGCCGCGGCCGCGACGCTGTGCGCTTCTTCCTGATTTCGCGCAAGGCGGACACGGAATTCGTATTCGACATCGACCTGGCGTTGAAACAGAACGACGAAAATCCGGTCCACTACGTGCAGTATGCGCATGCGCGGATCTGCTCGGTCATCGCCGAATGCAAGGCGCGCTACAACACGGACGAGAGCACGCTGGCTCAACTGGACGTGTCGCCGCTCACCAGCGAACGCGCCATGGCCTTGCTGAACAAGCTCGCCGAGTTCCCGGACATGCTGGAGCACGCCGCCGACGAACTCGCGCCGCACGCGGTCGCGTTCTATCTGCGCGACCTCGCCGGGGAATTCCACTCGTTCTACAATGACAGAGCCGAACGCGTACTGGTCGACGACGCGGCCGAGCGCAATGCGCGCGTCGCGCTGCTTGCGGCCACGCGTCAGGTGCTGGCCAACGGTCTCGCGACGATCGGCGTCTCCGCTCCCGTCAAGATGTAAGTCCTCCGGCGCAACATGCACGCGGCCGTCGTTATAATCGACGGCCGTTCCAGGATTCTTTTTGCAGGTGATTCATACGATGGCAAAACCACGCCGCACAACAAAGCAATCGCAATCGAAACAAACCGGGGGCACTTTTCTCGGTATCGTGCTGGGCCTGATCGTCGGTCTCGCAATCGCGGTCGTGGTGGCGCTGTATATCACCCGTGCGCCTACACCGTTTGTCTCGAAGGTCGCGCCGCCGGCCACACCCGACACCGGTGCGAGCCAGGCGCAGCAATACGACCCGAACCGCCCGCTGCAAGGCAAGACGCCGGGCCAGCCGGTCCCGCAAGCCGCGCAACCGGCGCCGCCTAACACCGCGCCGGGCCAGACCAACTCGCAGACGCAGTCCGGCATGCTGGAAGAGCCGCAGATCGTCGAAGTGCCGCCGTCGGGCGGCAATGCGAACGGTACGGCAGTCGCACCGAAGCCCGCGCAGGATAACGGCAACGGCACGGCCACTGCGCCGGCGAAAAAACCGCAAGGCTCCAGCGCACCGGCCGCCACCGCGGCAGGCTCGGCGCCGAAGGGCACCTCGCCCACCACAGCGGCCAACGCCAAGCCGGGTTCGGGCGCGGCGCCGGTAGCGGGTGACGCGAACACCGGCTATTTCCTGCAAGTGGGCGCCTACAAGACCTCGGCCGACGCCGAGCAGCAGCGTGCGCGTCTCGCCTTCCAGGGCTTCGAATCGAAGGTCACGCAGCGCGATGCTGGCGGCGTGACGTACTACCGTGTGCGTATCGGCCCGTTCTCGAAGTTCGAAGACATGAATTCGAGCCGTCAGCGTCTGTCCGACGCGGGTGTGGATACCGCTGTGATCCGCTTTACGAAGCAATAAGCAAACAATAACCAACGGTGATGTGCCGGAACGCGCCGCCGCCGAACTATCGGCGTGCGGCGCGAGTCACAGGCACAACCGACAAACACAATCGACTAGAACGTCTAACGCCGACATTGAAAACGGTGACGGGCATTTGCGTGGCGCCACCGCTTTATCGCCTACTTGGGTCAACACAACATGAAAAAACTGCTGAGCATTCTGTTCCTCTCGCTGGGCCTGGTTGCCGCCACGGCGCACGCAGCGCCGGCCGCGCCGGTTTCCGGCAAGGACTACACCGTCCTGTCCACGCCGCAACCTACGGACGTTCCGGCCGGCAAGATCGAAGTCACCGAATTCTTCTGGTACGGCTGCCCGCACTGCAATGAATTCGACCCGTTCCTCGAAGCCTGGATCAAGAAGCAAGGTCCGGACGTCGTGTTCAAGCGCGTGCCGGTTGCTTTCCGCGACGACTTCATTCCGCACTCGAAAATGTTCCACGCGCTCGACGCGCTTGGTCTCGCCCAGCAACTCACGCCGAAGGTTTTCAACGAAATCCACGTCAACAAGAACTATCTGCTGACGCCGGAAGACCAGGCCAAATTCCTCGCGAAGAACGGCGTCGATCCGAAGAAGTACATGGACGCGTACAACTCGTTCTCGACGCAAAGCGCGTTGCAGAAAGACAAGAAGCTGATGGACGACTACAAGATCGACGGCGTGCCGACGCTGGCCGTGCAGGGCAAGTATGAAACCGGCCCGGCTGCGACCAACAGCCTGCCGGGCACGATTCAGGTGCTCGACTACCTGGTGCAGCAGGTACGCGCCAAGAAGATGTAAAGCCGAGGCGCCGGAATGAGCTCACCCCTGAAGGTTTTCATTACCGGTGCCTCGAGTGGCATTGGCCTCGCGCTCGCCGCCGAATATGCGCGGCGCGGCGCGATTCTCGGCCTGGTTGCCCGTCGCGGCGACGCCCTCGCCGCTTTCCAGCAGTCCCATCCACAGAATTCCGTCTCCACCTATTCCGTCGACGTCCGCGACGCCGAGGCGCTCGCCGAAGCGGCCTCGCAGTTCATCGCGCAGCATGGCTTGCCGGACATCGTGATCGCCAATGCCGGTATCAGCCGCGGCGCGGTCACCGGGCAGGGCGATCTGCGCACCTTCCGCGAAGTGATGGATATCAACTACTTCGGCATGGTCGCCACGTTCGAGCCGTTCGCCGCCGCGATGGTGGCCGCGAAGAAAGGCACGCTGGTCGGGATCGCCAGCGTTGCCGGCGTGCGTGGCTTGCCGGGGTCGGGCGCGTACAGTGCGTCCAAGTCGGCGGCGCTCAAGTATCTGGAAGCGTTGCGCGTCGAGATGCGGCCACTGGGCGTCGGCGTGGTCACCATCGCGCCCGGCTATATCCGCACGCCGATGACCGAGCACAACCCGTACGGCATGCCGTTCCTGATGGACGCCGACCGCTTCGCCGTGAAGGTCGCGGGCGCGATCGAGCGGCAGACTGCCTTCGCGGTGTTCCCGTGGCAAATGCGCGTCGCGGCCATGCTATTGCATGTGCTGCCACGCTGGCTCTACGACCGCGCCTTCGAACGCGCGCCGCGCAAGCCCCGCGCCGTCACCGAATAAATCGACCGCACGGGTTTCCGCAGGCATCCGCACGACAAAGAGCCCACACGCACATCCTCAATCCATATGGATATGCGGATTAAATTGTTGTCGCCACAACCACCCTTCGATAAGCTTTCGCGAAGGCCAAAACGCGCGTGTGCGGTATCCGCCAAACCATGCGCCGGCGCCGGAAACGTATCACAATAAAGACGACGGCCAGACCGGCCACGGGTTGCCGTCGCCCGTCAACGGAATATAACCACACAACCAGACGCACTGCCTGACTGCGCTTGTTATGGGAGATCCTATGCGCTTCAAACTGCTCGCAGCCGCCGTACTGTTCACGGCGCCCGCGCTCGTGCTCGCCAAACCGCTGACCGTCTGTACGGAGTCGAGCCCTGACGGTTTCGATGTCGTGCAGTTCAATTCGCTCGTCACGACCAATGCGTCGGCCGACGTCATCTTCAATTCGCTGGTCTCGTACGACGAGGCCGCGAAAAAAGTCGAGCCTTCGCTGGCCGACAAGTGGGACGTGAGTGCCGACGGCCTCACCTATACGTTCCATCTGCGCCCGAACGTGCAGTTCCAGACCACCGACTACTTCAAGCCCACCCGTGCGCTGAATGCCGACGACGTCGTCTTCACGTTCGATCGCATGCTCAACGACAGCAATCCGTGGCACAAGGTCGCGGGCGCGAGCGGCTTTCCGCACGCGCAATCGATGGGCTTGCCGAAGCTCATCAAGTCGATCAGCAAGGTAGACGACAACACCGTCAAGTTCGAACTGAACGCACCGGACGCAACCTTCGTATCGATTCTGACCATGGGTTTCGCCTCGATCTATTCGGCTGAATACGCCGACCAGTTGCTCAAGGCCGGCAAACAGGTCGACCTGAATGCGAAGCCGATCGGCACGGGTCCGTTCGAATTGAAGAGCTATACGAAAGACGCGGTGATCCGCTACGACGTGAACCCGACCTACTGGGGTCCGAAACCGAAGATCGACCGCCTGATCTACGCGATCACGCCGGACGCCACGGTGCGCGCGCAAAAGGTGAAAGCGGGTGAATGCCAGATCGCGCTGTCGCCCAAGCCGCAGGATCTCGCCGAAGCAAAGAGCGACAAGTCGCTCGCCATCGTGCAGACACCGGCCTTCATGACCGCCTTCGTCGCACTGAACACGCAGAAGAAGCCGCTCGACAACCAGAAGGTGCGCGCGGCCCTGAACATGGCGTTCGACCGCACCACCTATCTGAAGGCCATCTTCGACAACACCGCGACGCCGGCCGTCAATCCGTATCCGCCTAATACGTGGAGCTATGACAAGTCTGTAAAGGCGTGGCCGTACGATCCGGTGAAGGCGAAGAAACTCCTCGCGGACGCCGGCTATCCGAACGGCTTCGAAACGACGATCTGGGTCCGTCCGAACGGCAGCGTGCTGAACCCGAACCCGAAGGCCGGCGCCGAACTGCTGCAAGCCGACTTCGCGAAGATCGGCGTGAAGGCGGACGTGAAGGTGATCGAATGGGGCGAGCTGATCAAGCAGGCGAAGCAAGGCCAGCATGACACGCTGTTCATGGGCTGGGCGGGCGACAACGGCGATCCGGACAACTATCTGTCCCCGCTCTTCAGTTGCAATGCGGTGAAGTCGGGCATCAACTTTGCACGCTTCTGCGATCAGGATCTGGACAAGCTGATTGCCGACGGCAAGACAACGCCCGACCAGGCCAAACGCACGAAGGCGTATGAACAGGCGCAGCAGATCATCCACGATCAGGCGCTGTGGATTCCGCTGGGTTACCCGACTGCCGCCGCCATCACGCGCACGAATGTGAGCGGTTATCACGTGAGTCCGTTCGGACGGCAGAACTTTGCGGCGGTGGCGGTGCAGTAAAACCACCACGTCACACCACGCTCGATGTTGGGCAACAAGACAGACCCGCTGCCATGCACCGGGTCTGTTTTTTTATCCTCACGCGTCACCTCTTCCGGATCACGGAGCGTACAGGCGCGACAACGCACCGCGGCGGCCCGCTTGCATCGAATCAGGTGCGTTTGCTATACTTTTTTACAGATCACTTTCTCCGGACATCAGCCAAAATGAACAACTAAGCCTTCCTTAAATGTTTTCGCTTCACGCAAGCCGTGCTTGCCGGGCGAAAGGTGCAACACATTTTCGGAGGTGCTTATGGCTCATGTCACGCCAGCATCCACGCTCGTCTCGCTTCATCAGGTCTCGTTCCATTTCAACGATGGTTCGATGCTATTCGACTCCCTGAATCTCACGTTCGACACCACGCCTACGGCTATCGTCGGTCGCAATGGCGCGGGCAAAAGCATGCTTGCACGGCTGGTTGCGGGTGAACTGACGCCGTCGGCGGGCAAGGTTGAACGCTTTGGCTCAGTTGCCTACGTCAAGCAGACTACAGTCGCGCCGCAGGGCGAAACGATCGCGCAAACCGCCGGTCTTGCCGGCACGCTTGATGCGCTCGCACGCCTTGCGGCGGGCACCGCTCAGCCCGACGATCTCGACGTCGTCGGAGACCGCTGGGACCTCGCCACGCGCTTTCAGATCGCGCTGCAGCAGGCACATTTGCCGGAACTGCAAGCGCACGAAAGCGCGGACATATTGAGCGGCGGCCAGCGGGCACGTGTCGCGCTCGTCGGCGCGTTACTGTCCGGCGCCGACCTGCTTGTGCTCGACGAACCCACCAATCACCTCGATCGCGACGGCCGCGCCTGGTTGCGCGATCAACTGCATGAGTGGTGTGGCGGGTTGATCGTCGTCAGCCATGACCGTCAGGTGCTGGGCGAGGTCGAGCGGATCGTCGAACTGACGCCCCACGGGCCGCGCGTCTACGGCGGCAACTACGCGGTCTTTCAAGCGCAGCGCGAAGCAGAGCAGCTGGCCGCGCAATCCGCGCTTGAACATGCGAGAACCGAACGCGCACGTGAACGCCGCCGCCTCGCACGGGAACACGACACGATCCAGCGCCGCTCAGCGGGCACACGGCACTATGCCGATATCGCCAACGTCTCACGTATGGAACGCGCGAAGATAAAAGGTCGAGCGATGGAAGCGATGGGACATGTCCGCAAATCCCAGCAAACGGTAAAAACCGATCTCAACGACAAGGTCGGCGAAGCCGCGGCGCGCGTCATGCCGGCAAGCGCGGTCTTGCTCTCGTTGCCCGGCGCTGAGCTTCCTCCCCGCCGGAACGTTTTCACGCTCGACGAGGCGCGTTTGCCCTGGCTGGAAGCGAATGATCCGGCGGCGACGGTGACGTGGTCCGTCGAGGGCCCCGTGCGCATCGCAGTAACGGGTCCGAACGGCTGCGGTAAGTCAACGTTACTTCGGGTACTCGCAGGTGAAGTCTCGCCCCAAGGCGGCACGCATCTGACACACGTGCCATGCGCGTACCTCGATCAACGCCTCGACCTGCTTGATCCGCAGCGTTCGATCGTCGAACAGTTGGGCCTGCTCGATACACCGCTGGCCGAAGGCGAATTACGCAGCCGCCTCGCCTTGCTGCAACTCGACGCCCAATGCGCGACGCAACCCTCGCGGAATCTGAGTGGCGGCGAGCGGCTGAAAGCGGCGCTCGCTTGTGCGTTGTGGCGCGGCACACCGGCGCAATTGCTGCTGCTCGACGAGCCGACCAATCATCTCGATCTCGAATCGGTGCTGGCGTTCGAAGACGCGCTGGCGGACTTTCCCGGCGCCATCGTTGCGGTATCGCATGACACGGGATTTCTTGAAGCGTTGCGACCAACCCATACGATGCAATGGACCCTCGAAGGTTGGCGCTTCGAGCCAGTCAAGGTGGATTGACCACGCGACGATGCGTGGCCACCTGTCCCAAGCGTTAAGCCGCCGAGAACCGGATCACCCCATCCGCATCCTGCGTGCGCTTCAACTCACCGGCGAGCCAGAGCAGATGCAAGTGAGCCAACGCCTCGCCGAGCGCGAACGTCATCTGATGGATGTCGAGCTGGCGCTTGAACATCAGCGGCACGATATCCGCGGCACTCTGCGGCTTCCCAGCACACGCCTCGCGCACTTCCGCCAGACGCGCGTCATGATGCTCACGCAACTGTTTGATCCGCGTGTGCACGCCGCGAAACGGCTTGCCATGCGACGGCAGCACGAGCGTATCTTCCGGCATCGTCTCGTAGCGGCCGAGCGATTCCAGATACAGTGCGAGCGGCGTGCCTTCCGGTTCCATGCCGAACACCGAGACGTTGGTCGAAATGCGCGGCAGCACCATGTCGCCGGAGATCAGCGTGCCCGTCTCTTCGCAATGCAGCGCGCAATGTTCCGGCGAATGGCCGTAGCCGGTCACCACGCGCCACGTCTTGCCACCGATCTTCACGCCATCGGCTTCGCGCAGACGGCGGTATTGACCAGGAATCGCCGGCACGAGGCTCGAGTAGTAGCTCGTACGATTACGCAGTTTGTCGAGCGATGCCTCGTCGTTCAAACCATGACGAGCGAAGTGCTGCGCCGCGGCCTCCCCGCCCGCATTCGAGCCGTCGCCGGCCGCCATCACGCGTGCCTGCATGTATTCACCGAGGGTCGTCCACAAGCGCACCTCCCAGCGTTTCCTGTCGCCGCCACCGCAGATCCAGTGCGCGAGGCCGATGTGGTCCGGATGGCAATGCGTGACGATCACGCGCAGCACCGGCAAGCCCTCGAGCACGGAGTCGAATACTTTCTCCCAGTTTTCCTTGATCGTGTCCGACGCAATGCCGCAGTCGACTACCGTCCAGCCTTGCTGACCGTCGATTTCATCACGTAGCAGCCACAGATTGATGTGGTCGAGTGCGAACGGCAGCGGCATGCGCAGCCAGAACACGCCGGGCGCGACTTCCATCGCATGACCGGCTTCGGGCAAGGTGTCGTTGAACGGGTAGTCGAGTTGATGTTCGAGTGCATTCATTGTGATTGTCTTCCTCCGTCGGCCGCCCGGCATGGCGAGGTTTGCGATGCCGGACAGCGTGGTTGCGGCCCGGTCGGGACTTACCAGTGCCGTATTGCGCCGTAGTTGCGTTTCGATCAAGTTGACGATAACGTAAACGTCGATTCTATCGTTCAATCCGATTTTCTGCCCGGCCACGGGACGTCCCGATGAACACGCAATACACGATCACCGAGCTCGCGCGGGAATTCGACGTCACGCCGCGCGCAATTCGTTTCTATGAAGACCAGGGTTTACTCTCGCCTAGCCGCGAAGGGTCGAGCGGCTTGCGGCGCGTCTATTCAGGCCGCGACCGAACCCGCCTGAAGCTCACGCTGCGCGGCAAACGGCTCGGCTTCACGCTGTCGGAAATCCGCGATCTGCTCGATGTCTATGAGTCGCCCACCGACACCGTGCCGCAATTGCACGCCTTCCTTTCCACGGTGGCGCGCCATCGCGACGTGCTCGAGCGTCAGCTCGAAGATCTGAACGCGACGCTCGAAGACCTCGCGCAATACGAAGCCCAGGCACGCACGCTGCTGGAAAGCGGCGCACGCGGAACGCAGTCTGCGTAAGGCCCGATCAGGCGAATCCGACATGAATCACTTCCCCAAACTGCTGTCGTCCCAGATCGGCTTTGATGTCGCGCAGACGATGCTCGAAGGATTCGAGCGGCACTACCGGATTTTCCGCGACGCCGCGATCCATGCCAAAACGCTCTTCGAAGCGGCCGACTGGCATGGGCTGCAAACGCTGGCGCGCGAGCGCATTACCTCGTATGACGATCGCGTCGAGGAATGCGTCGTACTGCTCGAAGACGAATACGACGCCGAGAATATCGACGCCGAAGTGTGGCAGCAGATCAAGCTCCACTACATCGGCCTCCTGACCACGCACCGCCAGCCCGAGTGCGCGGAGACGTTCTTCAATTCGGTGTGCTGCAAGATCCTGCACCGTTCGTATTTCAACAACGACTTCATTTTCGTGCGCCCGGCGATCTCGACCGAGTACATCGAGAATGACGAACCGGCGGCAAAGCCGACTTACCGTGCGTATTACCCCGGCAAGGACGGCCTTGCCGCCACGCTCGAGCGCATCGTCACCAATTTCCAGATGGTGCCGCCGTTCGAGGATCTGACGCGCGACGTCGCGTGCGTGATGCAGGCGATCCACGACGCGTTCGGCGTGTTCGACGAAGCGGCCAACTTCCAGATTCATGTGCTTTCGTCGCTGTTCTATCGGAACAAGTCGGCCTATATCGTTGGACGGATCATCAACGGCGATTCGATGTTTCCGTTCGCCGTGCCACTGCGCCACGTGAAGCCCGGGGTGCTCGCGCTCGATACGGTGCTGCTCAAGCGTGAACAGTTACTCATCATCTTCAGCTTCTCGCATTCGTATTTCCTGGTGGACATGGAAGTGCCCTCCGCTTACGTCGAGTTTCTCGGCACGATCATGCCGGGCAAACCAAAGGCGGAAATCTACACCTCGGTGGGTTTGCAGAAGCAGGGCAAGAATCTGTTCTATCGCGATCTGCTGCACCACCTGAAGCATTCGAGCGATCAGTTCATCATCGCGCCCGGCATCAAAGGGCTCGTGATGCTGGTGTTCACGCTGCCGTCGTTCCCGTACGTGTTCAAGCTGATCAAGGACCACTTCCCGCCGCCCAAGGAAACCACGCGCGAGAAGATCAAGGGAAAGTATCAGCTCGTCAAACGGCATGACCGTCTGGGCCGCATGGCCGACACGCTCGAATATTCGAGCGTGGCGCTACCCGTTTCGCGGCTCGACGAAGCGCTGGTGCGCGAACTCGACAAGGAAGTGCCGTCCCTGATCGAATACGACGGCGACAACCTGGTGATTCGGCACATGTATATCGAACGCCGGATGGTGCCGCTCAATCTCTTCCTGCAAAACGGCAGCGATGACGACGTCGAGCACGGCATCAAGGAATACGGCAACGCGATCAAGGAATTGATGCAGGCGAACATCTTCCCTGGCGACATGCTGTACAAGAACTTCGGCGTGACGCGTCACGGCCGCGTCGTGTTCTACGACTACGATGAAATCGAGTACCTGACGGAATGCAACGTGCGCGCGGTGCCGGCGCCACGTAACGAGGAAGACGAAATGTCGGGCGAGCCGTGGTACTCGGTCGGCCCGCACGACATTTTCCCGGAGACATACGGCACGTTTTTGCTCGGCGACCCACGCGTGCGCCGGTCTTTCATGCAGCATCACGCGGACTTTTTCGATCCGGCGCTATGGCAACGGCACAAGGATCATCTCCTGAAAGGCGAACTGCCCGACTTTTTCCCGTACGACAGCAGCGTGCGCTTCTGCATCCGCTATCCGGAACGATTCGCCGAAACGGCGTCCGGACAAGCGGAGAACCAGGCAGATGAACGCACCGAGCGCGCGGCCTGAATCTGAAGCGCTTCATGCGCTTCATGCGCTTCATGCGCTTCATGCGCCGCCCGCATCGTTGACTGCGTCGTCCGAATCTTATGCCCTGACATCGACCGTTCAACCGGTCGAGCAACCGCCCAGACTCATCCATGAATACGAACGATTCTCCCGCTGCCAATCCGCTCGCTCACCTGTTCGACAACAACGACGCGTGGGTGGCCCGCAAGCTGTCCGAAGATCCTGAGTACTTCTCGCGCCTCGCGCACCAGCAGACACCCGAATACCTGTGGATCGGCTGTTCCGATTCGCGCGTGCCGGCCAATCAGATCATCGGCCTGCCGCCTGGCGAAGTGTTCGTGCACAGAAATATCGCCAACGTGGTGGTGCATACGGATCTGAACTGCCTGTCGGTGATCCAGTTCGCCGTCGATCTGTTGAAGGTCAAGCACATCATGGTGGTGGGTCACTATGGCTGCTCGGGCGTCGCCGCGGCGCTGCACGGCCGTCGTGTGGGTCTCGCGGACAACTGGCTGCATCACGTGCAGGACGTGCGCACCAAGCACGCCGCGCTGATCGAAGAATGGCCGATCGGTGAGGCGCGGCATCGGCGTCTGGTCGAACTCAATGCGATCGAGCAGGTGATGAACGTATGCCGGACCACCATCGTCAACGACGCATGGGCGCGTGGGCAGGAACTCGCGGTGCACGGCTGGGTGTATGGCGTGCACGACGGCAAGGTGCGCAACCTCGGCATGACCGTCAACGATCCGGCGGCGCTCGACGCAACCTACAGGAATTGCCTGGCCGCGGTATCGGCCGGCGGTGCGTACAAGGAAGACAACGACATGGCCGCTGCCGACGCGGCCCAGCTCGGCGATGTGCCGGCTATCGTCGAAGGTGTGATCAAGGAACTCAAACATGAAGGAGACAAACATGAGTGACGCAAAAGCTGATCCGATCGTGATCGTTGGTGTGGCCCGCACGCCGATGGCGGCATTTCAGGGCGATTTCGCTTCGCTCACCGCGCCGCAGTTGGGCTCGGCCGCCATCGAAGCCGCCGTGCAACGCGCCGGGTTGAAGCCCGAGCAGATCGACGAAGTGGTAATGGGTTGCGTGCTGCCCGCAGGCCAGGGCCAGGCACCCGCGCGTCAGGCCGCACTGGGCGCCGGCTTGCCGCTCGCCACCGGCAGCACCACCGTCAACAAGATGTGCGGCTCGGGCATGCGCGCGGCGATGTTCGCGCACGACATGCTGGCCGCGGGCTCGGTCGACGTGATCGTCGCGGGCGGCATGGAAAGCATGACCAACGCGCCGTATTTGCTGCCCAAGGCGCGAAACGGCATGCGCATGGGCCACGGCCAGGTCATCGACCATATGTTCTACGACGGTCTCGAAGACGCCTATGAAAAAGGCCGTTTGATGGGCACCTTCGCCGAGGAATGCGCGGCGTCGTTCGACTTCACGCGCGAAGCGCAGGATGCGTTCGCCGTCGAGTCCCTGAATCGTGCGAAGCGCGCGAACGAGGACGGCTCGTTTGCATGGGAAATCGCGCCGGTAAAGGTGGCAAGCCGCAAGGGCGACGTGACCATCGATCACGACGAGCAGCCATTCAAGGCGAACCTCGACAAGATTCCGACGCTCAAACCCGCGTTCAGCAAAACCGGCACCGTGACGGCGGCGAACTCGTCGTCGATTTCCGACGGCGCGGCAGCGCTCGTGATGATGCGTGAATCGACCGCGAAGCGTCTCGGCGTCGAGCCGCTTGCTCGCGTGGTCGGCCACGCCACCTTCGCGCAGGAGCCGGCGAAGTTCACCACCGCGCCGGTCGGTGCGATTCGCAAGCTGTTCGACAAGAATGGCTGGCGCGCCGACGAAGTAGATCTGTACGAGATCAACGAGGCGTTCGCGGTGGTCACGATGGCCGCAATGAAGGAACATCATCTGCCGCATGACAAGGTCAACGTGAACGGCGGCGCCTGTGCGCTCGGCCACCCGATCGGCGCCTCGGGCGCGCGGATTCTCGTCACGCTGATCGGCGCGTTGAGAAAGCGCGGCGGCAAACGCGGTGTCGCGACGTTGTGCATCGGCGGCGGCGAAGCCACCGCGATGGGCATTGAACTGGTTTGACGCGCTGCTTACGGGCGCCTGAGAGCTTGAGGTGATTCGATGAAGACAGTGTTGATCGTCGGTGCATCGCGCGGAATTGGCCAGGAGTTTGTGCGTCAGTACAAGAAAAGCGGCTGGCGCGTGCTCGCCACCGCGCGCGACGGCGCCGCGCTCGACGTGCTGAAAGCGCTCGGCGCCGAGACCTTCTCGCTCGACGTCACTGAGCCCGACGAAATCGCCGCGCTCGCCTGGAAGCTCGACGGCGAACGGCTCGATGCAGCGGTGCTGGTATCGGGTGTGTACGGCCCACACACCGAGGACATCGAAACCTTCACGGCCGAAGATTTCGACGAGGTCATGCACACCAACGTGCGCGGTCCGATGCAATTGATGCCGGTCCTGCTGCCGCTCGTCGAAGAAGCCGGCGGTGTGTTCGCGGTGCTTTCGAGCAAGATGGGCAGCATCAGCGACGCGAGCGGCACGACCGGCTGGCTGTATCGGGCGAGCAAGGCGGCGCTTAATGACGCGCTGAAAGTCGCGTCGCTGGATACCCGGCGCGCAACGTGCATTTCGCTGCACCCTGGCTGGGTGCGCACCGACATGGGCGGCGCACAGGCGGCGATCGATCCTGCGCGCAGCGTGACCGGCATGCGCGAAGTGCTCGCCCAGGCAGCCGCTGCGCACGACGCGTTCAACGGCCGCTTCTATCAATACGACGGCACGGCGCTCGACTGGTGAGAAGACACGTGAGAAGACTAATGAGGAGACCGAGCCATGGTGCTTGATCAGGATCACCAGATGGTCCGCGACGCGGTGCGCACGTTCGTCCGTGAAGCGGTCACCCCGCACGCGGCGCAATGGGACCGCGAGCGCATCTTTCCGAAAGACGTGCATCGCCAGCTTGCCGAACTCGGCGCGTATGGCGTGCTGGTACCCGAAGCGTACGGCGGCGCCGGCATGGACGCGCTGGCGCTCGCGTTGATCCTCGAAGAAATCGCAGCGGGCGACGGCGGCACCTCCACCGCGATCTCCGTCAACAATTGCCCGGTGTGCAGCATTCTGCTGACCTATGGCAACGACGCGCAAAAACGCGACTGGCTCACGCCGCTCGCGCGCGGCGAAATGCTCGGCGCGTTTTGTCTGACCGAACCGCAAGCGGGCTCGGACGCATCCGCGCTGCGTACCACGGCGGCGCGCGATGGCGACGGCTACGTGTTGAATGGCGTCAAACAGTTCATCACGAGCGGCAAGAACGGTAACGTCGCGATCGTCATGGCCGTGACTGACAAGGCAGCCGGCAAGCGCGGCATCAGCGCGTTTATCGTGCCGACCGATACGAAGGGCTACATCGTCGCGCGGGTCGAAGAAAAGCTCGGCCAGCATTCGTCGGACACGGCGCAGATCATTTTCGAAGATTGCCGCGTGCCGGCCGCGAATCTGATCGGCGCGGAAGGCGAAGGCTATCGGATCGCGCTCTCGGGGCTCGAAGGCGGACGCATCGGCATTGCGGCACAGAGCGTCGGAATGGCGCGCGCCGCGTTCGAGGCGGCGTTGGGCTACGCGAAGGAGCGCGAGAGCTTCGGCCAACCGCTGTTTTCACACCAGGCCGTGCAATTCCGTCTCGCCGACATGGCGACTCAACTCGAAGCCGCACGCCAGTTGATCTGGCACGCGGCTTCGCTGAAAGACGCCGGCCAGCCCTGCCTGACCGAAGCCGCGATGGCCAAGCTGTTCGCCTCGGAAGCCGCCGAGCGCATCTGCTCGGCCGCCTTGCAGATTCACGGCGGCTACGGTTATCTAAGCGACTTCCCCGTTGAACGCATCTACCGGGATGTCCGCGTGTGCCAGATTTACGAAGGCACCAGCGACATCCAGAAGATCCTGATCGCGCGCGGTCTTGCCTGAACGTCTGATGAATAAGCCATTGTTGTCAATGCAACGACCGTCCGACTGCCCATGCGGCGGCGCCGCGCCCGATCAGCACAGTGGCGCCAAACCGCCCCGCTTCGCGCAATGTTGCGGCCGCTATATCGATGGCGGCGAAACCGCGCCGCGCGCGCTCGAACTGATGCGCTCGCGTTACAGCGCGTTTGTTGTGGGCGCAACGGATTATTTGCGTGCAACCTGGGCGCCGCATACCTGCCCCGCGGATCTCGACGCCAACCCTGCGGCCCCTGACGCGCCACGTTGGCTCGGACTGCAGATCAAGGCTTTCACCGAAATCAACGCCGATCATGCGACTGTCGAATTCGTCGCACGATACAAAGTCGGCGGGCGCGCTCATCGGCTGCAGGAACTGAGCCGTTTTGTCCGTGGCGACGACGGACGCTGGCGCTATGTCGACGGTGACGTCAACGAATAGGCCACACCTTCCGCAGCCTTACACGACGCACCAACGCAGATCACACCGTGATCATATATGGCCCTCAAACGAGGGCTTTTTTTTTCGTGTTGGCTCAACACCACAGGCTGTGTGTTGCCGCAAATTACTTCGTGCAGCCAAACAGCCTGCGACAGGCGCTTTGCAGCGTCTCAGAGGCAAGTACGCCCTGATTCGCACCCGGCAATTTTTGCGCCACGGGTTCTCCTTGATTGCACAAAACAAAATTGTCATGCCAGGATGAGGCCGTAGGTTTGTGACGTCACATTGCGAGAACCGGTCCATACGGATTCCGCAAAATGCGCAGGCACCTGCCGATAGCCCACCAGCAAGGGCTCCACGGCGGTTCCGGGTGACATGTGTGGCGCTCATCATCGGCGCGTGGGGTCGCGTCGGCCGTTTGGGTTCATCCCGTGCGATCTCGATTAGCGTGCGTGCGCTTGGCGCACTACGTACGCGAGTGTGTTTTTGTTTGTCGAAAACGCCGATGAAAGGCAATTGTCAGCGGTGACGTTGGTGACATTCGACAGACAAGACATCACGGTGTTCAGGGCAGGTTTTTGAGGCAGGTGCGTCAATGGTGTTCAGCAAGGTTCTTAGGAAGTGTGCGGTGACGTGTGCAGCGGCGATGTGCGCTGTCGCGCTCGCGCACGCCGATCCGCTTGCCGACACCCAGGCGGGGCCTCTCACCCGCGCGCACGTGCCGCGCATCGCGCTCGACGACGACGTTTATCTGCCCACCGCCGGCCTCAACGAACAGATCATCCGCGTGCCGGTCGACGCTGCCGGCGGCATCACGCTCGAAACGACGGTCTACAAGCCGGACGGCCCGGGCCCGTTTCCGATGATCGTTTTCAACCACGGCAAGATTCCTGGTGACCCGCGCACGCAGGAGCGCAGCGACCCGCTGCCGTTCGCGCGTGAATTCGTGCGTCGCGGTTACGTGGTGGTGGCGCCGAACCGCCAGGGCTTTGGCCATTCGGGCGGCACTTATCAGCAGGATGGTTGCGACGTCCAGCGCAACGGCGTTGACCAGGCCGGCGACGTAGCCGCGACGATCGATTACATGTCGAAGCAGCCGTACGTGGACGCCACGCACATTGTGGTGGCCGGTACTTCGCACGGCGGACTGGCAACGATCGCTTACGGTCCTGACGCGGCACCGGGCGTGCGGGCCTTGATCAATTTTTCGGGTGGGTTGCGGCAGGATGCGTGCCCCGACTGGCAGGGCAATCTGACGCGCGCATTCGGCGCGTATGGTGAGAAAACGAAGGTGCCGTCGTTGTGGTTGTACGGCGATAACGATTCGGTGTGGACCGCGCCGCTGGTGGCCGGCATGTACGCCGCGTATGCCGCGCACGGCGCGAGCGCGAAGATGGTGGATTTCGGCAACTACAAGAATGACGCGCACCGGCTTGTTGGCGATCGCGATGGCGTGCATGTGTGGTGGCCTGCGGTCGAGGCTTTCCTCGCTCGGGCGGGGATGCCGACTGGCGTGCAGTATCGTGTGGCAGATCCGTCGATGCCGAAGCCGAGTGGGTTTGCTGCGGTCGATGCGGTCGACTCGGTGCCGTATGTCGATGAAGCCGGCCGTAATGGATATCGGAATTTCCTGCATCAATATCCTAGCCGGGCTTTTGCTGTCTCGGACACGGGTGCGTGGTCGTGGGCCGAAGGTGGCGATGATCCGATGACGGTTGCTATTGCTAATTGCCAGAAGCAGAGTTCGGCGCCCTGCCGGTTGTATGCGGTGAATAACTCTGTTGTTTGGGGGGATGGGGTTTCGCAGACGGCGGAGTCTTCTTCGGCGGGTTCTGCTGGGGGTCAGCGGGCTATTGCTAGTCGGAATTAAGGTTTGAGCCTGCTCGGCGGGTTGTTTGTCTGTTTGTCTGTTTCCTTTCCTTGATCTGGTTGCCTGCTCGGCGCCTGGCTGTATGCCTACGGTGTTGGCCTTTCGTTCATTTGTTTGCCTGCGTGGCGCCTGGCTGTATGCCTACGGTGTTGGCCTTTCCTTGTTTTCTTAGTGGTCTATTAGCGTTGCCCCTGTGCGGGGCGGCACCTACTTTTCTTTGCCTGCCGCAAAGCAAAGTAGGCAAAAGAAAGCGGCTCACACCGCCAGCTCTTAAGCGGGTCCCCCGCGCAGCCACGGTAGTGGTGCATCTGGAATCCGTGTTCCCGCACACTTCGCGTCAGTGACACAGCAGTCATTCTTCCCGCGGCGCTGCGCGCGCCGAACTGTCTTTCATAAAACCACCCCGCTGCGTTTTCGCGCTCGCACCGTCCATCCTTCGTGTAACCACCCGCTAAGCTTTCGCTCCCGCGGTTTGCCTGGTTCCCTGACTCTTCGTTGCATCGCCGCCGGAGGCACAACTGCGGCCACGCAGCGAATGCGGCGTTTCCACACTTCAAGCGTTCGCCCCCGCAGTTTACCCAGCTCCGTGACTCGTCGTTGCATCGCCGCCGGGACGGCATAACTGCGCCCGCGCAACGAATGCGGCGCATCGCCATTTCATTTGAAGCGGGGGGTTCGCCAATGAGTGCGCGAGCGCCTCGCCGAGGCGAAGCCGACGGCCCCCGCTGCGCGAAGCAAAACCTCCGGTTTCCCTGGCAGACCCGTCCGCGACGCACGCAGTGCGGAGTGGGAGCGAATGAGCGCCTTGTCACTAGTGCGGAGTGTGCGAGGACACGGATTCCAGATGCACCACTACCGTGGCTGCGCGGGGGACCCGCTTAAGAATTAGCGGTTTGAGCCGCTTTCTTTTGCCTACTTTGCTTTGCGGCAGGCAAAGAAAAGTAGGTGCCGCCCCGCACAGGGGCAACGCTAATAAACCAATAACAAAGCAAGGAAAGGCCAACACCGCAGGCATACAACCAGGCGCCACGCAGGCAATCAGAACTAGAAAAGGCCAACGCCGCAGGCATAAAACCAAGCGCCGCGCAGGCAATCAGACCACAACCCCCGATCAGACAAACAAACCAGACAAAGACACAACAACCACAAAAACACAGACCCAAAAAAGCACCGCGAAAGCAAAAAACCAAACCACACCCCCAATTCCCGCCCACAAGGTTCAACTACTTTGCCGTCGTCAACTCCGTCGAAAATCGACCTTTACACGAAAACAGAAACGACCTGCACCGAACAGCCACGAACCCCAGCGCCGCAGGCAAAAACCCACCCTCAGCCCCTAGTGCACAGCACGAAATAAACCGCTAATCTCGACCCCGCAAGCCACCCCAAGGCCGCGCGCAGCGCAAAGCAAAACCCGCGGCGCGAATGAAAAGGCCCTAAAAAAGCCCGCCATGCAACGGCAAAAAAGCACCCCGGAGCACCCTTTGGAAAAGTCAGCATCTCCTGAAGACTGGATCACCCGCAGCCTGCGTGCCGTCTGGCACCCCTGCACCCAGATGAAGCACCACGAACGCCTGCCGCTCATCCCGGTCGCACGAGGCCAGGGCGCGTGGCTCTACGACCGCGCGAACAACCGCTATCTGGACGCGATCAGCTCCTGGTGGGTCAACCTGTTCGGTCACGCCAACCCGCGTATCAACGCAGCCCTGAAAGATCAGCTCGACACGCTCGAACACGCCATGCTCGCGGGCTGCACGCACGAGCCCGCCATCGAACTCGCTGAGCGCCTCGGCGCGCTTACCGGCAACACCCTCGGCCACGCGTTCTTCGCGTCCGATGGCGCATCGGCCGTTGAAATCGCGCTGAAGATGAGCTTCCACTCCTGGCGCAATCGCGGCTTCGCCGACAAGCAGGAATTCGTTTGCGTCGCCAACAGCTATCACGGCGAAACCGTTGGCGCGCTCGGCGTCACCGACGTCGCGCTCTTCAAGGACGCCTACGCTCCGCTGATCCGCAACGCGCACGTCGTTGCGTCTCCCGACGCGCGCCTCGCGCAAGCAGGTGAAAACGCAGCTGACGTCGCGCGCCGCGCACTCGATCACGTTCGCTCGCTGTTCGAAGCGCGCGCCACGAAAATCTCCGCGCTGATCGTCGAGCCGCTGGTGCAATGCGCGGCCGGTATGGCCATGCACGACCCGTCGTATATCGCCGGATTGCGAGCACTGTGCGATCAGTACGGCGTACATCTGATCGCCGATGAAATCGCCGTCGGCTGCGGACGCACGGGCACCTTCTTCGCGTGCGAACAAGCCGGCGTCTGGCCGGACTTCCTGTGTCTGTCGAAAGGTATCAGCGGTGGCTATCTGCCGCTCTCGATCGTGCTATCGCGCGATGAAATTTTCGAAGCCTTCTATCACGACGATACCGCGCGCGGTTTCCTGCACTCGCACTCGTACACCGGCAATCCGCTCGCGTGCCGCGCGGCGCTCGCCACGCTCGATCTCTTCGCAAGCGACAACGTGCTCGCCGTCAACGCACGGAAATCCGCACAGATGAAGGCCGCGCTCGCCCCGCTCGCCGCGCACCCGCAGGTGCGCAATCTGCGTCAGTGCGGCACGATCTTCGCGTTCGACGCCGTGATCGACGATGCTCAGCAAGCCAAAACATTCTCGCGCCGCTTCTTCGAAAACGCATTGCAGCGCGAACTGCTGCTGCGTCCGATTTCGACGACGGTGTACCTGATGCCCCCCTACATTCTGGACGACGAAGAAATCGCGCTGCTCGCCTCGCGCACGCGCGAAACCTTCGAAGCAACGCTCGTGGAGACCCGCTAATGCATCTGCTCGACACATTGACCGAAGGCCTGAAGGACATCGACGCGCGCGGGCTGCGCCGTCGTCGCCGCACGGCCGACACGCCGTGCGCCGCGCACATGACAGTCGACGGCCGCGCAATCATCGGCTTCGCCAGTAACGACTATCTCGGCCTCGCCGCGCATCCACTACTTATCGCGGCGATCGCCGAAGGCGCGCAGCGCTACGGCGCGGGCAGCGGCGGTTCGCATCTGCTCGGCGGCCATTCGCGCGCGCATGCGCAACTGGAAGACGATCTGGCCGAATTCGCCGGTGGTTTCGTCGACAATGCGCGCGCGCTCTACTTCAGCACCGGCTACATGGCCAATCTCGCGACGCTCACCGCGCTCGCGGGCCGTGGTACGACGCTCTTCTCCGACGCACTGAATCACGCGTCGCTGATCGACGGCGCGCGCCTGTCACGCGCCGACGTGCAGATCTATCCGCACTGCGACACGGAAGCCCTGAGCGCGATGCTCGATGCGTCGGACGCGGAGGTCAAAGTCATCGTTTCCGATACCGTGTTCAGCATGGACGGCGATATCGCCCCTCTCGCGCGTTTGCTCGAACTCGCGGAACACTATGGCGCATGGCTGATCGTCGACGATGCGCACGGTTTCGGCGTGCTTGGCCCGCAAGGACGCGGCGCCATCGCGCAGGCCGCGTTGCGCTCGCCGAATCTGATTTCGATCGGCACGCTCGGCAAGGCGGCCGGCGTATCGGGCGCCTTCGTCGTCGCGCATGAGACCGTGATCGAATGGCTCGTGCAGCGCGCGCGCCCGTACATCTTCACGACCGCTTCCGTGCCCGCTGCAGCGCATGCGGTGTCGGCGAGTCTGCGGATCATCGGCGGCGAAGAAGGTGACGCGCGGCGTGCTCATCTCCAGCAACTCATCGAACGCACGCGCGCGATGCTTAAGGCCACGCCGTGGCTGCCGGTCGATTCGCACACCGCCGTGCAACCTCTGATCATCGGCGCGAACGACGCGACGCTCGATATCGCGGCCACACTCGATCGCGCGGGTCTCTGGGTGCCGGCGATCCGTCCGCCGACCGTGCCCGTAGGAACATCGCGACTGCGTATTTCGCTTTCGGCCGCACATTCGCAAGCGGATCTGGACCGGCTCGAAGCGGGCTTGCAGCAACTCGAAGCGAAGGCAGCATGAGTAGCGCGAGTCAAAACGCGCTGTCGCTATTCGTCACCGGCACCGATACGGAAATCGGCAAGACCTTCGTGTCCGCCGCGCTCCTGCGCGGTTTCGTTCGCGCAGGCCTGCAAGCTGCCGCGATGAAACCGATCGCAGCGGGCGCGTTCGAAGTGAACGGCGTGTTGCATAACGAAGACGCGGATCAACTCGACGCCGCGTCGAACGTCCTGCTGCCGCCGGCGATTCGCACGCCGTATCTGCTGAAAGAACCCGCCGCGCCACATATCGCCGCCGCGCTGGAAAACGTCACATTCGATCTCGACCATATCGTCGCTTGCCATGCGCAGGCTGTGCGGCAAGCGGAGATCGTCGTGGTCGAAGGCGTTGGCGGTTTTCGCGTGCCGCTGACTGACACGCAAGATACCGCCGATCTCGCTGTCGCGCTCAAGCTGCCGGTCGTGCTGGTGGTCGGCATGCGCCTCGGCTGCATCAGCCATGCGTTGCTCACCGCTGAAGCAATCGCCGCGCGTGGCTTGACGCTGGCTGGCTGGGTGGCCAATCGCGTCGATCCGGCCATGACGTTTCCCGACGAAAACATCGCATCGATTCGCAAGCAGCTTGCGCACGAACACGACGCGCCTCTGCTCGGTATCGTGCCGCACTTGAGCCCGGCTTCGCCCGAGCTTGCGGCGGATCAGCTCGACATCAACCGACTCCTGCAGACGCTGCGCCACGCGCAGCGCTGAAAACCCATCACATCCATCCATGAGGATTGACGACATGACGCAACTGAACATCGCTCCGGCGGCTGCCGACACGGCCGCCTCCATCCAGAACGCCAACCACGCTGCAACCGACGCCAAGCCGGTCGCCAAATGGCGCGTCGCCGACATCGTCGCGCTGTACGAACTGCCGTTCAGCGATCTGATGTTCCGTGCGCAGCAAACCCATCGCGAACACTTCGACGCAAACACGGTGCAACTGTCGACGCTGCTGTCGATCAAGACCGGCGGTTGCGAAGAAGATTGTGCATACTGTCCGCAGTCGGTGCATCACGACACCGGCCTGCAGGCCGACAAGCTGATGCCGGTCGATGACGTATTGGCCGCCGCCAAACTCGCCAAGGAAAACGGTGCCACACGCTTCTGCATGGGCGCGGCGTGGCGCAATCCGAAGGACCGCCACCTCGAGCCGATCAAGGACATGATCCGTGGCGTGAAGGCGATGGGTCTCGAAACCTGCGTGACGCTCGGCATGCTGGAGACCCATCAGGCGCAAGGTCTGCGCGAAGCGGGCCTCGATTACTACAACCACAACCTCGATACGTCGCCGGAGTTCTACGGCCAGATCATTTCGACACGCACCTATCAGGACCGTCTCGACACGCTGGAACGCGTACGCGATGCGGGCATCAACGTATGCTGCGGCGGGATTGTCGGTTTGGGCGAATCGCGCCGTGAGCGCGCCGGCCTGATCGCGCAACTGGCGAACATGGAGCCGTATCCGGAATCGGTACCGATCAACAACCTGGTGCAGGTGGAAGGCACGCCGCTGACCGGCACCGAAGCCATCGATCCGTTCGAATTCGTCCGTACGATCGCGATTGCGCGCATCACGATGCCGCGCGCGATGGTGCGTCTGTCGGCAGGCCGCGAACAGATGGACGAGGCGTTGCAGGCGCTATGTTTCCTGGCCGGCGCGAACTCGATTTTCTACGGCGACCAGTTGCTGACCACCAGCAACCCGCAGGCCGAAGCAGACCGCAAGCTGCTCGAACGGCTTGGGATTCGCGCGGAATCCGCGCAGCAGATGCCGCTGGATCAGAGCAGTTGCGAGCATAGCTGCGCGCATGATCACAACGCACACGCAGCACCCAACTAAGCACCACGCTGCGGACGAAACGCGTGCAATAAATCGCGCGCAATAAAAAAAGGCCACCTCGTTTCCGAGGTGGCCTTTCTACGTTGTGGCCAGAACTTACTTCTTGTCGACGATGATCTGATCGAACGTCCCGCCGTCGGAGAAATGCGTTTGCTGCGCTTTCTGCCAGCTGCCGAACATCTCTTCCACCGTGAAGGTCTTGATCGGTTTGAACTCGGCAGCGTGCTTCGCGAGCACATTCTTGTCACGCGGACGCAGATGATGTTCCGCAATGATTTCCTGCGCGCCCGGCGACCACAGATAGTCGAGGTACGCCTGCGCTTCCTTGCGCGTGCCGCGCTTGTCGACCACCTTGTCGACAATCGACACCGGCGGCGCAGCCAGCAGGCTAACCGACGGATACACCGCTTCGAAATTACCCGCACCCACGCCCGTGTCGATCAACGACACTTCGTTTTCGAACGTCACCAGCACGTCGCCGATACCGCGTTGCGTAAAGGTCGTGGTCGCGCCGCGGCCGCCCGTATCGAGTACCGGCACGTTCTTGAAGATCGCCTTTTCGAAATCGAGCGCCTGCGCATCGGTGCCGCCGTGCTGCTTGCGATAACCCCATGCAGCCAGATACGCGTAGCGGCCGTTACCCGACGTCTTCGGATTGGCGATCACGACTTGCACGCCGGGTTTGGCGAGGTCATCCCAGTCCTTGATGTGCTTCGGATTGCCTTTGCGCACGAGGAACACCATCGTCGTGGTGTACGGGGCGCTGTCGTCCGGCAGGCGCGCGCGCCAGTTGGCGGGCACCAGTTGCCCCTTTTCTGCAAGCAGGTCGATGTCGTTCGGCTGATTCATCGTCACCACGTCGGCCTGCAGTCCTTGCAGCACCGACAGCGCCTGCGCGCTCGACGCGCCATGCGACTGGCGAATCGACACCGTTTCGCCGCTCTTCTGTTTATATGCCGCGATAAAACCCGCGTTGATGTCCTTGTACAACTCGCGCGTCACGTCGTACGACACGTTCAGTAGCGACGTCTCCGCATGCGCCGTCGATACGCCGCCAAGCGCGAGCGTGATTACCGTCATGCCGGCTGCAAGCCAGCGCGATGTCCCCGTGTTGCCTGCCATCTTTCTTGTCCCCGCCTATCGATGATAAAAACTGCGGCCACACGAACGTGCAGCGTGAAGCGGGATTCTAACGGATTGCTTACGTGTTCACTTGCGCGCGTCTGGGCACTCAAATGAACGCATGCTGCGCGATTTCAGGCGTCTCCTCGCGAAAGCGCAGCGGCGCCGCGCAGTGCACCAGCGTATCGACGAAATACTTGGCACGCGGCCACGGGCCGAATCCCGCCGCGGTGTTGATGTGACCCGCGTCGCCCAGATTGACGAACGCGCTGCCGAAACGCTGCGCGAGATCGCGCGAGCCGGCGAGCGACATCCATGGGTCGGTTTCACTGCCGATCAGAATCGACGGTACGCCCAGACGCCGCGCGTCGAACGGCCCGGCGAAGGCAAATTTCTCCGGGCTCGCGGGCGCGACGAACAGCACGCCGACCACATCGTTCGCATACGAGGCCTGCTGCAAGGCGTACGCGGTCGCGAGGCATCCGAAGCTGTGGGCGGCCAGCACGAACGGACCACGTTCGCGCGCGAGCAGATCGCGCAGCGACCTCGCCCAGCCGGCGACGTCCGGCGCCTCCCAATCGGTTTGCTCGACGCGCAGCGAGCGCGCGAATTGCCGTTCAAGCCATGTTTGCCAGTGCGCGCCCTCGCTGCCGTGCAGGCCGGGAACGGTGACGAGCCGCGGCGGCCATGTCGATTTGATGCATGAAAGCATGTGAGCCCCTCGCTGCCGGAATCCGGAGATTGATTGTCCCGCCGGGCGCCACAAGGGCGAACCAAGTTTTTGTGCTTTGTTTATGGGGCGAACACAGAGGAAAAAACGCACGCCCGTGCACAAACGCGCGCGATCCGCGTCGAAAACGTAGAATGAAGCCTATCCATAAAAGGAGGAGGCCCCATGCCGCAAGCGTCGTCTGAAGCGCCGCGGGCGTTGCAGCCGTCGTACCGGGCCTTTCCCGCCATCTGACTCGAACAGGCACGCGCACTCCGGATCGTATGAAAATCCTCTTCTACATGCAGCATGCCAACGCCGCCGCGTGGCTTCACGACTTCGCCCGCGCCCTGCCGGAAGCCGAACTGCGCGAATGGCAGCCGGGCGACACCGAACCCGCGGACTTCGCGGTCGTGTGGCGGCCGCCGCGTGAGATGCTGGCCGGCCGCGACGATCTGCGCGCGATTTTCAATCTCGGCGCGGGCGTCGATGCGATCCTCGGGCTTGAACGCGAGCAACCCGGCACGCTGCCGCGCAACGCCCAGTTGATCCGGCTCGAAGACAGCGGCATGGCCCTGCAGATGGCCGAATATGTGACGCATGCCGTGCTGCGCTACCTGCGTCGTTTCGACGAATATCAGACGCTGCAAGGCGAACGCCGCTGGGAGGTGCTCGATCCGCACCCACGCGAGACCTTCACGGTTGGTGTACTCGGCCTCGGCGTCCTCGGCTCGCATGTCGCGCAAGCGGTCGCGGCGTTCGGCATGCCGGTGCGCGGATATAGCCGCAGTGCGCGGCAAATCGACGGCATCGCGACCTTCGCCGGCGAGACGCAATTCGACGCGTTTCTCGACGGCGTGAAAGTACTGGTGAATCTGCTGCCGCATACGCCGGATACAGAAGACGTGCTGAACCGGCGCACCTTCTCGAAGCTCGCGAAGGGTGCGTATCTGATCAACGTCGCACGCGGCGGACATCTGGTCGAACCGGATCTGCTTGAGGCGCTCGCAAGCGGCCAGCTCGCCGCCGCGACACTGGACGTGTTCCGCGAAGAACCATTGCCGCCCGATCATCTGTTCTGGCGGGAGCCGCGCATCACGATTACGCCGCACGTGTCCGCGCTCACGCTGCGCGAAGAGAGCGTCGCGCAGGTCGCAGGAAAAATGGTGGCGCTGATGCGTGGCGAAACGGTGAGCGGCGTAGTCGATATCGAACGTGGATACTGAGCGCGGTGGATACGAAGCGCGGATACTGAACGCTGGGATCGAGCATGGGTTTGAACAGCATCACCGAAACATAGGAGACACATCATGGCCTTGCCGCAACACGTCAAAATCGTCGAAGTCGGTCCGCGTGACGGACTGCAGAACGAGAAAGATTTCGTCCCCACCGCGATCAAGATCGAGCTGATCAACCGCTTGTCGGCGGCGGGCTTTCGCAACGTCGAAGCCGCGTCGTTCGTGTCGCCGAAATGGGTGCCGCAGATGGCCGACGGTGCCGATGTCATGGCCGGCATCGAGCGCCGGGCAGGCACGATCTACTCCGTGTTGACGCCGAACCTGCGCGGCTTCGAAGGCGCACTCGCGGCGCGCGCCGACGAGATCGTGATCTTCGGTGCGGCCAGCGAAGCGTTCTCGCAGAAGAACATCAATTGCAGCATCGCGGAAAGCATCGATCGATTCGCGCCGGTCGCGCAGGCGGCGAAGGAACACGGTCTGCGAATTCGCGGCAGCGTGTCGTGCGCGCTCGGCTGTCCGTATCAAGGCGAAGTGCCGGTCGCGTCGGTGGTCGATGTGGTCGAGCGTTTCGCGGCGCTCGGCTGCGACGAGATCGATATCGCGGATACGATCGGCGTCGGCACACCGAAGCGCACGCGCGAAGTGTTCGAGGCGCTCACCACGGTGTTCCCGCGTGAACGTTTGTCGGGCCACTTCCACGACACCTACGGGCAGGCGCTCGCGAACATCTACGCCGCGTTGCAGGAAGGCATCGAGATCTATCACGCGTCGGTGGCAGGGCTCGGCGGCTGTCCGTATGCAAAGGGCGCAACCGGCAACGTCGCGACCGAAGACGTGCTGTATCTGATGAACGGCCTCGGCATCGAGACCGGCATCGACCTCGCGCAAGTCGTCGCGATCGGCGATTTCATTTCGACGTCGATTGGCCGGCCTAACGTATCGCGCGCCGGCAAAGCGCTGCTTGCCAAAGCGCGCAGCGAACAGGCCAACTGCGTTTGACGCTTGCAATCGACCGCCATCCATTCAGGACATAGAACAATGACGGACCACGCTTCTCTCGAATCCGACGATCTCACCGCGTTGCCCGATTCCGCACGGCGCGTCGCGCAGTTGTTGCGCGAGCGCGGCCACGCGGGCCGGATCGTGATGCTGCCGGAAACCGGCAAGACGTCCGCCGAAGCGGCCGCCGGGCTCGGCTGTTCGGTTGCGCAGATCGCCAAGTCGATCCTGTTTCGGCGCCGCGAAGATGACGCACCGGTGCTGGTGGTCGCGAGCGGCGCGAATCGCGTCGACGAAAAGAAGGTGGCGGCGCAAGTCGGCGAGATCGGCCGTGCGGATGCGAAGTTCGTGCGTGAGAAAACCGGTTATGCAATCGGCGGCGTGTGCCCGATCGGTCACGCCACGGAACCCGTCACGCTGATCGATGCCGATCTGCTGGCGCTGGACAGTCTGTGGGCGGCTGCAGGCCATCCGCATGCAGTGTTCAACCTGACGGCGCAGGAACTGATTGCGTTGACGGGCGCGCCGGTGATCGACGTGGCGCTGCGCGAGACGGCGTAACGCGATGACAGCAGGCATCGATAGCGAAGAGGACGAGGCCGCCGTGCCGTCACCCTGCATTAGCGTGTGCAGGATGGACGCCTCGACCGGCTGGTGCGAAGGCTGCTTGCGCACCATCGACGAAATCGCCGGCTGGTCGCTGTTCGACGACGACGCGAAGCGCGCGGTCTGGAACGCGATCGAGGAACGCCACGCGGAGTTCATGGCCAGGCAGGCAAAGGCCCGGCGATGAACGCCGCGCCTCGCATCGTGACGCTCGGCGAGACGTTCAGCTCGACGCTCGAACTATCGGCCGAATCGGTGAAATCGTTCGCCACGCTCGTCAACGACCTCAATCCGCTGCATCACGACGACGCATATGCCGCGCAAAGCCGCTTCGGCGGTTTGATCGCGTCGGGCACGCAGCCCACCGCGCATTTCATGGCGCTGCTGGCCACGCATTTCTCGACCTACGCGCAGCCGCTCGGACTCGAGTTCGATATCAAGCTGAAGAAAGCGGTCCGCGCGAGCGATACGCTGACGATCACCTGGCGCGTGCGCGACGCTTACTGGAAACCGAGTCTGAACGGCGATCTGACGCATCTCGAAGGAAACGTGGTGAATCAGCGTGGTGAGACCATGTTGATCGGCACGTCGACCATCCTTGTGATGCCGAAACCCGAAGCAGCGGCGAATTCGGGCATGGACACGGACAAAAACGCGGACACAACCGTGGATAAAAACGCCCCATGATCACGTTACCGGAATCGATCCGAGTCTTCGAACGCGGCTGGCTTTCGTCGAACAACGTGCTGCTGGTCGACGACACCTGTGCTGCCCTCGTCGATACCGGTTACGCGACGCACGCGCCACAAACGGTCGCGCTGGTGAAGCAAGCGCTCGGCGCACGGTCACTCGATCTGATCGTCAACACGCATCTCCATTCGGATCACTGCGGCGGCAACGCTCTATTGCAGTCGACATGGCCGTGCCGTACCGCGATTCCCGCATCCGAAGCCGGCGCGGTGCGCAACTGGGACGAAACCCGTCTGACGTTTCGCGCCACCGGCCAGCGCTGCGAGCGCTTCACCTATACCGAGACAATCGCTCCTGGCACGCACCTGCGGCTCGGCGCGCTCGACTGGCAAGTGCTCGGCGCGCCGGGCCACGATCCGCATTCGTTGATGCTGTATTGCGCGGACGAACGCATTCTGATCAGCGCGGACGCGCTGTGGGAAAACGGCTTTGGCGTAATTTTTCCCGAACTGGAAGGTGAAAGCGGTTTCGCCGAAGAACAGGCGGTACTCGAGGCCATTGCAAAGCTCGACGTGCGGCTCGTGATTCCCGGCCATGGCGGCCCCTTCACGAACGTCGGGCAGGCGCTCGAGCGGGCGTTCTCGCGCGTCGCGTGGCTACGGGCCGATCCGGCGCGCAATGCGAAGAATGCGTTGAAGGTGTTGATCGTGTTCAAGCTGCTCGAAGTTCGCGCGATGAGCTTCGTCACCTTGCTGCAAATGCTCAACGATGCCACCGTGATGCACGCCGCCGCGTCGATGCTCAAGCCGCGTGGCGAATGGTCCACGTTGGTGCATACGATCGTCGAGGAATTGGCGGCCAAAAACGGACCATTGGAAATCGATGGCGAGCGCATCGTCGCACGCCAGGGTTGACGTGCCAGCGACGCGCGCGAAGCAGACAGCCGGGCGGCAGAAGACACGCGGAACACCAAAACCGTCGCCACAAAAAGAAAGCCGCTCGACCATCATGAATGGCGAGCGGCGGAAATTCTGTCGGACGTGATCAGCGTCGGTACGAATGATACGCGTGCGGGTTTTTTGACCGCATCGGTGATTTCCCTACAGAAGCTTGACGCCGGCTTTTAAAGCCGCATACAGACCCTGCTACGAAACACCGTAGTCGTGCGAGCCGGACGTCATTGATCCGTCGATACGAACAATGCAGCGCGCCTTCGCTACGGAATCCGTACCATCGTCTACCGATGCATCGGTACCGCAGTCATGACATCAGGTCGAGGACAGACGTTTTTGCGGCACGATCCGCCAGCCGAGATTCACGCCGGCCGCCGCGAGCAGGATCAGCACGGCACCGAGCACCTGAATCCACGCGAGCGTCTGTCCGAATGCGACCCGGTCGACGATGATCGCCACCACCGGATAGATGAACGACAACGCACCGGTCATCGAGGTCGGCAGCTTCTGGATCGCGCCGTAGAGCAGCACATACATGAGCCCGGTATTGACAATACCCAGCACGATCAGTTCAAGCCATTGCACGCCGCTAGCCGGCAACGCATCGAAGCGCACGAACGGCGCGAGCATCACGACGCCGAGCGACACCTGGATCAACGCGATCAGATGCGGCGGCGTGCCCTTCAAGCGCTTCGTGATGATCGACGACACCGCATACATTGCCGCCGCACCCACCGCATAGGCGACCCCGACCAGATAGTGGCCCGGCACCGCCAGCACCGCGGGCTCAACCTTCACCACGAACACGAGACCGACAAACGCGATCACGAGCCAGGCCACCGTCGACGCGCTGATGCGCTCGCGAAACACCAGTGCGCCAAGCGCGACCAGCATGAACGGCTGCGTGTTGTAGACGGCGGTTGCCATCGAGATCGAAGCGCGTGAATAGGCCGCGAACAGCAACACCCAGTTGATGACGATCGCCGCGCCGCCCAGCAGCGCGAGGCCGAGCATCTTCCACGAAAAGAGCTTGCGCCTGAACAGGCCGAGCACGGCGCACACGAGCGCGAGCGTCGCGCCGCCGAAGATGCAGCGAAAGAACACCACGTTGAACGGGCTCTGCTGCGACGACACCACCAGCCAGCCGATGGTGCCGGACATCAGCATGGCCATGGTCATTTCCGCCGCGCCGCGGCGAATCTCATTTGACGCCATGATTTGATCCTCGAATGGATTTCTGCATGAGAAGCAGTGTAATTAATCCGACCACCCGAATACATGGCTAAACTTAAGTGCTCCTGCGAAGGAACCTAATAATCGAAGGCCACCATGACCAAACGCCTTGCTCCCGCCCTACCCGCGACACTCGATGAAACCGACCGCGCGCTGCTCGCCGCGCTGGCCGCGGACGCCCGCCAGCCGGTCAGTGAACTGGCGCGGCTAGTGGGCCTTTCCGCACCGAGTACGGCTGAGCGCGTCCGAAGACTCGAAGCGCAAGGCGTGATCGAGCGCTTTACCGTGCAGATCGATCCACGCGCGCTCGGCTTCACGTTGCAGGCCATCGTGCGCGTGAAACCGTTGCCCGGACAATTGCATCTGGTGGAAGACGTGATCCGGCGGATTCCGGAGTTTGTCGAATGCGACAAGGTGACGGGCGACGATTGCTTCGTCTGCCGCCTCTATCTGCATTCGATCGAGCAGCTCGATGAGATTCTGTCGAAGGTCACCGAGCGTGCGGAGACCAGCACCGCAATCATCAAGTCGACGCCGATCGCGCGCCGCTTGCCGCCGCTAGGCTGAGCCAGACGTACGGCAGCGCGACCGCGCTGCCGCGTCACTCACCCCCGCTTGAAAAGCCACCCGCCTGCGTATGAAACGCCGATTGATTGACTTGCTGATCGACTTGCTGATCGACTTACTGTTCGACTTACTGTTCGACCGCTTCGAAGAAAGACAGCATTTCCGTCACCAGTTCGTCCGGCGCCTCTTCAGGAATGTAATGCCCGCTCGGTAACGAACGCCCACTCACGTCGCGCGCGACGTGACGCCACTCCGCCAGCGCGTCGAAGCATTTCTCGATCACGCCCTTGTCGCCCCACAGCACGCGCAGCGGACAGCCGATTTTGTGGCCGCGCTCGATATCGGCCCGATCATGTTCGAGATCGATGCTCGCCGAAGCCCGGTAATCCTCGCACATCGCATGCACGGCGCCGGGTTGCGCCAGGGCGTGGCGATACGCGTCGAGCGCTTCGGGCGCGAAGGCCGCGAGGCCCGCGTGACGGCTGCCCATCACGCTATCGACATAGGCAGCCGGGTTCGCGCCGATCAGCGTCTCCGGCAGCGGTTCCGGCTGGATCAGGAAGAACCAGTGGAAGTAAAGCGTCGCGAAGGTGCGGTCGGTGGCCTCGTACATCGCGAGCGTCGGCGCAATGTCGAGCAGCATCAAACGCTCGACCGCGTCGGCATGATCGAGCGCCATCCGGTGCGCAACCCGGGCGCCACGATCGTGGGCACACACCAGGAAACGCTCGAAGCCGAAGTGGCGCATCACGGCAACCTGATCGGCCGCCATCGCGCGTTTCGAATAGGGCGTGTGGTCGGCGTCGCTGGGCGGTTTGCCCGAAGCGCCGTAGCCGCGCAAGTCGGTGGCGATGATGGTGAAGTGCTGCGCCAGTTGCGCGGCGCACCGTTGCCAGATCAGATGCGACTCAGGATGGCCGTGCAACAACAGCAGGGGCGGCCCCGCGCCGCCCTTCACTCCGAAAATATCGACGTCGCCCACGGCGACGCGAAAGGGCGCGAAATCCTCGAAGGCCATAGCAGGTCTCTTGTCGTTTGGGAGTCAAAGCATTGTAGGAGCGCAATGTGTCGGCGCGCAGTGGGATAGCCCACGCAAGCATAGAACCTGAACACTCCTTCCAACTGTTCAAAACTGCAGGGTACGGCAGCTTCGCCTATAATCGAACGATCGTTCTTAAATTTTTGAGCGAGTGTGGCAGACCCATGGCAAACCCGTGGTGAGATCGCGGCGGCAGCATGACGCCGGCCAGTCTCGACGCACCCCAGGCCATGTGCCGCTAAACTCATTATCGCCGGGCGCTCTACATCGCACCGGTCCGTTCATCAGGAGACTCGCACCATGGCATTGCCCGCCGTCCTGCAAAAACTCGCGCTGCCCGTCGTCGCTTCGCCGATGTTCATCGTCAGCTATCCCGAACTCGTGTTGGCTCAATGTAAGGCCGGCATCGTCGGTTCGTTCCCCGCGTTGAATGCTCGCCCGGCCGAACTGCTCGACGAATGGCTCACGCAGATTCAGGCACAGCTCGCCGAGCACAAGGCGGCTCATCCCGATGCGATCATCGGACCGATCGCCGTCAACCAGATCGTTCATCAGTCGAATACGCGGCTCGAGCACGACGTGCGCGTGTGCGTCGAACACAAGGTGCCGATCTTCATCACCAGCCTGCGCGCACCGGCGCGCGAGATCGTCGACGCGGTGCACAGTTACGGCGGCATCGTGCTGCACGACGTGATCAACCTTCGGCATGCGCAGAAGGCGCTGGAAGCGGGCGTCGACGGGCTGATCCTGGTGGCGTCGGGTGCCGGCGGCCACGCGGGCACGACCTCGCCGTTCGCGCTGGTCGGCGAAGTGCGGCGCATGTTCGACGGCCCGATCGTGCTGTCCGGCTCGATCGCCAACGGCGGCTCGATTCTCGCCGCGCAGGCCATGGGCGCGGACCTCGCCTACATGGGCACGCGTTTCATCGCGACTAAAGAAGCGCACGCGGTCGACAGCTACAAGCAGGCGATCGTCAACTCCACGGCGTCGGACATCATCTACACGAACCTGTTCACCGGTGTGCACGGCAACTACATCCGCGAAAGCATCGTGAACGCCGGGTTGGACCCGGAGGCGCTGCCGGAATCGGACAAGACCGCGATGAACTTCGGCAGCGACAAGGCGAAGGCGTGGAAGGACATCTGGGGCGCAGGCCAGGGCGTCGGCCTGATGGACGACGTGCCGAGTGTCGATGAACTGGTTCGGCGTTTGTCGCAGGAATATAACGACGCGAAAGCGCGGCTTGGTATCGCGCGATAAGGCTCGGTGCGGTGCGGTGCGATGAGGTGCGGTAACGGCATCGCGGCGGTAACACAACGCAGGAGGCGCCGCCCGGCATGGCCGGGCAACGCGCCTACCGCACAGCCAGCGCCTTGATCTGCTCGAGCGAGGGCCAAAGCGATTCGTTCGCGAACCGGTCGGCCAGGAAGTCGACAAAAGAGCGCACCTTGGCCGACAGATGCCGGCGGCTCGCATACACCACATGGATCGGCAACTCGCGCGGCGGCACGTCGTCCACCAGCAGCGGCACAAGCCGCCCCGCCGCCAGGTCGTCACCGATCACCTCGGTGCCGAGCATCGCAACGCCCGCGCCTTGCAGCAGGATCACGCGCTGCGCCTCCAGCTGGTTGACGATCAGATTGCCGGACAGCCGCACGCGCGACGAGGCATCGCCGGTCGCGGGCATGATGTCGAGCGCGGACACGCCCGCATACTGCAGATAGTTGTGACGCGCCAGATCGGCGACGGTCTTCGGCGTGCCGTGCCGGCGCAGATAGGCCGGCGACGCGCACAGCACCAGATGAGCAGTCGCAATCTGCCGGGCGATCAGCGAAGACGATTTCAGCCCGGTGGGCGATGCCCGGATCGCGACATCGAAGCCCTCCTCGATCAGTTCGACTACGCGGTCGGACAAAGTCATGTCGACGGTGACCTGCGGATACTGCGCGGCATAGTCGGCCACCGCGGCCATCACGTGGCTCAAGCCGAACGCCGACAACGACGACACCCGCAAACGCCCCTGCGGCACGACGCTCGCCGCGCCGACCACCTGCTCGGCTTCCTCGAGTTCAGTGAGCACCTGGCTCAGGCGTTCGTAGTATTCGCGACCCGCCTCGGTCGGTGCAACACGGCGTGTGGTGCGGTTCAGCAAACGCGCGCCGAGTTGCTGTTCGAGATGCATGACGTGCTTGCTCGCCATCGCCGCCGACATCTCCATGCGTTCGGCCGCGCCGACAAAGCTGCCCACTTCGACCACATGGCGGAACACTTTCATGCTGACGAGGGTATCCATCTCAATCGCTCGCTTCAGGAATTAATCGACGCCATTCTGCCGGGTTTATCAAAGGCCGGGCGGCAAATCGAGCCGGTGCGGATACGAAGAATGGACGCCAGAAGCGGCAAAGCCCACCTTCCGGGGAAGGCGGGCTTTGCCGATGTTGCGTGTGCTTGCCGGTTTCGGCAGGCTTGGCGTTTCGCGGCACCTGCTCGCAAGCGCCGCCCGCCGTGATCCAGACGCTTAGAACTTGGCGCGCAGACCGACGCCGTACGTGTTGCCACTCGACTGGCTGGTGATCTTGTCGTACATATAAGCCGCGTAGACATCCGTGCGCTTGGACAGCGGATAGTCGTAGCCGATCGCAGCGGTCTGACGGGTCTGGTTGAGGCCGCCACTGTCGCGCGAATAGGCGTACGACGCCATCACCGAGCCAGGGCCGGCCGGTACCGTCACACCGCCCTGCCCCGTGTTCACGTGCCAGCTCGAAATGGTCTGCTGGTTATACGTGTACATGTACTGACCATAGAACTTCACGAACTTCAGGTCGTACGTCGCGCCGAGTTGGGCCACGCTCTGGCTCTTCAGGCCCGGCACGCCCGACGTGCTGAAGCTGCCGAGGTCGCCCGGCACGTTGTTGAAGTTCACGTACTGATACACCGCGGTCGCCGCGAACGGGCCGTGGAAGTACAGCACCTGGCCGCTCCACTTCTTCGAGCCGTTCTCACCCGCCGTATTGCCGAGCGCGTACATCGCCGTCGCGGACAAGCCGTTGAAGTTCGGCGATGCGTACGACACGGCGTTGCTCCAGCCCGAGTCACCGGTCACTCCCTGATCGGTCGTGTAAGTCGGGAACGTGCCGAGGCCGAGGTACACGTGGGCCACCATCGGCGAGAACACGTACGAGTCGATGAACGGGTTGAACAGAATCGTCGACACGAACAGCGGCGTGGTCAGGCGGCCTGCCGTCACCGTGCCGTACGGCGATTCGATACCGACGTACGCGTTACGCGAAAACATCGTGTCGCCCGTGAAGCGGCCGTACTGACCGTTTTGCGCGAGGAAGAAGCCCTCCAGCGCAAAGATCGCCTTGTAGCCGTTGCCCAGATCCTCAGCCCCCTTCAAGCCCCAGTACGACGTCGACATGCCGCCGCCGGACACCTGCACGGACGTCTTGTTGCCCGGGAATTTCTGCGCGCCAACCCATTCGTCGACCTGACCGTAAAGTTGCACGCTCGATTGCGCAAAAGCAGACGATGCACTGGCCAGCAGAGCGGCACACGCGGTTGCCTTGAGGGTGGTCTTCAGCGCACTGCTGATGCTTGTTTTCATGGGTTCTCCTGTCTTTGTCAAAAAGGGTGCGGCTGTGCGAAAGGGGGAACTCGCGCGAACCTTTGTTGTTGTCCGTTCGATCATCGAGCCAATCTGGGCGGGACCATCTTTGCGGACCATTTTTATGGACAAAAATATCGTGGGTTATTGCGGGTATAGCGATCTGATTAGTTTTGTCATTTATCGGCCTGATAAACCGGTGGCCACACATGCCGTCACCGCATCGCCGCGGACCGCGCAGTTCGGCGCAAAGCGTTACTGAGATTGCGCCCGACCGGGTGATAACGGTTCAAATGACATACGGATGACGCGCCGCGCCAAAATCGACCAAATTTGACAACGGGAGGCGCTTTGCTGGCGGATGTTTTCAAAAAAGTGTGGCGTCGAAACGTCACATTGACAGGGGAGTTTTGACTAGCTGTGACGCACAATCCGGCAGCAAACCGGTTTGAGAACCGGAAACGCGGATTTGGCGGAGGAAGCGCGGGAAATGCGGTGAGACGAAAAGCGGTGTGGGAGTGAATCCAGCGCAGGTGACGAACCGGACGCCAACGCCGCCATCAGTTACGGTAAGGACCTTCCTGCTGACGGGGATCGTCCCCTTGGCGCTGCATGGCACGCGAGGCGCCGCGCTCTTCGTTGTAGCGGGCGACATCGGCACGAATCGAGCCGGTGCGAATCGGCGCATTAGGCGGCGGACGTGGCACCCCGCGCGATTCGGCGCTCACCGGTGTCATAGCGTCGGCGTACTGCATTCCGCCGCGGCCGTCGTTGGGGTATCCAGCCGGGCCGGCAACACGACGCACGCCCGGGTTGTAACCGCCCAGGCCGTTGGCGAAATTCATTCCACCGCGCGGCAAGTGCGCGTTGTTGTCGGCCATGTTGTTGCGAGGCTGCCTGACGTTGGCGACGCCACGGTAGCCGCCGCCGCTGTGCGCATCGCCCCGCATTGCGTGGCCGAACGCCGCGTGCGAGCCACCGCCGCCGTGCGGCATGCCCGGCACTTTTGCGTAGGCGAACGAGCACAGCGCGGCAATAATCGCGCCCAACGCCCAGTGCTTCGTTCTCGACAACCCGTCCACCAAGTGACTCACATGCCCGAAGACTTGCCTGAAGTCCACCGTTCGAGCTGCGATGGACTTGTTCTGGGACCGGCGCGAGCACTGCGGATCTACCGCGGCGCGGGGCATCCCGATGGCCTTTGATCAGTAATTTATGGTTGTCGGCAAAAGGTGTCGAGCCAAAAAGTGTTAGGCCTCGGCGGCTGTTGTAACACCTTGTTACTGCGATGTTTTTCCGCGACAGAGCTCTTGCGCGAAAGCCTTGAAGCAGCTTGTGTGACGGGCTAAACCGCGATCCGCGGATCGGCTTTGGGTATGACGAATTGCAGGCGGATTTTTTGCTGGATTGTTAAAACGGCAGTGGACCAAACAGAGGCACTCGCCAATACTTGAACGGACCGTGGACATCAACTGAAGTGCGCGAACGCAGCACAGTTAATGCGCAGCACTCATTAATCAATTCGGTAAATGAATTTGCATATTCAATCGGTTTTCAACAACAATAGGCGCTTTTCATAGCTTGAGTCGGGCGCATTCATGCGCGCCCCGCTTTCCGCATCACCGAATCGAGATTCCGCCATGGCTCGCCCGAAACTGCTTCCCGACAACTTCACCTTGTGCCTCGTGGGCACCGTGATTCTTGCCAGCTTCCTGCCGGTTCATGGGCAGGCCGCCGTCGGGTTCAACTGGGTGACGAACGTCGCAGTCGGCCTGCTGTTTTTCCTGCACGGCGCCAAGCTTTCACGCGAAGCGATCGTTGCGGGTGCGACGCATTGGCGCCTGCATCTGGTCGTACTGCTCAGCACGTTCGCGCTGTTTCCGCTGCTCGGTCTCGCGCTTAAGCCGCTCCTTTCGCCACTTGTCACGCCGGCGCTCTATGCGGGGGTCCTCTTCCTCTGCACGCTGCCATCCACGGTTCAGTCGTCTATCGCGTTCACCTCGATTGCCAAAGGCAACGTGCCGGCCGCCGTATGCAGCGCGTCGGCCTCGAGCCTGCTGGGCATCTTCATCACGCCCGCACTCGTCAGCCTCGTTGTCACCAATCAGGCGGCGAGCGGCGGCGCCTCGCCGTGGCACACGGTGGGCAACATCGTTTTGCAATTGCTGGTGCCGTTCGTGGCCGGGCAGTTGCTGCGCCCGCTGATCGGCAAGTGGATCGAGCGCAACCGTGGCGTGCTGAAGTTCGTCGACCAGGGCTCGATCCTGCTGGTGGTGTACGGTGCGTTCAGCGAGGCCGTCAACGAAGGCCTGTGGCATCAGATTCCGTTGTCCGCGCTCGGCGGCCTGGTGTTGATCAGCGTTGTGCTGCTCGCACTCGCGCTGGCCGTGACGATCCTGGTCAGCAAGCGGCTCGGGTTTAACCGCGCCGACCAGATCACGATCATCTTCTGCGGTTCGAAGAAGAGCCTCGCCGCCGGCGTGCCGATGGCCAAGGTGATTTTCGCCGCGCATGCGGTAGGCGCCGTGGTCTTGCCGCTGATGCTGTTCCACCAGATCCAGTTGATGGTGTGCGCCGCGCTCGCGCAGCGCTGGGGGGCTCGCGACATGAGCGGTGAAACCCGCGCCGCCTCGCGCGAGCGGACCGCCGCCGCTGTCGCGCGCCGTTGAATACGCGCGCAATGCAAACAGGACATTCATAAGCGCCCTCCCTGAGCGTCATTTGAAGAAAGCCGCCTTGTGCGGCTTTTTTGTTATTTCACGCTCAAACGCCGCCGCTGTCGCCTCAGCCGGATGGGATAGGCAAAATCCTGGCCGTGGCAAAACCAGGCGGCAGCGAACCCGAGGCCGAAACCAAAACTGAAATCAAAACCGGAACGCACCACTCCGGTGCAACGCTTCACTAAAAATTCACTTAACTCTATGCAGGATGGGTCGATAAGTCGTAGGTCGATCGCTACGCCTAACTGCCATGCAACCTCGTTCGCCCTCCCGATCCGCTACGCCGCGCATCGAGGAGTTGATCGCCCGGCGTGACTTGTCCGCTGTATTCCAGCCGATCATCGATTTCGACGACGGCGCGATCCTCGGCTACGAAGGTCTGATCCGTGGCCCGGCCGGCACTTCCCTCGAAACGCCGTTCGCCCTGTTCTCGCAAGCCCTCGTCGAGGGCTATGCGCTCGAGCTGGAGCAGGCCGCCGCGCGCACCTGCATCGAGGCGTTCGCGAGGCTCGATTTCGACGGCAAGCTGTTTCTCAATTTCAGCGCGGGCGCGATCCGTCAACTGGCCGAAGCGCGCGACGACACGCTCGCACTGCTGCGGCGTCGCGGCGTCGATCCGCAACGGATCGTGATCGAACTGACCGAGCAAAGCACGATTCTGGATGTCGCCAGCTTTATGCCGGTGATTTCGGCGCTGCGTACCGAGGGCGCGCAATTCGCGCTCGACGACTACGGCACCGCGAACGCCAGCATGAATCTTTGGGTCCGCCTGCAACCGGACGTCGTAAAGATCGATCGATTCTTCATTCACGGCATCTCCAGCGATTCACTCAAGTTCGAAGCCGTGCGCGCCATGCAGCACTTCGCCAACGCAAGCGGCGCGCGGCTGGTGGCCGAAGGCATCGAGGACGAAGCGGATCTGATCGTGGTGCGCGACATGGGGATCGGCTGCGGGCAAGGCTATTTCTTCGGCCGCCCGCATGCCCAGCCGGCCCGCAGCGTCACCGACGACGCCCGCGACGCGCTGCTCTCCGGCCACATCGCCGTGTTCCCGGAGACCACGCGCACAGTGAGCAGCGCGTCGCCGTCGGGCGGCATGGCGTCGGCCAAGATGATGGTGCATGCGCCCGCCTTACCGCGCCATGCCACCAACAACGACGTGCTCGAACTGTTCAACCGCCTGCCCGATCTGCACGCGGTAGCCGTGGTCGAGAACAACGAGCCGGTTGCGCTCATCAACCGCCGCAGTTTCATGGACCGCTATGCGCTGCCGTATCACCGCGAGCTGTTCGGCAAGCGGCCCTGCCTGCAGTTTGCGAACGCATCGCCGGTGATCATCGAACAATCGATGACCGTCGAACAAATGGCCAAACTGCTTGCGAGCGACGACCAGCGTTATCTCGCCGACGGCTTCGTCATCACCGACAACCACGGCAAATACGCCGGTCTCGGCACCGGCGAGAATCTGGTGCGCGCCGTCACCGAGGTGCGCATCGAAGCCGCACGCTACGCGAACCCGCTGACCTTCCTGCCGGGCAACATCCCGATCAGTTCGCACATCGCCCGCCTGCTCGGCAACGACGCCGGCTTCTACGCCTGCTACGTCGATCTGAACCATTTCAAGCCGTTCAACGACCAGTACGGCTACTGGCAAGGCGACGAGGTGCTCAAGTTCGCGGCCGCCGTGCTCGCCGACGTGTGCGACCCGACCCGCGATTTCCTCGGCCACGTGGGCGGCGACGATTTCCTGATCCTGTTCCAGAGCGAGGACTGGAAAGACCGCGTGCTGCGCGCGATCCACCTGTTCAACGAAGGCGCGCAGCGCTTCTACGCGCCCGCCGACCGGCTGGCGGGCGGCATCCACGGTGAAGACCGGCGCGGCAATCCGACCTTCTTCGGCTTCGTGACGATGGCGATCGGCTGCGTGCGCGTCGAGTCGGACGGCGGGCCGTCGTTCTATAGCAGCGAGGAAATTGCGTCCGTCGCGGCGCTGGCGAAGCGGCGCGCGAAGCACGAGACGAGCGGCTTCGTGCTGATCGACGCAGATGAGAGCGTGGCGCTGCTACGTGGGCAGGCCGAAGTAGCGGAGATGCCTTTCGACTGAGTGCGCGGACGCGTCAACACCAATACCGGCACGTTGTTTAGTTTTTTTACTAAACAACATAGATCCGATCAGACACCCTATCTGCGGGCATCTACGGGTATTTACGGGTACGGCTCAAGGGTTGGTGAGGCGGTTTTAGCGACGTTTTACTATACAATCGCCCGAACCCAAACACCGTACGGCCGCCCCTCCCGCGGCCGCTTCATTCGATGGCAACAACCATCCGCGACGTCGCCCGCGCGGCCAGCGTGTCGATCGGCACCGTTTCACGCGCCTTGAAGAATCAGCCGGGCCTTTCCGAGGCGACTCGCGAGCGCGTGATCGAAGCGGCGCGGCAACTCGGCTACGACGCCGCCCAGTTGCGTCCGCGCATCCGCCGCCTCACCTTTCTGCTGCACCGTCAGCACAATAACTTCGCCGTTAGTCCGTTCTTCTCGCACGTCCTGCACGGCGTAGAAGACGCGTGCCGCGAACGCGGCATCGTCCCTTCCGTGCTGACCGCCGGTCCGACTGAAGACGTGATCCAGCAGATGCGCCTGCATGCGCCGGACGCGGTGGCGGTCGCCGGTTTCGTCGAGCCTGAAACGCTGACCACGCTGGTAGCGATGCAACGCCCGCTCGTGCTGATCGACCTGTGGGCGCCCGGTCTGCGCTCCGTGAATCTCGACAACGCCACGGGCGCCCTGCTCGCCATGCGGCATCTGTTCGAACAGCAGCGCAAGCGCGTCGCGTTCATCGGCGGCTCGCTCGCGCACTTCAGCATCGCCCAGCGCGCGCTCGGTTACCGGCGCGCGTTTTTCGAAGCGGGCTTGCTGTTCGATCCATCGCTGGAACTCACGATCGACGCCGGCCTCGATCCCGACAGCGGCGCCGCGCGCGCGATGCACCAGTTGCTCGACGCACCCGGCCCGCGGCCCGACGCCGTGTTCGCCTACAACGACGCCGCCGCGCTCGCCGCGCTGCGCGCGTGCCTCGCGCGCGGCATCCGCGTGCCCGAGGACATCGCGATCATCGGCTTCGACGACATTCCCGCCGCCGCTCATGCCACGCCGCCGCTATCGACCATTTCGGTCGACAAGGAAGCGCTCGGCCGGCGCGGCGTCGAGTTGCTGCTTGAAGACGCACCCGCTGAACTCGAAGTCCACTTGCCCGTCCATCTCATTGCCCGTGCCAGCACTTTGGTAAAAACGCCATGACGCAATCCGAACTGCTTCACCCCGCCAATGGCGCCGCTGCGGCGCCGCTCGTCGAGAGCTTCCGCAGCAGCGATTTCCTGCTCTCGCATGTGCAGGACACGCTGAAGTTTTACGCGCCGAACGTGCTCGATCCGAGCGGCGGCTTCTTCCATTTTTTCCGCGACGACGGCTCCATCTACGACCAGACCACGCGGCACCTGGTGAGCACCTGCCGTTACGTCTTCAACTACGCGATGGCCTATCGCCAGTTCGGCGACCCGCAGCATCTCGAGTACGCGCGGCACGGATTGCGCTTCCTGCGCGAAGCACATTGGGACGCCGGGCACGAAGGCTACGATTGGGAACTCGAATGGCGCGACGGCAGGAAGCGCACGCTCGACGCGACGCGCCACTGCTACGGCCTCGCATTCGTGCTGCTCGCGTATTCGCATGCGGCGATGGCCGGCATCGAAGAAGCCAGGCCGATGATCGGCGCGACCTTCGAGTTGATGGAACACCGCTTCTGGGACGCCGCCGCCGGCCTCTATGCCGACGAGGCGACGCCCGACTGGCGTGTCAGTTCGTACCGTGGCCAGAACGCCAACATGCACACCACCGAAGCGCTGCTGGCCGCGCACGAGGCCACCGGCCACCTGGTCTATCTGGATCGCGCGGAACGGGTGGCGTCGAACATCACGCTGCGCCAGGCGAAGCTCTCGCAGGGCCTCGTATGGGAGCACTTTCACGCGGACTGGTCGGTCGATTGGCACTACAACGAGGAAGATAGCTCGAACATTTTCCGTCCGTGGGGTTTCCAGCCCGGGCATCAAACCGAGTGGGCCAAGCTGCTGCTGATTCTGGAACGCTATCGTCCGTTGCCGTGGTTGCTGCCGCGCGCCATCGAGCTATTCGACGCCGCCATGACGCATGCGTGGGACGAAGATCACGGCGGCCTCTATTACGGCTTCGGCCCGGACGGCACCGTATGCGACCACGACAAGTATTTCTGGGTGCAGGCGGAGACGTTCGCGACCGCGGCGCTGCTCGGCAAGCGCACCGGCAACGAGCGTTTCTGGGACTGGTACGACGAGATCTGGCGCTATAGCTGGGCGCATTTCGTCGATCACAAGTATGGCGCGTGGTATCGCATCCTGACCTGCGACAACCGTAAGTACAGCGACGAAAAGAGTCCCGCCGGCAAGACCGACTATCACACGATGGGCGCGTGCTATGAGGTGCTGGCGCATGCCTTGCCTGACGGCGTCGCTGCAGCGTCCGAATCCGCGGAGTAAGCATCATGAGCAACCTGAGCGCGAACACTGAATTCCCCTTCTTCGTCTCCGCCGGCGACATCCTCACCGATCTCGTGCGCACCGGCACCTCGCAATGGCTCTCGCGCCCGGGCGGCGCCGGCTGGAACGTCGCGCGCTGCGTCGCGCAACTCGGTTTGCCGACGGCGTGCGCCGGGTCGCTGGGCGTCGACAACTTCTCCGACGAACTGTGGAACGCCAGCCTCGCCGCGGGGCTCGACATGCGCTTCATGCAGCGCGTGGAGCGTCCGCCGCTGCTGGCGATCGTTCACCAGACGCACCCGCCTGCGTACTTTTTCATGGGTGAGAACGGCGCCGATCTGGCGTTCGATCCGGCGCGCTTGCCGGCTGGCTGGATCGAACAGGTGAAGTGGGCACATTTTGGTTGCATCAGCCTGGTGCGCCAGCCCCTCGGCGACACCCTGGCCGCATTGGCAGGCAACTTGCGCTCACGCGGCGTGAAGATCAGTTTCGATCCGAATTACCGGAACCTGATGGAGCACGGATACGCGCCCACGTTGCGGAAGATGGCCGCACTGGCCGATCTGATCAAGGTGTCGGACGAAGATTTGCGCATGCTGTTCAAAACCGACGACGAGGCCGGCGCGCTCGCGCAGTTGCGAGCCATGAATCCTGCCGCCACGGTGCTGGTGACGCGTGGACCGGAAGCGTCCATGCTGATCGACGGCGCCACGGTGGTGGAGGCGCGGCCGCCTCGGGTTGAAGTGGTCGATACGGTGGGTGCCGGGGATGCCTCGATTGGCGGCCTGCTGTTCAGCCTGATGACCGCGCCGCAGCGGGCGTGGCCGGAGCACCTTGCCTTTTCTCTCGCCGCCGGCGCCGCGGCTTGCCGCCACGCAGGCGCGCATGCGCCTTCTCTGGATGAAGTTGTCGCGCTGCTGTAGCTTTTTTGCCTTGTGCGGCGCGTATGGTTGTTGAACCCGGTTGTTGAGCCCGATTGTTGAACCCGGGCGCCACGCAGGCGGAAAACGGAACCCCGATCATCGTGCTAGGATGAAAAGACCCTTCCCTTTGGAAGAAGGAGCGTTGCCATGGAGGACATCACCTACACCAAAGGCATCTACACGGCCACCGCGTCGATAAGGGAAGTGCAAAGCGACACGTGGCAGGGCCTCGTCACCCTTTCCCGCGACGAAGGTGAAGCCAACGCCGACCAGGAGACCACGGTCTACGAGGTCGACGCCACGTCGTCCACGCCGGAGGAAGCGTTCGAGGAAGCCAAGGCTCTCGCCCACCGCATCCTCGGGGAAATCGAACTCTAGGCACAACCCGGCGCCGCGCCCGTCGCGTCGCGCCGCCTGCGAATCAACCGGCTGGAGGCGATCATGGCTGAACAGCTCTTCCTCTACGGCGTGTACTCGATCCACGTCCGCCCTCTCGAACTCAGCGGCGCACGCTGGGACGCGGAATACGAAATCCGGCATCGCGAGAAAGCCGTCAAGTCGTGGACCACAGTCGGCGGCGACAACGGCTACGCGGATGAAGCCGAAGCCATCGCCGCAGCGCACCAGCAAGGCGTCGACGACATCGAACACGGCGCCGGCATTCCAAAGCCCCGGGCCTTTCCGTAGGCTCGCCGCGCGTGCGTTGAGCGGCGCGCGTGTGCGCGCGCTTGTGCGCGCGTTTGCGTACTTGTGTACCATCGAACCGGGCCACAGCATCGGCCGCGTTCGCCTGAAACACCGCACGCGCGCGCTGGAAGCACCACGATGACATCCCTGCGGGCCGCACGGCGTCAATAAAAACGTTACCTCCAACGCCCCTGCAGCACGCCGAAAATCACCCTCCGCGCGCTAACCGGCGTGCTACGCTTTGCGCGTTTTCCCTCTTCACGAGCACGCGATGGCGACTGAATCACCCGACCGTCTTTCCAGCATCGGCGACGACGAAGCGCGTAAGCAGAAACGTCGTGCGCGCGGCAGCCGGGAAATGCGCCTGGACGATCGCGTCGTGGTCGCGCACGGCATGCCGACGCCGCTCTGGCAGGATCTCTACCACCGGGCACTCGTCGTCCGCTGGCCGACGTTTTTCGTCTCGCTCGCGGTTTTGTTCCTGCTGCTCAACACCGTGTTCGCGTCGCTCTACATGCTCGGCCAGGCGTCGATTGCGAATCAGTTTCCGGCGGGTTTCGGCGGCGCATTTTTCTTCAGTGTGGAAACACTGGCGACGGTCGGCTACGGCGACATGCATCCGCAAACCGTCTACGCGCATTGGATCGCGACGCTGGAAATCTTTGTCGGCATGTCCAGCATCGCGTTGGCGACGGGGCTGATCTTCGCGCGCTTCTCGCGCCCACACGCCAAGATCATGTTCGCCCGCTACGCGATCGTTCGGCCGCTCGAAGGTCGCATGACGCTCGTGGTACGCGCCGCCAACGCGCGTCAGAACGTCATCGCCGAAGCGCGAGCGAAGCTGCGCCTCATGCGGCTGGAGACCACCGTCGAGGGCTTTACACTGCGCAAGCTCTACGACCTGACGCTGCTGCGCGATCAGCATCCGGTGTTCAAACTCGGCTGGAGCCTGATGCACGTGATCGACGAAGGCAGTCCGCTATTCGGCGAAACCGCCGAAACACTCAAAGGCCGGGACGCGTCGCTGTGGCTCACGCTCGAAGGCGTCGACGAATCGACCGCGCAAACCATGCAGTCCCGTCACATGTGGACTTGCGAACAGATCCGCTGGCAGCACAAATACGTCGACATCATGCATGAGGAAAATGGCGTGAGTCACATCGACTACTCGCATTTCGACGAGGTCGTGCCGCTCGACCCGGCGCCGGTTGCCACGCCGGCGGCGAAAACACCCGCGCCATAAACCGCACGGTTCGGGCGAAACGGCTTCGCTCCGACCGGGCGGCTCGCACTACGCATGTGGAGCGTTCGGCCCGGATGCATGAGTCATGCAGCGGCACCGCGCCGTTCAGAACTTGTGGCGAATCCCCACCACGCCCACCACCTGCGTGCTCGAGCTCGACGGATTGCTGATCCCTTCAATCGCCGCCACGGTATTCGACGACGAACGCTGATAGATCGCGTTCACATACAGATCGGTGCGCTTGGACAGGTAGTACTGCACGCCCGCGCTGGTTTGCAGGTAGTGCACGCTCGGATTCGCGCTTTGCGTCGTATGCACCTGCGTGTACGTTTCGCCGATCGCGAACATCACGGCCGGCGTAAAGCGATAACGGAAACTGCCTTCGTAGTTGTTGAAGCGCTGCGATGCACCGGTCTGCAGATTGAACAGCGAGGTCGTGTACAGCAGGCCGAACGTCGCGTTGCCGAAGTCGTACGTGCCGGCGGCGCCCCAGATCTGCTGCTTCGTGATGCCCTTCAGGAACGTGTAGTAGTTGTCCGACGGAATCGCGCCGGTCGGGTCGAGCGCCGGGTTATCGAGCACCACGTAGGCAATGCCGAGATGCAACGGGCCCTGCGCATAGGTACCGCCGACGCTCCAACTGCGATTCGCCGCAAAGTTGGTCGCGTTGGAGAAACCGTACATCGCATTGCCCTGAAATCCGGCGAAAGTCGGCGTCACATACTTCACCGAGTTGTCGGTGCGAAACGAGTTGTTCAGGTCGTCGGTATCGAACGGATGCAGCGCGTACTGCGTCAGCGACGTGCTCGCGCCGATCTGCAACGGCGCCAGCGAATCCTGCGCGGCGTTGTACTGACGTCCCATCGTGAAGGTCCCCCAGCGCGGATTCGACATCCCCACCCACGCCTGACGGCCGAACATGCGTCCATTCGCGCTCGCCGTGCCGGTCTCGATGTTGAAGCCGTTCTCCAGTTTGAAGATCGCCGTGGTGCCGCCGCCCAGATCCTCCGTACCCACCATGCCCCAGCGCGTGCCCTGTTCGTTGCCGCCGGTCGCCTGCCAGGTCGTGCTGCCTTTCTGGTTGCTCGTGTAGGTCATGCCGGCATCGACGATGCCGTACAGCGTCACGCTCGACTGCGCCGCGGCGTTGCCACTCGACACCACGAGCACTGCACCGATCCCCATGCCTGCAAGCGCCATCGTCAAACCTTTGCTGTTCATCTGCGTTTCCTTGTTATGAGTGTGTGAACCTGTCCCGCCAAAGCCGACCAGCAATTGCCCGATCGCCTTAAGCCATGTGTTTTATTGAATAAAACAACGTATCGTTTATTATTCGAAACGCAAAATTGATTGGTCAAGGCATCAGAGAAATACTGGTTTGCCCGCATTGACCGCACCACTCACCGCTGGGGGTTTTACTGAATAACACGGCGTAAATCCTTGACCAGCAAGGATTTCAAAATAGGTGACCCGGATAGCAAGGCTTTCGACGAGTGACTTGACCCGTCATCAGGTTCGTCGTTAAATATTGATATGCTGTTTTGTTTAATAAAACACACAAGCCACTGACTCCGGTCACGACGACCTGCAAAGCGCGTCGGCCACCCGAAAGGAATTTGTTTTGACGCCCGTTAGCAACACTTTTGCCGCGCCCGCAGACGCGCCGTTCTTTGTCGCGGAACCCACTGCGGCTGCGCTGCCGATCCTGTTCGATTCACCGCACAGCGGCATCGCGCCGCCGGCCGATTTCGGCACGTCCGCGCCAGCCTCCGCGATTCGCAGTTCGTGGGATGCATTCGTCGACGAACTGTGGGCCGGCGTGCCGGAGCAAGGCGGCGTGTTGATCGGCGCGCATTTTCCGCGCGCCTATATCGACCCGAACCGCGCCATCACGGACATCGACGTGCAATTGCTTGCCGAGCCGTGGCCCGAACCTCTCGCGCCGGAGAAATACACGCTGCGCGGCATGGGCCTGATCCGGCGCGACGCGCTGCCGAACGTGCCGATGTACGACCGCAAGCTGTCGGTCGCCGAAGTGCGGCATCGTATCGACGCGTACTACCAGCCCTACCGCGCGGCGCTCGCCGCCGCCGCCGAGCGCGCTTACGCGCGGCACGGCGCGCTGTGGCACGTCGATTGTCATTCGATGAAATCGCGTGGCAACGAGATGAACGTCGATGCCGGCGTGGCCCGGCCCGACTTCGTGATCAGCGACCGCGGCGGCACCACCGCGGACCCTGCCTTCACGCAATGGGTGGCGGACTATTTCAGCAGCTCGGGCTATCGCGTGCAGATCAACGAGCCGTATCAGGGCGGCGATCTGCTCACGGCCGTCAGCGATCCCGCGCGGCGCCGGCACAGCATCCAGATCGAACTGAATCGCGCTCTGTACATGGACGAAGCCACCTTCGTCAAACACGCCGGCTTCGACGCACTCAAGCGCAACCTCGACGCCTTCGCCGCCACGCTCGCCGACTACGTCCGCGCGCAACTTGCCGCGCCCCGTCCGGCTCAATGACGCAACGAGAGAAGGAACAACCGTGAACTACATCGTCGATTCCGTCGACAGCGCGCTCAAGCTGCTGAGCCACGTCGCCGAACATCCCGGTCTCGGCGTCACCGAGCTCGCCAATCAGCTCGGCATCAACAAGTCGCGCGCTTACCGCATGCTGTGCACGCTCGAATTGCATCGTTTCGTGGTGCAGGACACGCGCGCCTCGACCTACGCGCTCGGCCCACAGGCCTTCGTGATCGGCGTCGCGGCAGCGCAGCAGAACACGCTGGTGCGCTCGGCGCAAAAGCACATGCTCGCGCTCAACCAGGCGATCAACGAAAACGTCGTGCTGCGCGTGCGCGAAGGGCTCGAAACGGTGTGCGTCGCGCGTTGCGAAAGCACCCACGAGATGCGCACCATCGGCGCGGTGGGCAACCGGCGCGCGCTCAACAGCGGTGCGTCCGGCAAGATCCTGCTCGCGTTCGCACCGGACGCGGTGAAGACCGAATACTTCGCTCGCCTGAAGAAACTGCCGCAGCCGCCGGACCTGCTGAAGCTCGTCGACGAACTCGATGCGATCGGGCGCAAAGGCTACGCGGTCAGCGTGGGCGAAGTGACAGCCGGCGCGGTCGCGATCTCGGTGCCGGTGCGCGACGTCACCGGAGAAACGGTGGCCGCGGTCAGTGTGTCCGGGCCGGAAATGCGCATTAGCCGGATCGAGATTCCCGATTACCTCGAACGTCTGCAAGCGTGCAGCCGCACGATCTCCGCCGAACTCGGCTACACCGCGCCGCAAATGAATCCGCTGCCGGCATGACAGGAACCCGCTCATGACCACACTCACACCACCTGCTCCCACCGCGGCGCCCGCCGCCGATGACGACCAGCCGCGAGGCAAACCTCCCGGCAGCGGCAGCGATGAAAAGAAGCCTCACGGCAAAATGCTGCATCCGGTGGTGATGATGATCTGGGTCGTGCTCGCCGCCGTGGCGATGACCTATCTGATCGACGCCGGCCGCTTCGAGCGTCACGACAAGCTGGTGGTGCCGGGCACCTACCAGGTCGTGCCGAAGAGCCACAGTCTCGCGACGCTGGTCGCGCCAGGCGTCAGCAAAAGCACGCCCGAGCAGGCTATGCCGGCGAGCCTGGTGTCGGCGTTCGTCGCGGTGCCGAACGGTCTCATCAAGAACGCGCCGCTGATTTTCATGGTGATGTTCGTCGGCGGCATGTTCGGCGTGATGCGCAAGACCGGCGTGGTGGATGCGGGGATCGACCGGCTCCTGCAACTCACTGCCGGGAATGTCTACGTGCTGGCGCCCCTGCTGATGGTGCTGATCGGTCTCGGCAGCACCTTGCTCGGGTTCATTTCCGAATACCTCGTGATCATTCCAATGGTCATGGTGCTGGCGCGGCGGCTCGGACTGTCGAACCTGTTCGCGGTAGGGCTGGTCGCGATTGCCGCGAAGGTCGGCTATATCGCCTCGGTGACCAATCCGCTGTCGCTCGCCGTCGCACAGCCGATCGTCGGCGTGCCGCTATTCAGCGGGATTGCGATGCGTATCGGCGTGTTCGTCGTATTCCTGACGCTGGGCATTCTGTATCTGCTGGCTCATGTGCGGTTGAGCGGCTACCGGCTGGCTGCTGCAAAGGCAAGCCTCGACGAACACCCGCAAGCGAAGCTGTCGGGCCGCCACAAAGCGACACTGATCGTGCTCACGGTCGCCGCTGCGATGCTGGTCATCGGCACACGTGAATTGCGTTGGGGCAACGTGGAGTTGTCCGCGTTCTACGTGTTCATCAGCATCGTGACGGCAGTGGTGGGCAGGCTCGATTCGCGCAGCGCGGCCGATGCTTTCGTCGACGGTATGAAGGGGATGATTCTGGCTGGCTTGTTGATCGGACTCGCGGCATCTGTCGAGCTGATTCTGCAGAACAGCCTCGTGCTCGACACGCTGATCGACCATTTCACACGGCTTGCGCGCGGCCAATCGGCTGTGTGGGTGGCCAACGGCCTGATGGCCGTGCAGATGGTGCTCGACGTGTTCATTCCGTCCGTCTCCGGCAAGGCCGCGGTCAGCATGCCGATCATCGGACCGATTGCGCAATTGTCCGGCGTCAGCGGGCAGACCTCGGTGCTCGCCTTCGTCCTGGGCGGCGGCTTGACGAACATGGTGACGCCGACCTCGGGGATGTTGCTCGCGTATCTCGCCACCGCACGGGTCGGCTTCGGCCAGTGGATCAGGTTCATCCTGCCCTTGTTCGTGCTGCTGCTGTTGCTCTCGGGTGGCGCGCTCGCGTTGGCCGTTTGGACGGGGTATTGAACAACACCACGCCCGCGAGTTGAACGGTATTCGGCGGCCGCCTGTCATGCGGCCCCGCGCTCAAATCGCTTTTTGCCAAGCGGCGCCGCGCAAGCTGTGAAGGACACGCGGCGGCACGGGGCGAAACGGTCGGCCGGCCCCGCGCCGAGCCCGATTTCACCCTCGCGCGACGCACCAGGGCTTACCCGAATTCGTCCATCGCGTGGCAGATCCATCTCAAAACTTCATTAAAACGCGTGACCCGTCGCGCTGTTTCGTCGATCGCCTGGACAAGTAGAAAAAATTCACTCCAATTGGCGCTAAAAAATAGAGTCTCTTTCGCCGCGTCACCTTTTGTGGTCCCCACCCACGGCGCGCGGATGCAAAACACCGGAGACTCACCCATGACCGCTCGCCTGCCCATCGACGGCACGCCCGCTCTCGCTGACTACAAGCTGTCCGACAACCTGACCGCCACGCGCGGCCGGATTTTCCTCACCGGTACCCAGGCGCTGGTGCGCCTTGCGCTGATGCAGCGCGCCGCCGACCGCGCGCACGGCATGAACACGGCCGGCTTCATCAGCGGCTATCGCGGCTCGCCGCTCGGCATGGTCGACCAGCAATTGTGGAAAGCGAAGAAACTGCTCACGGCGAGTGATATTCGCTTCTTGCCGGCAATCAACGAAGAACTCGGCGGCACCGCCGTGCTCGGCACGCAGCGGGTGGAATCGGACCCGGAGCGCACCGTCGAAGGCGTGTTCGCAATGTGGTACGGCAAGGGCCCCGGCGTGGATCGCGCGGGCGACGCGCTGAAGCACGGCAACGCGTACGGCTCGTCGCCGCACGGCGGCGTGCTGGTGGTGGCGGGCGACGACCACGGCTGCGTGTCGTCGTCGATGCCGCATCAGAGCGACTTCGCGTTGATGGCATGGCATATGCCGGTGGTGAATCCCTCGAACATTGCCGACATGCTGGAGTTCGGCCTGTATGGCTGGGCGCTCTCGCGTTTCTCCGGGGCGTGGGTCGGCTACAAGGCCATTTCGGAGACGGTCGAGTCCGGCTCGACGGTGGACCTCGATGCGCTGACAACCGAATGGGCCATTCCGCAGGAGTTCGCAGCACCTGCCGGCGGTCTGCACAATCGCTGGCCTGATCTGCCCAGCCTGACCATCGAGTCGCGCATGCACGCGAAGCTCGACGCGGTGCGCCATTTCGCGCGTACCAACAGCATCGACAAATGGATTGCGCCGAGTCCGCATGCGAACGTGGGTATCGTCACGTGCGGCAAGGCGCATCTGGACTTGATGGAAACGCTGCGCCGGCTCGATCTGACCGTCGCCGATCTGGAAGCGGCCGGTGTGCGGATCTACAAGGTCGGTTTGTCGTTTCCGTTGGAGATGACGCGCATCGACGCGTTCGTCTCCGGTCTGTCTGAAGTGCTGGTGATCGAGGAGAAGGGCCCCGTCATCGAGCAACAGATCAAAGACTATCTGTACAACCGCACGCAAGGCACGCGGCCGATCGTGGTCGGCAAGAACGCCGAAGACGGCACGCTGCTGCTGTCGTCGCTGGGTGAATTGCGGCCGTCGCGCATTCTGCCGGTGTTCGCGAACTGGCTCGCGAAGCACAAACCGGCGCTCGACCGGCGCGAGCGCGTGGTCGATCTGGTCGCCCCGCAAATTCTCTCGAATGCTGCGGATAGCGTGAAACGTACGCCCTATTTCTGCTCGGGCTGCCCGCACAACACGTCGACCAAAGTGCCTGAAGGGTCGATCGCGCATGCGGGGATCGGCTGCCACTTCATGGCGTCATGGATGGAGCGCGACACCACGGGCCTGATTCAGATGGGCGGTGAAGGCGTCGATTGGGCCTCCCATTCGATGTTCACGAAAACGCGCCACGTCTTCCAGAATCTCGGCGACGGTACGTACTTCCACTCGGGCATTCTCGCGATCCGCCAGGCGGTCGCCGCGAAAGCCACCATCACGTACAAGATTCTCTATAACGACGCCGTCGCGATGACCGGCGGCCAACCGGTCGACGGCAGCATCTCGGTGCCGCAGATCGCGCGTCAGGTGGAGGCAGAAGGCGTGTCGCGTTTCGTCGTGGTCAGCGACGAGCCGGAGAAATACGACGGTCACCACGACCTCTTTCCGAAGGGCACGACGTTCCACCATCGCAGCGAAATGGACACCGTGCAGCGCGAATTGCGCGACACCGACGGCGTAACCGTACTGATCTACGACCAGACCTGTGCCGCGGAAAAACGCCGTCGCCGGAAAAAAGGCGAGTTTCCCGATCCGGACAAACGTCTCTTCATCAACGAGGAAGTTTGCGAAGGCTGCGGCGATTGCGGCGTGCAATCGAACTGTCTGTCGGTCGAACCGGTTGAGACCGCGTTGGGGCGCAAGCGACGCATCGATCAATCGTCGTGCAACAAAGACTATTCCTGCGTGAACGGTTTCTGCCCGAGCTTCGTCACGGTGGAAGGCGGCAAGCTGAAGAAGGCCGCGGGCGCCGCATTCGATCCGGCCGCGCTCGCCGCACGTGTCGACGCGCTGCCGATTCCCGCGACGCATCTCGATGCCGCGCCATACGACATTCTGGTGACGGGCGTGGGCGGCACCGGCGTCGTGACAGTCGGCGCGTTGATCAGCATGGCCGCGCATCTGGAAGGCAAGAGCGCGTCGGTACTCGACTTCATGGGCTTCGCGCAAAAGGGCGGCTCGGTGCTGTCGTTCGTGCGTTTCGCCGCGCGCGATGAGTGGCTCAATCAGGTTCGCATCGACACGCAACAGGCCGACGTGCTGCTTGCCTGCGACATGGTGGTGGGCGCGAGCGCCGACGCCTTGCAAACGGTGCGTCATGGCCGCACGCGCATCGTCGTCAACACGCACGCGATTCCGAACGCGACTTTCGTGCAGAACCCGGACGCGACGCTGCATGCGGATGCGCTGATCGACAAGATGCGCCACGCCGCAGGTGAAGACCGCATGTCGACGTGCGACGCCCAGGCACTCGCCACGCGTTTCCTTGGCGACACCATCGGCGCGAACATTCTGATGCTCGGTTATGCCTGGCAACTCGGTCTCGTGCCGGTGTCGTTCGCCGCGATGATGCGTGCGATCGAATTGAACAACGTCGCGGTGCAGATGAACCAGTTGGCGTTTTCGATTGGACGTGTCGCGGCGGAAGATCCGGCCGCACTGGAATCGCTGTGGCAAGCGCGGCATCTGGCGAAACAGGTAGTGCGCGTCGATACGCTCGACGAACTGATCGCGCATCGCGAGAGTCGTCTCCAGATCTACGGTGGCGCGAGCTATGTGAAGCGGTATCGCGCGCTGGTCGACGCGGCACGTCGTGCGGAGAGCGCGGTCGATGCAAAAAGCGAGCGCGTCACGCGTGCCGTGGCGACAACGTTCTATCGTCTGCTCGCCGTGAAGGACGAATACGAAGTCGCGCGCCTGCATACCGATGTGGCCTTCCGTGAAGCACTGGAAGCGCAATTCGAAGGTGTGGCGGGCAAGGACTTCGGCATCAGGTTCAACCTCGCGCCGCCGACGCTCACCCGTCCCCGGCCGGGCGTGAATCCGACCAAGAAGACTTTCGGTCAATGGATGTGGCCGGTGCTCGGCGTGATGGCGAAATTCAGCAGTTTGCGCGGCACGATGCTCGATCCGTTCGGCCGTACGCTGGAACGCAAGATGGAACGCGAACTCGCCGACGACTACGAAACCACGTTGCAACGTGCGTTCTCGAAGCTCAACGCGAACCATCTCGAAGACGTCGCGAAGCTCGCCGATCTGCATGCGCGTGTACGCGGTTATGGTCATGTGAAGCTGGCGAATCTGGCGGGTGTGAAGCGCGGCGAGCGCGATCTTGCGGCACGTTTGCAGATTGACGCGGCAACGGGCGCGTCGGTGAAGAAGTCGTTGGAAGAGGTGAAGGGCGCCGGGCAGTTGCGCGGGATTCCGGTGGTCGTCGCGAAGTAGTTCTTTCGCGCTGTGGATCACATCGTGCTTCGAGGTGAACCTCGATTAACCGCACCCCAAATCGTTGAACGCCTGTCCAACGATTTGGGGTGTTTATTTACGAGTAAGTACAGCGCGCAGTTAAATGACACTGCCCGGTGCGTCGCACTCTGAGGTCGCGTCCGTGTCATTCTGCGAATCGTTAAATGCCCGTGTCGCGAGCGTTATTGCCATGCGGCTTCGCGCCGGTCCCGCTTCGCCGCTTCTGATTTCAGCTGGTTTGCAAAAATCCGTCGCAAGACTGGCCTTTTCCGAGTTCTCCTATTTTTTCTGCTGATTCCCCGATGCAGGGTCGTTTTATTACGCATTTTTAACGATCAATCTACAAAGGGAGATTCATGGAGACAAAGAAATCACAGCACGGTTCTTTAGGCAATTTAGCCCGCGCTGTAGTCGCTCTCGCTTGCGTGTTAGTTAGCTTCCCCGTGAGTGCAGACAGTGGCGACTCCACCTGTCTCGGACTCTACGGCAAGTCAGGGGCTACACCCGGAACCGCAGCATGCGTTTTGACCGTCACGTCCAATACCCCTTCTGGAATGGGGAGCTTTGGTTGCAGAAACAATCAGCCCCTTATCGAAAGTTGGTGTGGAACTCCCGCGCCCGTCGATCCAGATAAGAACTGCGCTGCTGCCGATCCGGTACTTCCGGCCAACGGCGTGACGACAATATCGGAAACGGACTTCATCAGCGGCGACGATACCCCCTTGGTCTTTACCCGCTCTTATCGGTCATCGCCGTTCATCAGGACTGATGCTGGCATTGGAGCGAATTGGCTCCATAACTGGCAGCGTCAACTCGGACTTGCCAATGTTAATGCCAGCTCACCGCAAGTCAGCGCCTATCGTTCAGACGGCAACCGGATCACTTTCGCAAGGGCGGGGAGCGTGTGGAACCCAATAGATGGCTCACTGGTGAGTCTAACGCAGCAGTCGTCTTCGTGGACGCTAAAAGACCTGCTTACGGATACCAGCGAAACGTATTCGGCTCAGGGGATCTTGCTGTCGGTCAGTACACGAACCAACATGACGACTACTCTGGCCTATAGCGACGCCAGCACTCCGACCAGCGTTGCGCCTTCTCCGGGACTATTGATCTCTATCACGCAGCATGCGGCACTCACCAACCCGAACGTCGATCTGACCATACGTCTTAACTACGATTCGCACTGGCGAGTCACACAAATGACCGATCCGACCGGAGCCATTACACAGTATGGCTACGACACGCACAATAATCTCGTGGCCGTTACTTTTCCCGATGGAAACGTGCGGCGTTACCTCTATGACGATAAGCGCTTTCTCACTGTGCTTACGGGGATCATCGACGAAAGTGGGTCCCGCGTCGCGACTTGGACCTACGACACTCAAGGACGTGTCATAGCGGTGAGTCATCCAGACACGACACGAAACGTGCAGTTGGTCTACGGCAGTGGCTCGACCACCCTCACCGACAGCAAAGGAGCCACTTTCCTTGCTTCTTCGTTGATCGCTGATATGCAGCGGCCAACTGTTATCAATTCGGCGTCGGGCAATGGAACGGTAGCGTGGGATGCGTCCGGGCGCTTGCTAACTCAGACGAACGGCAACGGCGACAGCACAACTTACACTTATGACGATATTGGTCGGCCGACAAAATCAGTTGTCAAGACCGCGTCAGGCACAGCGGTAACATCGATTCGATACACAGATTCGACAGGTTTGCTTCCCTCGCTGATCGCTTCGCCTGGATGGATGCGTTCGTATGTTTACGACTCTAGCGACAACGTAACGGGGATTAGCGAACTGACAACGGATGATCCGACCGGGGCAAATAGTTTTAGCGCATCGACGACGGGAGCGCAGCAACGCACGTTTGGAATGACCTATGACTCAACGAACCTCCTCACATTTGCTCAGATGCATGAGAACGGCGTCAAAACCGGCGAATGGTCGTATTTAGGTGATGGGTACGGCAGTCTGCGTCAGATCATGAGTCGCATCAACTTTACTGTTCAACGCGTCACGATTCGAGACAAGGCGCATAGGGCTATCGTGATCGATGGACCGGGTTTTTCCGCGAATCCGGCGTACGACTCACGCGGGAGAATTAGCACCTTTTTCTATAAAGAGTCTGCAAGTTCTGCCAATGGAAATGTGAGTCGGCTACTGAAGGTGTATTACAGCTATACGCCAGATGGAATGGTCGCCTCTCGCACTGCAACGGTTTCAACTAATTTGGGACCGGATGTCCCTATCTCGAGCGATGAAATAGATACCTGGCTCACTAAGTACGAGAAAGGCATCTTGCCAGTAGGGCCGCCGCCGAATCACGTCGGTGCCGCGCGGCACAACTTATCGAGTTCGGCTGATATTATCGAACCCGTTTGCTCAACGTGCTATTTGTGGGCATCAGAACCAGTGCCCATCGGGCTTTACTACAGCGGAGTGGATCGCGGATCGAACATAACGGTCTGGAACGACACGTCCAATCCTAACTACGCGCCAAAGACCGTACTAGCTGCGGCGAAGTGTGCCGACGGTTGTGCCGAAGAGCGAGCTGGTTGCGTTAGAACTTGTGCCCGTGCATCTGGTGACTATGATCAAGTGCATGTATGGACCGGAAAATTCAGGACATGCATGCTGTCATGCTTGCCCGCACGATGTGGAGGATTTTGATTTGAAACTGAACCCCGAATTGAAAGCAACGCTCACCCGTCTCGAAAGAGCGACGGAAGGTCTAAGCGTGGATGAACAAATCAGGATACTGGACGAGGCCGCCCAAGCTCCCGTCAACGCCGAGTTCAAAGCTGACATCGAAGTTCAGATGGCGGGTGTTCTGTGGGCCTATGGGAGAATAAGCGAGGCTGCAAGTCTGATGGTTAAAGGCGCAGACACGAATATTGATAGCAATAGCGTCCAGTATTTCGCAGGGCAGCATCTGTTAGAACTCCGCCAATTTGCACGCGCCATGCCGTTCCTGGATCGGTGCATAGAGATTGAACTCGCGAGTGGTGAGATATGGTACTTGGACTCGGCGTACTTACTTCGCGCCTACTGTGCCGCAAAAATTGGTGATATCGCACAAGCCCGTCGCGACGTAACAAATCTGGATGACGAACCGATGCATTGGGTTGAAGCTGATCCGATAGTATCCAAGGCGTCCATCATTGCCATGATTGGCGACTAGGCCGACTCGCTAAATTCTGTTTGACAAAAAGGCGCGAGCAACTACCTGCACCCTGAAAACATGGATAGACGTCCAACCCTTCGGGGTGCAGTTCACGAAGCGACATCTTTGCCTGACGGTTCACCTACCTGTTGCGTCAAGCAGCGCTCTAACCTGCGCAACCTTGCTCGCATCGACTGGCGCGAGGCCATTGCCACCCACTCGTATGCCCGAGCCGAAGTGCACGGCTTCGACCTGCGTCCTGCTCACGAAGCCGGAAACCGCATCGACGGTCAAACCCGCGCCCGCCAGCACCGTGCAATGCGAACCGGCCGCTTGCCGCACCAACTCACCCACAATCGACTCCGCCTGCAGCACCGAAGGTTTGCCGCCTGAGGTCAGCACATTCGTCACGGCATTAAAACCGAGCAGCACATCGAGCGCTGTTTGCAGGTCACGCGTTTCGTCGAACGCGCGATGGAACGTGATGGCCAGACCGTCGGCCGCATCGATCGCACGCGCGAGACCTTCGCGATCGATCTCGCCGTCCGCCGTCAGCATGCCGATCACCACGCCGTTCGCGCCGGCCGCTTTGACCGCACGCACGTCGCGCAGCATCACCGCGTAGTCGTCGGCGTCGTACACGAACGAGCGGCTATGCGGACGCACGATCACGTTGACCGGTGCGGATGTCGCGGCAACCACCGCTTCGATCAAACCGAGGCTCGGCGTCAAGCCGCCCTCGCCCATCGCGGTGACGAGTTCAAGCCGGTTTGCGCCCGCCTGCACGGCAAGCCGGGCATCGGCGACGGTGGTGGCGATGACTTCGAGTAGGACGGACATAAGGGCGGCTGTGTGTCGTTAAAAGCGACATGATCTCAGAACCGCCGCGCGCCCATCCAATGTAGGCCATTGGTGCCGCCACTCACCCTTCCGATCTGAACCACCAGAATTACCGCTCACCCATCGGATCGAGCCATCCGAACCCCTATTCCTCGATCCAGTCAATATCGCCGCACAGCACGCACGTCTGCTCGCCGACACGCGTCGCCATCGAGAGCGTCACGCACGGCAACGCTTCGTTGATCGACAGATACGGACGCGTCACATGCACGCGCTCCGGCGCATTGATTGCCGCGCGGAAGTACGGACGACGCAGCCAGTTCGCGCCTTGCGCATCGGCCAGCGGCAAAAAGCGCGTTTCATGGGCCGCGCGATCGGCGCGCAACACCACGTTGCGGCCCGCCTGACGGCCCTTCGCGTCGAGCAGAAAACAGCGCGCGGCATGGTCGAGCGCGAGGAAGTTCCAGCACACTTCCTCGAGCGGTTCGCCGGCGGCAAGCCGTTCCGCGGCGCGCTCGAACGCTCGCAGGTACGGTGTCAGACGGCTTGCGTCGCGGCGCTCGCGTGCTTCGGCCTGATCGCGATAGCGGTCGGTGACTTCGCTGATGCAAGCCGCGGCGTGCGCCGCGTCGGCTGCACCAGGATTCGGCCGGCCGAAGAAAAAACCCTGCACGAAGTCGGCGTCGCAAGCGAGCGCCATCTGCGCTTCATGCTCCGTTTCGACGCCTTCGATCAGCACCAGCTTGCCCGCTTCATGCAGCAGCGCCACCAGCCCCGGCAGGATCGTCGCCATATCCGCGCGATGCGCGGCGTGCGACAGCATGATGCGGTCGAGCTTCACAATATCGGGATTCAATTGCCAGATCCGTTCGACATTCGAGTGGCCCGCACCGAAATCGTCGAGTGCGATCAGGAAGCCGCGCTCACGGAACTGGCGCACCGCGTCGACGAGACGTTCGAGATCTTCCGCCTGTTGTTCGAGCACTTCGAGCACGATCCGCCGCGGCGACAGATCGAGCCGCTTCAGGTTGGCCAGCAACGCGGCGGCGAGATACGGATCGGTGAGCGCGCCGGGATGGACGTTCAGGAACAGCCATTCGCGCTCGGCGCCGAGCACCTTGAAGTTCTCCAGATGCAGCGTCTGCGCGAGCCGGTCGACTTGCAGCACGTCGCCCAAACGTGCCGCCTCGCCGAACACGTCAAGCGGCGACACGGGCCGGTCGAGTGCGTCGTGCGCGCGCAGCAGCCCTTCGTAGCCGACCGCCCGCATATGCGACAGGCTGAAAATCGGTTGAAACACGCTGGTCAACGTCAGCTCGCCATGCTGCGCCGAAAAACGTTCGAGCCCCGACGTCATCTCGACATCGAAACCATGCGGCGCGGCGGCCGTCCTTTCCTGTTGCGCAGTCGTCATGCAATCCTCTCATGCGAGAGCCGGGCCGGTCCGAACGCGGAAGCGAACGACCTCGACACCGTTTCTCAAAATGTGCGTCATCGATATTCCTTAAGCAAGCTCCATGCGCACGGTGGCGCACATTCGAATGAAATTTGCATGGCCGGGTGCACCGGTGCAAGGGACAATGCGCCGCTCACGGGCGTAGTGCGCACCATTAGGGTGCATCGCCTTGCCGGGACGCTTGCCGACCGCACGCGCGGGGGTCTTGCCGGGTTGATGAGGGTGCGCCGCGTCGTCGGGCTAAACTTCGGCCTTACGTTTCACGCACGCCTCGTGGCCGGGTTGCGTCGACATTCGCCGGGGAAGCACCGCTATATCTCCAGAAATAGACCGATGGATATCGTCTTTACCGTACTGATTCTTCTGCTCGCCGTCTCTGCTTCCGGCATCGTTATCCGGATGCTGCCGATTGCGTTGCCATTACCGCTGGTTCAGATCGCGATCGGCGCTTTGCTCGCATGGCCGAGGCTCGGGCTGCACGTCACCTTCGATCCGGAAATTTTCATGATGCTGTTCATTCCGCCGCTGCTGTTCGCGGATGGATGGCGAATCCCGAAGCGCGAACTGTTCATGGCGCGCCGCTCCATTCTGATGCTGGCCCTCGGCCTGGTTTTCATGACGGTGCTGGCCGTCGGCTACTTCGTGCATGCGCTGGTGCCGTCGATCTCGCTGCCGGTCGCCTTCGCGCTTGCCGCGGTGTTGTCGCCGACCGATGCGGTGGCGCTCGCCGGCATTGTCGGTAAAGGCAGGATTCCTGGGCGACTGATGCATATCCTGGAAGGCGAAGCGTTGATGAACGACGCGTCGGGTCTGGTCGCGTTGAAGTTCGCGATTGCCGCGGCGCTGACGGGCGTGTTCTCGCTGCGCGACGCATCCATCAGCTTTGTGATCATTGCGGTGGGCGGTCTCGCGACGGGCGCGGCGGTGAGTTGGGCGTTCAGCTTTGTAGCGGCGCGCTTTCTGAGTCTTAACGAAGAAGGCGATCCGGCGCCTGGCGTGGTGATGACGCTGCTGATTCCGTTCGCCGCGTATCTGGTCGCCGAGCACTTCGAGTTGTCGGGGATTCTGGCTGCGGTCTCGGCCGGCATGATGATGAACTACGCGAGCATTGTGAACGTCGGGCCGGTGTCATCGCGGGTGCGCGCGAACAGCACGTGGACGATGATCGAGTTCGTCTTCAACGGCATGGTGTTCATTCTGCTGGGGCTGCAGTTCCCGCATATTCTTGGCCGTGCGCTACTCGACGCGCACGAGACCAGCGACGCGCAGGTGGGGCTGCTGATCGGCTACATCGCCGCGGTGGCGGCGGCACTCTACGCGATGCGCTTCGTATGGGTGTGGCTGTTGCGCTGGTTCGCGAGCCGCGGCGCGGCGAAGCACGGCGTGGCGAACGCCGTGCCTGGCTTGCGTACGGTGACGGTCACGACGGTGGCTGGCGTGCGTGGCGCGGTGACGCTGGCGGGTGTGCTGTCGCTGCCCGAGGTGCTGCCCGGCGGCACGCCGCTACCCGGACGGGATCTGGCGATTTTCATTGCGTCGGGGGTGATTCTTTTATCGCTGCTGGTGGCGGTCGTGGCGTTGCCGCTGCTGTTGCGGGGTTGGCGGCGCGGCAAGGATCCGCATGCTGCGGAGGAGGCGATGGCGCGCACGAAGGCGGCGCAAGCCGCGATTCGCGCTGTCGACGAGGTGCACGATACCGAGTGCGCGGATCTGGATGAGTCGGCATCCGCTTATGCGGCGGATGTCACCGCGCGAGTCATGGATATTTATCGACGACGGCTGGCCACGCTCGACGAGGAGCAGGCGCCACGGGAGATGGCGCGCCGTGCCGACGCGCTGGAGTTCCGGATGAAGTTGGCGGCTATGCGGGCTGAGAGGAAGGTGCTGCTTGCGCTGCGCAGTGCTCAGGCGATCAATGATGAGACTTTGAATAAGCTCATGCGGGAGGTGGATCTTTCGGAGACGGCGCTTACCGCGCGGAGGAAATGAAGGTTTGGGGGTTTTTGCCCTTTGGGGAGTGATGTTTTACGCCTGCGCGGGGCTTGTGGTGTTGGTGTTTCGTTGTTGTGGTTTTTTTCGTCTTTCGTTGTTCTAACTTTTTTGGCCTTTCCTTGCTTTGTTAGTGGTGTATTAGCGTTCCCCCTGTGCGGGGGGGCACCTACTTTTCTTTGCCTGCCGCAAAGAAAAGTAGGCAAAAGAAAGCGGCTCACACCGCTAATTCTTAAGCGGGTCCCCCGCGCAGCCACGGTAGTGGTGCATCTGGAATCGGTGTTCTCGCACATTCGGCGTCAGTGACACAGCAGTCATTCTTCCGGCGGCGCTGCGCGCGCCGAAACCCATTTCCAAAAACCATCAGTTATGCAAAGCGTAGCGCCTGATTTCCCTGGCAGACCCATCCGCGACGCACGCAGTGCGGAGTGGGAGCGGATGAGCGCCTTGTCACCAGCGCGGAGTGTGCGGGGGCACCGATTCCAGATGCACCACTACCGTGGCTGTGCGGGGGACCCGCTTATGAGCTGGCGGTTTGAGCCGCTTTCTTTTGCCTACTTTTCTTTGCGGCAGGCAAAGAAAAGTAGGTGCCCCCCCGCACAGGGGGAACGCTAATAGACCACTAACAAAGCAAGGAAAGGCCAACGCCACAAGCAAACAACCAACCGCCGGTCAGGCAAAAAAACCAAACCTTTATGCCGCCGCCTTCCTCCTCAAAAGAGCATAAAGAATAATCGCCCCAAAGGTAGCAGTCCCGATACCACCGAGCCCAAATCCGCCAAGCTTCAAAGAAAAATCCCCAGCCCCCAACACAAGCGTCACCGCCGCAACAATCAGATTCCGATTATCGGAAAAATCCACCTTATTAACGACCCAGATCCGCGCGCCGGTCACGGCAATCAACCCAAACACAACAATCGACACCCCGCCGAGCACAGGCCCTGGAATGGTCTGAATCACCGCCCCAAACTTCGGCGAAAAGCCAAGCACAAGCGCAATCACCGCAGCAATAACAAACACCAGCGTCGAGTAAATCTTGGTCACCGCCATCACACCGATGTTCTCGGCATACGTCGTTACCCCGGTGCCCCCGGCAAAACCCGACAGCATCGTCGCGAGTCCATCGCCAAGAAAGGCGCGGCCGACATAACGGTCCAGGTTCTGCCCGGTCATCGCGCTCACGGCCTTGATGTGCCCAAGATTTTCAGCAACCAGAATCACGGCAATCGGTGCAAGCAGGGTCATCGCCTGCATGTTGAAAACCGGCGCCGTGAAATGCGGCATACCAAACCACGCAGCATTCGCCACAACCGCAAAGTCGATCGGCTTACCCATGCCGAGACCATTCGTGACGATCGCGTAAATCACGTACGCCATCAGCAAACCCACCAGAATCAGCAATCGCTGCAGCATGCCGCGCGCAAACACCGCGACCGCGCCAACGCACAGCACCGTCACCAGCGCCATCCACGAATCGAAGTTGCTGCCGCTCACGCCATGCACCGCGATCGGCGCGAGATTCAGCCCAATCACGCAGACGATCGCCCCGGTCACGACCGGCGGCATCAGCGTTTCAATCCACTTCGTGCCGACCGCCGACACGATCAGGCCAATAATCGCGTACACCACCCCGCACGCGATGATCCCACCCAACGCCACCGGAATATTCAGGTTCGGACCGTGCCCGCCATACCCGGTCACCGCGATCACCAGACCAATGAACGCGAAGCTCGACCCGAGATAGCTCGGCACGCGCCCACCCACCAGTACGAAGAACAACAGCGTGCCGATCCCGGACATGAAGATGCACAGGTTCGGATCGAAACCCATCAGCAACGGCGCAAGCACGGTGGAACCGAACATCGCGACAACGTGCTGGATACCCATTGCAAACATCTGCGGCCACGCGAGACGCTCGTCCGTACCGACAATGCGGCCCTCGGCTGCGTTCGGCTGGACGCGCCAGCGTGGGAAGTAGGAATCGGCCATGGCGGGGGTTCTCCTCTGTCGGCGTTATGGTGGACGGCGCGGGAAGCTGCGCCGCCGGTGAATTACGCGCGAGTGTACGGAGAGCCACCTGGCCTGGCAAGAGCGGCGAAACGGCCGGCCAGGCGTGCGCAAGGGCATGGCGAACACCGCGACCGAACGTCTGACTGGCATGGCATGCCACCGCAGGCGTTATGCATGGCATGAAGACGTCGCCCCAACAAGCCGCCCTTTCAATCCGCCGTGCTACGCCCTCACCGGCCGCCGCCTCACTCAGGCGTGCCGCGCGTCCAGCGAAAACACCGTGACCGCGGCCTGCAACTGCCTCGCCTGACCCGCCATCGACGCCGCCGCGGCCGCCGCCTGTTCGACCAGCGCCGCATTCTGCTGGGTCACGTCGTCCATCTGTGCGACGGCGCGGTTCACTTCCTCGATGCCGGTGCTCTGCTCCTGCGACGCCGACGAAATCTCACCCATGATGTCGGTTACACGTTTCACCGCATGCGTGACTTCCGCCATCGTCTGCCCGGCCCGCTCGGCCAGTTCAGCGCCGCTGCCCACGCGCGCCGTCGAGCTTTCGATCAGTTCCTTGATCTCCTTGGCCGACACCGCGCTGCGCTGCGCCAATGAACGCACTTCCCCCGCCACCACCGCAAAGCCGCGCCCCTGCTCGCCGGCGCGCGCCGCTTCCACTGCCGCGTTCAACGCGAGAATGTTGGTCTGGAACGCGATCCCCTCGATCACCGCGATGATGTCGGTCATACGCTTCGACCCCGCCGCCAGTTCGCGCATCGTCTCGACCACATCGTCGACCAGGCTGCTGCCGCGCGCAGCTACTTCCGATGCGCCATGCGCGACGCCCCCAGCCTGCTGGGCATTCTCGGCATTCATCTTCACCGTCGACGTCAATTCCTGCATGCTCGACGCGGTTTCCTGCAAGGCGGCCGCCTGTTCTTCCGTGCGTTGCGACAGGTCGGTGTTGCCCTGCGCGATTTCGCCCGAAGCCATCAGGATCGATTCGCTCGACTCGCTGATACCCGATACGATGCCCGCGAGCCGCTCGCGCATGTTGCGCAGCGCGAACAACATGCTGCCGGTGTCGCCCGCGCGGGTGTCGACGCGCACGCTCAGGTCGCCGTCGGCAATACGGTTGGCGATGTGCATCGCGTAGTCGGGTTCGCCGCCGAGTTGACGCGCAAGACGCCGCGCGATCACCGTCGCGAGCAAGGTGCCTGCCGCGATCGCGCCCAGCACCAGCGCGAGCATGACGATGCGCATGTGCCGATAGCCGGCACTCGCCTCTTGCTGGGCGTCATTGGCCTGTTGACGGCGATAGTCGATTAGCGCCGTGATTCGATCGCGCAGCGCCTCGCTCGACGCGATCGCGCGACGCACGAGTTCGTTGTTGTCGACGCCGGCCGGAATCGGTTCGAGCCCGATCTGCTGATCCACGATGCCTTCCCACACGGCCGACTTGCGCATCACGTCGCCGAACATGTCCTGACCCTTGCTGGTCGCGATGGTCGCGCGATACTGGTCGTAGGCGGCGTGCATCTCCTTGAGCGATGCGACGATGCCGTCCTTCAGCTTTTGACGACCGGCGTCGTCGGCTGCGTAGCCGAGATTCGCGGCGGCAAGATCGGAATCGATCTTGTGGCGGTTCGCCTCTTCCATCCAGTAGAGACCATTCATGTGCTGGTCGCAGATCGCGTTGGTGATGTCGTGCATCGACGACAACGTCTTCAGCGAAATCCCGCCGATCACGACGCAGAATCCAATCACAACGGCAAATGCCAACAGCAGCTTCCTGAATACAGTCATGCGGTCGAACCACTTCATCTCACTATCCTTCACAAGTCCTGAGGGGATGCTCGCGTCGCTGCGCCGCGGCAAAACATGGGGCGTTTTTCTGGATATGTGTGGCGACGCTCCCACCTCTTTTACGGCGGCCAGAACAGAGACTTGACGCGCTAAATGGCGGGAATAACCGGGACAGGATGATGTAAGCAATGCCTGACGGGCGGGGCCGGATCGCTATGGCCACGCGGGCCTTGCGTCGGCCTGCCGATTGGGATTTGTCTGATATATAGGGATGAGCCGAACTCTTAGACTTTGTTTGCTGCGTTCGCCCCCACGAGCGCACGCGATGTTGTTGTAACTCTCCGACTTTCCGCTCACGCTCCCCGCGTGAGCGGTTTTTTTTTGCCCGTATTTTTTGTTCGTCGATTTCGTTGGCCACGCACACGTCCGTGTGCGTTCGACTCTACGGATGCTTGACGAATGCATCAGAGGCGAGACAGAGCGTATGGTCACGCACGTCCTCTGGCCATGCCGCGACGATGTCGTCAAAACGTGCAGGATCGTCGGCATAGAGCGCGCGCGTTGCGTCTTCATAAGCCGGTAGATTGCCGGCGATTGCGGTCATGAAGCGATACACCGCTTCTTGTGCCGCACGTTTGCGGTCCTTGTCGTCGCCCGCAAGCCGCGCGGCTTCGACCAGTTTACGCAGCGCAACCGATGCGCCCCCCGATTGCCCGTTGAGCCAATCCCAATGACGCGGCAGCAACGTGACCTCTCTTGCCACTACACCGAGCTTGGGCCGCCCACGGCCACGCGGGGTGTCGTCTTCTCCTGCGCCGGCGGCCGGTGCCGACTGCGCGGCGGGCGCCTGGCTTGCCAGCCGGGCAAGAATCTCGTCAGGTGTGCCGCGCAAATCGAACTCGACCGGGCGACTGGTGATGGTGTCGAAAATCAGTACAGGCGCCTGCTCGCCGCGCGCCTGCACCTCGCGGACAGCAAGCGCCACCTCGGACAGCGTGCCCGATGCGATACGACGATGCCCCTCGAAGGCGATGCAGGTAGGAAGATGGGATGTCACGACAAACTCCAAAAAAGTGAATTTGTCTAATTATATCCGGGTATAAATCAAATGCAACAATTTACCCGGATAAAATTTCAGCAGCCGGGCGGACGAGATGTCGTGCGCTAATCGCGTCCGCTTGCCGCCCGAACTCGACGCAGTGCGCCGGCGGCCAGTACACCGGTGCAATGGCGCGGCCTCATCGCGCCGGCGACATCGCATCACTATGCCGATCCGCCCGCGCCGGCACCGGAAAACACAGCACGCGGTTGCGACCGGCGTCCTTGGCCTCGTAGAGCGCCTCATCCGCGGCGTTGACGAGTGCGCGGCTCGTTGCGAAGACCTGACTCCGGGTGCACGCAATGCCGATGCTGATGGTCAGCACATGGTGCGAGCTCGCGACATGGCGAAGTTCGAGCGCCTGAACTGCGGCGCGCATTTTCTCGGCGATACCCGCCGCCCCAGCTTCGTCGGTATCCGGCAGCAGCACCGCGAATTCTTCACCGCCGTAGCGCGCCGCGGTGTCGCCCGGGCGCCGTACGTTTTGCGCGATGCAACGCGCCACGGCAACAAGCGCATCGTCGCCGGCCGAGTGACCGTATAGATCGTTGAAGCCCTTGAACGTGTCGACGTCGATCAGCAGCATGGATAACGGCCAGCCGTTGCGTTGCGCGCGACGCCACTCCTCCTCCGCATGTTCCTCGAAAGTGCGGCGATTATTCAGACCGGTGAGCCCGTCGGTGCGCGCCAGCTCGCGCAGCTCTTCCTCCGCTGCGCGGCGCTGCCGCAGTTGCTGCGAAAACAGGAAGGCGAGCGCAATGATCGCCACGTCGAGCGCCGCGATCAGCGTGCCGATGATCCACGCGCGCCGCCGCCACTCCACATAGATATCGTGCGTGGAGAGCGCGACGTCGAGAATCAGCGGGTACATATCGATATGGCGGAATGCGTACCAGCGCTCGACACCGTCGATCGCCGCCGTGCCGAAGAAGTCGCCGCTCGGTTCCTGAAGGAAGCGCGAATAGTTCGAAGTGCCGACCAGTCCGCGGCCGATGATATTGGGATCGTATGGACGCCGCATCAGCATCGTGCCGTCGCTCAGCATCAGCGCCATCGAACCGCCCGGGCCGAGATTCATGCCGGCGAACAGGTGTCTGAAGTAGGTGAGTCGCATCGTGCCGACCACCACCCCGGCGAAGCTTCCGTCCGGCCGCGAGATGCGGCGACTCAGCGCAATGCTCACGTCATTGCTGTTTATCTTGGGTATGAACGGATGACTGACATACAGGCCGACGTTGGGCGAGTCGCGCTGAACCTGGAAGTAGTCCCGGTCGGCAAGATTGATTCGCCGGGGCGGCGTGGCTTGCGAATCGAACAGGATGTTGCCGGCGGGGTCGAGAACGAACATCGAACCCAGGTCTTTTGCGCTGGCGGAGCCGTCAAACAAAACCATCTGACGAATCGTGGGTGGCAAGTCCAGCACACCGGGCTGTTTCAGACCGTCGATGACGGCCCGCAGCGACAGGTCGTAGATCTCGAGATTGCGCGACACGTCGCGTTCAACCAGCAGCGAGACGTTGAAGACGGAATCCTGCGCCCGGCGCAGCGCGTCATCGCGCATCTGTGCCAATACCCACACGGCAATTGCAAGAATCGCGCTGGCCAGCACGATACTGATAGCAATCACGATGTTCGGTCGGCGCGTCACCATGAGCTTTTCGTTCGAGCCTGCGCTGGCCTACGCGCGTGAAGAAAATGGTCGCGGCCGGAAGGCGCGTCCCGTGAAACCGTAGCCTACCAGAGGCTGAGGCGCGTCAAATGAGGGAACAGGCAGGTTTTTGGCGGACTGGGCGAAATTTTCTGGCGACGGTGGGCCTCAAGCCGCCACGTTGACGCGCCACCGGCGCCACGGCGCAGAAACCGCACGGGCGTTAGGTTTTGCGCCCACACTCACGTTGGCCCCGCAACCGGCGGTGCGGCGCGCGGACGTTCCGCCGGCCTGAGGCTCAATCGGCGCTTAACCCGCGTGCAAATCAAACGCCGACTGGGATGCCGCGCGGCTAAGCGCCCGGATATCGGCGACCTCGAGCACCGCCTTGGGAGCGCCATGGCGTGCGACCGCCAACATCGCCTGGCCAATGTCTTCGGTGCTGAGAATGTGGTTGGGGAAAACCGCGCGCAGCATCGGCAAGAGAAGCCTGGTGGCCGCGTAGAACAACCGGTACGAACGGGTCTTCGAACGAGCGCCGTTCAGCGGTTCGATCACACCCGGGCGAAACAGGTAAACGCCCTTGAACGGCAGCCGCTGCAGCGCATTTTCGGTCTTGCCCTTGACCCGCGCCCACATGATGCGGCCGCTTTCGGTACTGTCAGTCCCCGCGCCTGACACGTAGACAAAGGTCATCTGTGGATTGAGACGGGCAAGTGTTTGCGCGGCAGCCAGTGTCAGGTCATACGTAAGCCGTGCATACCCGGCCTCCTGCATGCCCGCCGACGACACCCCCAAACAGAAAAAGCACGCGTCGAACCCCGTCAACGATGGCTCGACTGCCCGATAGTCCATCAGGTCCGGCTGAATCAGCTCGACGAGGCGCGGATCGAGCTGACCGGTACCGGTACGGCCAACCGTTTGAACCATCTCGATGTCGGGAGCGCGCAGGCATTCGCGCAATACCCCCTGTCCGACCATGCCGGTCGCGCCGAATATCAGAACCTTCATGATGCATGCTCCGTGATCGTGTTCGGCCCGCGTGAGCGCGCTCTCGAAACCCAGGCCACCGGCTGCGCCTGTAATGACCGCGAGCCGCCGGTCTGACGCGGCATGTCCGCCGTGGTCCAGTTTGCCATGTCGTTCGTCCTCAGGTGGCCTTGGGTTGAGTTGCCGGCCGAGTGTTCAGGTTTTCGCCGGTGCAGCGGGAAACACCGGCAGTTGCTCCGGCGCGGCAAAGTCGGTCGCGTTGCTGACCGCTCGCCAGGCTTCGGCGCTCGCGGCGCGCGCCTTGTCGCCTTCGCCGGCGTAATGCAAGGCGTCACTGCCGAGCAGAAGATGCGCGGGTAGTGAATCGTGATACGCGAGCTTCAGGACGACTTGCGCGACCTTTGCGGGATCGCTGGTTTCATGGCCAAAGTGCTGGGACAGCAACTCCACCACCGCGCCAACGGACGGCACATAGTCCGGCAGCAATGTCGGCGTCGCGCCACTCGCCTCGGTACCCCAGTCTGTTTTCATGCCGCCTGGCTCGAGCGCCGTCACATGGACGCCGAACGGCGCGAGCTCCTGGCTGATCACCTCGGTGAATCCGCCGACCGCCCACTTCGCAGCTTGATAGGCACTCAATCCCGCAATCCCCACCCGGCCGCCCACCGACGAAATCTGGATGATGTGGCCGGCTCGCTGCGCCCGAAGCACTGGCAGCGCTGCACGCGTGACGTTGACCACACCATAAAAGTTGGTGTCGATCTGGGCCCGGAAATCGTCCTCGGGCGTTTGCTCGAACGGCGCCAGGTGACCGAAACCCGCGTTGTTCACGACCACGTCGAGCCGGCCGAAAGCATCGACAGCGGCCTGTACCGCATGGCGGGCCGCCGCCGGGTCCGTGACGTCCAGCGCAACTGCGCGAACCTGCTCACCGTAGCGCGTCAGCAGCTCTGCCAACTGGCGCGGATCACGCGCCGTCGCCACGACGCGCTCACCCGCGCGCAACGCTGCTTCGACAATTTCACGCCCCAGCCCGCGGGCACTTCCTGTAACCAGCCAGACCTTCGACATCATGTGCTCCTTACATTTAAATGAGCAAGCAATCACTCATTAATTGGACAAAAAACGAACCCAAATTAGTTCTGGGCAATCGCGTGCCAGAACGCTTCAAAGCCGGCCTTACGATAACGGTCGGCGGAGGCCGGTTCACGGGCGATGAAATCCATGGTGGTTTCGGCCAGCGCCGCCATGATCGCCGACACAAACCCAGGCGGCTGATCGCGCAATGCGCCGCTCGCCACGCTCGCCTGAATCATTGTGTTGATATCCGCGAAGGACTCCATGCCGGTTGCACGCGCGCAATCGGTGAGCCGCTCTGACACGGTCAGTTGTGCCATTGCCCGGCGTTTTTGCGGCTGTGCCACGCCCCAGTCGACGAATTTGTCCCACACGTGCTGTGCGCGATCGCGCACGCTGGCCTGCTTGGGGTAAGTCGTCATCATTACCTCGCGCAGGTCTGCCTTGATGCTCAGGTACAGCTCGTTCAGCAACTCGTCCTTATTGTCGAAGTAGGTGAATAGCGTTCCTTCAGCCACGCCCGCGAGTTTCGCGATACGTGCAGTGGGCGCGCCCAGGCCTTGCCCGGCAATGACCTCAGTGGCGGCGGCAAGGATGGCGTTGCGTTTGTCTTCGCTTTTCGGACGGGCCATACGGTTCGCTTCGACTACCATCGATAAATGAGTGATTGCTCAATCATATATAAGGACACCGGCTTGTTCAAGCCATTTTTGCAGCATGGTTCGCCCCCGCAGGATAGCCAGCGATTCAGGCACGCACGAAAAATGAAATGAAAATGAAAGATTGATGTTTTCATTATGTGCCTAAAAAGCTCAAAAGTTAGGCGAAATGTCGCGTTCTTCGCGCATCGCGTACAAGCTTAGTAGAGGAATACCCGCAATTCCTTCAGTCCATAAGGTTCCGATCCGATAACCGGTAAATGGGATACCCATTTGTGTCCAACGTTCGACGCGCTGTAGCGATGCGTCTTATGGCGAGCACAAAGGAGTAACCGCGCGGGGCTGCCGCGATAAACGGCAGCCAGATAGACGTTCCCATGTCCGGACCTGAGAGTCCATTACGAACACTTCAACGTTTCGTTATTGGAGAAAAAACGTGTCACTAAAAAACCTCACCATCAAGACCAAACTGATTGCCGGTTTCGGCATGCTGTCGCTCATCGTCGTCGCGGTTTCCGGCCTTTCCCTGAAAGCGCTGAGCGATTCGACCGATGGGTTTTCCAACTACGTACATGGCAGCAACGCACGCGCCGACATGGTCGTGCAGGTTCGAACCGCTGTCGACCGCAGGGCGATCGCGGCACGCAACCTTGTACTCGTCACCAAACCGCAGGACCTGGAAATAGAGAAAGCCGACGTGACGCGCGCGCACGAAGACGTGCAAGCCGATCTGAAAAAACTCAACGACATGACCGCGAACTCGACCGATACGTCGGAGAAAGCACGCAGCCTCGTTGCGGAGATCAATCGGATCGAAGCGGCGTATGGTCCGGTTGCCCTCAACATCGTCAATCTCGCGCTCACCAACAAGCGTGACGAGGCGATCGTCGAGATGGACGATCATTGCCGGCCGTTGCTCGCCGCGCTGATTCGCTCGACCGACGCGTATGCCGACTACACGCGTTCACGTCAGGAGCAACTGGTCAACGAGTACACGGCGCATTACGAGAATCAGCGCAATCTGCTGATCGCGATCTGCCTGATCGCGCTGGGGCTCGCCGTCGCCGCGTGCGTGGTGATCACGCGTGCGGTGACCGGACCGCTGCGTTTTGCGATCGACGTCGCGCGCACCGTCTCGCAAGGCGATCTGCGCACGCAGATCACCGTCGACGGCCGCGACGAAACCAGCAAGTTGCTGAGCGCCCTTCGCGAGATGAACGAACGGCTGACGGCGATCGTCGGTCGCGTGCGTGACAGCAGCGCCAGCATTGCCGGGGCGGCACGCCAGATCGCCACGGGCAACATGGATCTGAGCCAGCGTACCGAGCAGCAGGCGGCGTCGTTGCAGGAAACCGCTTCCAGCATGGAGGAACTCACCTCCACCGTTAAGCAGAACGCCGACAACGCGCAGCAAGGCAGCACGCTGGCTGCAAATGCGTCGTCGGTGGCGCAAAAGGGTAGCGAAGTGGTTGGTCAGGTGGTGAGCACGATGCACGACATCAGCGATAGCTCGACCAAGATCGCGGACATCACGGGCATCATCGAAGGCATTGCGTTCCAGACCAACATTCTGGCACTGAACGCCGCCGTCGAAGCCGCGCGGGCCGGCGAACAAGGGCGGGGTTTCGCGGTGGTCGCGAGCGAAGTCAGAAGCCTCGCGCAACGTTCATCGAGTGCGGCCAAGGAGATCAAGGATCTGATCGCCACCTCGGTGGACAGAATCCGCGATGGCTCGGCGCTTGCCGGCGAGGCAGGCAAGACGATGGCCGAAGTGACTCAGGCAGTCGCGCGCGTGACCGACATCATGTCGGAGATCGCGGCGGCATCGGCTGAACAGAGCCGTGGGATCGAACAGGTCAATCTTGCGATTACCCAGATGGACAACGTTACGCAGCAGAATGCGGCGCTCGTGGAAGAAGCGGCGGCGGCTTCGCGGTCGATGGAAGACCAGGGGCAACAGTTGAATGAGGCCGTGGCGTTTTTTCAGGTGAAGGACGCTACGCATGCGGCAGCGGCTGCTCCGGTTCGGCGGGATACGCCGCGGCGTGAGGTTGCGGTTACTGATGCTGCCCCGAGGCGTGTTGCGCGTGCGGCGGTTGCGCCCATTGCACCGATTGCGCCGGTTGTAGCGCTTGCTACCGCGACTGCGAATGACGGGTGGGACAAGTTCTGAGCGGATCGTTCTGATTTGTGAAAGTGCAGCGCTCCCGCGTGCCAGGCACGCGGGAGCGCAGTTCTTCACGATTTGACGTGTCGTCGTCGACCACCCGGGTCAGGCGGTCTTGTCCGACGCCGCAGGGAACGGCAGCGACTGCATCCGCCTGCCGGTAGCCGCGAAGATCGCGTTCGCCACGGCCGGTCCGACCGGCGCGACACCCGGCTCGCCGACACCTGTCGGCGCTTCGCCCGACTGCACGATATGCACCTCGACCTTGGGCATTTCGGCGATTCGCAGCACCTGGTAGCCGTCGAAGTTGTTCTGCTCGACCTTGCCGTCCTTCAGCGTGATCGCGCTGTGCAACGCCGCACCCAGACCGAAGCCGATGCCGCCTTCCATCTGTGCGGCGATGACGTCGGGATTGATCGGCGTGCCGCAATCCACCGCACAGACGACGCGTTCCACCTTCACGTTGCCGTCCTTGTCGACGGAGACTTCCGCGACTTGCGCGACGAACGTCTGGAACGCCTCGGCGACCGCGATGCCGCGTCCGCGGCCTTTCGGCAACGGTTTGGCCGGGTCCCAGCCCGCCTTCTGCGCAGCGAGTTCGAGCACGCCCCGCATGCGCGGTTCATGCGCGAGCAGATCGCGGCGGAACACGAACGGGTCCTTGCCCGCGGCGTGTGCGGCTTCGTCGATGAACGCCTCGACCGCGAATGCCGTGTGCGAGCTGCCGACCACCCGCCACCACAACACCGGCACGCCGGTCTGCGTGGTCGTCAGTTCGACCGAGATGTTCGGAATCGCGTAGGCCACGTTAGCGGCCCCCTCGACGGACGTCGAGTCGATCCCGTTCTTGACCATGACGCTGGCGAACGGCGTGCCGGCGAGAATCGACTGACCGACAATGCGATGCCGCCAGCCAACGAGTTTGCCGTCGGCGCTCAGGCCCGCGTCGAGCTTGTGGAAGTACATCGGCCGGTAGAGACCACCGTGGATGTCGTCCTCGCGGGTCCACTGCAGCTTGACCGGCGTGCCGTTCGCGCCCAGCGCCTTCGCGATCGACACGGCCTCGACGATATAGTCCGAGCGCGTGTTCGCGCGCCGCCCGAAGCTGCCACCCGCATACAACGTGTGAATCTTCACCTGCTGCGGATCGAGCCCGGCCGTGCGCGCGGCGTTGCCCTGGTCGACGGTTTGAAACTGGTCGCCGGCCCAGATCTCGCAACTATCGGCGGTGAGCTTGACGACGGCGTCAAGCGGCTCCATCGGCGCGTGAGCGAGATACGGAAACGTGTAGGTGGCCGAGATTTTCTTCGCCGCGCCCGCGAGCGCCTGCGTCGCATCGCCTTCCTTGCGGGCGGATGCGCCGGGCTGCTCGGCGAGCTGCCGGTACTCGGCCATGATCGCGTCCGAACTGCGCTTTTCGGCGGTCGAATCGTCCCATTCGACCTTCAGCGCATCGCGGCCCTGCTTCGCTGCCCAGAAGCCCTTTGCGACCACCGCGACGCCACCCGGCACCTGCACGACCGAGACGACGCCGGGCACCGCTTTCGCGCCCGACGCGTCGAACGACTTGACCGTCGCGCCGAAGAGCGGCGGACGCTGCAGCAGCGCGACCAGCATGCCGGGGAACGTCACGTCGAGTGTGAACTGCGCGGTGCCGTTGGTTTTCGACGGCACATCGACACGCGGCAGTTGATGGCCGATCAACCGAAAATCCTTTGGCGACTTGAGCGTGACCGTGTCGGGCACCGGCAAGCGAGCCGCGGCCGACGCCAGCGATCCGTAGGTAGCGCTCCGGTTCGTGGCGGCGTGATGAACGCTACCGTCGAGCGTCGTCAGCTCGGATGCGGGCACCCGCCACTGCGCAGCAGCGGCGGAGACCAGCATCGCGCGCGCTTTCGCGCCGGCGTCGCGCAATTGCATCCACGAGTTGGCCATCGCCGAACTGCCGCCCGTGCCCTGGATCGTGCCGAACGCGAGATTCGCATAGCGCTTCGCATCGGCGGGCGCGCTTTCGACCCGCACGTCCTGCCAGTTCGCATCCAGCTCTTCCGCGACGATCGTCGCGATGCCGGTGTACGCGCCCTGGCCCATCTCGACGTGCTTCGCGATGACCGTGACGCTGTTGTCCGGCGCGACGCGCAGGAACGCATTGGGTGCGAACGTCGCGTCGGGCATCGTGGCGGCGAGCGCCCGGCGGCCCGTGCCCGCCCATTCGAAGCCTATAGTGAGACCGACTGCCGCGAAGGCGCCGGCTGCTTTCAGAAAAGTTCGGCGCGACGGGCGTACCGCATCCGTGAGATCGAGATCGGTCGTCATGGTCAGGCCTTCAGGGTGGCAGCGGCTTCGTGGATGGCCGCGCGAATGCGGGTATAGGTCGCACAGCGGCAGATGTTGCCGTTCATCGCGGCGTCGATGTCGGCGTCGGTGGGCGTGGCGTTGTGTTCGAGCAAGGCCGTCGCGGACATGATCTGTCCGGACTGACAGTAGCCGCACTGCGGCACCTGCAGCTTGACCCATGCGGCCTGAATGGCCTTTGCGGGCCGGCTTTCGATACCCTCGATGGTCGTAATGCGCTTGCCAGCGATCGCCGCAAGCGGCAGCACGCACGAGCGGGTGGCTTCGCCTTCCAGATGAACCGTGCAGGCGCCGCATTGCGCCATGCCGCAGCCGAACTTCGTGCCGTGCAGGCCCGCGTCCTCGCGGATTGCCCAAAGGAGCGGCGTGGTGGGATCGGCATCGAGCGTAACGTTCTTGCCGTTGAGGACAAACGATGTGGACATGGAACCTCTCCGTGGGGAAATCCCGGACTTGGCGCCGGGTGTACGCGGCAGTGTGACCCGACTGCCTGCCGTTGCGCTTACACAATCCTGCAAATTTATTGAACAATGCTGCAAATCCAGCAGGCCAGCCGCGCTTGTCCGGCAGCGGTTGGGTATGCTCGATTCCGTCCACGGATTTCCATGCGCATGAAACAGCACTCCTCCCGGCTCGATCCTTCGGTGGCGCGCGAAACGGCGCGCAGCGAACTCGCTGCGCTCATCAGCCGCTTCGCGCCGACCGACGGCACGCATCAGACGGCGATCCCGTCGCTGACGTTCTACCGCTACTCGCAACCCGTGGATCTCGGCTGTGGCGTGACAAGCTCCGCATTCGTGTTCGCGGCGCAGGGCGCCAAGCGGGTCATGGTCGCGGGGCAGGCGTACGTCTACGATCATCTGCATTGCCTCGTGACCTCCGTCGATCTGCCGGTGATGTCGCAGGTGACGCGGGCGTCGCCCGACGCGCCTTATCTGTGTGTGAAGTTCGCGCTCGATCCGCAGCGGATCGTCGAACTGGCGACGCAGTTACGGCTGCCGGAACCGGATGCCGCGTCGGCAGGCGAAGGCATCGCGGTGGCGCCGTTGTCGGCACCGGTTTTCGATGCGGCGCTGCGACTCGTGCGATTGCTCGATACTCCGGGTGACATTCCCGTACTCGCACCGCTTATCGAAAAGGAATTGCTCTACCGGCTGATGACGAGCGAGCAAGGGAAACGGCTACGGCACGTTGCGGTGAACGGGAGTCAGACGTACCGGATCGCACGGGCAATCGAGTGGCTCCAGAATCACTACACCGAGCTTTTGCGGGTGGAGACGCTGGCCCAGGCGGTGAACATGAGCGTGTCGTCGCTCCATCATCACTTCAAGAACGTTACGACGTTGACTCCGCTGCAGTATCAGAAGCAACTGCGGCTGCACGAGGCGCGCAGGTTGCTGCTCCGGCATAGCGGAGATGTCGGGTCGGTGGCGATCCGGGTCGGGTACGACAGCCCTTCGCAGTTTAGTCGCGAATATAGCCGGCACTTCGGCGCGCCGCCGCTTCGCGACATCGCGCAGTTGCGGCGTTTGGATGAGGTTGAGTTTCGGGAGTAGAGGTAAGTCGGATTTGCGACGTCTCTCTTCGGGGAGATTGGACTTCGCTGGAAATGAAAAACCCCGCGAGCCTTTCGGCTGCGGGGTTTTTGGACAGTCTCGGACGACTCTGGATGTGATCTTGGTGGGAGGAGGAGGATCGAACTCCCGACCTTCGCATTGCGAATCAGAAGGCCTATGCCTAAATATAAAGGCTTATTGACCAATTTTGGCATTTTTGGGACAATTTTGAGACACACCTGTCCTGAAAACGACATCTAGCGGCTAATTTGCCTATGGCGACCTTTACCAAACGTGGCGACCTTCAGTGGCAAGCCAAGATTCGCAGAAAGGGCTACCCCCAAGAGTCGAAGACCTTCGATAGCAAGGCGGATGCTGAGAGATGGGCGAGGTCCATCGAACGCGAGATGGACCGGGGAAGCTTCGTTAGCAGCGCGGAAGCTGAGAACACAACCTTCACCGAAGCGTTGGATCGCTACGAGCGCGAGATCGCATCGAACAAACGAGGCGCAGCGCAGGAGAAGTCGATCATTCGCCAACTGCGCGACTCATGGCTCGCAAAGCGGCCACTCGCAGGAATCCGGCGGGCTGACATTGCGAGGCTGCGCGACGAATGGTGTGTCACTCATAGCCCGGCGACGGTTGTTCGCCGCCTAGCTATCATCTCTCACCTTTTCACAATTGCGCGAAAAGAGTGGGGGCTGGAAAGCCTCTCCAATCCTGTCGAGTTGGTTCGCAAGCCTACGGTCAAAAACGAGCGCACCCGCCGCATTGCCAACATCGAACCAGATACCGTAAAAGGCGCCTCGACCGACGAACTCGCATACGTCAAAGCAGCGTCCGCGTCTGCTTTCTTGCCAGCCCTCATCGACATTGCAGTCGAAACCGCAATGCGTAGAGGTGAGTTGATCTCGCTCGGCCCAGGCCAGGTTGATCTTACAAAACGCGTTGCGCGTCTTGCCATGACGAAGAATGGGAGTTCGCGCGACGTTCCCCTTTCGAGCAAAGCGATCGCCATCTTTGAAGAACTCATCAAAGATGGGCGCGAGTTGTTTTTCCCGCTCCGTCCTGACGCGGTAACTCGAGCGTTCGAGAGAGCGGTCGCACGCGCCAGGAAAACCTACGAGGAGGATTGTACGAACAAGGGCGTGAACGCAGACCCTAATCTCCTAGTCGACCTATGCTTTCACGACTTGCGACACGAGGCAACATCACGCCTTGCCGAAAAATTTCCACTCCATGAGCTGGCGAAGATTACAGGCCATCGCGACACGAAGATGCTTATGCGGTACTACCATCCGAGGGCGGAGGATCTTGCGAAAAAGCTGGATTAGCGCCACCGCTTATCTCGGCCGCTCGCCAACAAAAATTTTCTGCCCGACCTGAAACCGCGTGTCTGGCCCATCGTGGCAACACCGGGGGGGCCGGGAACAGGCCGACACCGACCTCAACATCAGATTCGACCTCGACGTATTACGTCTCGTCGTCGGGGGCGCGGGTGCTGAAGTCGATGCTAACGATCAGAGCGGACCGGCGAAATGGCACCGTGAATGCGACGAAGCACCACGCCAGGTGGTCTGACGCGGCCAACGTTAACAACCGTTGAAATTCGCCCTCCGTCATATCTACCACTCCATGTAACTCCGGCTTGACCGAAATGAACGCGCCAATGTTCGGCACGGCGGCATTGCCCAAATCCGGCTTGTCCTTCGGAGAAACCTGGATCAAGAACCTGACTACGCCGCCCACCGCTTCAGTGAACTCCCCCTCTAACTGAATCGATGCGCGACTCTCTCGCTCCGGAGGATAACCTCGAGGCCGGTCCGCGTGAATTGACAGGCTCGAGTGCCAACTGGTGACGCGCCCATAGCGGCTCAGCAACTCACGCCGGGGGTTTCGATGCTTCGCTTTGTTCATAACACCCCTCGCGGACTTGACGAACCAGATAGCACGAATATCCCAAGATACGACATCACCGAACGCTGCAGCGCGCTAAAGTCGCGTCGCTACCCTGCGCATCCTGTGATCAGCACGCCTGAAGACATCGCCGTCACCTTAAGAACCCATCCAGCTTACGAGATCGCACGAGGCACCAAGCGGCCACAACCTGCCGTTCAACCAGCACGGAAACATGTCACTGAAGCTGCAGCATTGCGACCGGAAGCGGGCGTTCGGTTATCTGCGACGCTTCTGGCATGAGTGCTCTTTCCGGCAATCGAAAGACGGCTATTGGTATTTTTCTAGACACGTCGAAAATGCCTTTCGCGGACTATCCGAACCCCATTTCTGGGGTTAATATTCCCGCCAGTTTTCAACGTCCTGCTTGTGTCAATGAATCGGCGTACCGGCTAACCATGTCGACCGGCGCGAAGCGATGAATTCATGCCTAGCGGCTGTTAGCCGGAACCTCGCAGGGGTCAAGGGGATGGACGCTAACAGGACCGGCATGTCGCCGCACTAGTGCGACACCGAGGAGATGACCGTGCTTTCAATAACGTGATAAATTCTTTGCCCCTCTCGGACTGGATCGACGCTGCCACTGCGCCCGGCGGCGATGGTGTGTATTTCTTGGGTGCTTTCGATCGGCGGATCACCTTTTACTCCCAACAGGTGCGTGGGCTTCGTCTCGCGCATGCGCTTGATGCGCAGGGTCTTATAGGAACGACGGACAAGATCGCCGTCGTCGGCGCCGGAGCGGCTGGCTTGAGCTTCGCGCTGTGCGCGGCCCTGCTGGGGTACAACGTAACATTGTACGACCCGGCGAACGCGGCGCTGCAGCTTCAGAGCGCATCTCCACGTTTGCTGCATCCGCATATCTATGAATGGCCAGACATCGGGTCGCTGGACGACAGGGCTGGCCTCCCATTGCTAGACTGGAAGTCCGACACGGGCGGATCGGTCTGCGGCAAGCTCCAGAGCGATTTCGCGGCAGCGATGACAAAGCTCACGCACCTTCAATTCCAGGACGAGTGCAAGCTCGTTGCAATGGAGAAAGTTGACGTAGACTGGCGCCTTACGATCGATCACAAGGGCACGCAGGGCAAGCGGCGGTTCCAGAAGGTGATCCTTGCGATGGGTTTCGGCGAGGAGTTCCCGTGCGGTGACGCTGAGCCTGTCGCTTACTGGAAACCGAGTGGGATAGGGACGGCCGCGATCGAGCCGCAAAGCGGTGTGAGCTACCTTGTCAGCGGGAACGGCGATGGTGGTCTCACTGACATACTCTCACTCCTGATCCAGAATTTCGAGCATGTGTCGTTCACCCACGATTTTCTGTCGCACATTTCTTCGAAGGAGCTGCGCGAGGCGGCGCTCGACGCACTGGACGCCGCATCGTCCAGTGGCGACCTCGAGCCCGTGTTCCAGACCATCCTGTGCCCCGTCATCAACGAATATGGCGTGATCGACGCGCTGAGGCGACGGCTCCGCAAAGACCGCACGCTCACCATCAACAGCGACGGGCCACTCTTCGCCCCGGGCAAGGCGTCGCTTCTCAACCAGTGCATGGTCTTCGCGACGCTCGAAGCGGCGAAACTCGAGGCGGTCGTCGTGAACCATAGCAGTGGCCGCGTCACCAATGTCGAAAAGACGGTGGCAGGCTTCTTGGTCACCGGCCCTCTGATGGCAGGCCATCCTCTTCCGGCGGATTTCGATCATGTGATTTTGCGGCATGGCCCTGATCGCGCGACGCGTTACGCCTCTGCGGAGGCCTCCTTCGATCTATACGAGGCTCACGTCAAGCCGCTGCTCGAATGCACACCGTCGCTCGCCGGCCCGCCGACGCTCGATCCTCAGCTTTACGACCGGTTCGAGGATCTCAAGATCGGGCAACTCGTCGATGTCGCCTCGCAGGAAGGCTTGCGCCAGCAGCAGACCCAGGCCCGCGCGCGCGTCGTCCTTGAGATCGATGCGGCCGCCCATCTTCTGGTGGAGCGAGGGCATGTCTCCCTGCTTCATGTTGCCGATCAGTGCGAGCGATTGACGGCTCCCGTGACGATCCATCTCGCCCTACCACCAAGCGCCGTGCCCGATGCGTCTGCAATCCTGCGCTTGAGCCGGGCCAGCAATGGTTGCATTCACCTTACGACGGTGGCTGACCATGCCTCCGCATGGAAGGCGATCGCACCGGGGATCGCCGTGGCACCGACCGGCGACCCGCACTATCGCGGAAGAATGCTCGATCTGAGCTTCCTTCAGGACAAGCTTGACGCCTGCTTTCTGCGTCTCCTCGACGGCTCACTCATGGAGATCATCGCAAGTGGCACCTGCGCCCCGTTGCATAAGATCGACGGATCCATCCGCAACGCGGTGGCAGGCACCTGGGGAAACTGGACGGCCACTCTTCAGGGGACGGCCGCGCTTCGCTTCGACTTCCTGCGGTGGCTGTCCAATATCGAGCAAGGGACCAGAACGCCCTGGAGCGGCGATCACGCGCAACTGCCGCGCATGGCGGCCGCCCTGCTGCTGGTGCTTGCCACCCATCTGGAGGAGCCGCTCACGCCGGCATCGATCAAGCGCGGCAATCTGACCTTCTCGGGAAATGCCGAGGCACTGGGCTCGGGCTGCGATACGATTGAAGGCGGGCCGCTCACGATCTGGGACCGGCCGGACCAATGGGATGTCGATGCCCTTATCCTTTCGGGAAGTGCCGAGGTTGAAGTCTATTCGCCCGATGACACCGTGCTCAATGCAGGGTCCATCGGAGTAGGGATGCGCAATGCGCGGCGCGTTCGGCCTGCGATCATCCGCAACGACCTCGCCTGGCGCCAGAAGCTCAATGGACCGCTCGCAACCTGGAAGCAGGCCGTGCAGCAGGAATTCGAGGGATGGCGTCAACGCGTCCAGGATCTGGAAGACGAGGTGTCGAAATGACCCCGGAAATGTTCAGCGAGAGGCTCCGTGCGTCCGCAGTCGCGTTGGACTGGGAGGCGTCAGTGGTGGACGCTTTCACTACGCGACAGTTTCGAGGGCGCGCCGAGGTGACCGAGAAAAGTTTGCCCAAGGATGCCATCGGATTGCGCCTAGGCGATTATCCAGTCTTGGTCGCCTCGATCGAGCTCGGCGACCTCGCCGACATGCAGGCATCGCTGCGCAGCCTCCACACCCAAATGGTGATCGCCCGTTCCTACATGGCGGCCGAGGAGGTCATCAACGCGCATATCATGCTAATTGCGCTGGCCCCCGATCCGATACAGGATTGGCGCCGCGCGCTCGACCTGGCCGAGCGCGATGAGACAGTTTGCCGAAAGCTGATCTGGACCCCGAACCCCGACGACCTCGACCAGAGCTATGCGTTATTCGCCGCCCGGACTTTTCTTGCCACGCCCTGGAAGAGCGCGCCGAGCGTCCAGAGTGCTCCTCTCGACCGCAATCAGGGGCTGGTCGTGCGCACGCTCGAGAGGCATGGCCTGTCTCAGGAAGCGGCGGTGCAGTGGATCGGCCTCGCAAACCAGATCCACGACGATCCCGATAATTTGGTCGCAGCCCTGACGACCGCGCGGGAACCCTCATAATGGACGACAGCCTCTACCTCACCAACATCCGTCTTACGCAATTTCGAAGCTTTGCTAAGCTCGACGTTGACTTGCCGGCCGAGCCGTCCGTTCTCATCGTTCATGGCAGCAATGGCCTCGGGAAATCGTCTCTCTTCGACGCGCTCGAATGGACGCTGACCGACAAGATCGACCATTTTCGCGACGTCAACGGCGTGAAGAAGGTCGGCAAATATCTCTGCCGCTGGCGTGATGGGGATGATGGGCCGACGAGCGCGGCCATGACATTCTGCGATGGCAGCTCGATCGAGCGGATGCTGTCTTCTGCCGATGCGGCGCAGTCTACGCGGGGCGGAAATATCGAGGATATCGGCGCGTTCCTCAAGGCGCCGACCTGGGCCCATACGATCCAGTCGCTGCAGCATTATCTTCTGCTCACGCATTTCCTAGGCCAATCGACCCTGTCGCGGCTCACCCATAGGACCGCGGCCGAGCGCTTCGAAATGCTGAAGGAAGCCGCGCAAAGCCGGGAGATCGAGGAGCTTGCCATCGCCCTTCACGGTAAAGGCAACACGACGGCTTCCAAGGCATTCACCCGACGCATCGACCAGCTCGAAAAGGAGGTTGGCCGGCTCGATGAGCTTCTCGCGCAGGAGGCTGAGCTTTGGGAGGGTGCCCAGGCGGAAGGTGCGCTCGATCCCGCAGGCGCGGCGACCCTCGGTCGGACGATCCTCATCGAGATCGAAGTTGCGCGCGCAGAACTTGCGGTGGGGCCGATCGCGCGACAGGCAGCTGGCGCGAACGATCTCAGCGAGCTTACTGCAATATGGAATGATGCCCGGGCGCAGGTTCGCGATCGGGAAGCACAATTGCGCCGCGCCGAGCAGCTTATCGAGGGGTGGGGACGCCGTACGACGTTACTGGCTGAGACCGGTGCAGCGCTCGCGGAAACTCAAACTGAGCAGATGCGATTGGCCGCCCGATCGCAGCAGTTGGCGGCGGCCCGCATCCCGCAGCAGTGGGCCTCGACCCAGGCGCTTGAGGTTCAGGCCGCCGCTGTTGCTCGCTTCAATCTGCTCAACACGCTGCGCGCCGCTGTCGACCACTATCGCGAGCAACGCAATACGGTGGCGGAAGCTGTCGCGAACGTGGAGGCGGCCGAGGCGTCCCATCTGGCAGCGGAACGGGAGGCGTCGATCCTCGACCGGCGCGGCGCGATCGTCGCGAGGCTTCGAGTGGATACCGATCGCGTCATCGAGGAGCTCGCCGAGGCGCATCGGCAGCGGGATCGATGCAACCAGTGGCTTGATCGCGCTGAAAGACTGGACCAGCTGCGCCGCGCTCTCAGTGACGATCGTGCCGCCTCTCCCGACCTCGAGCGGACTGTCCGCGAACTGGAGATTTCCGAAAAAGGCGCACGGTCACGCGAAGCCAGCCAGAGAGAGGCACTTCGTCAGCTGCAAGAGGTTACGGGTGCGATCTCGCAGGCAGTAACGACAATCGCGACCACGCTGCCGGACGATGCGTGCGATTGCCCGGTCTGCGCGACTCATTTCGATGAGCCATCGCGCCTGCGCGAACGCGCGTCGGGTGCGGCGGAACGCCTGGCGCCGCTCCTCGTGGCGCAGGAGCAGCATGTGGCCCGTGCCATCGAAGAACGCGAAGCACTGACGGCGAAACTAGCCGACCGGCGAGCGGTACTGGCCCGGATTTGCGGCGCCGAGGAGAAGATCGCCGCCGAGGCTGCTGCCAATGCTGACCTTGGAGCCGTCTTTGGAGTAGTCGGCACGCTTGACGTCGCCATGGTGACGCGGCTGCGCGACGATGCCTTGCAGGGTGCCGATCGTCTGTCATGGCGCCTCCGACGCCTGGAATATTGGCGGCAACGCCTGACCGATGTTTCGGGCACTCCGCTTGCCCAGGCATTAGCAGGGGCGGTCAAACGACGGGATGACCTTGCCCGTGTCAAGGAGTCTTCCGGCCGCCGTGAGGGCCTCGCGCGTCAGGCCGCCGAGGCGGCACTCGCCAACGTCATCGCGCACGAAGGGATGCTGGGGCTGGACGCCGGGGCGGCTGATCACGGTCATCAGGGCGCTTATATTGGCGGAGAGACAGCGCTCGCGCAGGCCAAAGCGGGTGCGGATCAGGCTACGAAGGCGCTGGCTGAGACCGACGCTGCATTGTCGGAAGCAAGGACACAGGATGCAAGTCTCACGGCCCGTATCGCAGACCTGACCCTTCGCGTAGCGGACCACCGCCGAGCTTTTGACGACGATCGGCGCGCGTGGGTCGAACTCGGCTTTACGGGCGCGCAGCCCAATCAGGTCGAGGCGGACGGCGGCAAGGCGGCTCTTGTCCGTGCGATCGAGCGTCTGGACCACGCGCAGGATATGATGCGACGGCTCGCCGATAGCGCGGCGGCGTGGGCGCGGCAGGAAAGCCATCGCTCTGCCCTTGAACGCTTGCGCGAAGCAATCGACGGTGCCCCCAATAGCAATCGCGACCAGATCCGCACGGCGGCTGAGACTGTCGCCGGCACGCAGCGCCGGCTGAAGGAGGCGACGACGGAAACCAAGGCCATCGCGCGCGCGGCCAGTTTCGATATCCTGGATCAGGTAGCGGACTTCAACGCGGCCTATATCGAGCCGCTCGACGATCTGATGAAGCAGATCAACCTCGCGATCTTGTGCGACCCACGGATCGGCATCGACCTGCAGGTAAAGAACAAGAAGATCGAGCAGGTCGCCTACAAAACTGGCGAAGTCCCTGCGGGGATGGGCGATATCGATCCCGCCCTCGTCCACAGCGAGGGGCAGATGGCTGCGCTTGGGGTGAGCATGCTCGCAGCGGCGGGCCTCACGTATCCCTGGTCACGCTGGCGCGCGCTGATCCTCGACGATCCCCTGCAACACAATGATGCCATTCACGCCTCGGCCTTTGCTGACTTGATGGGCAATATCGTCCGGGATCGCCGCTATCAGCTGCTGCTCTCAACGCATGATGTCGCGCAGGCAGAGTTCCTCAGGCGCAAGTTCGACTCACGCCGGATCCCCTGCTCCCTGCTCAACCTTCTCGGCACTGGCCGAGAAGGGGTCGAATGGACGCTTCGCCCGCCACGTACAGTGATTCCAAAGGTCGCCGTCGGATAAGTTGAGGATGAAAATCACAGGACGCTTGTGCGTCGCGCTTCCGCTTGTACGCTGCTGGCGCATAAGCGGACGCTCGTGAAGTCGTCACCCAACAATTGCTTTGGCGGATAACGCGCTGATCATATTGCCGTCCGAACGACTGTTGTACATTGATACTGTTGAAAAAGTCGGTGACGGTCGTTCTAACCCGATTTTCATGGGTCGCTTTACCCTTAACCGATGCTCGCGAGCGGTTTGTGGGGCGATCTGAGAGGTCGAATTTTTCGCTCGTGGTGTTCGGGCGACGCGCTACGACTTTTTCAACAGTATCCATTGGAAGCAGCCATCAACGGCGCACGTACCGGAATGAACGCTTTGGGTCCGTACTGAGCCGACCGCGTTGGGCAGAGGTCGGCCAGGAAGAGTCGTTGAAAGATAGAACTTGAGCGGCTGTTTGAGACTGAACTGAGTCATTCGCGCCATCCGCATCGACCGACAGCTGTGATCAATTCCTGACATTCGATGGCCTGTATTGATGGCCGACGACCTGATCGGCGGTGCCATCCCTCGCTGTGGCCACTGGGTGGCCGAGGAGAAGCCTCAGGTTTGGCTGCAGCACCTGAGCAAGTTCCATCGTTGAGCTGCGCGCCGGCTGCGATGCCGGCGTTGCTTTTACTGCACCAAGACTGACGGACGCTCGGCGATCCGCGCACCGAGCAGCCAGTGGACGGCCTCCACGGTGCGCGCATTGCCGAACTGATCCAGCGCGTCATGAGGAAGCGGGTGCTTCGACGCGTCGAGGACCTGGATGGCCGGGTGGTCAGGCGGCAGTTTGCTGAGCACCTCGTTGGCGAGATCAACCGACTGGCGTTCAGCCCCGATGGCCAGGGGGATCAAGAGCACCCGCCGACCTTCGCTGACCGCCAGTGCCTCGGCCGTAGCAAGGATCTGCGAGCTGTCAGCGACGCTGCCCACAGCCTCGACCGTCTGGGCTGCCAGATAGTAATGCGATTTGCCCAGCCAGCGCGGGTCGGCCCGCTTCAGGGCGTCAGTGGGTACCTTGCGCTTGGTCCGAGCGATGGCTGAGGCCGCCTGCACACTGGCCCAAGTCGGGTTGAATGTGAAGACGAGGTTGATCACTTCGCGCAACGCATCTTCGTCACCGCGTTCAGCCAGGAAATACAGCAGCACTTCGGTGACGGTCAAGTCATCCGTCTCCAGCGCAGCTTCGACGATGGCGCCGGTCAGCTCAGGTGGCACGGTCGTCAGCGTGGCTAGCGCCCGAGCTGCGACTCGAGCGAGAGGGAAGTTCTGATCTTCACCCGGTGGAACTGAGTGACGAGACCACGTGTCCTCGCACAACTGCACCAGAGCAGCGGCGTGGCGTTCGGGCTGCTTCGCCAACAAATCGAGTAGCGAACGGCGGACGAACGCGCTGGGGTCATTCGTCAGGGCAACGATGTCGTCTGTGATCCCCGGTTCAGGAGCCGCCGTGAGGAGCTCCAGTGCACGCTGGCGAGCTTTCGCACGCGGGTGGGTCAAGGCCGATCTCACCAGCGGCCAGCAACCGGCCGCAGCGGCGGCGCGAACAGCCAAGTCTGCCTCTTCAGCTTGCACGGATTCACCCAATGCGTCTTCCAGCACGGCTTCCGCGGCACACCCATTCGTCGCGGCGAGCCAGATCAGCAGGGGACGGAGAGGCCCCTGGTGCTTTCCGAGCAGAGGAATCAGCGCATCCAGTGAGGCGTCAGTGAGTTGCACCTCCTGGACATCGTCCAGGGGCGCAAGCGCCTCGGCAAGCTCGTCGAAGGGCGCCGGCAGGGCCTGCTGGAACGCCTCGTACGCCACGTGCTGGCTGTCCGTGTCGCCAAAGCGCGTGGTGTAGGTCTTGGCGTCGTGCGCCAGTTCCAGCAATCGCACCGTCTGGCCCTCATTAAAGAGATCTTTGGCCACTTCGGTCAGCAAGTCTGGCACGTGGTCCAAGGCACATCCCGCGGTGACTTCGCGCAGATGCGCGGATTCGTCGCCAGCACGAAGTCGCTCGCGGAGGTCGATCACGAAGGACGGACACCACCTCCGCGTCAAAAGTCGCCAGATTCGCTGCTCAAGGTGCTCCCCGGCACGCAGTTCCAGCAGATACCGCAACTCATCATCGCCTGCATCTGCGCCCGCGGCCGCATCTATGGCATCAAACCACTCACAGGCAAGTGCCCGCACATCCTTGTGTACGGCGAGCGCTTGCCACCCCGAGTTGTTACGCGTCGCCTCCGCGAATGCAGAGACCAGTTTGCGTGCGCCGTAGTAGTCGTCGGTGTGGCCGTCGTAAGGTTCCGAGTCGTCGTTGAAGTGTCCGTCAATGGACGGCCAGTACTCGGGATTTGAATACGTCTCTTGTGCCTCAGCCTCCTTGTTGAGTCTGGCAAGCGCGAGTTGCAGCAGCGGTTCGCGATTCACAATGGCGCGCATGGCACCGAACCCGACAGCGATCGCGTTGGTGTCTTCGCCGTGGTGAACGATCACCTTCGCCGCGTCTGCCCACGCGGTATCCAGCCCGGACGCAATGTCATCGAGGTATTCGGCCATGAGGTGGGGATATTTGCGGGTCTCCACGGTGAGGACGAGTCGAATGAAGCGCTCGCAAAGATCTTGCGTCAAGGGATGGTTGCGGACCTTTTCATACCAGTCGCCGCTGCGGTTGCTGAGCTTCCAGCTGCGCATGAAGAAATGCTTGCCGGTCGCCACAGGGCGGAGCCACCGGGCGACTTCAGCGGGAATGCAGATGCTGGATCCGGCGATGCAGGCCAGACGCAACAGGCCGACGTAGTCGTCATGGTCCTTGCTGAGCGCGTCCTCCAACCAAGTGTCGATGGCGAGTTGGACTTCATTAGGCGCTTCGTACAGGGACTCGTTGGAATCCTTGATGAAGGCGTGCAGTCGCACCGCGGTCTCGATGGCCTGGTTGTTGCCAGTGTTGCCCGTGCGGACGAGAGCCGTCATCAGGTGTTCCAGGGCGACCTCGGTCACTTCTGGGTTGGCCCGCATCACACGGACGAGACCTTGCTCCACACGGGGGTGGGTATACGTGACGTCGCTGTTGGGCTGACGCAGACTGCCGCTGGCCACCAGATCGTTCACGAGCCTCTCCAGCCCAAGGCCGAACGCGGGGTCCAGCTTGCTGATGGCTCGGCGGATAGTGGGCAAGTCCTGGCGACGCACGCCACGCCGGGCGGCCATCAGGCCCCACAACACCACTGCGGCCTTCTCGTAGTGGCGGGCCTTCACCATCCACTCGACCTCGTTTTCGATGGCGCACGTTTGAGTTTCGTGCAGGATCCGCGACACGAACTGGTCTTCGTCCTCGTCGGCAGGGATCGCCCCGGCTTGCAGCAGTGCCACGAAGCGGTCAATCTCGAAGGGGGTCCGCAACGTTTGCAGGACGCGTTCTTTGGCACGGATGGCTGCCATCTGCAAGATGCGCGAGGCGAGGAGACGGACCAGCCCTTCGAACATCCTGCCCAGCTCCTTGCCACCGTAGTGCTTGGCCTCTAGCCGCACTTCCCACCGCTTGAGGAAGTCGCTCTGGCTCCCGACGGTCGCGGCCAGGATATCGGTGCGGCTGGTGACCACGATCTTCTGCTGGGCACTGGCCTTCAGCAGCCGCTCCTGCAACTCAGTTGTCCATGCTGCCGTGTTGGTGCCGATCTCGTACTTGCCCCACGGATCCTCCACATAGAACAAGGTAGGGCCGGCGTCTGGCCGAGCCTTCAGTTCGCCAGGACCTTGAGGCTCCACGTAGTTGATGCCGGGCACGACGCTACGGTAGTGCTGGTAGAGGGCCTTGGCCACGGTCGTCTTGCCCGTGCCCGAAGGCCCTGTGATGACGATGGCGTTGCGCTTGTCCATCTGGGCAACAATGTCGTCCCAGTTCGTGGGTGGGACAAACTTGCGGTCGCGCTCAGACGGAATGGAGCCGCCATGGTTCTTGATAATGGCTTCCACATCGATCCTGGGCCAGGCGTAGCCTGTTCGCATCCCGGACATCGCGACCTTGCGGAGCTCTTCGCGACAGGCTTCGTGACGCTCTCTTGGGATGCCTAGGGGGCTGAGTAGATAGGCGTCGATCTTCTCGACTACGCGTGCCTCGTTGTACTGCGCCAGCACGGCGAACCGGCCTGCCGCGGATTTGACGTGCGTGGCCGGGAACACAGCGGCCGGCAGATCGTCGTCCCCAGGGCGCTCGAGCAGTGCGTCGACCTGCAGCGCACCGAGCGTTCCCGACACGTCGGCACTGGTGAACAGGACGTATCGGACCTTCGCGTCCTCCAACAACTTCAGCGCGGACGGGCGTTTCTCCCCGTGCTCCACCAAGTCGCGCAGCGAGGCGGGCGTCCATTGGCCGGTACGACGCAACTTGGCCTGGACGATGAGGCGTTCGCCGTCCACGACAGTCGACGACGAAACCTGGGGCGCTTGAAGTTCCGCCTCCAAGTCTTCCTGTGTCGCAGGCTCGAGCTGGAGCACCTTGGCGACACGATTGACCACCAGCAGATCCAGCGCCGCGAGCACGGATACGTCACATTGGTAGTGCCAGCCGTCCAACGACGGGTTTCCGCCTAAATCATCTGAAGTTTCCACGGGCGATTTGCTCAATTCTTGACTCTGAGAAGGCCCTGTTGCGTCATAGCGTGAACGCCAGCCCTCGGGCGACAGGGGCTACAGCATATCGAAATCCCTTGACTTGCGCCCGATGGGCCGTTATGTGTGGCTGCGACTGACGGATTCACCTGTCTGTGGGGAGTGGGAGAGAAGCCGCTGCACAGTGCCGGTAGGTGGCGGACAGAGCAAGTTCGGCCACGACGGCCGAAGGACAGCAGTCGCTGCTTAACCGTCATCGCTTTGATTCCCTCGAAGGACCGCTATGGAGTAGATCAGCGACATTCGAGCCGCGCGCCTATCAGGCGCCTAGGAAACCTTAGTTTTCCTTTCCTGATTTTTCGTCTTTAAACATTAGACGCGGATCCGCTCCACCTCGCCCAGGCTGATTTCGTCGCGACGCCGGTCGTACAGCTGCGTGGTGCGCGTCGAAGCGTGGTTTGCCATCGCCGCGGCGTTCTCGAGCGTGCCGCCGTTTTTCAGATACGCGGAGATGCCCGTCGCGCGGAACGTGTGATTTCCGATCGCCGTGGCGATGCCCGCCGCGAGCGCCCGGCGCCGCACCATCGCATACGCGTTTGCCTGCGGCAGCGCTCGCGCGCTCAGCTGGCCCGTGCCACGCGCAATCGTGCGAAACAGCGGGCCCTTCGGCTCATCACGCAGGCCGGTCTGCTCCAGATACTCGTGCAGGTACGCTTCCAGCGTGTGGTGACACGGCATCGCATGCGCCTTGCCGCCTTTCTCGCGCAGGCGCACCCACAGGCGCCGCTGCTGCATATAGACATCGTCGACCCGCATCGCGAGCGCCGCGCCCACCCGCGCGAACGAAAACACCATCAGCGCAATCAGCGCGCGGTCGCGCAGGCCGATGGTGGTCGTCACATCGATGCGGTCGAGCAGCTGCCGCGCCTCGGTCGCATCGAGCACCGGCGTCTTGCCCTTTTTCGTGGTGTGGCTGGGACCGCGCACCGACGCGGCGGGGTTGTGCGGCACGATCTGGCCGGTCACGAGCCAATCGAACAGGTGGCGGATCGCCGCGAGCCGCTGCTTGACGGTCGGCGCGGCGTGGGTCTGCGTCTGCAGCTCGATCCAGGCAGCCACATGCAGCGGCTGCACTTCCGTGATCGACAGCACATCGGCGCCGGCGCACCAGGTCAGGAAGTCGCTGGCCGCGCGCGCATACGCGCGGCGCGTGTGCGGGTTGCGGATCGCCGACGCAAAAAACTCGAGGAAGCGCACATCGGCGCGCTCGCCGGCTGCGATGACCAGTGCGGGCGTCGTGATGCCATCGAGCGTGACAAGCTGGTTCATTGCGTCGCCCGCCTCGCTGCAGCCCGCGCGTCAACGATGCCCAGCAAATGACTGGCCAACACGATCATTTCGACCGCTTCACGCGGCGTGTCGATCGGCACGTTGCGATGTGAATGCGGATTCTTGTACGAGCCGATCGCCCCCGCAAAAAGGGCGGCAAGTGCCTCCTGTTCGCCCGCATCCTTGGTATGGTCAGCCAGAGGCCCGGTGTTCGGCCTGAAGGCCTGCCGCATCATCGGCACGCCATGCTCGGCGGGCGGATAACCTGCGGCATCCCGCACCGCGATCTCGACAGCCCGCATCGCCTCAAACACCGCTGTTGGATAGGCGCCGCGCATGAACGAGAGGCATACATCGTTCGCAATCGCTGGATGCAGCAGTGATTTTGGCAGCAGGCGTGCGGTCTGGTAGTCGGTGAACGCCGCTTCGTTCTCGAAGCGCTGCGCGCGCCGGCTCAGATGCCGGAAACCATTGTTCCCGTTCATGCCCTCGGCAGGCACGACCAGCCCCTGCGCCTCGAGCCACGCGAACGCCTCGGCTACAGCGAGATCGACCTCCCCCAGCCGGTGGCGGGGATAGGTGGATTCGCGGGCGGCAATCTCCAATTCCATCCGGAGATTGCCAAAATGAAACTGGTGCTCCTGACGCCTGCGCAGCAGAAACAGCACCTTGGCCGCCAGCTCCTCCGGCTCGAGCGCGAGCAGCACATCGGCGTCTGAAATCTCGGTCAGAAGCTCCCGCATGGCTTTGCCTCGCTGCGGTCGGGCCATGACCCCAGTTTTTTCGGAATTCCCGCTGCGCCTCGTCTATAAAGAGACAACTGGAGGCAACCATGGCTGAATCACCTGCTCCTCCCGCCAAACCCTCTACTGACGACGAATCTAGGGGCGCCGGGGGCTGGTCGTTCCTGTCGCTCCTGAAAGCGTCTCACGAGGCTACCAAGCTCTACGTCTCCCTCCTCGGGTTGCTCGCTGCGGTCCCTATCGCGGCCCGGCTACTTGATGAGAGACTGAACATTCATGATCTCCGGATTTCCTACGCCGTCTGTCTGGTGCCGGCTCTGCTGATTTTGGGATGGCTCGTTCCAAAGTGGCGTGAGCAACTGAACAGGCGCCGTACGATCGACCTCGGTATCCACGGCCAGGTCAGAGACCCGGAGTATTTCCGCCTTACGCCCTACGACGCGGCGTCGGACTTCCGCCGCGCCGACCACGCTCATGAAAAGGTCTACGCGTGGCTCGTCGGCAACCCTGCGCCGCTGCTCTATCTGAGCGGCGCGTCGGGTTCCGGAAAAAGC
>NZ_JAQQFL010000004.1:0-316084 GCF_046026025.1 Paraburkholderia fungorum | reverse complement strand
ACGGCTGTAGTAGGGCCCCGCCGCCCGCGCCGCCCCGCGCGACGTGATGTTCGAAGGCTCGCTGCGCCATGTGAGCGAGGTATGGACCGAGCTCGGTCACCTGCCCCTGACGCTCGCACCGAAAGAAGGCCTTGCGCTGATGAATGGCACCGCGGTGATGACGGGTCTCGCCTGTCTCGCGTTCGCGCGTGCCGATCATCTGACGCGCCTCACCGCGCGTCTCACGGCGCTCTCTACCGTCGCGCTCGACGGACGCGCCGCGCATTTCGACGCCACCCTGTTCGAAGTGAAGCCGCACGTAGGGCAGGCCGAGGCTGCGGCATGGATTCGCGACGACCTGAGCGGGCGTGACGATACACCGGGGCATCGTCTGCAGGACCGCTATTCGATTCGCTGCGCGCCGCACGTGATCGGCGTCGCGCGCGATGCCTTGTCGTGGGTGCGTCGCGATGTCGAGAATGAACTGAACAGCGCGAACGACAACCCCTTGATCGATCCCGACAACGAGCGCGTGCTGCACGGCGGCAACTTCTACGGCGGCCATATTGCGTTCGCCATGGACTCGCTGAAGGTCGCGGTCGCCAATCTCGCCGACCTGATGGACCGGCAGCTAGCACTGCTGGTCGACGTGAATTTCAATAACGGCTTGCCGCGCAATCTGTCGGGTGCGGCGCCCGCGCGCGCCGCGATCAATCATGGTTTCAAGGCCGTGCAGATTTCGTCGTCCGCATGGACGGCCGAAGCATTGAAGAACACGATGCCCGCCAGTGTCTTCTCGCGGTCGACCGAGGCGCACAATCAGGACAAGGTCAGCATGGGCACGATCGCCGCGCGCGACTGTTTGCGCGTGCTGGAGTTGACCGAGCAGGTCGCCGCCGCGCATACGCTCGCGACGGTGCAGGCCGCGCGTCTGCGGTTGAAGATCGACAGCAACACGCCGGTTCCCGCGCCGCTGCAAGCCTTTATCGACAGCGTGACGGCGCACTCGCCGTTCGTCGACGAAGACCGCGCGCTGGAAAGCGACCTGCGCGCACTGACCGCGCGCATCGCCGCCTGCGATTTGCTGAACGACTATCGCGGAGGCTCGAACGCATGACCGTCTCCCCTAAAGCGCTGACAGCCAGCGCGACAGTCGAAGTGCCGTTTCACGACGTCGACGCGATGAACGTGTGCTGGCATGGCCACTATCTGAAGTACTTCGAGATCGGCCGCGCAGCGCTGTTACGCACCTTCGACTACGACTACCGTGAGATGCAGGCCTCGGGTTATCTGTGGCCGATCGTCGAGGCGCATCTGAAGTACGTGCGCCCGGCCATCTACGGGCAGTTGCTCGAAGTGCGCGCACAACTCCTCGAACACGAAAACCGCCTGAAAATAGGCTATGAAATAGTCGATTGCGCGTCGGGTACGCGGCTCACGAAGGGGTACACGATCCAGGTCGCGGTCGACGCCGCGACACAGGAATTGCAGTTCGTCTCGCCGCCGGTCGTGTTCGAAAAGCTGGAGCACGTATGGGCACGATGAGCTTGCGCGGCAGGGCAGCGGACGCATGGTTCGCGCTAGTCGCGTTGACCGTATCAGGCGTATCGAGTCTGGCCGCATGGCCGACGGTGGCGTTTGCTGCAGCAGAAGCGCAAACACAAGCACAAGCCGCCGGCAACCTGGCCCTGGTCTCGCAAATTACCTCACATCTCGCGCAAGCCAGGGGCGTTCGCGCGCAGTTCACGCAGACGCAGACGCTCGCCGCGATGAAGCAGCCGCTCGTCAGTACGGGTTCGCTGCTGTTCTTCCGCGATCGTGGCGTGATCTGGCAGATCGATACGCCGTATAAGGCCACCTACGTCATCACCGATGCCGGTGTTGCCGAAGTCGACGCAAACGGCCAGCGCGTAACGGCACGGAGCGCCCAGGGCACGCGCGGCGTCGTGCAGGTCTCGAAGATGATGCGTGCGATGCTCGGCGGCGATCTGTCTGCGCTGTACTCGCAATTCGACGTACAGGCCGAAGGCAGCGCCGCGCAGTGGCGCATGCGACTCACGCCGAATCAGCCGCAGATCGCGCAGTCGATCAAAAGCTTGCAGATGAATGGCGGCGAGTATCTGCAAAGCCTGCGCATCACGCTCGCGAACGGCGACATCACAAAGCTCGACTTTGCGAAAAGCGCGGCGGTGACCGAACCGACGCCGGCAGAGCGCGGCTTGCTTGGAGCGCCGTAATGCAGGTGCTGCAACAGCGGTCCGCAAAACAGGCGTGGGGCATACGCGCCGCGTGGCTGCTGCTCGCGCTCGCCGCGGCGCTGTATTGCGGCTGGCGCTTCGCGGGACCTTCGCCGTTGCAGACCAATCTATTGGCCTTGCTGCCCGCCACCGAGGCCGATCCGGTCGCCGAAAAGGCGGTCGATACGCTGGCGTCCGCGCTCGGCGACCGCACGGTTTTTCTCGTCACCAGCAACAACGATGCGCACGCGAAAGCAGCGGCGAAGCAACTCGGCGCGTCATTGCAAAAGAGTGGCGCGTTCGGCTCGGTAACGGCGGAATTGCCGCCGTTCGATCTGTCGCAGATCGCTACGCTGTACATGCCTTATCGCTTTGGCCTGCTGACACCTGCCGAGCGCACGACGCTCGCGCAGGGTAATGCTTCGAGCGTGGCCCTGCATGACGCGCTTGCGCAGCGTATCTACAGCCCATTGCGCGGCGGCCTGACCACGTCGCTCGCCGACGATCCGTTCGGCTGGCTCGAACACTGGCTCGGCGGCTTGCCGCTCGCCACGTCGAATCTCGAACTCGAAGACAACATGCTGGTGTCGCATCGCGGCGCCGCGACGAGCGTGCTGATCGTCGCCACGCTGCCCGGCTCGGCCTACGAATCGAAGACTCAGCGTGCGGTGCTCGCCGCGCTCGCGCAAGGCGAAAGCGCCTTGAAGCAGGCCTTCCCCGACGTATCGGTGGCGAGAACCGGCGCGGTGTTTTACGCGGAATCGGCACGCAGCGCGTCGGAACGCGAGGTGCACCTGATCGGCGTCGCGTCGCTGTGCGGGATTGCGCTGCTGATGATGTGGGTGTTCCGCTCGCCGCGGCTATTGCTGATCGGTTTCGTGTCGACGGCGCTCGGCATTGTCTGCGCGCTCGCGGCGACGATGCTGGTGTTCGGCCAATTGCATCTGTTGACGCTGGTGTTCGGCGCGAGCCTGATCGGCGAGGCGGTCGACTATTCGATCCAGTATTTCGTGGTCTATCTCGGTGCGGGCCGTGATTGGGATTCGCGCCGCGGCGCGCGCGCGGTGCGTCCGGCGTTGACCGTTGCACTTGCCACCAGCCTGCTCGGCTACGCGATTCTCATGTGGGTCCCGTTCCCCGCGCTCAAGCAGATTGCCTGCTTCGCGATGGTGGGGATTACGACAGCGTTTGCGTCCGTGCTGTGCTTATTGCCCGCGCTGCTCACGCGCCCGCCGAAGCGCAGCCCGCAGCGCCTGTTCGCCGGCGCGGCGCGCTTGCTGACGGTTTGGCATCGCACGATCGGCGGCCGGCGCGCATGGTTCGTCGCGGCGCTGTTGCTGATCGTGGCGATTCCCGGCTGGCTGCGTCTGACGAGTGACGACGATATCCACTTGCTGATCCAGCGTGATCCTTCGCTGGTCGCGCAGGAAGACAAGGTACGCGCGGCGGTTGGTGTCGATAACAGCGCACAGTTTTTTGTGGTGCGCGGAGAGACACCCGAGATCGTGCTGCAACGCGCCGAAGCGCTGGGCGCGAAGCTCGACGGCTTGAACGGCACGGCGAACAAGGTCGGCAGCTATCAGTCGGTGGTGCAATTCGTGCCGTCCGCGAAACAGCAAAACGCAGACCGTGCCTTGCTCGCGCAGCACGTCTTCAACGATCCCGCGGCGTTGCGCGCCACACTGCTGCAGGCGGGCTTCAAAGACGAGGTTGCCGACGCCTGGCTGGCCGCGCAGGCGAAACCGCAGCCGCTGCTCACGCTCGACACGTGGCTTGCCGCCCCGTGGTCGCGGCCGTACCAACATCTGTGGCTGGGCGTCGTGGATTCGGCCACCAAAGCGGTTGCCGCCGTTGTGATTCCACAAGGCGTGACGCCGCGGAACGAGCCCGCGCTGATCGCCACCGCGCACTCGGTGCCGGGCGTGGTATTCGTCGACAAGGCGGCGAGCGTGTCGAAACTGTTCGGCGCGTATCGCGTGGATAGTGGCTGGTGGCTCGGCGGCGCGCTGGCGCTCGTGCTCGTTTTGTTGATCCTGCGCTACGCCCCGAAGGAAGTCCCCTTGGGGGACGCCCCGAAGGACGTCTCCCTGGCGGAACGCTTGCGTGGCGGCATCGCCGTGACGCTGCCCGTGCTGCTCGCGGTGGGCGTGACGCTCGCCGTGTTCGGTTATGTTCGGGTGCCGCTCAATCTCTTCAATTGGCTCGCGCTGATGCTGGTGCTCGGCGTAGGCGCAAACTATGCAGTATTTCTGCGCGAAGGCTGCTTGCGCGCGGACGCCGATCTCGGCGCGGTGTGGACGGGCGTGCTGCTTTCGGCGGCCACCACGCTGTTGTCGTTCGGCATGCTCGGCATGAGTGCGATGCCTGCGCTGAAAAGTTTCGGCGCCACTCTCGCGCTCGGCATCGCGGTGTCGGTGCTGCTCGCGCCGATCGGCATGCCATCGGAATCAAGGAGGGCCGCATGAAAGCGCCAACAGTTTATTTGCATGCGCCTGGCATGATCAACGCGCTTGGCGACGGCCTCGACGCAATCGTCCCGGCGCTTGCCGCCGCTCACGCCCCTGGTATGGCAAACGCGCATACGGGCATTGGCGAAGCGTTTGTCGGCAGCGTGCTCGCGCCGCTCGATCTGGCGCCACCGGCCGCGCTCGCGCGTTACGACTGCCGCAACAACCGCCTGTTGCTGGCCGCGCTGACGCAGATCGCACCGGCCGTCGTTGCGGCGCGCGAGCGTTACGGCGCGCATCGGATCGGCGTGGTGCTCGGCACCAGCACGTCAGGCATCGAAGCGGCCGAAGCCGCGTTCGTCTATCAGGCGCAAGCAGGCAATTTGCCTCCCAACTTCAACTACCGGCAGATGGAAATCGGCACCGCCGCGCCGTTTGCCGCCGCCGTGCTCGGCGTGCAGGGCCCGGCGTTCACGATTTCGACCGCGTGTACATCGAGTGCGAAGGCTTTTGCGTCGGCGCGCCGGTTGCTGCAATTGCGGCTCTGCGATGCGGTGGTGGTGGGCGGTGTCGATTCGTTGTGCGAGTTGACGGTGCAGGGTTTCGCCTCGCTCGAATCGACCAGCGGCGTACGCGCCAATCCGATGAGCCGCAATCGTTGCGGGATCAACGTCGGCGAAGGCGCCGCTGTGTTCCTGATGAGCCGTGACGAAGCGGAAATCCGGCTCGCGGGCATCGGCGAATCGAGCGACGCGCATCACATTTCCTCACCCGACCCGCTGGGTGTGGGCGGCGAAATCGCATTGCAGGCGGCGCTGGCCGACGCGGGCGTCGCAGCGTCGGCGATCGGCTATGTGAATCTGCATGCCACCGCCACGCGCAAGAACGACGACATGGAAGCGAAACTGATGGCGCGTGTTTTTCCCGAGGGCGCGGCGATGAGCGGCACCAAGCCGCTGACGGGGCATCAACTCGGCGCGGCGGGCGCCACCGAACTCGCCTTCGCGTGGCTGACGCTGGCGCGCGCGAACGGGTCGCGGCCCGTGCCGCTGCCGCGTCACCTGTGGGACGGCGAGGCCGATCCCACTATGCCGGCGCTGGATCTGGTCGAAACCGAACGCTTTCTGCCGGAGGGCGCGGGGTCGCAGTACGTGATGAGCAATTCGTTTGCGTTTGGCGGCAGCAATGTCAGCCTGATCCTCGGACGGTGACCGGCGCGATGACCCAGACGCTCTCCACCCAGGATCTCATCCAGCAACCAATCGAAGCGATCATCCCGCATCGCGGCACGATGCTGCTCATCGATGGGATCAACACGTTCAGCGAAGAGGCATTGAGCGCGCGAGCAAGCGTCCACGCCGACGCCTGGTATGCCACCGCCGACGGCGCGATGCCCGCATGGATCGGCATCGAGTTGATGGCGCAGACGATTGCGGCGCACGTTGCGCTGCTGGCCATGCGCGGCGGCGGCAGGGCGCGTCCCGGCGTGCTGCTCGGCTCGCGCAGCTACCGGGCCTTGCAAGCGTCGTTCGCGGGCGGCGCGCAGTTGCTGATCCACGCAACCGAATTACTACGCAGCGAAGAAGGCCACGGCGCCTACGAATGCACGATCCACCACGGCGAGGTGTGTTGCGCCGAAGCGGTCATCAAGGTCTTTCAGCCGCGCGATTTCCAGTCATTCATCGAAGGGAGTTTCAGTTCATGAGCCGGCGTGTTCTCGTTACCGGCGCAAGCCGCGGCATTGGCCGTGCGATTGCGTATCAGTTGGCCGCCGACGGCTTCGCGGTGTCCGTGCATTGCCGCACGGGCCGCACCGAGGCTGAAGCAGTCGCAACGGGCATCGCCGCGCAAGGCGGCACGGCACGTGTGCTGCAATTCGACGTGCGGGAGCGCGCGGTGTGCCGCGACGTGCTCGAAGCGGATGTCGCCGCACATGGCGCGTACTACGGCATCGTGTGCAGCGCGGGTGTGACCCGCGACGCCGCGTTCCCCGCGCTTACCGAGGAAGACTGGGACATCGTGATCGAAACCGGTCTCGACTCGTTCTACAACGTGGTCCACCCGTTGACCATGCCGATGGTGCGGGCGAAGAAGGGCGGCCGCATTGTCACGATCGCGTCGGTCTCCGGGGTGATGGGCAATCGCGGCCAGGTCAACTACAGCGCGGCGAAGGCCGGTCTGATCGGCGCGTCCAAGGCGCTCGCCGTCGAACTGGCGACGCGCAATATCACCGTCAATTGCGTGGCGCCGGGCCTGATCGAAACCGGCATGCTCGACGAGATGCCGCTCGAACACGCCTTGAAGACGGTGCCGATGAACCGCGTCGGCCAGCCTGCCGAAGTGGCCTCCGTGGTCAGCTTCCTGATGTCGGATGCGGCCTCGTACGTCACGCGTCAGGTGATCGGCGTCAATGGTGGGATGGTGTGATGAAACGCGTCGTCATTACCGGCATGGGGGGCGTCACGGCGTTCGGTGACGACTGGGACGCAATCGAAGCGCGTCTGAAGGGCGGCGTGAACGCGGTGCGCCGGATAACCGAGTGGGATTACTTCGAGTCGCTGCATACGCGGCTCGCGTGTCCATTGCCGGGCTTCACGGCGCCGGCCCATTACCCGCGCAAGAAAACCCGCTCGATGGGGCCGGTATCGATGTACTCGGTGCGCGCAAGCGAACTGGCGCTCGCCGACGCGGGACTCGCCGACGACACCAGTATCAAGGACGGCCGCATGGGCGTCGCCTACGGCTCGTCGTCGGGCTCGGTGCAGCCGATTCGCGCCTTCGGCACGATGCTCGAAACCGGCAAGATGAGTGACGTCACGTCGAACAGCTACGTGCAGATGATGCCGCACACCACGGCGGTCAACGTCAGCCTCTTCTGGGATCTGAAAGGCCGGATCATTCCGACCTCGTGCGCGTGCGCGTCGGGCAGTCAGGCGATCGGCTACGCGTATGAAGCCATCCAGACCGGCAAGCAGACCCTGATGCTGGCGGGCGGCGCGGAAGAACTCTCGGGCCCGGCGGTGGCCGTGTTCGATACCTTGTACGCGACCAGCACGCGCAACGACGAGCCGCATCTCACGCCGCGGCCGTTCGATGCCGCGCGCGACGGCCTCGTGGTCGGCGAAGGCGCGGCCACGCTGGTGCTCGAAGAATATGAACACGCGGTGGCGCGCGGCGCGAGGATTCATGCGGAGATTGTCGGCTTCGGCTGCAATTCGGACGGCGCGCACATGACCCAGCCGACCGCCGAGACCATGGCGATTGCCATGCAGCTCGCTCTCAAGGATGCGCAACTGCCGCCGGAAGCGATCGCCTATGTGAACGCACACGGCACCTCGACGGACCGTGGCGACATCGCCGAAAGTCATGCGACCGCGCAGACCTTCGGCGCACGCATGCCGATCAGTTCGCTCAAGAGCTATGTCGGCCATACGCTCGGCGCGTGCGGTGCGCTGGAGGCGTGGTGGACCATCGAGATGATGAAGCGCAACTGGTATGCGCCGACCTTGAACCTGCAGAACGTCGATCCGGCTTGCGCACCACTCGACTACATCGTCGGCTCCGGCCGCGAGATCGACGCCGAACATGTGATGAGCAATAACTTCGCATTCGGCGGCATCAACACGTCGCTGATTTTCAGGCGCGTTCGATGAGCATCGTGCTGCAACGCGTGGTCGTCACCGGCATGGGGATCGTGTCGTGTCTCGGCAATACGCTCGACGGCGTGTCGGCCGCGTTGCGCGCGGGCCGCTCGCGTATCGAACGGATCGACGCGTGGCGTGAGCGCGGTTTCGGTTCGCAGGTGGCGGCCGTCGCGTCGGTCGCGCAGGAGCCGCCGTTCGATCGCAAGCTCGAACGCTTCATGGGCGATACCGCACGCTTTGCGTGTCATGCCGCGAAGCAGGCGATCGACGATGCGGGTCTCGCGCCCGGCGCGTTGCGTTCGCCACAGGCCGGCACGGTGATCGGCTCGGGCGTCGGCACGATGTCGAGTTACGACGTGGCGATGTCGATCGCGAATGCACGCGGTGTCGACAAAGTGCCGCCGTATACGGTCCCGCACGCGATGAGCAGCACCGCGTCGGCCAATGTCGCGCAGGTGTTCGGACTCGAGGGCGTGAGCTATTCGCCGTCGTCGGCGTGCACGACCTCGGCGCTCGCCATCGGCCAGGCGATGCAACTGATCCAGACCGGCCGCCAGCAGATCGTGCTGGCCGGCGGCAGCGAGTCGCTGCACGACAACATGACGCTGATGTTCGACTCGATGGGCGCGTTGTCGCGCGGTTTCAACGACACGCCGCAGCGCGCATCGCGTCCCTACGATACGGCGCGCGACGGTTTCGTGATCGCGTCGGGGGGCGGTGTGCTGGTGCTCGAAGCACTCGATCACGCGTTGGCGCGCGGGGCCCGTATTTACGCCGAGCTGACCGGTTTCGGCGACTGCACGGACGCCGCCGGCATGGTGACACCGCATGCGGCCGGCATCGCACGGGCGATGCGCGGCGCGCTGGGCGCAACGGGTGTGGCAGGCAAGCGTCCCGACTACATCAACACGCACGCGCCGTCGACGCCGCTTGGCGATGTCGAGGAATTGCGCGCATTGAGCGACGTATTCGGCGGCGACGTACCCGCGTTCTCGTCGACTAAAGGCATGACCGGACATCCGCTCGGCGCATGCGGCGCACACGAGGCGATCTACACGTTGCTGATGATGCGCGACGGTTTCATCGCGGGGACGGCGGGCATCGAGACGCCGGAGCCCGCCGTCGACGGTATGCCGCTCGTGCGCGCGACGCGTGACGCGCGCATTGATACGGCGATGTCGATTTCATTCGGGTTCGGCGGCAGTTGCGCAAGCCTGATCTTTGAAGCGTGGCAGGGCGGTTAAAACGGCTGTTATCTAAAGAACGAGGGCAATAAAAATGAAAAAGCGTTTTGTACTGGGTGCACTGGCGGTGGTCGTGCTGACGCAGGCAGGCTGCGCGACCGACGTGAAATCGGTGCCGCTCGCGGCGGCCGGCGGCCAGTCGCGTGGCGGCGTGCAGGTCTATTTCGGCCAGCAAAGCCATCCGGCTGTAACGGCCAGATTGGGCGACGTGTCCTATTCGGCGCGGATCGCGCGCAAGGTGTCGAGCCCTGACGACGCATGCCATGAAGCGCTTGCCGAAGCCGTACAGAAGCTGCGCGCGGCGGCTCACGAGCGCAACGCGAATGCCGTGATCGATGTGTCGACGCGTTTTCATAGCACGACGACCGATTCATCGACCGATTTCACCTGTGGCGTGAGCCCCAGCGCGGCTGCGGTCGCGGTGAGCGGCCAACTCGTCGTGCTGGAAGCGAACTAGGTCAAATCGAATCTGGAACTCACCAAAGCAATAACAACCACCAAGGAGTCTCAATGAAACGCAATGTACTGTTTGCCACGCTGTTCGCTTCGCTGGTCACGTTGAGCGCGACTCAGGCTTTTGCTCGCGACACGGTTGACAACTATGCGGTTGCGCCGGCGCTGCAAAGCGAACCGGGCAAGGTCAGTGACGACATCGCCCTGTATTTTGCGGGCCAGCCGCATCCGGCCGTGCTGAAAAAGATAGGCGAATTCGCGACCAACAAGAAGACCAATGCATTCGGCAAGAGCGATCTGGCAGCGTGCCAGCACGTGTTCCTTTCGGCGGTGATCGAGTTGCAGGATCGCGCGCGCAAGGAAGGCGGCAACGCGGTGATCAACATCAAGAGCAACTACAAGAACGAAGTGCGTGAGAGCGCGACGGAGTTCACGTGCGGTGCGGGCGCGGTGATCGCCGGCGTGGCGCTGACCGGTGATGTGGTGACGCTGCGCGGCAAGTAAGCATGCGTGATGCCGGTCAGGGCGATGGGATCGCCACCGCTCTGACAGGCAAGGTTCAATCCGCCTTCACCGCCGCGACATTGACCAGCGTTTCACGACGCTTGCCAGGTTGCGGATGGGTCAGGCCGAGGCGTTCGAGCAGGCCGAAGTCTTTCGCGCGGCTCCACCAGAGATACGGCAGCGAGACGTTGCGCTGCTCGAAGCGAAAGCCGCCGTGGCGGATCATGTCGAGGTACCCGTCGGCGCTTTTCTGCACGTGCATGGGATGACGGAACAGCAGCCGGATCACCCACGATTTGATGTACGCGTCGGTGGATTCGGCGAACAGCAGGATGCCGCCAGGTTTGAGCACACGGCGGAATTCGGCGAGCGCGCGGTCCTGTTCGACGAGATGGTGGAAGGTTTGATGGCAGAACACGATATCGGCGCTGGCATCGGGCAACGGCAAATGCGCGCAGTCGCCGTGCAGCACGTCGATATCGGCGAGTGTGTCGCGGCAAGCTCGGGCCGCATCAGCGGCCAGCGTTAGCGACGGTTCGTGAAAATCGATACCGACAATGCGGCGCGGCTTGAACGCGTCGGCGAGCAGGTGGAACGAAATGCCTTGCCCGCAGCCGACGTCGACGATTACCGGCGCGGCAGGCAAGGGCGTGTCGATCAGGCGTTTGAGGTCGTTGATCGCGACCCGCAGCACATGATGTTCCCACGTATAGGTACGCAGGAACCAGATCCCGAAGGCCGTTTCCGGCACGAAAGGCACGCTGGATGTTTCGGATGGCGACACGCTGGGCTCCCCGACGAAATTAGTGTTCTTGCCGTGATGCGTAATTGTAACGAGAAGTAAGGATGCAGCGTAACGCTGCCCAGAGCAAGCAAACGATTGAGGCAACTTTGAGTACACATTCGTCAACGCGCATAACCGTCGATGTCGCTGTCATCGGCGCAGGTCCGGCAGGTGCAGTCGCAGCGGCGCTCTTGCGCCGGGCGGGCCGCTCGGTGCTGGTGCTGGAGCGCCAGCATTTCCCGCGTTTCTCGATCGGTGAAAGTCTGCTGCCGCAAAGCATGGCCTACCTCGAAGAGGCGGGCATGCTGCAGGCGGTGGTCGAAGCCGGGTTCCAGTACAAGAACGGCGCGCATTTCATTCACCGCGGCCAGTCGTCGGCATTCGACTTCCGCGATAAACACTCGACGGGTTGGGGCACCACGTACCAGGTCGAGCGCGCGGTGTTCGACGATATTCTGATTCGCTGTGCGGCAGAGCAGGGCGCCGACGTGCGCTTCGGTCACACGGTCCGGGCGATGCATCCGGGCACGGAGGGCGAGGGCGGCAACAAGCCGGTGCTCGACGTGATCGACGAAGCGGATAACGCCTATGAAGTGGAGGCGCGATTCGTGTTCGACGCGAGCGGTTTCGGTCGCGTGCTGCCGCGTTTGCTGAACCTGGAAGCCCCGACGGGCATGCCGACCCGTGCCGCGATCTTCTCGCATGTGCTGGACGGTATTCCGGCCGGCGCGACCGACCGCAACAAGATCTGCGTGGCGACACACCCCGAGCGCCGCGACGTGTGGTTCTGGATGATTCCGTTGGCGGGTGGTCGCTCATCGGTAGGTTGCGTTGCAGAGGCCAGTTTCCTCGGCGTGCCGGAAGCGGAGCGCGACGCGAAACTGCGCACGCTGATCCAGCAGGAGCCGACACTCGGACCGCTGATCGGCAACGCGCCGTTCCTGATGCCGGTGCGCCATATCGGCGGCTACGCGGCGAATGTCGAACGTTTGCATGGGCCGGGCTATGCGTTGCTCGGCAATGCGGGCGAGTTTCTCGATCCGGTATTTTCGTCCGGTGTGACGATCGCGCTGCGTTCCGCGCATCTCGCGGTGCAGACCTTGAACCGGCAACTGGATGGCGAGCAGATCGACTGGTCTGCCGCTTACGACGTGCCGTTGCGCAAGGGGATCGATACGTTCCGCGCGTTCGTCGAACGCTGGTACACGGGCGAACTGCAGGACATCATTTTTTATCCGGACCAGACGCCGTCGATCCGGCGCATGATCAGCGCGGTGCTGGCGGGTTACGCGTGGGATGAATCGAATCCCTATGTCGCCGATCCGGTGCGCCGTCTGAATGCGTTGCATGACGTGTGCACGCATCGTTGATCGAGCCGCAGGGTACGGGCAAATGAAAACGGCGCTTCCTTCAAGAAGCGCCGTATTTTATTCACCCGTCTGAATCAGCCTGGGAGACCGCTCAGGCCGCGATTTTCGCCGTACGCGGCGTGTGCTGACGTACGTCGTCGCGACGATGCACGCGCTTGCCCGCGGCATACGTTTCGTAAATCGCGCGGTCGTCGCCGAGCAGCGCGAACGCAAACAGCAGTTCCTCGAGCGATTCCGTGCGTGCGGTCCGGCGCGCGAGCAGCGGCGTGGCTTGCGGATCGAGCACGACGAAGTCGGCTTCCGACTTCGGCTTCAACGTGCCGACCTTGTCGGCCAGATCGAGTGCTTCAGCGGCGCCAGCGGTGGCGAGATAGAACATGCGCGTGGCCGTCAGATGATGCCCGGTCAGACGCGCGACCTTGTGCGCCTCGTTCATGGTTTGCAGCATCGAGAACGAGGTGCCGCCGCCGACGTCCGTCGCCAGCGCGATCGGCGTGCCGGCTTCGTCGGCCTTGTCGAAGTCGAACAGGCCGCTGCCGAGGAACAGGTTCGAGGTCGGGCAGTGCGAGGCGACCGTGCCGGTTTGCGCCATGCGCTTGCGGTCTTCGTCGTCAAGATAGATGCAGTGGCCGTACACCGCGCGGCGGCGCAGCAGGCCGTAGTGATCGTAGATGTCCAGGTAGCTGCGGTGCCCCGGGAACAGATCGGCGACCCACTTCACTTCGTCCGTATTCTCGGCGACGTGGCTCTGGATGAAAATGTCCGGATGCTTGCCCGCCAGCACGCCGCACGCTTCGAGTTGCGCTTCGGTCGAGGTCGGCGCGAAACGCGGCGTGAGCGCGTACATCTGGCGGCCACGGTTGTGCCAGCGGCCGATCAGCTCGGCGCTGTCGTCATAGCCCGATTGCGCGGTGTCGCGCAGGAATTCCGGGCAGTTGCGATCCATCAGCACTTTGCCGGCCACCATGCGCAGATTGCGTGCTTCGCTTTCGGTGAAAAGGGCGTCGGCCGAGTCCTTATGGACCGTGCAATACACGAGCGCGGTGGTTGTGCCGCAAGCCAGCAGTTCATCGACGAAGAAGCTCGCCGTATCGCGCGCATACGCCGGATCGGCGAAGCGGCGCTCGGTCGGGAACGTGTACGTGTCGAGCCAGGGCAAGAGCCCCGGCGCCGGCGACGCGATCATGTCGGTCTGCGGATAGTGAATGTGTGTATCGATAAACCCCGGCACGATCAGCTTGTCGCGCATCTCCTGCACATGAGTGCCCGGCGCGAGCAGCGATGCAAGCGCGGCATACGCACCCGCCGCGACGACATGGCCGTCTTCGACGATCAGCAAGCCGTCTTCGTTGAAGACCGCCGCGTTGGGCGATTGCGCCGGGTCGCCGTTGAAGGTCAGCAGTTGTGCGCGGAATGCTGATTGGGTCGATTGTGCCGATTGAGTCATGAGAAAAACCGTCTCCGTATTGTGGGGAGCTGCGCAGCACGGACGACGGTTTTATTCAGGCTGTGAAACGAACCCGTGCCGCCGCCGGCTGCCATTCATTGGCCCGTCAGTGCGGGCCGCCTGGGTGCCATTGCGCGTCGAGCTTCGCGATCAGTTCGCTGCGTTGCTCGGGCGTGACGAACGACGCTTCGAAGCTGTTGCGGATGATCGTGTAGACCTCGGCATCGTTGAGCTTCAACGCGTCGATGATGGCGAAATAGTTGGCGTTCACGTAGCCGCCGAAATAGGCCGGATCGTCGGAATTCACCGTGACGGCGACGCCGCAATCGAGCAGATCCTTCAGGGTGTGTTTGGTCATGTCGTCGAACACGCAGAGCTTGAGATTCGACAACGGACACACGGTCAGCGCGACGCGCGTATCGGCGAGGCGCGTGACGAGCGCCGGATCTTCGATGCTGCGCACGCCGTGGTCGACGCGGTCCACTTTCAGCAGATCGAGCGCTTCGTAGATATACGACGGCGGGCCTTCTTCGCCTGCATGCGCGACCAGTTTCAGGCCGAGCCCGCGTGCCTGGGCGAATACGCGTTCGAACTTCGAGGGCGGATGACCGCGCTCGGACGAATCGAGCCCCACGCCGATCAGGCGATGCTTGTATTGCTCGAACAATGGCCGTGCTTCTTCAAACGTGGCGAGTGCATCTTCTTCGGACAGATGGCGCAGGAAACACAGAATCAGTTTGCTCGACATGCCGCGCTGTTCCGCATCGGCCAACGCGCGATCAATGCCTGCGACCACGGTTGCGATCGGTACGCCACGCTCGGTATGCGTCTGCGGATCGAAGAAGATTTCGCTGTGGATCACGTTGTCGGCGAGGCAGCGTTCAACATACGCCATCGTCATGTCATAGAAGTCCTGCTCGTGCAACAGGACGCTCGCGCCGGCGTAATAGATGTCGAGGAACGATTGCAGATCGGTGAACGCGTACGCGGCGCGCAGGGCGTCGATCGAGTCATAGGCGAGCTTCACGCCGTTGCGTTCGGCGAGCGCGAAGATCAACTCGGGTTCGAGCGAGCCTTCAATATGGATGTGCAGCTCGGCCTTCGGTGCGCGAGCGGTTTTCTCGACGAGCGATAGAGGGGTAGCGGTTGTTGTAGTCATGGTCGGTCAGGAGTTCATTGGAGTCGGTTCGCTCCGGATGCGGGATGCAGGGCAGGATGCAATCGCGTTCGGGGCGGCAGGTCGATTGTGCGGCAAATCAGACCGTCTGCGCCGCATGCGCGCCCGCATTCGCCTCCACGGCCTGCAACACCTGGGCGGCCGCCGAGATCGCGATGATCTCCGGCGACTTGTCGACGATACCGTCCACGCCGAGCGGGCACTTCATGCGCGCAATCTGCGACGGATCGATGCCGCGCGCGGCCAGCCGGTGTTCGAACTGCTTGCGCTTGGTGTGCGAGCCGATCATGCCGAAGAACGCGAAATCGCCGCGCCGCAGAATGCGCTCGGCCAACTCGAGATCGAGCGCATGGTTGTGCGTCATCACGATGAAGTACGTATGCGGCGCGGCCCGGTCGATGGCTTCGTCGGGCGCGTCGTTCGGATCGATCTTCACATTCGGCGCATGCAGCGTTTCCACAGGCGGAAACTGCGCGTCGCGCTCGTCGACCCAGCGGACGGTGCAAGGCAGCGTGGCCAGCACGCGAACCAGCGCCGCGCCCACGTGACCGGCGCCGAACAGCACGACCTGGAAGTCGCCTGGGGCGATGGTTTCGGTGAGCAACGCGCCGCTGTCGTCGAAGCCGGCGCCGTCCCACAGCAGGCAGTCGGCGGCATCGACACCCGGCTCGGGGTCGGACAGCATCACCGCATCCGGTGCGGGGCCGAATGATACGCTACGCACCGTCGAAAGGCCCGCGGCCACGCGTTTTGCGAGCGACGTAATCCAGCCGAGGTCGCCAATGTCGAGGCGCTCAAAGGCGAGAATCACCGCGCCGCCGCAGCATTGGCCGAGACTCGGCCCAAGCGCGAAGCGTTCGAGGCGGCGCATGTGCGGTGAGCGCATGCCGTCGCGCAGCACCTGGCGCGCGGTCTCGATGGCCTTCCATTCGAGGTGTCCGCCGCCGATCGTGTGCTTGGCCGAATCGCGCGTGACGATCATCTTGGTGCCGGCTTCGCGGGGCGCCGAACCTTCGACGCGGGCGACCGTCACCAGCACGGCGGCGTCGCCGTGCGCGAGCAGTTGTTGCAGGTCAGGTAGCCAGGCTTGCATCCGGCGGTTCTCCATACGTGGCCGCGTGAGGTGTCCATGCGGCCGGTTGCAACGCGTCGAGTGCGTCCAGAATCGCTTCGGGCGTCGCGGGCGCGCGCAACGACGGCGCGTTTTCCGCGTCCGGCACCGCAGCAGCGATCGCGTCACGAATCGCGAGGAATACCGAGAAGGGCAGCAGCAGAGGCGGCTCGCCCACTGCCTTCGAATGGAACACGGTCGGCTCGGCGTTCCGGTTTCGATAAAGCTGCACGGTGAATGCCGCCGGCGTATCGCTGACGGCGGGAATCTTGTAAGTGGACGGCGCATGCGTCATCAGGCGGCCGTCGCGGTTCCACCACAATTCTTCCGTAGTGAGCCAGCCCATGCCTTGAATGAAACCGCCTTCCACCTGGCCGATATCGATCGCCGGATTGATCGATTCGCCGGCGTCGTGCAACACGTCCGCACGAACCAGTTTCCATTCGCCGGTCAGCGTGTCGATCACCACTTCCGACACCGCCGCGCCGTACGCAAAATAATAAAACGGGTGGCCAGTTAGCGTTTGCGCGTCCCAATGGACTTTCGGCGTCGTATAGAAGCCGTCCGACCACAACTGCACGCGCGCCAGATACGCGGCCCCGACCAGTTGCTCAAACGGCATTGCACCGCCATTCGCCGACACCTCGCCGTTGGCGAATTTCACCGATTCGGCGGTACCGCCGAGTTGCCTCGCGGCGAGTTCGGCGAGCCGGTCGCGAATGGTTCGCGCCGCGGCTTCGGCGGCTTTGCCGTTCAGGTCGCTGCCGGTGGACGCCGCCGTCGCCGAGGTATTGGCGATTTTCGACGTATCGGCTGCCGTGACGCGCACGCGCGAAAGCGGCAAGCCGAGTTGATTCGCAACGACCTGCGCGACCTTCGTGTTGAGCCCCTGGCCCATTTCGGTGCCGCCGTGATTGACGAGCACCGAACCGTCTTTGTACACATGCACCAGCGCGCCGGCCTGATTCAGAAACGGCACGTTGAACGAGATGCCGAACTTCACCGGCGAGAATGCGAGGCCGCGTTTGAGCACGGGACTCTGCGCATTGAACGCCGCGATTGCTTCGCGGCGCGCGCGGTAGTCGCTGGTTTCGAGCAGCTCGTCGGTCAGCGGCGCGATGATGTTGTCTTCGACGTGTTGTCCGTACGGCGTCGTGTCGCGTTCGCCGATACCGTAGTAGTTGGCAAGCCGCACATCGAGCGGGTCGCATTTCAATTGACGCGCGATGCTGTCGAGCATCACTTCCATCACCAGCGCGCCTTGCGGGCCGCCGAAGCCGCGAAACGCGGTGTTCGATTGGGTATTCGTCTTGCAGCACAGCGCGACGATGTCGACGTCGGACAGGTAGTACGCATTGTCGAAGTGACACACGGCACGGGTCGCGACCGCGCCCGATAGGTCGGCGGAATAGCCTGCTCGCAAGGCGATTTCCACGCGCGCGCCGAGAATCCGGCCGCTATCGTCAAAGCCGGCTTCGTACGCGTAGACCGCGTCGTGGCGCTTGCCGGTGATCATGAAATCGTCGTCGCGATCGGCGCGCAGTTTGACCGGGCGGCGCAGCAGTTTCGCCGCGAGCGAGGCCACGCACGCGAACAGCGCCGATTGCGATTCCTTGCCGCCGAAGCCGCCACCCATCCGCCGGCATTCGCACAGCACGTTGTGCGCCGGCCAACCGAGCATATGCGCGACGACCTGCTGCATTTCGCTCGGATGCTGCGTCGAACTGTAGACGAGCATGCCGTCCATTTCCTTGGGCACGGCGTAGGCGATCTGGCCTTCGAGATAAAACTGCTCCTGGCCGCCGACTTCAAACGTGCCACGGATTGTGTGCGGAGCCGCGGCTATTTTTGCGTCGGGGTCGCCGCGCTTCAGGTGCAGCGGCGGCAGGACGAACTGCTTGTTGGCTTTCGCTTCGGCGGGCGTGAGGACGACTTCGAGCGGTTCGTATCGCACGACGTCGTCACTTTTGGCCAGCGCGGCGGCGCGGCGTGCGAGCTCATGACTCTCGGCGATCACCGCGAACACCGGTTGGCCGAGATACAGCACTTCGTCGACAGCGAGAATCGGATCGTCGTGCAGCACCGGGCCGCAATTGTTCTCGCCGGGGATATCTTCGGCGCTCAGCACGGCGATCACGCCTGGCGCTTTTCTGACGGCATCCAGATCGAGCGACACGATTCGCGCGTGCGCGTGCCGCGAGAGTCCCAGCGCCGCGTGCAGCGTGCCTTGCAATTCGGGGAGGTCGTCCGTGTAGGTGGCCTCGCCGCTCACGTGCAGGGTGGCGGATTCGTGCGGCAGCGAAACGCCGATCGCCGTTTCGTTTTCCTGCGCGGCGGTGTGCCTCGCGGCATGCTCGATAAAAGCATCGGTCCGGTTCATCACGACGACTCCTTGGCCACGACCGCGTCCGGGCCGCCGGATTCGTACGCGAACGCATTCACGTCGCAGAGGGCGAGCGGCGCTGCGTCGCGCGTTTCGAGGTGGAAGCGCCACAGCAGGTTGCGCGCCACCTTGAGCCGATAGGCGCTCGAGGCGCGCATGTCGGTGAGCGGCTGATAATCGGCGACGAGTGCGTTCATGGCTTGCCGCGCGGTGCCTTCGTTCCATGTTGCGCCGATCAGCGCGGCCTCGGTTTGCGCGGCGCGTTTCGGTGTCGCGGCCATGCCGCCGAAGGCAATGTGGGCATTCGCAATCGCGCCGTTTTCGCCGATGTGCAGCGCGAACGCGGCGCACACCGCGGAGATGTCCTGATCGTAGCGCTTCGACACTTTGTAGGTGCGAAAGCGCAAATCGCGCGCCGGACGCGGCACCCGCAGCGCCGCGACGAATTCGCCGGCCGCGAGCGCGGTTTTCTGATAGCCGAGGTAGAAGGCGTCGAGCGTCAACGTGCGGGTTTTGGCGCCGTGACGCAGCACGACTTCGGCGCCGAGCGCGAGCAGCGCGGGCATCGAATCGCCGATCGGCGAGCCGTTCGCGACGTTGCCGCCGAGCGTGCCGGCATTGCGGATCGGCAGCGACGCGAAGCGCGTCCATAACTCGGCCAGTTCGGGGTAATCGACAGCGAGCGCCGCGTAGGCGTCTTCAAGCGTGACGGCGGCGCCGATTGTCAGCGTCTGCGCGTCGCGTTCGATCGTCTTCAATTCGGCGACGTTGCCGATATACAGGATGTCGCCGAGATCGCGGAACTGCTTGGTGACCCATAGACCGACGTCGGTGCTGCCGGCCAGCAGACGTGCCTGCGGATGCTCGGCGCGCAGTCTTGCGAACGCATCGAGCGTGACCGGTGCATGGAAGGTGGGCGAGCCGAAGGCGGCGCCGCGCGTATCGGGCGCGCTGTACTCGAACGTGTCACGGCGTTGGATCGGGCGCAGCGCGTCGGCGAGCGCCTTGCGGTCGAGCGTTACGCGGGGGTATTGCGGATAGTCGAACATCTTCTGCGATGCATCGACAATCGGCCGGTAGCCGGTGCAGCGGCACAGATTGCCGGACAGCGCGGCGTTGATTTCATCGCGGGTGGGCAGGCCGGCGGCGGCCGGCTGGTTTTCGTACAACGCCCACATCGACATCACGAAGCCGGGGGTGCAGAAACCGCACTGGGAGCCGTGGCAATCGACCATGGCCTGCTGGACGGGGTGCAGGGCGCCGTCGGCGGCGCGCAGGTCCTCGACGGTGAAGAGGGCTTTGCCGTCCAGCGTCGGCAGGAACTGAATACAGGCATTGACCGCTTTCAGCGCAACACCGCCTTGCGCGTCCAGTTCGCCGATCACCACCGTGCAGGCGCCGCAGTCGCCCTCCGCGCAGCCTTCCTTGGTGCCCGTGCAATGCAAATCCTCGCGCAGGTGCTGAAGCACGGTGCGCGCCGCCGGGACGCCCGCGACCTCACGGACGGACCCCTGGTGATAAAAGCGGATGGTTTGCGTTGTCATGGTGAATCCGAAAGACAGTGCGGACCGGGCGCGCGTTACGCATGGGGTCGCGCCAAAGCCGGCCTCGCGCACGTAGATCGCCATCCAGTTATGAAGATAGCACTACCTTGTCCCGAAAATATTTCCCAACTCGCATGAAGCTTATTCGGAAGCGGTCATGTGATTAGTACGATTCCTGCCGGGCCGGGAAGTTGCGTGAGGCGGGACGGATTGGGGAAAACCAGGTGGGGCGGGGCCGAGCGGGGCCGAGCGGGGCGGAGGAGGGTGGCGCGGCTGGCAGCCCGCCTGCGCGCGGGTCTGGCCGAATTTACGGGCCGAAGCGGATGTGAAAACGCCGGCCTTTGACCCGCCTTGTTAGGCAGGTCAAAGGCCGGCGTGAAGCCGGTCATCTCAATCGGAACAGCCGGAGCGGGTGGAACAACCGGTTCAGGCGAAACGGCGGCGATTCTTAAGCAGGCTCAGCGCCAGCGGCACGAAGGCCACGACGAAAGCCACCAGCGACCAGGTGGGCAGCGACAGCCCCAGAATCGGCGGATAGGCCGTTTCGCACAGCCCTGCCACCTTGAAGACGCCCGGCAGCCAGTGCGCGGGCGGCAAGCTGTCGACAACCGGTTGCAGCGCATCGAAACCGCAGCTAAACCCCGGATTGGCCTGAACGTACACGTGCCGTGCGGCGGTCACGATGCCGCCGAGAGCCGACAGCGCCGCCAGCACTTCCAGCAGCCGCACGCCGCGCCAGCTGTTGAAACGTGCGCCGAGGAACGCAAAAATCGCGATCAGCAGGAAGAAATAGCGCTGGATGATGCACAGCGGGCACGGGTCTTCGTGCAAGCCGTATTGCAGATACAGCGCGCCGGCGACGAGGCCGACGCAGATCAAGCCAAGCAGAACCAGCAGGGAGCGCTCGCGGCGCAGCATCGCATTGTCGTTGTTCATGGGTCGTGTGGCTGTCTGGAAACGGAAAGGGCGGGTGCCCGCGATTCTAGCGCGAACCCCCGCCCTGGCGCTTATCGCGCTTTTAAGTCGCAATCCCCGTTCCGTGTGTGCTCCGTGTCCTGTTCAGCGCCCCAATCCGCGCCCAATCAGCGAATCGCGTTGAGCACCGCCTGGGCGCCGCGGCCGATTGCCAGCAAGGCGTCGTCGGCGTGCGGCGCGCCTGCCAGCATCAGGCCGACCGGCGCGTCGCCACGCAGATGGCAGGGCAGCGACAGTGCGCAGGCGTCGAGGAAGTTGAATGCACTCGGATTGCGCAGGATCAGCGCATTGGTGCGGCCAAATGCGTCGTCGTCGTGAATCAGATCGGCCACGCGCGGCGGCACCACCGGCACGGTGGGCGCGACCACCGCGTCGAAGCGCTGCCACAGCGTGCGCGCGGCTTCGTTGAGCATCGCCTGGCGTTCGGCGAGCAGGTCCAGATAGTCGGCGGCGCTGGCCGGCTGACCCTTCAGGATGCGCACCAGCACGCGCGGGTCGTACTGCTCGCGGTGCTTTTCCAGCAGCGGACGGTGCCACGCATACGCTTCGATCGGCGAAAAGCCGAAGCGGTTGATCTCCGCCAGTCGGTCGAGCGGCGCGAAGCGCACTTCCGTAACGATGGCGCCGGCCGCTTCCAGATGCTTGAGCGCGGTGTCGATCGCGGCGGCAACTGCCGGTTCGACGCCTTCGGTCACGAAATTGGTCAGGACGCCAAGGCGCACGCCTTCGAGCGGGCGCGCCGCCGGAATGCGCGGCTCGAGTCCGGCCAGCATGCGATCGACCAGCGCGCAGCACGCGACCGAGACGCCGATCGGCCCAAACGAGTCGAGCGTCGGGGAGAGCGGCACACCGCCTTGCTTCGGAATACGGCTGGCGGTCGGCTTGAAGCCGGTCAGGCCGCACAGTGCCGCCGGAATGCGGATCGAGCCGCCGGTGTCGGTGCCGAGCGCGACGGCCGCCATGCCGTCCGCGACCGACGCCGCCGCGCCCGACGACGAACCGCCCGAAATCCGCTCATCGCCCTTCACACCGCGCTGGTACGGCGACAGCGGGTGCCCGTAGTGCGGGTTCAGGCCGAGCCCGGAAAACGCGAACTCGCTCATGTTGGTGCGCCCGACGATCACCGCGCCCGCCCGCTTCAGGCGCGCGACCGCGACGGCGTCCGCCTTGGCGGCGGGCGCGTCGGCCAGCACCACGGAACCGGCGCGAGTCGGCTGCCCTTCGATGTCGAACAGGTCCTTGACCGACACCGGAATGCCGGCGAGCGGCGAGAGGACGGTGCCGGCGACGCGCAAGCGGTCGTGTGCATCGGCGGCGGCGCGGGCGCTGTCGGCGTCGACGTGCATGAAGACGGCCGCGCCCTGGCCGGCCGGATCGGCGATCCGTTCGAGCGCGGTTTCGATGAGCGCGCGGCTCGTGGTGCGGCCGGCGGCGAGGTCGGCGGCAAGCTGGGCGAGCGGCGGGAAGGGCGTGAATTCAGTGGCCATGGTGTCGGGAGAATCCGGTTAGATACGCGGTTAGCTTGAGATCACTTTGTGGCGGGCCCCCACTGACTGCGCAGCCGGGTCCGCGTTCGGGGTCAGTCAAATCCGGTTGAACAAGGTCGCGCGGAACGCTTCGATATGCTTTTGCACCGATTGCCGGGCGCCTTCGGCATCGCGTTCGCGCAGCAGGTGAAACAGTTCCAGATGTTCTTCGTGGACGTCTTCGAGATGATGCGGCTCGGACAGCGAAATGAACCAGAAGCGCAGCGACCGTTCATGCAGACCACGCAGGATGTCGGCCAGCACCGGGTTGCGCGACGCCGCCGAAATCGCCAGATGAAACTCGCGGTCGATATCCATCATGCCCTCGATATCATGCGCGGCGACGCACACCGACGAGCGGTCCAGCAAGGCCTGCATCGCGTCGAAATCGTGTTGCTGCGCGTGGCGCGCGGCCAGCTCGACGCAGTAGCTTTCGTTGACGAGCCGCACGTCGATGATCGCCAGCACGTCGTCGAGCGAAACCGGGCGGACCATGATGCCCTTTCGGGGCATGATGGTGAGCATGCCTTCGTGCACCAGCCGGTGCAGCGCCTGGTGAACCGGCGTTCTGCCGATGCCGGTCAGCACCATCAATTCTGCTTCGTTGAGCACCTCGCTCGGCCGCAAGCGCATCGTGATGATCTCGCGCTTGACGAAGGCATAGGCCTGTTCGGCGAGACTCGCCGAGGCGGTTTCGCGGGGGGCACTGGAACGGCGGGCAGTCTGCAAAAGCGTCATGTGAAGAAGGTGCGGGCGGTGTCGTCCGCATTGTAGTGCAAGGTTTTGCGCTGACGGCGCCGGGTGGGCGGTTGCTCGCCGGCGCCGTTTGCGCGTGACGCGTGCCTGGTTCTCACACGTCACGGCAATCACGGAAACCCCGGCGTGTCAGGCGCTCCTCGGCGTCACCGCCGCGGCGTGCTGCACCTTGACGCGCGGCATCATCAACGTAACCAGGCCGCCGACGATCAACGCGCCCGCGATCAGCACCAGCCCGAAGGTCACGCTATGCGTCGCGTCCTTGACGATGCCGAGTACATAGGGACTCACATAGCCCGCCAGATTCGCAATCGAGTTGATCACGGCGATGCCGGCAACGGCCGCGCTGCCTTGCAGGAACGTGGTGGACATCGACCAGAAGATGCCGAAGCCCGCCAGAATGCCGATATACGCAATCGACAGACCGGTGACGGCGAGCGGAATCGAATTGGTCACCGAGGCGCTGCCGAGCAGGCCCGCCGCGCCGATGAAACAGCACACGGCGTAGTGCCAGCGTCGTTCACCGGTGATATCCGACGAGCGGCCGATCAGGATCATGCCGATGCCCGCCGCAAGGTACGGAATCGCCGTCACGAAGCCGTTCGTAACGAGATTGGTGACGCCGAGGTCCTTGACGATCTGTGGCAGCCAGAACGAGAAGCCCGCGTTGCCGGTGACGAGGCAGAAGTAGATCAGCGTCAGCAGCCAGAAGCGGCCCGAGCGCAACGCAACCGCGAGACTGTGCTCGGCGCCGGCCGCTGCGGCCGCCGTGTTTTCGCGCGCGAGGCGGCTGAGAATCACGCGCTTTTCGTCGTCGGTGAGCCAGGCGGCTTCGGCCGGCGTGTTGCGCAAGACGGCGAGCGCCCAGAAACCCGCGAGGATCGACGGAATGCCTTCGATCAGGAACATCCACTGCCAGCCGCGCAAGCCGTGCGCTTCATGCAGCGCCGACATCAAAAAGCCCGACAACGGCGCGCCGATGATGCCCGCGACCGGAATCGCGGCCATGAACACGGCGACCATCCGCGCGCGCCGGTCGGACGGAAACCAGAAGGTCAGATACAGCACCACGCCCGGCACCAGACCGGCCTCGGCGACGCCGAGAAAAAAGCGCAGCACGTAGAACATCGTTTCCGAGTGCACGAACATCATCAGGCACGACAGCAGGCCCCACAGCATCGTGATGCGGGCGATGGTGGCTCGGGCGCCGAATTTCTTCAGCAGCAGATTGCTCGGCACTTCGAACACGAAATAACCGAAGAAAAAGATCCCCGCGCCAAGTCCGTACGCCGCGTTCGACAGGCCGAGGTCGCCGGTGAACTGCAGCTTCGCATAACCGATGTTGACGCGGTCCAGGTACGACAACACGTAGACGAGAAACAGGAACGGCATGATGCGCCAGGTGATCTTGCGCAGGGCGGCGGCCTCGAGCCACGCGTCGGAAGACGCGTCGGCGTTGGCGGGTAGCGGAGGGGAACTCATGGGTGCCTCATTCGACGATAGGTAGCGCGTGCACGCGGTAGGCGTGACGCAGCGTGCGGTTCAGGACGGGGTCGTGCAGTTCGAGCTCGAGCGCGTCGCCGTCGGCCATGCCGACGATGCCGCCTTGCACGGCCAGCGTGCCGCAGAACATCGCGGCGCCTTCTGCCACGGGCGCACGCTCCAGCAGATCGGCGGCCGGCAGCAGCGACGCGACGCTGCCTTGCTGATAGACGCGCCGCTCGCCGTTGTTCGTCACGGCGAAAGCACGCAGTTCAAGCTGGTCCCAGTGGCCCGCCACTTCGTCGAAGCGCCAGGCGTCGCGTGCGACCGGTTTCGGGCAGACCTGTTTGGAGACCGTAACGCCGTATGCCTCGACTTCGCGGTCGGTGTGATCGGAGCCCACGGTCACCAGCAAGCCGGTCTTCGAGCGGACCAGCACGCACTCGGCCTCCCCACTGGACTTCACGCCGACCACGTCGATCTGTTCGGCCTGCGTGAGCAGTTCGGCGCCGAGGCGATAGAAGCAGGGCGTGGTCGACGGCCGCTTCACGCCGAGTTCGGCCAGCTCGGCGATGTGATGCTCGATCGCCGCCTGATCGCGGCCGGCCCACCCGGCAATCGTCAGACGATTTACTTCGACGATATCGGCGCGACTGTCGCCGGAACGATCTACAACGTTGAAGGACACCTGCTGCATCACTCGACTCCCAAGAAAATATGCTGCAAATATTATTGTGATATTTCACAGGTGTCCAGCGTGTCAAAAAAGTTTCGGATGGAGGCGCGAGCCGGTCGCCTTTCTGGTTCAGTCAATCCCACGTCCTTTAGGCGTTTGCGCGTTGTCGGCGTGTCGCATGAGTACGTTACACTGCGTTTTTTGAGACATTACTTTTTGTAAGGGACGCATCCATGCATCATGGCATCGGCTTCATTCAGGACCTGGCGGTCGTGATGGCGCTCGCCGGCGTCGTCACCGTGCTGTTCCATCGCCTGAAACAGCCGGTGGTGCTGGGCTACATCGCCGCGGGCGTGATCATCGGCCCGTACACGCCGCCGTTCCAACTGATCCACGACGAGCAGACCATCCAGACGCTCGGCGAACTCGGCGTGGTGTTCCTGATGTTTTCGCTCGGGCTCGAATTCAGCCTGCGCAAGCTCTTCAAGGTTGGCGCGACGGCGATCGTCGCGGCGCTTTCCGAAATCGTGCTGATGCTGTGGATCGGTTACGAGATCGGCAGCGCGTTCGGCTGGAGTTCGATGGACTCGCTGTTTCTCGGCGCGATTCTCGCGATTTCGTCGACGACCATCATCGTCAAGGCGCTCTCCGAGCTGGGCCTCAAGCGCGAGAGCTTCGCGCAACTGGTGTTCGGGATTCTGATCGTCGAGGACATTCTCGCCATTGCGATGCTGGTGCTGCTCTCCGGGATTGCACAGACCGGGCAGTTGAGCGCCGGTGTCGCCGTGGTGACGCTCGGCAAGCTGCTGCTCTTCATGACGGTGTCGCTAGTGGTGGGCATTCTGGTCGTGCCGCGTGCGTTGAACTACGTGGCGCGCGCCAAAAGCGACGAAATGCTGCTGGTGTCGGTGCTCGGCTTCTGCTTCGGTTTCTGTCTGCTGGTGGTGAAGCTCGATTACAGCATGGCGCTCGGCGCGTTCCTGATCGGCGCGATCATGGCCGAATCGCGCCATCTGCATCGCATCGAACACCTGATTGCGCCGCTGCGCGACGCCTTCTCAGCGATCTTTTTCGTGACGATCGGCCTGATGCTGAATCCGGCCGTGCTGCTCGACTACGCGTGGCCGATTGCGGTGATTACCGTGGCGGTGATTGTCGGCAAGATCGTTTCGTGCGGACTCGGCACCTTTCTCGCCGGCAAGGATGGCCGCACGGCGATGCGGGTCGGCATGACCGTCTCCCAGATCGGCGAGTTCTCGTTCATCATCGCATCGCTCGGCTTGACCTTGAAGGTGACGAGCGCCTTTCTGTATCCGATTGCGGTGGCGGTCTCCGCCTTGACGACGCTTTTCACGCCTTACCTGATCCGCGCCGCCGATCCGCTCACGCAGCGCCTCGGACAGGCCATGCCGCGCATGCTCGCCAACGTGTTTGGCATGTACGGGCAGTGGCTGCGCAGTTTGAGCACCGGAAGCGGCGAGCCGACGCTGTTCAGCATGACGCGGCGGATCATTGTGCAGATCGCCGTCAATCTTGCGCTGGTCGCGGCGATTTTCCTGATCGTGTCGTATAGCGCGCCGTACACCAGCACCTTGCTCGCGCACTGGGTGGCGTCCGAACCGATGCAGCGTGTGGTGCTGTGGAGTGTCGCATTGGTGTTGTCGCTGCCGTTCCTGGTCGCGGTCTACCGCAAGACCAAATCGCTCGCGCTGCTGCTCGCCGAGGTGAGCGTGCAGCCGGCGACAGCGGGGCGCTTCACCAGTGCGATCCGTTACGCGATCTCGGACCTGGTGCCGGTGGTCTCGATGGTGGGCGTGTTTCTATTGGTCGCGGCGCTCTCCGGCAGTATTTTGCCGCCGACCGGCCTGCTGACCATGGTGCTGGTTTGCGCCGCGGCGCTGCTGGCGCTGGTCTGGCGCTGGTGCGTGAAAATCCACGCGGCGATGCAGATCGCGCTGCGCGAAACCTTTGAAGAACAGCCGGACCCTTAAGTGGGGCGGCACCGTGTCTCGACTGGCAACAATGTGAGTAATTGTGTGTGGGTTTGCCGGGCTTGCCGTGCTGGCGGATAATCAGGGCATATTCATTCGTTCGCGTGGAAGGCGCCTGTCCGACAGTTATGAGCGAAAACAAACCTGAAAACGCCGGCCAGCCCGGCAGCCCATCGTCGCCTTCGGGCACGCCGTCGCCTTCAGCGTCGCCAACGCCGCCCGGCGCAACCGCTGGGGCGTCGAAACGTGACGTCTTGCCGCCGGAGCCGGCGGCCTCGCTACCGCTCTCTCACGAAGATTCGATCCAGTCTCCGATCAAGGACGTGGTGACGCCGGCCGCCGAGGAGGCCGCGGTGAGGTCATCGACCGACGATCCCGGCAGTGCCTCCACGGTCACCCCCACTCATCCGCAAACGGCACAGCAACGCGACGCGGCCGAAGCACGCAGTTCGGCGGCCGCGTCGACGGCGCAGCAGGAGGCCGAGGTTCATGAGCGCGCGGCCGCTAGAGCAGGACATGCCGCCAAGGTTCAAGCCTCACGTTCGACCACGCTCGAGAGCAACGAAGCGCCCGCTGACGGATTGACCGTGCCGGCCGACGAGGCCGCCCTCACAGACAAAGCGCAGAACGTGGAGCAAGCCGCCGCACCTCGCCCGGCCGGTTCGCCGCCGCCGGGGTTCGGCGCCGCGCCTGACTTCACGGCGACCAACCCGCCGCCGCCGAACGCGTTGCCGCCGTCGCCGCCGCGCTATCTGAAGCAAAGCGATTCGGCATGGACCGTGTTCGGCCGCATTATCGCGGCGCGCGCGCGTCAACTGTTCGATCGCGCCGGCCAGCGGATCACGCAGCGTACGCTGCGCATCGGCGTATCGGCGCGTATCTTCCACCCGGAGCCGGGCGCGAAGGGGCTGCGTGGCAAGACGCTGCAATATCTCGAGGAATCGATCGCGCACTGGGTCATGTCACGCGACGTGCTGGTGTTCATGATTCCAACAGTCGGTCACCAGGGCATGCTGCATCCGAGCAATATCCGTTTGCGCGACTATGCGAAGCACCTCGACGGTCTGCTGCTGCAGGGCGGCGCGGACGTCTCGCCGCAGTCGTATGCGGAACAGGCGACGAGCCCCGAGTGGCCGGGCGACCGCGTGCGCGACATGTACGAACTCGAACTGCTGCATGAGTTCGTCGAGTCGGGCAAGCCGGTGCTTGGCGTATGCCGTGGTTGCCAGTTGATCAACGTGGCGTTCGGCGGCACGTTGTACCAGGATATCGCCACCGACGTGCCAACCGCCGGCGCGCACGTCAACGAGAACTACGATCAGCATCGACACAGCATTCATTTTCCGGACGGCTCGACGCTCGCCAATATGTTTCCGGGCCGGCGCGAGGCGATCGTCAACTCGATTCACCATCAGGCGGTCAAAACGCTCGGCCGCGATCTGAATATCGAGGCAGTGTCGGCGTCGGACGGCATCATCGAGGCCGTGCGCTATCGGCGTGCGCCGTTCGTGATGGGCGTGCAGTGGCACCCTGAGTTCCATCGCGCGGGCGGTCCGGAGTTGCTCGATTGCACGCCGTTGCTCGATACGTTCCTGCGGGTGGCACGCGAAACCCGGTTTTAGACGCGCGGTTTCAAAAACGCATTTCCAGAAACGCGGTTTCAAGGCCCCGCCTTTAAGCCGCGCTTTCGAGTCCGGTCTTTCAAGACAGATTCTTGCAGCGTGCTGCCGCCATCCCCGGTGGCTATCCCCATATTGTCGTGCTGGCTGGTGTCCGATTCGCGCGAGTACCGTGCAGATTCGGAAACGTCTGCATGACTAACGTATGAGTCAGATTGCTGTGCTTTTGTCCTATCTGAAATCTTTTATTTCGCGACTGATGAGTCCATCCGGTCAAATCATTCGTTATCGATTTATCTCGATTTAAAGTCTTTCAATGCGACGCCTGAATGCTTCGCTTAACGGCTAATCCGCGCGATAATCCGAGGCTGTTTTGGATTTGCATGGAGCAAGTACGTATGAAGTACCCCTTAATAGTACGGCGCGCCATGCTGCTCGCGACCTCGTGTGCGCTGTTGCAGCATGGTGGTTTCGTGCTGGCAGCACAAAGCGACGAGGCCGCACCTCTGGTCGGCACACGGCCGGCCATGAACACGCTAACGCCGCAACCGGTCGCCGCCGCGCTGCGCAGTGCGGCATCGGGCACGCCTGATACCGTCAGCGATGCGCAAGGCAATGTTGCCGAACTGATGCAGATGATTCACGACGCAAAGCTGAGCGAATTGCGCACTACGTATAACGGCAGTTATGGCGCAAGTCTGTTTTTCTATCGGCAGGAAATGACTTACTACGTAGCGCTTTTTCAGGACAAACACTTCTGGCGTGTGATCAGGTCTGAAGACGTTGGCCGTGCTGAAGCGATCTATGCTGGCTTTGTCCAGCAGACTGCACAACTCGCGGACGTCGAGATTCGCCGCACGCAGTTGCAGGCGCAGAAGGCGTACATCGAAAACATCATCGCGTTGTCGGAGGATCGCGCCAAGCGGTTACAGGCCGATCTCGAGGTTGCGCGTACGCAGCAGGCCAAGGTCAACGACTATCAGCGGCAGACCCAGGGCGAGGCGGCTGCGTTGCACGCGGAAAAGGAAAGGGCGCAGGCGCAGTTGCGTCAGGTGCAGGGCGAAGTGATGCAGTTGCAGCGGCAAACCGAATTCGGGTTGCCAGCCCAGAAGTAAGCGCATGAGCGCAAAAAAGCCCGGCAGAGCGAACTGCCGGGCTTTTTTTGTGCCGCGATTCCGGGATAGTGGCGCGCTTACCTGTCGAACTGATCGGGCACCTCGGTCACGCGACGTTGCGACATGTGATTGATCCATTCTGTCCCGTTGGTTCCAGGCGGATTGATCGACGAAGCGGGGCGCGATGGGGGCGCGATATTACGCAGGTGGGTGCCGGCGGATAGGGTCATCGACGCGTATTCACCGGTGCCGAGCCGCGATGGCGCGAGTGGCGAGTAAGGTCCCGCCGACGATGGTTTCGGCGATGTTCGTTGTGCATTCGCCGGCACCGCAATCTGCGGCGCTTCGTAGTTCATTGACGAGATGTCTGGCAACTGCGGTGACCGCTGCGTCGCGATGGAGGCCTGCGAACCGCGGCCGTTTCTTTCGTGTGCGCTCGGGACGCCTTCGCTTAGCCTTTCCCGACGTCGAGAGATCTTTTTGCCGGTTGTGGGGCGTGGCGGCGTTGCATTGATCGGCGTGACGATTTCCGCGGTGGGACTTGCCTTGAAATCGCGCAGGGCAGCCGCGTTAATTGCGCCCGGCATTTCTTCTGGCAACGCGGGTACAGATGCCCGTGCAGATCCAGGCGCGCCTGCCGAGTGCGCGGGCAATGACGCGGCGTTCGGCTCAAGCGCCACGACACGGTTGTCAGCCGCTGCGTACGGCGTGACAGCAGTATCAGGCGAGCGACGATTCGCCAACTGCGCTTCCTGGTGGACCGGAACCTTTTTTGCCGGTTTGACATCGCTACTCGTATGGCGCTGCGCCAGATGGCCGAACGTAATCCACGCAAGCATCGCGGCGCCGCCGAGTGCGCAGGCGCCGCCCGCTAGCGCGCCCCAGTGCGTCGACCCGCCGCGCGGCGCGGCAGGAACCGACGGTGCGCCAACCGGAGAGAATGATGCGGCTTCGGCGGACGTTGGCAATGATCCGTCAAGCGGTGCATCGAGCACGGTTGTCGAGGCGGCCGGCGTGGGGAACGCTGCGGACGCAGCCGGCGGTTTGCGTAGCGGTTCCCAGCGGCAGAGCGAGCGGATCGTTTCAGCATTCAGGCAGAAGGTGCGTAGCACGGCCGCATAGAGCGCCTTGAGTTCCGCACGCAAACTGTGCACTGGCGGTACCAGCGCCCAGTCGCGGCCGAATGGCGGGGGCAGCAGGCGGCACTGTGACGACAGGCTCGGCAACGCCATGGAGCCTTCGATCAATGTGAGGGGGAGTGTGGTCGACATCGGTTTCTTCGCAGCGCCTCGTAAGGGGGCCGCGGACGGGCGGCTCATGGGCTCTGGCTTCGAGCGATGCGTACGAAAATGCTGTACGCAACGCCATATGGAAACGCCGTACTCGGGTCGAGCACGCCGCCGCATGAGCGGTCACTGTGAAGCCATCGGGGTGCGGAAGATGATGCCTGGAAGTCGCTGAACTAACGATCGGATTGATCTGAAAAAACTCGCTGCTTCATCCTGAATCGACCTTGTTCCGGACGGCGATTAAAGCGGACGCACATCGGTCATCGATCCAGCCGATACACGTAGCGCAATGCAGTAATGTCCACGCCGCCCATATGATCCGGTTCGGCACCGACGAATTGCCAGCCTTGTCGCTCATAAAAGCCGATCGCCGGTGTGTTGCCCTCAAGCACGTACAGGTACAACTGCGTCTCCCCCTGTGCTCGAGCCCAGTCTTCGGCTGCACGCATCAACAGTTTGCCTGCGCCGATACCCTGGTGCCCTGGCAGTGCATGCAGGTTGTCGAGCAGCACGCCCCACGCGGACTCCGGTTGCCGTTCGACGCAGACGAAACCAATCGGCTCGTCCGCGAGTTCGGCGATCAGGACCATGCGGCGCTCGCTGCCCGGCGCGCGCAGGCGCGCCTCCCAATAGGCGGCGCGCTCGCCCGTCACCTCGCCGTCGAGGAAGGCATCCGGCAGCAAGCCGCGATAGGTGGCCTGCCAGCTGGTGCTATGGATCGAGGCGATCAGTGCTGCATCCGCGAGGGTCGCAGGGCGCAGCGAAAGTGTGCGGGAGGTTTGCATCGGGAGGGTGGTCAACGGGAATGGCCTGTCTGCAAAAAGTTTGTCGCAACGGTGAGTGGATCTTATCTGTAATGAAAATGTAGGGAATACGCGACAGTGCCAGGAACGGTAACATTACGTGTTGCGGGCTCTGGGTATTTCACAACGTTTACCCTGATACCGCGTAAATGTGTTCAGCATGAAAATGCAGCGCCCCCGGCGCGTTCCAAATTGCCCGTGGCATCCGCTTGCCGAACCCAGTGGATCGTTTCAACTGCCTGAGCGCCACCAGTCTGCGTGGCGACGGGTTACCCAGAGAATGTCATGTCTACTGCGTCACACGCTGCTTCCTCATCGAGCGAATCCAAGGTCAAGACAGTTTTCCGCGTGGTCAGCGGCAACTTTCTTGAGATGTACGACTTCATGGTCTACGGCTATTACGCGTCCGCGATTGCCAAGACCTATTTTCCGAGCGGCAACGAATTCGCCTCGTTGATGCTGTCGCTGTCGGTATTCGGCGCGGGCTTCCTGATGCGTCCGCTGGGCGCGATCGTGCTGGGTGCCTACATCGACCATCACGGCCGGCGCAAAGGCCTGATCCTCACCCTCGGCCTGATGGCGCTCGGCACCCTCACGGTCGCCGCGATTCCAGGCTACGCGACCATCGGCGTACTTGCCCCGGCACTCGTACTATTTGGCCGGCTGCTGCAAGGCTTCTCCGCCGGGGTCGAACTGGGCGGTGTGTCGGTCTATCTGTCGGAGATCGCGACCAAGGGCAACAAGGGCTTCTATTGCGCGTGGCAGTCGGGCAGCCAGCAGGTTGCCGTGGTGTTCGCCGCGTTGATCGGCGTGTTCCTGAACAAGTGGTTGCCGGCCGACCAGATGACCGCCTGGGGCTGGCGCGTGCCGTTCCTGATCGGCTGCCTGATCGTGCCGTTCCTGTTCATCATCCGCCGTTCGTTGCAGGAAACCGAGGAATTCAAGGCGCGCAAGCATCGTCCGAGCATGGGCGAGATCATGAAGACGATGGTCGCTAACTGGGGCATCGTGCTGGGCGGGATGGGCATGGTCATCATGACCACCGTGTCGTTCTACATGATCACGGCTTACACGCCGACCTTCGGCAAGGAAGTGCTGAAGCTGTCGTCGATCGATACGCTCGTCGTCACCGTCTGTATCGGTTTGTCGAACCTGATCTGGTTGCCGCTCGCGGGCGCGCTGTCGGATCGTATCGGCCGTCGTCCGGTGCTGCTCGCCTTCACGATCCTGACGATCGTCACCGCTTATCCGGCGCTGCAATGGCTGGTTGCCGAGCCATCGTTCGTTCGTCTGCTGGCGGTCGAGCTGTGGCTGTCGTTCCTGTACGGCAGCTATAACGGTGCGATGGTGGTGGCACTGACCGAAGTGATGCCGGTCGAAGTGCGCACCGCTGGTTTCTCGCTCGCCTACAGCCTGGCTACGACGATCGGCGGCTTCACGCCGGCCATCTCGACGCTGCTCATTCACACCACCGGCAACAAGGCGGCGCCTGGCCTGTTCCTGGGCGCGGCGGCGATTTGCGGGCTGATCGCGACGCTGGTGCTGTATCGCACGCCGGAAGCGCGCAATCAGTATCGAGCGGCTTAAGGGTAAGTTTAAGGTTCACCGTTCACCGGACAAACAAAAACCCCGCGCTCTCAGGAGCGCGGGGTTTTTTCTTGGGCGTCGCATCGGCAACCGATTTCGCTAAGTAAGGCTCAGTTAGCCGTGGCGCAATTCGTTCGCCACCGCCTCCACCACATCGCCCCACGCGCCGGGTTGCGGCTGGCGCAGCAGCGTGGCGCCCGGATACCACGGGCTGCGCGTCTCGCCGACGAACCAGCGCCAATCCGCCGCGAACGGCAGCATCAGCCACAGCGGCTTTTTTAGCGCGCCGGCGAGGTGAGCGATCGACGTATCGATCGACACCACCGCGTCAAGCCGCTCGATGATCGCCGCGGTATCCGCAAAATCGCCGATCCGTTTGTCCAGGCGATGAATCGACGCCGCGCGCGGATGCGTGTCGAGCGCCGCGCGCTCCTCGGCGCTCAGTTCAGGTTGCAGCACGATCCAGTCGATGCCTTCGAGCGCGAATAGCGGCGCGAGCGCGGCGATCGGCATCGAACGGGTTTCGTTTTGCTGGATACGCCCTGACCACGCAATGCCGATTTTGCGCTTTGCGTGGCCGCCGAGCGAGCCGCGCCATTTGCGACCGTAAGCCGGCGGTGCGCTGAGGTAAGGCGCGCGGGCGGGAATCGTGTCGTAGCTGGTGCCGAGCGCGAGCGGCAAGCTTAGCAGCGGGCATTGCAGATCCGCCGCTGGACGTGGTGCGCCCTGGGCGATCAGCGTCACGCGCCAGGCGTGTGCGGCGGGTGCTAACAGCGGCAGCAGTTGAGGCTGCACTTCGAGCACCACGCGCGCCGCCCGCTGCGCGGCCAGCGGCACGAAGCGCACGAATTGCAACGTATCGCCGAAACCCTGCTCGGCATGAACGAGGAGCGTGCGTTGTTCGATCGGCTCGCCGTGCCAGCGCGGCAATGTCTGAATGACCGGCTGCGCGGTGGTTTGCAGCCGCCATTCGTATTCCGGCAGCCCGCGTGCGAAATCGCGCAATGCGAGCCACGCCAGCGCGCGATTCATGTGCGCGGACGCGAGATCGGGGCGCAAGCGCAGCGCCTGATCGAAAGCCCGCACGGCCGCGGCGTGCGCGCCTAGCGCTTGATGGGCGGTGCCGAGACTCAGCCATGCGAGCGCGAATTGCGGATCGAGACCGACTGCGCGCTCGAGATACGGCAACGCCTGCGCATGGCGTCCCAGCGACGCAAGCGCATTGCCTAGCCCGAAGATGGTGGGCGGCAGGTTCGGCTGCAAGGCGAGCGCCGCCTGGAAAGAGGCGACCGCTTCCCCGTGGCGGCCGGTGGCGTCGAGCGTATTGGCGAGATTGAAGTGGGCGGCGACGAAGCGCGGTTCGGCTGCCAGCGCCGCCTGAAAGTGCCGGATCGCCTCGTCCGCGCGCTCGAGCGCGTTCAGCGACATGCCCATGTTGTTGAGCGCGCCAGCATGCCCCGGGCGCAGTTCGAGCGCGCGCTGGAACGACGCGATCGCTTCCGGATGACGGCCGAGCGCATGCAATGCGTTGCCGAGATTGTTATGCGACGAGGCATCGTTCGGTTGCAGGCGCAATGATTTTTCGAAGGCGTCGGCGGCGTCTTCGTGGCGGCCCACCGACGCGTACGCATTGCCCAGGTTGTAGTGCGCCATCGGGAAAGACGGCGCCAGCGTGAGCGCATTGCGGAACTGTTCGATGGCGTCGTCGATCTGGCCGAGCGCTTTCAGCGCGTTGCCGAGATTCAGTTGCAGCGCGGCGTCTTCCGGGCGCAGGTTCACCGCGCGCCGCACGAGCTCGGCGGCTTCGGCGTGCTGGCCCTGCTGGTGGCGCAGAACGCCCAGCAGGTGCAACGCATCGACGTGCACGGGATTGCCGTCGAGCGTCGCGCGGTAACCGCGTTCGGCGTCGTCGAGGCGGCCGTCACGATGCGCCGCGAAAGCGCGGTCAAATACTTGTTGCATGACGCAGGGATGGGATTTCGGGTGGGGCGGACGCCGCATTTTCCCACACTCGCCGGGTCGCCCTCCGATTTGACCTGTTGTCCTGATATCTATAACATATGAATACCTGTTCATATGTACATCAATCATGACGCCTGCCATGGCTTCCGCTACGTTGCCGGTCCGTTTCGAAGATCGTCCGGTGGAGACGATCGGGCCGCTAGCCGACCTGTTTCGCCTGCTCGGCGACCCGACGCGCCTGCGCATCGTGCTCGCGTGCGTCGAGGAGCGGCGCGCGGTCGGCGCGATTGCTGAGGGGCTGGGCTTGTCGCCGTCGCTGGTGAGCCACCATCTGCGGCTGCTGCGCGCGGCGCGGATCGTGCGCGCGGAGCGGCAGGGCAAGCAGGTGTTCTATCTCGCCGCCGACCGTCATATCAGCGCGATGCTGACCGGGATGCTCGAGCATGTGGCTGAGCCTGCTGGCGAATTTCCTCTGGATCCATCATGAAGAAAACCACCACGCCGAACCGGGCCGCTGAAGAACGCGAGGATGACCACGCGCCGGTGTGGCTCGATGGAGAATCCGACGGGATCGGTGGCGACGACGCGCGGGTCGAGGGCGAGGAGCGCGCGGCCGATGGTCAGGACGCGCATCGCGGCAGTGCGGCGCGTGCCGCTGCGGACGATGCTCATGAGCACGGCGCGCGGGACCACGGTGCAGACCATCCACGTAGCCACGACGCCGAAGGCGCGCACAGCCACGACGACCACAACCACGACGACCACGACGACCACAGTCACGATAACCACGCTGGCCATAGCCACGGCGCCGACAGCCGCGGTGCCCATAGCCAGGGTAGCCAGGGTAGCCACGCCGGCCACAGCCACGCCCATGCACCCGCCGCAGGCCACGGCCGTGCCTTCGCGCTCGCTGTCGCATTGAACCTGGTGATCGTGGTGATTCAAGCCATCTACGGCGTGATCGCCCATTCCACCGCGCTGCTCGCCGACGCCGGTCACAATCTCTCCGACGTCCTCGGCCTGTTGCTCGCCTGGGGCGCCGCCTGGCTCGCCACGCGCCGTCCGTCGGCACGCTATACATTCGGCTACGGCAGTTCGTCGATCCTCGCGTCGCTCGCCAATGCGGGCCTATTGCTGTTCGCGTGCGGCGTGATCGTGGCCGAGGCGATCGGGCGCCTGATGAACCCGGCACCGGTCGCGGGGCTGGTGGTGTTCGTCGTCGCGACGGTCGGCGTGATCGTGAACGGCTTCTCGGCGTGGCTCTTCATGCGCGGCCAGAAAGAAGACCTGAATATTCGCGGCGCTTTCCTGCATATGGCCGCCGACGCCGGCATTTCCGCCGCGGTCGCGATCAGCGGCCTCGTGATTCTCTATACCAACTGGACGTGGCTCGACCCGGTGATGAGCCTGCTCGTGGTCGCGGTGGTGGTCTACGGCACGTGGGGCCTGCTGCGCGATTCGGTGCGCATGGCGCTCGACGCCGTGCCGCCGGGCGTCGATCTGCAGCCCATTCGCGACTATCTCGCCGGACAGCCGGGTGTCACCGACGTGCACGATCTGCATGTATGGGCGTTGTCGACCACCGGCAATGCGCTCAGCGCCCACCTGGTGATGCCGGCAGGCCATCCCGGCGACGAGTCGATCGACGGCATCGTGATCGCGCTGCGTGAGCGTTTTTCGATGCAGCACGCCACGCTGCAAGTCGATCTCGGCACCACGGAGCATCATTGTGCGATGGGTCATCCGCGCGATTGATGCAGCGCACCGTTAAGCGGATTTTCGGCGGCGTACACTAGGACGTCCTGTTGTTTCAGGAGGTCCGCATGGATGCTGCCGCACATGATGCGTCGCCGGTGCTGATCGTCGGCGCGGGTCCGACCGGGCTCGCCGCGGCGCTGAGTCTGGCGCGTGCCCACATCCCCGTGCGTCTGGTCGACAAGGCGTTGCAGCCGAACCCGTACTCGCGGGCCATCGGCATTCAGGCGCGCACGCTCGAACTGTTTGAACAGCACCGGCTGATCGAACCGTTTCTCGAACTGGGTCATCGCGCGCGCATCGCCAATCTTTTTTCCAATGGCATGCGTCTCGCGCGCCTCGATTTCGATCCGCTGCACACCCGCTATCCGTATCTGCTGTTTCTCGATCAATCCGTGACCGAGCGTTTGCTGACGGAACATCTCGCGACGCTTGGCGTCACGGTCGAGCGGGGCGTCGAACTGACCATGTTCTCGCAAGGTTCCGCCAGCATGCAGGCGAGCTTGCGACACGTGGATGGTCACACGGAGACGATCCGCCCGTCATACATGATCGCCGCAGACGGCGCGCATAGCACGATCCGTCACCGGCTCGGCTTGAGCTTTGAGGGCAACACCTTCGAGCAGACGTTCCTGCTTGCCGATCTGCACGCCGAAACCGATTGGCCCGAAGACGAATTCCACATCTTTGCTTCAGGCGAAGGTCTCGTCGCACTGTTTCCGATGGGTCATGGCCGTCATCGTCTGATTGCGGATCATCCAGCCGAACCGGCTACGGTCCAGGCGCCGGCCACGCCCGCCGTGCTCGGTGAAGCGCCGCTCAACCCGGTTGCGCCGCCGTCGCTTGCCGAATGCAAGGCGTTGATCGCGAGGCGCGTGCGGGAACGCGTCGACGTCTCGGATCTGGCGTGGTCGTCGCATTTCCATCTGAACAGCCGGATGGTGGACAGGCTGCGTGTTGGCCGCATTTTCCTCGCGGGGGATGCGGCTCACGTGCACAGCCCGGCCGGCGCGCAGGGCATGAACACGGGCATTCAGGAAGCGTTCAATCTCGGCTGGAAGCTGGCGCGCGTCCTGCAAGGCGGGGCGTCTGATCGCCTGCTCGATACGTATCATCACGAACGGCATCCCATCGAGCGCGACGTGCTGCGGCAAACCGGCTTCATGACGCATATGGCCGAAGCCGATCATGGACCGCTGAAGCTGCTGCGCGAGCGCGTGATGCCGGTGCTGGCGGCGCTCGGTCCGCTGCGCGACGCGGCGCGGATGACCATCAGCGAGTTGTCGATCCAGTATCGGCGCAGTTCGCTGACCCTCGAGCGGGTACTCGACGGCGGTCCGCGTGCCGGCGAGCGCGCCCCGGATGCGCTGGTGCATGTGGTGGATGGGCCGCTTGGTCGCGCGCCGGGTGTCGGGTGTATTTTCGATCTGCACGATCCCGCTTTCTTCTCGCTGTTCCTGCTGGTTCCTCCCTCGCCCGTCGACGACACGCCGCTCGATCCCGCCGCGAAGCGCGCGCCGCCGCCGGACCCGGAACTGGCGCGAATGACTGCCGAAGTCGAACGATTATTGCCGGGCGCGGTACGCATCTGGCGGGTGACCGATACGAGCGGCGAGGGCGCTCCGGCGCTCTCCGAATCCTACGGACGCACGCGGCCGTCGTTCTATCTGGTGCGGCCGGACGGCTACATCTGCGCGCGCGGTCGCACCGGTTCCGATCTGAACGGCTTGTTGCGGCATTGCGAAGCGTGGTTCGCCGTGGGTGGGGTGATACCGGAGCAGGCGGCGCTATGAGGCGAGTCTGCCCGTGGGTTTGCCTGATGAAGTGACTGTCTGAGTGGCGCGTAAAGCGTCCGCGTGAGACGGCCCATGTGACATGGGCCGTCTCGCGCACGGCAGGCGCTAAGCGACGGGCGTCGTCTATACCGTGGAAAGTGCAGCCGGCGTCAACCCGTTACGATGTTTGACCAGCGCTTCCCTGACGATGCCCGACATCTCGACGCCGTTCGCATCCGGCTCATCGAGCGTGGCCAGCAACGCGCGCCGCATGCGCGGCTCCCAGAAGCGGCGGATATGATCGGCGATGCCGTCGAGCGCTTCTTCGCGATCCGGCATCGAATCGAAAAAGTCGCCGATCCGGTTCGCCATGTCGATCAGATTCTGATTGTCCATGGCTTGCCTCACTTACCCGACGTTGCGTTGGCCAATTCGCGCTGCTTCAGCAGATCGAGCTGCTCGGTATTGAAGCGCGAATAATCTTTTTGCCATTGCGACGGCTGTTCGACCGGCATCACCTGCACCGCAGTCACTTTGTACTCGGGACAATTGGTCGCCCAGTCCGAGCTATCGGTGGTGATCACGTTCGCGCCCGATTCGGGGAAGTGGAACGTCGTGTAGACGACGCCCGGCTGCATACGCTCGGTCACTTTCGCGCGCAACACCGTTTGTCCCGCGCGCGATTCGATACCCACCCAATCGTCATTCCTGATGCCTCGTTCTTCCGCGTCGTGCGGATGGATCTCGAGACGGTCTTCGTCATGCCAGCGCGAGTTTTCGGTGCGGCGTGTCTGCGCGCCGACGTTGTACTGCGAGAGGATACGGCCCGTTGTCAGCAGCAGCGGGAACTTGCGTGTGACCTTTTCCGGCGTGGCGATGAACTTCGTAATCACGAACTTGCCCTTGCCGCGCACGAAGGTGTCGATGTGCATGGTCGGCGTACCGTCGGGCGCGTTCTCGTTGCACGGCCACTGGATGCTGCCGAGTTCGTCGAGTTTCTTGTATGACACGCCGTGGAAGGTCGGCGTGAGACGCGCGATCTCATCCATGATCTGCGACGGATGCGTATAGCCCATTTCATAACCGAGCGCGCGTGACAGCAACACCGTGACTTCCCAGTCGGCGTAACCCGGCACCGGCGGCATCACCTTGCGTACGCGCGAGATGCGGCGCTCCGCGTTCGTGAAGGTGCCGTCCTTTTCGAGGAACGACGAACCCGGCAGCAGCACATGCGCGTACTTCGCGGTTTCATTGAGGAAAATATCCTGCACGACGATGCATTCCATCGACGACAGTGCCGCCGATACGTGATGCGTGTTCGGATCGGACTGCACGATATCTTCGCCCTGGCAGTACAGGCCCATGAAGGTACCGTGCACCGCGGCGTCGAACATGTTCGGAATCCGCAGCCCCGGCTCGGGCTGCAGCGTCACGTTCCAGGCTTCTTCGAACAGCGCGCGCGTGATCGAATCGCCGATGTGTCGATAGCCCGGCAGTTCGTGCGGGAATGAGCCCATGTCGCACGAACCCTGCACGTTGTTCTGACCGCGTAGCGGGTTCACGCCGACACCTTCGCGGCCGATATTGCCGGTCGCCATCGCCAGATTCGCGATGCCCATCACCATCGTCGAGCCTTGCGCGTGTTCGGTGACGCCGAGGCCGTAATAGATCGCCGCATTGCCGCCGGTGGCATAGATGCGGGCCGCTTCGCGAATCGATGCGGCGGGCACGCCGGTGAGTTCCTCGGTTGCTTCCGGCGCGTTCTCAGGCAACGCGACGAAATCGCGCCACTGCTCGAACGCGCGCGTTTCGCAGCGCTCGGCGACGAACGCTTCGTTTAGCAGCCCTTCGGTCACGATCACATGCGCGAGGGCATTGACCACCGCGACGTTGGTGCCCGGACGCAATTGCAAATGATGCGATGCCTTCACGTGCGGCGTATCGACGATATCGATGCGGCGCGGGTCGACCACAATCAGCTTCGCGCCTTCGCGTACGCGGCGCTTCAGGCGCGAGCCGAACACCGGATGGCCGTCGGTCGGATTCGCGCCGATCACCATGATCACGTCGGCTTTGTCGACCGAGGCGAAGGTTTGCGTGCCGGCGGATTCGCCGAGCGTCGCCTTCAGGCCATAGCCGGTCGGCGAATGACACACGCGCGCGCAGGTGTCGACGTTATTGTTGCCGAACGCGGCGCGCACGAGCTTTTGCACCAGATACGTTTCTTCGTTCGTACAACGCGACGAGGTAATGCCGCCAATCGAATCGCGGCCGTGCTTCGCCTGAATCCGGCGGAATTCCGATGCCGCGTAAGTGAGCGCCTCTTCCCAACTGACTTCGCGCCACGGATCGGTGATCTTCGCGCGGATCATCGGCTTGGTGATGCGGTCCTTGTGGGTTGCGTAACCCCATGCGAAGCGGCCCTTCACACAGGCGTGCCCTTCGTTGGCCTGACCGTTCTTGTGCGGCACCATCCGCACGACCTCGTTGCCCTTCATCTCTGCCTTGAACGAGCAGCCGACACCGCAGTAGGCGCACGTCGTGACCACCGAATGCTCGGCCTGACCGAGCATGATGACAGTCTTCTCCTGCAAGGTCGCGGTCGGGCACGCGGCGACGCACGCGCCGCACGACACGCATTCCGATTCCATGAACGGTTTGTTTTCGCTTGCCGCGACGCGCGATTCGAAACCGCGTCCGGTGATCGTCAGCGCAAACGTGCCTTGAGTTTCTTCACACGCGCGTACGCAACGATTGCAGACGATGCACTTCGACGGGTCGTACGTGAAGTACGGATTCGATTCGTCCTTCTTGTCCTTCAGATGGTTCGCGCCATCGAAGCCGTAACGCACTTCGCGCAACCCAGTGACACCTGCCATGTCCTGCAATTCGCAGTCGCCGTTGGCGGGGCAGGTCAGGCAGTCGAGCGGGTGATCGGAGATGTACAACTCCATCACGTTACGGCGCAGCGACTGCAGACGATCGGTTTGCGTGCGGACCTTCATGCCGGCTTCGACAGGCGTCGTGCACGAAGCCGGATAGCCGCGCTTACCCTCGATTTCGACCAGGCATAAACGGCATGAGCCGAACGGTTCGAGCGAATCGGTCGCGCAGAGTTTCGGCACGTTGACGCCGGCCTCGGCGGCGGCACGCATGACGGACGTGCCCGCCGGCACGGTCACCGCCTGACCGTCGATTTCCAGCGTGATGTCGACATCGGCGTGACGCAGCGGCGTGCCGTAATCGGTATCGTCAAACGGCGAGCGCGCGGCGCGCTGTTGCGCCTGCGATTTGCAGGCGCAGTTGCCAGAGCCGCAGCCGCCACCCACGGGGACTTCCTGCGGGGCGCCGGCGGGAGAGTTGAGCACATCGGACATATGAGGCTCCTGAATCAGGCCGCAGCCGCTTTGGGCGCGTGGTCGTGCACGTTATCGAGACCGAAGTCTTCGGGGAAATGATCGAGCGCGGACAGCACCGGGAACGGCGTCATGCCGCCCATCGCGCAGAGCGAACCGGACACCATCGTGTCGCACAGGTCGCGCAGCAACTGCACTTGCCGCGTGGACGTATCGCCATTGCGGATCCTTGCGATCACTTCGACGCCGCGCGTCGAGCCGATCCGGCACGGTGTGCATTTACCGCACGATTCCAGCGCGCAGAAGTGCATCGCGTACTGCGCGAGTTCGGCGAGATTCGAGGTGTCGTCATGCACGACGATGCCGCCGTGGCCGACCACCGCGCCGACTGCCGCGTACGCTTCGTAGTCCATGGGAATATCCCACTGACTTTCCGGCAAATACGTGCCGAGCGGGCCGCCGACTTGCACCGCGCGTGCCGGGCGTCCGCTCGCCGTGCCGCCGCCGTAGTCGACCAGCAGTTCACGCAGCGTGACACCGAACGCCAGTTCGACCAGGCCGCCTTGCTTCACGTTGCCGGCGAGCTGGAACGGCAGCGTGCCGCGCGAGCGGCCCATGCCGAAGTCTTTATAGAACGCCGCGCCGCGCGCGAAGATGATCGGCACCGTTGCGAGCGTGATCACGTTGTTGATCACAGTCGGCTGGCCATGGAGGCCGACTAGCGCCGGCACGGGCGGCTTGGCTCGTACGATGCCGCGTTTGCCTTCGAGCGATTCGAGCAGCGCGGTTTCCTCGCCACACACATAAGCCCCCGCGCCTTTCGCCACGAACAGTTCGAAGCGATGCGCCGCCGAGCCGAGCACGCTGTCGCCGAGCCAGTCGGCGGCGCGTGCCTTGGCGATCGCGGCTTCGAGCGTCGCGATCGAGTGCGGATATTCGCTGCGTACGTAGATGTAGCCGACTGTCGCGCCGGTCACGACGCCCGCAATGATCATCCCTTCGATCAGCACGTACGGGTCGCTTTCCATCACCAGGCGGTCGGAGAAGGTGCCGGAGTCGCCTTCGTCCGCATTGCAGACGATGTATTTTTGCGTCGCTTTGGCGCCGCGCACCGTGCGCCATTTGATGCCGGCGGGGAAGGCCGCGCCGCCGCGGCCGCGCAGGCCGGATTCGATCAGCGCTTCACAGGCGGCATCGCCGTCGGTGTTCAAGGCTTGCTTGAGACCTTCGAGGCCGCCGTGCGCGACGTAGTCGTCGATGGAAAGCGGATCGGTGATGCCGATGCGCGCGAAGGTCAGACGCTGCTGCTTCTTCAGATAAGGTATTTCATCAACCAGTCCGACGCGGCTGGCGTGGTCGCCGCCTTCGATAAAACCAGCGTCGAATAGCGCTGCAACGTCGCTCGCTTCGACATTCGCATAGCCGACGCGGCCTTCGGCCGTCGCAACCTCGACGAGCGGTTCGAGCCATAGCAAGCCGCGCGAACCGTTGCGAACCAGTTGGATTGCGATGCCGCGGCGTGTGGCTTCAGCTTCGATCGCTTGAGCCAGCGCATCCGCGCCAAGTGCCAATGCTGAGGAATCACAGGGAACATAGATACGGGTCATGCCGCGACCTCCACGCACTTGCTGGCGGCAGCGAACACCGCGTCGAACTTTTGCGGCGTGACCTTGGCGTGCAAGGTGCCGTTGAGTATCAGCGCCGGCGACAGGGCGCATTGGCCGAGGCAATACACCGATTCCAGCTCGACCGTGGCGCCGTGCGCGTACTCCGCATCAAAACGACAGCCGGTGTGCGCCTCGATATGCTGTGCGAGCGCCTCCGTGCCCATGCTGCGGCATGCCTCGGCGCGGCACAGTTGCACCGTGACGGGGGCCGCGGGTTGCGTGCGGAAATGGTGGTAGTAGGTGATGACGCCGTGCACTTCCGCGCGCGACAGGTTCATGGCACGCGCGAGAGGCGCGACTGTGTCGGGGGGCACATAGCCGAGTTCGTCCTGAATGGCGTGCAGTACCGCCAGCAGCGACATGCCCGGCTGCGCGTGACGCTGCACGAGCTGCTCCGGCGCGACGGCGATGGAATCGTCCAAGTGGGGGCTCCTCCAAAGTCATATATGCACTTGTCATTCATAATGTGTGCACTTATGCTTTGTTTATTCGATATGGGATAGCGGAACAATAGGCGGGTCGTAAGCCTCGTGCAATAGGAAAGAGTTGAGCATATATGATCAGGATCGAGTGTCAGGCGCAGCTGGTCGTGAAGAGCCCGGATGGCCGCGAGGCCAGCCTGTCGGACGTGGTGCCGCTGCTCGCGCTGGTGGACGAGTCCGGCAGCATCGCGCAGGCAGCGACGCTTAAGGGTTTGTCCTACCGTCACGCGTGGGGTTTGTTGCGCAGCATCGAGGAGCGTTTGGGTGGCCCGCTGATCGCGAAGGAACGGGGGCGCGGCTCGGTGCTGTCCGAACTCGGGCAGGCCGTGTTGCGCGCGCAGCGTCTGTGCGGCGAGCGGCTCGACGGCAACATGCAGGCGCTCGCGAGCGAAGTCGCCAGCGATCTGAACCGCTGGCTCGTGCCACCCGCCGACGACGTGCGGATCTACGCGTCGCACGGTTACGCCGTCGCGGCCCTGGTGACGGCATTGGTCGCGAATGATCTGCCGGTCGACATCAAATACCGCGACAGCGCGGATGCGGTTAGCGCGCTCGCCCGTGGCGAATGCGATCTGGCCGGCTTCCACTTACCGTTGGGCGAATTTCGCGCGGCATGTGCCAACACGTATCGGCGCTGGCTCGATCCGCAGCGTCACGTGCTGGTACACCTGACGAAGCGCAAGCAGGGCCTCTTTCTCGGCAAGGGAAATCCGAAGGGAATCGGCGGCTTGAGCGATCTCGCGCGCGACGACATTCGCTTCGTCAATCGTCAGCCCGGTTCCGGCACGCGCATGTTGCTCGACCTCGCGCTACGCAAAGTCGGAGTCGATCCGGACCGGGTCAACGGCTATGCTTCGGCGGAACTCACGCATTCGGCGATCGCGGCGTTCGTGGCAAGCGGCATGGCGGACGTGGGTTTCGGCGTCGAGCCGGCGGCCCATCACTTCGGGCTCGACTTCATTCCGATCGTCGACGAAGACTATTACTTCGCTTGCGACCGCGCCCGGCTGGAGCGCACGCCGCTTGCGACCGTGATCGGCCTGCTGCGCGGCGCCGCGTTTCGGCACAACGTCGACCAGCTCGAAGGCTACGATCCGCGCGACTGCGGCAAGCTACTCGATCTCGATGCCGGCCTTGGCCCAACCGCGCTGTAAGCAACTGTAAACAAATTGGTGCCGGCCCCGCTGCGAGGGGCGTTTGTTTGGGATAATCTCTAACCTTCCGCTTACGCCATAACCGCGCGCTGTGCCGCGCTGGATCGATATGAAAGTTCTTCTTCACGCATGTGCTGCAGCAGCGACGGCTAGTGTGCTCCTCGCTACCACGTCGGTTGCCTTCGCCCAGAATTCGCCGGGTGTGCCGGGCGGTATCCTGCAAGATCAGTTCCGTCTTGCCGAACATCCGCAGATGCCGTTCGCGGCGTCGGCGCCCTCGGACAAATACCAGTCCAACAAAAAGTCAGCCATGCGCAAGCGCGGCGACAACGGCGATCCGAACGGGTGTAATTTGCAGTGTCCTAAAGACGAATAAGCACGCGAGCTAGTTTTTTTGTTTGCGTGGTTCGTTTTTGGGTTCTGCTCTTGTGTTGAGTTGAGACGCCGGCATGCTGCCGGCGTTTTCGTTTCAGGTGTCTTGTTGGCGCGTTGCGTCGCTGGTTTCGTCATTTAGCGGCGTCGATGGATTAAGGCTTCGCTGTGTGCCACATGTCCTTGAAGCCGTCGCCTTTCATGTCGCCCGCCTGCTTGTCTGCCGCGTAGCGATACAGCGGATGACCTTTGTAGGCCCATTGCTGTTTGCCGTCCGCCGAAGGGATCAGGTTCCAGTCGCCCGACGGTTTGTCCGACGGGCTCGCCATGGCCGCCGGCCAGTTGCTCATGCAGCCGCCGGTGCAGGCGCTGGTGCCAGGTGTCGTGTCTTTGTCGAAGGTATAGAGCGTCATGCCGTCCGCGTTGACGAAGCGGCCGTCGACGATCTTCGGCGCTTCGGCAAAAGCGGTCTGTTGCAGGGCGAGGAGTGTCAGCGTGGAGAGGCAGCAGAGAGTCTTGCGCATGATGTTGGCTCCTGATTTGGACGTTGGGCGCGTGTGGGATGCGGTGTACGGGCGTGCGTGGGAAATAAACGATTCGCCGAGTTGTTTATTCCCCCGGGTTCGCGTGGCTTTGCTGCCCGCCAGCGAAAAGGCCCGCTCAATGAGCGGGCCTTCTGTTTTATCCGCGGCCAACAAAAAGCCCGCAAACAGCAGGCTGATTGCGGGCTTTGAGTCAAGCTTGAAACGGTGTTCTGGTGGGGCGGCGGGAATCGAATACTCCCGCCGAGGCCCTTCAATAAAGGGTCGGGAGGTTAGCTCCATGAGAGGTACCGTCAAAAGTACCGACACCTTCGTTTCCTGTAGCCCGATTCATTGCAAGCCGACGTCCTGCTTATCCCTTTTGCGCACGGTTCGCCTGGTGGTGCGGTGACAGGGGAATCTGGACGGCAGGATTCTCTAGGGCAGAAGGTACGACGGTATACACCACCTCAAGATGCGCGATGTAGATATGCCCGCAGTCGTCGTTTTCGCAACGATATCGGATTTCCCGCAGCGTATCGGACAGTTTGCGGCTCGTTCGGGCGCGGGCTCCCGCGGCGCAGATGGGGCAGGTGATAGAAATTCGCATGACACTCCAGGTGTTGCCCGCCTCGCGATGAGGTCCACATCAGCAGAAGCGGGCAGGTAATGACGGGGTAGGGCTGGATTCAGGTCGCCGGAAGACTAGGCGGCGATCCTGTGAGGCCGACCTACGCTCGAACCACGCTGCTCATGCGCTCACGCACCGTTGCCAAGGCGTGCGTCAGTCCTTCGGTAAACGTCCCGAGCGTCGGGGTAACAGGCAGATTTGATGCGTCGATCTTGCCTTGCATTACCTCCCGGATTTGCCACTTGACGACCGGGCCAAGGCGGTCGCTACTAGCAAGGGCTCCCAGATCGGGCGGAGCGAGTTGGTTACTTTCCTCTTGCGCGTCTGCTGACTCGAACATCTCGACTAGCCGGTTGAGTTCCTCCTTAATGATTTCGCGGCCGCCTGCAGCGATGGCCCGGGCGATGACCTCGCCGCATTGATCGAGGGCCGTATAGGCGATGGCCGCCGCCTGTGCGGTTTTGGCTTCGCGGTAGGCGTGTTCGTACTTTGCTGCAGCGTCATTTGCCGAAACAGTGGCCTCGAGCAGTTGGAAATCGGCCTCGACAAGCATTTCACTGTATTGGTCCAGCAGATCGTCGGCGTTACGCCGGGCTGCCAGCGCGGCTTTCGATTCGGACGTTACTGCCGCGTTCGAGACACGCAGCGCCGTTTTCAATGCGTTTCTGGCATCTTCGGCCGCCTGTGTCTGCTCACCAATCTGCCTGCGTAGCGTGGCGCAGTTCGTCGTCGTTTCAGCGAGCGTTCGGCCCGCGTCCGTTTCGTAGCCGCGCCGAGCGTGTTGCAGCGCTTCGACTGTGTGTGCAAAGGTCGAGTTTGCATCGTTGAGTTTTTGCTTGATATCCGACATGTTTGTTTTTCCTTTCTGAAAGTCGTTCTGTTTGTGGAGTGGCCCGCTCCGGTGCTTCGTTTGTTGCCGTTGCGTTAGCAATCGGTCTTGACCTCGCGATCGGTGTCCGTGGATTGCAATCCGGCCTGCGCATAGGGCACGCGGCCGTGCAGCCGGTGATGTTCGATGTTGTAAGCGCGCTGTGCGGCTTCCAGCTTTGCACTCGCGGCGGTGTATTCATCCTCAGCGACAGCGAGTGCATGTTTGAGGGTGATGACGGTTGTCATGTTGTTCTCCATGGGTAGTGGTAAAGAGCGGTCAGCGGACGCTGAGCCACCCGGACAGGCCCGCCCGGATCATCAGGCGGGCATAAAGCGTTTTCTGCTCTGACGGCAGGCGTTCGACCAGTTCGCGAAGCGTCGCGCGAACCTTCCGCTCCTGCAGTCGCAAGATGACGATTTCCTGCTGTGCCGCAGCCAGTTCGCCAGCCGGTTGCGTTTGAGTTGACGCATGGGTTTTCATTTGCTACCTCTCCACTTCGTTTCAGTGATATTCAATAAGCACTACTGAGTCTCATGGTGTTTCATGCCACGTCGTTTTTCCCATTCAGACAGCCACGATTGAATGCCTCCGGGTTCACGGCGCGGCGGTTGATGCGTTCCAGAAGAACGAAGTAGTCACGAAGCGCGACTTCATTTCTGGTTTTTTGAGGAGTAACTGGAGTAACAGCAGTAACATCCTTAAAAATCAAGTGCTTGCCGTGTTACTCCTGCAGTAGCACTGGAGTAACAGGAGTAACAGGCAGGTGAGTTACGGCTTGCTGTTACTCCTCTGTTACTCCTGTGTTACTCCCACTGAATCGATGCAGGTCATTGATTCAATGGGTGTTACTCCTGTTACTCCTGTTACTTCCGATTTAAGGGCGCGCGACCCTTTACTTTTTTCAGGACGATTGTGCGGTAGCCCGAAACAGGAGGTGCTTCCCGGTCTTCCTTCTGGATCGGGTTTTCGCGCTAGTTGGCTAACTGACGTGGCGGCCATGTTGCCGGTCCCCGCTGCTCGGCTCTTTCTTCGCTGCGCACGTAGATGGCGCAGCCGCCTGGCGATCGCGTCACGGCGCGGACGGCCGTCACGCAGGCGTGCGAGCCGACCCAGTTCGTCCATCCATGCCTGCTTTGTCGCGTCGAGGATGCGTTCGGCCTGTTCGAGTTTCGAGCGCGCATCGAAATACGCATGCGCTGCGCCGATGAATGTTTGTTTGAGCTTGAAAGCGGTGGTCAAGATTTCTCTGATTTCCAGTTAGGACTGCATATCTGATTAAGCAATTAGCTACGACGCAGTGCTGAGGTCTTTCCAGCTTGCCTGCGGCGCAAGGCCGCAGGCCGGCCGGTTAGCCGTCTACATCCAGTTTTTCGGGGTCGATGGCGTACAGTCGGGTTAGCCGGCCATCGGGTGCGCGGATTGGCACCGAGCGCTGGCCGTCCTGTTTCCTTGCAATCGCTCCGGCCGCATCGAGTGCTGACAATGCGCGATTCAGGTCATAGCCCTTGATGGCTTCCTTGATGCCTGCCGACGTGAACAGGTACAGGCGGTGGCCGCCTTCGATTCGCCAGTAACCGGCGCGATCGCGGATCGGCATGAACGGCGCACCCGTCACGTCGATATCGGAGAATCGGGCATCGCCGCATCGGTCGATGAAATCGGACACGGCACGCACAATGCCGACGTGTTCAGCACTGCGTCCGTGCGTGCCACGTTGATCCTGCCATGACCGGAACGCCCGTACAGCCGCTTGCGTTGGCTCGCCAGCTTTCCAGCCGACGATGCCGAATTCGAGCGCCAGTTCGCCAGCGAGCGCCGCAACGGCAAGCACGCGGGCAGCCCGGCGTTCCTGACCGTCTGGAGCATCAAAGTGCGCGAGCAGACTGGCAAGTCGTTCGGACAATTCGACGCCCGCCGTGCGCTCGGCGGCCAACTGGCGCGCGAACATCCGGCCCGCGTGGCCGTAGTGCTTTGCGGCAGCGTCACGCAGTGCGTCTGACAGGCGCGCACCCGAATCTACCCCGCGCAGATCATCAAACAGGCCGTAGCGACCAGACACAGGCATGTCGAGAATCCGCAAACCTTGTCCGGCCTTTGCCTCGATCCCGCCCGACTCGATGCGCGCTGCAATCGTCGTTTCTCCCGTCGATAGCACGAACACGCGCCATTGAGCGGCCTTACGTGCCTCGCCGTGTTTGTTCGCGCGGCTCTTGCCGGTCCCGTTGGCAAGTGCATACGCGGCTTCGTAGAGGTCGCGCGGCGCGCACTCACCGATTTCATCGAGCGCGAGCAGCGTGTCTGTGTGCATGGTGCCCGCGCCTTCCAGCCCGTTCGCTGTCGCACGCCATTGACGGCGAAATGACTGACCGCCCCACACGGAAATGCCAGCTACAAGCGCCGTGGTCTTGCCGGTACTCGAATCGCCGTAGATATGCAGACCGGCGCCGTCAATACATAGTGGTTCGAGAAGCACGCCTGCGAACGCGGCCGATATCGCGAGCATCAGGAGGGGATTGCCCTCGGCCAATGCCGCAACGCCACTTTTCCAGCCTGCAAGCGTTCCGGCCATGCCGTATGGCGCTGTGCGGCCAGCAGCCTGAAACCACACATCGTCGGCGCCGATCACTTCATCCGGCAGGACGAATGCACCGTCGTGCCAGCCGGTCAGTGTCGCCGCGCGCATATGGCGCTTCGGATGCTGGCTTGCGATGTAGCGCAGCACTTCACGCTTCTTGTGTTGCGAGATTTCGACACCGCCCGACAGCAAAATACCCAGCGCTTCGGCGCCGTCGCCAGCAAGCATTTCGGCCGGCATTGCCCACTTCTTCGAGATGCCGCGCCGCGACACGTAGCGCAGCAGGAAGCCGTAATTTTCATCTTCACGGTTCGAAGTCGTCGCATCGACGTACAGCGGCGAACAGATCCACTCGTCCACCATGACCGGCTCCTGGTCGTCACGCTGCTTGAAGTTGTGATGCCATACGCCCGGCTTGCGCTTTACTCCGTCAACTTCCTGCCAGTCACCATAAACGCACCAGCAGGGGCGCTGCTCCATGTTCGGCCACACCTGAGGCAAGGCAGCATTGATCAGGTCCTTGACGGCTATCAGGCCGTCTCTCTGGTGCAAGTCGTTCAGGTCCATCCCAGACGGCGGTACGGCGAGCGTGCCACCGACAGCGTGCGCCGCATCGGTCGCCGCCTTGAAGCCCGGATTGCTGCCGTTGGCTTTGGCATCGTTATCGACTGCAAACACCAGTACCGCTTTAGGGTGCTGCTCGCGCAGCGCACTGGCGACACGGCGTAGATTGCCCGCGTCGAATGCGACCGCCACGGCATAACTGGTTGCTTCGAACGCAGAGGCACCTGTTGCATACCCTTCGGCGATTACGATACGCGTGCAATCGTCGCCGATCAGGCAGAACGAACCGGCCTTCGCTCCACCACTTAGAAAGCGTTTCTCGCCGTTCGCAACGATGAATTCGAGTGACGTGAGGTCGCCGCTCGCCGCGCGTAGCGGGACCATCAGCGCGCCGTCGCAAGCCATGCCGCCGATGCGCAGGTTGCCGCGATACAGACGCAGGCCGTGGGCGCGCACTGTCTTGCCTTGCAGGTACGGATGATCGTCGGAAGCTGCGGCTGCGCTCTCCCATAGCGTGGATGCACGATCGGCGGCTCGCGTGCGCTGTTGTGCCTCGTCGGCCTGCGCGCGGGCGTCCTGTTCGGCGCGCTCGCGCTGCTCCCTTGCGTGGCGTGTCCGTTCGGCCGTCGTTGGCGTTGCGACGTGATGCTGTTTTGGGTCGAAGCCGTGGCTCTTCGCGATTTCGTACAGGCTGCCGATGCGGATGCCGCCCGATGCCTTGAGCGAGCGCCACGTATCGCGTGCAGCGGCTTCGTCATAACGCTCTGTCGTGCGGCTCCATGCGTCGAACAGCGCAAAGCCGTCCTCGCCGAATTCGTGCTTGAGCGCCGCGGCGATTTTCCACCAGGTATCGCGTGGTACGTCGGCGGGAATTGCCGACAGGGCGAGCGCTGCGCGTTCCCTTTCTGTGTGAGCTGTCATCGTTCGCTCTCACGCGTTGAGGGGTGATTGCTCTACGCGCTCGGCAACGGCCAGTAGCGCGGCGGCGGATACGTCGAGTGCGGCCGTATCGGTCGGAGCAAGCACCGCAGCACGCAGTGCGTTGCGGACGATCAAAAGCAGTTCAACGGAAAGGGGCGATTGCTCGGGACGAGCGGAGATAGGGCGCATGAGATGGCCTCCTATTGCAGCGGATCGAATCCCACTTCCCATCGCCAAATGGGGTGAGCGGGCACAAGGCAGGGTTGGCGAACCGGCGCAATAGGAAACCGGCAGACCCGAAGGTCTCCCCACCAAGGCCCGCCCATAGAAAGAGGCGCGCAAAGGCGTGCGGACGTAAAAAAACCGCGCTGAGGCGGTTGTCCGCCTACTGCTATACAGGTCGCCAAACCCGGTCACTGTTGTTTCAGCGACGACCTGAGTATAGACCGACAGGTAGCCCGGTGCAATGCCTCGCTGGAGCGCCTGCGCGCCTGGAATTGTCAGTTGGTGGGTGATACGATGGCTGTTCTTCACGGCAGTTCTATTTCGAATGAATTCTGGGCCGCACTTCGTGTGCGGCTTTTTTTCGTCTGTGCGACTCGCGTTTCACGCGGTCCCTTGCTGCGCGATCCATGCGCGCACTTCCTCTGCGCGCCATGCGGAGATGCCTGCCGATAGCTTGACCGGTTGCGGAAATGCACCGGCCTTGCAGCGCCGCCATAAGGTCGTCGCTGAAAACGGCACGAACTTCAATACCTGCGGTTGACGCAGGAACCCGGTTTCCGGGATCGACAGCGATTCTTTGGTCTCGCGCATCTGTGATTTCCTCTCTGAAATTCCAAGCAATTTCATGCGTTGGCATGTGAAGTCATCTTGCCGTCGCATAGCCTTTTATCCAACCGGTCGCATTTGTGTCCGGACTGACTACAAGTGAAGACGCGCGCACGGTAGACTGGTCTTTCCAACACAAAAAGAAGGAACACACGCATGAAGATCGTGCAAATAGCTACCGGGCCAACGGGAAATGGCGAGGATCATGACCATCGGTTGTATGCGCTGACGGATAGCGGCCAGGTCTTCCGCTTACAAGAGACTCAGGATGCAGAGGTGCGCGTCGATGGCGGCCCCATGATCGAACGGGCAGGATTTTGGACGTCGTACTGGAAGCCGCTGCCGGCGCTTGAAGTACAGGCTCCGACGCTTCGGCCTAATAAGACGCACGCAGATACAGATCCCAAGCACCTGATCAAGCCGCGGTAGTCGCAGTCTGCGCGAACGAATTCGCGGGGCCGTACCGCAAAGCGGTGGCACTGTTGCGGCGATGAGATGTAGTCACTACTCGTTGCCGTGCAGTCCCCACCCCGCCTGCGGGCTTCGCTTGGGTCGTTGAATTTGATGCAAAGTGCGATTCGCCCCGAAGGCCTTGCTGTGAGACATTCGGAAGATGTTTTGCAGTGGCAAACTGATGCAGTTTGATGCGCGCATGACTGATTTTGACGAAATAAATCGCGCCCATGTCGGGTGACCGTCATCGATCCAGTTCTGTCGATCAGACCCGGTGCCCCCTCAACCGAACTTTCGAAGGTACAACGGCCATTCGCTCTGTCAGATCGGAGCACCCGGAGCGGCCCGGGATGGGGCAGCGATGGCGTTGAGCGCTTCTGGTCTAATGCTCACGGGGCGGGCAGTGCGCCATGATGTCGCGGCAGATCGACGTAACTATCTGCTCGACTGAATTACGCCATGAGGTGAAGAAAGCATTCGGCTCAACCCAGTGAATACCGTTCGACGGCCGGATTAGGTGCGAAGGGAGAAGCCCCGGTTTATTGACAAGCCTAACGTTGACCTCGTTTCTCGGTATTTCATCTGGCGCACGTCCTGCTCGCGCTGAAGTCGGCCCACACACGACGACGACGGGCGCAACTTGGTGCTGGGCGGCATTTCTCCAAACCCGCACGTCCTCGTAGAAGTCTTGGTGAACGTTGTATCGATCTGCAGCAAGGACATCTACCTTAGATAGCATCTTGTGCAGCCGGTCTCGACAAAGATCGCGATCGATTGGCTTCAGACGAAGGCTATAGAGCGAATCAAGGCAGATAGCGACTGCATCAAGCAAGGATTTGACCGCACCCAGATAGGCAACCAGGTAGGTCTGTATAAACGATCGCCGATCGGAAAGGGTTTCCAGTAGATGCAAGTTCGTCGTCGATTGCTCGTTTATACAGCGCGATGTCAGCTAGGCGCCGCGCGATATTCTCGCAGTGATCCAGAAAGAATCTGTCGTACGCATCCGACATGTGCTGGGCTCGGTCACCGATGAAGACACCCAACTCCACTAGAGAGTCTGGCACCGCGATTCCCAAGAAAGGGAAAAGTGATCGATTATAGAAGTGGGCAACCGGCATTGTCCCTCCAGCAAAAGTTGGCACGGTTCTCGCGGCTTCGTGAGCCCGCCTGCATGGCCGCAAAGATGCTCTCTGCGATTTTATGTAGAGTTCTAAGAAGCAGCGATGTTCACTTGAAACGCGGGCAAGACGCAACGGGACGACGATGCTGCATGTTTGTCTGCCGCGTCATGTTGTAATCTCACGCACGTTGCGAATACATCACACGGAAGGGCGCTGCAATGAGTGCTCTCGCGCTGCCTGATAGTAGCTCGCGAGCTTGCGCGATTCAGGAGTGTCTTCCGACGCAAATGCCGATCCACCATGCGACAGGACTAGCGCGAAGCACAACAGGTCCAGCAGCGATATCAGACGATAGAAGTTGACGCTATCGCCATATCCATCAAATAGACCATGCAGAATGCCGTGCCGGTTTAGCTGGTCCAGTCCACCATAATTTTTCGTTTGGGCGTAAAGCCGCTCAGCAAAAAAATCTCGTAGTGATTCGAGCATGACGATGCGCTCCCCGTACCGGTGAGGTGAACGCTCCTCGTTAGCGATTAGTTCGTCTAGTTCGGGGATTATGAAGAACTTCTTCCCATTTTCCTCTGGACCCTTGCGCTCAGCCGCGATCTTGCGAAGTACACCCTCTAGCACTGGAGTGAGTGTTGACACTGCCGCATGCGGTAGCCCGATCACTGCCGCTTCGATAGACTCGGCGATTGGCATCCGGAAGTCGCGCACATAGATTGTCGAGCTGTACCGCGCCATCAGCGTTGCGGCTAAATAGTCGTCGTTGTAGAGCCTCGGAAGAACGTCGCGCAGGATGGTCTGCCGCTGTTCAGGAGACGCCGCACTCTCTATTGCGCTCGCTAACATATCAATCGCGCCGACGGTGAAGTATGCCGGCACAACCCAATCGACGGTCTTAAACGCGTCTGCGGCTCGCTTCAACCCCGTATCCATCGGACCCCCTTCTTTGAGCAGGAACCTACTTCAGTGATTGTACGGCCCAGCCCTGGCGATCAACTACGCGGGCGCGTTCCTGTTTCCGGAGGCGGTCGCTCGCAGCAACCTCTGCAACGATTCCGAGAGCGACCGCTTTGGCCAATGATTTGACGGGGTGGGCTTCTGTCTGAACGACCGGTTTCAAGGTGGAAGTGACGTACGAACGTGCGCACGACAGCGCGGCCCCAGGACCGTTCGGAGCTACGGCTCCGGATACTCACTCCTTTGTCGCGATCGTGTCGGCGGCGGTCAACCATTCAACGGGGAGACGAGTGTAACCAGCCTGAGGCAAGCGGTCGTCGGCCGCCAAGCGCTCGATCCAAGCGCGCATCTGTTCGCCCGTATCAAGACCGAACAGCACCCGTAGCTTGTTGAAGAACTTTGTCGAACTCGCACGGGCAAAAACAGGCATGGGTGCTCGCCCAGGTCCAAGATAAATCACCGTGTACGGCCACCAATAAGCGCCAGCCCGTTTGAAGTGCATGAAAAGCAGGACATCAGCTTGCGCCAGCGACTCGAAGCGAGTAAAGGCAGATTTACATCGGTCATGCAGTAAGTCACCCCGGAGCGAAGTCCGCTGCAGCTTCAGCCGTTCATTTCGCCTATCCAGCGATCCCGTGCCCGAGTTGATCGCAGCAGCGGAAACCATTGGATTACCTCCAAATACACGGCTATTCGCAACGTAGAATTCAGTTGCAATCAAGGTTCGCGCTTGTTCAAAATGTTCGCCATCGATAAAGATCGCGATTGTGTGTAGAAAAAGCTCGTGCGTGACGAAGATAAAATTATCGAAATCCCAATCGGAGTAACTATTTACGTTCGAAGGTGGTCCGTAGTAACCGAGCAGCTCTTCGAAGAATCTATGAATTTTCAGTAGATTTTCTTCGGTTGGTTGATACCGAGCGACTGCTTGAATTACAGCCAGCACATCGTCTCGCGTGGCTCGGAACGACTCGATAGATCTAATTACCTGTTCGTCAAACTCTGTGGTGGCGTCTTTAACGATTCGCAACTCCCCGAACTCGACGGCCACGCTCGATAGATAGTCTACCAACGCCGCCGTCGCGGTGGGTTTCCCCTCGCGCAAATGATCTAGAGCACGCTTCATTGCCGATCTATTACCCAACGTCCTTGCTGCGGTGTCCGTGAGAAAGTCCGGTGTCTTTCCAAGTGATGGCTTCACATAAAGCGACTTGTCATATACCCACCGGACTAGGCGCTCGTATTCCTGCTCGTAGCGGTCAGCATCCGTCAGGTCAATGTGGATACGGCTTTTGTAGTAGGCAGGAACGGCTGCATGTCCATCCGCATCCTTTTCTGCAATTACTGCGACGAACTTGTCTTGCGCGGTGTTGCTATAGATCTCGCCAGTGATAATCTGAGTTTCCGTCCCTACGCCACCACCCCGCTTATCGGCTTTATTCGCGTAAGCAACATCGCAGATCATCGCGACTTTTTTGATATCCGGGTCGGTAACCATCCGCTCCATAAAGGCGTGAGCGTCGTGGCCTTCTCGCAAGTCCCACTTGTCTAGTATTACCTCGATATTGTCATCCACCAGACGCTCCGCAAGCTCAATCACCCAACGCTCATGTGCGGACGTGGTCCAACTGTAAGAGATAAAAAGCTTGGGAGGCGATGTGTTCGACATTCGATGATCTCAATTTGACCTGCCATGATTGGCAAGAAGCATTCTAATCAGAAGACTAGTCGGTGGCTATTTCTGCTACAGGTCGTTGCCGCTTCAGTCAAAGCGCTCTCCGACGACCGCGCGTTCGGCTTGCCGGGGCGAACAATTGGAGGTGTGCGTTCACTAGCAATCGATTAGGGGAAACAAGTCTGAGCCGAGTTCGAACGTCCGATTGATCGTACAGGCGGATGACGCTTCATGGCTGAATCCAGTTGGATGATGGCCGCCTCAGTTTGACCCGCAACGGACATTTGTAATTCTTGATATCGGTCGTTCAACGAATTCGGACATCGCCAATCGTCAATATGCCTCAACACTGAAGATCCCGAAACGGGGATCTGCGTACGAAGGGTGGTTGCGGTTTTTGATCAGGTACGAAGGCCCAGCCGCGCTTGTCGTGCCGCCCCCGCCGCTGTTGTCGATTACGCCATGCGAACGATAGACGACCGTATGGATGTGTGCGCTCGACGGCCTTTGCAGGAAGTCGGATGTCATGATTTGCAGACCAGTGGCAGCGGACCGGGAGGAGCTATCCAATTGCCCCAGACTGATCAATTGATCTGATGTAAGCGCGTGTAGTTGGACAGCAAGCATAGCGGGGCGCGTCCCGGTGAACTGGCCCTTCGCCGCTTCGCGCAACTGACGCCTCATCCCGTCGAGTACTTCATCTTGCTTCTGACTTGCGAGGGATAGAATCACGGCACGCTGGCCCGGCGAAAACAGGATCATCAGGTTGACATTTGATCGACCCGTGCGCGCCCGCACAAACTGATCAACCTCATCCCGTGAAATTTCCCCTGGAGCTTTGCTGAACGGGCTATCGTTGATTAGAAAATCCCAGATCCGAACCGTGCAGTGCTCGGTTTGCGTCAATGCTTCACCCTGAAGCAGCCCCTTTCTAACCGCAGCTTCGATTTCACGATGCTGCGCGGGCGCCGGGGTCAGGCGATCCGGTATCGTGACCGCCACGATCAGTCCCTTTGTAGCAGAATTGTATGTTTCGACCAATATCGCCGCTAACTGCTTGTAGAGCGTTGCGCTTCGGCGCCGGTGGATCTTTCGACCGAGGTCAGCCGAGAACATCTTGCACTCGACCTCGATCTCGACATCGTCCTTCCTAGCGACAAAGTCAACGCCTCCACCATATTCCATGTCCTGAAATTCGACGTCGAAACCTCGGTGAATAAGGTGGACTGCGGTTGTAATTTCATGCTGAATTGAAAGCAGCCCCTTGTCCTCTTTCAGGCCATCCAGCAGCACGCCACGCAGTCTTCGCCGACCGCTCTCGCTGAGGTGCTCGTGGCACCGTACAGTACCTGCGGCAAAGGCCACCAGCTCGTATTGTGACTGGGTCTGCAGTCTGAACGGTTGATTCGGCTTCAGCGACAAGTCCGACAGAGTCTCGCGCATTTCCCACTCAATTGCGCACCTTTCCCGCAGCCAGTTTTCCATCAGGGGATTTTCGCTGAGTTCCCGCTGGAGCCATTTGAAGCGACGCTCCCAAGCCTCGATCCCTGTGATCTGCATCAGGGCTTGTAGGAGGTCCGCCACTTCGGTATCGCGAATCTCAATGGAAAATCTCATATCTCGTCACCTAGCCCTGAAGGAGACGTTATTGTCAGCAATTCGTGGAAGGATGTCGAATGACCAGAGTTGGCCGGGGGGCGTTTTGAAGCGGCCGAGTCGGACGTCACAGGCGTAACGCAAATTAGGCGGCAAGTCTATGTCGATCGTTCCATAGAAATAGCAGCTTCGCCTGTCGCTAACTTGTCGCAGTAATCCGCCCATCGCTGCATCATTTCAGTTCGCTCATCGAGCCATTGTGTCCGATTGTAGGCGCGCCCATGGACGTCCTTGACTGCGTGAGCGAGCTGGTGATCTACGTATTCGGCTGGAATTCGAAGACGTTCCACTGCCAGCGTTCTGACCGAGGCCCGAAAACCATGTCCGGTCATCTCATCTTTACCATATCCCATGCGCCTTAGCGCCGACAAAATGCCGTTGTCGCTCATAGGTCGAGTGCGGGTGCGCGGGGAAGGGAAGAGGTAGCCTTCGGGACCCGTCTGGGTATGCAGGTCCCTCAGAATCACTACGGCCTGTCGCGACAGTGGCACGATGTGCGCGCTACCAAGCTGTTTCTCGGCCTTGGGCCGTTTCATCCGATCTGACGGAATTTCCCATCGCGCCACTTCCAGGTCGAATTCTTCCCATCGCGCCTTGCGGAGTTCGCCGGGGCGCTGGAATACCAATGGCGCCAGACTTAAGGCAGCACGCGTGATGGCGGAACCTCTGTACTCAGCAATGGCGCGGAGGAGTCCGCCGAACTCCTTCGGGTCCGTGATGGCGGCATGGTGCCTGACTAGAGGAATTTTGAGTGCGCCGCGGCTGAAATTTTCGGTCGGGTCCCGCTCGGCACGCGCGGTTTCGATCCCATATCTGAATATTTGCGAGCAGTCGCTTTTCGCACGGTGCGCGGTCTCGATTGCCCCTCGGTCTTCTATACGTCGCAGCACGGCCAGTATTTCTGGCGTCGTGACCGAGATGATTGGCCGGTTGCCGATGAACGGGAAAATGTCGCGCTCCAGGCGGCGGATGATGCGATCGCCGTGGCTATCCACCCACGTATCACGCTGCCGCTCAAACCATTCCCGACCGATTTCTTCGAACGTGTTGATAGCTGCCAGCCGGGACACCAGCTTGCCGTGTTTTCGCTCTGCCATCGGGTCGCTACCATCCGCCAGTATCGCGCGGGCATCCCTATGCGCGACTCGTGCAGCTTCAAGTGTCACGGTCGGATATGTCCCCAAAGCCATGGTTTTGCGAATGCCGCAGAACCGATAGTCCCAACGCCAGTACTTGCCCCCGTCAGTCTTCACGAGCAAATACAGGCCGCCCCAATCGGCGATTTTGTACGCTTTTTCCTTTGGCGCAGCCTTTTTGCACTGTATGTCTTTGATTTTGTACATTGTTTTTGAGTTTGGCGGTACTTTTTCGGCGAAACAGCCAGATTTTACCAAGTACCGCCAGAAGTGCCGCCAAAACTGACGGTATGTGGTGCAACCCCACGATACGGCTTGAAATGGCTTCTGGAAAGAAAAAACCCGCGAGAGCTAGGCTGCACGCGGGTTTCGGGACGGCTTGAACTTGCTTGAAACTACTTGAAAAAGGTGTTCTGGTGGAGGCGGCGGGAATCGAACCCGCGTCCAGAAGCACTCTACGACTAGTTCTACATACTTAGTTCTGTCATTTGATTTAACCACCACGACGCGGACGAACACGCTGCGTGACGGCGATTCACTAGATTTTCGACCTTGGCGTCGTGACGCCGCCAAGACTTAACTGACGTATATGACCTCTGTCGGTATTGCTACCGGTCTTGCGACTCTAGCCCGTCAGTGAACTAGGCAGAGGACGGCGGCCCTTAGGCTGCCAGTGCGAACGTTTCGTCGTTTGCAGTTACGTTTTTCCCATTGATTAACGAGGTGACGGGTCCTCGGTATGCCCTAGCCGCTTCGCAACCCCTGTCGAAACCAGGTCGCCCCCGCGGTTCGTTGCCCAAAATATCTGGGCCAACGTAGATTTTACAATAGTTTGACAGCCACGTCCTGACTGATTGCTTTGTTGTCTTACTGTTCCGTAGCGCCGCGGCGAGGCAACTTCGTGCTGCATGTGCAGCGTCCGCCGGGTTCGTCTATGCGCTCAGCCTATGTCGCGCAGCAGGTTCTGCAATTCAGCGGGCGATTGCACCACATGCTGCGCATGCCATTTCGTCGGCGGAATGTCGTTGCCGCAGTAGCCGTAGGCGGCCGCGATGGTCTTCATGCCTGCCGCGAAACCCGCCTGTACGTCGCGCAGGTCGTCGCCGACGTAGATGATGCGTTCCGGCACCACACCCAATTCGCGCGCAGCGTGCAACAAGGGCGCGGGGTGCGGCTTCGAATGCGGCGTCGTGTCGCCGCTTACTACGCAGCCCGCACGCTCTTCGAGGCCGAGTTGTGCGATCAACGGCTCGGTGAGCCTTGCCACCTTGTTCGTCACGATGCCCCAACGCACGCCCCGCGCATCGAGATCGTCGAGCAATTCGGGGATGCCAGGAAACAGCGTGGTTTCGATACACAAGTCTGCTTCGTAGTTGGCGAGAAACTCCTCGCGCATCGACGCGAACTCGTGGTTGTCAGGGCCGATGCCGAACGCCCCGCCAATCAGTCCGCGCGCGCCCGCCGACGCGAGCGGCCGCAGGTCCTCGAGCGGCACCATCTCGAGGCTGCGATCATGGCGCATTTTGTTGACGGCGGCCGCCAGATCGGGTGCGGTATCGGCGAGCGTACCGTCGAGGTCGAACAGGACAGCCTGGCAAAGACCGAGTGCGTCGTCGTTGTCTTCGCGTTGGGGCAGGGGCGTGGGATCGCTCATTGAGTGGATTGAGTCCGGGCAGGTCGGGACGGATCAGACGTCGCGGCGGCAGGCGAGCATGTAGTTCACGCTCGTGTCGTCGGACAGCGTGAAATGCTTGCTGAGCGGGTTGTAAACGATACCCTTGATGTCGGCCGTGCGCAGGCCGGCGGCGCGCACGAAGCCCGCCAATTCCGATGGACGGATGAAGCGCGCGTAGTCGTGGGTACCCTTGGGCAGCATCCGCGCGATATATTCGGCGCCGATCACCGCGAACAGATATGACTTCACGTTGCGGTTCAATGTGGAGAAAAACACCCAGCCGCCCGGTTTCACCAGCGTCTTGCATGCCTCGACGATGGCAGCCGGTTCGGGCACATGCTCCAGCATTTCCATGCAGGTGACGACGTCGTAAGTACCCGGTTCGCGGGCGGCGAGCGCTTCAGCGGCGATTTCTTCGTAACTGACGGTTACACCGCTTTCAAGGCTGTGAAGATCCGCCACGCCGAGCGCCTGGCTCGACAGGTCGATTCCTTTCACGTGCGCCCCCAAGCCCGCCATCGACTCCGACAGAATGCCGCCGCCGCAGCCGATATCCAGCACGGTCTTACCGGCGAGATGCGCGTGCGCGTCGATCCAGCCCAAGCGAATCGGATTGAGTTCATGCAGCGGTTTGAATTCGGCGTTCGGGTCCCACCAACGATGCGCAAGGTCGCTGAATTTCTGCAGTTCGTGGGGATCGGCGTTGGTCATAGCGGAAGCTGCCTCGATGAGAGCGTTGAGCGGGCGCTCGAGGATAAACCCTGAGTATATAGGCCGAGTGGCGGGGCGGCAAAATGCCGCGCAACGGCTGGCTAGTGCTGTTCTGCCAAGCGGGCGGATGATGCTCGGAGGAGAAGACGAGCAGCATCCGCAGCAGTGGCATAAAAAAAGCCCCGCCGAAGCGGGGCTTTGATACTGCGGTAATTTTGTAGCTTACTGCTTCGAAGTACCGACAACTTCGACTTCCACGCGACGATCCGGTGCGAGGCAGGCGACGAGTTGCTTGTGGTTCTTCTGGTTGCAACCGGTCGTGACCGGGTTGCGCTTGCCCTTGCCTTCCGTATAGATACGGTTGGATTCGATGCCCTTGCTGACGAGGTACGACTTCACAGCTTGAGCGCGGCGCAGCGACAGACGGTCGTTGTACTTGTCCGAACCGATACGGTCCGTGTAACCCGTTGCAACGATGACTTCCAGGTTCAGCGCGCCGACCTTCGATGCCAGATCGTCCAGCTTTTCCTTGCCAGCCGGCTTCAGGATAGCCTTGTCGAAGTCGAACAGAGCGTCAGCTTGATACGTAATCTTTTGGCTCGTAATAGCCGGTGCAGGTGCGACCGGAGCCGGCGGGGTCGGAGCCTGAGCAACCAGGGCGCCATCGCACTTAGCGTTGGCCGTTGCCGGCGTCCAGAATGCATCGCGCCAGCAAAGCTCGTTCGTGCCGTTCATCCACACGTATTCGCCGGTACCATTCACCCAGTTGTCGTTCGTGGCTTGTCGCGACGCCGGCACCGATTGTGCCATGGCGGATGCAGCCATAACTGCGGTAGCTGCAATGAACGCGAGCTTTGAAAGTTTATTCATATTTCTCCTCTCGAAATTGAGATTACCGCAGGTTTACTGCGAGCCTGTTGACGAAGACAAGTCATACATTGCTCGAAGTATAACATCGGTGTAGAACAAAAAACGTGCTGTGTAGACTTCGAGCAGTGTCTAACTCTTTGTGCGTTGGCATTTTGCCATATCGTTCCCTTCCAACGATAAAAAAATCTGCCCCCGATCAAATCGCCCTCCAATTGTGGTGCATGCGCAACAGAAGCAATCCGCTGGAGGCACCGCCAGTCATGGCTGAGCGGCGGATTGCCCCACGCACAAATCGAGCCTGCCCCGGCTTGATCAGGGGGCGTTCAGGCGCCGTTCCCGTTCGCCTGCTAATAGGTATACGTACCCCCGCCGGGGGCGGATGCGCGGCATGTTAGAATCGCGTGATGCGTTGCGCCTGCAATGCTTACGCGAAGGCGCGGCGAGTTGGGCTTCAAGCGAGCTTCATGCCGTCGCCTTGGCACGTAAAAGATACGGATAATGGATCAATTCGCCAAAGAGACTCTGCCAATCTCCCTAGAGGAGGAAATGCGCCGTTCGTATCTCGATTACGCGATGAGCGTGATCGTGGGGCGTGCGCTTCCCGATGTTCGCGATGGCCTGAAGCCGGTGCACCGGCGCGTGCTGTACGCGATGCACGAACTGAATAACGACTGGAACCGGGCTTACAAGAAGTCGGCGCGTATTGTCGGCGACGTCATCGGTAAATATCACCCGCACGGCGACACGGCTGTCTACGACACAATTGTCCGGATGGCGCAGAACTTCTCGCTGCGCTATATGCTGGTTGACGGTCAGGGCAACTTCGGTTCGGTCGACGGCGACAACGCCGCGGCCATGCGGTACACCGAAATCCGCATGGCAAAGATCGGCCACGAACTGCTGGCCGATATCGACAAGGAAACGGTCGATTTCACGCCGAACTATGACGGCAGTGAAAACGAACCGGCTATCCTGCCGGCGCGTATTCCCAATCTGCTGATCAATGGCTCGTCCGGTATCGCGGTCGGCATGGCGACCAACATCCCGCCGCACAATCTCAATGAGGTTGTGGACGCATGTCAGCATCTGCTGAAAAACCCGGAAGCCACGATCGACGAACTGATCGAGATCATCCCGGCGCCTGACTTCCCGACCGCCGGCATCATCTACGGTGTGGCCGGCGTGCGCGACGGCTATCGCACCGGCCGCGGCCGAGTGCTGATGCGCGCGCTCACGCACTTCGAGGAAATCGACCGCGGTCAGCGCATGTCGATCATTGTCGACGAGTTGCCGTACCAGGTGAACAAGCGCTCACTTCTGGAGCGTATCGCCGAACTGGTCAACGAGAAGAAGCTCGAAGGCATCTCCGACATCCGCGACGAATCCGACAAGAGCGGCATGCGCGTCGTGATCGAGTTGAAGCGCGGCGAAGTACCGGAAGTCGTGCTCAACAATCTGTATAAGGCGACCCAGCTTCAGGACACCTTCGGCATGAACATGGTCGCGCTGGTCGACGGCCAGCCGAAGCTGCTGAACCTGAAGGAAATGCTGTCGTGCTTCCTGTCGCACCGCCGGGAAGTGCTGACGCGGCGCACTGTATACGAACTGCGCAAAGCCCGTGAACGTGGTCATGTGCTCGAAGGTCTGGCGGTTGCGCTCGCCAACATCGACGACTTCATCGCAATCATCAAGGCAGCGCCGACTCCGCCCATCGCCAAGCAGGAATTGATGGCGCGCCCGTGGGATTCGTCGCTGGTCCGCGAAATGTTGGCGCGTGCCGAAACGGAAAACGCGTCGGCGGGTGGCCGCGAGGCTTACCGCCCCGACGGTTTGAACCCGTCCTTCGGTATGCAGTCCGACGGGCTCTACCGCTTGTCCGACACCCAGGCTCAGGAAATCTTGCAGATGCGTCTGCAACGCCTGACGGGTCTGGAGCAAGACAAGATCATTGGCGAGTACCGCGAAGTGATGGCGCAAATCGCCGACCTGCTAGACATTCTGGCCCGCCCGGAGCGCATTACGGCGATCATCGTCGGCGAACTGACGTCGATCAAGGCCGAATTCGGCGACGCACGCCGCTCGAAGATCGAGCTGAACGCAACCGAGCTGAACACCGAAGACCTGATCACGCCGCAAGAGATGGTGGTGACCATGTCGCACGCCGGCTACGTGAAATCGCAGCCGTTGTCCGAATATAGCGCGCAGAAGCGCGGTGGTCGCGGCAAACAGGCCACGGCGATGAAAGAAGACGACTGGATCGACACGCTGTTCATTGCGAACACGCACGATCACATTCTGTGCTTCTCGAATCGTGGCCGTGTCTACAGCGTAAAGGTCTACGAAGTGCCGCAAGGCTCGCGGAACTCGCGCGGCCGTCCGATCGTCAATATCTTCCCGCTTCAGGACGGCGAGAAGATTACGGTTGTCTTGCCGGTAAAGGAATTCTCGGCTGACAAATTCGTCTTTATGGGCACCGCGTTAGGAACTGTAAAAAAGACGCCGTTGGAAGCCTTTGGCCGCGTGTTGCGTAAAGGTATTATTGCGGTCGGTCTGGATGACGGCGACTACCTGATCGGCGCCGCCATCACAGACGGCCAGCATGACGTGATGCTGTTCTCGGATTCCGGCAAGGCAGTGCGTTTCGACGAGAACGACGTTCGTCCGATGGGACGTGAGGCGCGTGGCGTGCGCGGCATGCAACTCGAAGACGGCCAGAGCGTGATCGCCTTGCTGGTGGCCGGCGACGAGCAGCAGTCGGTGCTCACCGCAACCGAAAACGGCTACGGCAAGCGCACGCCGATCATCGAGTACACGCGCCACGGCCGCGGCACGAAGGGAATGATCGCAATCCAGACCTCGGAGCGTAACGGCAAGGTCGTCGCCGCCACGCTGGTGGATCAGGAAGCGCAGATCATGCTGATCACCAATACGGGCGTGCTGATTCGCACGCGTGTATCGGAAATTCGGGAAATGGGGCGCGCAACCCAAGGTGTTACACTCATCAGCCTTGACGAAGGGACCAAGCTTTCAGGTCTGCAACAGGTTGCTGAGGCGGAAGCGGATATCGATGTGGAAGGCGACACCGAAGGTCCTGCCGAAGGCGACAATGGCGGTGAAGACGGTGGTGCGGCCTGATTCACGTCGGCAGCTTTCAGTCTCAGTTATTGGTTGAAAGCTGCGCAGGGAACAATGGCGTGTCGGGCCGATACGCATCCCGCGCAGCTTGCAGTTCAAGTTAATTTCTCTTAGGGAGTAATGATGCAAAAACGATTCAAACAACTGATGTTGCTGGCTGCTCTCGTGCCGACCTTCGCTATGGCTCAAGCGCTTCAGAGCCCGGCCCCGGCGGCTCAGGCTGCTGCCGCTGCACCGGTTGATCCGGCCAAGCAGGCTGCAATCAAAGACCTGCTGGACGCAATCGACGCACAGAAGCTCGTTGGCGCAATTGGCAACAGCGCCCAGATGCAAGCCAAGCAACTGGTCCCGGCTATCCTGTCGGACGCCCTGAGCGAAAACAAGACGATGACGGACAAGCAAAAGCAGGCTTCCGTCCCGACGCTGCAAAAGAACGCAGTGCCGAAGCTGGTTGACGGCGCAGGCCAGGTGTTCGCAACGGACTCGTTCCGTCAAGACGCAATGCAAGCTCAGTACGACGCTTACGCGAAGTACTACAGCACGTCGGAAATCAAGGATCTGACCGCGTTCTACAAGAGCCCGACCGGCCGCAAGTTCATCCAGGTGCAAGACCAGGTTGGCCGCGACGTCGTGAATGGCTTGATGCAAAAGTACATGCCGCAATCGATCAAGGCAACGCGCGACCAGGCTGACAAGGAAGTCGCTTCGGTCAAGCCGGCTAAGTAAGTCAGCTTTAGCCCAAAGATCGAAAGGCAGCGCCGACATCGCGCCAGCCGCCGTTTGACATGCCGTGTGGCGTGCTGAGCGGCGCGCCGGGTTTGGCGGGTTGGCGGTGACAATGCGATAATGGCCGTTTGCGCACACGCGCAGACGGCCATTTTCTTTTTGGGCGCGAAAATGTTGTCAGCGGCGTGTTGCCAAACACGCGCCGTCAAACTCGCGTTGTCGAGTTCGCGGCGCTGATTTTGCGGTGGCGGTATTTGTGGCTGCCAACTTCGCCGATTTTTGCGCGATCTGTTCGTTTTTCGCGCCAGCTTCCAGGATCTCACGATGCGCGTCTTTAATTTCTCCGCCGGCCCAGCTGCCATGCCCGAAGAAGTGCTGCGTCAGGCAGCCGACGAGATGCTCGATTGGCACGGTAGTGGCATGAGCGTGATGGAAATGAGCCACCGCGGCAAAGAATTCATGTCGATCCATGAGGAAGCGCTCGTCGATCTGCGCGACCTGCTCAACGTGCCCGCCAGCCACCGCATCCTGTTCCTGCAAGGTGGCGGTCTGGGCGAAAACGCCATCGTGCCGATGAATCTGATGGGCACGAAAGCGCGCGCGGATTTTGTCGTGACCGGTTCGTGGTCGCAGAAGTCGTTCAAGGAAGCGCAAAAGTACGGCGCGGTGCATCTCGCGGCAAGCGGTCAGACGGCCGAAGGCTTTACGCGTGCGCCGGCGCGCTCGGAATGGCAACTGTCGGACGATCCCGCGTACGTGCATCTGTGCACCAACGAGACCATTCACGGTGTCGAGACGTTCGAGATTCCTGACCTCGGCGATATTCCGCTGGTGGCGGATGCCTCCTCGCACATCCTGTCGCGCCCGATGGACATCGCCAAATACAGCGTGCTGTTCGGTGGCGCGCAGAAGAATATCGGCATGGCGGGCGTGACGGTCGTGATCGTGCGCGAAGACATGCTGGACCGCGCGCAAGCGATCTGCCCGTCGGCGTTTGAATGGAAAACCGTCGCCGAGAACAACTCGATGTACAACACGCCGCCCACGTACGCGATTTACATCGCCGGGCTGGTGTTCAAGTGGTTGAAGAAGCAGGGCGGCCTTACCGCGATGGAAGCGCGTAACCTCGAAAAATCGAAGCTGCTGTACGACGCGATCGATTCGAGCAGCTTCTATCTGAACAAGGTCGAACGTGGCTCGCGCTCGCGGATGAACGTACCGTTTTTCCTCGCCGACGAGTCGCGCAACGAAGATTTCCTGGCCGGCGCGAAAGCGCGGGGAATGGTGCAGCTAAAGGGCCACAAGTCCGTCGGCGGCATGCGGGCGTCGATTTACAACGCTGTCCCGCTCGAAGGCGTCAAAGCGCTTGTCGAATACATGAAGGAATTCGAACAGCGCAGCGCCTGAATCTGTTTGATATTCAGACACGCGTATCCTTTCCAGCACGCATTTGTGCAGCAGCTACCGGCAGGGCCGTTTTCACGCATGGACGACGAACTCAATACCCGACTCAAGCCCCTTCGCGAACGCATCGACGCGCTCGACGCGCAGTTGATCGCGCTCCTCAATCAGCGCGCCGCGGTGGCGCTCGAAGTGGGCGAGGTGAAGAAGCATTTCAACGCGCCGGTGTTCCGCCCCGAGCGCGAGCAGCAGGTGATCTCGCGTTTGCAGGATATGAGCAACGGGCCGCTGGCCAGTGAGCATATCAGCGCGATCTGGCGCGAGATCATGGCCGCGAGCCGCGCGCTCGAAAAGACCATCAAGGCCGCATATCTCGGCCCGGTCGGCACGTATAGCGAACAGGCGATGCACGAATACTTCGGTCAGTCGATCGAAGGTTTGCCGTGCCCGTCGATCGACGAAGTATTTCGCTCGGTCGAAGCCGGCGCAGCCGAATTCGGCGTTGTGCCGGTCGAGAATTCGACTGAAGGCGCGGTGTCGCGCACGCTCGATTTGCTGCTGCAAACCCAGCTCACGATCGGCGGCGAACTGGCCTTGCCGATTCACCACAATCTCCTGACGCTGAATGGCGGCCTGACTGGCGTGACGCGGGTGTGTGCGCACGCGCAGGCGCTCGCCCAGTGCCAGCGCTGGCTCGCGACCAACGCGCCGCATCTCGAGCGCCAGGCGGTGTCGAGTAATGCCGAAGCCGCGCGCATGGCGGCGGAAGACCCAACCGTTGCGGCCATCGCCGGCGACCGCGCCGCGACGCATTACGGTCTGCAGGTCGCATACGCGCTGATCCAGGACGATCCGCACAACCGCACGCGTTTCGTGATGATCGGCAAGGAGCGCACCGGCATCAGCGGGCACGACCAGACGTCGCTGATCGTTTCGGTGGCGAACGAACCGGGCGCCGTGTTCAAGTTGTTGGAGCCTTTGGCGCGCCATAGCGTATCCATGACCCGTTTCGAGTCGCGCCCGGCGCGCGTCGGCACGTGGGAGTATTACTTCTATATCGACGTCGAAGGCCATCGTGACGAGCCGGCGGTCGCTGCCGCGCTGACCGAACTCGGCCAGAAAGCTGCGTTCCTGAAGATACTCGGCTCATATCCGCGCGCCCGCTAATGTTTGTCGAGGCGCGCTCATGCCGTTCGAGTGCGCCTGTCGCGTATTCATCTACTACTAATTAGTCGTTCGGAGATTTTCATGACAACGTCCTTCGGTCCTTCCTATGTGCGCGCAATTGCGCCTTACATCGCCGGCAAGCCGATTTCGGAAGTGGCCCGCGAGTTCGGACTCGACGAAGCGACCATCGTGAAACTTGCGTCGAACGAAAATCCGCTGGGCATGCCGGAGTCGGCGCAACGCGCCATGGCGCAAGCGGCCAGCGAACTCGGCCGCTATCCGGACGCGAATGCGTTCGAGCTGAAGAGTGCGCTGAGCGAGCGCTACGGCGTACCGGCCGACTGGGTCACGCTCGGCAACGGCAGCAACGACATTCTCGAAATCGCCGCGCACGCGTTCGTCGAGAACGGGCAGTCGATCGTCTACGCGCAATACTCGTTCGCGGTGTATGCGCTCGCCACGCAAGGCGTGGGTGCGCGTGCGATCGTCGTGCCGGCAGTGAAATACGGTCACGATCTCGACGCAATGCTCGCCGCGATCACCGACGACACCCGCCTGATTTTCGTCGCCAACCCGAACAACCCGACCGGCACGTTCATCGAAGGCGCGAAGCTCGAAGCGTTTCTCGGCAAGGTGCCGCGTCACGTGGTCGTCGTGCTCGACGAGGCGTACACCGAGTACCTGCCCGAAGAAAAGCGCTATGACTCGATCGCATGGGTGCGCCGGTATCCGAATCTGCTGGTGTCGCGCACGTTCTCGAAGGCGTTCGGCCTGGCGGGTTTGCGGGTCGGCTTCGCGATTGCTCAGCCTGAGCTGACCGATCTGCTGAACCGCCTGCGTCAGCCGTTCAATGTGAACACGCTGGCGCAAGCCGCGGCGATCGCGGCGCTGAACGACAAGGCGTTTCTGGAAAAGAGCGCGGCCTTGAATGCGCAAGGCTACCGCCGCCTGACCGAGGCGTTCGACAAACTCGGCCTCGAATATGTGCCGTCGGACGGCAATTTCGTGCTGGTGCGCGTCGGCAACGACGACGCAGCCGGTAACCGCGTCAACCTCGCGTTGCTGAAGCAGGGCGTGATCGTTCGTCCGGTCGGCAACTACGGTTTGCCGCAATGGTTGCGCATCACGATCGGCCTGCCGCAAGAAAACGAGGCGTTCCTCGCGGCGCTCGAAAAGACGCTTACCGCCGCGTAAGCGGTTGACCTTGACCCGCGCGCCGCACTTTACGGATGGCGCGCTTTTTCTGTGATCGACGTGGCCGCGTTTTCTTTTAACAAGCTGGTGATTTTCGGTGTCGGCCTGATCGGCGGATCGCTCGCGCGCGCACTGCGTGAACGGGATGAGCGGGATGAGGCGTCGGGCACGGTGATCGGCGTCGGGCGTTCGTCGGCATCCACGGCACGGGCGCTGGAATTGGGTGTGATCGACCAATCCGCGGCCTTGACCGATGACGTCGCGTTGCGCGCCGCACTCGCCGGCGCGGATATCGTGCTGCTCGCCGCGCCAGTTGCGCAGACACAATCGCTGCTTGAGCGCATTGCGCCGTTTCTCGATGCAGGCACGATCGTCACCGATGCCGGCAGCACCAAGTCCGACGTCGTGGCATCCGCACGCGCGGCGCTCGGCGCGCGCATCGGCCAGTTCGTGCCGGGGCATCCGATTGCGGGCCGCGAAGCGAGCGGCCCGGATGCGGCGTTGCCCGATCTGTACGTGAATCGCAATGTTGTGTTGTGCCCGCTACCGGAGAATGCGCCGGCAGCAGTCGAACGTGTTGCCGCGATGTGGCGCGCGACCGGTGCCTGCGTGCGGGATATGACGCCCGAGCAGCATGATCGCGTACTCGCATCGGTGAGCCATTTGCCGCACGTGTTGTCGTTCGCGCTGGTCGAGCAGATTCTCAACTCGCCCGATGCCGCGCTGAAATTTTCATTCGCCGCTGGCGGTTTCCGCGACTTCACGCGCATCGCTGCGTCGAGTCCGGAAATGTGGCGCGATGTGTGCGTGGCGAATCGCGCCGCGTTGCTCGACGAACTCGATGCGTACACGGCGGTGCTCGCACGCTTGCGCGCGGCAATTGAAGCGGCCGACGGCGCCGCGCTCGAAGCCGTGTTCGCGCGCTCGCGCGTCGCGCGCAGCGAATGGCAGGAACAGCGCACTGCCGGGACGGCACCCGGCGACGCTTCGAAATAACCGGAATTGGACTCAATCATGGAATTCCTCGATCTCGGACCATTTTCTCGTGCGTCCGGCACGGTTCGTTTGCCCGGCTCGAAAAGCATTTCGAATCGTGTGCTGCTACTCGCGGCGCTCGCTGAAGGCGAGACGACAATCACGAATCTGCTCGACTCCGACGACACCCGCGTCATGCTCGACGCGCTCGAAAAGCTCGGTGTGCGCCTGAAGCGCGACGGCGACACCTGCGTCGTGACCGGTACGCGCGGCGCGTTCACGGCCCGCACGGCTGATCTGTTTCTCGGCAACGCCGGCACGGCGGTGCGCCCGCTGACCGCCGCGCTCGCCGTGAATGGCGGCGATTATCGTATTCACGGCGTGCCCCGTATGCACGAGCGGCCGATCGGCGATCTGGTCGACGGTTTGCGGCAGATCGGCGCGAGGGTCGACTACGAAGAGAACGAAGGCTATCCGCCGCTGCGGATTCGTCCGGCGCAAATCACGGCTGACGCGCCGATCCGCGTACGTGGCGACGTGTCGAGCCAGTTCCTGACCTCGCTCTTGATGACGTTGCCGCTGTTGCGCACGGAAAGCGGCGTGAGCATCGTGCAGGTGGACGGCGAGCTGATCTCGAAGCCGTATATCGAGATCACGATGAAACTGATGGAGCGCTTCGGCATCAAGGTCGAGCGCCATGAATGGCATCGCTTCGTCGTGCCGGCGGGGCAGCGTTATCAATCGCCCGGCACCATCATGGTGGAAGGCGACGCGTCGTCGGCGTCGTATTTTCTCGCGGCCGGCGCGCTCGGCGGCGGCCCGTTGCGGGTGGAAGGCGTGGGCCGGTCCAGCATCCAGGGCGACGTCGGCTTTGCCGATGCGCTGATCAAGATGGGCGCGAACCTGCAGATGGGTGACGACTGGATCGAAGTGCGCGGTGTCGGCAACGACCACGGCAAGCTCGACCCGATCGACATGGACTTCAACCTGATTCCCGACGCCGCGATGACAATCGCCGTCGCCGCACTTTTCGCGGACGGCACGACCACGCTGCGCAATATCGCGAGCTGGCGCGTGAAGGAAACCGACCGGATCGCCGCCATGGCCACCGAGTTGCGTAAGGTCGGCGCGAAGGTGCAGGAAGGCGAGGATTTCCTCGTCGTCACGCCGCCCGAAAAACTGATTCCGAACGCCTCGATCGACACTTACGACGACCACCGCATGGCGATGTGCTTCTCGCTCGTGAGCCTGGGCGGCGTGCCGATCCGGATCAACGACCCAAAGTGTGTCGGCAAGACGTTCCCCGATTATTTCGAGCGCTTCACCGCGCTCGCTCAACCCTGATTCGCTCCTGAATCGACTGACGTGCGACTTTTTCGATGAAACCGATCCGTCCCTTTCACCAAACGCCCGTCATTACGATCGACGGCCCCAGCGCCTCGGGCAAAGGCACCGTGGCCGCGCTGGTTGCCGCGAATCTCGGCTTCCACTTGCTGGATAGCGGCGCGCTGTACCGGCTCGCCGCGCTCGCCAGCATGCGTTACAACATCATGCCGGATGACGCCGACGCGCTTGTAAAACTGATCGACGATCTGCATATCACGTTCCGCGAGGGGCTGGCGCAGCTCGATGGCGCCGACGTATCCGCCGACATTCGCGCCGAGGAAGTTGGCAGCCGCGCCTCGGCGATCGCCGTGCACGCACCCGTGAGAACCGCGCTGGTGGCCCGTCAGCGGGCTTTTCGCAAGGAACCGGGGTTGGTTGCCGACGGCCGCGATATGGGTACGGTGATCTTCCAGGACGCCGTCTTGAAGGTGTTCATGACCGCCAGCGTCGAGGCTCGCGCGGCGCGCCGGCATAAGCAATTGATCCAAAAAGGATTTTCTGCTAATATAGATGACTTGCTCCGGGATTTGCGTGAGCGCGACGAGCGTGACAGTCAACGCGCGGCCGCGCCGCTCAAGCCCGCAGCGGATGCAAAGCTGCTTGATACCTCGGCGCTGTCCATCGACCAGGCGGTCGAACAGGTGGTGCAGTGGTATGAAGCATGGGTCCCGCATGCCTGATGTCTGATTGGTGTCTGGGCAGTGGGCGCAGTAGAAGTAAGCGTTGTCAGTAGGTGCTCCGCGTATGTCGTGGAGCGTGTTTTAACCCCTTAACCCCGCGTGGCATTCGCACACAGCCGTCATTGCTGACCATCCGGTCAGCCGGGCACCGCGAGAACCATGCAAATTTTGATTTTTATGTCCGACCTGCAAACTTCCAACCCGAATACCGAATCTTTTGCGGCTCTGTTCGAAGAGTCGCTGACCAAGCAAGACATGCGCGCCGGCGAAGTGATCTCCGCCGAAGTCGTGCGTGTTGACCACAACTTCGTGGTCGTCAACGCTGGTCTCAAGTCCGAAGCCTACATCCCGCTCGAAGAGTTCCTGAACGACGCGGGCGAGGTAGAAGTGCAGGCGGGCGACTTCGTTTCCGTCGCGATCGACGCGCTGGAAAACGGCTATGGCGACACGATCCTGTCGCGCGACAAGGCGAAGCGCCTGGCTTCGTGGCTGTCGCTGGAAAAGGCTCTCGACAACAACGAACTCGTGACCGGCACGATCACGGGTAAGGTCAAGGGCGGCATGACCGTCATGGTCAACGGCATCCGCGCGTTCCTGCCGGGTTCGCTGGTTGACACGCGTCCGGTCAAGGACACGACCCCGTACGAAGGCAAGACGCTGGAATTCCGCGTCATCAAGCTCGACCGCAAGCGTAACAACGTCGTGCTGTCGCGCCGTGCCGTGATCGAAGCAACCCAGGGCGAAGAGCGCGCAAAGCTGCTCGAAACGCTGAAGGAAGGCGCGATCGTGGAAGGCGTGGTGAAGAACATCACCGATTACGGCGCGTTCGTGGACCTCGGCGGTATCGACGGCCTGCTGCACATCACCGACATCGCATGGCGTCGTGTGCGTCACCCGAGCGAAGTTCTGTCTGTTGGCCAGGAAGTTACCGCGAAGATCCTCAAGTTCGATCAAGAGAAGAACCGCGTTTCGCTGGGTATCAAGCAACTGGGCGACGATCCGTGGGAAGGCATTTCCCGCCGTTACCCGTCGGGCACGCGCCTGTTCGGTAAGGTCACCAACATCACCGACTACGGCGCATTCGTCGAAGTCGAATCGGGCATCGAAGGCCTGGTTCACGTGTCGGAAATGGACTGGACGAACAAGAACGTTGCACCGTCGAAGGTTGTTCAGCTGGGTGACGAAGTCGAAGTCATGGTTCTCGAAATCGACGAAGACCGCCGCCGTATCAGCCTCGGCATGAAGCAATGCAAGCCGAACCCGTGGGACGACTTCAGCCGCAACTTCAAGAAGGGCGACAAGCTGCAAGGCGCAATCAAGTCGATCACCGACTTCGGCGTCTTCATCGGTCTGCCGGGCGGCATCGACGGTCTGGTTCACCTGTCGGACCTGTCGTGGTCGGAAACGGGCGAAGAAGCGGTTCGCAAGTACAAGAAGGGCGACGAAGTGGAAGCGATCGTTCTCGGCATCGACGTCGAGAAGGAACGCATTTCGCTGGGTATCAAGCAGCTCGAAGGCGACCCGTTCAGCAACTTCGTTGCGATGAACGACAAGGGTTCGATCGTCGACGGCGTGGTCAAAACGGTAGATGCGAAGGGTGCTGTGGTTACGCTGTCGGCGGAAGTCGAAGGCTACCTGCGTGCTTCGGAACTGTCGCAAGACCGCGTGGAAGATGCTCGCAACGTGCTGAAGGACGGCGACAAGGTCAACGCGATGATCATCAACATCGATCGCAAGTCGCGTGGTATCAACCTGTCGATCAAGGCCAAGGATTCGGCTGAGCAACAGGAAGCGATCCGCGGCCTGGCTTCGTCGGACTCGAGCTCGGCTGCTACCGGCACGACGAACCTCGGCGCGCTGCTGAAGGCCAAGCTCGACGGTCAGAACCAGTAATTGAGGAACGCCTCCAAACCTGGCGCTTCGCGCGCCAGGGGCATCCGAGGGGACTTCGTTCGGGGCATCCCCCAAGGGGACTTCCTTCGGGGCGACAACATGGAGGCGGCCCGGCGTTTTCTTGAGAGGTCTGCTGCAGTATGACCAAATCGGAATTGGTCGCCCAACTGGCTACGCGATTTCCGCAGCTTGTACTTAAAGATGCGGATTTTGCGGTGAAGACGATGCTTGATGCGATGTCGGAGGCGCTTGCCAACGGTCATCGGATTGAAATTCGCGGCTTCGGCAGCTTTGGCCTTAATCGTCGTCCGTCCCGCGTCGGGCGTAATCCGAAGTCAGGCGAGAAGGTGCTGGTACCTGAGAAGTATGTACCGCACTTCAAGCCGGGCAAGGAATTGCGCGAGCGGGTAGACCGACGTTCGGGCGAGCCGTTGAAGGCCGATGAGCCGGATGACGACGACCTGTAAATGCTTCGCTGTGCGGTTCGCAGCATGGCATTGGTAGCGTCAGCGGCCAAAGCCAGACGGCAAAAGACCAGAAAAAGCGCCTTCGGGCGCTTTTTTTTCGTCCGCGGTTTCCCCTGCGTCACTCCTCTATCAGCCAGTTCCTGCCCAGCCGCGAGGGCTTCAATTACAATACGGGTCACTTCGGCGCGGGCAACACCGTGGCGCGACGCGTCATCAAGCCGGCGTCACCCCGCAACTGCCGTCAAGAGACATATTCATGAAATTTATCGTCTGGCTGATCCGTGTGCTGGTGTTCGTGCTCCTGCTGGTGCTCGCGCTCTCCAATACACAACCTGCTACGTTGAATTTCCTCGCTGGCTACGCGTGGTCGGCGCCTTTGATTCTGATCGGCCTCGCGTTCTTCGTGGTCGGGCTGCTGGCCGGATTGGTGTCGTCGATGCCGGCCATGGTGCGCCTGCGCATGGAGAATGGCCGGCTCAAGCGCGAGTTGCGTGTGGCGCGCGAAGCCCCGGTCGTGGTCGAACAACCGCCCATGCCGCCGCTGATCTAAGTTGTTTTCTGCCGCGCCTCTGAAGCGCGGCTTTCCGTTTCCGCCGTCCCGCATATTTGCATTAATCGCATGGATCTAGACTTCTGGTGGCTGCTTGTCATACCCGTCGCTTTTGCGTTCGGCTGGATGGCCGCACGCTACGACCTCAAGACGCTGCTGTCCGAAAGCGCCAACTTGCCGCGTTCGTACTTCCGCGGGTTGAATTTCCTGCTCAATGAGCAGCCTGACCAGGCGATCGACGCCTTTATCGAAGTCGTCAAGCTCGACCCGGAAACGATCGAGTTGCACTTTGCGCTCGGGAACTTGTTTCGCCGCCGCGGTGAGACGGACCGCGCGATTCGCGTGCATCAGAACCTGCTGAGCCGTACCGATCTGCCCGTCACCGAGCGCGATCACGCGCTGTACGAACTGGGGCAGGACTTTCTGAAGGCCGGGTTGCTCGATCGCGCCGAGGAGACTTTCCGTTCGCTCGAGACCGGCAATTACGCGCTGGGTGCGCAGCGCGCGCTGCTAACCATCTACCAGATCGAGAAAGACTGGGTTAAGTCGATTGATACCGCGCGTCATCTGGAAACCATGGGCGCCGAGTCGCTCGACAAGGAAATCGGCCAGTTCCATTGCGAGCTCGCCCAGGAAGCGCTGCAGCAGAAAAATGCGGACGAGGCACGCCGTCAGCTGGGTTTTGCGCTGAAGGCAAACCCGACCAACGTACGCGCCACGATCCTGTTCGGTGATGTCGATGCGTCGGCCGGTTCGCAAGAAGCAGCCATTGGGCAATGGCGGCGTGTCGAGGAACAGAATTCCGCCTATCTGCCACTCGTCGCGGAGAAGCTGATGAAGGCCTATGAGGCGCTCGGCCGTCCGCAGGATGGCGCCGATCTGCTCACCACGTGGGTCGACCGCTATCCGTCGAGCGATCTGCTCGACGTGGCCTATCAGCACATTGCCGCGGTACGTGGAGCCGACGCCGCGCATGCGCTGGCGCGCTCGCAGATGCAGAAATCACCGAATCTGGCGGGCATGACGCGTCTTCTGGAGGCTCAGGAGGCCGCCGCTGAAGAGCCACGGCGCAGCGAACTCGGATTGATGCGCACGCTGATTCGCCAGCGCACCAAAAATCTGCCACGGTATACGTGCCAGAATTGTGGTTTCAGGGCGCGGCTGTTCTACTGGCAGTGCCCGGGTTGCAGCGGTTGGGAAACCTATGCGCCGCGTCGCGTTGAACCGATCACGGCGTCGAACTGATCGCGAATGCAATCGTATAGCCGCGCCGCAACGACGGCGGACCGTCGGGCGGGTTAGGCCGGGCGAGATCATGACGGCCTTGTTCACTACGAGAAACCCTCACCGGAACCCTCTACCGGAAAGCGTATGAAAATCACTATTATTGGCACGGGCTATGTTGGCCTCGTCACCGGCGCGTGCCTCGCTGAAATCGGCCATGACGTCTTCTGTCTCGACGTCGATCCGCGCAAGATCGAGATCCTCAACAACGGCGGCGTGCCGATCCACGAACCGGGTTTGCTGGAGATCATCGCCCGCACGCGCCGTGCGCGCCGCATCACGTTTTCGACGGATATCGAAGCGAGCGTAGCGCACGGCGAGGTGCAGTTCATCGCTGTCGGCACGCCGCCTGACGAAGACGGTTCGGCCGACCTGCAATATGTGCTCGAGGCGGCGCGCAATATTGGCCGCACGATGAACGGCTTCAAGGTGATTGTCGACAAATCGACGGTGCCAGTCGGCACAGCGCAACGCGTACGCGCGGTGGTCGAAGAGGAATTGGCCCGGCGCGGGCTCGCCAATAGCGAGCAGCACCGCTTCTCGGTGGTGTCGAACCCCGAATTTCTGAAGGAAGGCGCGGCCGTCGACGATTTCATGCGCCCCGATCGCATTGTGCTCGGCAGCGACGAAGACGAAGCCGGCTTGCGCGCGCGCGAACTGATGAAGCGTTTGTACGCGCCGTTCAACCGCAATCACGACCGCACGCTATACATGGACGTGCGCTCGGCTGAATTCACGAAGTACGCAGCCAATGCGATGCTCGCCACGCGCATCTCGTTCATGAACGAGATGTCGAATCTGGCGGACCGGGTCGGCGCGGATATCGAAGCAGTGCGTCGCGGCATCGGCTCGGACCCGCGCATCGGCTACCACTTTCTGTATGCCGGCGCTGGCTACGGTGGCTCGTGTTTCCCGAAGGACGTGCAGGCGCTGATCCGCACCGCGGCGGAAACCGGCCACAATCTGCGCATCCTCGAAGCGGTCGAGGAAGTGAACTATAAGCAGAAGGACGTGCTGGTGCGCAAGATTACGAGCAAGCTCGGTGAAGACCTGAGCGGCCGTACGTTCGCGGTGTGGGGCCTCGCGTTCAAGCCGAATACCGACGACATGCGCGAGGCGCCGAGCCGCCGTGTGATCGCTGAATTGCTGGCGCGTGGCGCTCAGGTTCGCGCGTACGATCCGGTGGCGGTGGCCGAAGCGCGCCGCGTGTTTGCGCTCGATTTGCACGATGCACCGGATCAACTCGCGCGTCTCACGTTCACCGGCACCCAGGAGGAAACGCTCACCGGCGCCGACGCGCTGGTGGTCGTCACCGAATGGAAGGAATTCAAGAGCCCGGATTTCGTGCATCTGAAATCAGTGCTGAAGCTGCCACTGATTTTCGACGGCCGCAATCTGTACGAGCCGGACGCAATGACCGAGCTCGGCATCGACTATCACTCGATTGGACGACCTTATGCCCAGCCCTCTGAACTTCCGGCCGGTGTCCCCAGCAATGCATGAGGCTGCTCAGTCCGTACCCGCGGCACTGACCGTAGTGCCGCGCGAACGCCTCGGCGCGGCGCGTGTCCTGGTGGTCGGTGACGTGATGCTCGATCGCTACTGGTTCGGCGACGTGAACCGTATTTCGCCGGAAGCGCCGGTGCCGGTCGTGCATGTGCAGCGCCAGGAAGATCGGCTCGGCGGCGCGGCGAACGTGGCGCGCAATGCGGTTGCGCTCGGTGCGCAGGCGGGGCTGCTATGCGTGGTCGGCCAGGACGAACCCGGCGAGCGCATCGTGCAACTACTCGGGGAAAGCGGGGTGGAGCCGCACCTGGAACGCGATCCGGATTTGCTTACCACCATCAAGCTGCGGGTGCTGTCGCGTCAGCAGCAGTTGCTGCGCGTCGACTTCGAAAATTCGCCGGCGCACGAAGTGCTGCTCGCGAGTCTCGCGCGTTTTGACGACCTGTTGCCGTCGCACGACGTGATCCTGATGTCCGATTACGCGAAGGGCGGTCTCACGCACGTCACGCAGATGATCGCGAAGGCGCATGCGGCGGGCAAGCCGGTGCTGGTCGACCCGAAGGGCGACGACTGGGAGCGCTATCGCGGCGCCACGCTGATCACGCCGAATCGCGCCGAGTTGCGCGAGGTGGTCGGGCAGTGGAAGTCCGAAGAAGATCTGATCGCACGCGTGACCAGACTGCGCGCCGATCTCGAGTTCAAGGCGTTGCTGCTGACGCGTTCGGAAGAGGGCATGACGCTCTTCTCCGACGACGGCATCCTGTACGCTTCGGCCGTTGCGCGCGAAGTGTATGATGTGTCGGGCGCGGGCGACACCGTGATCGCCACGCTCGCCGCCATGCTCGGCGCGGGTCTGACACTGGTCGAGGCGGTCGGACTTGCGAATCGCGCGGCCGGTATCGTGGTCGGCAAACTCGGCACTGCCACGGTCAACTACGACGAACTCTTTCATTGACGCGGCCGGCGGGTTTCTGGCGTTGCGCGCTTCGGTTTCAGCGCCGCAAGGAAGAACCCGCAGGGCGTCAACTGAACGTGTCGATTGGAGTCGGCGCCGACTCCGGTCCTATGCAAAGCTCATTACCGCAGGATCATCATGACCCTCATCGTCACCGGCGCGGCCGGCCTGATCGGCAGCAATCTCGTGAAGGCGCTCAATGAGCGCGGCGAACAACGCATCATCGCGGTTGATAACCTCACGCGCGCGGACAAGTTCAAGAATCTGGTCGACTGCGAGATCGACGATTATCTCGACAAGACCGAATTTGTCGAGCGCTTCAAGCGGGGCGACTTCGGCAAGGTGCGCGCGATTTTCCATGAAGGCGCCTGCTCGGACACGATGGAAACCGACGGCCGCTACATGATGGACAACAACTTCCGCTATAGCCGTGAAGTGCTCGACGTCTGTCTCGCGCAGAACATCCAGTTTCTGTATGCCTCGTCGGCGGCAACGTATGGCGGCTCGAGCCGCTTTGTCGAGGAGCGTGAAGTCGAGCAGCCGCTGAACGTGTACGGTTATTCGAAGTTTCTGTTTGACCAGGTGATTCGCCGCGTGTTGCCCACCGCGAAGAGTCAGATTGCCGGCTTCCGTTATTTCAACGTGTATGGGCCGCGTGAGACGCATAAGGCGCGCATGGCGTCGGTGGCGTTTCACAACTTCAACCAGTTCCGCGCGGAAGGCAAGGTCAAGCTGTTCGGCGAATACAACGGTTATGCCGCGGGCGAACAGACGCGCGATTTCGTCTCCGTCGAAGACGTGGTCAAGGTGAACCTGTTTTTCTTCGACAATCCGGACAAGTCGGGCATCTTCAACCTGGGCAGCGGGCGTGCCCAGCCGTTCAACGACATTGCGAGCACAGTGGTCAACACGCTGCGTGCATTGAACAACGAGCCGCCGTTGTCGCTTGCCGAGCAGGTGCAGCGCGGGCTGATCGAATACATTCCGTTCCCCGATGCGTTGCGTGGCAAATACCAGTGCTTCACGCAAGCCGACCTGACGAAACTGCGTGCTACCGGCTACGATGCGCCGTTCCTGAGCGTGCAGGAAGGTGTCGACCGATACGTACGTTGGCTATTCGGCCAGGTGTAAATCTTTCGGATACCTCTTTAAACTGGAATCTCCCGGTTGGTGATGGTCGCCAACCGGTTGTACGAGGGAGATTCCATATGTTTCGAAAAATTCTGGTTACCGCGGCCATGCTCGCCGCTTTCGGCCACGCGTATGCGGCGGTCGACGTCAACACGGCTAACGAGGATGCGCTGCGCGGCGTCAAGGGCATCGGTCCTGCCAAAGCGAAAGCCATTCTCGAAGAGCGTTCAGCGCATGGTCCGTTCAAGGACCCGGCCGATCTCGGCAAGCGCGTCAAAGGCATGGGCGGGCATACCGTCGAGCGCCTGCAGGCGGAGGGTCTCGCTGTCGGTCCGGCTGGCGCGGGTGCTAACCCGCAGGCTGCGGCGTCTGCACAGAGCAAAGGCGCGGCCGCTGCGGGCAATGGTGCCAACCCGGCTAATTCGACTGGCGCGGCCGCAACTTCAAAGAACGCCGCTGTGGCGGTGAAGAAATAACCTGACGCGGGCCGGGCGCGCGAGGCGGGTCACCTCAGCGCGCCCGGTCCCGCGTCTCGTCAGTTACCGTCGTTCCCCTTCATGGTCGGAGTGGGTCAAAACACTCCTTCAGCTGTCATGCAGATGACTGGCTCCCGCGGTTCTCAGCCGCGGGCTTTTTGTGTTTGACACGCCTGGCGCTCAGCGCTTGCATCCATACGCGCAGAAGGGCCGCGCGGCAGCCGCGCGTACGGTGGTTTAGAATCAATAGATTGAAGACCCCGCGCATGGACAGCACCAGAACCCAAATGGCTTACAAAACGATTGAAGACACTATCGGTAATACGCCGCTCGTGCAACTCGTCCGGCTTGCTGACGACGAGATTCGCAGCCGCAATAACGTGGTCCTTGCAAAGCTCGAAGGCAACAATCCCGCGGGTTCGGTGAAGGACCGCCCGGCGCTGTCGATGATCAAGAAGGCGGAAGCACGCGGGCGCATCAAGCCGGGCGACACGCTGATCGAATCGACCAGCGGCAACACGGGCATCGCGTTGGCCATGGCGGCGGCGATCCGCGGCTACAAGATGGTGCTGATCATGCCGGAAGACCTGTCGGTGGAGCGTCGTCAGAGCATGGCCGCCTATGGTGCGCAGATCGTGCTCACGCCCGTGACGGGCGGCATGGAATACGCGCGCGATCTGGCTGAACAGATGCAGCGCGAAGGCAAGGGCATCATCCTCGATCAGTTCGCAAATCCGGATAATCCGGCCGCGCACATCGAAGGCACGGGTCCGGAAATCTGGCGCGACACCGAAGGACGCATCACGCACTTCGTCTCGTCGATGGGTACGACCGGCACGATCATGGGCGTGTCCACCTATCTGAAGGAACAGAATCCGGCGATCGAGATTATCGGCGCGCAGCCGGAAGAGGGTTCGCGCATTCCGGGCATCCGCAAATGGCCGGAAGCCTATTTGCCGAAGATTTTCGATCGCAGCCGCGTGGACCGTGTCGAGAACGTGAGCCAGGCCGCTGCTGAAGCGATGGCGCGGCGCATGGCATCGGTTGAAGGGGTCTTCGCCGGCATCTCGTCGGGTGGGGCTTGTGAGGTGGCGTTGCGCATCGCGCGCCAGGTCGAGAACGCGACGATCGTGTTTATCGTCTGCGATCGGGGAGACCGGTATCTGTCGACGGGTGTGTTCCCGGCCTGATTGCGCTTCGGCGCATCGGTACTTCGCGCGGTGTGGCGCTCAAACCGAGTTAGCCAAAAGAAAAAGCGCCGGTTTAACCGGCGCTTTTTTGTGTCGCTTGCTAGCGGTTGTTACGAGGGGCGTGTCTGACAACCCGGTGTTCGACAATCGCCGTTCAGCTCATTGCGAAGCTGCGCCCGGCGCCGCGGCGTTGCTGCTGGCGTTCGCGGCGTCGCTTGCTTCCATCTGCGCCTTGACCCGCTGGCCCAGTTGATAAACCGCGAGTGCGTAGAAGAAACTGCGGTTATAGCGCGTCAGCACGTAGAAGTTCTTCAAGCCCAGCATGTACTCGGTGCCACGCCCCGGCGACGGCAGATCGACCACCGTCACCGGCGTGCCGGCTTCCGCCGCGATATCGACGCCCGGTTCGTTCAGCAGCAGTCCGGCACGCAGCAATTGGTCCAGCGGCCAATGCGGCTCCGGCTTGCCGTCGGCGGCCGCTTGCGCCACGCCGAGGCTGCCGGCATCCGTGCCGATCTTCCACACAACCGGCCGGCCGTTTTCCCAGCCGTTCTGGCGCAGATAATTCGCCACACTGCCGATCGCATCCGCCTGACTCGTGCGCAGATCGATCTGTTTGTTGCCGTCGTAGCTCACCGCGTATTCCACGATGCTGCTCGGCAGGAATTGCGGAATCCCGATCGCGCCGGTGTAGGAGCCGAGCACGGTGGTCGGATCGATTTGCGAATCGCGTGTCCACACCAGGTAGTCTTCGAGATTCTTGCGGAAGGTCGCCTGGCGATCCGCGCGATTCGCGGTGTTTGGATAGTCGAAGGTGAGCGTGGTCAACGCGTCGAGCACGCGGAAGTTGCCCATGAAGCGGCCGTAGATCGTCTCCACGCCGATGATGCCGACGATCACTTCCGGCGGCACGCCGAACTCTTCGTAAGCGCGCTGCAGCGTGGCCTGGTTGGCGCGCCAGAAGCGCACGCCGGCGTTGATGCGCACCGGGTCGAGAAAGCGCGACTGATACACGCGCCAGTTCTTGATCGACGGCGAGGGCGACGGCGTGACAAGTTTGACCGCCGTGGCCGAATAGCTCACGCGCGCGAAAAGAGCGTGCAAGGCGGCCTCGTCGAAGTCATAGCGCGCCGTCATGTCGCTGATGAACGCGTCCACATTTGGATTGTTCGCGTAGCGCTGCGGAATGATTTCTTCTTCGAAGGTTTGCCCTTGCGGCACCGCTGGTTGCGGTTGGCCTTGCGCCAGCAGTTGCGGCTTCTTCGTGGCGCTTTGCGCCATCGCCGGACTGGTTGCCATGAACATGCACGATGCGACGGACAGTGCGGCGGCCGCGGTCTTCGTGCGTAGCCGGTTTCGTGCAGACAGAGCAAGCTTGACGGTCATAGTGAGCTGGAGGCGCAGTGCGAAAGAGACAGGGGAAAACGGATCGGGGCAGTATACCCGACGCCCTCCGCAAAACTGTGCCCAGCGCGTCACAGTCGCATCGTGTGGTAACTTCGTAAATGTTGGTGCGCCAGGTGCGCGCGCCCTGGACGGAGACACGCCGCGCGCGCTTTGAAAGCGCCGCGCCGCAAACGAGAATCATGGCAACAGGCTTTTATTCCCACGCCGATTGTTTGCTGCACGATATGGGGCAATGGCATCCAGAATGCCCGGCGCGCCTGCAGGCAATCGAAGATCAATTGATCGCGAGCCGCATCGACTCGCTGATCGAGCGCGAATCGCCGCCGCTCGCCGAAGAAGCCGCGCTGTTGCGTGTGCATACGCAAGCCCACGTCGACTACATCCGCAGCCGTTCGCCCACCGAGGGTCTCGCGGAAATCGATCCCGACACGTCGATGAACCCGCACACCTTGCAGGCCGCGTTGCGCGCGGCCGGTGCCGCGGTGGCCGCGACCGACGCCGTGATCGAAGGCCGCTACGACAACGCGTTCTGCAGCGTGCGCCCGCCTGGCCACCATGCGGAGCCGGCACGCGCGATGGGTTTCTGCTTTTTCAATAACGTGGCGATCGCCGCGCGTCATGCGCTCGACGTGCACGGTATGCAGCGCGTGGCGATCGTCGACTTCGACGTCCATCACGGCAATGGCACCGAAGCAGCCTTTTCGGGCGATTCGCGTGTGCTGATGTGCAGCATCTTCCAGCATCCTTTCTATCCGTTCACCGGCGCCGACAATCAGGCGCCCAACATGTGCAACGTGCCGATGCCGGCACGCTCGAAAGGCATGGCGGTGCGCGAGGCGGTCGACATGATGTGGCTGCCGCGCCTGCATGAATTCAAACCGGAGATGATCTTTATCTCGGCCGGCTTCGACGCGCATCGCGAGGACGATCTCGGCAACATGGGTCTCGTCGAAGACGACTACGCGTGGATCACCGACCAGGTGCGCGAGATCGCAAAGCGCTACGCGGGTGGACGGATCGTCAGCTGTCTTGAAGGCGGGTACAACCTGTCCGCGCTCGGGCGCAGCGTGGTCGCGCACGTACGCGCGCTAGCCGGAATCTGATATCTGATCCGCCGCCGCCGCGCCGCAGGCGTTGCCCGAATGTCGCGAACCGTATGAATTCAACGAGGAGCGAGCCATGAATGCCGATGCGCGCAGTGCTTCGCTGGTCGACATCGAACACGACGCGTACGGCGTGCCGGGCGTCGTCCGCTTGACGATGAACCGGCCGGATGCCTTCAACGCGCTGTCCGAAGCCCTGCTTGACGCGTTGTACTCGACGCTGACGGCGCTGGCGCAGTCCAATGCGCGGGTGGTCGTGATCGCCGGCGCCGGCCGCGCCTTTTGTGCCGGGCACGATCTGAAGGAAATGCGCGCGGCGCCGTCGCTGGATTATTACCAGGCCTTGTTCGCGCGTTGCACGAAACTGATGTTGACCATCCAGCGGATGCCGCAACCGGTGATTGCTCGCGTCCATGGCATCGCTACGGCGGCCGGGTGTCAACTGGTCGCCATGTGCGATCTGGCCGTCGCCGCCGATACCGGGCGCTTTGCTGTCTCGGGTGTCAATCTGGGTCTGTTTTGCGCGACGCCTTCAGTGCCGCTGTCACGCAATCTGTCCCGTAAGGCGGCGCTCGAAATGCTGCTCACCGGCGATTTCATCGACGCCTTGCAGGCGAGGCAGCAGGGCCTTGTGAATCGCGTGGTGCCGGCCGATGCGCTCGACGCCGAGGTCGCGCGGCTCGCGAAGAGCATCTGCGCGAAACCTGTCGAAGCGGTGAGCGCCGGCAAAGGTCTGTTCTATCGCCAGCTCGAAATGGGCATTGAAGCGGCGTATCAGCTAGCCGGCCAGACCATGGCCTGCAACATGATGGACGACACCGCGCTCGAAGGCGTGCAGGCCTTTATCGAGAAGCGCCCGCCGGACTGGAAGCGCTAGCCGGGCCGTTCCTGGCCGCGTGCCGCGTTTAGCACGCGTGCGTGCTTAAGCCCGAACTTCTGCACACCGTGCGGCGCTCAGGTTTTGGGTAGCCTTTTCTCGATCCAGTCGATCAGCGCGCCGATTACCCGATCCCGGTCGAGATCGTTCATCGTTTCGTGATAGCTGTCTTCGAACATCGTGAGCGTTTTGTCGGGCGAACCCGCATGCGCGCCAAAATCGCGGCTGCCTTCGGGTTCGGTGAGCTTGTCGGCGGTACCGTGATACACCAGCAGCGGCACGCGTAGTCCAGCACGGCCGCGTTCGATGCGCGTCATCGCCAGCAACAACTCCGCGCCGGTACGGGCGGGAATCGCGCCGTGATGAACCAGCGGATCGTTGCGATTGGCGTTCACCACGGGCTGAAGCCGCGACAGCAAAGCCGCGTCGATTTTCATCGCCGGGAAAGTCGGCCAGATGCGGCTGATCACCTGGCTCACCTTCAGCATCCAGCGCGGCACGTCGCGGCCCGGCGCGAGCGCGGGGCTCGACAGGATCAGGCCGTTCAGCCGACGCCCGCTTGCCTCGAGCCGTTCGAGCGCGTATAGCGCCGCGACTGCGCCGCCCATGCTGTGGCCCATCAGGAACAGCGGGGCACGACTCGTTGCTGCTTCATCGAGCAAGGCTTGAGCGTCGAGCAAATAGTCGTCGAAGCGATTCACCCACACGCGTTTGCCTGGCGCATGTCCATGTCCGCGCAAATCGATGGCGACGAGTTCAAGGCCGGCCGGGTTCAGTCGATCCGCCAGCGCGGCGTAGCGCCCCGCATGCTCCGCGAGCCCGTGCATCAGCGCGACTGTGCCGCGCAATGGCGTCGTGGCGGGCCAGCGATACAACGGCAGTTCGATGCCGTCGCTTGTCGTGACGGTCGAGCGCAGCGCGGCGCCGCCTTTCGGAGCGTCCGCAGGAGCGTCCGAAAAAGCGGCCGCTGCGGGCTGCGCATTGCCGGGTCGAGTTGTGTCCATGGCTGCCTTTTGTCCTGAACGTGTCCTGATTTCGATTGGCCCGATCATAGTCGCAGCGGCGGCGCGCACGCGAGCATCTCGCGCCTGGCATGCCTCTAATGCTTTGTGGTTATGAAAAGATCGTAATTGATTATTAAAGGGAATGACGGCGCTGCGGTAGAATCGCGGGCTCAAATCCCAATAAAAGCAACGGCGGCCGCTTGTCGGGAGCGCACAACGCTCGTTGGCAGCCTCCGCCGTTTTGTTTTCCATGATCGAAATACGCAATATTTCCCAGCGGTTCGCCGGGCCCCGGGGCTGGGTCGAGGCGCTGCACAACGTCAATCTGTCGATTCCGGCGGGTGAGGTGTTCGGCATCATTGGCCGCAGCGGCGCGGGCAAGAGTACGCTCGTGCGCACCCTCAACCTGCTGACGCGCCCGAGCGAAGGCAATATCGTCGTCAACGGCCGCGATCTGACGACGCTGCCCGCCGCGCAATTGCGTGAGGCGCGGCGCGAGATCGGCATGATTTTCCAGCACTTCAACCTGCTGTCGTCGCGCACCGTGTACGGCAACGTGGCGTTGCCGCTCGAACTCGCCGGCATGAAGCGCGATGAGATCGAGGCGAACGTGTTGCCGCTGCTCGAACTGGTCGGCCTGTCGGCGCAGAAGGATCGTTATCCGGCGCAGATCAGCGGCGGGCAGAAACAGCGCGTCGGCATCGCGCGTGCGCTGGCGAGCAAGCCGAAGGTGCTGCTCTCCGACGAAGCGACCTCGGCGCTCGACCCCGAAACCACGCGCGCGATCCTCGATCTGCTCAAGCGCATCAATCGCGAACTGAACCTGACGATCGTGCTGATCACGCACCAGATGGACGTGATCAAGCAGGTCTGCGACCGCGTCGCGGTGCTGGATGCGGGCCGTGTCGTCGAAGAAGGCAAGGTCATCGACGTGTTCCTGCAACCGCATCATGAAGTGACGCGCGCGCTGATCGGCGACGTGATCGCGCAAGAGCTGCCGCCCGCGATGAAAGCGCGCGTGGCAGAGCGCCTCAAGACCGGCAGCGGCCATTTGCTGCGTCTGGCGTTCACCGGCTCGGGCGTCGATCAGCCGATTCTGTCGGAAACGATTCGCCGCTACGAACTCGACTTCAACATCCTGCACGGCCAGATCGACGAGATCCAGGGGCAGGCGTTCGGCTCGCTCGCGGTGCTCGCGGGCGGCGAACCGGCGAAGGTGGCGCAGGCGCTCACGTATCTGCGCGAACAGGGTGTGGTGGTGGAGGAGCTGTCGTATGTTGAGTGAAATGTTCGATATGTTCGTCCAGTCGTTCTGGGAAACGCTCGTGATGGTGGGCATCTCCGGACTGGTCGGCGCGGCGGTCGGCCTGCCGCTCGGCGTGCTGCTGTACCTGACGGACCGTCAGGGTGTGTTGCAGAACATCGCGGTGAATCGGGTGATGGGCGTGATCGTCAACGCGGTGCGCTCCACGCCGTTCATCATCTTGCTGGTCGCGGTGATTCCGTTCACGCGCCTCGTGGTGGGTTCGTCGATTGGCACGGCTGCGGCCGTGGTGCCGCTGACGATCGCCGCGGCGCCGTTTGTCGCGCGTCTGGTCGAGACGGCTTTGCGCGAAGTCGATCGCGGTCTGATCGAAGCGGCGCAGGCAATGGGCGCGACCACCAGCCAGATCGTCTTCAAGGTGTTGTTGCCGGAGTCGCTGCCAGGCGTGGTCGCGGGCTTGACGATTACTTTCGTGTCGCTGGTCGGCTATTCGGCGATGGCCGGCGCGATCGGCGGCGGCGGGCTCGGCGATCTGGGCATTCGTTACGGGTATCAGCGTTTCTTGCCGGAAGTGATGGTGACGGTCGTGGTGATTCTGATCGTCTTCGTGCAACTGGTGCAGTCGTTCGGGGATTGGCTCGTGCGTCGTTTGAGCCATAAATAAACAACAGAATCACCAGATTCGGAAAGGTCCATCATGCAACGTCGTTTCATTCTCAAACTGGCGGCCACGCTCGGCGCCGCATCGCTGTTCGCTGCCGCCACGGTGGCTCACGCCGACGACACGATCAAGGTCGGCGTTACCGGCGGCCCGCACGCGCAGATCATGGAAGTCGTGAAGACGGTCGCGGCAAAGAACGGCCTGAACATCAAGATCGTTGAATTCTCCGACTACGTGCAGCCGAACGCGGCGCTCGCCGGCGGCGACCTCGACGCGAACAGCTACCAGCATGACCCGTACTTGCAGGCTCAGGTGAAGGATCGCGGCTACAAGCTGATCCGCATCGCCGACACGGTCACGTACCCGATGGGCATCTACTCGAAGAAAGTGAAGACGCTGGCTGAATTGCAGCCGGGCGCGAAAATCGCGGTGCCGAACGATCCGACCAATGGCGGCAGGGCGCTCCTGTTGCTGCAAAAACAGGGTCTGCTGAAGCTGCGCGCGGACGCCGGGTTGAAGGCAACGCCGCTCGATATCGTCGACAACCCGAAGAAGCTGAAGATCGTCGAACTCGACGCCGCGCAAATCCCGCGCTCGCTGAACGACGTGGACGCCGCCGCGATCAATACGAACTTTGCGATGGAAGCGGGGCTGAAACCCAAGCAGGACGCGATCGCGATCGAAGACCCGAAGGGTCCGTACGTGAACATCATCGCAATCCGCGAAGCTGACAGGAACAAGCCGTGGGTGGCGAAGCTGGTCGCGGCGTATCATTCGCCGGAAGTGAAGCAGTTCGTCGAGAGCAAGTTCGGCGGCTCGGTGATCACGGCCTGGTGATTTGACGGCCGGTTTTCCGGCTGTTTTCGAACTGTTGGCGCGACAAGACACGGCGGCAATGCAAAATTAGAGTCGTCCGTCTTAACCCGGGGTTGTCGCCCGGGTTTTTTCGAGATTAAAATAGAACGATCGTTCGTTATTGCCGTCACGCCGCTGAGGAGCGATATCCTCCTGCTAGAGCGCCCGCGACACGGCTGCCGCGAAAAGGCAGTCGTTATAATGTTCGTTGGGTTGACGTATTCGTAACTTTGGAGCGTGTGCATGAAAATCCTGGTGCCAGTCAAGAGAGTGGTCGATTACAACGTGAAAGTCCGGGTGAAGTCGGACGGCACGGGCGTCGACATCGCGAACGTGAAGATGTCGATGAATCCGTTCGACGAAATCGCGGTTGAAGAAGCGGTACGTCTGCGCGAAGCGGGCGTGGCGACGGAAGTGATCGCCGTGTCGGCGGGTGTAACGCAGTCGCAGGAAACGCTGCGCACGGCGCTGGCGATCGGCGCGGACCGCGCGATCCTGATCGAGTCGAACGAAGAGTTGCAGCCGCTGGCGGTGGCCAAGCTGCTGAAGGCGCTGGTCGACAAGGAACAGCCTGGGCTGGTGATCCTCGGCAAGCAGGCGATCGACGACGATTCGAACCAGACCGGTCAGATGCTGGCTGCGCTCGCGAATCTGCCGCAAGCCACGTTCGCCTCGAAGGTTGTTGTGGCTGACGGCAAGGCGACCGTGTCGCGCGAAGTGGACGGCGGTGCTGAAACGCTGTCGCTGAGCTTGCCCGCTGTGATCACGACCGATCTGCGCCTGAACGAGCCGCGCTACGTGACGCTGCCGAACATCATGAAGGCGAAGAAAAAGCCGCTGGAAGTCGTCAAGCCGGAAGACCTGGGCGTTGATGTGACGCCGCGCCTGAAGACGCTGAAGGTTGTCGAGCCGCCGAAGCGCTCCGCCGGTGTGAAGGTGCCGGATGTGAAGACGCTGGTCGAGAAGCTGAAGACCGAAGCCAAGGTGCTCTAAGGACAACGCAGGAGACGGACGAAATGACGAATCTGGTAATTGCTGAACACGACGGCGCATCGATCAAGGCCGCGACGCTGAACACGATCGCAGCGGCACAAAAGATCGGTGGCGACATTCATGTGCTGGTCGCAGGTGAAAACGCGCAAGCCGCAGCGGATGCGGCAGCGAAGATTGCAGGCGTGAGCAAGGTGCTGCTGGCCGACGCGCCGCAACTCGCCGCGGGTCTGGCAGAAAACGTCGAAGCGACGGTGCTGAACATCGCGAAGGACTACACCCACATCCTCGCGCCGGCAACGGCCTACGGCAAAAACATCGCGCCGCGTATCGCCGCGAAACTCGACGTTGCGCAGATCAGCGACATTACGGCAGTGGATAGCGCCGACACGTTCGAGCGTCCGATCTATGCCGGTAACGCGATCGCAACGGTGCAATCGGCTGATCCGATCAAGGTCATCACGGTCCGCACGACCGGCTTCGACCCGGTGGCAGCAGAGGGCGGCAGCGCTTCTGTGGAAAAAATCGCAGCAGCAGCCGACACGGGCCTGTCGCAATTCGTGAGCCGCGAAGTGACGAAGCTGGACCGTCCGGAACTGACCTCGGCGAAGATCATAGTCTCGGGTGGCCGCGGTCTGGGCAATGGCGAAAACTACACCAAGGTTCTCGAACCGCTGGCCGACAAGCTGAACGCAGCGCTGGGCGCATCGCGCGCGGCGGTCGACGCGGGCTTCGTGCCGAACGACTATCAGGTCGGCCAGACCGGCAAGATCGTCGCGCCGCAACTGTACGTGGCAGTCGGCATCTCGGGCGCGATCCAGCATCTGGCCGGCATGAAGGACTCGAAGGTGATCGTGGCGATCAACAAGGACCCGGAAGCGCCGATTTTCAGCGTCGCCGATTATGGTCTGGTGGGCGATCTGTTCACGCTCGTGCCGGAACTCGTTAGCGAGCTTGGCTAAGCGCCGCAGCGCCGGTTAAAAGGCGTCTGGCAGCACACGAAAGGGCGCAGGACCTATCAAGTCCGGCGCCCTTTTTTTATCGACAGGCAGGAGGAGAACTGAAATGAGCTATACGGCGCCCATCAAGGACATGCTGTTCGTGATGAAGGATCTGGCCGGTCTCGAAGACATCGCGACGCTGCCGGGTTTCGAAGACGCGAACCTCGACACGGCGCAGGCCGTGCTCGAAGAATCGGCGAAACTGTGCGGCGAAGTGCTGGCGCCGCTGAACGTGGAAGGCGACCGCAGTCCGAGCAGTTGGAAGGACGGCGTGGTTACCGCGTCGCCCGGTTTCAAGGATGCGTTCCGCCAGTTTGGCGAAGGCGGCTGGCAAGGCGTGCAACATCCGGTCGATTACGAAGGCCAGGGTCTGCCCAAGCTGATCGCCACGGCGTGTATCGAGATGCTGAACGCGTCGAACCTGTCGTTCGCGCTGTGCCCGTTGCTCACGGATGGCGCCATCGAGGCGCTGCTCACGGCGGGCAGCGAAGAGCAGAAGCAAACCTACGTGCCCAAGCTGATTTCCGGCGAGTGGACCGGCACGATGAATCTGACCGAGCCGCAAGCCGGCTCCGATCTCGCACTGGTACGCACGCGCGCAGAGCCGCAAGGCGACGGTTCGTTCAAGGTCTTCGGCACCAAGATTTTCATTACGTGGGGCGAGCACGATATGGCGCAGAACATCGCCCATCTCGTACTGGCGCGCACGCCGAATGCACCGGAAGGCGTGAAGGGCATTTCGCTCTTCATCGTGCCGAAGTTTCTGGTCAACGAAGACGGTTCGCTCGGTGAGCGTAACGATGTACATTGCGTGTCGATCGAGCACAAGCTCGGCATCAAGGCGAGCCCGACTGCGGTGCTGCAATTCGGCGATCACGGTGGCGCGATCGGGCATCTGATCGGCGAAGAAAATCGCGGCCTCGAGTACATGTTCATCATGATGAACGCGGCGCGTTTCGCGGTGGGCATGCAAGGTGTTGCCGTGTCGGATCGTGCGTATCAGAAGGCTGTGGCGTATGCGAAGGATCGCGTGCAAAGCCGGCCGGTGGATGGCTCCGCGAAGCAATCGGTGGCGATCATCCAGCACCCGGACGTGCGCCGCATGCTCGCCACGATGCGTGGTCTCACCGAGGCATCACGCGCGTTGGCGTATGTCGCCGCAGCTCACTGCGATATTGCGCATCGTCACCCCGACGAAGCAAAGCGTGCCGAACATCAGGCGATCTACGAATACCTCGTGCCGATCGTGAAGGGCTGGAGCACGGAACTGTCGATCGACGTGACGAGCCTCGGCGTGCAGGTTCATGGCGGCATGGGCTTCATCGAAGAAACCGGCGCCGCGCAGTACTACCGCGACGCGCGCATTCTGCCGATCTACGAAGGGACGACCGCGATCCAGGCCAACGACCTGATCGGCCGCAAGACCTTGCGTGACGGCGGCAAGGTGGCGAAGTCGCTGCTGGCCGGCGTGGCTGAAACGATCGAGGCGCTCGGCGCGCAACAAGGCGCTGCGTTCGAATCGATGAAGACGTATCTGGCGCAGGGGCATCGTTCCCTCGCCGCGGTGGTCGATTTTGTTGTCACGAACACGAAGAGCGATCCGAACGCCGTGTTCGCCGGCAGCGTGCCGTATCTGAAGCTGGCGGGCGTTGTGCTGGGCGGCTGGCAGATGGCGCGTGCGTTGCTCGTGGCGGCTGAAAAGCGCACTGAAGATCCGTCGTTCTACGGCGCGAAGATTGCGACCGCGCAGTTCTACGCTGAGCATGTGCTGCCGCTGGCTTCGGCGTTGGAAGCGTCGATTGTTACCGCGAAGGGTGGGGAGAGTGTGCTGGCGTTGTCGGAAGATCAGTTCTGATGTTGCATTTGTCTCGAGCCAGGTAGTGCAAGCTCGCGCGTAAAAACACAAACGGCGCCCGTTTCGGGGCGCCGTTTGTGTTTGTCAGGCCGGTCTGTCTGTGGCGACGAACCGGCGCAACCGCTCGCGAAGCGTTAAAACGTTAACCCAGACTAATCCTTATGCATAAGCCGGGCGATGTGCGCTGCCGGTCTCGCCGAGATAGCGATGCACCGACAGATCGTCCGCCTTGATGACCGGCTGCTTGCCCGACATCACATCGGCCAGCAGTTGGCCCGAGCCGCACGACATCGTCCAGCCCAGCGTGCCGTGACCGGTGTTCAGGAACAGGTTGGGCACGGGGGTGCGGCCGACGATCGGCGTGCCGTCCGGCGTCATCGGACGCAGGCCAGTCCAGAAGCTGGCCTTCGACGTATCGCCGCCGCCCGGGAACAGATCGTTCACGCAAAGCTCCAGCGTTTCGCGGCGCGCCTGGCGCAACGACTTATCGAAGCCGACGATCTCCGCCATGCCGCCGACGCGAATCCGGTCGTCGAAGCGCGTGATCGCGATCTTGTAGGTTTCGTCGAGCACGGTCGAAACCGGCGCTGACGCCTCGTTGACGATCGGCGCGGTGATCGAGTAACCCTTGAGCGGGTAGACCGGAATCTTCACGAGGCCGGACAGGAATTTCGTCGAGTACGAACCGAGCGCCACAACGAACGAATCCGCGCGCACCAGCTCATCGCCGCATTGCACGCCGGCGATACGGTCGCCCGCCATGGCGAGTGAGTCGATCGGCGTGTTGTAGCGGAACTTGACGCCAAGCTGCTCGGCCAGCGCGGCGAGGCGCGTGGTGAACATCTGGCAGTCGCCGGTTTCGTCGCCCGGCAAGCGCAGACCCCCCGTCAGCTTGTGCGAGACAGCGGCGAGCGCCGGTTCGGCTTGCCCGAGTTCGGCCGGCGACAGCAGTTCATACGGCACGTTGGCTTCCTGCAGCACGGCGATGTCTTTCGCGGCGCCGTCGAACTGCTGTTGCGTGCGGAACACCTGCAGCGTGCCACCGGTGCGCCCTTCGTACTGGATGCCGGTTTCGGCGCGCAGCGCTTGCAAACAATCGCGGCTGTATTCGGCGAGGCGGACCATGCGGCCTTTGTTCACCGCATAACGCGACGACGTGCAGTTCTGCAGCATCTGCCACATCCATTGCAACTGGAATTGCGTGCCGTCGAGACGGATCGCCAGCGGTGCGTGTTTCTGGAACATCCACTTGACGGCTTTCAGCGGCACGCCCGGCGCGGCCCATGGCGACGCGTAGCCCGGCGAGATCTGGCCGGCGTTGGCAAAGCTGGTTTCGAGCGCCGGGCCGGCCTCGCGATCGATCACCGTGACTTCGTGACCGGCACGCGCCAGATAATAAGCACTCGTTACGCCAACGACGCCACTGCCCAAAACGACGACTCGCATAGCTGCTCCAGGATATTCAATAAGAGGTCTGAGGGCGGCTCGCTCGTCGATTCGTTCGAATTCATTCGATTAACGAGGTGTAACGTGGATCGCCCAGTGTTAACCGCTATACTATTAACAGTCAGGTAGGTTTTGTTATTGTATTTTCAGGATTTTCAGCAAAAACACTATGCGTACACAGCGCCAACCGGTCCGGGCTCTCGACAAACTGGATCACAAGATCCTGCGGCTCCTGCAACAGGACGGCCGGATGGCCATGAAAGACCTCGCCGAACAGGTTGGGCTGTCGGTTACGCCGTGCATCGAGCGCGTCAAGCGGATGGAGCGCGACGGCGTGATCACCGGCTATCACGCGCGCGTGAACCCGGCTGAACTGGGTGCCGCGCTGCTGGTGTTCGTGGAGATCACGCTCGATCACAAAAGCGGCAACATGTTCGACCAGTTCCGCCGCGAGGTGCAGAAGATTCCCGAGGTGCTGGAATGCCATCTTGTGTCAGGCGATTTCGACTATCTGATCAAGGCGCGCATTGGCGAAATGGCCGATTATCGGAAATTGCTGGGGGACATCCTGCTGCAGTTGCCCGGCGCGGTGCAGTCCAAGAGCTATGTGGTGATGGAAGAGATCAAGGAAACGCTGACGATTGCGGTTGGCGATTAGCTGACCACGAAGCTGCGTAGCCGGGCTCGACAAACGGCGTAAACACTGTATATTTATACAGGTATTTTGCGCCGTTTCCTGTTTTTGCGTGCTCCAGCCGTGACCGATTCCGACCCCCACTCCCGCCCAGCGAACGAATTCCCCATCGCGCCGCCCACACCTCGCAAGGGGCGCGGCGCGGTAACGAACATGCAAGGCCGTTATGAAGTCGACCAGCGCGAAGGGGTGGACGACGGCTGGCTTTCGTCGTCCGAGGAAGACGGCGAGCCCAAGGTGTTGCGCACGCAGGTTTTCGAAGAGCGGGCCAAGACCATTCTCACGCGCAATGCATCGCCGGATATTCCGTTCAGCGTATCGCTGAACCCGTACCGGGGCTGCGAACATGGCTGTATCTACTGCTTCGCGCGGCCTACCCATAGTTATCTGGGGCTCTCGCCCGGTCTAGACTTCGAAAGCCGCATTTACGCGAAGATCAACGCGCCGGAATTGCTCGAGCGCGAGTTGTCGAAGAAGTCCTATGTGCCCGAGCCAATCGCGCTGGGCGTCATTACCGACGCATGGCAGCCCGCCGAACGCGATTTGCGGCTTACGCGGCGGGTGATCGAAGTGCTCAGCGAGCGGGGGCATCCGTTTGCGGCGATCACCAAATCGTCGCTGATCGAGCGCGATCTCGATCTGCTCGCGCCTATGGCGGCGCGCGGGCAGTTCATGGCGGCGGTCACCATCACCACGCTGGATGCGGATATTGCGCGCACGCTCGAGCCGCGTGCGGCTACGCCGTCGCGTCGGTTGCGCACAATCCGGACGTTGAGCGAGGCGGGCATTCCCGTTGGCGTGAGCATTGCACCGGTGATTCCATTCGTCACCGAGCCGGACATGGAGCGCGTGATGGAAGCCTGCGCCGAAGCCGGCGCGTGCAATGCGAGCTACATCGTGCTGCGTTTGCCGTGGGAAGTCGCGCCGCTATTCAAGGATTGGCTGGCGGCGCATTTCCCCGATCGTGCTGACCGCGTGATGAGCCGCGTGCACGATATGCGGGGCGGGAAGGACTATGACTCGAACTTCTCTACGCGAATGAAGGGAGAAGGGCTATGGGCGGACTTGCTGAAGCAACGCTTCCATCAGGCCGCGCGCCGGCTCGGGTTAAACCGGCGCGATCGCGGCATTCTGGATATGTCGCACTTTCTCCGGGCCGAGTTGGTGCGTCCTGAGCCGCCGCGCGAGAATCCCCAACTGAGGCTTTTCTAGCGCGGCGCGCGGCAGGTCATTGCGAGAGCGCCTTGGCGGCCTGGACCTGACCTTCGAAGTATGTCTGGAATGAGATTGCCAGACCCGTCATCAGCAGGAATGCACCGATCAGCAGCGAAAAGATCACGATGAATATAACGGTCCAGCCAGAGTGGCTCTTGCGCTGGGTTTGCGGGTTGAACTGGGCATCCCATTTTTCGTCCGGACGCAGGCCATAGACGATCGCTGCCAGGAAAGCAGAGAGCAGCGAAACGGCGCCGAAAAACGCCAGCACCCAACCGAGCATCGAGGCTCGCTCGCTTGCCACCACCAGCATGGCGCCCGGAATCCCGATTAGCGTGCCGAGCAGATGAGCCCAGCCGTAAATGTCGCGCATGCCATACAGATAGAAGCGGTGAGCGCCGAGGCTGCCGAAGAAGAATGCCAGCGCAGCGGTAATCGTCTTGGATCTGAAATGCGAGGAAGTCGAAGCAAGGGTGGACATGTAGGCGAGGGCAGAGTGACTGGCGGGCGAAAGGAGCGGCGCGCCGGTGGCGCGGACCGACGGGCATTCTACGCCACGCCGTGTGGTGGCGCTCACCTGACAGGCGAGCGCGGCTGCGGTTAAGGCGCCGAGTAGGTCACGCGGTAGACCGCGCCGGCGTAGTCGTCGCTGATCAGGAGTGAACCGTCAGGCATCGGTTGCACGTCAACCGGGCGGCCCCAAACCGTTTCGCCCGGTTGGAGCCAGCCTTCGGCAAAGACTTCTTGGCGCGCGTTGCTACCGTCAGGGTTGGTGATCACCCGCATGACGCGGTAGCCGACCTTTTTGCTGCGATTCCACGAGCCGTGTTCGGCGATAAATATACTGTCCCGATAGGCGGCTGGAAACATCGTGCCGGTGTAAAAGCGCATGCCGAGAGAGGCGACGTGCGCGCCGAGTTTGACAACCGGCGGCGTGAAGGCGCTGCACGGGTGGTCCTTGCCGAATTCGGGATCGGGCGTGTCGCCGCCATGGCAGTACGGAAAACCGAAGTCCATGCCCACGCGCGGCGCGCGGTTGAGCTTGTCGTCCGGTACGTCGTCGCCCATCAGGTCGCGGCCGTTGTCGGTGAACCACAGTTCGTGCGTCACCGGGTGCCACGCGAAGCCGACCGTGTTGCGAACGCCGCGCGCCACCACTTCATAGTGACCGCCATCCGGGTCCATGCGGCCAATCAGTCCGAAGCGGTCGCGATCTTTCAGGCAGACGTTGCAGGGCGCGCCTTGTGGCACGTACAGCTTGCCATCTGGCCCGAAAGCGATGAATTTCCATCCATGATGCGTTTCGGCCGGCAGGGTGTCGGTGACGATAGCCGGCTTGGGCGGGTCGTTCAGATGGCCGTCGATCGCGTCGAAGCGTAGAATTTTCGACACTGCGGACACATACAGCGCGCCATCCCGCCATGCCACGCCTGCCGGGGTTTCCAGTCCGGAGGCAATCACGTGACGCGCTGTCACGCGACCATTGCGCAATTCAAGCGCGTAGACGTGGCCGTCAAGGCTGCCTATATAAAGAATGCCTTTCGGCGAGAGCGCCATGCCCCGCGCGCTGGGTACCGCGTCCGACAGGACTTCGATATGGAAGCCCGGCGGCAGTTTGATGCGCTCGACCGGCAGCGCGGCCAGTGCCGGCAGGGCAGTTGCCGCGAGCAACAAGCTTATGCCAGTTTGCAGTGCCCGAGCGCGGGCGGCGCTCGACACGCCGACAAGCAGCAAAAAATCGCCGATTCGTCGAAAAATGGTGCGTGTGGCGAAAAAAAACGCAGGCGGCAGCAGGTGTTTCATGGGCGCTCCGTCAGGTAATTCGGGCGTTTCGGCGCGGTCCGGGCCACCCGCCTGTACGACCGGCGCAACCCGGTGGCTCAGTTTATCCCCGTAAGTGTTTGTTATGGCGTCGGTTTCCCGCTATAATCGCGTGTTTCAGTCGTTCCGCACCCCGGTTTTCAAGGATTCTAATATGGTCATCATCCGCTTGGCTCGTGGCGGCTCCAAGAAGCGCCCGTTCTACAACATCGTCGCAACCGATTCGCGTAACCGTCGTGACGGCCGCTTCATCGAACGCGTTGGCTTCTACAACCCGGTCGCTACGAAGGGTGAGTCGCTGCGTATCGCTCAAGACCGCCTGACGTACTGGCAAGGCGTTGGCGCACAACTGTCGCCGACCGTCGAGCGTCTCGTGAAAGAAGCGCAAAAGGCGCAGCCGGCTGCTTAATGCTGGCGAAGGTAGCTGGCATGCGTATCGTCGTCGGTTCGGCCGGCGGCTCGCGCAGCTTGCGTGAGCAGTTCGATGCGCGAGTTTTGCTGAAGCAGACGTCGAAGTCGGCAGTGAGGTTCTCTTATGTCTGAGCGTGATTCCGGCGGTTCAGGTCGCGTCAAGGCAAAAGCTGCAGCCCCGCGCGCGAAGACGTCTGGTCAGGCGCCGTTCGGTGCATTCGTCCGCAAGCCGGTCGAACGGGCCGAAGGCACGGCGAAAGCCGAAGTTGCAAGCGCCGGTTCCAGCGCAGCAGAAATGCGAGCGGAAACGGTGGAAAGCTGGCCGGCCGATGCGGTCGAGGTCGGTGCAATCGTCGACGCTTACGGCCTCAAAGGCTGGGTCAAGGTAGCCGCTCATGCGGATGCCGGGCATGGCGGCGACGCATTGTTAAGCGCGAAGCGCTGGTGGCTGATGAAAGGCCACGAGCGCAAGTCGGCGCCGTCATTGCAGGCAAAAACGCATAGCGACAGCATCGTTGCCCATCTGGGTGGCGTATCTGACCGCGATACGGCATTGGCGCTGCGCGGCACGCGCGTTTATATCAGCCGCGCCGAATTTCCGGCCCTCGGGGCCGACGAATTCTACTGGGTCGACCTGCTCGGCCTGGACGTGGTGAACGTTGCCGGGGTCCACCTCGGCAAGGTTGCAGACATGATCGACAACGGTGCGCACTCGGTGTTGCGCATCGAATATCCGGATACCGACAAAAGCGGTAAGCCGGTCACCGGCGAGCGTTTGATCCCGTTCGTCGGCGTCTTTGTCAAAACGGTGGATCAGGCGGCGAAGCAGATCATCGTCGACTGGGAAGCCGATTACTAAATAATTCGCTGACTGGAGAGAGCGATGCAGTTCGATGTCGTAACGCTCTTTCCTGACATGTTTCGTGCACTGACCGACTGGGGTATCACCAGCCGGGCGGCAAAGCAGGAGCGCTACGGGTTACGTACGTGGAATCCACGCGATTTCACTACAGATAACTACCGCACAATCGACGATCGCCCCTATGGCGGCGGCCCCGGCATGGTCATGCTGGCCAAGCCTCTGGAAGAAGCGATCGGCGCGGCGAAAGCGGCGCAGGCGGAGCAGGGTATCGGCGCACCGCGTGTCGTGATGATGTCGCCGCAAGGCGCCACGCTCAATCACGATCGTGTCATGCAGTTCGCGGCCGAGCCCGGTCTGATCCTGTTGTGCGGGCGCTATGAAGCGATCGATCAGCGCTTGCTCGACCGTGTTGTGGACGAAGAAGTCAGTCTCGGCGACTTCGTGCTGTCTGGCGGCGAATTGCCTGCCATGGCCTTGATGGATGCTGTGGTGCGCCAGTTGCCCGGCGTGCTGAACGACTCTCAATCGGCGGTGCAGGACAGTTTTGTCGACGTGCTGCTGGATTGTCCGCATTACACGCGTCCGGAGGAGTACGACGGCGTGCGTGTGCCCGATGTGCTGCTCGGCGGCCATCATGCGGAAATCGAAGTGTGGCGCCGGCGTGAGGCCTTGCGCAATACGTTGAACAAGCGGCCCGATCTGATCGTGAAGGCCAGAAAGAACAAGATGTTGAGCCGTGCCGACGAGGCATGGCTTACGAGTCTGGCGAAGGAAGCGTCGAAGGCGTAAAGCCTTGGTCTTTCGAGCGGACATAGGCGGTGCCGCACATGCGTGTACGGCGCCAGATGTGAACCCATCCTCTATCGGGGCCGTAGCCAGGCGCAACAGGTAAAACTAGCGCGCGGCAGGTACGAACGCCGACAAGATGGACTTAGGAGTCAGTGATGAATCTGATTGCAATACTCGAGCAGGAAGAAATCGGCCGCGCCCTCGGCGAGAAGACCATCCCCGAATTCGCCCCCGGCGATACGGTGATCGTCAGCGTGAACGTGGTTGAAGGTACGCGTAAGCGTGTTCAGGCTTACGAAGGCGTCGTGATCGCCAAGCGTAACCGTGGTCTGAATTCGTCGTTCATCGTCCGCAAGATTTCGTCGGGCGAAGGCGTCGAGCGTACGTTCCAGACGTACTCGCCGCTGCTGGCAAGCATCGTCGTGAAGCGTCGTGGCGATGTGCGTCGTGCGAAGCTGTACTACCTGCGCGACCGTTCGGGCAAGTCGGCTCGGATCAAGGAAAAGCTGGTCGCGAAGAAAGACCGCGCTGCTCCGGAAGCGTAAAAGCTGTAAGAAAAAGCACCCCTCGCGGGTGCTTTTTTGTTTGCCAGGTCAAAATAGCGGAATGTCCCCTATCCGCTCATTCCGAGAAACCCGTTGATCCGCCCCGTCTTTGAGCCTGAAACTCTACCTGTCGAAGCGACGGGCGCCGATCTGCCGCCGGTGGTTGCCGCGCGCCTGACGCCCGATGGCCTGCGTGCGCGTTTCGAGCAGCGTCTGAGTTGGACGCCCGAGCCGATCATCGAAGCACCCTGGCGCGATCAGCACGTCGATCCGCGCGTTGCCGCCGTACTGGTGCCGCTGGTCGTGCGCGACAACGGCCTCACCGTGCTCTTGACCCAACGTGCCGACCATCTGAACGACCACGCCGGCCAGGTGAGCTTTCCCGGCGGCCGCCATGAGCCGTTCGACGCGGACGCGACCGCCACGGCATTGCGCGAAGCGCAGGAAGAAGTCGGCCTCGATCCGTCGCGCGTTGAAATTCTCGGTGCCTTGCCCGACTATCTGACGGGCACAGGGTTTCGTGTGACGCCCGTGATCGGTCTCGTGCATCCGCCATTCGCGTTGAAAGTAGACGCACTCGAAGTAGCCGATGTCTTCGAAGTGCCGCTTGCTTTTCTGATGAACCCCGCGCATCACGAAACGCGCGTGTTTCGTTACGAAGGCGGCGAGCGTCGCTTCTTCACCATGCCCTATCCGCGGGCCGCGTCGGTGGAAGCTGAGGATCGCGAGAGCCAGACGGGCGGCCATTATTTCATCTGGGGCGCGACAGCGGCGATGCTGCGTAACTTCTATCGCTTTCTCGCGGCGTAAGCCGCGGCGACCTGTGCAGTTGTTAAGTGTTTGTCAACGTCTGCGCTCAGTCGCATCCGACCCTGTGCTATCGTTATAAAACAATCGTAAAACTCGAAAAGCACGGCGCATCGCATGACTTTTTTCTCCGTATTGCTGGCTCTGATCATTGAACAGGTACGCGCGCTGTCGCCGAACAATCCGGTGTCCGCGCTGCTTCAATACCATGCGGAGTCGGCGGCGCACGGATTCGATGCCGGCAAACCCAAGCACGGCCTGCTCGCGTGGCTCGTGGTGGTGGTGCCGTGGACGCTGGCCGTCGCGCTTGTCTACTACGTGCTTTACCACATTCACTTTGCGCTGGCGTTCCTGTGGAACGTCGCGGTGTTGTACTTCACGCTCGGTTTCCGGCAGTTCAGCCATTACTTCACGGATATCCACCTCGCGTTGAACAACGACGATGTGCCGCGCGCGCGCGAAATCCTGAATGAATGGACCGGGCTCGACACCGTCGACATGCCCGTCAGCGAGATCGTGCGTCATACGCTGATTCACGCGGTGGTCGCCTCGCATCGGCACGTGTTTGGCGTGTTCTTCTGGTTCCTGATTCCGGTTGGGCCGGCGGGCGCGGTGCTGTATCGGATCGCCGAATATCTGGCACGTGCATGGGCTCGGCCGGTCGACGATCGCACGGTTGCGTTTTCGAGTTTCGCGCAGCGCGCCTTTTTCGTGATCGACTGGGTGCCGGCGCGGCTCACGTCGCTGGGCTTTGCGATTGTCGGCAATTTCGAGGACGCGATTTATGCGTGGCGCAACCACGCGCGTCAATGGCCGGATGCGAACGACGGCGTGTTGCTGGCCTCGGGCAGTGGGGCGCTCGGCGCACGCCTGAGTGGGCCGCTCGCCGAGCAGTCGAGCCTTGACGCGCTCGCCACCGGCGACGGTGGTCCGATGCAGGTCGGCGACGACTGCACACCGCGTACGCTGCAATCGGCAGTGGGGCTCGTTTGGCGCGCGGTGGTGCTATGGATGATCTTGCTGCTGATGCTGACGATCGCGGTGTGGCTGGCGTGAGCCAGTGCGCGGCTAATGGGATGCAGTAGAGAAAGCCGGGTTCGAACCCGGCTTTTTTTTGCTCAGGCCGCAATGACTTTACGACCTGCTACCGGGTTTAAGCCGCTTCACCCATCCAGCGGATTGCGCGCCGTCCCGCACTGCCAGCACACGGTGAACTGCGCTTCGAGCGTCTCCCCACACTGGCGGCATTGCCATGAAGGCGAGCCTGGCGCCGGTCCATGCGAGGCCGCATCGATCAAACGTCGTGCCATCGCTTCGTCGCGCTCGTCGACGAGCCATAGCTCCGGCGCGCATTGATCCGCCGGAATATCACCCAGCGCGCCGTTCAGGTAACGGTTATGCAACTCGCAGGCGATGCCCGCTGTCTCCAGCACGTTCACCCAATGTTGCCCGATGATCAGATTCGGCGCGCGCATCAATTTCATCGTGAATCCATGGGTTGATGGCGACGCGCGTTAACGCACGATCTGGCTGGCTTCGTGCACCAGTTGCGCATAGAGAGTATGCCGTTCGCGCCGGATCCGTCCATCCGCGACCGCTTCGAGAATCGCGCAGCCCGGCTCCTGCAAGTGATGGCAGTTGTAGAAGCGGCAGTTCGGCAGCAATGGCCGGAATTCGGGGAACGCGCGTTCGAGCCGGCCTTCGGTCAGATGATGCAAACCGAATTCCTGGAAACCCGGCGAATCGATCAACGCGCCGCCGTGGCTACCCGGCAAAGGGTAGAGCCGCGTAAAGGTTGTGGTATGCCGGCCGCTGTTCAGCGCGGTCGAGATCTCACGGGTGGCGACTTCGGCATCGGGAATCAGCAGGTTCACCAAGGTCGATTTGCCCATGCCGGACTGGCCGAGCAGCAGCGTCGAGTGGCCTTGCAGATGCTCGAGCAAAGCGGGGCGCGCGGCCTCGGGCTGCGTCTTGATCGACACTTCCACGACCGTATAACCCAACGCGGTATAGCGTTCCAGACGCGCGCGCGCGCCTGCAAGTTCGCCCGCAACGTCGATCTTGTTCAGCACGATCAACGGCTTCAGTTCGTTCGCCTCGGCGGCCACCAGTGCGCGGCCGAGCAGGTCCTCGCTGAAATGCGGCTCGGTCGCGAGCACGATCAGCAACTGATCGAGATTCGCGGCAAACAGCTTCGACTTGTACTGATCCGAGCGATACAGCAGATTGCGACGTTCGCCGATCTCGACGATCACGCCCTGATCGGCCGAGGTCGGCTCGTAAATCACACGATCGCCCACGGCCACCTCGCTGCGCTTGCCGCGGGGGAAGCACTGGAGCATCGGACTGCCGTCTTCCGGCGCGACCAGGTAGTGGCGTCCATGAGCGGCAATCACGAGGCCACCCACGCGCGTGCTGGACGGCGCGCGCGGCGCTTTCGGGGAGCGGCCGCTCATGCGTGCCGCAGCAGGCGGTCGATCCGCTGCGACGCCGGCGGATGCGAATAATAAAACGCGGTGTAGAGCGGATCGGGCGTCAGGGTCGACGCATTGTCCTCATACAGCTTGACGAGCGCGTTGACGAGGTCTTGCGCATCGGTTTGCGTGGCGGCGAAAGCGTCGGCTTCGAACTCGTGCTTGCGCGAGGTGAGGCTGCCGAGCGGGGTGACGAAGAACAGAAACACCGGCAGCGCGAGCAGGAATAACACCAGCGCGAGTCCGCCGTTGCCGCCGAGCAGCGACGGCCGCACGCCCAGCCCCTCGAAGAACCAGACCTGCTGCACCAGCCAGCCGAGCAGGCCGAGCATGACCAGACTAATGGCGAACGCGACCAGCATCCCCTTGAGGATGTGGCGGCGCTTGAAGTGGCCGAGTTCGTGCGCGAGCACGGCCTCGATCTCGTTGCCCGACAGGCGCGCGAGCAGCGTGTCGAAGAAGACGATGCGCTTGGTGGCGCCAAAACCGCTGAAATAGGCATTACCGTGCGCGCTGCGGCGGCTGCCGTCCATTACGAACAGGCCTCGCACTGCGAAGCCACAGCGCTTCATCAATGCTTCGATACGACCGGCAAGCGCCTCGTCCTTGAGCGGCTCGAACTTGTTGAAGAGCGGCGCGATGAAAGTTGGGAAGATGAACTGCACCAGCAACTGGAATCCCACCCACACGAACCACGCCCACAACCACCACAGGCTGCCGGCCCTGTCCATCAGCCACAGCACGACGAACAGCAGCGGCAAGCCCAACACCACGCCGAGCAGCACACCCTTGATACGGTCAGTGACGAAAATGCGCTTGCTCATGCGGTTGAAGCCGAAGCGTTGCTCGACCACGAATTGCCGGTAGTACTCGAACGGCAGATCGAGCAGGCCGGTGATCGCAATCACCGCCGCGACCAGCACGATCTGGCCGACATAACCGCGACCCAGCCAGTCGGAGATCGCCAGATCGAGCGCCTGAACGCCGCCCAGCAGGGTCAGCCCGATCAGAACGGCGGCGCCGACGACGACCTCGATCATCGTCAGCCGTGTGCGTTCGATGGTGTAGTCCGCAGCGCGTTGGTGCGCGGTGAGCGCGATGGTGCCGGAAAACTGGCTCGGCACCTGGCCCCGATGGCCGGCGACGAAGCGGATCTGCCGCGACGCGAGCCACAGTTTGGTGCCGACCATCGCCACGACGGCGACGACGAACAGAACAGTGAAGTACAGGGTGGGCATCCGGGGATTCCGTGGTAACTATGCGAGAATTATATGTTTCTTCCCGCCTGGCGGCGGGAGCGGTAAGCCAAAATCGGCCCAAACCGGCTCAAGCCAATCTCATACGAACAATCGCCGCGGCAAACCTGCTTCCAGTGAAGCGGTGTGCCGGGCCCTCAGGGTTGCCTTCATGACTGACATCCTCGCATCCACCGAACAGCAGCCGCTCGTGCGCAGCGACATGAATCTCGTCTGGCTGGACATGGAAATGACCGGGCTCGAACCGGACACCGACCGCATCATCGAAATCGCCGTGGTGGTGACGAATTCGACGCTCGACCGGCTGGTCGAGGGACCGGTGCTGGCGATTCATCAGAGCGACGAGACGCTCGCCAGAATGGATCAGTGGAACCAGAACACGCATGGCCGCTCGGGCCTGATCGACCGCGTGAAGGCGTCGACGGTGAGCGAAGCCGACGCCATCGAACAGATTCGCGATTTCCTTGGCGTTTATGTGCCGCCTGGCAAATCGCCGATGTGCGGCAATTCGATCTGCCAGGACCGCCGCTTCATGGCGCGCTGGATGCCGGACCTGGAGCGCTTCTTCCATTACCGCAATCTCGACGTCAGCACCCTGAAGGAACTGTGCCGCCGCTGGCAGCCGGCGATCTACAAGGGTTTCCAGAAACGCGCGATGCACACGGCGCTGGCCGACATCCACGAATCGATCGACGAGCTGAAGTACTACCGCGAACACTTCCTGATTCCGGCGGCGCCGGAAGGGGCGGCCGCGGAGTAAAACCGCAGCGGCTCTGAAAACGGCGGCGGTGGAGCTCACGCTGCCGCAGCTTCGCGCGTTGCTAACTGACGGTGCAATAACACGGTGACACGGCGCCTCCGCAGCGTCGACCTCAAGCCTGCCGAGGCGCGCGCACCGCGTTCTTCGGCCGGAACGCCTTCACCACGTCGGCGTTCGTTTCCACGTACGGGCCGCCGATCAGGTCGATGCAATAGGGCACCGCGGCGAAAATGCCCGGCACCTTCACGGCGCCGCCTGCTTCGGTGTCGCGCAAACCTTCCAGTGTTTCCTTGATCGACTTCGGCTGGCCGGGCAGATTGATGATCAGCGCCGCGTGTTGCGCGGTTTCGCGAATCACGGCCACCTGGCGCGACAGAATCGCGGTCGGCACGAAATTCAGGCTGATCTGGCGCATCTGCTCACCGAAACCCGGCATTTCCTTCGTCGCTACCGCCAGGGTCGCTTCCGGCGTCACGTCGCGGCGTGACGGACCCGTGCCGCCGGTGGTCAGCACCAGATCGCAGCCCACTTCGTCGACCAGTTCGATCAGCGTGGCGGAGATCGTGGCGGCGTCGTCCTGAATCAGGCGCGTGAGCACTTGAAACGGCGAGCTCAGAGCCGCGCCGAGCCATTCCTGCAGCGCCGGAATGCCTTTGTCCTCGTACACGCCAGTGGACGCGCGGTCGCTGATCGACACGAGGCCGATCACGATTTCATCCGGAAGCCGACGTGTCGCCCTAGGTGCCGACTCAGTTGCCACCGCAGTCGTCAAATTATGCGTCGCGGTCGTCATCGTCGTCTTCCAGCGCACCTTCTGCAGCGGAATCGGTGTCGGCGGACGGGCCGTCGGCGTTCTTGATCCACTGGAACAGCTCGCGGAAGTAACGCGGCGGCTTGCTTTGCTGCGCTTCCTTGCGGGCGTTGCGGATCAGCGTGCGGCCCTGCTGCGGATCGGCGTTCGGGTGCTGGCGGATGAATTCGGTCAGCGCGGCGTCGTCGGCGAGCAGTTTCTCGCGAGTGCGCTCGATCCAGTGCAGCTTGGCTGTTTCCGCCTTGTTGACGCCGTTATAGGTGTCGAGCGCGGTGCGCAGCGCGGCGGTTTCCTCGTCCAGCAGCGAGCGCATCACGCGCCCGACGTACTGCACCTGGCGGCGCTTGCCTTCGTGATCCGTGATGCGGCGCGCTTCGCGTACCGCGTCGTCGAGCTTTTCGGGCATCGGCATGCGCTTGAGCGCGTCTTTGGGCAGGGCGATCAGCGCCGAGCCCAGTTCCTGCAGCTCGTGCATGTCGCGCTTGAGCTGGGACTTGCTGGGGCGGTCGTAGCCGTTCTCGTCGACTTCCGGCTCGGCGGATTCGATGGGTTGAATGCGGGTTTTGCGTGTCATACCGATATTGTAGCGTGCCGAGCCCTCCGAACCCGCCGTGCTGCCGTGCACAAGGTTTGTGGGCTCAGCGAATGCCAGGTGCAGGTTCGCGTACCTTGCTATGATCGCGGGATGCGTGACTACGCAAATGAGCATGCAACCGGGCACGCAAAAGGCGCGCGCAAAATGCGAGCGCACGTGCGTGGCATGGGCGAACACATAGGGCCGCGCGGCCCCGAACAGGACGGCAACGACAATGGCAGCAGACATGGACGTCAAGCAGCGCTTTTTTCCGCATACCCAGGATGAACTGAAGGAAATCGCCTCGGACATCCTGCGTCACGCGAAGTCGCTCGGTGGCACCGACGCGGCGACCGAGATTTCCGAAGGCGACGGCCTGTCGGTCTCCGTGCGGCGCGGCGAAGTCGAGACGATCGAACACAACCGCGACAAGATGGTTGGCGTGACGGTGTTCATCGGCAACAAGCGCGGCAATGCGAGCACCTCGGACTTTTCGTCGCAGGCTTTGAAGGACACGGTCGCGGCGGCGTACAACATCGCCCGCTTCACGGCTGAAGACGACTGCGCGGGTCTCGCCGAAGCAGACTTGCTCGAAACCGCACCGCGCGATCTCGATCTGTATCACCCGTGGAATCTCTCCGCGGACGAAGCGGTCGAAATCGCCCGCCGCTCGGAAGACGCTGCGTTCGCCACCAGCCCGCAGATCAAGAATTCGGAGGGTGCGAGCGTTTCCGCGCAGCACTCGCAATTCGTGCTCGCCACCTCGCGCGGCTTCCTCGCGGGCTATCCGTACTCGCGCCACTACATCGCGTGCGCGCCGATCGCCGGCAGCGGCCGCAACATGCAGCGCGACGACTGGTACACGTCGACCCGCAGCGCGGCAGACCTGGCCAACCCCGAAGCGGTGGGCCGTTACGCGGCGCAACGCGCGCTGTCGCGCATCGGCGCGCGCGGACTCGACACGCGCAAGGTGCCGGTGCTGTTCGAAGCGCCGCTCGCCGCCGGCATTCTCGGCGCGTTCGTTCAGGCAACCAGCGGCGGCGCGCTTTACCGTAAGACGTCGTTCCTCGTCGACAGCCTTGGCAAGCCGGTGTTTGCGCCGCACATTCAGGTGGTCGAAGATCCGCATGTCGCGCGCGCAATGGGCAGCGCACCGTTCGACGAAGAAGGCGTGCGCACCAAACAGCGTTCGGTGGTGAAAGACGGCGTGGTGGAAGGTTATTTCCTTTCCACGTACTCGGCGCGCAAGCTCGGCATGCAGACCACCGGCAATGCCGGCGGCTCGCACAATCTCTCGCTGCGCAGCTCGAAGACACGTCCGGAAGACGACTTCGAAGAAATGCTGAAGAAGCTCGGTACGGGCTTGCTGCTGACCGAACTGATGGGGCAGGGCGTGAACTACGTGACGGGCGACTATTCGCGCGGCGCGTCGGGCTTCTGGGTCGAGAACGGCAAGATCCAGTACCCGGTCGAGGAAATCACCGTGGCGAGCACGCTGCAGGAAATGTTCCGGCATATCGTCGCGATCGGCGCGGATACGATCACGCGCGGTACCAAGGAAACGGGCTCGGTGCTGATCGAACGGATGACGATCGCGGGTCAGTAAGCGGCAGGGAACCGGGCTAAAAACAGAAACGCCACGCATGCAACTGCGTGGCGTTTTTTTGTGCGCGCGTGGCGGCTGGCGGCACAGGGTAAATGCGCGAATCCTGGCGCCAGAGGCGCGGACCCTGGCCAGAGGCGCGGACTGTCACTCAGACGCGGCGCAACACCCTCATGCACCCTTACGCTTATACGTCACGAACGCGTAGTCGAAATCATTCGGTGCGTCCGCGCGATGCGTTTCATGGTCGACTTCTTCCCATTCGTTTTCGTCGAGATCGGGGAAGGTGGCGTCGCCTTCGAAGTCGGCTGAGATCTCGGTGATGATCAGCTTGTCAGCCTGGCGCAGGCCTTCCGCATACAGTTGCGCGCCGCCGATCAGAAACGCTTCCGGCGCCTGGTCCTGGGCGGCGAGCGTGAGCGCGTCCTCTAGCGTGGTGGCCGCGTCGCAGCCCTGAAAGCGCCGCGTGGCGTCCCGTGTCACGACAATGTTGCGGCGTCCCGGCAACGGCCGGCCGATCGATTCATGCGTCTTGCGGCCCATGATGATGGGCGCGCCCATCGTGGTGCGCTTGAAGAACGCGAGGTCTTCGGGAAGTCGCCAGGGCAACTGGTTGTCGCGGCCGATCACGCCGTTATTGGCGCGAGCGACGATCAGGGTGAGCGTCGTCATCGAATGGAAAGGGGAACGTAACCAGGACGATTCTACCTGAGGCGAAAGACGGCGCCGCTATGTCAGCCGTCCCTCGCCCCGGCGCGCCCAGCCAGGCGCCCCCAACTAGGCGCCCGCCTCACTCATGCGCGGGCTCGTCGGTGGCGAACGCCTCAAGCGACGCCTTCTCGTCGGCGGCGCTCGGATCCCGTAAGCCGTGCTGACCCATCAGCCGGTACAGCGTGACGCGCGAAATGTTCAGATCGATCGCCGCCTCGTTCAGCCGGTGACGATGCCGCAAGAGCGCCGCTTCGATCGCGCGCTTCTCGGCGGCTTCGCGCGCCTGCGAGAGGCTCATGGTCTGTTGCTCGGTGAACTGCGCGAGGTCGAGGTCGTCGGCGGAAATCAGTTTGTTTTCCGCCATCACGATCGCGCGGCGTACCCGGTTGATCAGTTCGCGCACATTGCCGGGCCAGCTGTAGTTGTACATCGCTTCGATCGCCGATGGCGTAAAGCCGCGGATCTTGCGTGCGCTGTCGGTCTTGAACTTGTGCATGATGTGATGCGCAAGAATCTCAATGTCCTTGCCGCGGGCGCGTAGCGGCGGTTCGTCGACCCGCAGCACGCACAGGCGGTGGAACAGGTCGGCGCGGAACCGTCCTTCGCGCATCGCGATCTCGAGATCCACGTGAGTCGCCGAGATGATGCGCACATCCACCTGGATCGATTCGCGGCCGCCGAGCCGCTCGATCTTGCCTTCCTGCAAAAAGCGCAGCAGGCTTGCCTGGCTTTCCAGCGGCAGGTCGCCGATTTCGTCGAGCAGCAGGGTGCCGCCGTCCGCCGCCTCGACCCGGCCGATCTTGCGCTGGTTCGCGCCGGTGAACGCGCCGCGTTCGTAGCCGAATAGTTCGGACTGCAGCAGATGATGCGGAATCGCGCCGCAGTTGATGGCGATGAACGGCGCCTTGCGGCGCGGCGAGCGTTCGTGAATCGCCAGTGCGGTGAGCTCCTTGCCGGTGCCGGATTCACCTGAAATGAACACGCTGGCGTCGGTATTGGCGACTTTGCGGATGGTGCGGAACAGTTGCTGCATCGCTTCGCAGGTGCCGACCATTTCGTCTTCGTCGTCGGCTGCGGCGGGCGTGGCAGGCGCAATCTCGTCTGCATCGCATAACGTCACCATGCCGAATGCGTGACTGGCGAGGTAGTCGATCGTGATGTTGGCCACCGGCGTCTTGACGTAGTCGAAGCAGTAATGGCGGATCAGGCGCCGCACGCCCGGGTCGGCGAGGCGCTCGGGCGTGACGAGCGCGATCCAGCCAATCTGCTGTTGACGCAAGCTCGCTTCGAGCCCGCCAAGGTCGCGCGGGGCGAAGCTGGCGAGGTCGGCGATGCCGGCGCATACCACGTCCGGCTTGAGCAGGCGCGCAACCTCATGCGCCGAGCGGGCTACCATCACGTGCCAGCCGCGGCTTTTCAGATGCGCGCTGAGCGTCTCGTCCGGCGTGCGTGCGACGTATAGCAGTGTCCGCTCGGTCTGCACGTGCGGCAGGCCGCTCCCTTTCGCGGTCGAAGAGGGTTGTTCGTGCGAGCGCTCCACAACGGCCTCCTGAGGGCGCGCCAAAGAGACTTCCGATGGGCGCTCCCCGCGGCCGCCCGTTGCTCGTGTCACAGGACCTTCCTGCGCCCGGGCAATCGACAGATGAGTGCCGGAGGGCGGTGTAACGCTGCTCAGATGGGATGATTCGCGCACGATCAGCCTCGTATCGTTGACACGTCAAAAAGTGTAGGGAAAGCGCACACCGATCACGAAGTTCGGCGTGTCAGGCGTAAGGCCGACCGACACCGAACCGTTGATCGTCAAGTGCTTGTTCACTACGTGATTCAGGCCGAAAGTCAATGCGGCAGCGGTGGTTTCGCTGCCCGGCACCTTCGAATAGGTTCCGCCCGGCGCCTTGGTTTGCGACTCGGGTTCCAGCGCCATCGTGTACGAGATGCTGGCCGAGTCCTTGTCCGAGAACGCCAGCGCGACGCCACCGCCGAACTGCACGACGTCGCCGATCTTGACCGTCGCCGGTTCGGTCTGGCCGACCACCGACGAAATGTCCGAGAACGAGCGGGCAATGTTGTAGGTGTACGAAACGCTGCCGAACAGCACGACCGGGTCGTAGGTCTTCAACACCGACAGGCCCGCCGTGATGTTCCAGAAACCGGTGCCGGTGGGCAGCTTGGTGGGCGCGACGAGATTGGTGTTGTTGGCGTCGACCTGCTGCAGCTTGATGCCGAACGGCGACGAGCCGGTCGGCGCCTTGACGCGCAGGCTGGCGACCAGGTCCGGCAGGCTGTTGGTTTCCTTCAGGATCTGGTAGTAGAGCCCGAAGTTGACGTCGCCAATGTCGCTCGAATTCGCCGAGGCGTCCGAGACCGTATTCGCGGCCCCGCCGGCCCCGCCGACGATGAAGTTGCTGTGCCGGTAGACGTAGGGCACGTCGACGTCGACGCTGATGCGGTCGGTCAGACCGTAGCGCGTATCGAGGTCGGCCATCACCTGGTGCGACTTGGTTTCGCCGAGGTTGATGTTGCCGAGGAAAATCGCATCGAGCGCAAGGAAGCCGGACAGTTGCAACTGGCGGCGGTCGTAGTACGTATCGCTGATCCCCCAGTCCATGGTCAGCTTGTGCTCGAACAGGGGGGTGTGCTGCTGGTTCTGCACCACGGCGTCTTCGGCCTGCGTGCGCACCGGTTGCGCGGCTTTCTGCGTCTGGCCGACCGCGCCGCTGCCGTCGGTTGCGGCCGGCAGGCCACCACCGCTGCCGCCGCCGTTGTCAGGCACCGGCGGATTGACAGGCACGCCCGTCGCGGTACCCGTGGCGCTGCCGGGCGCCGGTGTGCCCGGGTTCACCTGGGCCAGCGGCGGCAGCGGCACAGGCAGGCCGTCAGCGCCGGGTTGCTCGGCGACCGCGGCGTCGCCGGTCGGTTCGCCGTAACCAGGCGCGCCGCGGCCGCGTTGCGCCATCTCGAGATTCGTGACCTGCCGCTCGAGTGAGACGATCTGCTTTTGCTGTTCGCTGACGACACGCATGAGCGTGTTCAGCCGGTCTTCAACGGATTGATCGGCGAGCGCCTGGGCGCTGGCCCCCTGCGATAGCGCAAACAGCATGGCGGCCGCCGGAATGGCCGCTAACGCCATGCGTGGCGTACAGGTCCTTGAGAATCTGATCATTTTTTGTTCCCCCGGTATTCTGACCGCGCGCCGCATGTCTCCCTATGCTTCGTGCGATCGTTTTGGTACTGCTTTGCTACTTGGTCTCCGTCCTGAGCGGGTGGCGGCCCGTGTTATCTCCTTACGCTGTTTTGCAGGGCTTGTAGGACACCCAACTGGCGCAGCATCGAGGCCGACATCTGCTGTGTCTGCAAATGCAGTTGCAACTGGTTGGCGACTTGCTGGTTATTGCCTGCGATCTGCAAGAGTTGGGCGATCGCGTTCGCTTGCTGCGCATTGCCTGGCGCGATGGTTTGGGTGGCGATACCGGCCGGCGTTTGCAGCGCGATCGAAATGCCGCCGTTGGCGAAATTGACGGAGGCGGTCATCGAGCCGTTCGCATTGCTTGCGTTAGCCGAGGTTGCGTTGTTATAGGTGCCGCCCGTCAGGCTGCCGGTCGAGGCGTCGAAATCGATCAGCGCCTGATTGCTGCCGAGGTTGCCGTTGCCGGCCAGCTGGGCGATCTGCGAGACGCCGTTGACCTTGACGTTCTGCCCGCCGCTCGCGCTGGCGTTGTGGTTGGCTCCGCTGCCCGAGGGGCCGGTCGGGCCGGTCACGGAGGCCGATGAATTGAACTGGACGCTCGGCGGGTTGAGCGCGTTGGTGACGATGGCGAGCGCGCCCGAGGCGACAGCGGTGGCGCCGTTGGGCAGTTGCCATTGCGACAGCAGGTTGATGACGACGCCGGAAATGATGTCCCCGACAATACCTTTGCCGGTCTGGTTGGCGAGGACGGTGTCGTCGACGGGTTGCAGCTTGAGGGCGCCGACGTCTTCAAACGCAGTCGACGCCTGCTCGGCAGCCTGCGCGACTGGTGCAAGGCCGCACGTCGTGAAACACAACGCACAGCCAATGGTGAGTAAGTTTCGGTCCATGATGAGTCAGAACAACTCTGCCTTGATCAAACCGTATTCAACAAAGGGAGTCGCAGCGGTGCCGTTTTCCAGCGCACGTTCGCGCAGCTTGAGCGCGAGCGACTCGTTGCCTTGCAAGAGCGGAGAATCCTCCTTGAATGGCTTGCCGATGACCGCGAACACGAGGCCGTTCCACTTCTTGACGAAATCGTCTTCCATGACAATGCGGTTGCCGAGGGCGGGGTCGGCAATGAAGATGCGGCCGTCTTGCGCGTGCTTGACGATGACGAAGTGCTCGTAGCCGTCGCTGTTCATCAGCACGAGCACGGGAATCTGCAGGTGGTAAAGCGCTTCGGCGGTGACGCGGAACCCTCTGCCGCGCAGGCCGATCGTTTCGACGAACTTCTTCATGTCGAGCATCGAGAAGCCGTTCTTGACCACCACCTCAGGTGTCGAAAACACCATCATCCGGCGGATCATTTCGGTTTCAGGAATGTCGATGCCGTAGCCGTACTTCAACAACGTGGCCAGAGCGGCCGAGCCGCAGCTGTAGTCGTAACGCTGCGAAACGATGTGGTTGTAGCGCAGCTCGCGGATCGAGCGCACGTTCATGTCGAACGGCACACCCGCTGCGGCGTTCATGGAAAGGGCACTCTGCGCGTGACCCGTTTGTGACAGCACGAGTCCAGCGAAGAGCGCCGCAAAAACGCCATGCGTTGCCCTGCTCACCCCGAACATGGTCTATCCCCCCCAGGGGAGACAACCGGTCAGCCCGAAGGCTGACCGGTTGTCTTCCTGCTATACAGCTTTAGTTGCTGATTACTGACTACTGATTACTGATGCGACACGCTGGCGATTGCAAGGCCGTTGTGTTGCAGGTTGCCTACACCCGACGCGATGTTCACACCGATGTTGCCGTCAGCGTGGCTAAGCGCACCTGCGCCGAGCAATGCCGAGCCGGTGAACTCACCCGTGACGCCTGCTGCGGCGGTCTGACAGTTCTGGTCCGAGGCGATGACTTCGCCACCTTGCTTGCTGTCATGCCCGTAGCCGGCCTTGCTGCTGTCGGTCGTGGCCGATGCTGCCAGGCTGTTGTTTTGCACGTTGCCCGCACCCGAGGCCACGTTCACGCCGATATTGCCCATTGCATTGGACAATGCCTTTGCGCCGACGGAAGCGACGAAGTTGAAGTCACCCACTTTCGCCGAGCCGCTCGACGACTGGGTCGAGTAGATCTGCGCGCTACCGAACACCGGGCCGACGTCCATGTTCGACAGGGCGGCATCATTGGACTGGGCGTTGTTGACGCCAGTGGCGATGTTGACGCCAATGTTGCCGCTTGCCGTATCCAGCGCGTCCTTGCCGATGCCGGCGGACATCGTCGTCGGCGTTTCGGTGTCGATGTGCTGGGTGATGGAGCCCGTGACGGTGATGGAGCCCTTGTTGTCGTCGTAGTTATGGGCCCAGCCGTAGGCGTGGCTGCCTTCGGAGAAGCTTTCGCTAACCTTGCCGCCATAGCCGCTGCGGGTTTCCGTCGCCGTGCTTTGGCTGGCTGCAGCGTAGCCGCCGTATGCCACACCGTAGCCGGCTGCCTGCGCTTCAAGCCCGGCGCCGAAGTTGCTCGACTCGTGGGTGTTCAGCGCGCCAGCGAAGCCTGCCGCGAGACCGCCGAAGATCACACCGGGGCCGCCGCCGAGGCCGGCGATAAAGCCCGCTGCGAGGAAGCCGTTCGCGGAGACATGCGTGTTCGCATAGTTGTAGCCCTTGACCGAGCCTTCGAAGCCGGTCGCGAAGCCGCCGCCTGCGATGAACGCGGCGCTCGACGAGGCCGAGTTGGTTTGCGTGTTGCTCTTGTCATAGGCCCAGGCGTTGCTGCTATACGACTGGCTCACGCCCCACCCGCCACCGCTGCCGCTTGCATGGTTCCAGCTATCCGTGGTGTTGATTTTGGTGGTCACGGTGCCGGTGGTGTAGGTCTGCGGCGGCGTCTTCATGTCAACGCCGGTGACGCTCACGTTTTGCGTGTTGTTGACCGTGGCGCCGGAGCTGCTCGACACATCCACATGGCCACGCAGCGTGATGAAGCCGAACTCGCCGATGTCCGTATAGATGTTGGTTGCCGTAAAGAGCTCAGCCGGGTCGCAACCGGCCGTGCATTCGGCGTAAGCCGAGCTTGCTGCCATCGTCGACAGGACAGCCGCTGCAATGATAGTGCGCTTCATGATGACGCTCCGATAAAGAGTGTGGCTCGTTAGAAAAAGGTGCCCGCCGGGGGACGGAGCACAAAACTGTTTGAACTGACGTTACCTGAGCCGGCAGTCTGGTTGATCTGGACGATCCCACTGACGTTTTTGAGCGCGTCCGCACCGATAGACACCTCGCGTGCGTCGTGGTTATCGCTAGCCTTTCCCAGGCCACCGCCCTTGGCGGTCGTAGCGGATAGCACCCCATCCGCTACGATCTCCGCTTCAACCGGTCCAGAACCGATTACGGCGCTGTTCCGCTGAAGATTCCCTACACCCGCCGACTGATTCACTTCGATAAGGCCAGAGGTGTTTGAAAATGCGTTGTTGCTGATCGTGCTTTTCGCGGCCGTCGTCTTCGCGTTCGTCGACGCGCTTTGCGAGCTGCCGATCAGATCGAGAGGAACTTGCCCGTTGGTGAGCAGGCCCTGGTTTGCCTGCACGTTGTCGAGTCCCGCTGCCTCGTTGATGGCAACGACCCCGGTCGCACCGTTGGCCGCGCCGTTGCCGATCACCGACAGTGCGTCGACGAGCGCGGGCGGCGTTTGAGCGTGTGCCGCGAGGCTCGCAAAGCCGAGGAACGCACAGACCATCAGCGGCCAGCGTGGCTGCTTGCGTGACGGAAGGCGCTTCGCTGCCGGGGCGTGTGTCATCGTCATTTCATGGCTCCCAAAGCAGCACCGAGGGGGGCGAGGGCACTGTTGACCGACTGGGCGATCGTGCCGCCGATTCCGCCGGCGCCGCCGAAGCTGGCTCCCGCGCCAACCGGAACGGCATTGCCCGCGAGCATGTGCTGAATGCCGTTGGTGCCGACCAGCGCCCCCATGAAGCCGTTGCCGACAATGCCGGAGGCGGCGTGTGCGCTGTTCAGATCGAGATCGCTGGCGGTCGAGCCGAGCGTTGCGTCGAACGCTGCGCTCGGGAAGGTTTGGACCTGCACGGCGATCGGATCCTGGTTCTTCGGCACCGGCACGAACGCATCGCGCGGTGTGATGTCACGCTCGATGATCAGGTTGCCCGGCTGGGTCACCTGCTGCGCGGCGGCACTCGTTACGGCGCCCGCAGCGAGCACGCCGAGCAGCGCGGACAGCAGGGCCGCACGGTGGCGGCTACTACTCGGCATCTGGGTTGAGGCGTTCATGTCAGCTCCTTGCTGGCGGACGATCGGCCGGTACGGTCTTGAGCAGCGTGCGGATCGCCGCGCTAATTTCTCTGGTAGCTCGTGACGTTGCCTTGTGCAGAGCGGGCAACGTCGACGGGAACCGGCAACTGCGACGGCGGGGCAATTTCGTCCCACAGCGTCACGCCGTTGCCACCGCTGTTGAAGTTGCGCATCATCTGCGGGGTGGCCGCGACCATCAACATGCCGCTGAAGCCGCCGCGCTGACTGGACAGCGCCTGATCGTCCAGCACGAGATTGGTCACGGACGCTGCTTCGGCGGGAATGCTCAGCGCGTTGCCGGTCAGATCGCTGCGCGACGTGGCGCTGTCGTTCGTGTCGGCTACCTTGTTGTCTATCGCAGCCGCGCTCGCCGTATGGATGGCCGCCATGTCCGGGTTCGTCACCGCTGCGAGCGTTGTGCTCGCGAGGGTGGCGGAACCGGTATCGGCGGTTTCGGCCATCGTGATGGATTGAGGCAGCGTGAATTCCTGTGCATGGACGCCGGCGGGCAGCACGATCAAGGCCATCGCGGCGGCGCATAGTGCGGTGCCGAGCGCAATGTTGTTCAGGTCGATGCGGAAAGCGAGTCGCATGATGTGTCTCCTTGGTGCACAGCATTTAGCGAAACGTGTGCCATGAGTCGCAATCCGTTGATGCGTCTGGAGGCGACCCGCATTCTGCGGAGAAACAACTGAGAAATCGGACAAAAACGTTTCAGCGCTGAAACGGCAGGCAGAAAATACCTATAATTCGTTAAATATGACGGTATGAACTACCTTCGGGAGAACGCTAGGAAAAGCGCTTCCACTATGCATTTATTCATAAGCTGAATAAATTTCGATCGCCCGTCTGGCCTTGCTGGGCAAGGGGTCCCCGATTAAATTCGCATAATTGTTTTCCAAGCGGCGCGCGTATAGTAAGCTCTCGAAAACAGCTTCAGATTTAAAAAAGCCCGCTAACGGGCCGTCTCAAACACACACGCCGCTTTCTTGGGGATCAGCTGTCCGCACGGAATGGAATGACCGTTCGGGTTTTGCTATTTCGCGAATCCCGGATGAGTCAGCGTGTCTGAACCGCGGTTCAGGTGCGTACGTCATCCTTAACGTTCGTTGACGAGAGGATCTGAATAATGGAACCCGCAACGCGGCAACTGATTTACGTTTCACGCGATCCGAGCGCGGAACTGAATACGCGCTTTCATCAGCGTGGCTGGCATGTCGAAGTCGTGGGGTCGGCGCGCGACGTGCGCCGTGCTGTTCGCGCCGGAATGGCGGCGGGCGGCCTGCTCGATCTGTCTAGCGAATTTCAGCCACACGAAATCGCCGCTTTCGAGTCCTGTCTGACACTGCCGAACGTGGGCTGGGTTGCGGCGACCACACCCGGACAACTGCAGGACGCGGCTTTGCGCCGGCTCGTACGGGACTATTGTTTCGACTATGTAACGGTGCCGTACTCGGGCGACAGGATCGTCGATTCGGTCGGCCATGCATACGGCATGATCTCGCTTGGCGAGCCGGCGTCGAACGACGGGTCGCAAGGCGCTGAAGGCGAAATGGTCGGTTCGTGCGACGCGATGCTCGCGCTGTTCCGTTCGATTCGCAAAGTGGCGATGACCGACGCACCGGTGTTTATCTCGGGCGAATCGGGCACGGGCAAGGAGCTGACCGCGGTCGCGATCCATGAACGCTCGGTACGCCGCAATGCGCCTTTTGTGCCGATCAACTGCGGCGCGATTCCCCCACATCTGTTGCAATCCGAACTATTTGGCTATGAGCGCGGTGCGTTCACCGGCGCCAGTCAGCGCAAGATCGGCCGGGTGGAAGCGGCGAACGGCGGCACGCTGTTCCTCGATGAAATCGGTGATCTGCCGCTCGAAAGCCAGGCGAGCCTGCTGCGTTTCCTGCAGGAACGTAAGGTGGAGCGGCTGGGCGGTCACGGTTCGATCGACGTCGACGTACGCATTATTTCGGCAACGCACGTGGATATGACGGCGGCGATGATCGAAGGGCGGTTTCGCTCCGACCTGTATCACCGTTTGTGCGTGCTGCAAATCGACGAACCGCCGTTGCGTGCGCGTGGTAAGGATATCGAACTGCTTGCGCGGCACATGCTGGAACGTTTCAAGAAAGATGCAAGCCGCCGTCTGCGCGGTTTCGCGCCCGACGCCATCGCGGCGCTGCATAACTACGGCTGGCCGGGCAACGTGCGCGAGTTGATCAATCGGGTGCGGCGCGCCATCGTGATGTCGGAAGGGCGCGCGATCACGGCGCGCGATCTCGAGTTGGCCGAATACGTGGAAATCGTGCCCGTGTCGCTCGCCCAGGCGCGCGAAGCGGCAGAACGTCAAGCCATCGAGCTTGCGCTTCTGCGTCATCGCGGCCGTCTCGGCGACGCCGCACAGGAACTCGGCATCTCGCGGGTGACCCTCTACCGCCTGCTGTGCTCACACGGCATGCGCCATATGGAAGGCGAACCGCTGGCCACGCCGCACGGCGAGTTGCCGGCCTCGGTGCCGCATCTCTGACGAGCTTTTCCGCCGTTATTTTCTCCGCCGCGCGCCCTGACCGGGCGCCGCGCGGCTGCGCTTGTTAAAATCGGGTTTTCCGCTCAATCTCCGTGGCGCATTGTCCTGACCCAAGGGCACGCCGCGTCGAAGGAACCCGCATGAAACAATACCTCGACCTCGTCCGCGCGATTCTCGACACCGGCACGTGGCAGGAGAACCGCACCGGCATCCGCACCATCAGCATGCCGGGCGCCATGTTGCGCTTCGACCTCCAGCAGGGCTTTCCGGCCGTCACCACGAAAAAGCTGGCGTTCAAGTCGGCGGTAGGCGAACTGGTCGGATTTCTGCGCGCCTCACGCAGCGCCGCGGATTTTCGCGATCTGGGCTGCAAGGTGTGGGACGCGAACGCCAATCAAAACCCGCAATGGCTCGCCAATCCGTATCGCCAGGGTCTGGACGACCTCGGCGACGTATACGGCGTGCAATGGCGCCAGTGGCCGGCCTACAAGGTGCTGGACGCAGGGGCCGGCGCGCAATTGGCCGACGCCGCCGCGCGTGGCTTCCAGGTGGTGACGGAGTTCGACGAAGACGGCGGCCGCAAAGTGCTGCTGTACAAAGCGATCGACCAGTTGCGGCAGTGTCTCGACACGATCATGCAGAACCCCGCCGACCGGCGAATTCTGTTTCATGGCTGGAACCCCGCCGTGCTGGACCAGATCGCGCTGCCCGCTTGCCACCTGCTTTATCAGTTCCTGCCGAATGTCACGCGCCGTGAAATTTCGTTGTGTTTGTACATTCGCAGCAACGATGTCGGTCTCGGCACGCCGTTCAATCTGACCGAAGGCGCGGCTTTGCTGCACCTGGTGGGCCGCTTGACGGGTTATACGCCGCGCTGGTTTACCTACTTCATCGGCGACGCGCACATCTACGAAAATCAGCTCGATATGTTGCAGCAACAGCTTACGCGCGAGCCGTACGAAAGCCCGGCCTTCGCGATTTCGGACCGTGTGCCGGACTATGCGAAAACCGGCGTGTACGAGCCGGCATGGCTCGAGAAGATCGAGCCGTCGGACTTCTCGCTGGTCGACTACCGTCATCACGAGCCGCTCACAGCGCCAATGGCGGTCTGAAGCCTGTCTGAATACGGTCGGGGCATCGGCGCGCAGCAGATTACTCAAAGAAAAACCCCCGCGATGTAAATCGCGGGGGTTTTTTCTTGCCGCCTTCCGGCTGCCAAGTTACACGCGCAACTAGCTGCGCGCGTCGCCCTTAGCTTTTGTGGTGCTCGTCACGATTGCCGCTGCTCGAATGCTGCTCCTCATGCTGCGGATGCGGCTCAGGGCGCGGCTGCTGCACCTGTTGCGGACGCGGCTCAGGGCGCGGCTGCTGCGCCTGTTGCGGACGCGGTTCGGGGCGCGGCTGCTGCACCTGCTGCGGGCGCGGTTCGGGGCGCGGCTGTTGCACCTGCTGCGGACGCGGTTCAGGACGCGGCTGCTGTGCCTGTTGCGGCTGCGGATGAGATTCCTCGCGCGGTTGCTGCTGCGCCGGTTGCATCTGCTGCGGCCGGGACTCCTGCGGCTGGGCGTGTACTTCAGGTGCGCGCGGCGGCTGCGCTTCCGGCTGACGCTGAGCCTGCTGCTGCGGTTCAGGACGGCCCTCCGGCTGACGTGCCTGCTCCTGCGGGGCGCCATGTTGCTGCGCCTGCTGGGCCATCGGCGCGTGCGGCTGCGTCCATGCCGGTTCACGCCGTGCTTCCGCGCCAGCTTGCTGGCCCGCTTGCGCCGGCGCACCGTGCTGTTGAGCGTAAGCGTTCGGGTTGGCGCCGTTCGCTTGCGGCGGATGCGGTACGCCATTGGACGGGCGCGCTGCCTCGCCGGGTTGCTCGTGCAGATTGGCCGCTTGCGCCGGCGTGCCTGGGCGGGCTTGCGGCTCGCCGCCGCGTTGCGATTGAACGTTCGGCGCTTCGCCTGGGCGTTGACCGGCCTGTTGCACGCCGTTAGGCGCACCCGGTGCCGCGCCTGGCGTCCGCCCGGCCAAATGCGACTGCACAACGCGCACGTTCTGCACCGGCACGGCCCCTGGAGCGCCCGCCATGTGCGCCGGCACCGAGGTTCGCACGATCGGCTCGCCCGCGCCCGGCACCCGTCCGCCATTCTGCGCAAAACGTTGCGCGAGCGTGTCGTGGTACGCAGCCGGCACGGCCGGCGTGCGCGTGGCAACGACCGGGCGTGCCATCACGGCGGCCGGCGGACGGTAGTTCGCGTTACGCAGACCCGGTCCGAAGCTTTGCTTCACTGGCGCGATCCCCGGGCCACCCGGATTGATCTGCGCGTTGCGCCACTGCTGCGGATTGACCTTCTGCGCGAAGCGGCCAACCGATTGACCTTGCACGAAAGCCGTCGCCGGCACTGCGGTGACGCCACCCGGCGCGCGATAGTTGATGTACGTGTTGTGAATGTTGGTCACATTCACATTCGTCACGTTGATGTTGCGGTTGTAGTTGTTGACGACGGTCGTGTTGTTGACGCGGTTGTAGTAACCCGGGCTCCAGTGGTCGTGGCCGCCCCAGTTCGGATGCCACGGCTCGCCTGGGCCCAGCGGGAACCACGCTACCCCGGCTGCGACAGCGCCGCCGATCGCCAGACTGACACCCCAGTTGACCCCGCCGCCACCGCCGCCCACGAAGGCGACCAGTGCCGGCGCGTAGACCGGCGGCGCGCTGACCACGATCGGACCGGGCACCCACGCCCACGAGTCGTCGACCTGGGCCCAGCGGCCATAGTGGTAAGGCGCGAAACCCCACGGCGCGTCGTCGACCCAGGTCCAGCCCCACGGCGCTTGCCATACCCAATGGCCGTCGTGATAAGGCGCCCAGCCGGCGGGGGTGGCGCGCGGCACCCACACTTCACCGTACTGCGGGCTGCTCTGCCACGTGCCGTTGGCGTCGAGATCCTGATAGCCGGGGATGTCGCGCGACACATAGCGCGCCGACACCGAGCGGTCTTCCGCTGCGTCGCGGCTCGCCGCCCATTGATCGAAGGCGTCGAGGCCGGGTGCGCCGTTGTCGGCGACCTGTTGCAGGTTGGTGCCGGCAAAGCGGATCTGCTGGCCAGCCGAGACCGGCACCTGGCCGCTGTCGCCGTACACGGTCGCGCTGCCGCTGCGCACGGTGACGGTGGTGCTGCTGCCGTCCGGCGCGACGTCGACGCGATAGTCGCCAGGACCGTTCAGGCCGAGCGCCAGGTTTGGCGTGTCGATTTCATAAGAGGAGCCCGGCGCCAATTCGCGCACCCGCGCCGACAACGTGCCTTGCGCGACCTTCAACTGCGCGCCGTTGTCGTCGAGATTGAGGATGTCGAGGCTGGTGGACTGGTCGAGGCGCACCGCAGTCGAGCCGATATGCAGTTCGGAGCGCGCATTCTGATCGTTCCACAACTGATCGCCGGTGGTGAGCGGACGATTGATTTGTGCGTACGACCAGTCGGTTGCGCCGGCCGGTTCGGTGGTCACGGCGCCGGCCGTGTAGTTCAGACGCGCCACGCGCCCCGGCGGATCGGTATTTTGCGTCGCGGCGCCCGGCGGCGCCTGTTCGGCTTCCTGCGCAAAGGTGGCTTGCGCGGCGAACAGAAATGCCGCGGCGGCGATCAGCGTATAGCCGGTCATCCGGCGTTTCGAGTGTTGGGGTGTGGTCACTGTTCTCATGGTTTATCTCCGACGGACGCGGCATTGTGCAGCATCCGTGAGAACGACTCTACCCGTACGGATTGTTTCAAGGCCCCCAGTTTTGTAAGGCCCTTTCGCGAGCGTGTAACAAAAGGTCTCGATAAGGCGTTTCGTAAGCTGATCGAACAATTTATGTAATTGCGACAATCAGTTAGGCGAGGCTCAAGCGCCGAGAAACGCGTCGAAATGACGGTGGCCCGCAGGGGTAATGCGCAAGATCCGCGGGCGCTCCGTGCGTTCGACCCAGCCATGCGCCGACCATGAATCGAGCAGCGCCGCGCCGAGCGCGCCACCCAGATGCGGACGCCGTTCGCTCCAGTCGGGACAGGTACAGGCAAAGCGGCGCCGGCGGCTCTTCTGGGCCGACATGTCGATGCCCCAATCGGCGAAGCGCGCGGCGCCGTCGGCGGTGGCTTCAAGCGAGGAGCCGTGCAGCGTCAGCAGGCCGCGCCCGACCATCCGTTCGAACACTTGCACCGACAATTCACCCGCCATGTGGTCGTAGCAGGTGCGGGCGTAGCGCATGTCGACCGGCACGGTGCGCGCGGGGCGCGGCACGGTTCGTTGCGGCGCGCTGACCTGCGCGACGTTGGCGAGCGCTTCGATGGACGCGGCGATATCCGGCGAGGCGATCCGGAAATAGCGATGCCGGCCGCGCACTTCGAGCGCGAGCAGGCCGCCGTCGGTCAGGCGCGCCAGATGAGCGCTGGCCGCCGAAGGCGAGAGCCCGGCGATCATCGTCAGTTCGCCGGCCGGGCGGGCGCTGCCATCCATCAGCGCCCACAGCATCGCGGCGCGGCCGGGGTCGGCAAGCAGCGCACCGATACGGCTCAAGCCTGGAAAATGATTTTGCTCGTCTGCGAGGTTCGCGGGCATCGTGCGTCTCCGGTTGGCGGCGCGGGCAGGGCGCCATGCAATTCACTGTACCTGGTTGCCGTATTCGATGTTTCAGCTTAGCGTGAATCGTCGAATGCAGCCGCTACGAAAACGCGGTGGCGCGAGCGGGCTAGTGCTTGGGTGTCGCTTCGGTGCCGCTTCGGCGTGGCGCCAGGCCACCAGGCTAAAATCGAAATCTGTCCTTGCAGGAACACGCTGTCATGAAATTTCTTCTTGCCGCCGCTACCGCGGTTCTGCTGTTCAGCGCATGCGCGCAGGGCGGTTCTGGTTCGAGCTCGGGTGCGGGCACCGGCAGTATCTCGATGTACGGCACGATCGACGAGGGTGTTACGGTCCGCAAGTAAGGCCGATGCAGCCGCGCGCTCAGGCGGCTTGCGCGCGATTGAGGCTTCGGTTTCGATTGCGGCTTCGGCAGCGAGCAGAACTTGCGGCGTGTGTTTGCGCGGCGTTTCGGCGTGTTGCCGCTCGCGTATCGGGAGCGTGGCGCATCCGCGGTCGCGCCACAGTGCGAATGAAAGCTTGACGAAAGAACGGCTGCCTTCCAAGCCGAAATTCGGCAAGATAACCCCATCCGACTCGCGACGGAGTCAATATTGCGCTCGTATAATCGCCTCCTTTAATGCATCCGATTGACCGGAGTCAAGATGAGCACCCCTGCCTTAGCGCCGCTGGACCGTTCCGAAACCACCTTCCGTTTTCTCGCCGAACCCAGCTCGGTTAACTTCGGCGGCAAAGTGCATGGCGGCGCGTTGATGAAGTGGATCGACGAGACCGCCTATGCGTGCTCGGCGGTATGGTCCGGGCGCTACTGCGTGACGGTCAGCGTCGGCAATATTCGCTTTCGCCGGCCGATTCTGGTCGGCAACCTGGTCGAACTGCGCGCGCGGGTCGTGACGACGGGCCGTACCAGCATGCACATCCACGTGTCGGTGCAGGCGGGCGATCCGAAGGGCGGCGAGCTGTTGCAAACCACGGACTGCCTGGTGGTGATGGTGGCCGTCAATGAGAACGGGCACCCGGTGCCGGTGCCGGCATTCGTGCCGGAAACGGATGAACAGAAGCGCCTCGCCAAATACGCCATGGACGTGAAAGATGCGCTCGACGCGATCGTCGAGCTGAAGCCGGAAGAAGTGGCGCAGGGCAAGGTTTAAGCCGCGCTCGCACGCCGCGCGATCATTGCAGTCGCGCGGCGTGCCGTTCAAAGCGAGTGGTCAATCCCCACGCGCAATCCCCATGAGCAATTCGCGGATCATCCCGCCGAATGCCCCACCATATCCTTCGGCCGCACCCATTCGTCGAACTGCTGCTCGGTGACGTAGCCGAGCGCGAGCGCCGCCGCCTTCAGCGTGGTGCCTTCCTTGTGCGCTTTCTTCGCGATCTGCGCGGCCTTGTCGTAGCCGATATGCGGATTGAGCGCCGTCACCAGCATCAGCGATTCGTTGAGCAGCGTATCGATGCGCTCGCGATTCGGCTCGATGCCCACCGCGCAGTTGTCGTTGAAGCTGTGCGCGCCGTCGGCGAGCAAACGGATCGATTGCAGCACGTTGTGCGCAATCATCGGCCGGAACACGTTCAGCTCGAAGTTGCCGCTCGCGCCGCCGATATTCACCGCGACGTCGTTGCCAAACACCTGTGAACACAGCATCGTCAGCGCTTCGGACTGGGTGGGGTTGACCTTGCCCGGCATGATCGAGCTGCCCGGTTCGTTTTCCGGAATCGACAGTTCGCCGAGCCCGCAACGCGGGCCGCTCGCGAGCCAGCGAATGTCGTTGGCGATCTTGTTCAGGCTCGCCGCCACCGTTTTCAACGCGCCGTGCGCGAACACCAGCGCATCGGCCCCGGCCATGACTTCGAATTTGTTCGGCGCGGAGACGAACGGCAAACCGGTTAGCCTGCCGATTGCAGCAGCGACCTTGTCCGCGAATTGCGGATGCGCGTTCAAGCCTGTGCCGACCGCCGTGCCGCCCTGCGCGAGTTCGTACAAATGGGGCAGCGCCGATTCCAGATGACGCACGCCGTGATCGAGTTGCGCGACGTAGCCCGAGAACTCCTGGCCGAGCGTCAGCGGCGTGGCGTCCTGCAAGTGCGTGCGGCCGATCTTGACGACGTCGGCGAAGGCTTTTGCTTTGCCGTCGAGCGTATTGCGCAGTGTCTTCAGCGCAGGCAGCAGGTGCTTGACGATCCCGTAGGCGGCGGCCACGTGCATCGCCGTCGGGAACACGTCGTTCGACGACTGGCCGCGATTCACGTCGTCGTTCGGATGCACCTTGCGCGCTTCGCCGCGCTCGCCGCCGAGCAGCTCGCTCGCGCGATTCGCGATCACCTCGTTGAGGTTCATGTTGGTCTGCGTGCCGGAGCCGGTTTGCCAGACCGCGAGCGGAAATTCCTCCGGATGCTTGCCGTCGATGATCTCGTCGGCCGCTTGCATGACCGCCTTCGCCTTGTTCTCGTCGAGCACGCCCAGACCCAGGTTGACCTCGGCGGCGGCGCGCTTGATGACGGCCAGCGCCGTGATCAGTTCGGGTGATTGTTTCTCGGACGAAATACGGAAATTCTGCAGCGAGCGCTGGGTCTGCGCGCCCCATAGACGAGCGTTCGGTACGGCGATTTCGCCGAACGTGTCGCGCTCCATTCGTACGTCTTCAGTCATGGTTCAACTCCGCTTCTCAAAGTTGTGCGTTTAAAGTTGTGCGTCAAAGTTGTGCGTTAACCGGCAATAGGGAGAATAGACCCGTTAGCGCGTTCCGGTAAAAACCCGCTTGCGGATCGAAGATATAGGTACGGCGCGTGCCGTCCTCGACGTCGGTCCAGACGAGCGGCGAAAGGGGGGCGCCGATCGAGCGCAGATAGGCGAGTTGCGCCGGGTCGGCGAGCGTGACGTGGTAGCTCGCTTCGGGCGCGATGGCACGTTCGAAGAGTTGCGCAACCTGTTCGGCGAGCGCCGGACTATGGATGACCAGCGTCTGCTCGGTATTCAGGTTGGCCGAGCGCGGGTCGAGATTCATCGAGCCGATCACCAGAATCTTGCGGTCGATCACATAAGTTTTGGCATGCAGGCTGGCGCGCGAGTGAGATCCGGTGAAACGCGCGCGCGGCACATTCTGCTGCGATTTGAATTCATACAATTCCACACCCTGCTGCAGCAGCGGCACGCGAAACGGGCTATAGCCGGCTTGCACGGCCACCGCGTCGGTTGCGGCGAGCGAGTTGGTCAGCACGGCAATGCGCACGCCCCGATGCGTCAGTTCGCCGGCCGCCTTGACGCCGCTCTCGTGCGGTACGAAGTAGGGCGAAATGATCAGAAAATCTTTCTGCGCGTCGTGCATCAACTCGGCCAATCGTTGCATCGGCGGGCTGACGTAGTCCGGCGACGGGTGTTCGATTTTCTCCGGCAGGTCCGCCTTGAATTCGGCCGTCGCCCACGTCAAGCCGAGTTGATTCTGGCTAATCTGCGAGGCGAGCGGCGTGGCGTTCAGCGGCTTCGCATTGTAGGGATCGGCGTTGGTGCGCCAGTGCTCGCGCAAATCGTCGCGCGTCTGGTCGAGCTCTTTCGGATCGAACTTCTGTTTGTTCAGCACCTGCAGCGGATAAGCGATGCTGCTGTTCCAGTAGCTGTCGAAACTCGCGGAGACGTCGGCGGTAACCGGGCCGGCCGCGAGTACGTCGAGGTCGCGGAACTGCAGCGTGTCGCTGGCGCTGAAATATTCGTCGCCGAGATTGCGTCCGCCGACGATCGCCAACTGGTTGTCGGTGATCATCGACTTGTTGTGCATGCGGCGCGTGAAATGGTCGAGCTGCGTGAACAGATTGGTGGTGCGTTCGAATACGCCTTCCTGCGCGCTGCCGAACGGATTGAAGACACGAATCGCGATGTTGGGATGCGAGCTCAGACCTGCCATCGTGCGGTCGATGTCCTTGAAATTCAGATCGTCGACCAGCATGCGCACTTTCACCCCGTGATCGGCCGCGTAGAGCGCGGCGCCGAGCAGCAGCTTGCCGGTGGTGTCTTCATTCGCGATGTAGTACTGCATGTCGAGGGTTTTCGTCGCCGCGCGCGCGAGGGCAATCCGCATCTGCAAGGCGTCGGTGCCGCTCGACAGTATCCGGAACCCGGACTCGTCCGGATGCGCGGCTTCGAGCGGCGCGAGGGCCGTGCGAAGCGGCGTTGTTTCCGTGACGGGCAGTGCGCGGGTGACCGGACGGTCGAATGCGGTGGCGGGAGGCTTGGCGGCGCAGGCGGTCAAACATGCCGCTGCGAAGCACAGCAGGAAGAGACGCATCACCGGTCTCCCGTTTCGCAGGGGGGCTTCCTTCGCGGCGGAGAAACTACGCCAGGGCGTGCCAAACGCGGACTTGCGACGCAGTGCGGTCTGATTCTCGTCTTGATGCCACGACACGCTGTTTCTCCCGTTTGCAGGCCTCGCATGGCGGCAGCGCATGCGACTTGATCGCGCTGTCGAGAAATGCATTCTAAGGGGAATCAGGCGGGCGAGCGTTTGTTCTTCGGTTTGACCCAGGTGTGGGATTTTGGCCTGGTGTGTTTCCCTGCGTGCCGGTATCTGTCCGCGCGCGGCGAACGTGAGGACAGATACCGCAGAGAAAGCAAAAAGGCTTACGACACGTGGCGCCTTGCGGCCGCCGGGTTGTAACTTGCCAGCCGTTTGCGGGTGATTATCCGCGTTCGGCGTTCAACGCGCGCTCGCCATCCGCATGCGTCGATCCTTTCGCGGGACGGCCCGCCCAATGGCCCGCGAGCAGCGAGCCCGACAGGTTATGCCAGACGGAAAACAACGCGCCCGGCAGCGCCGCGATCGGCGTGAAATACAGCTTGCCGAGCGTCGCTGCGAGCCCCGAGTTCTGCATGCCCACTTCGATTGCGAGCGTGCGGCAGACGGCTTCGTCGAAGCCGAGCAGACGGCCACCCCAGTAGCCGCCGAGCAAACCAATGCCGTTGTGCAGCACGACGCCCAGCATGACCACGAGGCCCACCGACGCGATGCTCTTCTGCGTGCCGCCCACCACCGCGCCGATGATCAGCACAATCGCCACCATCGAGATCAGCGGCAGAATCGGTTCGATCTTGCGCACCGCCTTGTTGAAGAACTGGTTGACGGCGAGCCCGACCACGATCGGCAAGGCGACGATCTGCAGGATGCTCATCAACATGCCGTGCACGTCGACGGCAATCGATGCGTCGACATAAAGGCGCGTGAGCAGCGGTGTCGCGAACACGCCGACCAGCGTCGACAATGCGCTGATCGTCACTGACAACGCCACGTCGCCGCGCGCCAGATAGATCATGACGTTCGACGCCGTGCCGCTTGCCACGCTACCCACCAGCACCATGCCGGCGGTCAGGTCAGGAGGCATGCGCAATGCCTTGGCGATAGCCCATGCGGCGAGCGGCATCACGAGGTAGTGCAGCACGATGCCGGCGATCACCGGCGCGGGCCGCGTGAAGACGCGCTGGAAATCGGCCACCGATAGCGTGACGCCCATGGCCAGCATGATGATCGTCAGCAGCGTGGTGACATGCGGCGCAATACTGGTGAACGAGGCGGGCGAAAAGTACGCGGCAATCGAAACGAGTACGGCCCAGAGCGGAAATAAACGGGTGACGCGGGCAAGCATGACGGGTGGTCCCTGGTTATGTTTTATAGCGAGAATTGAAGGTCGGTCGAACGGCACGCGGCAAGGAGCGGTGCATGCTCGGGGTGCCGCTCGCCAGGAGCGGCAGGCCCCGACGGCAGGTGTCGGGCCGTCGGGCGGCGCGGGTCTTCGTGAGACGCGCGAGTGGCATTGCGCGGGTGCGCGCAGTTTTGCCAGAGCACGCATTTTACCGTTCGCAGCGCGTTTACCGGGAAGCGATGGTTGCGCGTGCAACCATCCGTGCGTTGCGTTGCGTTGCCTGGCTTAGGCCGACGTCGCCGGCGGCGCACCGGGCGCGACCGGCACGCGCCGCAAGCTCAGCTTGTGAAAGCGCAGCGTCATCAGCAGCGCGACGCTTGCCAGGCCGGCCGCGAGTCCCCACCACAAGCCGCGCGCGCCCATCCCGAAGTGAAAGGCCAGCACGTAGCCGGTCGGAAAGCCGATCACCCAGTAGCCGAACGTCGCGGCGATCATCGGCACGCGCGTGTCCTTCAGGCCGCGCAGGCAGCCCGAGCCGACCGTCTGCATGCCGTCGACGATCTGGAAGATCGCGGCCACACCGAGCAGCGAACTCGCCAGCGTGACCGTGGCGGCGTTGGCCGGATCGTCGAGATGCAGGTACAAGCCGACGATCCAGTGCGGCGCGGCGATCAGCACGATGCCCGACAGCGTCATGAAGCCGACGCCGAGCGCGAGCGCGACGAAACCCGCGTGACGCGCGGCGAGCGGCTGCCCGGCGCCCGACCAGTAGCCGACCCGTACATTGGCCGCCTGACCGATCGCGAGCGGCACCATGAAGGCCACCGAGGCAACGTTCAACGCGATCTGATGCGCGGCCAGTTGCGACTCGCCGAGCAGGCCGACCATCAGGCCGGTGGCGAGGAACAGGGTGGATTCGACGCCGTAGGTGATCGCGACCGGCCAGCCGATGCCGAATAGCTCGCCCATCAACGGCACGTTCGGCCGCGTTGCGACGACAAAGTGCTTATAGCGTGGCCGCAGATGCAACAAGGCCATCAGCACGAGCGCGCTTAGCCAGACGGTGATCGAGGTAGCCGCCGCCGAACCGAGGAAGCCCAGGCGAGGCAATCCGTAGACACCGTGAATCAGCCCGTAGTTGAGGAACCCGTTGACGAACACGCTCACGACCGACACCCACAGGAGCCGTTTGGCCGCGCCGATGGCCGGCAGGAACGAGCGCATCAAGCCGACGCCGATCAGGCTGCCGAGCGAGCCCCAGCGCAGCACCGCTGCGTATTCGCCGACATTGTGCGCAAGCAGCGCGGGTTCGCCGAACGCCAGCAGGATCGGCGTGGCGAACGACAGCAGGAAGAACGCGGGCACCGACAGCAGGACCGACAGCACGAAGCCGGTCCAGTAGATATGCGGCACGCGGCCTTCGTCCTGCGCGCCGCGCGCATGCGACACGCTCACGCTGACGGAGGTGAGCACGCCCTGCAGCAGCGTGACTACGACGAAGAACAGGTTGGCGCCGAGGCCACCGGCGGCAAGCGCATCGGGGCCGAGCGAGCCGAGCAGGATCGTGTCGGTGACGCCCATTGCCATTTGCGACAGTTGCGCGATGGCGAGCGGAGCCGCGAGCCGTGCGGTATCGGCGGCGTGGCGGGACAGGGTCGGCGGCCGGGCGGCCACCCGGGTGAAGCCGGATTGAGTCATGGAGCGCCTGGACGCGGAAGGGGCGACAGCGTGGCGGCAGGCGTAAGCCGCACGGCTCACGCGACGCCCGCGGCTTGCGTGCCGCCGGGGAGTGGCGAACGGGGCGGCTCGCCGGAGGCGTAGGGCGGCTGTCAGCCGATTGTTTGTCTGTCGAAACTGACAGCTTATTGCTTCAGCACGGGGATGTCGATGGAGGAAGCACGATTTTGGTGCGTGCGGCCTTCCGAGTTCTCGGACAGGTTTTCAGACCAGCTGCGCGTCAAGCCTCGTGCACCGCGATTCGCGTATCGCCGAGCAGCACGACCTGGCCCGCGCGGATTTTGCAGGTCTTACGCGTTTCGACCCGGCCGTCGACGGTCACCGCACCGTCCGCGACCATCATTTTTGCTGATCCGCCACTGTCGGCCAGCCCCGTTATCTTCAGAAGATTGTGCAGTTCGACGTAGTCGCCGGTCAGAGTGAAATCGAGGTTGGGCATGGCGTTTGCGCCTTGAAGCAAAGGGTTCGCATCATAAGCCAGAAGCTTGCCTTGAATGAAAGTCCGAGTGCTACCGGAGTCCGCGCGGACTCCGCGCAGGCAATTGCAAGCAGATGTTATGCAGTTGTCAGAAAATGAAACGTTCCGTAACAGGGGTCGTGCGAAACGAACTTCACTCGTAAAGTGCGGGTCTGTAGGAAAGCCTGCTGGATTTTTCCTGCGGCAACTAGGCCGGACGGGGTGGGCATGAAGCGCTTATCAATGTGCCGCACCGGATACGACGTCCGCGCCACAACAATTCTAGAGAGGATTTAGCCATGACTCAGATTCGTACGCTCCTGATCGGTACCGCCCTGACTGCTTTTGCCGCTACCGCTGCTGTCGCGCAGACCGCGCAACCGGCTGCGGGAATGAACGGCCAGGCACAGATCCAGGCCCAAAGCGTCGATGTCGCGCCCGCAGCACCGGCGGCGCAGGGTGTGCAGCCGGCCACGCCGGCGCCCACGCGTCTGACGGCCTCGGGCTCGGCCGATCCGCTGGTGCAGAAGCGCGAGGCCAACGCGCAGGCTAATGCCGAATACAAGGCGTCGAAGAAGGCGTCGAAGACGGAATTGAAGCAGCAGCAGAAGGCTGCCAAGTCGCAATACAAGGAGCAGGTGCACGATGCCAGGATCAACCAGAAGGCTGACAAGCAGGCGGCCAACAACGAAATGAAAATGAACATGCAAGGCCAGGCCGCCGATCAGGACAACGGCGCTGACGTGAAGCACTAAGCTGCCTTGACGCGACCGGCGTGGCGGCAAGTCCAGATGCCGCGCCGAACAAAATCGCCCGGGATTGCCCCCGCGTTTTGCCGTCGCGCTTACCGGGACTGCCGTTGTTGTTGCTGTTGCGGTACCGGACGCGGCGGCACAAAGAAATTACGCAGCCATGCGGCGAGCCGTGAGAACACGTCATACGGTTCTTCGACGAAAATCTCCGGCTTCAGCAAGCGCAGGTACTCCATGATCTGCTGCGCTTCCTGCTTCTGGAACGAGCCATGCGAAATGCCCAGGCGCAGCAGCCCGCGCAGCTCACCGAGCTTTTCGCGCGCGGTGCTGCCTACGCTCGTTTCGCATGCCACCTTGGCTTCGTAGACACGTTGACGCAGCGATTCCACCACACGCCAGGCCGGCGTTTGCATGATTTCCTCGAGCGCCTGGATGTCCTGCGCCGCGCTTTTGATCTGCGCCGCGAGCGGATCGATCAGCGCGGTGTCGCCTTCCGCTTCCTTGACGATCGCCGCCGCCCAGTCGCGGCAGTGCTTGGCGAGCTCTTCCGGCGTCCATTCCGAGCGGGCAGCAAAGCCGAAACCGAATTCCCCCGCCTGTCGCATCAGAATCGCCACGACGTCGGGGAATTCCTTGTCCAGCGTGCGTTTCGCCCATGCGTACTGGCCACCTTGCAGCATCCGCTGAACCGCGTGCTCCGTCAGCGGCACCATATTGTCGAGCAGCTTGGCGCGCAAAAAGTCCTCGAACGACGGCGTCGCGAACTGCGGATCGAGCTTCAGCGAAACCCGCAGAAACGCGTCGAAGTCCTTGCGCAGTGTCGCAATGGTCTCGTCTTTGAGCGTGAGGGTGATTTGACCCATGTGTTATCCCGTTTGGTCCTGCCGCGCGGCCTCGTCACGTCGCCCGATCGCATCCGGGCCCAGTGAGACGCAACGCCAAATGCCGGCGCGGTTGATTCCTGCCTGTTGCCGCGTAACCAGCGGGCGTACCCGATGCGCGGACCTCGACTGCATATCGGCGGAATTGAGGGAAACTTAAGGGTAGACGAAGCGTTGGCGGTGGCTTTAGAGGGGTGAGTCGCCTGGGAGCGCAGTGCATGGAGGTCGCCACGCTGTGCCGGGCCGACCGCGCCTGGCGTCTGTGGCAACGTGGGCGCCCGTTTTGCATCCGTTTTTGCGCCGATTCGTGTCTGATGGCGCGCGATGACGGCTTCGAGGCGAGCCTATTTAAGCACGACGCCTTGCCAGACAAAAAAGACTGTCAGGCCCACCGCGATGGTCAGGAGCGGCCGCCGCGTCAGCGCGCTGACCGCGATGGCCGCCAGCGCCCCGACCAGTTGCGGATTGCGCCAGGTCAATTCGGCACTGGTGCCGTGCGGCGAGACCGCCATCGGGACGATGATCGCAGTCAGCACGGTAACGGGGACGAAACCGAGCGCGGTGCGCATGAGCGGCGGAAACACCAGCCGGTCGCCGAGCACGAAGACAGCGGCGCGGATCACCCACGTAATGACGGCCATTCCGAGGATCAGAGCGACGTAGTTCATCGCGATACCTCCATGGTTTCCTGCGAGGTTTTTCGTGGAGTGTGTCGCCGGGCCTCCTGCGAATCTTCGCGCACAGTGTCTTGGGAAGATTCGCGATTTCCCCGCATGCCTCGTCCAAATCGCGGCGCCGACAGCACGACACCGATTGCCACGCCCGCGAACACCGCGCCGAGCAGGCCGAGCTTGTACGGCCACGCCTGCCAGAAGAAAGCCAGCGTACCCGCGGTGGCCGCCGCCGCGATATAGCGCAGCGCGACGAGCTGCGGCACGACAATCGCAATGAAGGTCGCGACCATCGCGAAGTCGAGTCCGAGCGACTGCAGGCCCGGAAAGGTCGCGCCGAATAGCAGGCCGGCGAGGGTCCAGAGCTGCCAGTTCAGGTACATGGCCAGACCCGCGCCAAAGAAGTAGTGCGGGCCGACCGTGCCGGGTTCCCGATGCCGGTAATGTTCCCAGGCGACCGCGAAGACTTCGTCGGTGAGCAGTGCGCCGAGCGCCCAGCGCCAGCGTGCCGGCAGATGCGCGACGTGCGGCGCGAGCGTCGCGCTGTACAGCACGTGACGCAGGTTGACGACGAGCGTGGTTGCCCAGATCACCGCAAAACTGGCGTGGCCGGCGATCAGGCCCAGTGCAATGAACTGCGCGGAACCTGCGAATACGACGAGCGACATCAGTTGCCCGTGCCATAGATGCAGCGGGCCGGATGCGACCAGGGTGCCGAAGATCACGCCGAAGGGCGCCGCGCCGACCATCATCGGGATGATGTCGCGTGCGCCGGCGATGAATTCTTTTAAGTGGCCTGTGCTTGAGGGCTGGCCGAGGTTGGAATGGGTCAATCGTGCCTCCTTGATTGGGGAAGCATAGCGACCGGGGACGGGCGGCGCTTGTACGTTCTTGCGGTGGAAGTGCGGCGGCACGGATCGTGTGCTTCCCTCGCTCAGACCACTTCAACGGCGCTTGCGCGGGCAGACCTGAATGCCGGAGCGGGTGTCCGGCCCGCTGGCGTTTCGCGTCAGGTTCCTTGCCAACGTCCCGGCGGTACGCCGAACATGCGCCGGAAATGGCGCGTGAAATGGCTCTGATCCGTGAAACCGCAGGCCGCGGCGACGTCCGTGACGGAAACGCCCGCTCGTAATGGCGCGAGCGCGCGTTGCAGGCGCACCTGATTGCGCCACGCATGCGGCGGCAAGCCGGTTGTCTGCGTGAAAAGACGGGCCGCGTGAAAGGGTGAAAGCCCCGCTGCCTGCGCGACTTCGGCCAGCGTGACGGGTTCGGCGAGGTCGCCCGTCAGGTGCTCCTGCATTGTCGCGACGCGGGCGTCGTCGGTGGCGGGGCGCGACGGTTGCGGGCGCGTTTGGGAGTAGCGGACCAGCAAGGTGGACAGCGCGTCGAGCATCGCGGCCTCGGCGGCGAGCGGATCGTCGCCGGCCTCGAGCAGACAGTGCGCGCGCGCCAGCCGCCGCGCCAGATCGGGATCGCGGATCACGCCTGGCGCAAACCACGGCAAGGCCTGGGGCTTGCCGGCGACCTCGTTGGCGAGTTCGTGGATGAACGCCACCGGCGCGTACATCACGCGATACCGCCAGCCTGCCTCGACAGCCTTCGAACCCGTGTGCAGCTCGCCGGGATTGATGATCGGCACGCTGCCCGCTTCGGCGACATAGTCCGAACCCAGATACCGATAGCCCTCGGCGCCTGCGACGATCACCGGAATCGTGTACGCATCGTGCCAATGCGGCGTGAATTCGTGATCGTGATATTCGGCCGTGAGCAGATCCGCGCCGGGCAGAAGCGGCGTGCGCCAGTAGCGGGCGGAGTCCTGGAAGCGATGGGCGGTCATGGTGAAAGTCCGTGGGCCGGCAGCTCGGTGGTCTGCATTCCGGAGGTCGGCTGGACTGCTCAGTGTAGCGCGCCGTGGCCGTCACAGGTGCCGTTACTCTTGCGGCGCAGGCCTTTGCATCGTGAGTTTTGCCGTAGGCGGCGATTACTTGACCGGGATCGTCGTACCGGCCGGCATCGGCACGGCGGTCACGCTGTTTTTTGCGCTGCCGCTGACGACCCGGTCGCTATAGGTCATATACACCAGCGTGTTGCGCTTCGCGTCGACCACCCGGACCACGTGCAGCGATTTGAAGATCAGCGACATGCTCACGGAGAACACGTCGGCCTGCTTTTTCACCGGCCCGGTGAAATGAATCTCGCCGACCTGACGGCAGGCGATCGACGCTTCGGTCGGATCTTCGGCGATGCCGAGCGTGCCCTTGACGCCGCCGGTGCGCGCCCGCGACACGTAACAGGTCACACCCTGGACCAGCGGATCGTCGTAGGCCTCGACGACCACACGGTCAGAGCCCGTGACGCGGAAGTTGGTATTGACACTGCCGACTTCTTCGCTGTGTGCCGGGGACAGCAGCAGGGCGGTAGTGACTGCAAGCGCGATGCGCAACAGGGTCGTCGGTTTCATGAGCTGGCCGGGAAGGAGTGTGGGGTTGAGCGCGAGAGGGCGTTGTGCCGGTAAGGCAGCATCGTATAACGGCGTGTGTGTCAGAGGGGCGATGCAAATACCCTGGATCGCGCGCTATTTTCCATCTGACACAACGCCGGTCGTCCCCTAACTTGTCTGCCTGATCCGGCGTTGAAACGAGCCGCGTCAGGAGGTTCGGCCAGAACGCGCAGTCAAAACGCTGTAACCAAAACAGCGGCCAAAACAAAAAGGCCCGCACGAATGCGGGCCTTCCAAATTTTTTGGCTCCTCGACCTGGGCTCGAACCAGGGACCTACGGATTAACAGTCCGGCGCTCTACCGACTGAGCTATCGAGGAACAGCAGTACAACTTGATCTACATAAAAAAGCCCGTATTGGTTAACGGGCTTTTGCAATTCTTGGCTCCTCGACCTGGGCTCGAACCAGGGACCTACGGATTAACAGTCCGGCGCTCTACCGACTGAGCTATCGAGGAACAGAACAACAAACAGCAGAGAAGCGAAATTGTAGGGGCAGCTTAGGCACCTGTCAATACCTTGCGCTCATCTCGATTTGGGTCGAATCCGGCAAGGCAGCAGGCAGGCTGCGCCGCTCAGCGTACGAGCAGGGCCAGCTTTTCCTTCACGTCCTTGAATTCGTCGGCTTCCGGCAGTGGCGCCTTGGTCTTGGTGATGCTCGGCCAGTTCTTCGCCAGATCGGCATTCAGTTCGGTGAAATGCTGCTGGTCGCCCGGCACGTCTTCCTCGGCATAGATGGCATTCACCGGGCACTCGGCGACGCACACGGCGCAGTCGATGCATTCATCGGGGTCGATCGCGAGGAAGTTGGGACCTTCGCGAAAGCAGTCCACCGGGCACACATCGACGCAGTCGGTATAGCGGCACTTGATGCAGCTTTCGGTCACAACGTGAGTCATTCAAGCAGCTCCTGCATGCGGAATCAGGGGAGGCGAAACGCCAAAAGCGCTATTGTAACGTAACGTCAAGAGCCGCATATGCCATCGGGCTATGCCTTTTATACGTTTTCGTGATTAGTTTATGGCGTCCGGCGCGGCCGCCCGGCGGCACGCTGAATCCGGGCGCATTCGGGTAACATGCGTGAGGCCGGTGCGCACGGGGCGCGCCGCACGCGCGTGGGTTGAGGTGTCCGGTCGAGCCAAGCCTTCTGTTTTTCCCGCAGTCCAGTTCGCACCATCATGATTATTACTTCGCTGCTCGACACCGATCTGTACAAATTCACGATGATGCAAGTGGTGTTGCATCACTTTCCCGCAGCGAGTGTCGAATACCGGTTTCGCTGCCGCACGCCGAATGTCGATCTCGTGCCGTACATCGGCGAGATTCGCGATGAAGTGCGCAAGCTATGCGATCTGCGCTTCACCGACGAGGAGCTCGACTACCTGCGGCGCATGCGCTTCATCAAGGGCGACTTCATCGAGTTTCTCGCACTGTTCCATCTGAACGAGAAATACATTTCGATCGAACCGTCGCCGAAGGGCAATGGCGAAATCGACATCGAGATCAAGGGGCCGTGGCTGCACACGATCCTGTTCGAGATTCCGATGCTCGCGATCGTCAACGAGGTCTACTTCCGCAACACCCAGCAAAAGCCTGACTACAGCGAAGGGCGCGGCCGTCTCGTCGAGAAAATCAAACTGCTGGGCGCGCGCCCGGAATTCGCCGACTGCAAGATCGCCGACTACGGCACGCGACGCCGTTTCTCGAAACAATGGCACGAAGAAGTGATCCTCACGCTGAAAGACGGCTTGGGCGAGCAATTCGCCGGCACCAGCAACGTCTTCTACGCGATGAAGCACAGCCTCACGCCGCTCGGCACGATGGCGCATGAATACCTGCAGGCGTGTCAGGCGCTCGGTCCGCGGCTGCGCGATTCACAGATCTATGGCTTCGAGATGTGGGCAAAGGAGTATCGCGGCGACCTGGGTATCGCCCTGTCGGACGTGTACGGCATGGAGGCGTTCCTGCGCGACTTCGACATGTACTTCTGCAAACTGTTTGACGGCGCGCGCCACGATTCCGGCGACCCGTTCGATTGGGGCGAGCGTCTGCTCAAGCACTACGAGGCGAACCGCTGCGACCCGCGCACCAAGATCCTCGTGTTCTCGGACGCGCTCGACATTCCGAAGGTGCTGCAACTGTACGAGCGTTTCCGCGGCCGCTGCAAGCTGGCATTCGGCGTAGGAACCAATCTGACCAACGACCTTGGCTACAACCCCTTGCAGATCGTCATCAAGATGGTTCGCTGCAATGGTCAGCCGGTGGCGAAGCTGTCGGATTCGCCGGGCAAGAACATGTGCGAAGACAAGGCCTATCTCGCGTATCTGCGCCAGGTGTTCGGCATTGCGCAACCCGAGGAAGACGGCGCTGCGAAGTAACGCGGCGCCCTTGCGGCTCATGTGCGCTCATGTGCGACTTATGTGCGACTCACGTGCCGGGACCTCACGCAGATCGTGCAGGACGGGTGCCTGATACGCGGCGCCAGGCCGTTTGGCCAGGGTGGTCGCGCACAGGGTGGCCGGTATAATCCTCGCCATATCGCACGGCTGTCGACACGAGGATTTCGCATATGGACACATCGATTGCCCGCCGTAACATCCTGGCGCGCATCCGCGCGGCGCAGGGGCGCGAGCCTGAGCCGTCCGCTTCCGAGCGCGAGGCTGTTGTGGATTATCTGGCGCGGCATCCCCAGGGTCCGCGTCCCGAGATGCCGGCCGATCTGATCACGCGCTTCATTGAAGAAGCGCAAAAAATGGCCACCACCGTCGATACGGTCGAAACGCTAAGCGACGTACCTTCCGCCGCGCATCGCTACCTCACTGAACACGCGTTGCCGCTGCAGGCGATCGCCTGGCAAACCCTGCGAGATCTGCAATGGGACGATGCCGGCCTCAACGTCGAATTCCGCAAGCCTGAAGATGGCGACGCGGTCGGGCTCACCGGCTGCTTCTGCGCGACTGCGGAGACAGGCACCCTCGTGCTGTTGTCCGGACCGCAAACCTACGCATCGGCAGGCTTGCTGCCGGAAACGCATATTGCAATCGTGCCGGCTTCGCGCATCGTCTCCGGGCACGAAGAGGCCTTCGCGTTGATCCGCAGCGAACGCGGTGAACTTCCGCGCGCGGTCAATTGCGTATCCGGGCCATCGCGTACCGGCGATATCGAACAGACTATCGTGCTTGGCGCACATGGGCCTTACCGGGTCCATGTGATCGTCGTACGCGGCGCCTGAGCGCCGCGCGTCGGCGCCTCTTCGCGGCGTGCGTCGCCACTCGCCGCCACTCGCGATAACAAGGACTTTAAAAATATGAAACGACATGCCGTAGGGGCGAGCATGGTGCTTGCCGCTGCACTGACGCTGGCAGTGTGGCCTCAACTGGCCCTGGCGGACACGCTCGACGGCGCGACGTTATCGGCGCTGTGGGGCCTGCCGTTTGCGGGCGTGCTGTTGTCGATCGCGGTGTTTCCGCTGGTCGCGCCGGCATTCTGGCATCACCATTTCGGCAAGATCGCGGCCGCATGGGCGCTGCTGTTCCTGGTGCCGTTCGCGCTGAGCTTCGGTACGGGCATCGCATTCGGTACGCTGGTTCATGCGTTGCTCGAAGAATACATTCCGTTCATCGTCCTGCTGACGGCGCTCTATACGGTCGCAGGCGGCATTTGCGTGCGCGGTAATCTGCATGGCACGCCGCGGCTGAATACCGGAATTCTTGCTCTGGGCACCTTGCTGGCCAGCATCATGGGTACGACCGGCGCGGCGATGCTGCTGATCCGCCCATTGCTGCGCGCCAACGACAACCGCAAGCATGTCGTCCATGTGGTGGTGTTCTTCATTTTTCTGGTCGCGAACGCGGGCGGCTCGTTGTCGCCGCTCGGCGACCCGCCGCTCTTTCTGGGCTTCCTGCAGGGCGTCAGTTTTTTCTGGACCACCACGCACCTGGCGTTGCCGATGCTGTTCGTCTGCATCGTGCTGCTCACCGCGTTCTATGCACTGGATTCGTACTATTTTCATCGGCGTGAAGAAGAGCGCTCGCGCTTTCTCGATCCAACGCCGGATTCGCCGCCGCTGGGCATTGAAGGCAAGATCAACTTCGTGCTTCTCGGCGCCGTGATTGCGCTGGTTCTGATGAGTGGCCTGTGGAAGTCGGAGGTCGTGTTCGACGTCTTCGGTACGCATGTCGCGTTGCAAAATGCCGTGCGCGATGTCGCGCTGATCGGCGTCACCTTGCTCTCGCTGGCGTTGACGCCGCGCGCCGCGCGCGCGGGCAATGATTTCAACTGGGCGCCGATCGAAGAGGTCGCCAAGCTGTTCGCTGGCATCTTCGTGACGATCGCGCCGGTCATCACGATCCTGCGCGCCGGCGAGGCGGGCGCGTTCGCCGGTATCGTCCATCTGGTCAATCCGGCCGGCCAGCCGCACGACATGATGTACTTCTGGGCGACCGGCCTGCTATCGTCGTTTCTCGACAATGCGCCGACCTACCTGGTGTTCTTCAACCTGGCCGGCGGCGACGCGCAGACGCTGATGACCACCGGCGCCACCACGCTCGCGGCGATCTCGGCCGGTGCGGTGTTCATGGGCGCCAACACCTATATCGGCAATGCGCCGAATTTCATGGTGAAAGCGATCGCGGAGTCGCGCGGCGTTCGCATGCCGAGCTTTTTCGCGTATCTCGGCTGGTCGGTGGCGGTGCTCGTGCCGGTGTTTCTCGTAACCGGCTGGCTGTTTTTTTGACGTCTGATTTCCCTCTTATTTTTGACGCCGAGGCAATTGAACTCGACGCGCTATTCGGAGAATTGCAATGCAGAAGATCCTCGTCGCCCGTCCGATCTTTCCCGATGTGATCGAGCGGCTCAAACAGCATTTCGAAGTCGACTGGAACCAGGGCGACGTATTGTCCGCCGAGGAGTTGACGCGCCGTCTCGCGGACAAAGACGGCGCGCTGACCGCGGGCGACCCGGTTGGCGCAGCGGCGCTGGTAGCGGCGCCGCGGTTGCGCGTGGTGTCGAACATGGCGGTGGGTTACAACAACTTCGATATGGCCGCGTTCAATGCAGCGAACGTGCTCGGCACCAATACGCCGGACGTGCTGAACGAATCGACCGCGGATTTCGGCTGGGCCCTGATGATGGCTGCGGCGCGTCGCATTGCCGAATCGGAGCACTGGCTGCGCGCGGGCAAATGGCAGAAGTGGGCCTACGACGGTTTTCTCGGCACGGACCTGTACGGCTCGACGCTCGGCGTGATCGGCATGGGCCGGATCGGGCAGGCACTGGCGCGTCGCGCGAAGGGTTTCAACATGCAGGTGATCTATCACAACCGTTCGCGCGTCGCCCCGGAGATCGAGGCGGAGCTCAATGCAGAATACGTGTCCAAACACGACCTGCTGAAACGTGCCGATCACGTGGTGCTGGTCCTGCCGTATACGAAGGAAAACCATCACACGATCGGCGCGGCGGAACTCGCGCAGATGAAGCCGAGCGCAACGCTCACCAACATCGCACGCGGCGGCATTGTCGACGATGCGGCGCTGGTCGAGGCGCTGCGCACGAAACAGATTGCCGCAGCGGGCCTGGATGTGTACGAAGGCGAGCCGAATCTGAATCCGGATCTGTTGACCGTGCCGAATGTCGTGCTCACGCCGCATATCGCCAGCGCAACCGAAGCAACACGCCGCGCCATGGCGAACCTCGCCGCCGACAATCTGATCGCGGCGCTGGGTGAAGGTCCGCGTGCCGGCCGGCCGCCCAATCCTATCAACCCCGAGGTCATCGGCAAGGCGCGTTCATGACAATGATTCTGGTGGCGGCCGTTGCCGTTCTGGCGGTCGCCTTGGTCATCGCGTTGGCTCTGCTGATGCGCGGCAACGGTCGCGCTGACGCAAGCGAGCAGTTCGAGATTCTCAGCGAACGTATCGACGCGGCGGCAGAGGCGCAGTCGCATGCCTATGAGCGGCTCGAGCGGCAACTGCGCAATGACATCACCGAAACGGCACGGGTCTCGCGCACCGAGCAGAGCAGCGGCTTCGCGCAGTTTCAGCAAACGCTCGCATCGCAATTCAGCAGTATGACGACGGTGCAGGGCGGCAAGATCGACGGCTTCGCGCAGCAACTCGACGCGGTGCGTCACAGCCTGCAGCAGCAGGCGCAGCAGGCGCGCGACGAGCAGGGGCGCACGCTCAAGCAGTTTGGCGAGACGCTGGCCTTGCAGTTGGGCCAACTCACCGAGGCGAACGATCGGCGCTTCGCCGAGGTGCGTGCGACCATCGAGCAGCGTCTGAAAGATATCGAGGCGAACAATTCGACCAAGCTCGAAGAAATGCGCCGCACGGTCGACGAAAAACTGCACGCCACGCTCGAACAGCGCTTGGGCGAATCGTTCAAGCTGGTGTCGGACCGGCTGGAGCAGGTGCATCGTGGTCTGGGCGAGATGCAGACGCTGGCCGCGGGCGTTGGCGATCTGAAGAAGGTGCTCACCAACGTCAAGACGCGCGGCACATGGGGCGAAGTGCAGCTCGAAGCGTTGCTCGAACAACTGCTCACAGCGGATCAATACGCGAAAAACGTCGCGACCGTGCCGAAGAGCGCGGACCGCGTCGAATTCGCGATCAAACTGCCGGGCCGCGCGGAGACGGGTGGTCCTGCCACGCCGGTCTGGCTGCCGATCGACGCCAAGTTCCCGCGCGAAGACTACGAGCGGTTGATCGAAGCACAGGAGCGCGCCGATCCCGTTGCGGTGGAGGAGGCGTCGCGCGCGCTCGAAACGCGGATACGCGCCGAGGCGCGCACGATCGCGGAAAAGTATGTGTCGCCGCCGCACACCACTGATTTCGCGCTGTTGTTCCTGCCGACCGAGGGACTGTACGCGGAAGTCCTGCGCCGGCCGGGCCTGACTGATCTGTTGCAACGCGACTATCGGGTAACGATCGCTGGCCCTACCACGCTCACCGCTTTGCTCAATAGTTTGCAGATGGGGTTCCGCACGCTTGCGATCGAGAAGCGTTCGAGCGAGGTGTGGCAAGTGCTCGGCGCGGTTAAAACGGAGTTCGGCAAATTCGGCGACGTGCTGGCAAAGACCAAGGCTCAGCTTGAAACCGTCACGCGTTCGATCGAAGCCGCCGAAACACGTACCCGCGTCATGAACCGCAAGCTGCGTGACGTGGAGGCGTTGCCGGGTGAGGAGGCGAGCGGGCTGCTCGGCGAGGCGCTAACGGGTGGGGATCCCGATGAACAGTAGAACTGGAGTTGCGCGTTTGGGCTGAATCTCAGGAAAGCCGCCGCGGCCCCGACTCAGGAGCCAGCCGTTGCGGCTAACTGTTCGAGCGCATCGCCCGTCAGGCGCACGACACGCCAATCCGGCATGACCTTCGCGCCCAGCTTCTCATAGAAGCTGATGGCCTGCTTGTTCCAGTCGAGCACGGTCCATTCAAAGCGCGCGCATTTGCGCTCGACTGCCAGCGCCGCCAGCCGGGCGAGCATCGCGGCGCCTAGCCCACTGCCGCGCTGGCCTGGTTGAACGTAGACATCTTCGAGATACAGCCCACGCTTGCCGGCGAAGCTCGAGTAATTGTGGAAGAACAGCGCATAGCCGACGATGCGTCCTTCGTTTTCCGCCACGAGCGCTTCGACCGAGGGCCGCATGCCGAACAGGGCGTCGCGCAAACCGTCTTCGGTCGCGGTAAACACGTGCGTGAGGCTTTCGAACTCGGCCAGTTCGTACGTCAACGCGAAGATCGCGCCGGTATCTTCAGGCGTCGCGGCACGGATCGTCACAGGCATTACGCTTCTTCCGGCGCGTCGGTGAGCTGAATTTCGATGCCGCCGAAGCGCGAGGCCACCCAGTTGTACGCGTGGCATGCAATCCACAGCAGGATGAAGCCGAGAATCGCGTTCAGCAGCAGCGCGCTGAACACGGTGCTCAGCTCGACCGAGCCGTAGCGGATGAACGCCACCAGCACGCCGAGCAGCACGATCGGCACCGAGAATGTCAGGTACACGAGGATAAGCGCTTTGGCGGTTTGTCCCGGTGCAATGAACGAGATCTGTTTTTTCATGTAAGTCGAACCCGTGTGTCGGAGTGGTAATGGGTGAGGCTGAAAATCAGGGCGCAAAAGAGGTTACAAAAGAGATTGCAGACGAGGTTGCAAAAAAGCCGCGATGCAAGCGTTCCGTCAGGCGTCAGATGAGACCGTCGAACAGCATGATATCGACGTGCTCGCCCTCGGCAATATCGGCTTCATCGTGCCCGAGAACGATGAAACAATTTGCTTCGCTCATCGAACTCAGCACGCCGGAGCTTTGTGAGCCGGTTGGCGTGACATGCCATTGACCGCGCGCATCCTGCCCGGCGACACCTCGCTGGTACTCCGTGCGCCCCGCGCGCTTGCGAATGAGCTGGCGGCTGGCGGCGCGCAACAGCGGCAGTGCCTGCGGCGTCGCGCCGGACATCAGCAGCAGCGCTTCGCGCACGATCTGGTAGAACGTCACCATCACGGCCACTGGATTGCCCGGCAAGCCAAAGAATAGCGCGGGCAGCCCGAGACCCGGATGATCGCCGGACCAGACGCGGCCAAAGGCGAGTGGCCGGCCTGGACGCATTGCGAGACTCCAGAACGCGACGTCGCCGAACGTCTGCAACAATTGCTTGGTGAAATCCGCCTCGCCCACCGAGACGCCGCCGGAGGTCAACACCACGTCGGCACTGGCCGCGGCGCTGCGCAACGCGGCTTCGAGCGCGGCCGGTTCGTCGCGCACCACACCGAGATCCAACGTATCCATGTTCAGGCGCCGGAGCATCGCAAACAGTGTGTAGCGGTTGCTGTCGTACACCGAACCCGGGTCGAGCGGCTCGCCGAGCGAGCGCAGTTCGTCGCCGGTGGAGAAAAATGCGACGCGCAAGCGCCGCCGTACGCTGATTTCCCCAATGCCGAGCGAAGCCAGCAGGCCGAGATCCGACGAACGCATGATGCGGCCGGCGCGTAGCGCGACATGGCCGCGGGCGAGGTCTTCGCCGGCCAGGCGCCGGTTGGCGCCGGGCCGCACGGCGTTGGCCGCAAAACGGATCGAGAGGGAATCGGCGCTGCGCTCGACAAGTTCCTGTGGCACGACGGTGTCGCAGTCAGCCGGCATGCAAGCGCCCGTCATGATACGCACGCATTGTGTCGTGCCGACGTGGCCCACGAACGGATGGCCGGCCAGCGCTTTGCCGGCGATCGTCAAATCGACCGTAGATTGGTTCACTGCCAGTGCGGCGCGATTGAACGCGTAGCCGTCCATCGCCGAGTTGTCGTGCGAAGGGACGTCGATCGGCGAGACGATGTCGGCCGCCAGCACCCGGTCTAGCGCATCGCGCAAGGGCACGCGTTCGACCGACGTGACGGGCGTCGCCCATTGGCGGACGATCGCCTGGGCGGCCGAAACAGGTAGCGCGTGAGGATCGTACTGCGCGACGCAGCGGGAAAATTCGTTAAGCGTGGTCATGGAGGGCTGAGCGTCGCGACCGGAGGCGGGCGCGGCTGGCTGTTGCCGTGCGGCCGGAGCAGGATTTCAACCGGGCCTCAGCAACGCTGCAGGTCGGCGAGTTCTTGTAACGAATTGATATTGTAAAACGCGCGCTCGTCGGCAAAGGCGACTTCGACCGTCTTGTGGCGCGCGTACCACGCGCGGACCTTGCGCTCACCGGCGTCCAGAAAGGCGGCCAGGTCGTCTGCGAGACGCGTGTGCAGCAACGCGAACACGGGATGGAGCGAGATGTGGCCTTCGGCGTCGGTGGTCGTGACGGTGGCGATATCGGCTTGATTCGACTCGAGTGCCTGTACGAGCTGTTCGGCGAGTTCGGCGGGCAAGCCGGGCGTATCGCAGGGCGCGCTCAGCACATACGCGGTGCCGGCCGCGCGCAGCCCGGCGAGCAGCCCGGCCAGGGGGCCGGGAAACCCGGGCACCGTATCGGCCAGCACCGTGGCGCCGAACGGCGCGCCGAGCGCGCTGTAGACGTCAGGGTGACGATTGGCGCTGATCAGCAGGGCGCCGGTTTGTGGCGCGAGCCGTTTCAGTACGTGGGCGGCAAGCGGCTCGCCGTGCAGCGTTTGCAGTCCCTTGTCGACGCCGCCCATGCGCATGCCGCGTCCACCCGCGAGGACCAGGCCGGTGATGTGTTCGCGTGTCGGGCTCATGGGATTGGCCGTTTTAGCCGCCGATGTACGACATTTCCACGCGGCGGCCGTCCTGCTCGCGCGGCGCGGCCGCGCCGCTGCCACGCAATTGCGAATAACGATCACCGCGGCCTTGCCAGATTTCGGCGACGGCGGTGGCGATATCGGCGTCGCTCGCGCCGTTGCGCAGCAACGCGCGCAGATCGTGACCGGACGACGCGAACAGGCACAGGTACAGCTTGCCTTCCGTCGACAGACGCGCGCGCGTGCAACTGCCACAAAACGCGCGTGTCACGCTCGAAATCACACCGATCTCGCCGCCGCCGTCCACGTAACCCCAGCGCTGGGCGGTCTCGGCTGCGCTGTGCGCTTCGAGCGGCGCGAGCGGGAAATGCCCGGCAATGCGCGTCACGACATCGGCGGAAGGCAGCACTTCGGTCATGTTCCAGCCGTTCGACGTCCCCACGTCCATGTACTCGATAAAGCGCAGTACCGTGCCCGAGCCTTTAAAGTGACGCGCCATCGGTACGATTTCGCCGTCGTTGGTGCCGCGCTTGACGACCATATTGACCTTCACCGGCGCGAGCCCCACCGCGTGGGCTGCGGCGATCCCGTCCAGTACGTCGGCGACCGAAAAGTCGGCGTCGTTCATGCGGCGAAACAGGGTGTCGTCGAGCGCGTCGAGACTCACCGTCACGCGGGTCAGGCCGGCGTCTCTCAGGCCGCGCGCCTTGCGCTCCAGCAGCGAGCCATTGGTGGTCAGCGTCAAGTCGAGCGGGCGGCCTTCCGGCGTGGTGAGTCGCGCGAGCCGTTCGATCAGGAATTCCAGATTTTTGCGCAGCAGCGGCTCGCCCCCCGTCAGGCGGATTTTCTCGACACCGTGTGCGACGAAGAGCCGCGCCAACCGTTCGATTTCTTCGAAGCTGAGCAGTGCGCTATGCGGCAGGAACGCGTAATCCTTGTCGAACACCGCGCGCGGCATGCAGTAGACGCAGCGGAAATTGCAACGATCCGTCACCGAGATGCGCAGATCGCGCAGCGGGCGCGCCAGCGTGTCGTGCAGCGCGCCGCTGGGCGCCTGCACGCGGCCGGAAATGACCGGCACCGCGCTGAGATCGGCAACAGGGATGATGCGTCGGGACATGAATTGCTTCGCTTGATGCTTCGTTTTGGGCTGCTTAGGTGCTCTGACCCGTGCTGCGATTGGAACCTAGATCTTCATTCTAGCGGAAATGCACCCGGCCGCTGCCGGCCTGTAGAAGCCGTCCGGGTATATGGGGAGTGACATGCAGCCGGTGATCGGATTGGCGCGCGATGTCCATAAAACGAAAAAAGCCCGCCGGTGAGGGCGGGCTTCTTTGCATGGAGGCGGTTCGCTTACTGCGGGTGCTTACCGGTTTCCACCATTTGCATCGGCGCGGTTTCGACCGGCGGCAACGCCTTACGCTCGCGACCCACGCGAACCGGCTTGACCGTTTGCGCTGCCGCTTCCTGCGCAGAGCGCAGCTTGTCGGCATCGGTGTTCACCCAGACGAGACCGGCCTGTTCCAGCACCGGCTTCAGGGCTTCCGCCGACACAGCGGCGCTGCGCGGTGCCTGCGGCGCGGCTGCGACTGCTGCCGGTTCAACGATCGCTTCAGCTGCCGGCGCAACGTCTGCAACGGCCGGATGCGTTTCGAAGATATCAGCTTGCCGTGTCGGCTGGACGGCCGGAGCTTCGACCACTGCTGCCGGAGCCACGGTTTCTACCGGGACCGGTGCAGCTTGTGTTTCCACGGCCGGGGTCACTGCCGGCGTTTCGACCCGCGCTTCAGCGGGGGCTTCGACGCGAGCTTCGTGCGGCGCTTGAACCGGAGCTTCAGCATGAGCAACCGGTTCGAAGAGCGAAACCGTCTCGCTGACGACAGGCGCAGCTTCGATCGGCGCCGCAGCGGCTTGCGCCACGGGTGCTTCCACGGCTTGCTCGACCGCAACCGATGCGACTGGCGCAACGGGCGTTTCTGCAATCAGCACAGCCGTTTCCGTCGTCGCGGCCTGTTCGACTGCCAGAACCGGCGTTTCGGCTGCAGCATGCAGTTCGCTGACGACGGCGGTTTGCGTCGCGACTGCAGCGACAACCACTTCCACCGGCTTGACTGCGCTGACTTCGCTCACTTCTGCCTTGTGCTCGACCGGTTGATGCGCGGTGCGCACCGGCGCTTCGTCGGTCACATTGGCAGTGTCGCCTTCAGCTTCCGCGACGTCCGCGGCCAGGTTGCCGTTCACGTCTTCTTCACGCTCACGACGGCCACCACGACGGCCGCGACGGCGGCGGCGGCGCTCTTCACCTTCACGCGCCACTGCTTCCTGATCGACCGGTGCACCGTTTTCGCCCAGGGCGGTCTGGTTTTGCACCAGTTCTTCCGCCGTTTGCGCGTCGGTTTGCGTCAGTGCCTCGGCTGCTTCCGGCTGCTGCTTGCGGCGTTCGCCACGTTCAGCACGCTCGCCACGTTCACGGCGTTCGCCGCGTTCCTGACGCTCGCCACGTTCGGCGCGCGGTGCGCCGTCAACGGTTTCCGCACGGTCACTGCCGCGATTGTCGCGGTCGCGGTTTTCGCGGCCCTCGCGACCTTCACGCGGCTCACGAGCCTCGCGCGGTTCGCGGCCTTCACGGGCCTCACGCGGTTCACGGGTACCACGCGGCTCGCGCGATTCACGAGCTTCGCGCGGCTCACGACCTTCGCGTGCCTCACGCCCTTCACGCGGTTCGCGTTCTTCGCGACGTTGCGACGGCTGCTGACCTTGAGCCGGACGAGCGCCGCTCGTGCCTTCGCCGCGGCCCGCTGCATCGCGTGTTCCTGCGCCGCCACGGCGATTGCGGTTGCGATCGCCGCCGCGTTCGCCGGTGCGCTCACCGCGCTCCGTGCGTTCGCCGCGTTGCGGACGCGCCTGCTTTTCGGTCGTAGCCGGTGCGACAGGTGCCGGCGTGGCCGGTTGCATACCGAACAAATTCTTCAGCCAGCCGATAAAACCACCGCTGGCCGGGGTGACGGCCACCGGAGCCGGGGTTGCCGGACGGACCGGCGCGCTCGGTGCCGGCTTCTCCGGCGTGATGCCCTTGACCGCGGCTTCCTGCTTCGGCTTCACTTCTTCGGCGCGCTTGCTGTAACCGGTTTCCGATTCCAGTTCGCGGGCGGCTTCCTCGGCCATCTTCCACGAGGCGCGCGGCTCGTCGAGACGTGCATCGTCGTGACGCAGGCGCTCGAGCTTGTAGTGCGGCGTATCGAGGTGCTTGTTCGGGATCAGAACAACGTTGACCTTGAAACGCGACTCGATCTTGTTGATTTCCGCGCGCTTTTCGTTCAACAGGAAGGCGGTCACTTCGACCGGCACCTGGCAATGGATTGCCGCGGTGTTTTCCTTCATCGCTTCTTCCTGAATGATCCGCAGCACTTGCAGCGCGGACGATTCGGTATCGCGGATGTGGCCCGTGCCGTTACAGCGCGGGCAGGTCACGTGGCTGCCTTCCGACAGAGCCGGACGCAGACGTTGACGCGACAGTTCCATCAGGCCGAAGCGCGAGATCTTGCCCATCTGGACGCGCGCACGGTCGTGCTTCAAGGCGTCTTTCAGGCGTTGCTCGACTTCACGCTGGCTCTTGGCCGATTCCATGTCGATGAAGTCGATCACGATCAGGCCGCCCAGGTCGCGCAGGCGCAACTGGCGGGCTACTTCGTCGGCGGCTTCGAGGTTGGTGCGTGCCGCCGTTTCCTCGATGTCGGCGCCCTTGGTGGCGCGCGCCGAGTTCACGTCGATCGCGACCAGGGCTTCCGTGTGGTCGATCACGATGGCGCCGCCCGAAGGCAACGGCACCGTGCGCGAGTACGCGGTTTCGATCTGGTGTTCGATCTGGAAGCGCGAGAACAGCGGCACGTCGTCGTGATACCGCTTCACCTTGCTGACATTGTCCGGCATCACAATATCCATGAAGGCACGGGCCTGGTCATGGATTTCGGTGGTGTCGATCAGAATTTCGCCGATATCCGGCTGGAAATAGTCACGAATCGCACGGATCACCAGGCTCGATTCGAGATAAATCAGCATCGGCTGACCGCTCGAACCGCTTTGCGACGCCGCCTCGATGGCGCGCCACAGTTGCATCAGGTAGTTCAGGTCCCACTGCAGCTCTTCGGCGCTGCGGCCAATACCGGCCGTGCGCGCGATGATGCTCATGCCTTCCGGCAATTGCAGTTGCGCCATGGTTTCGCGCAGTTCCTGACGGTCGTCGCCTTCGATCCGGCGCGACACACCGCCGCCGCGCGGGTTGTTCGGCATCAATACCAGATACCGGCCGGCGAGCGAGATGAAGGTGGTGAGGGCTGCGCCCTTGTTGCCGCGCTCTTCCTTTTCGACCTGGACGATCAGTTCCTGACCTTCTTTCAGGGCGTCCTGGATGCGCGCGGAGCGCATGTCGACACCGTCGCGGAAATACTGACGGGCGACTTCCTTGAACGGCAGGAAGCCGTGGCGGTCTTCGCCGTAGTTGACGAAGCAGGCTTCGAGCGAAGGCTCGATGCGGGTGATGATGCCCTTGTAAATATTGCCTTTGCGCTGTTCGCGCCCGGCGGTTTCGATGTCGATATCGATGAGTTTTTGCCCATCGACGATGGCAACGCGCAGTTCTTCCTGCTGCGTCGCGTTGAACAACATTCGTTTCATTGAACGGCTCCAGAGCGGCTTAGCCTGGCCCCTGGCTGCGCGGTTGTCAGTCGCGAGAGCCAGGCGGACAGCGGCATGCCGCGCCTTATTGTGTTTTCACAAGCACGCTGGAGCGGGAAAAATGGCGGGAGAATTGCCTGAGAGGGCCCGGCCCCATTGAAAAATGGGCACGGTGCCGCAGGGCACATGCGAACACGGCTTCAAATAACGACCCGACACGCCGCGGGTTCTGCCAGCAGACCTTCATAAGCCTTTCGTCCACTCGCGCCGGTGCGCCAACTGGGCGCGTGACCGGAGGGTCGAAGGCTGCGGTCATGCCGCAGCGGGAAGTTCGCGCAGTCGGCGCGTCTTTTCTCGCTGGGGGTGTCTCGCCTCATTTTGACGTCGCCATGTCTTGTACTTTCTACAAGACGCCTCGGGCGCACGCCGTATTTTCGCAACTCGCAGCTTCAACCAGCAGGGCGTCAGACCGCCCGATACCGAAGCTGAAAGTTAAATTCTTTTTCACCAAAATTCCGTTACCGTCGAAGCTGACCTTGACCGAACGCGCCTGTGGGCGCCGTCCCTGCCGGGTACCGACCTCGTGCGTGCAACATGTTGCATCTCATTTTCAGGGTGAGCAACCAGACCCCGGCGCAAGTAAAATAACGGTTTATCGCTTGCGCCTGCGCAATCCGCCCGAATTCCGGACACTGCGCCGGCCGCCGCAGACTGCTGGGCAAATTATATTCATAATGAAAGAGTTAGGCAAAATATCCCAGAAATCGGTCGCAAGCGACCAGGTCTCGATGATCGAGATCGACGACAGTGCGGCCGGACAGCGCATTGATAACTTCCTGTTGCGCGTCTGTAAAGGCGTGCCGAAAAGCCATATTTACCGCATCCTGCGCAGCGGGGAAGTACGCGTAAATAAGGGCCGGATTGACGCACAGTACCGCCTCGAGCTGGGTGATCTGGTGCGCGTGCCGCCCATTCGCGTCGCTCAACCGAACGAAGCGATCGCTCAGGCGCCGGTGCCGAGCGCCGATTTCAGAATTATTTTTGAAGACGAGCACATGCTCGTGATCGACAAACCGGCCGGCGTGGCGGTCCACGGGGGCAGCGGTGTTGCGTTCGGCGTGATCGAACAGATGCGCGAAGCGCGGCCGCAGGCGAAATTCCTCGAATTGGTGCATCGGCTGGACCGTGAGACGTCCGGCATCCTGATGCTCGCCAAGAAACGCTCCGCGCTGGTCAATCTGCACGAGCAGATTCGCGAGAACAAGATGGATAAGCGCTACTATGCGTGCGTCCACGGTGAGTGGGCGAGCGACTGGGGCCGCCGCCGTGCGGTCAAGGAACCGCTGCACAAGTATTTGACCGCGGACGGCGAACGGCGTGTGCGCGTCCAGGCCGATGGCCTTGCGTCGCACACGGTTTTCAATCTGATCGACCGCTGGCCGGAGTACGCGCTGCTCGAGGCGGAACTGAAGACCGGCCGCACGCATCAGATTCGAGTCCATTTGCAGCATCTGGAACTGCCGATCGTCGGCGATGCCAAATACGGCGACTTCGCGCTGAACAAGGCGCTGGCCCGCGCGAACGCCAAGCCGGGCCTGAAGCGCATGTTCCTGCACGCATACCGTCTCAAGCTGACACACCCGGCAACCGGCGAGTCCGTGCAGTTCGAGGCGCCGCTGCCGGCCGAATGCCGCAGTTTCGTCGCGCAGCTCAATGAATTACGTGAATCACGAAGTGGGTCAAACCCGGAGACGACACCGCATGGCTAGAGAGCAATTTGATCTGATCGTCTTTGACTGGGACGGAACGTTGATGGATTCGACCGCGCACATCACGCGCAGCATCCAGTCGGCATGCCGCGATCTCGGTCTGCCGGTTCCCGCCGATGAGGCCGCCAGCTATGTGATCGGCCTCGGCCTGCGCGACGCGCTGCAAATCGCGGCACCCACGCTCGATCCGTCAGATTACCCGCGTCTGGCGGAGCGCTATCGCTTCCACTATTTAGTGAAGGATCAGACCACCGAGCTGTTCGTCGGCGTGCGCGAGATGCTGCAGGAATTGCGCGATCAGGGTTATCTGCTGGCGGTGGCGACCGGCAAGAGCCGCGTCGGGCTGAACCGCGCGCTCGACCAGTCGCGGCTGACGAGCCTGTTCGACGGCACCCGCTGTGCGGATGAAACCTTCTCGAAACCGCATCCGGCCATGCTGCACGAGCTGACGCGTGAACTGGGGCAGGATCCGGGTCGTACGGTGATGGTGGGTGATACGACGCACGATCTGCAGATGGCGATCAACGCCGGCGTCGCGGGTATTGGCGTCACATACGGCGCGCATCCTGCTGGCTCGTTGACGGCTTTGTCGCCGAAATTCGTCGCCGCCAGCGTGACAGACCTGTCCGGCTGGCTGCGAGAGAACGCGTGAGTACGGGTATGACCGAGGCGGCGACGGAAGCGGTTCGCATTTGCGCGTCCGAAGAACTGGTCGACGGCGGCGCGGGCGTGCGGCATGCGGCCTGGCTTGGCGGCGGCGACGTCGTGGTATTTTTTGTTCGCTATGATGGCCGTGCATACGGCTATCTGAACCGTTGCGCTCACGTGCCGATGGAGCTCGACTGGGCCGAAGGGCAGTTCTTCGAATCGTCCGGTTTATACTTGATGTGCGCCACCCATGGCGCGATTTACGCGCCTGATACGGGCAAATGCGTTGGTGGCCCGTGCCGCGGCGGCCGATTGCGTCCTGTTCAGGTCGACGAACGGGATACACCTGAAGGCCGCGCCGTGTTCTGGCTACCGGACGGCGAATTACGTCCGGCCACCCCCTGATTTTTCTCTTCTTCGACCTTTCCACTGCACCGCATGTCCGACAATTTGACTCCCGAACCGAAGGAACCGTCCCTGACAGGCCGCCCCCGCACGCCTGCCGATGAGCCGGGCTGGGAGCGTGCCGCGCTCGAGCGCATCGCGCTTGCGGCAATTACCGAGCAGCGCGCGGCGCGCCGCTGGAAGATTTTCTTTCGTTTTGTGTTCCTGATCGTCTTGCTGCTGGCGGTATGGGGCGCGTTCGATTTCTCCGGCGACAAGGTCTCGACCACAGGTCGGCATACGGCCATGGTGACACTTGACGGCGAAATCTCCGCTGATACGAATGCGAACGCGGAAGATATCAACACCGCCCTGGAAAGCGCGTTCGACGATGCCGGTACGGCGGGCGTGATTCTGCGTTGTAACAGCCCGGGCGGCAGCCCGGTGCAGGCGGGCATTATCTACAACGAGATTCGCCGGTTGCGCGCCAAGTATCCGTCGATCCCGCTTTATGTCGTAGTCGGCGACATGTGCGCCTCGGGCGGCTATTACGCGGCTGCGGCGGCAGACAAGATTTACGTGGACAAGGCGAGCATCGTCGGTTCGATTGGCGTGCTGATGGACAGCTTCGGTTTCACCGGTCTGATGGATAAGCTGGGGATTCAGCGCCGTCTGCACACGTCGGGTGAGAATAAGGGCTTTTTCGATCCGTTTTCGCCGGAAACGCCGAAGATGGACGAACATGCGCAGGACATGCTCGATCAGATTCACGCGCAGTTCATCGACGCGGTGCGTCAGGGTCGCGGCAAGCGTCTGCACGAAACGCCGGACATGTTCTCAGGCCTGTTCTGGACCGGTCAGAAGAGTGTCGAGCTGGGGTTGGCTGACGGTTTCGGCGACGCGGATTACGTCGCGCGCGATCTCTTCAAGGCGCCGGATATCGTTGACTATACGGTCAAGGAAAGCATTACGGACCGCGTGGCGCGCAAGTTCGGCGCGGCAGTCGGCAGTGGCGCCGTTCACGCGATGGCGCTCGGCGGGAAGATGAGTCTGCGCTGATTTAATACTTATTACGGAAAAGCCCCGCGCGATCGAGTGCTGATCGCGCGGGGCTTTTTTGTTTTTTCGCTGTTAAACAGCGAGCAATCGGCAAGTTGACCGGTTTGAGGCGCAGCAGCGATCAGACGGCGAGGATCAGAAAAATTGCCGGGCGCTTGTGCAGATCGATAGCCGGTTTCTTTTTCCAGTCGGCCACCGTGCGGCTGGCGATGGTTTCCGTTTCCAGAGTCAGATCGACGGCGACGCAGACTAACGTGGACGGCGCGCACGTCGCCAGCAACGTATCGAGCAGCGCGCGATTCCGGTACGGCGTCTCGATAAAGATCTGCGTTTGCTTGCTCTTGCGTGACTGCTGTTCGAGGTCGCGCAGGCGCTTGGCCCGTTCGGTGGCGTCGACCGGCAGATAGCCGTGGAACGCAAAACTCTGGCCATTCAGGCCGGAAGCCATCAGTGCGAGCAGGATCGAACTCGGTCCGACAAACGGTACGACCTTCACGCCGCGCTCATGCGCTCGGCGCACCAGCAGAGCGCCCGGATCGGCGACCGCCGGACAGCCGGCTTCGGACACCAAACCGGCATCCGTGCCCGCCAGCAAAGGCGCGAGCAGTTTGTCGATCTCGCCGGCCGGCGTATTGACGTTCAACTCGCGAATTTCGATTTCCTGGATCGGCGTTTCGGTGCCGACCTTCTTCAGGAAGGCGCGGGTGGTTTTCGCGTTTTCGCCGATGTAATAGTTGAGCGACGCCGCGCGGGCGCGCACTGGCGCGGGCAGGACTGCGTCGAGGGCGTCGGCATCGCCTTCACCGAGCGTGTTCGGGATCAGATATAAGGTGCCGCTCATTGCGCCCCCAGAAGTGGATAGCCCGCTGCGAGCAACATGCGCGACAGTGCGATCAACGGCAGCCCGACCAGTGCGGTCGGGTCGTCCGAATGAATGGCTTCGAGCAGCGCGATGCCGAGGCCTTCGGATTTGGCGCTGCCCGCCACATCGTATGGTGTTTCCGCACGCAGATAGGCGTCCAGCGCGGCATCCGGCAGGTCGCGGAATTGCACGCGGGTGATGACGTCGGCGGCAAGCGCTGCCCCCGAACGACTGTCGAACAGGCACAGTGCGCTATGAAACAGCACTTCGCGGCCGCGCATTGCCTGCAGTTGGGCGAGCGCCTTGTCGTGCGTGCCGGGCTTGCCGATCTGCAGGCCGTCGTAGGTGGCCACCTGATCTGAGCCGACGACGAGCGCGGCCTCGTTGGCGCCAAGTCCCTTGGCCACTGCTCGGGCTTTTGCTTCTGCAAGGCGCAGGGCAGTCACTTCGGGCGTTTCGCCGGCGAGCGGCATTTCGTCGATCGCCGGCACGACGACATCGAACGGAATGCGCAGGCGCTCGAGCAACTCGCGACGATAAGGGGAGCTCGACGCCAGAATCAGGCGGGGCGGGCGGTTGAGGGGATCTGGCATGTGCAACCAACGGCTAGAGAGGCGGGTCGTACGGGCTTGCGCGGAATTCGCGCGTGTACGGGCTTAAGTGTTTGACTCGAAAAGACAAAACGGATATGATTTCGGGCTTTTCATCGGTATGCTATTGAGCGAGCGGGCCTTTTTCTGAAGTTCGTCTGAAGTTCGCGGGCTACTTTGCAAACCGATTTACCCCCGGCGAAATCCTTGCCGACGCAGGAGCGCACATGACTCAACATCCTGGCAACCCTGCTGGTCTGTCCGACCCGCACGATATCGATCTGTTCGAATTTGCGCGGAGTGGGCGTCAGGCCGCGGGTGTCGTGCGCGTCTCGCAACTGCCGCGCATGTTAAACGAAGTCCCGGCAGAAGCGCCAGACCGTGATACCACGTTCACCTGGCAAGCCGAAGGGGCGACGCAGCCGGAATTGCAGGACGACGGCGCCGAGGGTCCGCAGCCTTATTTGAGGCTGGCGATTCATGGTGCCGCATGGCTCGAATGTCAGCGGTGCATGACACCGTATCTGCAGGCGTTCAATGTCGATGCAACTTACCGGATCGTCAACACTGAGGCGGAAGCCGAAGAGTTTCCGCTCGACGAGGATGAAGTCGAGGTGATCGTGGGCTCGCGCCAGTTCGATCTCATCGACTTGATCGAAGAAGAGTTGCTGCTTTCCTTGCCGCTCGTGCCCAAGCATGAGATGTGTCCCGAAGTGCACGAGAGCCTCGTCTCTGGTGTGGCCGGAGCAGAGGGCGAGGGCGACGAGGCCGCGCCGGACGAAGCTGCTGAGGGCGGTGAGCCCGAGCGGCCCAATCCGTTTGCGGCGCTCGAAAGTCTCAAGCGCGGTGAGCCGGGCGACAAGAAGCATTGAACAGTTGCATGGGAGCGCGATTCGGGCGCATTGGCCATTCGGTCGATGGCGGACACCGGGCCGGGCTGTGTTAGAATTCGGAAAATTTTTAGGAGTTAGTCATGGCAGTTCAACAAAATAAGAAGTCGCCGTCCAAGCGCGGTATGCACCGTTCGCACGATTTCCTGACGGCAGCGCCGCTGGCCGTGGAGCCGAGCACGGGCGAAGTGCATCTGCGTCATCACGTTAGCCCGAACGGCTACTATCGCGGTAAGAAAGTCATCAAAACGAAGAACGACTAATCGTCTCACTGCGTTGCGCCCCTTGGCGTTTCGCGTGGCGATCAGCTCGCTTGATATTTTCCCGGCTCGGCAAAAAGGCGGCATTCAATTGCCGCTTTTTTGTGTCGATCGCAGTTGGTGCTTTAGCGCTTGCTGCGATCCCATGCAGGGCGCCTGAAATTCGTCGCACTCCATGACAGTAAAGCTCACGATAGATTGCATGGGAGGCGACCACGGCCCATCCGTGACCGTTCCCGCTGCCGTCAACTTCGTTCGTTCGCATCCCGATGCTGAGCTACTGCTCGTCGGCATTGAAACTGCGATTCGCGCGCAGCTAAAGAAGTTGAAGGCTCAGGACCTGCCGGCGCTGACCGTCGTGCCTGCTTCCGAGATCGTCGCCATGGACGATCCGGTCGAAGTCGCGCTGCGCAAAAAAAAAGACTCCTCCATGCGCGTGGCGCTGAACCGCGTCAAGGAAGGCGAGGCGCAGGCCTGCATTTCCGCCGGCAACACGGGCGCGCTGATGGCGGTTTCGCGCTATGTGCTGAAAACGCTGTCGGGCATCGAACGCCCGGCCATCGCGTTTGCAATGCCCAATCCCACTGGCTACACGACGATGCTCGATCTGGGCGCCAACGTCGACTGCGAGCCGCAGCATCTGCTGCAGTTCGCGGAGATGGGGCACGCGCTCGTGTCCGCGCTCGAAGGCAAGGAGCGGCCCACTATCGGCCTGCTCAACATCGGCGAAGAAGTCATCAAGGGCAACGACACCATCAAACGTGCCGGCGAACTGCTGCGCGCGAGTACACTTAACTTTCACGGTAACGTTGAAGGCAACGACATCTTCAAGGGCACGGTTGACGTGATCGTCTGCGACGGTTTTGTCGGCAATGTCGCGCTGAAAACGTCGGAGGGCCTCGCGCAGATGCTCAACGACATCATCAAGGAAGAGTTCGGCCGTTCCTGGCTCACCAAGGTGATGGCGGTGCTCGCCTTGCCGGTATTGATGCGTTTCAAGAAACGCGTCGATCATCGGCAATACAACGGGGCCGCATTGCTGGGCCTGCGCGGGCTGGTGATCAAGAGCCACGGCTCGGCGGATGCCTATGGGTTTGAGTGGGCCATCAAACGCGGGTATGATGCCGTCAAAAACGGCGTGCTGGAACGCCTTGCGCGAGCAATGGAAGAGAACGCGAGTTCTCTGGAACAGGCGGCGCGCGACGCGAGCGGTGCGGGTCAGGCAAGCCCGATCGCAGGCCAGCCGGCCGAGCCCTACGCTGCGCAATCCTCGAAGGCATAATGGCTCAATCGACAATTTATTCCCGCGTGCTGGGAACTGGCAGCTATCTGCCACCCGGACGCGTCACCAATCAGGATCTGGCTGAACGTCTTGCCAGAGAGGGCGTTGAGACGAGCGACGAATGGATCGTAGCCCGCACGGGCATCCATGCGCGGCACTTCGCCGAACCTGATGTCACCACCAGCGATCTGGCGCTGATCGCCTCGCAGCGCGCGATCGAAGCGGCCGATATCGATCCGCAATCCATCGATCTGATCATCGTCGCAACCTCCACGCCTGACTTTGTGTTCCCGAGTACCGCGTGCCTGTTGCAGAACAAGCTCGGCATCAAGAACCATGGCGCCGCGTTCGACGTGCAGGCCGTCTGTTCCGGCTTTGCTTACGCGGTGGCGATGGCGGACAGTCTGATTCGCGGCGGCCAGCATCGCACGGCGCTCGTGATCGGCGCTGAAACCTTCTCGCGCATTCTCGATTTCAAGGATCGCACCACCTGCGTGCTGTTCGGCGACGGGGCGGGCGCAGTGATCCTGCAGGCGTCCGAAGAACCGGGCGTGCTGGCAAGCGCTCTGCACGCCGACGGCAGTCATTCGAGCATTCTCTGCACGCCGGGCAATGTGAACGGCGGCGTGATCGAAGGCAGCGCCTTCCTGCATATGGACGGGCAGGCTGTGTTCAAGCTCGCGGTCAATGTGCTCGAAAAGGTCGCGGTCGAGGCGCTCGCCAAAGCGAATCTGTCGGCCGATCAAATCGACTGGCTGATTCCGCATCAGGCCAATATCCGCATCATGCAAAGCACCTGCCGTAAGCTCGGCTTGCCGCAGGAACGCATGGTCGTCACGGTGGGCGAACACGGCAATACGTCGGCTGCGTCCATTCCGCTCGCATTCGACGTCGCGGTGCGCGACGGCCGCATCAAGCGCGGCCAGAACGTGCTGATCGAAGGCGTGGGCGGCGGCTTCACGTGGGGCGCGTCGGTTATCCGCTACTGATAGCGGCGACGTTACCGCGAGCGCTTTTCGCGGCGCTCGGCTGCGCTTGAGCGCGCTCACTACCAACCGGGCGCGCCACCCACATCTGACAACATCGATTTTGGGGACGATATGAAATTTGCGTTCGTTTTTCCTGGGCAAGGTTCGCAGTCGGTCGGCATGCTCAACGCATTCGCCGATCACGCGATCGTGCGTGAGACGATTCAGGAAGCCTCCGACGCGCTCAATCAGGACCTCGGCAAGCTGATCGCCGAAGGCCCCGTCGAAGATCTGAACCTCACCACCAATACCCAGCCCGTTATGCTGACCGCCGCGTATGCGGTTTATCGCGCGTGGTTGCAGGCGGGCGGCCCGAAGCCGGCCATCGTCGCCGGCCATAGCCTTGGCGAATACACCGCGTTGGTCGCGGCGGGCGCGATCGCGTTTCGCGATGCTGTGCCGCTCGTGCGTTTTCGTGCGCAAGCCATGCAAACCGCGGTGCCGGTCGGCGTCGGCGGCATGGCCGCGATTCTCGGCCTCGATGATGACGCGGTGCGCGCGGTTTGCGCTGAAGCGTCGGTCGCGGGTGTCGTTGAAGCGGTGAATTTCAACGCGCCGGCGCAAGTTGTGATCGCGGGGCACAAGGCGGCAGTCGAAAAGGCTTGCGAAGTCGCGAAGGCGAAGGGCGCAAAGCGTGCGCTGCCGCTGCCAGTTTCCGCACCGTTCCACTCGTCGCTGCTCAAACCGGCGTCGGATCAGTTGCGCGAGTATCTGGCTAGCGTCGATGTGCAGGTACCGTCGATTCCGGTGATCAACAATGTCGACGTCGCCGTGGTCAACGAGCCGGCAAAGATCAAGGACGCGCTGGTGCGGCAGGCGGCAGGTCCGGTGCGCTGGGTCGAAAGCGTCCAGGCGATCGCGGCGCAAGGCGTCACGCACGTGATCGAGTGCGGTCCTGGCAAGGTCCTTGCGGGCTTGACGAAGCGCATCGACGGCAATCTGGTCGGCGCCTCGGTGTTCGATCCGGCTTCACTCGAAGAAACACTCAAGCTTGTGACGGCGGGCTGAACGCCGCTTCATAGGGCGCAAGCAAGGGCGCCAGGCCCGACCTCAAGAATCAATCAGCCCTCCGAAAGGGCATCCGGACTGACAGATGGAAAAGACTCTCGACAAGCAGATCGCAATCGTGACGGGCGCGTCGCGCGGCATTGGCCGTGCGATCGCGATGGAACTGGCGCGCCAGGGCGCGACGGTGATCGGTACGGCAACCAGCGAAAGCGGCGCGGCCGCGATTAGCGAGGCCTTCAATGCGGCCGGCGTGAACGGCCGCGGCGCGGTGCTCAACGTGAACGACGCCACCGCGGCCGAAGCGTTGATCGACGGCACCGTGAAGGAATTCGGCGCGCTGCACGTGCTGGTGAACAATGCCGGGATCACGCAGGATCAACTCGCCATGCGCATGAAAGACGACGACTGGGACGCGGTGATCGACACCAATCTCAAGTCGGTCTTCCGTCTGTCGCGCGCGGTGTTGCGTCCGATGATGAAGGCGAAGGGCGGCCGTATCATCAACATCACGTCGGTGGTCGGCTCGGCCGGCAACCCGGGCCAGGTCAATTACGCAGCCGCGAAAGCGGGCGTCGCGGGCATGACACGCGCGCTCGCGCGCGAGATCGGCAGCCGCGGTATCACGGTGAATTGCGTCGCGCCGGGCTTTATCGACACCGACATGACCAAGACCCTGCCGGAAGAGCAGCAAACCGCGCTGAAGACGCAGATTCCGCTCGGCCGCCTTGGCAGTCCGGACGATATCGCGCACGCCGTGGCGTTCCTCGCGTCGCCGCAAGCAGGGTATATCACCGGCACGACACTGCATGTGAACGGCGGAATGTACATGTCGTAACCAAATTCGGTTACTATCCGCGCCTTGATGCATTTGCAAAAGCGTAAGGCGCATGCCTTGACAGGAACCCGATGCGCCGCTTTTTTGCCGGGTCAAACCTGATAAAATGCGCGCACCTGTATTTTTGAACTTCTTTTCCCTTGGAGGGGTAATGGACAATATCGAACAGCGCGTCAAGAAGATCGTCGCAGAACAACTGGGCGTTGCAGAAGCTGAGATCAAGAACGAAGCTTCGTTCGTGAACGACCTCGGCGCCGACTCGCTCGACACCGTTGAACTCGTGATGGCCCTCGAAGACGAATTCGGCATGGAAATTCCGGATGAAGAAGCCGAGAAGATCACCACCGTTCAGCAAGCGATCGACTACGCTCGCGCGAACGTCAAGGCCTAAAGTCATTCGCGCCTGCGTTTCTGCGTTGGCGGCGTATGACGCCCTGCCGTGCCGGTTCCCGGCACCAGCAGGGTTGGCGCTTTTTGCCGTGCAGGAGCCAGCGATGCTGACGCGCAAGTTTCCGCGCGATTGCCGAGATAAACAGCCACAGGGCACACAGGGCAAGTTCCTGTGGCCGCTGTGGCTTTTGCTTTTGTCATCTATGAAAAAGGGGTTACCGTGAGCCGCCGTCGTGTTGTTGTTACAGGCCTGGGGCTGATTTCGCCTGTTGGCAATAATGTTGCCGACGGCTGGGCCAATCTGGTCGCCGGCAAGTCGGGTATTGCCAATATCACGAAGTTCGATGCGTCGAACTTTTCGACTCGTTTCGCCGGCGAGGTGAAGGGCTTCAATATCGAGGACTACATCCCCGGTAAGGAAGCGCGCCACATGGATACGTTCATCCACTACGGCGTCGCAGCCGGCATCCAGGCGATGCAGGACAGCGGCCTCGAAGTCACCGACGAGAATTCGGAGCGCATCGGCGTGGTGGTGGGTTCGGGCATCGGCGGCTTGCCGATGATTGAAAACACGCAGACCGAATTGCTGAATCGCGGCCCGCGCCGTATTTCGCCGTTCTTCGTGCCCGCCTCGATCATCAACATGATCTCGGGGCATCTGTCGATCAAGTTCGGCATCAAAGGTCCGAATCTGGCCATCGTGACCGCATGTACCACGGGTCTGCACTGTATCGGCGAGGCTTCGCGGCTGATCGAATACGGTGACGCCGACGTGATGATCGCGGGCGGCGCCGAATCGACCGTGTCGCCGCTCGGCGTCGGCGGCTTTGCGGCGGCGCGTGCGCTGTCGCAACGCAATGACGATCCGGCAACGGCGAGCCGTCCGTGGGACAAGGATCGCGATGGTTTCGTGCTGGGCGAGGGCGCCGGTGTGATGGTGCTCGAAGAGTACGAGCACGCGAAGGCGCGCGGCGCGAAGATTTACGCCGAAGTCAGCGGTTACGGGATGAGCGGTGACGCCTATCACATGACCGCTCCGCTGGAAGACGGCGACGGCGCACGCCGCTGCATGCTGGCCGCGCTGAAAAACGCGGGCGTTAACGCCGATCAGGTGAATTACCTGAACGCGCACGGCACGTCCACGCCGCTGGGCGACCTGGCTGAAACCACCGGCATCAAGCGCGCTTTTGGCGATCACGCCAAAGACATGGTCGTGAATTCGACCAAGTCAATGACGGGTCACCTGTTGGGCGGCGCCGGCGGTCTGGAGTCCGTGTTCACTGTGCTGGCCGTGCATCATCAGATATCGCCGCCGACGATCAACATCTTCAATCAGGATCCGGCCTGTGATCTCGATTACTGCGCCAACACCGCGCGGGAGATGAAGATCGATATCGCGCTGAAGAACTCGTTCGGGTTCGGTGGCACGAACGGCACGCTCGTTTTCAAGCGCGCCTGATTGCCCGATCGTTTGGTGAACTGTCAGCCTGAACCGCCAGCTTGTCCGGCGGTTTCTCTCGAATCGGCAACGCCCGGCGGAGCGTCGCAACGGATTACGTTGCGGCGCTCCGTTGCCATGCGCGCCGCTTTAGGGGTATTCATCCTGATCGCGACGTTGGCCGCCTATCGCTGTTTCGCGTCGCATCTGGGTGCGTGGCAGGCGGCGCCGTTGACGCTTGCCGTTTGGGTGCTGTTGACGCTGTGTGCGGTAAAACATGAGCAAGCGCAGCCCGTCGCGCTGAAAATCGGCCCGGATGGTCTGTCTGCCTGGAACCGCGCGGGAAGTTTGCTGGCGCAGGGCCGCATTGCCGGCTGTTCGCAATGGAGTGGCCGCCTGCTCGTTCTGGCGCTGGTGCCGGCCCATGGCCGCCCCCGCACACTACTTCTTGCCGCCGACGCGCTTCCCGCGCCCGTTTTCCGGGAGCTTGCCGTGTTGGGCCGGCGTGGCGCCGGTGCGTGACTGTAACGACTGTAACCGCTGTTACCGGAGTAACGTGCCGCGATGATGGGGACGCTACAATGGTCCCCCGCCATGCGCCCTATAGTTAACGGATTTATCAGGTGAGCGAAAAAGAAATTGATCAGTTGCTGGTCGAACGCGTCCAGAAGGGCGACAAGGCCGCGTTCGAGCTTCTGGTCTCCAAATACCACCGCAAGATTCTCCGGCTGATCTCGCGCCTCGTGCGCGACCCCGCCGAAGTGGAGGACGTCGCCCAGGACGCCTTTATCAAGGCGTACCGGGCGTTGCCGCAGTTTCGCGGGGATTCGGCCTTTTATACTTGGTTGTACCGGATTGCCGTCAATACGGCTAAGAACTATCTTGCGACCCAAGGGCGGCGCGCGCCGACTTCGACCGAAGCAGATGCTGAAGAAGCTGAAACTTTCTCGGACGCCGACCAACTAAGGGATATCAACACGCCTGAGTCGATGTTGATGAGCAAGCAGATCGCCGAGACGGTCAATGCTGCGATGGCGGTTTTACCGGAAGAGTTGCGCACCGCCATTACTCTTCGTGAAATTGAAGGTTTGAGCTATGAGGAAATCGCTGAGATGATGGGTTGCCCAATTGGCACAGTCAGATCACGAATTTTCCGCGCTCGCGAAGCCATTGCGGCAAAATTGCGTCCGTTGCTTGACACACCTGAAGGCAAGCGCTGGTAAACACCAGTCCGCCGGGCGGGGCGCGGGTGCAATATCTGGATTAGTGGTGTCACTACGGGGTATTCGTAAGATGGGGAGCATCATGGGGTCGGTCTCGATGCAATCGCAAGCCAGCTCGCGCAGCGAGCGTCTGTCCGCTTTTGTCGACGGCGAGTTGTTCGGCGAAGAGCATCTGAACACGTTTGTTTCCGAACTGGACGGCGAGGATCGTGCCGCCTGGTCGTGCTATCACCTGATCGGCGACGCGCTGCGTTCTGACGATCTGGCGGTCAGCCCGGCGGCGAGCAGCGCGTTCCTGAGCGGTTTTGCCGCACGTTTCGACAATGAGCCACACGTGCTCGCACCTGCCGCCATGCCGGTTGCGCGCCGTTTGCTGGCGCTGCGCCGCCGGGTTGTGCCGGCTTTTGCTGTTGCCGCAGCCGCCGCCACGCTGACGTGGATAGTCGTGCCGCAACTGCAAGGCGTGCCGGGTGGCCCGGGGGTCGCGCAAGTCGCGTCGCTCCAGTCGCACGGTGATTCGCTGCAGCGTGTGGCCATGGCATCGGTGCCTGTCGCGACGGTCCAGCCCATCGCGCAAGACGCCAACATCATTCGTGACGCAAGTCTCGATCAGTATCTGGAAGCTCACCAGCAATTCGCGCAACAACCGGTCATGCCGGGCTCGATGCCGCTGATTCGTGCTGCCGCAGTTTCTACGCAAGGCCAATAGTTTGATGCAGACTCCGCGGTTGATTAAAACGACTATCTGGGGGCGGCTGCCGGCATTTTTATTCTGCGCAGCCGTATTGTTGTCCGCTACACCGCGGGTCTTTGCACAAACCGACGATCCGCTCGTCGCCCGTCGCACGGCCGCGGAGCTGCTCGATCGAATCCATCAGGCCGCCCAGCAGCAGAACTACGAGGGCGCATTCGTCTATCAGCGCGGCAACTTCGTGCAGACGTCGCGGATCGCGCACTACGCGACCCGCACGGACGGTGAATTCGAGCAACTCGAAAGCCTCGACGGCAAGCCGCGCAAAATGCTTCGCCACAACGAGGACCTCTACACGTTCGTGCCCGAGCGGCATCTGTGCGTGGTCGAGAAGCGCCAGAACAAGGATTCGTTCCCTGCGCTGCTGGCCGTAAGCGGCGAGCAGGTGCTGTCCGTATATGAGCCGAAGCTGCTCGGCGACGACCGCGTCGCGGGTATCGACAGCCAGGTGATCGAGCTCGACCCGAAAGACGCATACCGCTTTGCTTACAAGCTGTGGGCCGACAAGAAAACGGGCCTGCTGCTGCGCGCGCAGACGCTTGACCCGAACGGCCAGGTGCTCGAACAGCTATCGTTTTCGCAGATTCGCATTGGTGTGCCGGTCGACAAGGCCGCCATCGCCAACGGCATTCGTAATTTGACGGGCTGGACGGTAGTGCGTCCACCGGTCGAGCCGGTTGATATGGCCGCGCAAGGCTGGCAAATCACGCCGACTGTGCCGGGCTTCCACAAGATTCGCGAACTGCGTCGCCCCATGGCTGCGCGGGACGCGGGCCAGCCGACCATTCCGGTCGATCAGGCGGTATTCTCCGACGGCCTCGCGGCCATTTCGGTGTTCGTCGAGCCGGTCGAGAACAACACCCGCAAGGAAGGCGCGGGGAGCAGCGGCGCCACGCACGTGCTAGTCAAGCGGCGTGGCGACTTCTGGATTACTCTGCTTGGTGAAGTGCCCCAGACCACATTGCAGCAATTTGCGTCTGCCATAGAATATAAAGCTCCGAAGTAATCTTCCGAATCACTCGAATCCCTCGGCTTGCTACGATATGACGACTTTCTCGGTGCGCAAATTCCTCGCGGCCGCGGTGGTAGTGGCGTGTTTGCCGCTCATGCCGCACACGGCGTCGGCGGCTCCCGCAGCAGCCAATCTGCCCGACTTCACTGACCTCGTCGACAAGGTTGGCCCAGCCGTCGTCAACATTCGCACGACCACACGGGTGTCAAACAGCGGTGTCCGTGGCGGATTGCCGCCAGGCATGGACGACGGCGATATGTCGGAGTTTTTCCGTCGCTTCTTTGGCATCCCGTTGCCGCAGTCGCCGCAATCACCCGGTTCTCCCGGCACGCCGCGCGGTGGCGATAACGGTGGGAGCGGTAGCGGCGGCAGCCAGGACTCGCCAGATAACAGCGATGCCGAACAGAACAGTGGCGTCGGCTCCGGCTTCATTCTGTCGGCGGACGGTTACGTGATGACCAACGCGCACGTTGTGGACGACGCGGATACCATTTATGTCACCCTCACCGACAAGCGCGAGTTCAAGGCCAAACTGATCGGCGTCGACGATCGGACCGATGTAGCGGTTGTGAAGATCAGCGCCGCCAATTTGCCGACCATCACAATCGGTGACTCTAACAAGGTCCGCGTGGGCGAATGGGTAGTCGCGATCGGGTCGCCGTTCGGTCTTGAGAACACGGTGACGGCCGGTATCGTCAGCGCCAAGGGGCGCGATACGGGCGATTATCTGCCGTTCATCCAGACCGACGTGGCCGTCAATCCGGGGAATTCAGGCGGTCCGCTGATCAATATGCAGGGCGAGGTGATCGGCATCAATTCGCAGATTTACAGCCGTACAGGCGGCTTCATGGGTATCTCGTTCGCGATTCCGATCGACGAGGCGATGCGCGTGGCCGATCAGCTGAAAACCTCGGGTAAGGTCGTGCGCGGCCGGATCGCGGTGGCGATTGGCGAAGTAACGAAGGACGTCGCCGATTCGCTCGGTCTGCCGAAGGCGCAGGGCGCGCTGGTCAGCAGTGTCGAACCGGGCGGCCCGGCGGACAAGGCGGGCGTGCAACCGGGCGATATCATCCTGAAGTTCAATGGTCATTCGGTCGACACGGCAACGGATCTGCCACGCATGGTCGGCGACACGAAGCCGGGCACCAAATCGACCGTTACGGTCTGGCGCAAGGGTCAGACGCGCGATCTGCCGGTCACGATTGCCGAGATGCAGCCGGACAAGACCACCAAGGCGGATGATAAAAAGCCGGCAGTGCCGAAGCAGCGCGCCACGAACGCGTTGGGTCTGGCCGTTAGCGATATCCCGGCTGATCAGATGAAGGCGCTGAAGTTGCACAACGGTGTGCAGATCGACGCGGTAGACGGTCCGGCAGTGCGCGTCGGACTGCAAAAGGGCGACATCGTCTTGCGTGTGGGCGATACCGATATCACCAGTGCGAAACAGTTCGACGACGTGATTTCGCACCTCGACTCGCAGAAGATGGTCGCGCTGCTGGTTCGTCGCGGCGAGAACACGCAATTCGTGCCGGTTCGCCCGCGCAGCGCCCAGAAATGACGCGGGTGGCGCCGCTCACGCTTTACGGGCGCGCGTGGTGCCACTTGTGCGACGACATGCGTGCCGCACTTGAGCCTTTGCTGATTGAGTTCGGCGCGCAGGTGGTCGTGATCGACATTGACACCGATCCGGTGCTGGAAGCCCGTTATAACGAACTGGTGCCGGTTCTGGTCTGCGACGGTGTCGAACTGTGTCACTATCATCTCGACGCAGCACGGGTTCGTGCCGCGCTTACCGCACGCTTTGTGGCAGCGCATTCGGGATCCACGCGTTAGGGGCCATGCATTTGGCGTCCACGCGTTCGGAGTCCACACATTCGGAGCCTGATTAAGGGCTCAAACCAGGCGCGAACATGCGCCGTTCACACCCCGTTTCACGCCTCTCCTGAGCCGTCTTTTCCGCCCGAGCCTCGCAAGATGCGCCGGGCGACAGCCTTTTCGGCTAAAATAGATAGGTTTTTCACCTACTTACAAGGCGTGCTCCGCTATTGTCCGAGCGCGCCTTTTTCGCTTGATCGGTACTGAATGGATCATATTCGTAACTTCTCGATCATTGCGCACATCGACCATGGCAAGTCGACGCTCGCCGATCGCATCATCCAGATCTGCGGTGGCTTGTCCGACCGCGAGATGGAATCTCAAGTGCTCGACTCGATGGATCTCGAGCGCGAGCGTGGCATCACCATCAAGGCACAAACCGCCGCACTGACGTATAAGGCCCGTGATGGGCAGGTCTACAACCTGAACATGATCGACACGCCGGGCCACGTCGACTTCTCGTACGAAGTCAGCCGCTCGCTGTCCGCCTGTGAAGGCGCGTTGCTGGTTGTCGATGCAAGCCAGGGCGTGGAAGCGCAAACGGTGGCCAATTGCTACACGGCGATCGAACTCGGCGTCGACGTGATTCCGGTGCTGAACAAGATCGACTTGCCGGCCGCAAATCCCGAGAACGCAATCGCAGAAATCGAGGACGTGATCGGCATTGACGCAACCGATGCCACGCATTGCAGCGCGAAGACCGGCCTCGGCGTGGAAGATGTGCTCGAAGCGCTGATCGCCAAGGTGCCGCCGCCCAAGGGCGACACGGAAGCGCCGCTGCAAGCGCTGATCATCGACTCGTGGTTCGACAACTACGTGGGCGTCGTGATGCTCGTGCGCATCGTGAACGGCACGTTGCGTCCCAAAGACAAGATCCGCATGATGGCGACCGGAGCGCAGTACCCGGTCGAGCATATCGGCGTATTTACGCCAAAGTCGAAGAACCTTGAGTCGCTGTCGGCCGGGCAGGTGGGCTTCATCATTGCCGGGATCAAGGAGTTGGCCGCCGCGAAGGTGGGCGATACCGTCACGCTGGTGAATCGTCCTGCTGCCGAGCCGTTGCCAGGCTTCAAGGAAGTGAAACCCCAGGTGTTCGCCGGTCTCTATCCGGTCGAAGCAAACCAGTACGATGCGCTGCGTGACTCGCTGGAAAAGCTGAAGCTGAACGACGCCTCGCTGATGTACGAACCGGAAGTCTCGCAGGCGCTCGGCTTCGGTTTCCGCTGCGGCTTCCTTGGATTGCTGCACATGGAAATCGTGCAGGAACGTCTCGAGCGCGAGTTCGACATGGACCTGATCACCACGGCGCCCACCGTGGTGTACGAAGTCCTGCAGCGCGACGGCACGATCCTTATGGTCGAAAATCCGGCCAAGATGCCGGAGCCCTCGAAGATCGAAGAAGTACGTGAGCCGATCGTCACCGTCAATCTGTACATGCCGCAAGATTACGTCGGCGCGGTGATTACGCTGTGTACGACAAAGCGCGGCAATCAGATCAACATGCAGTACCACGGCCGTCAGGTGCAGTTGACCTACGAAATCCCGATGGGCGAAGTCGTGCTCGATTTCTTCGATCGTCTGAAGTCGATCTCGCGCGGCTACGCGTCGATGGATTACGAGTTCAAGGAATATCGCGCGGCCGACGTCGTGAAGGTCGACATGCTGATCAACGGCGATAAGGTCGACGCGCTGTCGGTGATCGTTCACCGTTCGCAAAGCCAGTATCGCGGCCGCGAAGTGGCGTCGAAAATGCGTGAGCTGATTCCGCGCCAAATGTACGACGTCGCGATTCAGGCCACCATCGGCGCGAACATTATCGCGCGCGAGAACATTAAAGCGTTGCGTAAGAACGTGCTGGCAAAATGCTACGGCGGCGATATTAGCCGTAAGAAGAAACTGCTGGAAAAGCAAAAGGCAGGCAAGAAGCGAATGAAGCAGGTCGGGTCCGTCGAGATTCCGCAAGAAGCTTTCCTCGCAATTCTGCGTGTCGAAGACAAATAAGACGAACAACGGAACCCTATGAATTTTGCGCTGATTCTTTTTGTGCTCGTCATTTTGACGGGCGTCGCATGGGTCGCAGACAAACTGGTTTTCATGCCGCAACGGCGCCGCGCGGCGGACGCTGTGGTCGCCGAGTTCGATCGCCAGCAGGCACGCGTCGGTGAGCGTTTCGCCGACGAAAACGCGGCGCAAACGCGCGCCCGTCTGCGTGACGACAAGCTGCGTCAGCCGTGGTGGCTCGAGTATTCGGCGAGCTTTTTCCCGGTGATTCTGGTGGTGTTCGTGGTGCGCTCGTTCGTGGTCGAGCCGTTCAAGATTCCGTCGGGTTCGATGGTGCCGACGCTGCTGGTGGGCGACTTCATCCTCGTCAATAAATTCGACTACGGTATCCGTCTGCCGATCGTCAATACGAAGATCACCGAAGGCCGTCCGCTCGAGCGTGGCGACGTGGTGGTGTTCCGCTATCCGAAAGACGAATCCGTCGACTACATCAAGCGCGTGATCGGCCTGCCGGGCGACACCGTTGCTTATCAGGACAAGCAACTGACGATCAACGGCAAGCCGGTGCCGGAAACCGCGCTGCCTGACTATCTCGACGAAGAGCGCCTCGGCTACGCAAAGCAATTCGAAGAGGATCTCGACGGCCGCAAGAACGCGATTCTGAACAACCCGGCCGTGCCGCCGTTCATCGTCGGCGCAGAAGACTATCCGTATCGCGATAACTGCACGTACAACGCACGCGGCGTGATCTGCAAAGTGCCGCCTGGCAATTACTTCATGATGGGCGACAACCGCGATAACAGTGCTGATAGCCGCTACTGGGGTTTTGCTCCGGATAAGAATGTTGTGGGTCGAGCATTTTTTATCTGGATGAACTTCAGCGATCTGAAACGCATCGGCTCATTCCACTGAGCACGCTCGCTTTGATTGCATGACACGTCGCGCCGGTGCCCACCCCATAGGTCACCTCGGTCGCGTCGTGTTGTGACGCTACTTTAAGAATCTGCGGTAACGTCGCTTCACCACGCTTTTTCCGCTGGCCGTCCCGCGTTTTCGCCGGGGCAGGCGCCCGCGTTATACTCTGCCCATGCCCCTATCTCCGTTGGAAAGCCGTTTGCGCTACGAATTTCGTAATACGGAATTGTTGCGCCAGGCTTTAACGCACCGCAGTCACAGTTCCACGCATAACGAACGGCTCGAGTTTCTCGGCGACTCTGTTCTAAATTGCGCGGTGGCTGCGCTTTTGTTCCAACGTTTCGGCAAACTGGACGAAGGCGACCTGTCGCGTGTCCGCGCCAATCTGGTCAAACAGCAGTCGCTTTACGAAATTGCTCAGGCCCTCAATATTTCCGAGGGCCTGCGTCTCGGTGAGGGCGAGTTGCGCAGCGGCGGTTTCCGCCGTCCGTCGATCCTTGCTGATACCCTGGAAGCCGTGCTGGGCGCGGTATTCCTCGACGGCGGGTTCGATGCGGCGCAAACGGTCATCAAGCGCCTTTACGTGCCGATTCTCGATCACATCGACCCGCGCACGCTCGGCAAAGACGCCAAGACGTTGCTGCAGGAATATCTGCAGGGCCACAAGATCGCGTTGCCCACCTATACGGTCGTCGCCACGCATGGTGCGGCGCACAATCAGCAATTTGAAGTCGAATGCACGGTGCCCAAGCTGGATGTCAAAGTGTCCGGTTCCGGCGCGAGCCGTCGCGCGGCCGAGCAGGCCGCGGCCAAGAAGGCGCTCGATGAGGTGATGGCGGCCGCACCCGCCGTGGTCGCCAAGCCCAAGCGCTCGAAAGGCGCTCGTGCAGCGAAGAACGCGGAGCAGGAGATCGTGCCCGGCGTGACCGGCGTACAGGCCGCGCTCGATTTGCGCAGCCCGGATCGCAAGAACGACCGTGGTGCCGGGCGAGGCGAGGCTCGCAACGCGCCGGTAGCGGAGTCTGCTGCTGAGCGGCCGGCTGTGGCTATGACGTCCGCGCCGTTGGCTGTGATTCGCGCCGCGCATGTCGAATACAGCGGGCAGGACAAGTCGGAGCGTGCGGATAGGTCGGAGCGAGCGGACAAGTCAGCTGCCCACGCGAGCGACAGATCGGCTGACAAGGCGGCGGCGGACAAGCCAGCCGAAAAGCTGGACAGCAAATCCGCTGAAGCCAGATCCGAAGGCGCCAAGCCTGCAGATGCGAAGCCCACGGATGCAAGGCCCACGGATGCAAAGCCCGCAGATGCAAAGCCCGTCGACGCCAAACCGGAAGCCGCCGCCGTCCGTATCGCCGACAAACCCCGCAGCCGGGACATCACACCCGGCGCAGCCGTGCCCACGACCGGCGTGCAGGCACCCATCGAAGACGAACCCGGCGTAGCCGACGCGGTGCAAACCCGTGTCGCCGATGCGGGCCATTGATTGCCGTCGGCGCGCCATTCCTCGCGTGTCGATCTGAACTTGCCGTAACCCGAATATGAACGCTCCCACTCCCACTGGTTTTCGCTGCGGCATGGTCGCGATCGTCGGCCGCCCGAACGTCGGCAAGTCCACGCTGATGAACGCGCTGGTCGGCCAGAAAGTCAGTATCACGTCGCGCAAGGCGCAGACCACGCGCCACCGCATCACCGGCATTCACACGCTGGAAGACGCGCAGTACATCTTCGTCGACACGCCCGGTTTTCAGACCAAGCACAGCGGCGCGCTGAACCGTTCGCTCAACCGCGCGGTCACGTCCACGCTGAGTTCGGTCGACGCGATCCTGTTCGTGATCGAAGCCGGCCGCTTCGGCCCGGACGACCAGAAGGTGCTCGACCTGATCCCGCCGTCGGTGCCCACCCTGCTGATCGCGAACAAGCTCGATCGAGTGTCGGACAAGGACTCGCTGTATCCGTTCATGCAGCAGGTGAGCGCACTGCGCCAGTTCAACGAGATCGTGCCGCTGTCGGCGAAGAATGCAGACGACATCAAGCGTTTGATGGCGACCGTCAAGCCGTTCCTGCCGGAAGGCACGCCGATCTACGGTGCAGACGATCTGACCGATCGTAGCGAGCGCTTTCTTGCCGCCGAAATCCTGCGCGAAAAAGTGTTTCGCTGGACGGGCGACGAACTGCCCTACACGAGCACCGTGCTGATCGACAAGTTCGAAACCGAAGGGCGTCTGCGGCGCATTTTCGCGACCATCATGGTGGAGCGCGATACGCAGAAAGCCATGATCATCGGCCAGAAGGGCGCCAAGCTGAAGCAGATCAGCACTGAAGCGCGCCTCGACATGGAAAAGTTGTTCGACGGTCCGGTGTATCTGGAAACCTTCATCAAGGTGAAGAGCGGCTGGGCTGACAACGAAGCCGGACTCCGTGCATATGGGTACGAATGACGCGTGGATGACGCTGAATTCCGACGCTGACCCGGACGACGTGGCGCCGGCAGTGCCGGCGCGCGAGTCGTCCAAACCCGCTCGCAGTACCAAAAAAACCTCATCGAATGCCCGAAGCGCTCAGGCCGCGCAAAGCGGTGCGCAAGGCGCCGAAGGCGAGCCGCGCAAAGCGCCCGTGCGCCGCGCATCGCGCACTTCCGCTTCCGATTACCGGGTCGCTGAGCAACCTGCGTTCGTCCTGCACAGCTATCCGCACCGCGAGACCAGTCTGATCATCGACGTGCTGTCGCGCGATCATGGCCGTCTCGCGCTCGTCGCGAAGGGCGCGAAACGTCCGCACTCCGCTTTGCGCGGCGTGCTGCAAACCTTCCAGCCGCTCGCGTTGTCGTGGTCGGGCAAATCCGAAGTGCGCACACTGACCGGCGCCGAATGGGTTGGCGGCATGTTGCCGTTAGCGGGCGACGCGCTGCTCTGCGGTTTCTATGTCAACGAACTGCTGGTTAAATTCTGCGCGCGCGAAGACCCGCATCCGCAGCTTTTTCATCACTACGTCGTCACGATGACGCGTCTCGCGCATGACGAACCGCCCGTGCAGGTGTTGCGTTCGTTCGAACGTGTGTTGCTGCGCGAAACCGGTTACGCGATGGCACTCGATCGCACCGTCGCGCGTAAAGCCGTGCAGGCCGATGGCCGCTACGTATTCGACCCGGAGCGCGGGGTGCGCGAAGCATCGGACGATCTGCCCGCGCAATGGCCGGTGATTGCCGGACAGACCTTGCTCGATATGGAAAAGGACGATTACCATCGAGCTCAGACCGTGACGCAAAGCAAAACGCTGATGCGCTTCCTGCTCAATACCTACCTTGGCGGCACGCCGCTCGCGACGCGCCAGATACTGATCGACTTGCAGAACTTATGAGCTTCTTTCTTACGTCGCCGAATGTGATTGACCTGGGCGTGAATATCGATCACGTCGCCACGCTGCGTAACGCGCGCGGCACCTCTTACCCCGATCCGATCCGTGCCGCATTGATGGCCGAAGAGGCCGGCGCCGATGTGATCACGCTGCATCTGCGTGAAGACCGCCGCCACATCGTCGATGCTGACGTGCGCAAGCTGCGGCCGCTCCTGAAAACGCGCATGAATCTGGAATGCGCGGTCACCCAGGAGATGCTCGACATCGCGTGTGAAGTAGAGCCGCATGACGTTTGCCTCGTGCCGGAAAAGCGTCAGGAACTGACGACTGAAGGCGGCCTTGACGTCGCCGGCCAGTTCGAAGCCGTGCGCGCCGCATGCAAGCAGCTCGCCGCAGCGAACTCGCGCGTGTCGCTCTTCATCGATCCGGACGAAACGCAAATCCGCGCCGCGCACGAAGCGGGCGCGCCGGTGATCGAACTGCACACAGGCCGCTATGCCGAAGCGCACGATCCTGCCGAGCAGCAGCGCGAATTTGAGCGCGTGGTGCGTGCCGTCGAATTCGGCGCAACGCTGGGTATCAAGGTCAATGCGGGTCACGGCCTGCACTACACCAACGTTCAGCAGATCGCCGCGATCGAAGGCATCGTCGAATTGAATATCGGCCACGCGATCGTCGCGCACGCGATCTTCGCCGGCTGGGAGAACGCTGTGCGCGAGATGAAGGCGATCATGGTCGCCGCCCGTCTCGGCGCAAGCGCGTAACGCCGCGGCGCCGCTCATGACGATCTACGGCATCGGTACGGACATCGTTCAGGTCAGCCGTGTGGCCGCGGTCATGACACGCACCAACGGCCGTTTTGCCGAAAAGGTGCTCGGCCCGGACGAACTGCGCGTGTATCACGCTCGCCACGCACGTTCGGCGGCGCGTGGACTCGCTTTTCTCGCCACGCGGTTCTCGGCCAAGGAAGCATTCTCGAAAGCGATCGGCCTCGGCATGCGCTGGCCGATGACCTGGCGCGCGCTGCAAACGCTCAACAAGCCGAGCGGCGAACCGATGGTGGTGGCGTCGGGTGAACTGGCTGAATGGCTCGACGCACGCGGCATTACGGCGCGCGTGACGATCAGCGACGAACGCGATTACGCCGTGTCGTTCGTGATTGCCGAAACAGGGGATGCGGCGCGAGGGCCGGACGCCCCGCGTGCACCCGCCAGCGACGAATAAAAAATCTTGAACGCGGCGCACGTCGGCCGTGTCTCTCTTTGCTCTCAGGCTTTTTTCTAGCGGAATTCGATGAAAACCACTCCCGGACCGGTCATGCTCGACGTGGTCGGCACCACGCTGAACGACGACGATAAACGCCGCCTTGCGCATCCGATGACTGGTGGCGTGATTCTGTTTGCGCGCCATTACGAGAGTCGCGCGCAACTGATCGCGCTGACCGATTCGATCCGCGCAATCCGCGACGATCTGCTGATTGCCGTCGACCACGAAGGCGGCCGCGTGCAGCGCTTTCGCACCGACGGCTTTACCGTGCTGCCGGCGATGGGCAAGCTCGGCGCGCTGTGGGACAGCGACGTACTGCATGCCACCAAGGTGACGACCGCGGTCGGCTATATCCTCGCGGCAGAATTGCGCGCGTGCGGCATCGATATGAGTTTTACACCGGTGCTCGATCTGAACTACGGCCAGTCGCAGGTGATCGGCGATCGCTCGTTCCATCGCGATCCGCGTGTCGTGGCCCTGTTGGCGAAGAGCCTCAATCACGGCCTTGCGTTGACCGGCATGAGTAATTGCGGCAAGCATTTTCCAGGGCATGGCTTTGCACACGCGGACTCGCATGTTGCGATGCCGGTCGACGACCGCTCGCTCGAGACGATCCTGCGCGAGGACGTGGCGCCGTACGACTGGCTTGGTGTGTCGCTCGGTGCCGTGCTGCCCGCCCACGTGGTTTATCCCCAGGTCGATTCGAAACCGGCCGGTTTTTCGCGCGTCTGGCTGCAGGACATTCTGCGTAAAAAATTGCGCTTCGAGGGCGCGGTCTTCAGCGATGACCTCTCCATGGAAGCCGCGCGCCAGGGCGGCACGCTGACGGAAGGCGCGAGTGCCGCGCTGGAGGCCGGTTGCGACATGGTGCTGATCTGCAATCAGCCGGACGAAGCGGAAAAGGTGCTGGAAGCGCTGCGTTTTACGCCGTCGAAGGAGTCGCAACAGCGGCTCAAACGGATGCGGCCGCGCGGCAAGGCGCTCCAGTGGAGCAAGCTGGTCGCCGAGCCGCAGTATCTGCAAGCGCAAGCCTTGCTGCGCAGCGCGTTCGCCTGAGTAGCGGGGAGCAACCGGTAGCCCGCTGTAGAGAGTGGATCAGCGACTCATGCGTTTGCATCGGGCAAAAAAACGGCGCCTTTTTTCAGGCGCCGTTTTTCATTCAAGCGAGGCCTGCCGCGAAGCCGGCCTCATCCGCTCAGTTCAACCGCATCCGTTGCAGCTTGTTGTACAGCGTCTTCGGACTGATCCCCAGCAACGATGCCGCGCGATGGCGTGTGCCGCCGACTGCGTCAAGCGTCGCGCGGATCAGCATTTCCTCGACATCCGCGAGGGGCGTGCCGACGGTGACCTGCACACGGCTGCCGTTCAGATCGCGCCCGTTTGCCGACCCCGCTTCGTCGGCGCGCAGCGATTCCAGCACGTCGCCAGACGCGTGATAGGCCCGGCGCACGCGATCCTGTAACTCGCGCACATTGCCTGGCCATTCGTACGAAAGGCACTCGCGCAGGAAGTTCGGCCCGATCTGCTTGGCGACTTCGGGCGTACCGCGCGAGATCGCTTCGTGATTCAGTTCATCGACAACGGCTTGCGCGATCAGCGCCGGATCTTCTCCGCGCTCGCGCAACGGCGGCAGGGTTATGGCGGCCGCTTCGAGACGCAGCGCGAGGTCCTGATGCAAGCTGCCGTCGGCAACCGCAGCGCGCGGGTTTTTGCGTGTCGACGCGATCAGCCGGAAGTCGGTTACCACCTGGTTCGTGCCGCCGACCCGCATGAAAGTCTGCGAATCGAGTGCGCGCAGCAACGCTTCCTGCTGGGCACGCGGCAGTTCCGCGATTTCTTCGATGAACAGTGTGCCTCCACTGGCTTGCTCGAACAGCCCCGGCTCGCGCTGTTCGGCGCCGCTGAATGCGCCGCGCTCGTGGCCGAACAGGACGCTGTCGAGCGAGCGATGCGCCGCGACACTGCCTGCGCTCCGGCAATCGAATGTGACAAACGGCCCTTTGCGGCGCCGGCTCATGTCGTGCAGCGTGCGCGCGGCAAGCTGCTTGCCCGTGCCGGCTTCGCCGGAAATCAGCACGGCGGCCTCGGTCGGCGCGATGTGTTCGATCGTGTCGTAGACATGCTGGACCGCCCCGCTGCGGCCGAGCAAGGAGCCGAAACGGCCGAGTTGACGCAGCGACGCCCGCAGGGTCTGGACTTCCTCGGTCAGTTCGTACGGACGCGGAATCCGGGCGAGCAGACTGCGCAGACGCGGGATATTGACCGGCTTGAGCAGGTAATCCCAGATGCCATGCCGCAAACCCTCGATCGCGCTCTCGACCGTTGCATTGCCGGTCATCACGATCACCGGCAAGGCTCCGCCGGGCGGGTGCGCGGGCAGGTGCTGCAGCACGTCGAGCCCGCTGCCGTCCGGCAGATTCAGGTCGACCAGCACGACGTCGGGAATGAAGCGTGTCAGCGCAGCCCGGGCCTCGGCGATGGTGGTCGCGGTATCGACGGAGAAGCCGTCGGCGGCGAGAATGGCGGACAGGCCAGACAGGCTATTGGGATCGTCTTCAACAATCAGGGCATGTGGCATGGCGAGCGCTATTTTTAGATGGACGGAATACCCGGAACAACGCGCCGGTACTCTGGCGCGCGACCTGGGTGCGATGGCTGGCCGGTATTGCCGGTCGAACGCCGTGCCGCGCGGGCAACGCCGGCCGCGGCGGCGCAACCGCCACGAGGCAATTGGCATGTGCGCGGCGCCGGTCGTGGGACGCGACATGCAAGCGGAGTTGGGGCGATTCGACTCATTTTCTAAGTCCTTTCCTGTTCAGTGGACGCCCGCGCTGACGCGACCTGCGTAGGGACGGACACCGGTATTTTCTTCACTCAACGGGTTGGAAATGCCGCCTGCCGGTGAAGAAACGCCTTGGCTCAAATTTGACCAGTCTTCAGCGATGCTGTGATTCATGCCGCATTCCGGGAAGGCAGAGAAATAAAGCCTTCGTGGTTTCTGTCGGAGAAGCATGGAGTATGCCAAAGTCAATTACTTAAGTTTATCAATGGTTTGTTTGGCGCAGAGACGGAAGGTAAACGCAGTGGATGGGTATTTTTTAGAAGATTGCCGGTAAAGTTTTCCTCAACCATACACGGCGGCGCAAAAAAGAAAAAGCGCCCAATGCGGGCGCTTTTTTTTGCCATTTTTTTTGCTGCGCCGGAGTTGCTCCTGCGCAGGCTGCAGGCGCTTAGGCGCGGCTGCGGTACTCGTGCGTACGCGTGTCGATTTCGATCTTGTCGCCGATGCTGCAGAAGAGCGGCACTTGCAGTTCGAAACCCGTGGTCAGCTTGGCGTTCTTCAACACCTTGCCCGACGACGTATCGCCCTTGACTGCCGGTTCCGTGTAGATGATTTCACGGACCAGCGTGGTCGGCAGTTCGACCGAGATGGCTTTCTCGTTGTAGAACACGACTTCGCAGGCCATGCCGTCTTCGAGGTAATGAAGGGCGTCGCCCATCATTTCGCCTTCGACTTCGAACTGGTTGTAGTCGGCGTCCATGAACACGTACATCGGGTCAGCGAAGTACGAGTACGTGACTTCCTTGCGTTCCAGCACGACGACGTCGAACTTGTCGTCTGCCTTGTACACGCTTTCCATGCCTGCGCCGGTCAGCAGATTCTTGAACTTCATCTTCACGACGGCGGAGTTGCGGCCCGACTTGTTGTATTCGGCCTTTTGCACGACCATTGCGTCGCTGCCGATCATCACGACGTTGCCGGTGCGGAGTTCCTGTGCGGTCTTCATAAAACTGTCCTGTACGAAATAATTAGCGTCAACTTTTGCTCAACGGCATACGGCGCAAGCAGATTGGCCTGCTAGGTGTGCCTCGCGAATTAGTCAGGCCAGTCGGTCAGGCGGGTTTGCCAGACCAATTCGCGAGACGAATTCAAATTTGCCAGACGATTTTTGCCAACGAATTTGTCAACGAAATCGCTGCGATTGGGCCGCGATTGGAGCACTCTTCGGCCGCGATCGGGCCGCGCTTGCGTCGTCGGCCGTTGGATAACCGCTTATTTTAACTGAGTTTTTGCGAACAAGGCCAGATTTCCGGCGAGGTCGCCTACCTCAGCCAGTTCGCTGGCCCATTCGGCCGCGCGCTGCCTGAGCGCCGCGCGGTGATGCTGGAATTCCGTCCAGTCCGGCTGCCCCGCGCCGTTCCACGCATGCCAGAAGCGCGCGAGGGCGTCCCGGGCAGCGGCGGGCAGGGTGCGGGCGTAGTGGGCGAGCGCGGCGTCGAGCTTCGGGAGATGGGCGTCGTCGGCTTGCGGGTAGATATGCCAGACAAAGGGTTTCGCGGCCCACTGGGCGCGCACGAACGAGTCTTCGCCGCGCACAAAATTGACGTCGCTGACCCACAGCAACGGGTCGTAGTCGGCTTGCGCGGTAAAAGCGAGCGCGTGCACGCTGAGGCCGCCGCGCTCAGCGTGCGAACCGGCGGCAAACGAAGGCAGGCCGAAAAAACGCGCGATCGCGCCCGAAATACGACCTTCCGGCACGAGCAGAACGACCGGTTCGGCGCTGTCGCACCATTGTTCGAGCAGGCTGCCGACGGCGGGGTTTTCGTAGGCGAACAGCGAGACGACCGTGGCGGCGGCGGATGGCGGCGCGCGTCCGGTGGTTTTCAGCCACCACGCTTCACGCGCCGGTTGCGATGCCTCGAAGGCCGTGCGCGCGGCATCGAGATGCCGTTCCTTCAGCACGCCGCCCGTGCCGGCGCTGAGTCCGGGGAAAAAGAAGGTTTTGGTCAGCGGATAGCGCGGATGCGGCGAGGGCCGCAGATGGAAATCCGCGACCCAGTCTTCGGCGCTCAGATATTCGAGGTTGAGCCAGACCGGCGCGCGCTCGCGTCGCGCCATCGCGGCGATATAGATCGGCGGCAACTCGCAGGCGAAGGCCTCGATCACGACGTCAGCCACCTCGAGCGTATCGCCCGCGTGGGCCGGCTCATGCCAGTGCTCGATGACGATGCCGTCGATCGCCTGGCGCGCGCGCTCCAGTGTCAGCGACGGGCACAGTTTCTGAAACGCGTGCAGGTCGTCGACGAACACGCGCACCTGCCAGCCGTGCTCGCTCGCCAGTTGGCGCGCGAGGCGCCAGCACACGCCGATGTCGCCGAAGTTGTCGATCACCGCGCAAAAGATATCGCAGGCGATCGCCGTGGGCGCGGCAACGGGTTGGTCGGACGGCGGCGTGGCGGAGGACATGATGGTGTGGGTCGCAGAGTGGGACGGGTGGCGCAGCGGGTTCCGCAAGGTCTTGCCTGCGGGTGACTCAGGCGGGTAACGCAATCAGGTTCAGCCGCCGCCCTGGCGCCGCAGCGCCGCGCCATTCGATGCGGCAAGGTTCGAACGCACGCGGAATGCTCTAAACTGGCGATTCTAAAGCACTCAACGGCGGTTTCGCGTCTGAACGACCGCTCAGCGCGCAGCACGCGGCAGAGGCTTCGCGACACTGTCCCAGCCAATCGATTCTGCATGACCGAACCCGAAGCAACCGACGTTTTCGAGCCGAAGAAGCTGCTCGCCCAATTGCCGCATCTGCCCGGCGTCTATCGCTATTACGATACGCAGGGCGCGGTGCTGTATGTGGGCAAGGCGCGCGACCTCAAGAAGCGCGTCTCGAGCTACTTTACGAAGACGCAACTGTCGCCGCGTATCGCGATGATGGTGACGCGTATTGCGCGCGTCGAGACGACCGTCACGCGCTCGGAGGCTGAGGCGCTGCTGCTCGAAAATAATCTGATCAAGGCGCTGGCGCCGCGTTACAACATTCTGTTTCGCGACGACAAGTCGTATCCCTATCTTAAGTTGACGGGCCACAAGTTTCCGCGCATGGCGTATTACCGTGGCTCGGTGGATCGCAAGAATCAGTATTTCGGACCGTTCCCGAGTGCGTGGGCGGTGCGCGAGAGCATTCAGATCCTGCAGCGCGTTTTCCAGTTGCGCACGTGCGAGGATTCGGTGTTCAACAATCGCACGCGGCCCTGTTTGTTGCACCAGATCGGCCGCTGCACGGCGCCCTGTGTCGCGGCGATCAGCGAAGAGGATTACGCGCGCGACGTGGCCAACGCGTCGCGCTTTTTGCTCGGCCGGCAGGGCGAGGTCATGAAGGAACTCGAGCAGAAAATGCACGCCTTCGCGAGCGAGCTGAAGTTCGAGCAGGCCGCAGCGGTGCGCAATCAGATGAGTTCGCTGTCGACGGTGCTGCATCAGCAGGCGATCGAAGTCGGCGGCGACAGCGATGTGGATATTCTCGCGGTCGTCGCGCTCGGCGGGCGCGTGTGTGTGAACCTCGCCATGGTGCGAGGCGGGCGGCATCTCGGTGACAAGGCGTATTTCCCGACGCATGTGGAAAGCGCCCTGACGATCGGCGAGGGCGGGCTCGAAGAGGGCGGCGACCATGAGTTGCTGGCCGATGTCACGACCGGCGAGGGCTCGGTGTCTGGCGAGGACGCAGCGGGTGCGAACGCATCGTCCGATGCGGCTGACGCGCTTGCGATTGCTGAGGAGATGCTCTCCGAAGAGGCCGAGGAGGCCGACGGCGAGGAAGACACTGCGCTCGAGGTGGAGCCGGATGATGCGGGCGAGTCCGAGTCGCAATCTTCAACGCCGCGCAAGGGCCGTGCAACCGCCGGCGGCATCGAATCTGAAGTGCTGGAGGCATTCATCGCGCAGCACTACATCGGCAACCGCGTGCCGCCGGTGCTCGTGGTCAGTCACGCGCCGTCCACGCGCGAACTGGTCGACGTACTGATCGAGCAAGCCGGCCACAAGGTGACGGTGCTGCGCCAGCCGCAAGGTCAACGGCGCGCATGGCTGGCGATGGCCGAGCAGAACGCACGGCTCGCACTTGCGCGCCTGCTCTCGGAACAAGGCTCGCAGCAGGCTCGTACGCGTGCGCTCACCGACACGCTCGGCATGGAGTACGACGATCTCGCGCATCTGCGGATCGAATGTTTCGACATCAGCCACACGATGGGCGAGGCGACGCAGGCGTCGTGCGTGGTGTATCACCATCACAAGATGCAGTCGTCCGAATACCGCCGCTATAACATCGCCGGCATCACCCCGGGAGACGACTACGCGGCGATGCGCCAGGTGCTCACACGCCGCTACGAGAAGATGGTGGCGCAAGCGGCGGCGAACGCCGCCGACGAGGCCGCGGAATTGCAAACCGATGCCGCCGCGGACCCGTCGCTCGCCGCGGATGCCGCGGAGCCGGCTGCGGCCGGCGGCATCCTGCCGACCATCGTGTTGATCGACGGTGGCAAGGGGCAGGTCGAAATCGCGCGTCAGGTATTCACCGAACTGGGTCTCGATACCGGCATGCTGGTCGGTGTCGCGAAGGGCGAGGGACGCAAGGTCGGTCTGGAAACGCTGATTTTTGCGGACGGCCGCGCGGCGCTCGAACTCGGCAAGGAAAGCGCGGCGCTCATGCTGGTCGCGCAAATTCGTGACGAGGCGCATCGTTTCGCCATCACCGGCATGCGGGCAAAGCGTGCCAAGACGCGCCAGACCTCGCGGCTCGAAGAGCTCGAAGGGGTGGGCGCAAAGCGGCGTCAGCGGCTGCTGGCGCGCTTCGGCGGGCTGCGCGGGGTGGTCGCGGCAAGCGTCGAGGATCTGGCGAGCGTCGAAGGGATTTCGCAGGCGCTGGCCGAGCAGATCTACCGGCAGTTGCACTGATCGGAGCACGTTTGGCTGCCCGAGGCGCGGCAATGGGCGCTCGATAAAGGGTATGGCAGCGGTTGCCAGGCGGCTGGTGAGCGGTGCTCCGGCGTTACGCGTTCCGGGCCCCGCGCGCCGCTTTGCTTGTGGCAGGCCTTGTGACACGGCACAATTGCATCTCCCTTGTCAGACGCTGCGCCTGCCCATGCCGTTTAATTTTCCGATTTTCCTGACTTGGCTGCGGATCGTTCTGATTCCGCTCGTCGTCGGCGTGTTTTATTTGCCTGACATGATGATGAGCCCGGCACACCGCAATCTGGCGGCCGCCACGATCTTCATTCTGGCGGCGCTCACCGACTGGTTCGATGGCTTTCTGGCCCGTAAATGGAATCAGACCTCGGCGTTCGGCGCGTTCCTCGATCCGGTTGCCGACAAGCTGATGGTGACGGCTGCGTTGCTGGTGCTGGTGCAACTCGCGCGGATCGATTCGGCGATCGCGCTGGTCATCGTCGGGCGCGAGATCGCCATCTCGGCACTGCGCGAATGGATGGCGCAGATCGGCGCATCGAAGAGCGTCGCGGTCAATTCGCTCGGCAAGTTCAAGACCGTGTGTCAGATGGTCGCGATTCCGATGCTGCTGTTTTACGGGCCGTTGCCGTTCGGTGGCGGTGTCTCTGTCGATACGCGTGTGTGGGGCTTGTGGCTGATCTATCTGGCCGCGTTCCTGACGATCTGGTCGATGCTCTATTACATGAAACTCGCGTGGCCGCAGATTCGCGAGCGGGGCGGCGTCGCCTGATTGTGTCCGAGCGGAGAGCGATCGAGACGCGACGCTCGCGCAGATGGAGCGTGCCCTACGTCGCGCAAGCGTGAGTGAAATCTTTTCAGTTAAAGACATTCGCAAAAGGGGTTGACACGTTTCAGTCGTTTCTCCATAATCTCGTTTCTCCGATGCACGCAGTTTGAAGCGCCGGGAGCAGTAAGCCTGTAGTTGCAGTAACAAGGCAGCAGTTAGCGTGATAAAAGCAGGACAAAAGCAGCACGATGCGGGAGTAGCTCAGTTGGTAGAGCGCAACCTTGCCAAGGTTGAGGTCGCGAGTTCGAGCCTCGTCTCCCGCTCCAATTTTTGAAGCAACGCGTTGTTTGGCGAAGTAAAAGTGCAAGGCGTTGTGAAGTAGGGCAATGCGGGAGTAGCTCAGTTGGTAGAGCGCAACCTTGCCAAGGTTGAGGTCGCGAGTTCGAGCCTCGTCTCCCGCTCCATACATAAGGGGAAGCAGTGCTTCCCTTTTTGTTTGGTGGGCCGGTCCTTACGGCAACCCACCAGGCAAACCTGAGAATCTGCAGCTAGATTCCAGTCCGCTTGCGGCGCGATAGCAAAGCGGTTATGCAGCGGCCTGCAAAGCCGTTTAGGCCGGTTCGACTCCGGCTCGCGCCTCCAGTAGTTGATGTAAAGAAAAGCCCCGACTTTTGTCGGGGCTTTTCTTTTTTGTGCGCCGTTGTCGCTGACATCGACCTGGCGCGTTTCAGCGCAAAGTTACGCATTCCAGTTCGTCGGCCCTCTTAGTCATCCGCGCGTCAGACGCGGCGAGCAGACGGTCGCACCAATCCGCTCGTCACCGACTCAAAAAACAATCGCTGCTTTGATCGATTGAAGTGCCGCGCTGTTCAGAAAGTAGTAGCTGTCTTGCGGCGTTCCGCCGCCAAGCGGCGCGAGCTGAAACGTCGTGCCGTCCTTGATCACGTAGCCCGCGTAGATCCCGCCGTTATTCTGGTAGTAGACCCGGTAGTCGGTGGTCGCCGCGCCGAGTGCCGCGTTGGCTACCCATGCGCGCACGCCGGCCAACGTTACGATCTGGCCATCGCCGAGTTGATAGGTCTTGCCGTCCGTCGTGCTCGCGTAGGGAAAGAAATTTTCAAGCGTCGAAATCGTGGCGGAGCACGGCGTCGGATTGGTCCCCGTCGTGGCGGGTGCAGCGCAGTCGTATGTGTATGCCTCGTCGCCGACCGCGTGCCTCACGACCTTGACGTAGGCGGCGCCCGTTTGCCAACTGGCCTGCTGGTTGTACAGCGATTGCCCATTGAACGTGTTCGTGAGAAGACCAACAGTGCTATTGGCAAAGAGCTCGGCGGGCGAGGCGGAAATCAGGCCCGATAGCGGCACGACGCTGTAGCTGGTGCCAAGTAGCGTACGGACCACTGTTTTACCGTCCGAGGCCAGATAATCTTCCTGGACATTCGCTCCCGGGTAGCTGATCCGAACTTGCGGCGGAAACGCGGCGCTATAGACAGCGCCATTGACGAGTAAGCGTGACACCGCGAATGTCGGAACCTTCAGCGCGGACGACACAGACGTGTACGTTACGGTCAGCGACTGTGCCCCGGCCGCGGCGCTTTGTGCAATGCTCGAGTCGTCGGTGTAGAAGATGCTGTTCGGGCCGACCGACAGTGCGCCCGTCGACGACGTGGTAATCGACAGGCTGCCGCTCAGATAGTGCATGCCGCCGTTTGAAGCGAGTGCGACACTTTCGTAGCTCTTTTGCGCGTCGCTCAGATTCGAAGGACTTGCTGTCGATCCCGAACCGCTAGACGAGCCGCCGCCACACGCGGACAAAATAGATGCGGCGATCGCGGCCAGCATGAAATGTCGATTTACCAATCGCTTTTTATTTTCTTTCATTTGTTATTTTTTATCTTTCGATTTTATTCTGTTAATTTTTAGAAACCCCGGATACAGCATTGATGCTTAGCAGTTCGTTGTCGATAATGTACAGTATCCCATACCGTTTCGCGTATTCAGAAGCATCGTTAGAGATACGATGCAATGGTCTTGATATTTCCCGGCGCGAAAACACGGGGCAGGGCAAACCCGCTGTTAATACAACATTCGACCAATGAAAAAAACCATAACCGCTGCTGTGCTGTTTACCATTGGGTTGCCACTGCTGGCGATCGCGCAAACGGCACCGCCGCCTGCGATTAAAGGTGGGGATTCGTGGACCTACGTCAACACCTTTGAGAAGGCGCCTTCAATGTGGCGCCAATCGCACGACGAAGTGACAGTCTTACGCGCAACGCCTTCCCACATCTACTACACGTCGAAGCAGGCGGGCTCGACCCAGGCGCCGAGTGAGGTGATAGCGGGCGCCGACTGGAGCCGCGAACGAAATGTGAACGGCGCGGAGGTGGTCGTTAATCGGCCATTTGTTTTCCCACTATCGGCGGGCAAAACCTGGAACCTGGAATATACGGAGCAGCATCCGAACAAGGTCTTCGCTTCGCAAAAATGGAGCAGTCAATATCGCGTGGTAGGTGTTGAAACCGTCGAGGTACCGGCAGGAAAATTTCAGGCGATTAAAGTCGAAGCGGAAGGCGAATGGGTTGCGCAACTCGAGCCGACGCAAACCGTCACTCAAGCCGTGCAGACGCAACAGGGCGATACCGCCATGATCACTCATGCGCAGAAAACAGGACCCACCCAACTGACCGGGCGTACCTATAAAGCATTCTGGTATGTGCCTGAGATCGGCCGCTGGGTGAAATCAGTGGAAGAATATTACGGTAGTAATGGCGTGCGAAACGAACGCTACACGGGTGAGCTGGAGTCGTACAAAAGAAGCACGGAATGATTGGAGTGTGGGCGATTAAACTGTCAGCTTTTGCCGCGTTAGAAAGAAGCCCCGAGCGCCGGGGCTTTTTTCTCGTATTTGTTTATTGCAAAGCTGACCCTGCATGCCTATCCCAAGCCTTGAACGCCGTTCCTTCTATCTGCGCCTGATCTACGCGTTATGCCTGTGCGGCGCCACCTGGACGCATCTGCAAGTGGCCCTGCTACACGGACTCTGGTGGGACTACGGCGGCGCGGCGCCGTTCACGCGAATCTACTGGACGGCACTCCTCTTCATCGATCCGCTCACCGCGCTGTTGCTGATGCTGAGCCCGCGAGCAGGGCTGATTCTCTGCGTCGCCGTTATCGTGACCGACGTGGTGCACAATTCATGGTTCGCGCTGCATTATCCGATCCGTATGGACCTGTACCTGTCACAGATCGTCTTCCTGCTGTTCGTCGGGGTTACCGTTCGAACCGCATGGCGAGGGATCGCGAGACGGCCTGCGGCGCTGCGCGCCGTCGATTGAATCGCCCGATTGCCCGAGCGACGCTTTGTGCAATTGCTCATCCCCACGAGGCTGCATGTACCTGGAACTCACCGGCACCAACGTTCGTCTGCTTGGCTCGATGCATCTGTTTCCGGCGGCGAGCCGCAGAACGCCGCCATGGATCGCGGAAGCCTACGACTGGGCTGAATCGCTGGTCTTCGAATCCGATCCGCCGACGATCCTGCCGTTTCTGAAAGCGCCCCCGCAGGGTGGTGCTGATCAACTGCGGCCCTGGCTATCCGCCGAGGCCTGGAATCGCTTGCAAGCCGTGTGGCCTGCGGAGGGTCCGTTGGCGCCGCTCGTCGATCTGCGTCCGTGGGCAGCGCTGATCGTCGCGCCGACGCTGTTCCAGCAAGTCGTCGAGGGCGTCGAGCCGCGCATGCTGCGCTCGGCGCTGACGCAAGCCAAACCGTATGCGTATCTCGAGACCGCGGAAGACGTGGCGGCATCGCTCGAATCGATTCCGCTCGAAGCAGTCGGCACCGCGCTCGGCATGCTGATGTCCGATCTCGACGAACCGCAGCGTACGCTCGAGCGGATGCACTCCGCCTGGCTGCATGCGGATTTGCAGGCCGTGCACCGGATCGCCGTCGAGTCGCCGATGTTCAACCTGCCCGGCATCCGCGAGGCTATTCTCGATGCACGCAATCGTGCGTGGGCGGCACGCGTGAAGGCGCTGTCCGGACGATCGGAGCGGACCTTGGTCGTGGTGGGCGCGCTGCATTTGTGTGGCCCCGGAAACCTGATCGAATGTCTCGCACAGCCCGTCGAGCCGGTTTTTGTCAGCGGCTAATGGGTTTGCGAGCGGCATAGCCTAAGTCCGCCACGCGCGGCATAATTCTCCCTTGCCGCCGCCCGCTAATGGCGCGCTTCCCTTGAAGATTTCCATGACTGAACCGCAGCAAACCGCCGCCACGCGACTGGCGCAACTCGACTGGCGCTGGAAAGCGTTCGACGACCTCACGACCGTCGAAGTCTATGCCATGCTGGCCGCTCGCAGCGCCGTGTTCGTCGTCGAGCAGAACTGTGTGTATGGCGACATCGACGGGCTTGATTCAGAGGCCTGGCATCTGTTTGCGTTTGGCCCCGGCGAGGCATCCAACGCCAAACGCCCGCCACTTGCGGGCTATCTGCGCGTGTTGCTGCCGGACGCCGATGACGCCGAGATCCGCATCGGCCGCGTTCTGACAACCGTGGAATTCCGCGGTATCGGTCTCGGCAACGCGATGCTTGAACGCTCGCTCACGCATATCCGGGCACAGTGGCCCGGCACGCCGATCCGCTTGCACGCACAGGCTCATCTGCAAGGCTTCTACGGTGCATTCGGCTTTGCGCCGGTGTCGGAAATTCACGACGAGGACGGCATTCCGCACGTGTGGATGCGTTCCGCCTGACGAGATCAGGCGGCAACCGGGCTCGGCGCGTGCGCGCCGACCGGCTGCAAACACCGCGGCTTCTTCAATCGATTCGAAGTCTTAACGGTGACCGCTCGCAGGTGCTGTTGCGGCTTGCGCGAGGGCGGGTGTCGTCTGTGCACGCCGCTCGTTACGCAGACGCCCGCGTGCGGACAGCCGCATCCAGTGTCGCAACGCCACCAGCGCGCCGATCACGCTCATCATCGAACCCGGGATCCACAGCAACAGTCCGCCGATCTGCTGATCGCGCAGCGGGCTCAGCCACGTGAAGGCGCGACCGCAGATCGAGTAGATCGGATAGAGCTCGCGTGGCGTAAAGAAGATAAACGCGCCGAGGATGATCTGCGGCGGAATCGCGGCTATCACCACCAGTACGCGCTTGCCCGGCGACAAACGCGCGGGCGGCGCCGGACGCGGATCGAGCACGAGCCACCAGAACAGCAGGCCGTCGATCACCATGCTCCAGTTCATCACGCGATAGAGCCGCCAGTCGAGCATCGCTACGAAATGGATCGGCGACATCAGCCAGAAGTAGATCAGCCCGACGAACAGCGCGACCGCAACCACCGGATGCATCACCACGTCGAGCATTCTGCGTACTACTGGTGTCTCCAGCGCGGGGCGCACGAAGCGCTGCCGCCAACTGAATGGAATGCCCGCGCGCAACGCGGCGCCCGGGTAAGAGAGCGCGATAAAGAACGGTCCGAGGTGATGCAGCACCAGATGCTGCGCGCGATGCATGAAGAACTCGTGCTCGAAGAAATAATCGAGCCGCGTATGCAGCGCGACGTACAACGCGACCAGCCCGAACCAGAAGGAAATACGCCGGCGAATCGACACCTTCGCCTTGTGCGCGCCGCGCACGAAAAGGATCGCCGGCACCAGCAAGGCGATCACGACGGTCGGCGAAAACTCCCAGGGGTCGAGCCAGTAGAGCAGGTTCATCGCGGGACGTTACTTGGTCTGGGCGGGTGATTTGACGGCGAACGGCGTGTCGAGCGTCTCGCCGTCGGAGAACTTCAGCGTTAGATGCACGGTGTCGCCCGGTGCGACCTTGTGCTTCGCGTCTTCGAGCATCACGTGATAGCCGCCCGGGGCAATCGCCACCTGGCCGTGCGCGGGCACCGTCAGCTTGTCGACCATCACCATCTTTTGCGTCGAACCGTTCGACACGGTTTGATGCAGCATCGCGTCGCCGTAGTCGTTGCTGGAAATATCGACGAGATCGACCGGCTTGTCGCTCGTGTTCACCAGCGTCACATAACCGGCGGCGGGGAGATTGTTCGGCAGCCAGCGCACCCACGCGTCTTTGACGCTGATCGCGTTAGCCCGGGCGGCCAGCGCGGCCGAAGCGAAACCGCACGAGAGGGCGAGGGTGAAGCTCAGCGCGGCGAACGTTTTGATCTTGATCGACATGGATAAACTCGGGAAAGGTCAGGAGCGGTCATCAATAATGCGGCGCAGGTCTTGTGCGATCGCATCGGGAGTATCGTGGTCGGTGGCGAGCAGGCGCGCATGGCCCTGCTGATCGAACACGTAGACGGCCGAGCTATGGGTGACTTCATAGTTGCCGCTGGGGTCGCGCTTTTCCATCTGATAGGCGACCCGGTAACGCTTGGCAAGCGACTCGATCTGCCAGTCGGTGCCGGTCAGGCCCTCGGCGTGCTGCGAGTCGAAGGCGCCGACGTAGTCGTGCAAGGCTTTGGGCGTGTCGCGTGCCGGATCGACCGTGATGAACAGGATGCGCACCTTTTGCGCGTCCGGGCCGAGTTTGCCGAGAACCTGCATCAGGCGGCCCATCGTCTCCGGGCAGACGTCCGGACAATGCGTATAGCCAAAGTAGACGAGCGAGGTGCGGCCTTTGAACGAATCACCGGTTACGGTGTGGCCGTCGTCGCCAGTCAGCGTGAAATCGAGATCCGGCAGATGACCGGTCACGTTGGTCAATTGGAACGGTTCGGCTGATTGCGTGCAGCCGCTTAGCGCAGCGAGCACGCCCACCACGACGGTCAGCGCGGCCGCGCGCCAGGGCCACGGCCGGCGTGGCGTTACGAGGTTCGGCTGGGGGCGGGACGAGATAGTGGGGAACAAAGCAGGGTTCAATTACTCGATTGAAGAGCGGCGCGCGACGCTGCACGTGATTGAACGCGGCGTGGTTCGCACAAAGCGCGCGGCCCGGCATAGTGTGCAAATATGGTCGGCACTGCAATGGTCTGCGTGGCTGCGACTGTATCGCAAAATCTCGGGCGACGTCGCGCAGCGCCCTTGGCTGCGCGCTTTGCGAGGCAATTTGACGCAGGTGGATGAAAGCGGGTTGAAGCCGGATTGTTGTCTTTTTGAACGCAATCACGAGCGGCATCGGCCGTGCCGCCCAGCCAGGCTTATGTCCCGGCTTACTTTCTCGAAAAATTGACGGATGCGCGGTAAGATGCGCACACTTTTCCGGCCGCAGAAGGCTGAAAGGCAAAATTAACCGATGCAAGCACTTCCGGCTGTCCTGTCTCCTGGTGAGACGGCATTTTTCTTCGACTTCGACGGCACGCTCGTCGAACTTGCGCCCACGCCGGACGGCGTGCTGGTGGAACCGCGCGTGATCGTGTTGCTGACCGAGCTGCGCAATCTCACGAACGGCGCGGTCGCGATCGTATCGGGCCGCGGCATTGACAGCATCGACGGTTTTCTGGGCATGCCCGATCTGCCGATCGCCGGTTTGCATGGCGCCGAGCGGCGCGACGCGAATGGCGACACGCAGCGTATCGGCTTTCACGACGAACGGCTCTTGCGCATGGAGCAGGTGCTCGCGCAGGTCGTCAACGAGCATCCAGGCATGCTGCTCGAGATCAAAGGCGCGGCGCTGGCGCTGCACTACCGCAACGCACCCGACCGCGAGCCGGTGGCGCGCGAGGCCACCGAGCGGCTGGTTGCCGACTATCCCGGCTCGTATGTGTTGCAGCCGGGCAAGATGGTCTACGAAATCAAGCCGAAGGATGTCGACAAGGGCCGCGCGATGCGCGCGTTTCTGGACGAGCCGCCGTTCGTCGGCCGCACGCCGGTATTTGCCGGCGACGACCTGACCGACGAGAAAGGCTTTGCCGTCGCCAACGAGCGTGGCGGCCTGTCGATCAAGGTGGGCGCGGGCGACACGACGGCGCATATCCGCGTCGAGTCGGTCACGGCGCTGCTCGACTGGCTGGAATCGATCGTCACCGCTGCCGCGCGCGGAGCGTGATCGTGACGCCGCCGGTTGCGCCCCATCCCCCAACGACCATGACTTACTGCATCGGGAATCGCGCTTCATGAGCCGACTGATCATCGTATCGAACCGGGTTGCGCCGATCTCGGAGGGTGGCCCGGCGGCGGGCGGCCTGGCGGTCGGCGTATACGACGCGCTGAAGGAAACCGGCGGCATGTGGTTCGGCTGGAGCGGCGATGTGCTCAGCTCCGGCCAGCCGCAGATCAAGGTGGAGGAGCGCGGGCCGGTGACCTTCGCGACCATTGCGCTGATGCGTCGCGACTACGACCAGTACTACCGCGGCTTTTCGAACGCCACGCTGTGGCCCGCGTTCCACTATCGCGCCGATCTGCTGCACTATGACCGGCACGACTTCGGCGGCTATTGCCGCGTCAATGCGTGGCTCGCGCAGCAACTCGTCCCGCTATTGCGCGACGACGACGTGATCTGGGTCCACGACTACCACCTGATTCCGTTCGCTCAGGCGTTGCGCGCGGCCGGCGTGAAAAATCGCATCGGCTTCTTTCTGCATATTCCGTTTCCGGCTTCGCAGGTGTTGCTGGCGGTGCCGCCGCATCGCGAGCTGGTCGAAGCGCTCTGTTCGTTCGATCTTCTCGGTTTTCAGACCGCGCCGGATTTGCGGGCGTTCTGCGATTACATCGTCAACGAGGCGAACGGCACGATCGACGCGTCGGCCAGCGGCCCGCTGAGCGTCCATGCATTTGGCCGGACCTTGCGTGCGGCGGCTTATCCGATCGGCGTCTATCCGGACGAAATCGCCGAGCTGGCGAAAGCGGGCGAGCGAGGCAAGCCGGTGCGCACGATGAAGGCCACACTGCATTCCCGCAAGCTGATCATGAGCGTGGACCGGCTGGATTACTCGAAGGGGCTGGTCGAGCGCTTCCGTGCGTTCGAGCGTCTGCTGGAACATTTCGCCGCGCAACGCAACAACGTGTCGTTCCTGCAAATCGCACCGCCGACGCGGGCCGACATGCACGCTTATCAGGACATCCGTTTGCAGCTCGAAGGGGAGTCGGGGCGCATCAATGGCCGCTTTGCTGAACTGGACTGGACGCCGATCCTGTACATCCATAAGCAGTACGAGCGCTCGGTGCTGGCCGCGCTGTTTCGCACGGCGCATGTCGGCTACGTCACGCCGTTGCGCGACGGCATGAACCTCGTTGCGAAGGAGTATGTATCGGCACAGGATCCGGAGAATCCGGGCGTGCTCGTGCTGTCGCGCTTTGCCGGCGCAGCGCAGGAGCTGGAAGGCGCGTTGATCGTGAATCCAGTCGATATCGACGGCATGGCCGAGGCGCTCGCAAGCGCGCTGGAGATGCCGCTTGTGGAGCGCCAGGCGCGTCATCGCGACATGATGGTGCAACTGCGCGAGAACAACGTTTCGGTGTGGCGCGACAACTTCATGCGCGATCTTCAGAGCACGCAGGGTGTGAAGCGTCCGCGGACCGTGAAGGTACGTGCCGGAACGGGTAAGAAGGCGCTGCGCGAGACCACCGTCGAATAGGCGGCAACCAGAAGACCCGGTTGCAATTGCATGGAAACAGAAAAGCCGCTCGAAAGCGGCTTTTCTGTTTTTGTTGCTTGCTGGTGGAATAGGGGGCCGTGCGCTGCCTAGACCACGTGCTGCTCGTCCACCTTCTTGCCGCCAACATGCAGCGTGGTGCCCTTGCCGTACTGCTTCGAGAGCAGGTCGCGATACAGGCCCGGCCGCTGGCGCAATTCTTCCGGACTGCCGTCGTCGATCACCTTGCCGGCGCTCATCACGATGATCCGGTCAAAGTTGTTCAGCGTCGACAACCGGTGGGCGATCGCGATCACTGTGCGGCCCACCATCAGCCGGTCGAGCGCCTTCTGGATCGCTTCTTCCGACGCGCTATCGAGCGCCGAGGTGGCTTCGTCGAGCAGCAGGATCGGCGCGTTCTTCAGGATTGCGCGTGCAATCGCGATACGCTGGCGCTGGCCGCCGGAGAGTTTCACGCCGCGGTCGCCGACGATCGTGTCGAATCCTTCCGGCATGGCTTCGATGAAATCGCTGCAACGGGCTTCGCGCGCGGCGGCGACCACTTCTTCCCGGCTCGCTTCAGGGCGGCCGTAAGCGATGTTTTCGTACACCGTACGATGGAACAGCGAGATATCCTGCGGCACCAGCGCGATCGTATGGCGCAGGCTGTCCTGGGTGATGGCGGCGATATCCTGGCCGTCGATCCTGATTGCACCGCCCTGCGTCTCGTAGAAACGCTGCAGCAGCGCCAGCACGGTGGATTTGCCCGCCCCCGACTTGCCGATCAGACCGACCCGTTGACCCGGCTCGATATGGAGGTCGAAGTGATCGAGAATCGGCCGGCGGCGCGGGTAGGCAAACGTCACGCTTTCGAAATCGACCCGGCCGCCTTGCGGCACGAGTTCGGTAGCGCCGTCGCGGTCCGGCATGCCGTGCGGCTCGAGCAGGGTGCGAACGGCTTCCGCGAGCCGCGCGACGTGCTGCGTGACATCGACGAGCGCGACGGCCAGATCGCGTGTGCCGTGCAGGATCGTGAAGCCCAGCGAGCTGACCAGCACGATGTCGCCGGAGGTCGCCTTGCCTTGATCCCACAGCCACAGCGCCCAGCCCAGCAGGCCGGCCGACAGCAGCGCGGTGATCACCGCATGCAGCAGGCGCAGCTTTTCCAGATAGAGCAGGCTCTGCTGGCGCGCATCCATTTCCGCTTTGACGGTCGCGCCGAAACGCTGCTGTTCGCGAAACGTCATGCCGAAGGCGCGCACGAGGCTCATGTTGCTGATCACGTCGACCAGCTCACCGTCCACCGACGCCGCTTTTGTGGCGAAATGGTGATGGCGGGCCGAGCCACGCCCGGCAAGCTTGTAAAGCACCACCGACAGAATGGCCGAGCACAGCATCAGGCCGCCCGCCATCAGCGGATTCACGGCGGTAATCATGACGATCGCGCCGAGCACCGCGATACACGGCGGCAGGACGTTCCAGGCGGTGGTGTTTTCGGCGGTGTAGACCGCGTTCGAGGTGGCCGTGATGCGGCTTGCCAGCATACCCGGCTGTTTCTCCGAGTAGTAAGTCGGCGAGTGGCCACTCAGATACTGGAACAGGTCGCGCCGCAAGTCGCCGGTTACGGCCACGAATGTATGGGCGGCAACCCAGCCGCCGACCCGCCACAGCAGGTTGTCGGCGGCGATCAGGCCGACCAGGATGGCGAACGCGCCCCACAGCGGACCCGGATGATGCCGGCCTTCACCGAGCACGTCGATCAGGTGCTTGATCGCGTATTGCGAAGCGAGCGCACAGCCCACGGCCGCAAACACGCTGCACAGGACGATCGCATGGGCGAGCGGATGGCGGCGAATAAAGCGGAAAAGAAACGCAAGCGGCCTATGCGCATAGCTCGCGAGCTTTGCGTTCTGGGCATTACGCTGGGCGATGGTTAAATGTTCCAATTGATCGTAAGGTCGGTGTGTTTCAGGTTGTTCATGCAAGGCATGGGCCACAGCCAAAGCGTTTGCCGCGAAGCCGATGCTTCGCATTGTAAACATGCAAAAGCGATTGCGCCCTGTGTATCCGGGCGATGGCGCGACTGATTTCGCGATAGACGACCGCGACCTGCTATTGCTCGACCCGCCAATAGAGCGGCAGTTCACGCAGACTGCGGAAAATTTCGAGATATAATTACAAATTGCATTCAACCGCGGTGCAGCATGTGTTCAATGCCTGCCGGCAAAGTTGACATGCGGGCTCGGGGCTGTCACCTTCGACTTGGCGTTGCAAGCCAGTTGCTACTCTAGAACTGTCTTATAAAACAAGGGTTTGTAAAGTGTTTCGCCTTTGTAACAACGTAAAGACTTTGAAATGTTGTGGTGCAGCGAGACGGCCGGCACCGATAATGCATGCTCTGGCGGCCCACCGAAATTTCTGACAGTTTGTCAACGTAGGTGCCGTGTGTGCGTTGTTTACCGGCACATGCGCAGACAGCGAACTGTTGATCTGGGCTCACTACCCAAGCGATCCATCGCAGGATTTCTCGAAAGAATCAGGCCCGCGCCGGCATATCCGGCCAGACTGCCCTGGCGAGCAAGCGAGTCGCTTTTACCAAACGCAGCACTTTTGCCTGATTTTTTACGAGGAGTTCTTCATTATGCGAATCGCTCAAATCGCTCCCTTGCACGAGGCGGTTCCGCCTAAGCTTTACGGTGGTACGGAACGCGTGGTGTCCTACCTGACCGAAGCGCTGGTTGAACAGGGCCACGACGTCACGCTTTTCGCAAGCGGCGATTCGCAAACCTCGGCGAAGCTCGAAGCGTTCTGGCCGCAGGCGCTGCGCCTCGACCCGACCATTCGCGACGTGATGGCGCCGCACATGCTGCTGCTCGAAGAAGTGCGCCGCCGCGCGGATGAATTCGACGTGCTGCATTTCCACATCGATTACTACCCGTTCTCGCTGTTCGCGCGCCAGCCGGTGCCGTTCCTGACCACGCTGCACGGCCGTCTCGACCTGCCGGAACTGCAACCGGTCTTCAATACGTTCAGCGACGTGCCGGTGGTGTCGATTTCGGACAACCAGCGTATTCCGCTGCAACAGGCGAACTGGCTGCAAACCGTTTATCACGGCCTGCCGGAAAACGTGCTCACGCCGATCAAGGACGTCGAGCCGGGCTACCTCGCATTCCTCGGCCGCGTCTCGCCGGAGAAGGGTCTCGACCGCGCGATCCGCATCGCCGGCCAGGCAGGCATGAAGCTCAAGGTCGCCGCCAAGATCGACAAGGCCGACCGCGCCTATTACGAAGAAGTGATCAAGCCGCTGATGGCGCTCCCGCACGTCGAATACATCGGCGAAATCGGCGAAGCAGAAAAGCGTGAGTTTCTCGGCAACGCGCATGCGCTGGTGTTCCCGATCGACTGGCCGGAGCCGTTCGGCCTGGTGATGATCGAAGCCATGGCGTGCGGTACGCCGGTCGTCGCGTTCAATCGCGGTTCGGTGCCGGAAGTGATCGAAAACGGCGTATCGGGTTTTGTCGTCGAAGACGAAATCAGCGCGGTTGCCGCTGTGAAGCGTCTGCACACGCTGCCGCGCGCCAAGGTGCGTGCGGCGTTCGAGGCGCGCTTCTCGTCGAAGGTGATGGCGCAGAACTACGTCGCTACCTACGAAGAGCTGCTGCGTCAGAAGCATCGCACGGTGCTGCGCGAAGTCAACGCCAGCTAATGCGCAGTCGGTAAAGGCAGTCAGGCCGGCTTGCCGGGGCGCCTCGGGCGTTCCCAGCCTTGGGGGCCCCAGCTAGGCGCCCCCAGCGATCCGATGGCCCGGCTGCATCCCAGCAACGCCCCACGTGCATCTTGCCCGCGGGGCGTTGTTGCATACACGCCGCGTTTTTTTGCGGTGTCTGGCAGAAAGTGCGGTTTGGGGACCGGCAAGAATGAGCCAGTCTCCGTAATATCCCTATAATGGCCCTGCCGCAAATTTGGCTGCGGCGCCGCCGACGACAGGAGGATGCTTTGGCGAGAACGAAAGAGACGCGCGCGAACGCGGCGCCCGGCGCCGGAACGATTTTCGCGCTGCGCGCCATCGGTCTCGTGCTCCTCACTCGCTGGCTTTTTTCGATGGCGCAGATGGACCTGGGCGCGTCGCTGTCGGCGATGGTGTCCTCGCCGTGGGCGTGCGTGAACCTGGTATTCCTGTTCCTGCTGATCTTCCTGCCAGGCGCGCGCGCCGTGGCCGAGCGCCCGTTGCATCCGTTGCCGCAATGGCTGCGGCAGGCACTGCGTCTATTTGCTTTCCTTGGATTCCTGTTTGCCGCCTGGTCGGTTGGCGCGTTTGCAACGAGCGCTGGCTGGCGGCGTGCCGTGCAGGCGGTGGCCGCCACCAACGGCTGGCTGGTGGCGGCGCCGGCGTTATATGCGGCGGTCGTGTGGATTTGCCGGCCGCGCGCGCTGTGGCGAACCAATATCGCCGCGCGACGCTTTGCGATCGGCCGCTATGCGGTCGCGCTCGATCCGGCCACGCGCACGGTGGTCGTCTGGGCCGAGCGTCGCAAGGTGGGGCAGTACGATGCTCGCGAATTGTCCGTGCGATGGGCGGCGGCCCCGGGCGTGAGCGCACCGCCGACGCCTGCTCCTGTCGTGGCTTTTGGTGTCGCCGGTGAGCCGGCCGGCCCTGTGGCGCAGGCCGGAGCGCCTGCGCTGGTCCGCGGTAGCTTCGGCCGACGTCCAAAAATCGAGTTGCTGTGGGATTCACCGGCTGCGGCGGGCCACAATCGGCAAACCATTTTCCGCACCACACTGACTACCGAGGGCGATCGGGTCGCGGCGCGCGCGCTCGATACATCGTTGCAGCAAGTCTGAATCTGTCGCTTTGTGCCGCTGGCCACGCCCCACGGTCGCAGCAGGCATCGTAAAGTACGGGGTAGCCGATAATAAGATGTGTCACCCGCTGCCACCCGGCGTTTCGGTGGGCGGGTGAAACATACATCGATCGTATTGCGTCGTTTCCAGGAGTCGCTATGCTGGTTCGCTGGTTGCTTGCCGCCATTCATCTGCTTGCTTATGGCTTTGCCCTCGCGTCGATTCTCAGGCGCACCTGGTCATTGCGGCGAGCCAGCGTACCCGCTGCTTTGCGATCCGTATTCCGCTCTGACGCCCGGTGGGGTATTTCAGCATTGGTGTTGGTCGTCACCGGCCTCATGCGCGCCTTTGGTGGTTTCGAAAAGGGCGCCGACTATTACCTTCACGAGCCGCTCTTTCACGTCAAGATGACGCTGCTCGTGCTGATCCTCATACTCGAAGTCCCGACAATGCTCGGCTTGATGCGGTGGCGTGCCGCGATCAGAAACGGCGCTCCGCCCGATTTAAAGAAAGCGCGTACGTATGCGCGTTTCAGCGTGATCCAGACCGTGCTGCTGGTGTTGATGGTGTTCGCGGCGAGTGGCATGGCGCGCGGCATTGGACTGCCCACAGGGGTGGTTTAGTCGCGCGTTGAGGTGCTGGTCAGGGCGTGCGTCACGCCAGCGGAAACGCCTGTTACCGGCGCCTTCCGCATGACGTTGCGCACGCTTCTCCGCAATTTACTTCTCGACCATCAAGCTTGAATCATCGAGCCGATTCGCCCTTGCGCTATCGGTCTTGCGCGTGAGCTCCGAATCGCCCAGCCCCTTGATCAACTCCAGCGCCTGACGTTCGAACAATCGCCTGTAAAGACCGTTCTCGATTCTGATCAAGGCGTCGTGACTGCCTTCCTCGATGACTTTGCCCTTGTCCAGCACCAGCAGCCTGTCAAGTGCCCGCACGGTGGAAAGACGGTGTGCCACCACCAGCGTCGTGCGGCCCATCATCAGCCGCTCCATGGCTTGCTGGATCAGCACTTCGCTTTCGCTGTCGAGGCTCGAGGTCGCTTCGTCCAGAATCAGGATCGGCGCGTCCGCGAGAAACGCCCGTGCGATCGCCACGCGTTGACGTTCGCCACCGGAGAGCTTGATACCGCGTTCGCCCACCAGCGTGTCGTAACCTTGCGGCAGCGTCGCGATAAAGTCGTGCGCGCTGGCGAGCCTCGCGGCCCGTTCGATCTCGGCGCGGCTCGCGCCGGGCCGCGCATAGGCGATGTTCTCCGCCAGCGTGCGGTGAAACAGCACCGGCTCCTGCTGAACGATCGCGATCTGGCTGCGCAACGAAGCCTGCCGCACACGGGCGATGTCCTGACCGTCGATCGTGATCCGGCCTTCCGAAATGTCGTACAGCCGCTGGATCAGCTTGATGAAGGTTGTCTTGCCGGAACCCGAGTGCCCGACCAGCCCGACGCGTTCTCCCGGCGCGATGCGCACGGAGAAATTCTCGTAGAGCGGCGTGGCCTTCGCACCGTAGTGGAAGGTGACGTGCTCGAAGCGAATTTCGCCCTTGCCGATTGCGATCGGGCCCGCGCCGGGCCGATCTTCGATGCCCAGCGGCTGGCTCTCCAGCGAGACCAGTTCTTCCATGTCGTTGATCGAACGCTGCAGGTTGCGGATGTGCATGCCGACATCGCGCAGATAGCCTTGCAGCATGAAGAACATCGTCAACGCGAACGTGATGTCGCCGACGCCCGCTTCGCCGCGCACCCACAATAGCAACGCGGCGCCGAGAATGGCAGCCTGGATGGCCACCAGCATGCTGCCTTGCAAGCCACCGTTGATCGTGCCGCGAATCCATGTGCGGCGCGTGCGATGACGCCACTTGACGATCACACGGTCAAGCAGGGCTTCTTCGCGCTCTTCGGCGCCGAACGCTTTCACCACGCCATTGCAGCTGACCGCGTCGGCGAGGGCGCCGCCCATGCGGGTGTCCCATGCGTTAGCGAGGCGTGCGGCGGGTGCCACGAAACCGAGCGACACAATCACGGTTATCGCGATATACAACACGGAACCGATACCGACGACCGCGCCCATCATCGGCCAGCGCCAGCCGAGCAGTACCGTTGAGCCGACCAGCATCACCACCGACGGCAATAGCGCGACCAGTAGCGTGTCGTTGAGCAGATCGAGCGCCCACATGCCGCGCGTGATCTTGCGCACGGTGGATCCGGCAAAGCTGTTGGCGTGCCAGTCGGTCGAAAAGCGTTGCACGCGATGAAACGCGTTGGACGCGATCTCGCTCATCATCTTGAGCGTCAGCCTGATGAGGTTGAAGTATGTGCCCTGGCGAAGCAGCTCAGCGCCGAGCCCCAGCGCGCTCAGCACGCCGAAGGCCGTGATGGCCGCGTTCCACGCGACGTCGTCGCCGGCAGAGCCGGACGCGATTGCGTCGACGAGCCGTCCGGCGAACAGCGGCGTGAGTACGTCGGCCAATGCCGAGAGCAACACCAGCGCGGTAATCGCGAAGATGCGCCAGGGCTGTTTGACCCAGTGACGGAAGGTGAAGCCGAGGACATTCCTGAAGGCGTGTCCACGAAGGTCGAGTTTTTTTCTGGTCATTTGCCACGACCCGGTGACGCGCGAGCGCACCGAGGTTCCAGTCAGAAGCGAAAGGAAGAGACAGTCAGGCAAGCCGGAATAGGTCGTTAACGACACCGGCAATGAGACTACGGACTGTCAGGGAAATTCGCGGATGGCCTGTTCAGGCCGAACCGCGTGAGCGACGACGCGACGAACCTAAGGTCGCGAAGATGGCCGTGGGGCCATCCCAGGGACGGCGATATGCACTGCGAACATGTGGCGCCTCCCTGTAGTCGTAAGAGATGAGAAAAGTAGACGGGGCGAGTGCCCGAAGACTGACTATATCAGCAGTATTTGGCGACCGCAATCGTACGAAAGTTCGGTGTTGACTTCGACGCGCAGCATGCGCATGTGCGCATGAGGGCACCTAATAACGTGCGTACACCTGAGTGATCGTTCTGCCGTGTGGGCGCAAAGCCGAGGCAAAAACAAAAAAGCCCTCGACTCAAGTTCGAGGGCTTTCTTTTGCGGTTCTTCGGAAACCAGCGAATTCTGGTGGGTGGTACAGGGATTGAACCTGTGACCCCTGCCGTGTGAAGGCAGTGCTCTACCGCTGAGCTAACCACCCGAAGAGAACCGAATTATGTCAGGGATTTTTCGACTCGTCTAGTGTTTTTTAAGCGGTTTGCTCATCCGCAGCCGGCGACGGATCAAGACGCCACACGCTCGTGCCCTTGACCGCTTTGTCGAGGCCGTCGAGCACGGCCTGATGCTCGGCGACCTCAGCGTCGCTCGCGGCAATCACGACCAGATTCAGCGAGTCGATCGCGATGCGCGGTGCGTGCGCGTCGCCGCCACCGTGTGAGTCGCCGAGCATGTCGATGACGAGGCTTTCCTGGCCGCGCGTCATCGCCAGATACACCTCGGCGAGCAGTTCCGAGTCGAGCAGTGCGCCGTGCAGGGTGCGGTGCGCGTTGCTAATGCCGAAGCGGTCGCACAGCGCGTCGAGTGAATTGCGCTTGCCAGGGAACATCTGCTTGGCGCGCGCCAATGTATCGATGATCTCGCCGCAGTAGGTTTTCACCGGCGGCAAACCCAGCAGCGCAAATTCGGCATCGAGAAAGCCAATGTCGAACGGCGCGTTGTGAATGATCAGCTCCGCGTCCTGAATGAAGTCGCGAATCTGATTGGCGATCTCGGCGAACTTCGGCTTGTCGCTCAGGAACTCGGTGGTCAGCCCGTGAACGGCCAAAGCGCCCGGATCGCTGTCGCGTTCCGGGTTGATGTAGAAATGCAGGTTGTTGCCAGTGAGCCGGCGGTTCACCATTTCGACGCAACCGAGTTCAAGAATCCGGTCGCCGGTTCGTGCATTCAGGCCGGTGGTTTCGGTGTCGAGGATGAGTTGACGCATGTCGGATTAGCCTGCTCTAAAAAATCAGCAAAAGAAGGAGGGCGCGCGCCAGTGCTGCAGCGGGCATGACGGCACGCATCACACTTGCGCGAGTGACGCGACGCCGCGATTGGCCAGTTGATCCGCGCGCTCGTTTTCCGGGTGTCCGTTGTGACCGCGCACCCAGCGCCATTCGATCTCGTGCTGCGCGACGAGTGCATCGAGCCGCTTCCAGAGATCGGCGTTCTTCACCGGCTGCTTCGCGGCGGTGATCCAGCCTTTTTTCTTCCAGCCGTGAATCCATTCGCTGATGCCTTTCTGCACATACTGCGAGTCGGTGTGCACGACGGCTTTGCAGGGACGCTTGAGCGCCTCGAGCGCGGCGATCACGCCCATCAGCTCCATGCGGTTGTTGGTGGTGTTGGGTTCACCGCCGAACAATTCTTTTTCCTGGTCGCCGAAGCGCAGCAGCGCGCCCCAGCCGCCGGGGCCTGGGTTGCCCTTGCAGGCGCCGTCGGTATAAATGTCGATGATGTCGGAAGTCATTGAGTGTGGTTGCGTGTGTTCGGGGTGGCGGCGGGCGCGAGGCCCGCGGCGAGGACAGGTTTCTTCACTTTCAGCGGACCGACGAGATGCATGCCGCGCACGCGCTTGATCGCCTTGATCATGTAGGTGGCGCCGAAAATGGGCCACCAGCGGTCGCCGGCGGCTTCCATGAAACCATAGCGGGACAGCCATTGATCGCTGGCGAGCGGCGGACGATAGCAGCCGAAGCGCCCGCGTTCAAGGTCGAAGCCCAGCAGTTTGATCCAGTCTTTCAGGCGCGTGAAGGCGATCAGGTCGACTGCCGCGGGCACGAACGGCCGGCCGGTCATCTTGCCGACCGATTGGCGCGCGCCCCACAGCGACAGCGAATTGAAGCCGAGAATGATCAGTTGGCCTTCGGGCATCAGCACGCGTTCGGCTTCGCGCAGCAGCCGGTGCGGGTCGCTCGTGAATTCCAGCGTATGCGGCATGACGATCAGATCGACGCTCTGTGCTTCGAACGGCAGATCGAGCAGATCGCACCAGACCGCGCTACGCCCCGTGGGTGCCGGCAGACCCGCGGGCAGACCTTGCGTGGCGCCGCTCCGCAAACCATTCCCTGCGCCATTCCCGGCACGCCCCGAGCCGAGCGGCAACGTATAGGGCGCACTCGCGCCGCTCGCTGCGTCGAGCACGAGCCCGCGGCACGGCATGCGGTTTTCGCGCAAGGCGTCGAGCTGCGGCAGGCCGAGTTGCAGCGCATGGTAACCGAACACGTCGGACACCACGCGATCGAGCTGGGTCTGTTCCCACTCGAGTACGTAGCGCCCGGGTGGCGAATCGGTCCAGGCAGGCCAGTCTATAATCGCTCGATCAGTCATATCAGAGAATGCGTCGCCTATGAATGCGCTCGAGTACGTACCGGTCCCGGCGTTTGAAGACAATTACATCTGGGTCGTCTCCGACGGGCATCATGCGGTGGTCGTCGATCCGGGTGAGGCCGCCCCTGTGCGCGCATATCTGGCGAAACGGGGTTGGCGGCTGAGCGCTATTTTACTCACGCACCATCATCAAGACCATGTCGGTGGGGTGGCCGATCTGCTGAACGGCCAGGCTGTTCCCGTGTACGGCCCCGCCGGTGAAGCGATCCAGCATCTCACGCACCGTCTTGAAAATGGCGATCACGTGACGATTGCGGCGCCCGCACTCGAATTCGATGTACTCGACGTGCCCGGTCACACGAGCGGTCATATTGCCTATTTTCAGGCGGCTGATCCGCGCGGCACGCCGCACGTGTTTTGCGGCGACACGCTGTTCGCGTGCGGCTGCGGCCGGTTGTTCGAAGGGTCGCCCACGCAGATGCTGGCATCGCTGGATTCGCTTGCCGCACTCCCGGGCGCGACCGAAGTGCATTGCGCGCACGAGTACACGTTGTCGAACATCCGCTTCGCGCTCGCCTGCGAGCCGGGCAACGTCGAACTGCAAGCCTGGCGTGACAAGGCGAGCGAATTACGCGCGCGTCATGTGCCGACGTTGCCGACCACCATTGCCCACGAACGTGCCGTGAACCCATTTTTGCGCGCGGACAATCCGGCGATTCAGGCGAGCCTGCAAGAACAGTTGCATGAAAAAGTGCCCGATCGTTTAACGGCATTTACGCTGATGCGCGAATGGAAAAATCGCTTCCGTTGACCCGACTGCCATCAGGGTATTCCTCACGCGAAGAATCGGAAAAATTCGCCAAGTCTTAGATTTCCTTGATTTTTTTCGTCATATTCCGATTGACGTAAACGTTGCCGTTTCGTACTATCGGCTGCAAATTCCAGCCCTTGTGGAAGCCGAGACGTTCATGCGATTTATCTTTAGTGCGTTATTGGTTCTGACACTCGCCGCTTGCGCGAGTCAGGGACCGACGACGAATAGCCCTACCGCCGCAACCAACCCCGCCAGTCAGCAAGCCGTAGCTGACGCCCTTCGCAAGACAGCCACCGCCAAAGAGACAATCAACGTCGACCAGGGCTCCGTCAATCAACTGACGAGCGCGGACGCCGATCTTTGGGGCCGTATTCGTCGTGGTTTTCAAATGCCGGATCTGCAAACCGACCTCGTCGACATGCAGGTCAACTGGTATGCGCAGCGCCCGGACTACGTGCAGCGCATGACCGAGCGTTCGCAGAAATATCTGTACCACATCGTCGAAGAGCTCGAAGCGCGCCACATGCCGACCGAGCTCGCGTTGCTGCCGTTCATCGAATCCGCGTATAGCCCGCAGGCATTGTCGGTGGCGAAGGCAGCCGGCATGTGGCAGTTCATGCCGGGCACGGGCCGTACCTACAATCTCAAGCAGAACATGTGGCAGGACGAGCGGCGCGACGTGCTGGCTTCGACCAGCGCCGCGCTCGACTATCTGTCGCGTTTGCATGACATGTTCGGTGACTGGCAACTGGCGCTCGCCGCCTACAACTGGGGCGAGGGCAACGTGCAGCGTGCGATCGCGCGCAACGAGGCGGCGGGGCTGCCTACCGACTACCTCAGTCTGCGCATGCCGAACGAGACGCGCAACTACGTACCCAAGCTGCAGGCAGTAAAGAATATTGTGATGAACCCGCAGATGTACGGGCTCACGCTGCCGTCGATCCCGAACCACCCGTATTTCGTCACGGTCACGACCTCGCACGACATCGACGTGGACACGGCGGCGAAACTCGCGAATCTCTCCCCTGATGAATTCCGCTCGCTGAACCCGTCGTTCAGAAAGCCGGTGATTCTCGGCGCTACGCAGCCGCAGATCCTGCTGCCGTTCGACAATGCCAGTGCGTTCGAACGCAATCTGAAGGCGTACTCCGGTTCGCTGTCGTCGTGGACCACCTATACGGTCACCGAGCGTGCCGCACCGGCGGCGATCGCGCAAAAGATCGGTGTCGACGCTGACACGCTGATGGAAGTGAACAAGATTCCGGCCGGCATGCGTCTGAAGCCAGGCTCGACGATCGTGGTGCCGCGTGGTTCGGACGACGACGAAGACATTAGCGCCGATGTCGCAGAAAGCGCGGTGCTGGCCATGGAGCCGGATGTCCCCGACACCCGCAAGATGTTGATTCGCGTGCGCCGCAATCAGTCGATGGCCGCCATCGCGGTGCGTTACGGCGTCTCGATCGGTCAGTTGAAGGCGTGGAATCGCACGCATCGCGATCAGGTTTCGCGTGGGCAAGTGATCGTGCTGCACGTGCCGGTTGGTAAGGCCATGCCGAGCGAACCGGGTCCGGAGCGCATCGCGACCGACGTGCAAGGCGGCGGCGTCGAGAAGATCGGCACCCGTGTCGCAGACACGAGGGGCGATTCGCGCTACGATAAGAAGAAGGGTCGTGGCCGTGCCGCCGTGGTCAAGGTGTCCGAGCCGGTGGGTAAAACCAGCAAGCCGACAACGTCCAGCGCCAGCAAGGGCAAGGTGACGAAGGTATCGGCTTCCACGTCCAGCAAGGCGTCGAAGGCCGCGGCAGATAGCCGCCCGAAGACCGCGGCCAACGCGAAGAAGGGTAAGTAGACCAAAAGCGGCCACCACGGTAGTGACCCCATGCGTTGCGGGGGCAACGCGTGAATTGCGCTCCGATCACGCACCGTGTTATTCCGACGCCGTCACCCGTGGTGACGGCGTTTTTCATTCTGCAGATCAATTCAGGCGAAGTTCGCCTGTTTCATTTATCTTGCGTGCTTAGGCCAAACCCGGTCGCTCATTTCAAAAGTCCTGTCGTCGACCCAGTTGCGCGTTTTTCTCCTGTTTTCCGCCGGCTACTTCGTTTCTTACGTGTTTCGCGGCGTCAATCTCGGCTTTGCCCCCTTCATCACACACGATCTCGGTTTGTCGGCCACGGATCTCGGTTTGCTGACCAGTCTGTATTTCCTCGGTTTCGCGGGCGCTCAGATTCCGGCCGGCGTGCTGCTCGATCATTACGGCGCGCGTCGGGTGACGGCGGTCACCATGCTGTTTGCCGCGCTCGGAATTTGGGTGTTCGGCGCGGCGCACAGCGTCGGCATGATGATGTTCGGGCGGTTGCTGATCGGCGTCGGCGTCTCGGTATGTCTTGGCGCTGCCTTTAAGGCGTTGGCGCAGCATTTCGAGCCGGGGCGTCTGCCGTTGATGAACGGGCTCGTGATGGCGATCGGTGGCTTCGGTGGTGTGATGGTCGGCTCGCCGCTTACGTGGGTACTGGGTTTCGCCAGTTGGCGTGCCGTCTGTGTCGGTCTGGGCCTGATGACGGTGGTGGTGGCGGTAGCGCAGTGGACGCTTGCACCAGACGCCCGGGAAACGCACCGCCAGGCCAGCATCGGCGCTCAGTTCAAAGGCACCCTGCATATCTTGAGAAGCGGGGCGTTCTGGAAGATCGGCTCGTTTTCCATCGTCACGCAAGGCGTGTTCTACGCGATGCAGTCGCTATGGGTCGGCGCCTGGCTGCGCGACGTGCAGGGTTTTGCGCCGCGTGAAGCCGCGTCGCTGGTGTCGATTCTTGGCTTTGCGATGATGGCGGGTTGCGTTGGTTTCGGCGCGGCGGCGCGTGGGCTGGAGCGGCGTGGAATTTCGTTATATGTGTTTTGTGGCATCGGCATGGCGCTCTACGTGCTGACCCAACTGCTGATCATGTTCAACGCGCCGCTGCCCGCGAGCCTGCTGTGGGCGGCATATGGGGTTTTCGGCGGCACCGGCATTCTCAGTTACGCGGTCATGGCGCGCCATTTTCCGGCGCAGATGATCGGCCGGGTAAATACCACGCTGACGCTGATCATCTTTCTGCTGATTTTCGGCTTCCAGATCGGCGTTGGGGCAGTGCTGTCGCGCTGGCCGGCCAATGAGGGCCATTATCCGGCCGCCGCGCATCTGAGCGCCTGGGGCATCCTGGTGGCGTTGCAGGTGTTGAGTGCGATCTGGTACGTATTGCCGGGCCGCGCACGACTTCAGCCCGCGCACGTGCCTGCGGAACAGCAGGTTTAAGGCCGTCGCGCGTGGTTTGCAGGGCGGTGTCATATTTACCGTTCTTATCCCGATTCTGACCCGTGCAAACCTTGTCCGGCCGCTTCGTCGTCATGCTCAGCAAGGCTTCGACCTGTTTCAGGCCGTACCCGGCTACGCTGGCTCCCCATCTCGGATTTGGAGGGAAGGGGTGTTTCGCGCTATAATTTCAAGGTTTGAGCTTATCAACCCGCACCCTAGCGCCTACCTCTCCCATACCGTTCATCCGCCGCGCGCTTTTGACGCCCCGCACCCTGGCCGATCCGTCCACACAATGGACCTATCGCGCCCCTTGCGACGTCACCAGCAGTACGCGAGCGAGTCTGCGCGCGCATCCTGTCGATGCGTTTCGCTGCGGCTCGCAGTCGGATAGACAGGTCGGCAACAGGGTGTTCCCCAAGGAGTCTCCCGTGTTGCCGTCATTTTCTCCCGCTTTGCTCGCACTCGCCGACGGCACGGTCTTTCGTGGTTACTCGATCGGCGCCCCCGGGCATACGATCGGCGAAGTCGTGTTCAACACCGCTATCACCGGCTATCAGGAAATCCTGACTGACCCGAGCTACGCGCGCCAGATCGTGACCCTCACGTATCCGCACATCGGTAACGTCGGCGTGAATGCCGAAGACGTCGAAGCCACGAAAGTCCATGCCGCCGGCCTGATCATCCGTGATCTGCCGGTTCTCGCGTCGAACTTCCGCATGGAGCGCACGCTCCCGCAATACCTGAAGGACGAAGGCGTGGTCGCCATCGCCGGTCTCGACACCCGCATGCTGACGCGCGTGCTGCGCGACAAGGGTGCGCAGAACGGCGCCATTCTGGCCGGTTCGGATGACGAAGCGAAGGCAATCGAACTCGCGCGCTCGTTCCCGGGTTTGTCGGGCATGGACCTCGCGAAGGTCGTGTCGACGAAAGAAACCTACGAATGGAACCAGACCGAATGGCGTCTGGGCTCCGGCTACGGCACGCAGAGCGCGCCGAAGTACCGCGTGGTCGCGTTCGATTACGGCGTGAAGTACAACATTCTGCGCATGCTGGCCGAGCGCGGCTGCCACGTCACCGTGCTGCCGGCGCAAGCCTCCGCGGCTGACGCGCTGGCGCTCAACCCGGACGGCATCTTCCTGTCGAACGGCCCCGGCGATCCGGAGCCGTGCGATTACGCGATTCGCGCCACCAAGGAACTGATTGAGCGCGGCATCCCGACTTTCGGCATCTGCCTGGGTCACCAGATCATGGGCCTCGCCGTCGGCGCGAAGACCATGAAGATGAAGACGGGTCACCACGGCGCGAACCATCCGGTGAAGGATCTTGACGACGGCCGCGTCGTCATCACGTCGCAGAACCACGGTTTCGCGGTCGACGCCGACACGCTGCCGGCCAATGCCAAAGTCACGCACATCTCGCTGTTCGACGGCACGCTGCAAGGCTTCGCGCTGACCGACAAGCCCGCGTTCTGCTTCCAGGGCCACCCGGAAGCGTCGCCCGGTCCGCACGACATCGCCTATCTGTTCGATCGCTTCACCGCGTTGATGGACACAAAGAAGGCCGGCAAGACCGCAGCGGCATAAATAGCTTGTGAAGCGCCCCGGCGGCGCGCGGCTCGCCACGCAATCAGCGCGATCAATGTGATCAACGCGAAGCACGGCGAGCCGCACAACACAGAGCAGAGCGCGCAACGTATTAACGCAGCGCGCCGACGGAAAGAATTCAGGAATACATTAGCGAGAGCGTTATGCCCAAGCGGACAGACATTAAAAGCATCCTTATCATCGGCGCGGGTCCGATCATCATCGGCCAGGCGTGCGAGTTCGACTACTCGGGCGCGCAGGCATGCAAGGCGCTGCGTGAGGAAGGCTACAAGGTCATTCTCGTCAACAGCAATCCGGCGACGATCATGACCGACCCGAACACGGCCGACGTGACCTACATTGAGCCGATCACGTGGGAAGTGGTGGAGCGCATCATTGCCAAGGAGCGCCCGGACGCGATCCTGCCGACCATGGGCGGCCAGACCGCACTGAACTGCGCGCTGGATCTCCACGCGCACGGCGTGCTGGACAAGTACAAGGTCGAGCTGATCGGCGCGTCGCCGGAAGCGATCGACAAGGCGGAAGACCGCCAGAAGTTCAAAGACGCGATGACGAAGATTGGCCTCGGTTCGGCCAAGTCGGGCACCGCGCATTCCATGGAAGAAGCGCTGCAGGTGCAGGCCGACATCGCTGTGCAAACGGGCAGCGGCGGTTATCCGGTCGTGATCCGCCCGTCGTTCACGCTCGGCGGTTCGGGCGGCGGCATCGCGTACAACCGCGACGAATTCGAAGAGATCTGCAAACGCGGTCTCGACCTGTCGCCGACGCGCGAGCTGCTGATCGAAGAATCGCTGCTCGGCTGGAAAGAGTACGAGATGGAAGTGGTCCGCGACAAGAAGGACAACTGCATCATTGTTTGCTCGATCGAAAACCTGGACCCGATGGGCATCCACACCGGCGACTCGATTACCGTCGCGCCGGCGCAAACGCTCACCGATAAGGAATACCAGATCCTGCGTAACGCATCGCTCGCCGTGCTGCGCGAAATCGGCGTGGACACCGGCGGTTCGAACGTTCAGTTCTCGATCAATCCGAAAGATGGCCGGATGGTCGTGATCGAAATGAATCCGCGCGTGTCGCGTTCGTCGGCACTGGCGTCGAAGGCCACCGGCTTCCCGATCGCGAAGATCGCGGCGAAGCTGGCGGTGGGCTACTCGCTTGACGAGTTGAAGAACGAAATCACCGGCGGTCAGACCCCGGCGTCGTTCGAGCCGACCATCGACTACGTGGTCACCAAGATCCCGCGTTTCGCGTTCGAAAAATTCCGCGAGGCCGACGCGCGCCTGACCACGCAGATGAAGTCGGTCGGCGAAGTGATGGCCATTGGCCGCACCTTCCAGGAATCGTTCCAGAAGGCGCTGCGCGGTCTGGAAGTCGGCGTGGACGGTCTGGACGAAAAGACCAACAACCGCGACGAGATCATCCGCGAGATCGGCGAAGCCGGTCCGGATCGCATCTGGTACGTCGGCGACGCGTTCCGTATCGGCATGACGGCCGAAGAGATCTTCGAAGAAACCTCGATCGACCCGTGGTTCCTCGCGCAGATCGAACAGATCGTCCTGAAGGAAAAGGCATTGGCCGGCCGTACGCTGGCAAGCCTGTCGAAGGAAGAGCTCAAGTATCTGAAGCAAAGCGGCTTCTCGGACCGCCGTCTGGCGAAACTGCTTGGCGCGAAGCCGGCGGAAGTGCGTCAACGCCGTATCGAGTTGAACGTGCGCCCGGTCTACAAGCGCGTCGACACGTGCGCAGCCGAGTTCGCCACGAAAACCGCCTACATGTACTCGACCTACGAGGAAGAGTGCGAAGCAAACCCCACGAACAACAAGAAGATCATGGTGCTGGGCGGCGGCCCGAACCGGATCGGCCAGGGTATCGAGTTCGACTACTGCTGCGTGCACGCCGCGCTCGCCATGCGCGAAGACGGCTACGAAACGATCATGGTCAACTGCAACCCTGAAACGGTTTCGACCGACTACGACACGTCCGATCGTCTGTACTTCGAATCGCTGACGCTCGAAGACGTGCTCGAAATCGTCGACAAGGAAAAGCCGGTCGGCGTGATCGTGCAGTACGGCGGTCAGACGCCGCTGAAGCTTGCACTCGATCTCGAAGCGAACGGTGTGCCGATCGTCGGCACCTCGCCGGACATGATCGACGCCGCGGAAGACCGCGAGCGTTTCCAGAAGCTGCTGCAAGACCTCGGCCTGCGTCAACCGCCGAATCGCACTGCGCGTGCCGAAGACGAAGCCCTGAAGCTCGCCGAGGAAATCGGCTATCCGCTGGTGGTGCGTCCGTCGTACGTGCTCGGCGGCCGCGCGATGGAAATCGTCCACGAGCCGCGTGACCTCGAGCGCTACATGCGCGAGGCCGTGAAGGTGTCGAACGATTCGCCGGTCTTGCTCGACCGCTTCCTCAACGACGCGATCGAATGCGACGTGGATTGCATCTCCGATGGCGAAGCTGTGTTCATCGGCGGCGTGATGGAGCACATCGAACAGGCGGGCGTCCACTCGGGCGACTCGGCTTGCTCGCTGCCGCCGTATTCGCTGTCGCAGGAAACCATTGCTGAGTTGAAGCGCCAGACCGGCGCAATGGCGAAGGCGCTGAACGTGATCGGCCTGATGAACGTGCAGTTCGCGATCCAGCAAGTGCCGCAGGCGGACGGTTCGAAAGAGGACGTGATCTACGTGCTCGAAGTGAATCCGCGTGCATCGCGTACGGTGCCGTACGTGTCGAAGGCGACCAGCCTGCCGCTCGCCAAGATCGCGGCGCGCGCGATGGTCGGCCAGACGCTCGCACAACAGGGCGTGACGAAGGAAATCAACCCGCCGTACTTCAGCGTGAAAGAGGCCGTGTTCCCGTTCGTCAAGTTCCCGGCAGTCGATCCGGTACTCGGACCGGAAATGCGCTCCACCGGCGAAGTGATGGGCGTGGGCCAGACCTTCGGCGAAGCGCTGTTCAAGTCGCAACTCGCCGCAGGTTCGCGTCTGCCGGAGTCAGGCACGGTGCTGCTGACCGTGATGGATGCCGACAAGCCGAAGGCCGTCGAAGTCGCGCGCATGCTGCACGAACTCGGCTATCCGATCGTCGCGACCAAGGGTACGGCCGCCGCGATCGAAGCGGCCGGCGTGCCGGTCAAGGTGGTCAACAAGGTGAAGGACGGTCGTCCGCACATTGTCGATATGATCAAGAACGGCGAAATCGCGCTGGTCTTCACGACCGTCGACGAAACCCGCGCGGCGATCGCCGACTCGCGCTCGATCCGCATGAGCGCGCAGGCGAACAAGGTCACGTACTACACGACCATGTCGGGCGCACGGGCCGCAGTTGAAGGGTTGCGCTATTTGAAGAACCTGGAAGTCTATGATTTACAAGGACTCCACGCTCGCCTAAACTAAGGCTTCGAATACCTGTCTAAGATGTAAGTGCCGCGGTTAAGCGGCGTTCCGCAGGTGCTGTGGCCCGGGTTTTTGCCCGGAACGTCAGCCCCGCGGAATGCACTTAACCGCGGTGATTTTTTTTACGGCTGTTTTTTGCATAGAGTTGTTTATGAGCACTGTTCCATTGACGAAGCGCGGCGCGGAAATGTTGCGCGATGAATTGCAGCGCCTGAAATCGGTTGAGCGTCCCTCGGTGATCAATTCGATCGCGGAAGCGCGTGCCCAGGGCGATCTGTCGGAAAACGCGGAATACGACGCGGCGAAAGAGAAGCAGGGTTTCGTCGAAGGCCGCATTGCTGAAATCGAATCGAAACTGGCCGGTGCGCAGGTTATCGACCCGTCCAAGGTGGAGGCGGACGGCCGCGTCGTATTCGGCGCGACGCTCGAGCTGGAAGATCTCGATTCGGGCGCGAAGGTCAAATACCAGATCGTCGGCGACGACGAAGCGGACATCGACCACGGTCTGATCTCGATCAGCTCGCCGATCGCACGCGCGCTGATCGGCAAGTCGGAAGGCGACGTTGCATCGGTGCAGGCGCCGGGCGGCGTGCGCGAGTACGAAATTATCGCGGTTAGCTACGTTTGAAGGCGGCCCCGGTGTCCTTGATGCCGCATCGACTGTTCCGTCTGTTGACGGTGGTGTGGGTCGGTAGTCTGTTGACTATCGGCTATGCCGTCGCGCCGGTGCTGTTTACGTCACTCGACCGCATGACGGCAGGCGCCGTGGCGGCGCAACTGTTTCGCATCGAGGGTGTGCTGGGCGCGGTTTGCGGCATTTTGCTGCTGGGTCTGGCGAACGTCCTGGTTCGCCGCGGCAGCGACGTATATCGTCGCTTGCGCTGGTTGATTGCCGGTATGCTGGTGTGCGTCCTGGTGGGCTACTTTGCGTTGCAGCCGTTCATGAACGCAATGCGCATTGCCGCGCTGGAGGCGGGCAGTGATGTCGGGCATTCCGCTTATGCGACGCGCTTTGGCATCCTGCACGGCGTGTCGAGTCTGTTTTACCTGGTCGAAAGCCTGCTGGCTGTGGCGCTGGTGTGGAAGCTGCCAGCGAGCGTCGGCGTCGTGACAGCGGAGCAGGGCACTCGCAGCGCCGCGGGGAAAGTAATCGGTTGAGTCAGTTGAGTGGCGAGGTTGCCGCTCGCTGAGGCGGGTTTGCCTGTAGAGGCGCCCGAGCGGCATTACCTAACCGGTTTGCCCGAGCAGTTCACGCCAAGGTGCGGACACTGTCCGCACCCTTCATCATTCGCTTACTTCGACGACTGATGCGCGCGCTTCGCGCTGGTCTGGCGCTTCTTGGCGCGCTTGATGTTGCCGCCTTGTGTGACGCGTTCATTGCCGCGCACCACGACCGCTTTTGCCTTCGGCTTGCGCATCGGGATTTCGCTGGGTTTGACCACCGTGACCACGCGCGGTGCGCGGCCTTTACCCGGTTTGGCTTCGACAGCCGCTTCGCGAGCGCTCGGCAGGGCGCCGCGTTTGGCCTTCACGGCCGGTTGTGCTGCTGCTTCCGGCTTCCAGATCACCAGCAGCTTGCCGATGTGCTGGATCGGAGCGGCGTTCAGCTGGTCGCAGATCTGTTCGTAGATGGCAAGGCGCTCTTCGCGTTCGTCGCCGAATACGCGGATTTTGATCAGTTGATGCGCGCCAAGGTGGACCTTGATCTCCGACAGCACAGCGTCGGTCAAGCCTTCGGCGCCGACGAGCACGACCGGTTTGAGCGCATGTGCCTGGGAGCGCAATTCGGCGCGTTGATCGGAAGAGACTTTAAGGGCTGGCATGGAAAGTGGGAGACTCGACTAAAATGGCGGCACCTGCATTTCCGAGAGATTCGGCCAATAGCGCAGGGCGGCGCGTCAGAACAACAGAATCGCGGATGACTGCCAGTTTTGGCGGTGGCCGCGCGAATTAACCGCGTATTATCCCCTAAAGCGCCACATTTCGCAGCAAGAGTTCACCTTTAATGGCAAAAAACAAGTTCAACACGGCGTGGTTGCATGATCACATCAACGACCCGTACGTCAAAATGGCGCAGCGGGAGGGCTATCGCGCCCGCGCGGCCTACAAGCTTAAGGAAATCGACGAGCAGGACAAGTTGATCCGGCCGGGCCAGGTGATTGTCGACCTCGGCTCGGTGCCGGGCAGCTGGAGCCAGTACGCCCGTAACAAGCTTGCGAAGGGCTCGAAGCGCGACGCCGAGCGCGAGGGCGGCATCGACGGCACGATTATCGCGCTGGACATGCTGCCAATGGAGCCGATCGCCGACGTTCATTTCATCCAGGGCGACTTCCGCGAAGACTCGGTTCTTGAGCAACTCGAAGAATTAGTCGGGGAACGCCAGGTCGACCTTGTAATTTCGGATATGGCGCCCAACCTGTCGGGAGTGGCGTTGGCGGATGCCGCGCGAATCGAGCATCTGTGCGATATCGCGATGGAATTCTCGCAAAACCATCTGAAGCCAGATGGCGCCCTTTTAGTCAAATGTTTTCATGGCAGCGGTTATAGCCAGATTGTCGAAAAGTTCAAGCGCCAGTTCAAGGTGGTGGCGGCTCGCAAGCCGAAAGCCTCGCGGGACAAGTCGTCAGAAACATTTATTTTGGGTAAGCATCTCAAGCGGCCCGCATAGGCGTGCTGCAGGAAGGTCCCGCATCTGCCGATAAGGTGCCCATGGCGCTGGAAATTGGCGCTGTGATGGTCCGCTACGCTATTTCTGTGGTAGTGAAACCTTATGGCAGGGGTCTGCGGACTGGATTAGAATGCTTTCGTGGTGCCGCAAGGCAAATGTAGGCGCCCGTCTAAGTGAAGGAGTGGTGCTTTGAACAACAATATGTTTTCGAAGGCAGCAGTGTGGCTGGTTATCGCACTGGTGCTGTTTACGGTGTTCAAGCAGTTCGACAAGCCCCGTGTCCAGGAAGGTGTTTCCTATTCGCAGTTCATGGACGACGCGAAGAACGGCAAAGTCAAGAACGTCATTGTCCAGGGGCGGAACCTCACGGTCACTCCAGCAGACGGCCAGAAGTACCAGATCGTGTCGCCGGGCGACATCTGGATGGTTGGCGATCTGATGAAGTATGGCGTTCAGGTGAGCGGCAAGGCTGACGACGAACCGAATGCGCTGGTGTCCGCGCTGTATTACCTCGGACCGACGATCCTGATCATCGGCTTCTGGTTCTACATGATGCGACAGATGCAGGGGGGCGGGAAAGGCGGTGCGTTCTCGTTCGGTAAATCCCGTGCACGTCTGATCGACGAAAACAACAACGCAATCAATTTCACTGACGTCGCCGGTTGCGACGAAGCCAAGGAAGAAGTCTCCGAACTGGTCGACTTCCTGCGTGATCCGCAGAAGTTCCAGAAGCTGGGTGGCCGCATCCCGCGCGGCGTGCTGTTGGTAGGCCCGCCGGGAACCGGTAAGACACTGCTGGCGCGTGCCATCGCCGGTGAAGCGAAAGTGCCGTTCTTCAGCATTTCGGGTTCGGACTTCGTGGAAATGTTCGTAGGTGTCGGTGCGGCTCGGGTGCGCGACATGTTCGAGCAGGCCAAGAAGCATGCGCCGTGTATCGTGTTCATCGACGAAATCGACGCGGTCGGCCGTCATCGTGGCGCCGGCATGGGTGGCGGTAACGACGAACGCGAACAGACCTTGAACCAGATGCTGGTCGAGATGGACGGTTTCGAAGCGAACTCGGGCGTGATCGTGATCGCCGCCACGAACCGTTCGGACGTGCTGGACAAGGCGCTGCTGCGTCCGGGCCGTTTCGACCGTCAGGTGTACGTTGGTCTGCCGGACATCCGCGGCCGCGAGCACATCATGAAGGTTCACCTGCGCAAGGTGCCGATTTCGAACGACGTCGACGCAGCGGTGATCGCACGCGGCACGCCGGGCTTCTCGGGCGCCGATCTGGCGAACCTGGTCAACGAAGCAGCGCTGTTCGCGGCTCGCCGTGGTAAGCGCATCGTCGAGATGGCGGATTTCGAAGACGCGAAGGACAAGATCTTCATGGGTCCGGAGCGCAAGTCGGCCGTGATTCGCGAGGAATCGAAGCGCGCCACCGCGTATCACGAATCGGGTCACGCAGTCATCGCCAAGCTGTTGCCGAAGGCTGATCCGGTGCACAAGGTCACGATCATTCCGCGTGGCCGTGCATTGGGCGTGACGTGGCAGTTGCCGGAACATGACAACGAAACGTACTCGAAGGACTACCTGCTGGACCGCCTGGCGATCCTGTTCGGTGGCCGTGTCGCAGAAGAGCTGTTCCTGAACCTGATCAGCACCGGCGCATCGGACGACTTCAACAAGGCAACGGCTACGGCCCGCGCCATGGTGGCTCGCTTCGGCATGACCGACGCGCTTGGGCCGATGGTCTACGTCGACGACGAAAACGACGCAACGCCGTTTGGCCGTGGCTTCACGCGGACCATTTCGGAAGCGACGCAGCAAAAGGTCGATGCGGAAATCCGCCGCGTGCTGGACGAGCAGTACAACCTCGCGAAGCGCCTGCTGGACGAGAACCGCGACAAGGTCGAAGCGATGACCGCCGCGCTGATGGAGTGGGAAACGATCGACGCCGATCAGATCAACGACATCATGGCAGGCCGTCCGCCGCGCTCGCCGAAGAGCTCGCCGCCGTCGGTTGGCGACGCCTCGTCGGGTGGCAGCCCGGGCACCGAGGTCAAGCCGGGCAGCGCGACCGCGCCGGCCTGATAGGCGACCAGTAGAAAGTGCGGGCCGGTGTGTTTCACACCGGCCCGTTTTGCATTTATCTGTTTTACGTGATTGAACGCTACGTGCCGAAAGTCGAATTTCCTTCTCTTCCCATCCCCGAACCGCTGCAATGCGGCCGCTTCAAGCTGACCTTTGAACGCCCCCTGGTCATGGGCATCCTGAACGTCACACCGGATTCTTTTTCCGATGGCGGTAAGTACGCGATGCGTGGCGATGCATTGCGGCAGGCTGAGCGCATGCTGCTCGACGGCGCGGACATCATCGACATCGGCGGCGAGTCGACCCGCCCGGGCGCACCGCCCGTGCCGCTCGACGAAGAACTGGAGCGGGTGATCCCGCTGATCGAACAGTTGCACGGCGCGAATGTGCCGCTGTCAATCGATACGTATAAGCCGGAAGTGATGCGTCGCGCGCTGGCCGCGGGTGCCGATCTGATCAACGACGTCTGGGGCTTCCGGATGCCGGGCGCCGTCGATGCCGTGCGCGACAGCGCGTGCGGTTTGTGCGTGATGCATATGTTGGGTGAGCCGCAGACCATGCAGCTTCGCGAGCCCGACTATCAAGACGTAGTGAGCGAGGTGCGGCAGTTTCTCGAAGAACGGGTGGCGAGCTTGCGGCAGGCGGGCATTGCCCGTGCGCGTATCAGCGTGGATCCGGGCTTCGGCTTCGGCAAGTCGGTGGTCGAACACAATTACGCACTGCTTGCGCACCTGCCGGATACGGCGCCGCGCGCCGAGCCGCCGTATCCCATTCTCGCCGGCATGTCGCGCAAGTCGATGGTCGGTGCGGTCATTGGACGGCCGGCGCCGGAGCGCGTCGCCGGCAGCATCGCTGCGGCAGTGTGCGCCGCCGGGCGCGGCGCGGCCATTCTGCGCGTGCACGATGTCGCGCAAACAGTGGATGCATTGAAAGTATGGGCAGCCATGCGCGACGCGGCGAACCACAGCCGCGCGCGTGGCTGACCCCCAAAAGCCAAGGAGGAACATAAAAGATGGCACGTCGTTATTTCGGAACGGACGGGATTCGAGGCAAGGTCGGCGAAGGGCCCATTACGCCGGAGTTTGTGCTGCGGCTCGGCTACGCCGCCGGTAAAGTGCTAGCGGGCGCGGATCGCTGGGCAAGGACGGGTGCGCGGCCCACGGTGCTGATCGGTAAGGACACACGGGTATCGGGCTACATGCTCGAAGCTGCGCTCGAAGCAGGGTTTTCCGCTGCCGGCGTCGACGTCATGCTGGCTGGCCCGATGCCGACTCCGGGCATCGCTTATCTGACGCGCGCATTGCGGCTTGCCGCGGGCGTCGTGATCAGCGCGTCGCACAATCCCTATTACGACAACGGCATCAAATTTTTCTCCGCTGACGGCAACAAGCTGCCCGACGAAGTGGAATTGCAGATCGAGGAACAACTCGATCTGCCGCTCGCATGTGCCGCCTCCGAGCAGCTCGGTAAGGCCCGTCGCCTCGACGATGCAGCCGGGCGCTACATCGAATTTTGCAAGAGCACTTTTCCGGCGGCGTTCGATCTGCGCGGCCTGAAGCTGGTGGTCGACTGCGCGCACGGCGCCGCGTACGACGTTGCGCCGCACGTGTTCCACGAACTCGGTGCCGATGTGATCCCGATCGGCGTCGCGCCGAACGGTTTCAACATCAATGACGGCTTTGGCGCGACCGCTCCGGATGCACTGGTGCGCGCGGTGCGCGCGAACCACGCGGACCTCGGTATCGCACTCGACGGCGACGCCGACCGGCTGCAGATCGTGGACGCGGCGGGCCGCCTGTATAACGGCGACGAGCTGCTGTACGTGCTGGTCAAGGACCGCATGGCGACCGACGGCAAAGTGGAAGGCGCGGTCGGCACCTTGATGACCAATATGGCGGTCGAAGTCGCGCTGCAGGAATCCGGTGTGAAATTTGTCCGCGCGGCGGTGGGCGATCGCTACGTGCTCGAGCAGTTACGCGAGCACGGCTGGCAACTGGGTGCGGAAGGCTCCGGCCATATTCTCTCCCTTGACCGCCATTCCACCGGCGACGGCATTGTGTCGGCCCTGCTGGTGCTGGCCGCGATGAAGCGCAGCGACAAAACGCTTGCCGAATTGCTCCACGGCGTCACGCTGTTCCCGCAGAAGCTGATCAACGTGCGGATGCAACCCGGCGCCGACTGGAAGGGCAGCGCTGCGATTCGGGGCGCCATCAGCAAGGCTGAGGAAGCGTTGAACGGCCGTGGCCGCGTGTTGATCCGCGCATCCGGCACCGAGCCGGTGCTGCGTGTAATGGTCGAAGCGGAAAACGTCAACGACGCGGTTCGCCATGCCGAAACGATTGCCGAGGCGGTAAAGCAGGCGACGGTCTGACCTGCACATACCCGCGGGGTGGCGGGACGGGGCCAAGTGAGCCGCACCGCCACTCGCCACCCGTCATCCGCCACCTAGCCGATCTCTGTACGAGTCGAGCTGCCAACCCCGTACCGCTCCTTCAGCCCGCCGACCCGCAAATCGGCCCGTGTTTGCCCGCCAACCCGCACGCAAACGTTCGCGCCTCATCTTTTTCATCTAATCTGTAAAACGACGCTCGCAACTCCGCCAGATCGGCAATTTTTCCGTGCAAACGCCTTTCACCTTAGTAATCCTACTGTCACATCCGTTTCACGGTTAGTCACGTTACTGTCACAAAGAGACCCTAAGCTTCGCGGTGTTCGTGTTATTCGCTCACACCGCTCACACCCTTGGAGGTCTCATGAAATTGATGCAAACCGTGTTCGCTGGCGTCGCTGGCGCGCTTTTCGCGATCGCAGCGCAAGCCGCAGACATCACCGGCGCGGGCAGCACCTTCGCAGCACCGATTTACACGAAGTGGGCTGACGCCTACCAGAAGTCGGGTGGCGGCAAGGTCAACTACCAGGGTATTGGTTCGTCGGGCGGTATCAAGCAGATCATCGCGAAGACGGTCGACTTCGCCGGTTCGGACGCTCCGCTGAAGGACGACGACCTCGCCAAGGAAGGCCTGTTCCAGTTCCCGACGGTTGTCGGCGGCGTGGTGCCGGTTGTCAACGTGCCGGGCGTGACGCCGGGCGAACTGACGCTGTCGGGCGAAGTGCTCGGCGACATCTACCTGGGCAAGATCAAGAAGTGGAACGATCCGGCGATCGTTGCGCTGAACCCGAAGGCTAAGCTGCCGGATACCGACATCGCCGTGGTTCGCCGCGCCGACGGTTCGGGCACCAGCTTCATCTGGACGAACTACCTGTCGAAGGTCAACGCTGACTGGAAGTCGAAGGTCGGTGAAGGTTCGACGGTCAACTGGCCGACGGGTACGGGCGGCAAGGGCAACGACGGCGTCGCAGCCTTCGTGCAACGCCTGCCGGGTGCAATCGGCTACGTGGAATGGGCGTACGCGAAGCAGAACAAAATGACGTACGTCGGCCTGAAGAACTCGTCGGGCACGGTGGTCGAGCCGAAGACGGACACGTTCAAGGCAGCGGCAGCGGGCGCGGACTGGTCGAAGTCGTTCTACCAGATCCTGACGAACGAGCCGGGCAAGAACGCATGGCCGATCGTCGGCGCAACGTTCGTGCTGCTGCACACGGCGCAGGACAAGCCGGCGCAAGGTACGGAAACGCTGAAGTTCTTCGACTGGGCGTTCAAGAATGGCTCGCAGGCCGCCAACGACCTGGACTACATCTCGCTGCCGGAATCGGTGGTGTCGGAAATCCGCACGAAGTGGAAGGCGCAGGTGAAGGACACGGCAGGCAAGGCTATCGCTGACTAAGCGACACAGTAAGCGGTAGGCATTGCGCAAGACATTGGCCGTCCTCAGTCGAGGACGGCCAATGGCATTACCCCGGCACTAGCCAGCATCAGCGAACATTAGCCAGCATTCGCCAGCATCATTCGCCGCACGACAAGTGTCATGCGGCAACTGGAAACAGGTCCATCAGGCTCTCATGTCCGATATCCAATTAGCGTCTGGCGCGTCGAGGTCGACACCGCCCGGCAGCGCGTCGCAGCAGAAAGCTCCCAGCCGCGCCGGTGACGTCATTTTCGGCGGCCTTGCCCGTCTCGCCGCCATCATCACCCTGCTGCTGCTCGGCGGCATCATCGTTTCACTGATCGTCGCCTCCATGCCGTCGATCAAGCAGTTCGGGCTCGCGTTCCTGTGGACCGCCGACTGGGATCCACCTAGCAAGCAATTCGGCGCACTGGTGCCCATTTACGGCACGATCGCGACCTCGCTCATTGCACTCATCATCGCGGTGCCTGTCAGCTTCGGCATCGCGCTTTTCCTGACCGAACTCGCGCCCGCGTGGCTGCGCCGTCCGCTCGGCATCGCCATCGAACTGCTTGCCGCGATCCCGTCGATCGTCTACGGCATGTGGGGTCTGCTGGTGTTCGCGCCGATTTTCGCGGCGTGGTTCGAAAAACCCCTTGGCGCGGTTTTGGGTGGCATCCCGTTCGTCGGCGCGCTGTTTCAGGGGGCGCCGATCGGCATCGGTATCCTGTGCGCGGGCGTGATTCTCGCGATCATGATCATCCCGTATATCGCCTCGGTGATGCGCGACGTGTTCGAAGTCACGCCTGTTCTCCTGAAGGAATCGGCGTACGGCATCGGCTGCACGACCTGGGAAGTGATGTGGAAGATCGTGCTGCCCTTCACCAAGAGCGGTGTGATCGGCGGCGTCATGCTCGGCCTCGGCCGCGCGCTCGGCGAGACGATGGCGGTCACGTTCGTGATCGGCAACACCAATCTGCTCGATAACGTCTCGCTGTTTTCGCCGGGTAACAGCATTACCTCGGCGCTCGCCAACGAATTCGCGGAAGCCGATCCGGGCCTGCATACGTCGGCGCTGATGGAGCTCGGCTTGATCCTGTTTGTGATTACTTTCATCGTGCTGGCAATCTCGAAGATCATGCTGCTTCGCCTCGAAAAAGGGGAGGGCGCGAAATGAGCCAGCCCACCTTGAATATGCCGGGTTCGAACGACGCCGTTGCGCTCGAAGCGATGCGCGTGCGTCTGCAAGGCCGCCGCCGCGCGAAGAATGCGCTTGCGCTGACCATGTCGCTCGCAGCCATGGCGTTCGGCCTGTTGTGGCTGGTGTGGATTCTTTATACGACGCTGCGCCTTGGCATCGGCGGCCTGTCGATCGAATTGTTCACACAGTCCACACCGCCGCCGAACACCGATGGCGGCGGTCTCGCCAACGCGATTGTCGGCAGCCTGATGCTGGTTGCGCTCGCAACCTTCGTCGGCACGCCGATCGGCATTCTGGCGGGCGTCTATCTCGCCGAGTACGGTCAGAAGGGCTGGCTTGCCAGTATCACGCGTTTCATCAATGACATCCTGTTGTCGGCGCCGTCGATCGTGGTGGGTCTGTTCGTCTACGCGCTGGTTGTGGCGAAGATGGGGCACTTCAGTGGTTGGGCGGGTGTGTTCGCGCTCGCGCTGCTGCAGATTCCGATCGTGATCCGCACCACTGAGAACATGCTGAAGCTGGTGCCGAATGCACTGCGTGAAGCCGCTTTCGCACTCGGCACGCCGAAGTGGAAGATGGTGATGTCGATCACGCTGAAGGCGTCGATCGCGGGCATTATCACCGGCGTCCTGCTCGGCGTCGCGCGGATTGCCGGCGAAACCGCGCCGCTCCTGTTCACGGCGTTGTCGAATCAATTCTTCTCGATGGACATGAACCAGCCGGTCGCGAACCTGCCGGTGACGATCTACAAGTTCGCGATGAGCCCGTTTGCGCAATGGCAATCGCTTGCATGGGCCGGTGTCTTCCTGATCACGCTCGCAGTGCTGGGATTGAACATCCTTGCGCGGTCGATCTTTTCGAATAAGTAAGGGCGGAGTGTAATCCGATGAATATGGCAGAAACTCAACTCAATCAGACCGCGCGTCCGACGGCGCCCGCCGGTTTCGATCCCGTCCAAAGCGGCCAGGCGCAAGCGCCGTCGGCTCCGAAGATCGAGATCAACGACCTGAATTTCTTCTACGGCAAGTATCACGCGCTGAAGAACATCAATCTGCGGATTCCCGAAGGCAAGGTGACCGCGTTCATCGGCCCGTCGGGTTGCGGCAAGTCCACCTTGCTGCGCACGCTCAACAAGATGTACGCGCTCTATCCGGAGCAACGCGCCGAAGGCGAGATCCTGATGGACGGCGAAAACCTGCTGACCTCCAAGCGCGATATTTCGCTGCTGCGCGCGCGGATCGGCATGGTGTTCCAGAAGCCGACGCCGTTTCCGATGTCGATCTACGACAACATTGCGTTCGGCGTGAAGATGTTCGAAACGCTGCCGCGCTCGGAAATGGACGACCGCGTGGAATGGGCGCTGACCAAGGCCGCGTTGTGGAACGAAGTGAAGGACAAGCTGGGCCAGAGCGGCTACGGTTTGTCCGGCGGCCAGCAGCAGCGTCTGTGTATCGCGCGCGGTATCGCGATCCGCCCCGAAGTCCTGCTGCTCGACGAGCCGTGCTCCGCGCTCGACCCGATTTCCACGGGCCGTATCGAAGAGCTGATCGCCGAGTTGAAGAGCGACTACACGGTGGTGATCGTCACTCACAACATGCAACAGGCCGCGCGCTGTTCGGACTACACTGCCTATATGTACCTCGGTGAACTGATCGAATTCGGCGACACCGAAAAGATCTTCATCAAGCCGGTCCGCAAGGAAACCGAGGACTACATCACTGGCCGCTTCGGCTAAGCCGCCGAGCAAAACAACGGAGTACGACATGTCCGATAAACATCTGTCCAGCCAGTTCGACGCCGACCTGAACCTCGTTTCCTCGAAGGTGCTCGAAATGGGCGGCCTGGTCGAGTCGCAGATCGTCAACGCGATGATCGCGCTTAACAACTTCGACCTCGACGTATGCGAGCAGGTGATTGCCGCTGAAGACCGTCTGAATTCGATGGAAGTCGAGATCGACGAAGAGTGCAGCAACATCATCGCGCGCCGTCAGCCGGCCGCGCGCGACTTGCGCCTCCTGATCGCGATTTCGAAAACCATCACGAATCTCGAGCGCGCCGGCGACGAAGCTGAAAAAATCGCCAAGCGCACCAAGCGTCTGATGGAAGACGGCGCTTCGCGCAGCATCAATATCGCCGAGATCAAATTGTCGGGCGAAATGGCGGTGTCGATCCTGCGCCGCGCGCTGGACGCTTTTGCGCGTCTGGACACGGTCGCCGCCGCGCAGATTATGCGCGACGACAAGGCGATCGACGAAGAATTCCGCGCTTTCGTTCGCAAGCTGATTTCGTACATGACTGAAGATCCGCGGTCGATTTCGGTGGGCCTCGATTTTCTGTTCATCGCCAAGGCGATCGAACGGATCGGCGACCATGCGAAAAACATCGCTGAATTCATCATCTACATCGTCAAGGGCACCGACGTGCGGCACAAGTCGCGCGACGCGCTCGAACGCGAAGCACTCAGTTAATCAGTTATAAGGATCAGAGGTGCCGATGCCCAGCAGCATTCTCGTCATTGAAGATGAGCCCGCCATTTCCGAACTGATTTCGGTGAATCTTCAACACGCCGGACACTGCCCGATTCGCGCGTACAACGCGGAGCAGGCGCAAAACCTGATCAGCGACGTATTGCCTGACCTCGTGCTGCTCGACTGGATGTTGCCGGGCAAGTCAGGCATCGCGTTCGCTCGCGATCTGCGCAACAACGAGCGGACCAAGCACATTCCGATCATCATGCTGACCGCGCGTGGCGATGAACAGGACAAGGTGCTCGGCCTCGAAATCGGCGCGGACGACTACGTCACCAAGCCGTTTTCGCCGAAGGAACTGATGGCGCGGATCAAGGCGGTGTTGCGCCGCCGTGCGCCGCAGTTGACCGAAGACCTGGTGGCGATCAACGGTCTGAAGCTCGACCCGGCAACGCATCGTGTCGCCGCCCATGCGGAAGGCAGCGAGATCAAGCTCGACCTCGGCCCGACCGAATTTCGTTTGCTGCACTTCTTCATGACGCACCCGGAGCGCGTGCACAGCCGCACGCAATTGCTCGATCAGGTGTGGGGCGACCACGTGTTCGTCGAAGAGCGCACGGTCGACGTGCACATCAAGCGTTTGCGCGCGGCGCTCAAGCCGGCCGGATGCGATGCTATGATTGAGACGGTCCGCGGCAGCGGCTACCGGCTCGCGAAGAGCGCCTGAGTTTGCGGTAGCACCTTTCTCTTCGATCGCTAGAACATGAACATCATCTGGGCGCGCTCCATCGTGTCGGTCGTGCTGCTGGCTGTTCTGTGCGTGGTGGTCGGCGCACTCGTGAACGTCAAGGCAGGGCTGGTTCTCGCGATTCTCATGCTGCTCGCGCAGAGCCTCTTTAGCACCTTCCACAAACAGCGTTTGTGGCGTTTGCTCGACGCGCCGGTCTACGGCGAAGTGCCGAGCGCCCCCGGCATCTGGGGCGAAATCTATTACCGTCTGCATAAGCTCGCGAAGCGCTGGCATGCGCAGGTGCGTCAGGTCGAGCAACAACATTCGCGTTTCATCCAGGCGATCCAGGCTTCGCCGAACGGCGTGGCGATGCTCGACGATCACGATCAGATCGAGTGGTGCAACGCGATCTCCGAACTGCATTTCGGGCTCGATGCGAAACGCGATCTGCGTCAGCACATCACGCATCTGGTGCGCCAGCCCGATTTCGTGCGTTATCTGAATTCGCAGCGCTACGAACAGATGCTGATCATGCGCGGCATGGGCGACAAGCGGCAGAACGTGCTGTCGGTGCAGGTGTTCCCGTACGGTGAAAACCGCAAGCTGGTGCTGTCGCAAGACATCACGGAGTTGGAGCGTACCGACGCGATGCGGCGCGACTTCGTCGCCAATGTCTCGCACGAACTGAAGACGCCGCTGACCGTGCTTTCCGGTTTTCTCGAAACGATGCGGGAACTGCCGTTAAGCGAAGCCGAGCGCGGGCGCTACCTCGAACTGATGGAGCAGCAAGCCTCGCGGATGCGCCATATCGTCAACGACTTGCTGGTGCTCGCGAAGCTCGAAGGCGACAACAAGCCGCCGAGCGATCAGATGATCGACATGCGCGCGGTGCTGCGCCATCTGAAAGACGACGCGCAAAGCCTGTCGAGCGACCATCACAACATCGTGTTCGATGCCGACGAAGGGCTCACCGTCACCGGCGTGGAAACGGAAATACTCAGTGCGCTTGGCAACCTCGTGACCAATGCGATCCGCTATACGCCGGACGGCGGCGCGATCACGGTGACCTGGCGCGGCAACGGCGGCAGTGCGGTTTTTTCGGTCACGGACAGCGGTCTGGGGATCCCGGCCGCGGACATTCCACGTCTGACCGAACGCTTCTATCGCGTCGACCGCAGCCGTTCACGGGACACCGGCGGCACGGGCCTCGGGCTTGCCATCGTCAAGCACGTGCTGCAACGGCACGATGCGCAGCTCGATGTGAAGAGCGAAGAGGGGCGCGGCAGCACGTTCACCGTGCGCTTCCCGGTGTACCGCACGGCACGCAGGCAACCGGCGCCGGTTTGAAAATGTTGCCCTGAAAAAAAGCCCGCCTGTGGCAAAGGCGGGCTTTTTTTGTGCGGGTCGCCGCAACGGCGACGAACACGATCAGGCGCTTACGGACAGAATTTCCCCAGCAGACTCATCTGCGCATTGCGCGAGGATTTGCCCGGCCGCCGGCGCCGATAGTGGCCGTCGCTTTGCATGAGCCAAGCGGATTGATTGTCGCCGAGAAACGCCGATAGGCCTTCGGCAATCACACGGCGCTTCAGGCGGCGATTGTTGATCGGAAACGCCACTTCTACACGCCGGAAGAAGTTGCGGTCCATCCAGTCGGCGCTCGACAGATAGACCTGTTCCTTGCCGTCGTCGTAGAAATAGAAAATGCGATGATGTTCGAGGAAGCGCCCGACAATCGAACGTACCGTGATGTTCTCCGACAAACCCGGCACACCCGGTTGCAACGAACATACGCCACGCACGATCAGATCGATCTTCACGCCGGCCTGCGACGCCTCGTACAACTCGGCAATCACGGTAGGTTCGAGCAGCGCGTTCATCTTCGCGACGATGCGCGCCTTCTTGCCGGCGCGCGCGTGAACCGCTTCAGCGCGAATCGCCTCGACCAGTTTCGGATGCAGCGTGAACGGCGACTGCCACAACTCATGCAGCTTCAGTTCGCCGCCGATGCCGGTCAGTTGCTGGAACACGTGGTGCACGTCTTCGCAGATTTTCTGGTCGGCGGTCATCAGCGCGAAGTCGGTATAAAGACGCGCGGTGCGTGGATGATAGTTGCCGGTGCCGAGATGCACGTAACGCTTGAGCGTGGTCTTGCCGCCCGACGATACACGCCGCACGATCAGCATCATCTTCGCGTGGCACTTGTGGCCCACCACGCCGTACACGACGTGCGCACCCACCGCTTCAAGCTGGGACGCCCAATTGATATTGGTTTCCTCGTCGAAGCGCGCGAGCAGTTCGACCACCACCGTCACTTCCTTGCCGTTGCGCGCGGCCTGCATCAGCGCGTCCATCAGCGGCGAGTCCGTGCCGGTGCGATAGATGGTCTGCTTGATGGCCATCACGTTCGGGTCTTTCGCCGCTTGCAGCAGCAACTCGAGCACCGGTTGAAAGCTCTCGTAGGGATGATGCAGCAGCACGTCGCCCTGATCGATTACGTCGAACATGCTCGCGCTGTTGGCGATCGGTGCCGGAATCGCGGGAATATGCGGCACGAATTTCAGATCGGGCCGGTCCACCATCTCCGGCAATTGCATTAGCCGCACCAGATTGACGGGGCCGTTGGCGAAGTAGCAATCCTTGGTGGACAGGCTGCTTTCGTCGAGCAGGCGCCGCACGACGTGCGTGGGCGTGTCCGCCGACACTTCGAGCCGCACCGCGTTGCCCAGATGCCGCGCCGGCAGTTCACCCTGCAACGCGACGCGCAGATTGGTGATTTCGTCTTCGTCGACGAACAGTTCGCTATTGCGCGTGATGCGAAACTGGTTGCAGGTGCGCACCACCAGATTCGGGAACAGCTCGCCGACAAAGCGTTGCAGCAACGAGCTCAGCAGCACGAATCCATGCGGATAGCCCGACAGGTCCTGCGGCATGCGCACGAGCCGGGGCAGGGCACGCGGCGCCTGCACGATGCCCATCATCGCCTGACGGCCGAACGCATCCTTGCCTTCGAGTTCGACCACGAAGTTCAGGCTCTTATTGAGCACGCGTGGAAACGGGTGAGCCGGATCGAGACCGATCGGCGTGAGCACCGGCAGCAATTCGTCGAAGAAGTAGTTGCGCGCCCATTCGGTCTGCGCTTCGTTCCACGCCTCAGTGCCGTGAAAATAGATGCCTTCAGTTTCGAGCGCCGGGAACACCGTGTCATTCAGCATGGTGTACTGACGATGCACGAGCCGCTGCGCGCGCTCGACCACGAGGTCGTATACGTGCTGCAACGACATACCGTCCGGCGACATTGCGCCGGGGTTGTCGCGCATCTGTTCCTGCAGTCCGGCCATGCGGACTTCGAAGAATTCGTCGAGATTGCTACTGGTGATGCAGATGAAGCGCAGGCGTTCGAGCAAAGGGACGGCGGGGTCGGCGGCTTGCGCCAACACACGCTCGTTGAAACCCAGAATGCCCAGCTCGCGATTCAATAGGGGGTAGCGGATGGACATCGGCAGCGAGAATGGAATGTCAGGAGGGGAGACGAAAAGACGCTCGGAAATTCTCACAGTATGATGACGTTGTTATGACAATCGGAATGTTATAAATTCTACGCCGTATTGGTCGCGTGTCGTAATTGTGACGCAGTGTGTGTGGGACCATAGGGCACCCCCATCATTGCGAGGCGACATCGTGAGGCCCGGTACGCTTAGAATGGCGTCTTTCAACCGCGCGGCCGGCCATAAGGCGTCCAAGGCGCCGAATGGACATCTGGCACCTTCCGCATTCAACGCCGCCGCTCACGCGCGCACGGAGTTCGCTTACTCGATGGTCAATACCCCACAACTGCTTGCTGCCGTCGACCTCGGCTCGAACAGCTTTCGGCTGATTGTCGGCCGGGTCGAAGAAACCGAAGCGGGCAGCCAGATCTATCAGGTCGACGCATTGCGCGAGCCGGTGCGTCTTGCCGCCGGTCTGTCGCGCGACAAGATGCTCGATCGCGCCTCGCAAGTGCGCGGCTGGGATGCGCTCAAGCGCTTCGGCGAGCGGCTGCGCGATTTTCATCCCGACCACGTTCGCGCCGTCGCCACCAATACGCTGCGCATCGCCAAGAACGCCGGCGAGTTTCTCGGCGAGGCGCAAGCCGCGCTCGGCTTCCCGATCGAAGTGATTGCCGGGCGCGAAGAAGCGCGTCTGATCTATGCAGGCGCTGCACACTCCGTGCCCGCGAGCGCGGGCAAGCGTCTTGTGGTGGATATCGGCGGCGGCTCGACGGAATTCATCATCGGCTCGCATTACACGCCGATCAAAATGGAGAGCCTGTATATCGGTTGCGTGAGCCACAGCCGCGCTTTCTTCCCGGCGGGTAATGTCGACGAATACACGATGCGCCAGGCGGAGCTCGCCGCGAGCCGTGAAATCCAGATCATTTCTGCCGAGTACAAGAAAACCGGGTGGGAACAGGCCATCGGTTCGTCCGGCACCGCACGGGCGCTCGCCGAACTGGTCGAGGCAAACGGCTTCAATGATCCGGGCGTCACGCACGGCATCTCGCGTGGTGGGCTCGAGCGTCTCAAGCGCGCGCTGATCAAGGCGGAAAACGTCAATCGTCTGAAGTTGATCGCATTGAAGGCGGATCGCATTCCCGTGCTGGCAGGCGGCCTGTCGATCATGATCGCGGTGTTCGACGAACTCGGCGTCGATTACGTCGATACAACAGATGGTGCGCTGCGCCTTGGCGTGCTGTACGACTTGCTGGGCCGTGCGCAGCACGAGGACATGCGCACGCTGACGGTGGAAGGCTTCATGCGCCGTTATGGCGTGGACCGGGCGCAGGCCGGGCGCATCGGCGAACTTGCGGTGCGCTTTTACGACCAGTTTGCCGAGCCGGATGAGGAGCGCCGCGCCGAGAACCATATGTTTCTCGGCTGGGCCGCGGCCTTGCACGAAATCGGGCTGTCGATTTCCCACAGCGCCTATCACAAGCATTCGGCCTATATCGCCAGCAACGCCGATATGCCGGGTTTTTCGCGCACCGACCAGGCGCGGCTCGCCGCGCTAGTGCTCGGCCACGCGGGGAAGCTCGGCAAGTTGTCGCAAACGCGCGAAGTGGAATGGCCGCTGTTGTTCTGCTTGCGGCTCGCGGCGTTGCTGTGCCGCCGGCGTGCGGATGTCGGCTTGCCGGGTATCGCGGTTGCGCAGGTCAACGGCGGTTATGAGGTGCGTCTGCCGAACGAGTGGGTGGCTAACAATCCGCTGACCGATTACAGCCTGATTCAGGAGGCTGCGGAGTGGGAGAAGGTTGGCATTCCGTATCGCGTGGTCTACACGGACGATTGAAATTCATGCGTTGTAAATGAAAAGCCCGGCAAATTCGCCGGGCTTTTTTTATCTCGCTCGCGTCTCCGGCTAACTGTGCCGGGTGGTTTGCGCGCCGTTCAGCGCGGCGACGCGTCGCCGAGAAAGTGCCGCGCGTAACGCGCGTTGATATCCGTCAGACGCAACAGCGTCAGAAAGTCCGCGGTGTTGAAGTCGGGGTCCCAGGCCGGCGCGCCACAAATCTTCGCACCGAGGCGCAGATAGCCTTTCACGAGCGGCGGCGGGGCGACGTCGGCACCGGTTTGCAATTCTTCGACCGGCAGCGGCGTGTGCGGGAACGCGCGGTATTCCGGCGCGGTCAGCGCGTTGTCGCGCAGCGCGCAATAAAGATTCGCTGCGTAGTGGCCACCGTCGACCATCGCGACGCTCGCGCAGCCGAGCATCGTCTCGTAGTTGTTGTGCTTCATGTACGCGGCAAGCCCTGCCCACAGCGACATGATCACCGAACCGCTGCGATAGTCCGGGTGCACGCATGAGCGGCCCACTTCGACCATTTTCGCGCGCAGGTGCGTGAGACGGGACACGTCGAACTCGCTTTCGGCATACAGGCGCCCGATACGGGCGGCCTGATGCGGTGGCAGTGCGCGATAGGTGCCGACCACCTTCAGTGTGTCGAGATCGCGCACCAGCAGATGATCGCAGTATGAATCGAACGAATCGACGTCGAGGCCGGCCGGACCCGTCAGACGCGCACCCATTTCATCGGCGAATACGCGATAGCGCAGGCGCTGGGCTTCGCGCAGTTCTTCGTCGGTGCGGGCCCATGTGACTTGCAGGCGATGCTGGGCAGTGACCGTCTCTTCGGCGCGTGGCAGACGGCGCGTTTCGAAGAGGGAAGCCAGGGGCAGGGTAGGCGTCGGCAGTTCTCGCATGTGGCGTCCTGGTCGAAAAGAGGGAGATTTCTTTTTTCGCCAATGTAGTAACGCCTGGTGACGCTCGCATGGCAAAGCCATGACGATTAGATGACTGCCCGTAAGCTGCGCGCGCGTGGCTTGTAATGTCGCGGGCCGGGCGAGTGATGCTCGCGGGATGTGTTGTTTCCGCGCGACCGGCTTAGACCAGATCCGGGCTCATCGCCGCGCGCAGTACGGCCTGGTCGTCGCCGTCGCGTTCGCGGCTTTCGATCCACCAGAGGCCGGCTTTCTTCAAGGGCCAGCTTGCTTCGCTGTTGCCGAGCAGGCGCGCGGCAACGTGGCCGAGGGTCGGCTGATGGCCGACGATCACGACGGTCGGCGCAATGCCTTTTGACCAGCCGGCGGCGGTGAGCACGTCGTTCGCGCTGGCGTTAGGCGCGAGTTCGCGCACCACGCGATACTGGTCGCTCAGCGTTTCCGCGGTCTGGATGGTGCGCACCGCGGGACTCGCGAGAATCACGGCGTCGTCGGGCAGGCGCGCGCGTAGCCATTTGGCGACGTTCTGCGCCTGCTTGCGGCCCTTCGTGGTCAGTGCGCGGGCCAGATCGCTCGGGGCGAAGTCTTCGGCTTCGGCGTGACGCCAGAGGATCAGATTCATGTTGAGCTCCTTGTCTTTGCGGCAGCGGGGAAGCCGACATTGCCTTATAGCACTGTCGCATGACGGCATGTGCGGCGACAAGGCGGGACAGCGCCATGTGGAGGCGGGCCTCGCAATTCGTTGCGGCCCATTTGGAGGTCGGGAGGGAGCAGAAAAAGAAAAAGGGTTTGAAGTCCGAGGACTTCAAACCCTTGTATCTATGGTCGGAGCGAAAGGATTCGAACCTTCGACCCTCTGATCCCAAATCAGATGCGCTACCAGGCTGCGCTACGCTCCGACGAATCCGAGATTCTACGTGGCATTAGGTGCCAGAGTCAACCACGAATTGCGCCGGAGTGAAAAAAGAGTTTCTGCGAGGTTTTTCCTCAATGCCGGCGACGCATCCAGTGCGGCATGTGCTGGTGCGCTACCCAGTGGTGCAGCATGCCTTCGCCGTCATGTTCGCGCCGATAGGTTCTCGCTTCAAAAATCGACAGGGCGAGTAACACGAGCAGACCTATTGCAAGTCCGATCAGACCTGCGATCGATTCAGCGTCCATGGCAGTCTCCTATGACATGCACTGTGCCTCTATAGTAGGTCACGCATAGCAAAATGGGAGGGGGAGACTGCTTACGTCGATCTCGTCGAATGCGAATTGCAGGTAGACTCTCGGCGCTTTGCCGCCGTTATTGTCATTCTGTATCGAGAGTCTATGAATCGCGTTTTGTTGATTGCGTTGATGCTGGCTGCTGGACTCGCCGGCTGTGCCAACGATCCTTCCGGGCACCATGGCGGGCCGCCGCCGAAAGATCCCGTCGACTACCACGGCGTACTCACCGACGACCGGCCGCCAATGATGGCGCCCGCGCCCTGAGCGCCTGTTCTGAGTGAAAGCGAAGCACCGGCGCGGGCACGTCGGCGCTTCTGACCCGCGCAGACTGTTTGCGCGGACGACGCGGGCTGTGGTTATTCTAGAGCGCACTGCGCGCATGATATGTATGCGCTTGTTTCAAGCCGTAACCGAGTGCGGGAGTGCGGGTGCGCGGCGTCTGCACGCCGGACGCTGAAGTAAAGATCAGGCGGCGACGCCTGCCATGCCTCGCACAACGCCCGGCAAAAAACGCGCGAGCGTGATGCCGCGCGCTGCCATGAAGATCAGCATCGCGGCCCACAAGCCGTGATTGCCATACAGCGCCAGCAAGCTCCACGAAGCCACGACGAACAAGGCAAACGACATCGCCATCGACGCCATCAACTCATGCGTACGCGTCGCGCCGATGAACACACCGTCGAGCAGAAATCCCCACACAGAGATCACCGGTAACAGCGCGGCCCACGGCAGATAAGTCTCGGCCGTGGCGCGCACGGCAGCCTGATTGGTCAGAGCGTCGATGATCCACGATCCCGCGCCCCAGTACACGAGTGAGAAGCCCAGCGCGCCGAGCGCGGACCACAGCGCCGTCACCTTGATAGCCTGCGCGAAAGCGTGCCGGTCGCGTGCGCCGATCGCGGCGCCTACCAGCGCTTCGGCAGCATGCGCGAAGCCGTCGAGCCCATAGGCCATGAAGGTCTGAAAATTGAGCAGCAGTGCGTTGGCGGCCAGCGTGGCGTCACCTTGCCTCGCGCCGAGGTGGGCGAACCAGCCGAACGACGAAAGCAGACAAAGCGTGCGCACGAAGATATCGCGATTCAGCACCACCAGACGCTTGAGCGCGGCGGCGTCGAAGAGGGCGGCGCGGTTCAACGCAGGCAGGCCGTGCGGTCTGCCGTGCCACAACAATGCGGCGCCGAGTACGAAGCCGAGCGCGTCGGCCGTGGCCGTGGCCGCGCCAATGCCGGCCACGCCCCAATCGAAACCGTACACGTATAGCAGCACCGCTGCGATGTTCACGCTGTTGATGAACACTTGCGAGAGCAGCGCGAGGCGTACTTTTTGCGTGCCGAGCAGCCAGCCGAGCACCACATAATTGCCGAGCGCGAGCGGCGCGGCCCAGATGCGAGCGTGACAGTAGATCTGCGCGTGGCGCTGCACCGCGTCGCTGCCGCCGATCGCGCGCAACGCGTAGCCGATCAGCGGCATTTGCAGCAAAAGCACCGCTGCACCGATCACCGCCGCCAGCAACAGTGCGCGTACGACGTTGTTGCGCAACTCGGCCTGGTCGTCTGCGCCGTGCGCTTGCGCGACGAGACCCGTGGTGCCCATGCGCAGGAAGCCGAAGCCCCAGAATACGAAGTTGAAAAACAGGCCACCGAGCGCCACGCCGCCGAGATAGGACGCGCCGTCCAGATGGCCGGCAACGGCGGTGTCGACCGCACCGAGAATCGGCTGCGTGAGATTGGCGAGGACGATTGGGAATGCCAGCGTCAGCACCCGGCGGTGCCAGCGTACGGGAACGGCGGGAGGTGTCGCGGGTGCGCCTGCCCCCGGCGGGACTTCCTTCGGGGCGCCCCCCAAGGGGACTTCCTTCGGGGCGTGCGCGGGGTCGCTCAACTACGTTCCTGCACGCACACCCAGGGCGAGACGACCACCGCCCACAGATCGGGATCGCGCGCGGCGAAATCCGCGGCGGTTTCCGCCTGCACGCGCTCGACGAGGCCGGACGACAGCCATTGCGTGACCTGCGCGGCGTCGTCGCTGGCAATGGCCTCGGCGACGCTCACCAGATCGATGTCGCGTGCAACGCGCAGCAGCATGCCGCGCGCAAAAAAGCGTTCGAGTTCGGCCCAGCCGATTTTGGCGGTTTCGCCGAGCAGCTTGGCGTACAGCGGGCTATGAGTGGCGTCGTTGGAAGTCATCGTAAGCGGGTTCTGGCGGGGCCGTTACTATAAACCATCAGCGCGGACCGCCATGACGGCGCGCGTTCCGGTACGCTTGAGGTCTTTCGAAATTCATTCTGAACCTTCATGTCACTGGATTCAACGGCGCCGGTTTCGGGCGCGCAAGCTCATGGGTTGACCGGCGCCACACTCACGCGCGCTGACGTAGAGCGTCTCATTGCCGCGAGCGTGGCGGGGACCAAAGAGCCGCTTCATTTCACCGATTGCGATTTCGAAGGCGCTGATTTGTCGCGACTCGATCTGCGTGGGGCTGAATTTCATCGTTGCACGATCGTCGAAACGTCATTCTTTGGCGCGATGCTGGCACACACGCGCTGGGTCCGCTGTCGCGGCCGCGAGGCGGATTTCGCGTCGGCCGATCTGGTCGACGCAGCGTTCCAGTCGAGCGATCTGAACAACACCAGTTGGCGGCGCACCAAACTTGCCTCGGCGTCGTTTCATAGCTGCAAGCTGACCGGCGCCAATTTCGAAGCCTGCACGGCACTCGGGTTGAGCTTCGTCGAAACCCTGCTGGTGGGCGCGCATTTGCGCGGCCTGTCGTTTCGCAAGGCCACGCTCCAGCAACTCGATTTCTCCGACGCTGATCTGGCCGGAGTCGATTTCCGCGAGGCGGTCTTCGACGGCGGCAGTCTGAAGGATGCGCATCTGAAAGGCGCGCGCTTTGACGGCGCGGACCTGCGCGAGGCCGATCTGAGCGGTGTGCGGCTCGTCGACGCCGCGCTTTTCAAGGGCGCGACGATTTCGCATCAGCAGGCGGCGGTGCTCGTGACCGAACTGGGCCTGCGAGTCATGTGAGCGCTGTTCAGGCTGGCCGGGTTTAGCCATTCGGCCAGCTTGAACGAATGGCCGCCCGCGCCTATCATCCGATTTATCGATTCATTAACCGCAGCCGATTTTAAGCTTCGCAATTTGTCAGTTGATCTGAAGATATTTAAATATCTTCGCCATTCGCGAATGCGGTGCAGGAAGTACGGTTGATTATTTGCATCGCTCAATATCCGCTAATACATCGCGATGGTGCGTTGGCGCACTAAAGGTTCGCAATGCATAAAGCGTCTGGTTCATGCTGGGCGCGCATGGCGGGAACCGGCTAGCGGGCTTTTGTCAGGCCTTTCCAATAGCGTGCGGTCAGGTGATTGATTCATAAGGTTTTGCGAGCGGCGTTCGGTTTTTTCACCAGCCATTTTTATGGCGCTTCGCCTGGAACGGATTGGGGTATTTACCTCGCTTATTTCCGACATTTTCCTTCACATAATGCGGATTCCGTACGGCGCGTCACATTTTCCACGAAATTAATAGATTGCACTTGTAAATGCAGGTTGTTAGATTTCGTTTTGGCGCATGGTGAACCGGTCCTTTGCCGATATGCGCCGAACCCCCGTTCGCCCGGCCTCGTGCCGGGCTTTTTTTCTGCCCGGTCACAGCAGTTTCAAGCCAGCGTCACTAGCGATTCACACGCGACACGGATCATTGAAAATTACTTTTTGCTTTCATTGATCATGGCCTGGTTGAGCATCTTTTTAGGCGTCTGGCCGATTGCGCTCGGTCTGCTGCTCGCGTTCGCAGCACGCATCGACCCGCGCTCGGGACGCTGGCGGCGCCGCTCGCGCTAGCGTCGCAGCGCTTTCTGCTATGGCGTTTTACCTTGCCTTCACTGCTTGCAGCGAATCACCATCGACCGGTTCTTGACGTTCGCTCCAAAAATCCCGCCGACCGTGCCGCCCGAGGTGGCGCCGTTGTCGACGTCCTTCGAAACGACGTCGTAACCATAGTTGCCGCAGACTTCGCCCGCGCGTTTGTAGCATTCGGCCCAACTGGAGCTTGCGTCGCTGCCGCTGCAGTTAATCGCAAAGCCTGTGTCGCCGCTCGGCAGGTAGGTCATCGTGGTGGTGCTGGAGCAGCCGCCGAGGCTGCCGAGCACCGCCAGGCCGAGGCCGATCGCCGCGGCCGTTGTTAAGGACGCGAGTGCGCTTTTCATTTCAAATTCCTTGCGGATGACGGGGGAAGACGTGGCGCGAAGCCACGTCGTGCATAGGATTGGGCGTTTTACAGCGCGCCGGGTTCCCTCGACTTTGCAGGGCGCGTGCCTGAAGCGGGGCGGCTAACGCGGTGGCAGTGCCCGCGACGGGTCGATCGAGCGGCCCTGATAACGCAGTTCAAAGTGCAGCATGACCCGATCGGTGTCCGTGTCGCCCATTTCGGCGATCTTCTCGCCGCGAGCGACGGACTGACCCTCTTTCACCAGCAACGCGCGGTTGTGTGCGTAGGCAGTCAGATACTCGGCGTTGTGCTTGATGATCAGCAGGTTACCGTAGCCGCGCAAGCCGTTACCCGCGTAGACCACCGTGCCGGCGGCAGCGGCGATCACCGGCGTGCCCGCGGCCGCCGAAATGTCGATGCCCTTCGAGTTGCTGCCGTCGAAGCGCCGGATTACGGTGCCGTCGGCCGGCCACACCAGCGAGATTGTCGAAGCCGGCGCGGGCGACGGCGTGCTATCGGCGGGCGCCGGGCGCGGCGCGGCCGAAGCGCTCGCGCTGCCTGCGCCGCTGCTGCGAACCGCACCGCTGGTGGACGACGCAGCATTGCCCGGGGGCGCGACGCGCAACACCTGGCCGACCTCGATGCTGTCCGGGTTGGTCAGGTTGTTCCAGCGCACGATGCTTGGCACCGATTGCCGGTTGCTGCGTGCGATCTTCGACAGCGTATCGCCCCGTTCGACGCGATAAAAGCCGGGCCCCACCGGAGCGGACCCACAGGCGGCGAGCACCGCCAACAACGACGCGCAGGCGAGCCGTTTCACCATTCTTGTTGTGTTAAGCATTGGACCTCGCAAAGCGCTGCCGCGCGCCGATCCTGATCACGCGGCAGGTGGATGCAAAGCGTCCGATTCTAACGGTTTTGCGCTGCAGCATCCGAAAAACGGGTACGAAGGCGGCGCGCACGGTGGGTTACGCGGCCAAACGCGCGCGATCTGCGCGTAACCCGTTACGTCGCCATGGGTGGAAAACCTGCAATCAGCGCGGCTTGCCGGCGTTCTCAGTGACGTTTCCAGAGACGTTCTCAGTGACGGTGATACGTAGCGCCGCGGTCTCGGTTTGCCCCGCTTCGAGCCAGCGCAGTCCCATGCCGTTGTGGATCGCATCCGGCAGACCCAGCCACGGCTCGACGCAGTAGAAGTCCGACTCCGCGGCTTCGGTCCATGTCGTGACTGCGTACCAGGGCAGCGAGTCCGGGCGTTGCAGATCGATCGTGATGAGCCGGTTCAGGCCGGGCGCGACGAGGCGCACGGGTTGATCCGGCGCACCGACGAGACAATGGAAGCGATCCTGAATGCGCGCCTCGTCGAACGTGTAGCGCGCCGCGCCCGGCTCGGCCGCGCTGATCGAACCGTCGTCTTGCTGATAGCGCCGTTCGGTGCGCGGCAGTTCCAGCGAGGTCTCGGCGCGCTGTGTATGCGGCAGCGTGAAATAGAAGTGATGGCCCGAGTAATAGGGCAGCCGCGTGTCGCCGGTATTGGTGGTGCTTAGCGTGACGTCCAGCGTATGCGTATCGACAAGCCGATACGTCGCCTCGAAGCGGAAGCCGAACGGATAGCCGCCGCGTGTCGCGTCGCTGTCGGCGAGGGTCATGCGCAAGCCGGCGCCGTGCACGTCCGCGTGGGCTTCGAAGGGCAGATCGCGGGCAAAGCCGTGCATCGGCAATTCGCGCACCGTGCCGTGTGCGTCACGCCAGTAGCCGATCTTGCCGTCGACACGATGCCGGCCGAGAAACGGAAACAGCAGCGGATTGCCGCCGCGAATTCTCGCGGGTTGGCTCCAGTCGGCGTTTTCGGGCCAATGAATGACCTCTTTGTCGTCGATGGTCCACGACAGGAGACGGCCACCGGCTTGCGGCGCGAAACGGAGCACGGAGGCGTCCTGGGCGATCTCGAGGATGTCCTGTTGCGGGGAGAGGGGCATGGTCGATGGGCTTGGTTGATGAAGGGTTGAATGCGGTTTGAAGGCGGCTCGGGTGCGCGATACACGTGAGCTGAGCACGGCTCGAGCGCGGGTAGAGGGCGTTCGAACGCGCCGCACGGCGACTCGCGACGGAACGATTTTGCGCTGCTTTGCGCTACGGGGAAACCCTTCTGGGGAAATTGCGGGTGTCGGAGAAGCACTAACCTTGTCGATAATCCGCTGACTGCCTGGTGACGTCGACGATCGGTTGACGACCGGGCGAGACAGGCTGAGGAGGTGTTATGGATCTGGCAATGGCAATGGGTGTGGCGCTGTTCGGCATGTTCGCGGCAAGCACCGTCTACTTCTTCTACAAGCTCGAGCGCTGATCCAGCCGTAACCTGCTTTTCATTTTCTGCTGGGCCATCAACATAGGCCCGGCGCGAGTCAAGCGCGTTCAGCGCACCGAATTCCTCGTAAGTTCCTCGTCATGACGGGGCGGCCGACGGCGGCGCCCCGATTCTTTTCCGCGGCGTAACAACGGTTTCCAGTTGTGACGCGGTGCGTCAATATTTCCCCGAATGTGGCTCAAACGCTTGGCGCTGACTTTGCAGCCAGGCATAATCGGTGCGCTTTTGACGCGCTGTCGATTTTCTATTGCGGCGCGCTGTTCCCCGACATTTTCCTTACAAGGACCGCCGCGTGAACCTGTCGTTTCTGATTTTCCTGAGCGTGCTGCAAGGCGTCACCGAACTGTTCCCGGTCAGCAGCCTCGGTCATACGCTGCTCGTGCCTGCGTTGTTCGGTATGCATGTCGACAAGCATGCGCCGCAGTTGCTGCCGTTCCTCGTCGCGTTGCACCTCGGTACGGCTTTCGCGCTGCTGTGGTACTTCCGCAAGCGTTGGTGCGAGCTGGTGCGCGGCTTCTTCGCTTCGCTCGGCGGCCGTCCCAATGACAATGCGCACATGATGTGGGCGCTCATCATCGGTACGATTCCGGCGGGCCTCGTTGGGCTGATCCTCGAGAAGCGTCTCGAGCGGATTTTTCACGATCTGCGCATCGTCGCAATCGCGCTGATCGTCAACGGCGTGCTGCTGTGGTTTGGTGATCGCCTGCAACGTTCGCGCGCGCATCAGCCGCCGGAGAAGCTGACCTTCCGTCAGGCGTTTTTTGTCGGCCTCGCTCAAGTCGGCGCGTTGATTCCGGGCTTCTCACGCAGCGGTCTGACGATGATTGCCGGCAATGCGGCTGGCCTGACGACGGAGAAGGCCGCCGAGTTCTCGTTCCTGCTCGGCACGCCGATCATCTTCGCGGCCGGGATTCTCGAATTGCCGAAACTGTTCCACGCGCCGGACCAACTCGCCGATGCATTGCTCGGCGGCGTGCTGACCGCAATCGCCGCGTATCTCAGCGTGCGTTTCCTGATGCGTTATTTCGAAGGCCGTGGACGTCTGGCGTCGTTCGGCGTGTATTGCGTGATCGCGGGGATCGTGTTCCTCGGCTGGTTCATGCTGCATCCGCAGCCGGTCTGATTGCGCTCGATATGGCCGCAGTTGTCCGCTGAGTGCTGATATGCGCCTGGCGGACCAGAAGCGATCGGTTATAATCCGGGCCCGGCTTTACTCGCCGGGCCCGTTCGTTTTGTGACGTGACGAGCGCTCAGGGTCGTTGAGCCGGATCGGATTTTCACAGCCTCCGGCCCGGTCAGTTAGAATTTCGGTATCCGACGGACCCTGTCGCAGTGATATTGCACAGGCTCCAATACCCGTTACGGGTTCCCATTGCGGGCGATGCACGTTGTACACGTTCGTGTAGCATCGCCTCACTTCATTACGGCAGTAGCTCAGCTGGATAGAGCATCGGCCTTCTAAGCCGAGGGTGGGGGGTTCGAGTCCCTCCTGCCGTACTTCAAATGCCTTGCGCCGCGCATCGACGCCTCTCAGCCGCGATGCGCGCTTTGCGCGTTATCCCGCCGGTTGCACATCGATGGAATCGACCCGGTTCGGATAGAACGCCAGATGCTGCGCGATCTCTTTCACCGGCGCGTAGGGTGATTCGTAGGTCCAAACCGCATTCACTGCCCGCTCGCCGCCAATCGGAATGCTGTAGTACGCACAGTCGCCTTTGTACGGGCAATAAGTCGCGTGATCGGTGCGTTCCAGCAGCGTCATCTCGACGTCGTTGCGCGGAATGTAATACACCGCCGGATATGACGCCTCACGCAGCACGAGCGCATTGCGCGTATCCGCGATCACGCGGCCGGCGACCGTGACCACCACGCGAGCCTGGTCCGGCTCGACTGTGATCGGATGATCGGGCCCGGGGACCTTGATGGTTTTTTCAGTCATGCTGTCGAACTCCTGGATGAATGGACAAACCCGCAATACGTTGCGTTGCGAAGGGTTTCGAGCCGCCGTCGGCGCGAATGCTCGCGTACTGCGTCGAAGCATACGCCGCTCATGAAAACGCGTTGTGTCGCTACTTGAGTTGTGGCGCGGCGCGTGCGGCCTTCTGCGCCGTCCTGTTCCCCGCGCGACGAAAATGAAACAGGGCAGCCGAAGCTGCCCTGTCAAAGTCCCATCATCGAGCGGACTGTTGCTTACTGACTCTGTCTGTCTGCGAATCGCGAACGGCTTGAGGCCGGCCGCTCAACTGCCGGGCGCGGGTTGCCGTCCGTTCATCGCTAGCCATTTACTGCCTGATATTCAACGCAGCCGTCAGGTCGCCCATCGGCTTGCTGCCATTGCTGACCAGCGCGGCATCGCGCGTGGCGATGCCCGGCAGTGTCGGCAGCGAGTAGCGGCGCGTGATGAAGCGCAGAATCGACGTCGTGTCGTATTGCGTGTGATCGACGAACCCCTTCTTCGCGTACGGCGAGATGATCAGCGCCGGAATCCGCGTGCCCGGACCCCAACGGTCGGCCTTAGGGGGCGCCACGTGGTCCCAGAAGCCGCCGTTTTCGTCATACGTCACGACTACCAGCATGTTGGCCCACTGCGGGCTTTTCTGCAGATGCGAGATCACGTCGGCAATGTGCTGGTCGCCCGACGCGACGTCGGTGTAACCCGCGTGTTCGTTCAGGTTGCCCTGCGGCTTGTAGAACGACACTTGCGGCAGCGTGCCACCGTCGATCGCCTTGATGAACTCGGAACCTGCCAGACCGCCGTCGAGCAGATGCTGCGAACGGTTCGCGGTGCCCGGTGCGAGGTCGGCGAAATAGTTGAACGGCTGGTGATGCGGCTGGAAGTTCGGCGCCGTCAGATTTGCGCCGTAGATCACGTTCGCCGTGCCGGTTTGCGCCGCCGACACAGCCGCACCCCATGCGCCGCCGTACCACGCCCACGACACCTTGGCGTTGTTCAGCAGATCGCCGATGTGCTGTTGCGTCTGGCCCGGCAGGGTCGTCGCCGCGCCCGGGTCGGCCAGATTGGCGTCACCGCCCGATGCCGCCTTGTTACCGCTCGGCTGATACGGCGGCTGCATCGTGTTGATCGCAAAGAAGTCAGGCGTCAGGTTGCCCGAGAGCACGTACTTCGGCGGGCCGCTCAGCGCCGAAGCCGGCGAGTTGGTCGCGAGCTTCAGCGTGACGCCGTCGCTTTCGACCGCGGAGATCGAGCCGGCCGCCGGGCTCTTGTCCGCATTCGGATAGGTCGGCGTGCACGCGCAAACCAGCCACTGGTGATTCAGGAACGAGCCGCCAAACGAGCCCATGAAGAAGTTGTCGGCCAGCGTGTACTGCTGGGCGACCTTCCACAACGGCAGCTTGTCGGCGTTGAGCGTGTAGTGACCCATGACGAGGCCGCCGGAATCCGCCCACGCGGCGAACTTGTCGTTCTTGCCGCCATTGATCTGCATCTGGTTTTCATAGAAGCGGTGATACAGATCGCGCGTCGTGGCCGTGATCGGCGTGTTGAAGCCGTTCGGATCGTCGATAGCGAACGGGCTGTTCGGCAGGTTGGCCGTCATCGCTTGCGTCACCGCCGGTGTCACACCGGTTTGCGTCAGACCGTTCCACACCTGGGGCAGTGTGGCGAGCGGTGTGCCGTTGCGATCGATCTGCGTGGCGCTTGCTGCCGTCACGTTCTGCAGGCCGTTGGCGCCCGGAAAGTTACCGTAGAGATTGTCGAAGCTGCGATTCTCCGCGTAGATCACCACGACCGTCTTGATCGACGTGATGTCCGGCTGAGCGGTCACATCGCCGCCGCCGCACGCATATAGGCTCAGCGCTGCTGCGATCGCGATAGGCGTCGCGCAGATCAGTTTTTTGTTCATTTGGGTATGTGTTCTCTCTCTCGCGTTGGGGATGGGTCGCGTGCATTGCTTACACGACTGACCGCGAGCGAAAGTTTGAATAAGGAATTTGACAGAAAGATGTAAATAATTACGAATAGCCTTTGTTTTGAAATTTCCGTCGGCTACATGTCATTTAAACGACATGCAGATGAAATACGCTCGCGGACTTCAATATCGCGACTTCACATCATTCATATGCGGCTTGGTCTCACGGGGATTCGGAAAACGGCGATTCAGCCGCAGGCGCTGCGGCGCAGGGTGCCGGCGGCTGCAGGCGCAGGGCTGGCGCTCGCGCTCGCGGCAATAATCATGACCTTGGCGGCGTGCGATGCGGGTTCGTCGACAGGAAGCAGTAATGTTAATGAAAGTAATAGAAATGATAATGAAGGAATAAATGCGCGGGTAAATGCCGGGACGGATCCGAACGCCAATGCAAATATGGGCGTTGAGGCTAAAACGAGTGCATCGCCTGTATCTGGTCCCCTCGTAGCTTCAGCCGTCAAAGTGGCTGCCCCGGAAGGGGGCCAGACCCGCGCGCAAGTCTACGAATCCGTGCGCAAGATGACGGCGGTGGGCAAGCAGTTGTTCTTCGACCCGTCGCTGTCCGGTTCGGGCAAGCTGGCGTGCGCGTCTTGCCACAGTCCCGATCACGCTTTTTCGCCCGCGAATTCGCTGTCTGTGCAACTGGGCGGCAACGATATGCATCGCACCGGCATGCGCGCCGCGCCGACGCTCAAGTACCTGCAATCGGTGCCGGCGTTTGCCGAGCACTATCACGAGTCGGACGATGAAGGCGACGAAAGCGTCGATGCAGGGCCGACCGGCGGTTTGACGTGGGACGGCCGGGTTGATCGCGGCTCGGACCAGGCACGCATTCCACTGCTGTCGTCGTTCGAAATGGGCAGTTCGCCGGCGAAGGTCACGGCGGCGGTGAAGACCGCGCCGTATGCCGACGCTTTCCGCGCGGCATTCGGCGAGCATATTTTCGATAATGACGAAGCCACCTTCAATGCCGTGCTGCAGGCGCTGGAAACCTTCGAGCAGACCCCCGAGATTTTTTACCCGTACACCAGCAAGTACGACGCGTATCTGGCGGGCAAAGCACAGTTGACCAAGGCCGAACTACACGGTCTGGAGGTCTTCAACGACGAAAAGAAGGGCAATTGTGCGAGCTGCCACATCAGCCAGCGCACCATGGACGGCGCGCCGCCGCAGTTCAGCGACTTCGGTCTGATTGCGATCGGCGTGCCGCGCAATCGCGCGCTGCCGGTGAATCGCGATCCGCATTTCTACGACCTCGGCGCGTGCGGGCCGGAGCGCAAGGATCTGCAGGGCCGCGCCGAGTTCTGTGGCATCTTCCGCACGCCGACGCTGCGTAATGTCGCGTTGAAGAAGAGTTTCTTTCACAACGGCGTCTACCATTCTCTCGAGCAGGTCATGCGCTTTTATGCGCAGCGCGACACGAATCCGGAAAAGTTCTATCCGGTCTCGAAGGGCAAAGTACAGAAGTTCGACGATCTGCCGCAGCGTTACTGGGCTAATCTGAATACCGAGCCGCCGTTCGATCGCAAGCCGGGTGACAAGCCGGCGCTCGATGAGGCTGAAATCAAGGACGTCGTGGCGTTTCTGAATACGCTCACGGATGGATACAAACTGGAAAATAAGCCGGGAAAAAAACCGGAAGAAAAGCCGGAAAATACAGCAGCCGCGAATTGATCGCCGGGCGGTGACCGCGCCGCCGCGGGTGCGGTTACATGCCCGCGTCGGCGAGGATGTAATAGCAGCCGACCAGCAGCAGTGCGAACGACATCATGACGCATGCCATGCCTACGCGTGTCAGCAGATTGGGCCAGCGCGCGCGGGGGAGGTTGTCCATTTGCACGACGCGCCGCGCGAGACCGGGATCACGGACGATGGCGAACGGCACCAGCGCGGCGCAAAAGAGCGCCAGCGCGACAGTGACGGTTTCGAGAGCAAACGAGAGGTTCATAAGGCGGCCGTTGGAAGCTTGATCAGCGCAGCAGCGCAACAAACCTATCTTAAGAAGGCGTCTCATTAAAAAATATGAGACTGCTCCTAAAAGTGCCACGCGTCGCCGGCTGGTGCGTTCCCGACAGGCGGCAACTGGCCGCCGCGCGTTGCTGCGAGGCCGCATCCGCACGGTCACTTCGAGGGGGACATGCTATGCTTTTGAGGTCCAGATCACGAGCCGCCGTGAGCGCGCTCGAGAGAGCCGAACCACTCTTCGAGGAGAACCCTTCATGTCGATGCGAACCCGTGCCCTGTTTCACTTGACCGTCGGTGGCCTGCTGCTCGGCGGCGCCATCGGCGCGCAAGCGGCGAACCTCGGTTTCCTGAACGACACGCCGATTAGCTACATGAAGCAACGCGATATCGATTCGATCAAGAGCGCTGTCGTCACTGCGTTGAATGACAAGCAGGACGGCGAAAGTGCGAGTTGGGTCAACGAAGGCACTGGCAACAGCGTCAAGATCGACGCGACAATCACCATGGCCAGCACCGCGAAGGACGGCGAGCGCACTTGCCGCGACGTCGGTGTCGTCCTGAATGCGAAAGGGCAGTCAATGAACCTGCGTCCGCAGTTCTGCAAACAGGGCAGCGGCAACTGGCAATTGCAGAAAAAGCATTAAACATGCGGGCCGGTATGACAATGCGCGCCGGCTTGCCGTCGGTGCGGACTGAAGCCGTGCGTCCTTGCGGCGCGTTGCGTCGATGAGCGCGCGGGTCGTCTCGTGTGGCGTCGTGTTGCTCGACCCGGAAGGGCGGGTGCTGCTCGCACACGCCACCGAAACATCTCACTGGGACGTTCCGAAAGGCCACGGAGAAGAGGGCGAGGCGCCTCACGTCACGGCCTTGCGCGAAATGGTCGAGGAGACCGGTATCGTGATCGAGCCTGAGCGCCTGAAAGACCTCGGACTGTTCGTCTACCGGCGCGACAAGGACCTGCATCTGTTCGCGGTGCGTGCAACTGCCGACGAACTCGATCTCAGCGCGTGCACCTGCACGTCGCTGTTTCCGCGCCGCTCTGACGGCACGCTCATTCCTGAAATGGACGCATACCGCTGGGTCACACTGGACGAAGTCGAGCGGTACGCGAGCCGTAGCCTCACGAGGCTCTTTCAAACCACGCTTTCGCTTGCCGAGCTGCATCGAACGCTATAGCGCGTGCCGCTTTCGCCGCAGCGCGGGCTGCACTGGCAATCGCAACGCCCGCGTGTTGCCGAAGCGCTCAGTCGAGCGCTCGGTCGTTCGGATGCGCGAATAGCGTGCGGTTCTGTTCCGACAGCGGAAAATTCAGGTTGATGCCGCGAGGAGGAATCGGCTGCGTGAACCACTGGTTATACAGACGCTCCGCGTCGCCGGAAGTCTGGCCGCGCGCGACCACCCCGTTCACAAGCGTGCGCAGCGGCTCGTCGCCCTTGCGAAACATGCAGGCGTAAACCTCGTAGCCGAGTGGCGTGCCGGTCACCACGAAGTCTTCAGGGTGCGGGTCCGTTGACTTGAAACCGTACAGGATCGGTTCGTCCATCACGAAGGCGGCCGCCCGGTCATCCTTGAGCGCGGTGAAAGCTTCCTGATGATCGCGCGCGCTCGAGATGCGCATGTTCAGATGTTTCTCGGTGTTCAGGCGACGCAGCAGGCGTTCATCGGAGGTACCCGCGGTCGTCACCACCGCCTTGCCGGCCAGGTCCGGAAAATCCGTGATGCCGCTGCTCTTGCGCGCGATTATGCGTACCGCGTACTGGAAAAAGCTGTTCGAGAAGGCGGCGACGTTTTCGCGTTCCACTGTGTGCGTGGTCGAGCCGCATTCCAGATCGATCTGGTTGTTCAGCAACATCGGCGTGCGGTTCGACGAGGTCACCGTGATCTCGTGCACCTTCAGTTGCGGCAGGCCGAGCGTTTTCTTGATTTCGTCGACGATCTGCAGCGCGATGGTTTGCGAGTAGCCGACCGTGCGCTTGCCGTCGAAGTATGAGAAGGGAATCGACGCTTCACGCACGCCGAGCACGACCACGCCGTCGTCGTGAATTTTCTTCAGCGTGCCGGTGAGTTCGTCCGCGTGAGCGGGGTTGAGGAGCGACGCCGCACCGAATGCGGCCAGCGCGACGAGCGCGCTACGCGTGTTTTTTGCAACGAGTGCGATGCGATTCATGCGCGCAGCAGGCACGGTACGCGCGTGATGCGTGCCTTGTGCTGTGCTCGCCCATGTTCTTGCCCCGCGGCGGGCTGCAACTTTCATCGTGTCTCCCGGACTGGCGCGGGCCTGTGGGCCGCGCTGTCACATGTCGATGGAACATCGATGCAACGAAAAGGCGTGCATCCCGCTCGCGAAATGCACGCCGTGTTCAACGTCAGATAAGGCACGTTAGCTGCGCAAGTTCAAATGCACAACGTCAGACGCGCTTCGCGCCGTAGTGCCTCCAGCTTACGCCGGCTTGCCCCAACTGTCGCGCAAGCTGACGATGCGATTGAACACGGGCTTGCCCGGTTTCGAATCGACGCGGTCGGCGACGAAATAGCCATGGCGCTCGAACTGATAACGTTGTTCCGGCAGCGTGTCGCGCGCACCCGGTTCCAGGTAGGCGTTGACCACGCGCTTCGAATCCGGATTCAGCGCCTCGAGGAAATCGCGGCCACCGGCGTCCGGCTGCGGTTCCTTGAACAGACGGTCGTAGATGCGCACTTCGGCCGGGCACGCGGCGGCCACGCTGACCCAGTGAATGTTGCCCTTGACCTTGTAGTTGTTCGCGCCTTCGGTGCCCGATTTGCTGTCCGGGAAGTAGTTGCAGTGCACTGCGACGATGTTGCCGTTTTCGTCCTTGTCCGCGCCGATGCACTCGATCACATAGCCGTAGCGCAGGCGCACCTTGTTGCCCGGGAACAAGCGGAAGTAGCCCTTTGGCGGTGCTTCGCTGAAGTCATCGCGTTCGATCCACAGTTCGCGCGAAATCGGGAATTCGCGCACGCCGTGTTCCGGATGATGCGGATGGACCGGCGCGCTGCACGGTTCGCTCACGCCTTCAGGGAAGTTGTCGATGATCAGCTTGAGCGGGTCGAGCACGGCCGCGGTGCGCGGTGCCTTATCGTCCAGATCGTCGCGCAGCGCGCCTTCGAACACGCTCATGTCGATCCACGAATCGACCTTGGTGACGCCAATGCGCTCGCAGAACAACTGGATCGCTTCCGGCGTGAAGCCGCGGCGGCGCACCCCGACGATGGTCGGCATGCGCGGATCGTCCCAGCCCTCGACATGGCCTTCGGTCACGAGTTGCAGCAGCTTGCGCTTGCTGGTGATCGCGTAGGTGAGGTTCAGGCGTGAAAACTCGATCTGTTGCGGCAGCGGGCGCGTAAAGATTCCGGCCTCGGCCAGCTCGTTCAGAATCCAGTCGTAGAGCGGGCGGTGGTCTTCGAATTCGAGCGTGCACAGCGAATGCGTGATGTTTTCCAGCGCGTCCGAGATGCAGTGCGTGTAGTCGTACATCGGGTACACGCACCACGTGTCGCCGGTGCGGTAGTGATGCGCAAAGCGGATACGGTAGATAACCGGGTCGCGCATGTTGAAGTTCGGCGACGACATGTCGATCTTCGCGCGCAGCACATGCTCGCCTTCCTTGAACTCGCCGGCTTTCATGCGGCGGAACAGGTCGAGATTCTCCTGCACCGAACGCTCGCGGAAGCGCGATGGCGTGCCGACTTCGGAAGCCGAGCCGCGGTTCGCGCGGATTTCTTCGGCCGATTGGCTATCGACATACGCCTTGCCGCGCTCGATCAGCAGTTCAGCGAATTCGTACAGTTTGTCGTAGTAGTCGCTTGCGAAATAAAGCTGTTCCTTGCCGTCTTTTTCCCATTCGAAACCGAGCCAGCGCACGGAATCAATGATCGAGTCGACGTACTCGACACTTTCCTTTTCCGGATTCGTATCGTCGAAGCGCAGATGGCACACGCCGCCGTAGCTACGCGCCACACCGAAGTTCAGGCAGATGCTCTTGGCGTGACCGATGTGCAGGTAGCCGTTCGGCTCAGGCGGAAAGCGCGTTTCGACGCGCTGACCCCATTTGCCGGTGCGGTTGTCTTCGTCAATGGTGTTGCGGATGAAATTGGATGCCGCTGGCGCGTCGTTGCGTTCGGTATTCATGCGAGAAGGTGAAAGTCGGTCCGGGGGCGCGCAATACGCCCACTTATCCGTCAATTCTACCTGACGCGTTCGCCTGCGGCAGGCGAGTGCGGCGCGCAGCCAACGTTTGAGCGGTTTCGACTGTTTTTTAGGGTCGGGCGGGATCCTGCAAGCTGCATTTAAGCTGCTGTAACAGGAGGTAAAACGGTTTGTTGACGCACGCGCCGGCGACTTAGGATGCGGGCGGCATACTCGCCACCCGCGCGCCGCTCTACCTTTTCTGACGGGGCGCTGCCCACGTCCTGCCGCGCGGCGCGCGGCCGCGCAGCCGCGGCGCAGTGGAGCCGCCGTGCAGTCTGCGCCGTGCAGTCTGTTCAGGTCTCGCTCCCCTTTGTCGTTTTGCACGAGCTTCTACCGTTCGAGCAACATGGCGCCCTCAGTTCCCGGAGTTTCTCGGATGTCCATTCCGTCGCATGACGCGCCTCGCGTGCCTTTCGTCCCTATGCTTTTCGCCTCTCTGCCTTTCGCCCGGATCGTGACGGCCACGGCCGTGTTCGCCGCGCTCGCCGGCAGCTTCGTCGCACCGGTCCCCGCGCTCGCGAAAACGCCCCCGCCCAAGGCCGTACTGGAGGCATCGGCGGTTGCCGTGCCGGATCGGTACAGCGCTGACGCCGCGCAACAGATCTTTGCAGCCGGCGGCAACGCGGTGGACGCCGCTGTCGCGATCGCCTTCACGCTGGCCGTGACCTGTCCGGACGCGGGGAATCTCGGCGGCGGCGGATTCATGACGGCGTTCATGGACGGCAAACCGTATTTTCTCGACTACCGCGAGCGCGCACCGCAGCAGGCGACCCGTGACATGTATCTCGACGACAAAGGCAACCTCGTGCCGGGTATGAGCCTCGTCGGCCATCGCGCGGTAGCCGTGCCCGGCACCGTCGAGGGCATGTGGGAAGCGCAGCAGCGCTTCGGCAAGCTGAAATGGAAGCAGGTGCTGGCGCCTGCAATCCGTTACGCCACCGACGGCTTTCAGGTCGGACCGGGGTTGCAGCAGCGTCATGACGCTGCGGCGAAGAATTTCGCCGGCAAGACCAACTTCGACGCCTATTTCTCGAGCTTGAAAGCGGGCGCGATGCTGCGCCAGCCTGAACTCGCGCAAACCCTCTCGCGCATTGCCAGCGACGGCGGCCGCGAGTTCTACGAGGGTCGCACCGCGGATCTGATCGCCCAGCAGATGTACGGCCACGGTCTGGTTACGAAGCAGGACCTGATCCAATACAAGGCCGTGTGGCGCCAACCGCTCACCGCCGACTGGAACGGCTACAGCGTCGTGACCGCGCCGCCGCCGAGCTCAGGAGGGATCGGACTGATCCAGATGCTGAAGATGAAAGCCGATCTGAAGCAGGCGTTCGACGGTCTCGAGCTGAACTCCGCGCCGTATATTCACCTGATCGCGCAGATTGAAGACCGCGTGTTCGCCGATCGCCGGCAATACATCGGCGACCCCGACTCGTACACGATACCGGTCGACAAATTGACCGGTGACGCCTACCTCGCGCAACGCGCCGACGAAGTGAAACCCGACGAAGTGCCGGGCGCGACGCCGGTCAAAGGCGGCCTCGGCGACGCGCTGCCGGAGAAGGCGCAAACCACGCATTTCTCGGTGGTCGACAAGTGGGGTAACGCCGTGTCGAACACCTACACGCTGAATGGGTCGTTTGGTTCCGGCGTGGTGGTGGACGGTGGCGGCTTCCTGCTCAACGACGCGGTGGACGACTTCGAGACCAAACCGGCTGCCGCCAGCCCGCCGGGTGCAACGGCGAATGATCTGAACACGGTGGCGCCAGGACGCCGGCCGCTTTCGTCGATGACGCCGACAATCCTGTTGAAGGACAACAAGGTGTCGCTCGTGATCGGCACACCCGGCGGCTCGCGAATCCTTACGTCGATTTTCCAGGTCATGACCAACCTGTACGATTTCAACATGACGCCGGCCGACGCTTTGGCTGCAATGCGATTCCATCATCAGCTGCTGCCGCCGAAGACGATCTACTTTGAGCCGTATCATCCGATCACGGGCGAACTGGCCGACCAGTTGAAAGCCGAGGGCTACACGCTGGAAGGGCAGTCGTTCAACGGCGACGTGCAAATGATTCGCGTCGAAGGGGCCAAGCCCGAACCGGCGGCCGATCCGCGTGGCGTAGGTGTGGGCCGCGTGATGCCTTGATGTTTGGTTTGCGCGGCACGGCGAAGCAGATCTTTTGGGGAAGCGGGCCGCCGAGCGTAAAGCGTTTTGCGGGAACACACGTAGTGAACGCACTTTGAATGCGCTCGAAAAACGAACTGCAACGGGGAACACAATGAGCGGGCAAAAACTAAACGTACTCGTGCTGCCGGGCTACCTGAATTCCGGACTGGGCCACTGGCAGACGCGCTGGGAGGCGCTCGATCCCGCCTTCGTGCGCGTGCAGATGCCGGACTGGGAGCGTGTGGCGCGCGACGCATGGTGCCGAACGCTCGATGCCGCGGTCGCCGCAGCCGGCTCGCCCGTGGTGTTCGCCGCACACAGCCTTGGCTGTCTGACGGCCGCCTTCTGGGCGTCGCAGTACGCGAGCGTTGCGCAGTTGGCGAAGGTGGCGGGCGCGTTGCTGGTAGCGGTGCCCGATCCGTCCGGGGCCCATTTTCCGCAAGACGCCCATGGCTTCGCACCCGTGCCGCTGACGCGTTTGCCGTTTGCGAGCATGGTGGTGGCGAGCAGCGACGATCCGTACGGCAGCGTGCCGTTCTCGCAAGCTTGCGCGAGCGCGTGGGGCAGCCGCTGGATCGATATCGGCCCGCGCGGCCACATCAATGCCGACAGCGGGCTCGGCGATTGGGACGAGGGGCGGCGCTGGCTGGCTTCGTTAGGCGCGCGGACGTGAACCCTCATTTGTGCGGGCACCGTCGCCGGCCTCACTGAAAACCGGCGCGGCCTCAGCTCGCCTCAAATCACCGACTGGTCCCGCAACGCCGCAATCCGCGCCTCGTCATAGCCGAGCACGTCGCGCAGAATGCTGTCGGTGTGCTCCCCGAGCGTCGGCGGATGAGTCAAGGCTTCAGGCGGCGTGCCGGTCATATTGATCGGATTGCGCACCAGCTTGACCGTGCCGCCCGACGGATGCGGCAGATCGACCCGCATGCCGCGCGCCACCACCTGCTCGTTTTCGAACACTTCACCCAGATCGTTGATCGGCCCGCACGGCACACCCGCCGCTTCCAGCGCCGTGATCCATTGCTGCTTGCCCTGCAGGCGCACCATGTCGGCAAGGATCGGCACGAGCACGTCGCGATGGCGCACGCGAGCCGGGTTGGTGGCGAATCGCTCGTCGTCGGCGAGTTCGGCGCGCCCGCCTGCCTCAACGAACTTGCGGAACTGGCCGTCGTTGCCGACCGCGACGATGATCCAGCCGTCGCTCGTCTGAAAGGTCTGATAGGGCACGATGTTCGGATGCGCGTTACCCCAGCGCACGGGCGGCTGGCCGCTCGCCAGGTAATTCGAATTCATGTTGGCCAGCATCGCCACCTGCACGTCGAGCAGCGCCATGTCGATGTACTGGCCTTCGCCCGTACGATCGCGATGCGTGAGGGCCGTCAGCACGGCGATGGTTGAATACATGCCGGTCATCAGGTCGGCGATCGCGACGCCGGCTTTTTGCGGGCCGCCACCCGGTTGGCCCTCGCGCTCGCCGGTAATGCTCATGAAGCCGCCGATGCCTTGCACGATGAAGTCGTAACCGGCGCGCTGCGCATACGGCCCGGTTTGCCCGAAGCCGGTTACCGAGCAGTAGATCAGATCCGGCTTCACTTCCTTGAGCGACGCGTAGTCGAGGCCGTATTTCTTCAACTGCCCGACCTTGTAGTTTTCCAGCACCACGTCGCTTTGCGCGGCCAGTTCGCGGATGATCCGCTGGCCTTCAGGTGAAGCGATATCGACGGTGACCGAGCGTTTATTGCGATTCGCCGCGAGGTAATAGGCGGCTTCAGGCGTGTCGGCGCCCTCTGGTGTTTTCAGGTACGGAGGCCCCCAGTGGCGGGTATCGTCGCCGACTTCGGGGCGTTCGATCTTGATGACGTCCGCGCCGAAATCGGCGAGCGTCTGTGCGCACCAGGGCCCGGCGAGCACGCGTGTGAGATCCAGCACGCGGATATGACTGAGAGCGCCCATATTTTTCGTTGTCTCCAATGTAGCCAGAGCGGCGCGCATGGCGCCGCGGATGTGGGCAATCTTAAGCGATTCCTGCGCGTCGGCGCAGTCAGCCGAACGGCATAGGACGCGCGGCACGCCCTGGCGTGTCGCCCGCCACCCGGCCAAACCTGGCCGAATGGCTAACGCGACGAGGCCGGGGCAGGGGCGCTGCCGCGCACGCTCGCCGATCCCGTATAATCAGTCGTTTAAGAAACAAACAGTTGGCGCATCTCCATGATGCCGCCGGTAACAGCCAGGGAACTGGCAAACCCGTCCCCCGCACGCTATGAAAGCCGCCGAAATCCGCGAGAAATTCCTCAAGTTCTTCGAATCGAAGGGCCATTCGATCGTTCGTTCGTCGAGCCTTGTGCCCGGTAACGACCCGACACTGCTCTTCACCAATTCGGGAATGGTGCAGTTCAAAGATGTGTTCCTCGGCGCCGAATCGCGTCCGTATTCGCGCGCCACGACCGCGCAGCGCAGCGTGCGCGCCGGCGGCAAGCACAACGATCTGGAAAACGTCGGCTACACCGCGCGTCACCACACGTTCTTCGAAATGCTGGGCAATTTCTCGTTCGGCGACTACTTCAAGCGCGACGCGATCCACTACGCGTGGGAGTTGCTGACGGGCGTGTATCAGTTGCCGAAAGACAAGCTGTGGGTCACCGTCTATCACGAAGACGACGAAGCGCACGACATCTGGGCGAAGGAAGTGGGCGTGCCGGTCGAGCGCATCATCCGCATCGGCGACAACAAAGGTGCGCGCTACGCGTCGGACAATTTCTGGCAGATGGCCGACGTCGGCCCATGCGGTCCGTGCTCGGAAATCTTCTACGACCACGGCCCGGACGTGTGGGGCGGCCCCCCTGGATCGCCTGAAGAAGACGGCGACCGCTACATCGAGATCTGGAATCTCGTGTTCATGCAATTCAGCCGCGACGCCCAAGGCAACATGACGCCGCTGCCCAAGCAATGTGTCGACACCGGCATGGGTCTGGAGCGTATCGCAGCCGTCTTGCAGCACGTGCACAGCAACTACGAGATCGACCTGTTCCAGGCGCTCATCAAGGCCGCGGGCCGCGAAACCGGCGTGGCCGATCTGACCAACAACTCGCTGAAGGTGATCGCCGATCACATTCGCGCGTGCTCGTTCCTGATCGTCGACGGTGTGATTCCCGGCAACGAAGGCCGCGGCTATGTGCTGCGCCGTATCGTGCGCCGTGCGATCCGCCACGGTTACAAACTGGGCAAGAAAGGTTCGTTTTTCCACCGCATGGTGCCGGACCTCGTCGCGCAAATGGGTGACGCCTATCCGGAACTGAAGGACGCGGAACAACGCGTGACCGACGTGCTGCGTCAGGAAGAAGAGCGCTTCTTCGAGACCATCGAGCACGGCATGTCGATTCTCGAAAGCGCGCTGGCCGATCTGGAGGCGAAGGGCGGCAAGACGCTCGACGGCGAACTCGCGTTCAAGCTGCACGACACCTACGGCTTCCCGCTCGATCTGACGGCAGACGTGTGCCGCGAGCGCGAAGTGACGGTCGACGAGGCCGCCTTCGACGAAGCCATGGCGCGTCAGCGCGAGCAGGCTCGCGCGGCCGGCAAGTTCAAGATGGCGCAGGGCCTCGAATACACGGGCGCGAAGACCACGTTCCACGGTTACGAAGAAATCATCTTCGACGACGCGAAAGTGATCGCGCTGTATGTCGACGGCGCTTCGGTGAAAGAAGTGAACAACGGCCAGCAGGCGGTCGTCGTGCTCGATCACACGCCGTTCTACGCGGAGTCAGGCGGCCAGGTCGGCGACCAGGGTGTGCTGGCTAACGCGAGCGTGCGCTTCGCGGTGACCGATACGCTGAAGGTGCAGGCGGACGTGGTCGGCCATCACGGCACGCTCGAGCAGGGCACGCTGAAGGTCGGCGACGTCGTGAAGGCGGAAATCGATGCAGTGCGTCGTGCCCGCACTGAGCGCAACCACTCGGCCACCCACCTGATGCACAAGGCGTTGCGCGAGGTGCTCGGTTCGCACGTGCAGCAGAAGGGCTCGCTGGTCGATGCGGACAAGACCCGTTTCGACTTCGCGCATAACGCGCCGATGACCGACGAGCAGATCCGTCAGGTCGAAGCAATCGTCAACGCGGAAGTGCTGGCGAACGCACCGGGCATCGTGCAGGTCATGCCGTTCGACGACGCGGTGAAGGGCGGTGCGATGGCGCTGTTCGGCGAAAAGTACGGCGACGAAGTGCGCGTGCTCGACCTCGGTTTCTCGCGCGAGTTGTGCGGCGGTACGCACGTGCATCGCACGGGTGACATCGGCCTCTTCAAGATCGTGATGGAAGGCGGCGTGGCGGCCGGTATCCGTCGCGTGGAAGCGATCACGGGCGATAACGCCGTGCGCTTCGTGCAGGATCTCGACGCGCGGATCAATGCGGCTGCGGCCGTGTTGAAGGCGCAACCGTCGGAACTGACGCAGCGGATCGTGCAGGTGCAGGATCAGGTGAAGTCGCTGGAGAAGGAACTCAGCGCGTTGAAGTCGAAGATGGCTTCGAGCCAGGGCGACGAGCTTGCCGGTCAGGCCATCGAAGTGGCCGGCGTGCATGTGCTGGCTGCCACGCTCGAGGGCGCGGACGTGAAAACGCTGCGCGAGACGGTCGACAAGCTGAAGGACAAGCTGAAGAGCGCAGCGATCGTGCTGGCCTCGGTCGAGGGCGGCAAGGTGAGTCTGATCGCCGGTGTGACGGCGGACGCCAGCAAGAAGGTCAAGGCCGGTGAACTGGTCAACTTCGTTGCACAGCAAGTCGGTGGCAAGGGCGGCGGGCGGCCGGACATGGCGCAAGCGGGCGGTACCGAGCCGGCGAATCTTGCTGCGGCGCTGGCAGGCGTGAAGGGTTGGGTCGAAGCCCAGCTTTGATTCGGGTTTGATTGGACCACGTGGGCCACGTGGGGCGCTGGTGGTTTTTGCGTCCCACGTGGCCCAAGTTGTTTTTTCGTTGGCGTGCCTTGCCGTGCCTCACGTTGGCCGGTTGCGGCGGCGGTTAGCGTTCTCCGCCGCGCAGGCAAAGCATCAAGCCACGCATACCGGTGCTGCGGCCGGTAACGGTACGGCATCCTCTCCCGACACAAGCGTCTGCCGCAGCGCATTGAGCGCAGACGAAAAATGCCCTCGCCGCCAGACGAGAAGCGTCTCGATCACGCCAATCTCGGGAAGCTCATGAACGGCGATATTGCTCGCATCGGTTTGCAGATCGAGCACGGATCGCGGTGCCACGGCCACTCCCGCGCCGGCAGCGACACAAGCCACGATCGCATGATACGAGCCAAGCTCCAGCACGCGAGCCGGCCTCACGCCATGCTCCAGATACCACTTCTCGATATACGACCGGTAAGCACATCCACGCTCGAACGCGATCAGCGTCGATAAAGCAATATCCCGCACTTCGTGAATCGGTCGATGACCGCGCGGCGACAGCATCACCAGCTCTTCGCGGAAAACCGGCACTGTTTCGAACAATTCGCCGAGCGCGGCCGGATCCAGCGGCGTCGCCACCAAAGCTGCATCCACTTCGAATTCGCGGACCCGCTCGATCAGCTTGCCCGTCGTGCCGGTTTCGAGTTCCAGTGCAACATCCGGCCACTGCTGGTGATAACGCGCGAGCAGGCCAGGCAGACGCGTCGCCGCGACGCTTTCCATCGTGCCCAAACGCAGGCGCCCGCTCGGACGATCCTCGCGCAGCGCATGGCGTGCCTCGTCGGCGAGTGCGAGCAAACGCTCCGCGTAGGGCAGCAGCGTCTCACCGGCCGGTGTCAGAACAAGGCGCCGGCCATCGCGGATGAACAGGTCGGTCCCCAGTTGTTCCTCGAGCTGCTTGATGCGCGTCGTGACGTTCGATTGCACGCGATTGAGCTTGGCAGCGGCGCGCGTCACGCCGTTTTCACGCACGACGGCACGAAAAATGGTCAAAGCGGCCAGATCCATGGTTCTCTCGGGACGATGGTTAGTATCCTAATTATTCATTTTTCGTGATTGAAAGGTCAAGCTAATATGGATTGAGGAAGCCGGCGACCGCCGGCCCGAATCCATTTACCGTCTGCTCATGTCATGAACGACCTTGCTTCCAGCGCGCACGACACCTCTGCCGAACGTCATGCTGCCCGCCGCGCAGCGCTTGCCTGCATGGTCACCTTGGCCGTGGCGCTCGGTATTGGGCGTTTTGCGTTCACGCCGCTCTTGCCGCTGATGCTTCACGGCAGTGTCTTTGGTCAACCGCAGATCGATATCCAGCATGGCGGCTGGCTCGCCTCGTTCAACTACGCGGGCTATTTCGTCGGTGCGCTCACCTGTGCGGCGCTGCGGGTCGAGCCGGCACGCATGGTGCGCATGGGCCTTGTTGCAACCGTCTTGCTGACGCTGGCAATGGGCGTAACAAGCCAATTCTGGCTCTGGGCCCTTGTGCGCTTCGTCGCCGGCGCGATCAGTGCCTGGACCTTTGTGTTCGCCTCGCAGTGGGGCTTGCGGCGGCTTGCCGAACTCGGCGCGCATGGGTGGGGCGGGGTGATCTATACGGGCCCGGGCGTGGGCATCGTCGGGACAGGTTTGCTGGTCAGCGCGGCGAGCGGTTACGGCGCCATGGTGGGTTGGATCGGTTTCGGACTGATCGCCGCGATCCTTTCGGCCGTGGTTTGGCCCGCGTTCGGGACCGTGACCCATATCGTTTCAGGAGGCGCGGCGGCTGCCACGGGCAAGGCAAGCGCCGCCAATCAGTCGAGCGCAAGTCCGGCAGCCGGTCAACGCGCTCCCACACGCCATCCCCGGCACCGCGCGGATGCCTTCTGGCTGGTCCTGCTATATGGCGTGCCCGGTTTCGGCTACATCATCACTGCGACGTTCCTGCCGGTGATCGCGCGCCACGCGCTGCCAGGCTCGCCCTGGCCCGATCTGTTCTGGCCGATGTTCGGGGCGGCGTTGATCGTCGGGGCATTGCTCGCGGCGCGCCTGCCGGTGCACTGGGACAATCGCACATTGCTGGCCGGCTGCTACGTGCTGCAGGCAGGCGGCATCGCGTGCGGCATCGTTTGGCCCACGGCGGGCGGCTTCTCGTTGGGCAGCATCCTGATCGGTCTGCCCTTTACGGCGATCACCTTGTTCGCAATGCGCGAAGCGCGGCGTTTGCACGGTGACAATGCGGCCGGTCTGATGGGCTATGCGACCGCGGCGTATGGCGTGGGCCAGATCATCGGCCCGCTGGTGGCCGCACCGATAGCCGAACACACGGGGTCGTTTTCGCCTGCTTTGTGGCTGGCGACGGGAGCGTTGCTGCTGGGCGCGGCCGGCTTGACGATTGTGGCGCACATCCCGCGTGGCCGCGGCCGGATGCCCGACTGCGGTTGCAACTAACGGCCTTTCCGTTCGACTCAGGGGCGCTCGCCCCGCCAATCCCCATCGCCGGAAAACAAATAATCCACCGGCGCACTAAAATGACCGCTTTCCTGTCATCTCAGTGCGCCTGTTGCCGGGCGCGCGGCCAGCCATGCAGCATTGCGCGTCCGATAACCATGCCGGCGTCTGGAAGTCCTCCGGGTTCATCGGCGCGGGCGGTTGCCGGCTAATGTGCGCGTGGGACACGCAGCCCGAAACCGTCGAGCGTGCCGCCGCCGAAGTGTGTGTACCGTGCATGGCCTGAAACCGTGTGACGTCCGCGCTGGAACAAGACAATCAGACACAGAACATAAGAAACGACCCACTCGCCATGACCGAATACCAATTTTGTCCGCGTTGCGCCAAGTCTTTGATCGAGCGCTCCGATCCCGAACATGAAGGCGGCCGGATTCGCCAGAGCTGTCCCGATACGGAATGCGGCTACGTCCACTGGAACAATCCGCTGCCGGTGGTCGCGGCGATCGTCGAATACGAGGGCAAGATCCTGCTCGCGCGCAACGCCGCCTGGCCCGAAGGCATGTTCGCGCTGATCACCGGTTTTCTGGAAAACGGCGAAACGCCGGAAGAGGGCATTGCCCGCGAGGTACTGGAAGAAACCTCGCTGCACGCGGAGACGGTCGAGTTGATCGGCGTGTACGAATTCATCCGCAAAAACGAACTGATCATCGCGTATCACGTGAAGGCGTATGGCACGGTCGCGCTGTCGCCGGAATTGCTCGAATACCGGCTGATCGAACCGGTCAAACTGCGTCCGTGGCGTGCGGGTACCGGTCAGGCGCTAGGTGAATGGATGCGGCGGCGCGGCTTGCCGTTCGAGTTTGTCGAAAAACCGGGGCAATAAGCGATGAACAAACCCACTCCCGCCGCGCGCAGCGCCTACCCGCATTTTCTGCCGATCACTACGCGCTGGATGGACAACGACGTTGTAATTTCTTATGTCGTCGAATAAAGGGGAATTTTGTTGACATCATGGGTATATGAATTGTCCATAAATTGACAAAAAACTCGGGATATTCCTTCATTTTAATAATGTTCCGGGTTTGCTTTCTTTGGAAGCAGTTGACGTGGATAAGCCGCAGGGGCTTGGCTGGTCTTCTTGAATTGCTGGATCCGCGAAACGTTGGCAGGCTTTTCCTCAGCTCCTGCTTCCACCAGCTTCATGACGGCTTCGTTTGATTCCATCTCACACGCTCGGCACCAATCCAAATAGAATAAAATGTCCATGTAGCGTTCACCACGCTCAATCTTCGATAAATAAGATTGATCGACAGTCAGTAATTTGGCCAAGTCGACCTGTGTAAGCCCAGCGCTTTTCCTCAGAGTTTTCAGGTGGGCTCGAAGAGCCCTGTAACGGGGCGGCCTGATGCCGTTTCTGGACACGAGCAACAGTGCGACGGTTACGATCGCTCTGAACAGCCTGCAAGCGGCGATCGGCAAAACCGTGTTCATCTGGTTTCCGGCAACGACGGACCCGGCATTGGTCGCGCGAGGGGTGATTTTCAACAATGCGACGCCGCCGACTGCCAGTGCGGCAGAACCAAATAACTGCGGTCAGTTGTATGCAAATCGTCACAATATTTCCGACCAATGGGTTGACCCGACCTATTCCATTGATCTGCCGCTCGCCGCTGACTGGCGAGCCGAAGTTGATTCCAGCTCGCTCATCGACCTCTGCCCGACTTTCAATGTGGATGTCGATTTCAGCAACGCCAATTGCGCGCCGTTTGAGTCGCTCGTTGAGCCTGTGCATGCCCTCGGTCTGACAAATCATTTCGACGGCTTTGGGCAAGGAAGCCATGGGTAAGCCGTTCTTGCCTATGTAGTGCCGTGTTGTAACTCCGAATCGCCTTGGACGCAGTTTTGCCCACTCTCGCGATGGACTTTTTTCGCTGGACCTGAGGTTGGACATCGGGGAGGTCCGCTGTATATCGTTGCGTCCAAGGTGTCCGACGTGTCGGGGGAGTCCAGGAATTAATGTGACCGGTTGCCCTCGACCCGACTCGGCCGCTCGTCACATTGGTTGACCGACATCCGCTTCCAAGAGTCACAGCGGCCATTTTTGTGATCGAGCGCCTTGTGCGAATTGTTGGATTGTGCGGTCGTTCGACGATACTCGTTCAAGTGTCCGCAATAAGGCGGATCGGGATAATACGATTCATGGAAACATCGCTGCGCCCTCACTCAGTGAATTTATCAACGCGGTCGACCGCTTGCGGGTCGTCATTTGGAATAGTCAAGGAGAATGCGAAGGCACAAGTGCAGCTCGACATGAGCTTGCCCATCCATCTTCAGTTCAGACGGGGCACAGCCAAGGGCGGGCACCGATGGCTGTGAGGCCTAACGCATCTCAACGCAAACAGAAAGTCATACAGCGTCAATTGCTATTTCTTGCTCACTTCTTGCCGTCGTTGATCTTGCTGAGGATCGCTTCAAGCATATCGATGACTCGAATTATTATACGTGGACGGCTACCTGGCCAGATATCCGACATCACTTGTGTCAATTCAGCAAGCAGATTTTTGCATGATCGTTCAAATGTTGCTTTTTGGGCCTTGGTAAATATTGCGAATCTCTTGTCAAAAACCTCTTTGTATATTTCAACTTGTCGGTACTTATGAACGTCATCCGTTAATGCACGTAGAAGCTTGTGACCGTCGGCGAACAATTGAAATGATCTTGCAGGATCTTCAACCGAAACGGCTTGCAGAAGAAATAAGCGTGCTTGTTGAGTGTCAAGATGGTCAGTGTGATAATTATGTTTTTTTTCTGCCAATGCATAGGCTTGGTCGAAGTATCCTTGGGCCTTGTCATAATGTTTATATGTAAGCTGAGCCATTCCATACTGCAACCAGAAGTGTGGATCACCTTTAAGCCAGGAAATTTCGCGTTTTAGATTTTCATAGTATCGGACCAGATTTTGCATGCGTTGCTTTGCGGGCAAAAATCGTTCGACCACAGAAAATCGCAATAAGCTTTTTTGGATATCTCGCAGATCAGCCATTCCATCATCAATGGCCGAAACGATCTTCAACAGTTGATCTACAATGTATGTTGCTTGAAATTGCTGGGAAATAAGCGCAATAGCAAATACGCTCGATTTTGCGGAAATTTTGATCCCTTGAATTTGGAAAATCTGTCGAAAGCTTTCGTTGCTGCGCAACTCGGAAGAATAAATCGCGTCGTTTAAAGCGATTTCGGAAATCAGGCTTGAAGTGAGAGGTTTGTCATTCGCAGAAAGTAGTGCAATAGAAAATATCGTATCCCTGTGCTGCGGATTTGATAGCAAACCGCTCAGAAGCTCTCGCACGCGCTCTATCATTTGGGGGGATGATAAAAGCGATAATAAATTCAACGAAAGTTGCCTATGATGATCGTTGTTCACGATGGATTGTTTAGAGTAAAGAGGTAAGGCTGCTTTCTCACCCCAATACCCAACGTTATCCATGATTTCGATGAACTGGTCCGCCTCTTGCGACGATAGGTCATCCAACGCTATCTCGTTTAGTTCTAAGCCCGACTTGACTAGCCAAGGCCGAAAACGTTCGTGGATACTCGTTCGTGCGCCAATGACGAGTTTAAGTTTCGCAGGGTGTAGCTCCGCGTAGTGTTTAAGCAAAGCAATATTTTGCTCATAAGAATCGATAATTAAACATCCTTTAATATCTTTTTTAATAATTTTTTCAAGGTCGTCGTGTTGATGCGCGTCTGCCTGATCTGCTGTAAACACTCGAACGCCACTCATGGCCAGTTGACTTCTTAGAGCGCGGATAAATGTGGATTTCCCATTGCCGAACTCAGCAATGACGACCACCTTTGCATCCGCATCTAGTAATTGTTTTGCATAGATTATATCGTCACGGGAGATCAGAATAGGCGCTCCCTTTGCTCCCTTTGCTCCCTTTGCTCCCATTGCGGTAGCGTCGATAATTTCGTCAGACACCTCACCCCGCATGAGAAATGCGTCAACATGAGCATCGCGTATTTCAACATCCTCCTCACTAAACTGATACTCCCAAAGACTTGCCAGCACCAGTTCTTCCGGCTCGGCAATTAAAACATCCGACTCTCCGGCAACAGCCTTGGCGAAGGCTTCGGCACCGATTGGCAAAATCGAGCCAAATTGTTCGATCGTAAATTGATCTCTTCCCTTCTTTAAGGATCGCGTGATAAAAAATGTCTTGTCTCGATATGCAGGGTCAGAATGAAGAATCTTTTGAACTTCGATGTCGTACATGGAGTATCCAACAAAGACAATTGCCGAGCAAAAGTCAATGTCTCGTTGGAACGGATAACGCCAGCTCGATGTCAAAAACGAATCAGGTGAAAGATAAGATGAATTCGTCAGTTTGAAATCATTGTTGAGCGTTTCGGAATTTAAATTTTTAAGCGAGCCGTTCAAATGCACGCAGATATTATTTCGTGCTGAAAACTCAGAAGGATTTGAAGACAGATCAACGGTGTCGAATATTTTTCCAGCTTTTTCGGCGGCACGTTCGAAACACATGTCGTAATTGGTGGTGTACACCCTTCGCCAAGGCACAGATGCAAGAGTGACGTGATGATCTTCCACCGACCTGACAGAAAATGTCTCGCGAAGGAGTTTAATTAAAGCATTCTTATCTCCGTCGCTATCTAAATAACGGGACGACGCATAACGCAAGTCTTTTTCAGCATCAAAATTCTGAAGATCTGCAATTTTTTGTGCTAAATCAGACGCGACGGGCATTTCTTCGTTGTCTATGCCGCGTGCGGAAGCGGAAAATCCAGATCCTAAAAACAATATTGCATTTCGTGATGTAATATGGCGAAGCACGTCAGCTAAAAGCTTTTCTTCGGGGGCGGCAGGATTTAAGGTGGCCATATATTTAATTTCCTAAATTTTATTGAAATATACGTATAAAAAGTTTTATTAAATAATGAATGCTTATGCGATCCAATTGATGGTAATCTTATTTTTCTGCATCGCCCGCATTCGACCTGATTGTCGTCGATATTGAAATGACTCTAACTCAACACAGTCAGTGCCCCAATTCAGCATATCTAATCTACCCCAGACTGTTTGATTTTTATCTATCCCACATCGTAGCGCAAGCATTCGTAGCCAACCGGGTGGCTCGATTCTGCCATCGGGAGTCGTCCAACGCGAAGACTTCCCGAACGCATGCGATATTGAACTGCCCCGGATTTGGTGGAGGCTCCACTCTTGAGAGAATAGAGCTATGAACAAGTCGAACAAGTTTCCTGCTGAAGTCCGCGAACGTGCGGTGCGCATGGTGCAAGAGCATCGGGGCGAGTATCCCTCACAGTGGGCGGCGATCGAATCCATTGCGCCAAAGATCGGCTGTACGAGCCAGACACTGCTGGGATGGGGCAAGTGGGGAGAAGTCGATAGCGATGAGCGTGAGGGCGTCACCACGCCGGAACGTGAACGCCTCAAGGCACTGGAGCGTGAGGTTAAGGAACTGCGCGGTGCCAATGAGATCCTGAAGCTGGCGAGCGCATTCTTCGCCCCGGTGGAGCTCGACCGCCGCCTGAAGTTCTGAAGGCCTTTATCGATCAGCATCGCGACAGCTTCGAGGTCGAGCCGATCTGCAAGGTCTTGCGGATTGTCCCGTCGGGCTATCGGCGTCATGCCGCACAGCTTCGTGGCCCGTCGCGGCGCTGTGCCCGAGCGAAACGCGATGAGTCTGCATCCGGAATCAAGCGCGTCTGGCAGGCCAACATGCAGGTCTATGGAGCCGATAAAGTCTGGAGGCAGATGAACCAGGAAGGTATTGCGGTGGCACGTTGCACGGTCGAGCGGCTGATGAAACAACATGGTTTGCGCGGCGTGCTCCGTGGAAAACTCGAGAATCTGTCGAACTGGTTAGGCTGGAATGGGTGGCGTGGTTCAACCATCATCGGCTAGTGGAACTTCCAGGCTATATCCCGCCCGCTAAAGCTGAGGCAAACTACTACCGGCAATTCAGCAATACCATCGCTGTGCTGGCATTAACTTGAACCAACCAGCCTCCACCATTCCCGGGGCTGTTCATGACTGGAAGGCAATACTGGCAAAGATTTCAGGCGCGGCGAGACATCTATGGACAAAAATTTGACTTCCGGTGGGGTTTTTAAGCCTAATGCTTTGAAAAGAAAGGAATTTAGGCACTTTCAGGTTATCACCACGCGCTGGATGGACAACGACGTTGCAAATTTTTATGTCATTGAATAGACAGAAATATTGTTCACATCATGGATAGCCAAATTGTCCATCAATGGACAAAAAACACCAAACATTCTTTCATTTTAATAACATTTCGAGTTTGCCCTCTTTGGAAGCGGTCAACGCGGACAAGCCGCCGGGGCTGGACTGGTCTTCTGGAATAGCTCGGGTTCGAGATTGGCAGGTTTTCCTCTAAGCTCCTGCTTCCACCAGTTTCATGACGGCTTCGTTTGGTTCCATCTCGCACGCTCGGCACCAATCCAGATAGAACAAAATGTCCATGTAGCGTTCGCCGCGCTCAATCTTCGACAAATAAGACTGATCGACATTCAGTAGTTTGGCCAAGTCGACCTGTGTAAGCCCAGCGCTTTTCCGCAGAGTTTTCAGGTGGGCTCGAAGAGCCTTGTAACGGGGATGATGGACGGATGGAAGCATGCCGCAATGCTCCCTGCTACATCTGAATAGGCCATTTTGGCCTATTTGCGTTATTATCCGCCCGAGCAGTGATGTGCTCATTTGATCGACAAAACATTACGGGTGCGATATGCGAGGCAAATTAACTGCAGCAGTGATAGCGGCGTCGCTGGCCGCATGTGGCGGGGGCGGTAGCGGCAACAATCAATCAAGTTCGGCGACTAGCAGCACGCCTTCTGCGGTGGTTCCGACCGACACACAAATCCGGGCCGACATCGCCATCAGCCAAGGCACGACGACTAACACGCCCGTCTGGGATACATCAGGGGCTTTTGGCGCAATTGGCAACCCCTTCAAAGGCGGCGTGGACGGTCTGCATTCGTATCGCTGGAACATCGAGCGCGACGGCCTGATTCCGTTCTTGGACACGAGCAACAGTGCGACGGTGACGACCGCTCTGAACAATCTGGAAGCGGCGATCGGCAAAACCGTGTTCAACCGGCTCCCGACGTCAACGAGTCCGGCATCGGTCACGCGAGGGGTGATTTTCAACAATGCGACGCCGCCGACTGCCAGTGCATCCGAGCCGAACAACTGCGGCCAGTTATACGCAAACCGTCAGAATATTTTTAGCCAATGGGTTGATCCGACGTATTCCATTGATCCGCCGCTTGCTGCCGACTGGCAAGCTGAAGTTGATTCCAGCCCGCTCATCGATCCCCGCCCGACCTTCAATGTGGACGTCGATTTCAGCAATGCCAATTGCGCACCTTTCGAGCCACTTGTTGAGCATGAGCTCGTGCATGCCCTCGGCCTGACCAATCACTTTGACGGTTTCGGACAGGGAAGTGGTGGCAACTGCAACGGCGCAATTTGCACGGACCGAACTTATCCCGTCTTGAAAACGCTCTATGCCAATCCGCCGATGACTGTCATTGGCAACATGACCATCGCCCGGTAAGGGTTGGGCTTGCGGCTACCTGTCCCGCACTTTGAAGCGACGGGTATTTACATCGGGGAACCGTATGCAGAACGACGACAACCAGGCAAAGACAGGCAGCTACTACATCGATGGACAGGATGGCGTGCTCGGAAGCGTTGATGAGCAGATCAAGGCTCGCGTATTGCCAACGGATGGACCAGCCGCCGCCAATTTCAAACTCGGCATGCATCGATTCAATGTGCCACAAACCGAAAGCGGTTCCGCTGCATATTCAGGTCCGGCTATGGATGTCACGGATGGTCTTGAGCGGGTGCTGGACTATGCGTCGGCGGCGATCCGGCTGGCATTCCGCTTCTTTCCGTTCGTCGTGCCGTTGCTGATCCTGGGGCGATATGGTGATCGCTATGTTCCCTTCGGGTTGAATTTCCTGTTGATGAACCTGCTGCGGTGGACCAGCGTGCCGTGGTTTATCTATCAGGCCGCGCGAAGCGTTGTGCGATTGTCGCGACGTTCCGATAAAGCGGCGAAGCATGGGATTGGGTCCAGGCCGGCCTATGAGCGCACTCAACTGGCTGATGGCAAGGTCGCGGTTACGTTCCGGCAGCGACGGCTGAATTTCGTTGTCGCCGATATCGTGACGGTAGTGCCCGTTATCGGGGCAATTCTTGCAGGACTTGGAGGGTGCCTTTATGTCTGCGTCAACGATAACCTGCTCGTTGGCATCCTGCTGATGCCCGTGGCGGTTCTGACGCCAATGCTGGTGGTTCATCGCCTCAACTGGCGAGACCATACGATCGTCATTGAACCAGGTGTCGGCATCCGCTGGGGCAGTCAATCCCTGAGCTACAAAGACGTCTACGATTTCGGCTGGGAAGCTTCGCAACGATCTGGCAAAGGTGGCTATCTCAGCATGACCGATTCTGTCGCCTACGCGATGATGAGCGGTGGCAAGAAAGTCCCGATCACGAAGGAAATGCGTGGCAACACTGCTGCAAGCATCTGTGGGCTGGTTCGCGAGCTAGCGTGATCGGCAGCAAACGAAGCCATGCGGATGGTTGTTCCATTCTGAACGGCTTATCCACGGTTTTCGAAGCGGCCACCTATGCAGGCCATGAGCTAGAAAACGGTGGATAAGCCGTTCCCGCCTATGTAGTGCGGCGTTGTAACTGCGAGCTGTCTCGGACGCAGTTTTGCCCACCTTTGAGGTGGGTTTTTTTCGTTGGACCGAGGATGGGCATCGTAGAAGCGTTGCTGCATATGGCTGCGTCCAAGGTGTCCAACGTGTCCATGAAATCTCTGATTTAGGACAGCGGTGTGTCATCGACCCGATAGTCAATCGAAGTTACAGTATGGACACCAATGGTTTCCGTAATAACTTCTAAATCGAATCGAGGGCACCAGTCGGGAGCAAGCATGCTGTTTAGATCATCTTTTTGACCGAAAAGGACATAGTTAACTCCTTTTTCATTTTGAGCTGACTGAAAGACAATCCCGTCAAAAGTAGGCGAGGTTTTATAACGAATGAATTCAGCTAATGCTTGAGTTACCACGTAATCAGTATCGTCTTTTCTTGCTGGTTTTGAAATTTCCTCATGTAGATAATCAAGGAGCCTTCTACGTTGCATTCGTTCTTTGAACTTTGGATCGAAAAGACTGATAGGTGTATGAAATAGACCGCTGGATAGCGCAGTGAAGTCAAAGAACGTTAGGCTTTTTGTCGATTTAAATTGTCCTACTATGACCTCATCCCCAATAGAGGGGCGGACCTCTGCGATACAGGTTTTCACATCTTTAGCCACGTATAAAAGAGGGATGCCCGCCGGGTTCATACGATTGTTAGTCCATTTTTCTTTGGGCGGTGCGCCTAATTCAATCGCCGGATTTTTGCAAATGACCTTTGCCTCAGCGGCGTTGTTCGCCCTGCGTGCGCGGTAAAAGTGTGTGCCTGCTGGCAGCATGCTGATAACCGGACGGCTACCCGGATGATCCGGTGCTTCGGCCTGAAGCGCTTCGAAGGTGAGCTCATCAAAAAAATTCTTGACCTTATCGTTGAAAAATCTCTGGCCGTGAGTTAGCTCGTATGCGATGTGATTCCAGTCGCCTACGACATACCAGCGTTCATGCTCTTCGGATTCGAATGGACTGGGTGTCCGTCGGTACTCTTGTCCATCCCAGTAAAAATCCTCTTCATTTGCTTCGGTGTCTACCAGATATGCAGCAACCCCTTCACATACTGACTCATCCGCACAGTGAATCGCCGCGCTTACGATTTGTGACAAACTTAGCGCATAACCCGGATGCAAATCATCGTCCAGGATAAAGTGACTGGGAAGGTCTTTTCGTATGAAATTCGCAATGCGTTCCGGTGTGAGTGCGTTCATTGTTGGCTTGCCACACGCCGCACAGACTTTCTCATCGTGCAATTGTCCGTTAAGCATTCTGAGCATTGCGTCGCCCAGACATTGTTGACAAACAAACATTTTCGAATTTCCTTCGTTTTGCCTGAGCAGTTCAGCGATGACATTGTTACCCCGGGGCATTACGTTTCCTTTTTTCCTTTGGGTCTTGCTCTCGCCCAATGCGTCTAATTCATCCGTTTCGATAATTTTTTTAAGCCGGACACGCGATTTGCGTAATTTGGCGAAATCGCGATCGGAGCCAAGAGCTACAGTTCGAGTTCTTCCAGACCGCGAGAGAGTTTGCTGAGGAGAGTAGGCGTGACCCAAGTGGTTTTGTCAGCCGGAATAGATATTATTTTTTCAGTTGGATCCAGCTGCACCCCCATTGGCGTCACCCAATTTTCAATGTTTTGAGTTAACTCTTTCCAGATATGGCGAGGCTCGCTTTTATAGGGGATGACCAGGTAAAACCAATAACTCCTAAACCCGACCAACCGAATGCAGAACCTATTGCTAAATCGTCCGTCATACGCAACGACAGCGCATCGCAATACGCCCGGCTGCAAAGCTCCAACCTCATGCCCTATCAAGGTAACAGCCTTCGATGTGGTTACGATCTGTAAACGCACCATAACAGACGGGAATGCTCCGCCACGCAGTATTTGCTTCGCGAATCGCGCTAACAGTTTCTGTTGTTTCTGGTTTTTTGTCGAACGTGTCGAGTTGTAGGAAATCTTCAGCAAACCGCGAACCAGCATATTGTAATCATAGGAAAACTCAGTCGACTGCCCGGCCTCAATGTAGTTTGAAAAGTAACGATCAAATACATTTCCTAGATGCACGTCTATCTCACTGAGATGAGTATTATTGCATTGCTCGCAAACATCTTTAACAACCGGATCGCCCTCGTAAAAATCGTCATTTCGCGGGTTGTAAGTTAGAAGGGGGATGCATTTTTTAATTATATTGTCAGGCCAAATGTGCTCTTTTGTAAATTTGATACTCGCAACATTACAATACGCACATCTTTTCATGGTCGAACTCTGTTGTATATTTGTTGATGCTGCTGTATGCGCAGTGCGTTCCATCGCGAACTATCCCTAGACCGGCGCGCCCTCATTGTTATCGATCACTGCACGGACGTGGCCCATCACCTTTCCGGCAAGCCGAAAAAGGTCCGGTCCGGAGATTTTGTGCTGCTCCGCAATAGAAAAAACTTGGTCGTGTTTGGCGATATGCCTTCGTCCAGGATCAGGATACCGTCCAGCCCAATAAACGAAGTGAGTCAGCACTTCAAGAATTGCAAGTTCTTTCGCGCCCAATGTGTCAATGAAGGACGCGAGCTTTCCGAGGTCGTGGTTTTGATATTTGCCCTCCGCTTGGGTATATGCGTCGACCCCGCCTTTGAGAATGATCATCGCCTTCAGACAAACCTCTAGGCTATAGCCGACCAACATCAATGCAACGGCGCAATACTGCGAGTCGCAGATGCCCCGCAATGCCGTGGGCATATTGTCGAACCCCGGTTCGTTCTTCAAAAGGACCACAGCCGCATGCGTCATCGCTTCAGCCTGCGTCAACCATAAGAGTGGACTTTTGAGATCTTCGCTCGTTGGCGACTGGAAGGGGTCGATATCTTTCCCGTTCAAGTTAGCGAGGATTGCCCAACGCATCCACGCAGAACGGCTATAGCCTGCCGGGTCTTGAGCGAAGTGGTCCCTACTCGGCAACTCTGGATTCAACATTTTTGGTAGCTAATCGCTAGTTTATTGATCAGTTAAGGTAACTAGACGTCGACGGAGCCTGTCGCTTGCAGCCTAGGCCCAAGCCCAACTGAAGGCGCCCCAGATTACCGCTATCGGTCAGGCCGTCTGTTCAGCAGGGCGATGGCTGGAAACGGGGAAATGTCGCTGCGCAAGCCGGTTGCTACCTATTAGACCTTCGAGTATCGACGATACGCTGACGACGCGAAGATTCTGAATTTCCTTGGCCGCGTTGGACACCTTGGACGCACCCTTGTGCCAAAAGCGTTTTACCTATCCATCGCCTGCCATCGGTTGGTCGCGCCAGCTCTCACGCTAGCCGGATAACATTCGCGTTATCATACGCTTCATTCTTGCCCGCCTGAATGAGTAACCATGCCGACATACAAAGAGCTTAGGGCTCAACTCGCAGCACTTTCTGAGCAAACTGAAGCGACTCGCCTTGCCGAATTCGATGCTGTTGTTGCGGACATCCGTATCAAGGTGGCTGAATATGGCATTACCGAAAAGGATATCTTTAGTAGCAAGCGAGGTCGGCCGGCAAAGCAGGCAAAGTCCGCACCGGAAAATGTCCCGCCGAAGTATCATGATCCGAAGACCGGGGCAACATGGTCCGGTCGCGGTCGCGCTCCGGCATGGATCAAGGACGCGAAAAACAGAGATCGCTTTCTCGTCAAGGATTGAAGCTGTCCGGTTGCCCTCAACGTCATAGACAGAAAGCGGGTGGATAAGCAGTTCCGACTTCTTCGCCGAGTCCGGCGAGGACAATATCATCCCTTGTCGGACACTTCGCGGACATCTCGAAGCCTTGCTGCATAAGGTCGCGTCCAGGGTGTCCAACCTGTCCAATCAGAATCAACGAAATAATACCAACCTACAAGATTCGCAGTCCAAATCAGTTGATGGTTCTTCTAAAGCAATCTTTGGAAATATCCTGGACACGTTGGACACCTTGGACGCAGCCTTATGCGACAAGGAAATCCCATGTCCAATGGGGTGACCAGGGAAGGAAACCGAATGAGTCCACGTGGACCAGAAATACTTTTTGCTGCAAACGAGTCCTCAAACCAGCACTACGCTTCGGTAGACATCATGTTCTGCGATGCAATCAGCTTGGGCGGGGGATGACACCCGCAGATACAAAGATCATCGCTAAGAGCGGCATGCCTTCCGTCCGGCGCGGTCATCACCTGGCGGGGGCCGTCACATTGAATCTTGCCCGTCGTGTTGCAGGCTGGGCAGGACACGCTATCGCCTTCGTGTGCGACATCCTGTCCGCTCAGTTGAATCGTGGTTGCCGTGGCCTCGACGGTACCATTGGCTGTCGTCTTGTCGCCATTCAAGATGAGATATCGCCTCATGCTTTCGCCTACCGTTTCTTTACGGAACCGAATAATTCGTCCCAGAGTGCCATCAGCGGGCTCGCGCAGCTTCCGGCACTGCCGAACGAGTATCCATGGAAATTTTCAGTGTGGGCTCTGTGGCGTAATTATTGGCCGACATCACGCACGGCAAAATATAAATCTTTATTTTTCAAATTCAAGAGATAGCCGCCATGCACGTTTTGAAAAGAGCCGCTCTGTCCGAGTCCGTCGAAATTGAAGCCAACACATAAATACTGGTATTTTCCTTCTTTGGCGAGACTCCATTGTGCCAACGTTGGATTAAATGCCGTTGGCTTTATCTCGTTGTTATTCCCTATGGGTGTAGATTTTGACAGCCGGTAGAGCTTCCCAGAGTATATCAACGCCTGATCCGACTTTCCTTCGGCGTAACCTATATCGGATCCTCTGTATTTAACGATATAGCTTGCATTGAATCCGTCTGCGTAGTCATCCTCTTGCAAGACCTCGTCCGCGTTGATGTTTCGGAGGGTGATAGAGGACGCAACCGGCCGCGCCAGAAGGCAGCTTTTAACCAAGTCTTCACTCGGAGAGGCGGCCCACCCTATGCTGGACGCAACCATGATCAGTGCTGCGAATCCGCTCTTCATCGATACTCACTCCCGCCCGTAACGTCCAAGTATTGCTGATTGTATTTCCAAAAAATTGTGCCGCCAATTCCTGCCGTTGAATCATAAACGTGATCATAACGCCCTGTTTCCACTTTTTCGGTTTTCACCTTTTTGGTTTTTTTATCCTTTGTCTTTACAATTTTGTATAAAATTACCAGCTTAGTGGAATCCTTGATGTCATAAATATTGTGACTCGGATCGGTAATTTTTATCCCGTGCCGTACTTTAAAATGGTTTTCGTAATTTGTCTTAATGTCGGCACCATCCCAAAAGTAAGCACCGTTCGATTTATCTGGGCCGTTTGCCAACGCGTTGCGTGCGGCGGCGATTGCGGCCTGCATGGCAGGATCCTTCCCGATCTGGACTTCTGTCGCCTTCATCATTTTGTTGTAGCGAGCGTTGCCATCACCAACCACGAACGAAAACGTTGGATCATTTTTTGTAAACGTGGACATGTCGGAATAGCCGCGAGCATCACGTTGCCGCACGAGCACGCTAGCGATAGCCATCATTTCATCGGAATTGTCCTGTAAAGATGCTTCTCCGTATGCCATCGCCGCAAGTAGTCTCGTCTGCGCATCGATAGGCTGTGCCGCCGCTGGAGCACTGGCGGGTAGCTGTGCGTCCGAGGGATTGGAACTGCTCATACGCTTTTCCTTGCTGAGTCGCCTGCGATCCATGTGACTAGTTTCAGGGAAGATTGCCCTGAAACGCTCACCGTTTCGCCGGAAGAATATTGGCCTTTTTTCGTATGGAGTCCACCATCGCTATAAAGGTCATAGTGATAACCTTCGACCGGCGTGGTTCCGTTCTCCAGCAATACGTAGCTCTGTTCAATGATCTCCTCGTCCGAAGAAAGAGGAAGAGACGGCAACGCATAACTCATATTCGCAGGCCCATTGAAGCTATGCTGTGCACCCTTGATATCAATCTTGCCCGGTGCATGAATTTCGATGTTGCCGTCCTTGATGCGAATGTATGCACCACCGGATGTCAGCAGGATTTCCTGCTTCGCCGCCGCCTCAATCTTTTCCGTTGCAGACAGCAGTTTCACCGTCTTTTGAGCGGTTAGTTCGATATCGTCCGAGTGGGCCTGGATTTCGACCTTACCTTTGGCCGCGAAGAGCTTCATCCCGGCATTCTGCACAAATAGGCTAAGCTTTTCGGCAACGCTTGCGATCAGCGACTTGCCGGTCGCGATGTGTGTGCTTTGACCGCTCACGAAGTTGACATGCTGGTCGGCGGAAATATGGGCCGATTTCTGCGTGGACAGGGCAATGCCTGACGGACTACCGAATAGCATGACCGGTTCCTTGAACGCATTGGCGTTCCCGGTTCCACCGCCAGCCGTATTTCCGCCCGACGACGAACCCGACACGCTGCTCTGTGTCGCGTCCGTGTATGACTTCAGAGAGTCGTAACCATCCTTGAGACTTTCTGCCTGATGCGTCGTGCTGGCATTCGACATCGCTTCCAGCACGCTTTCCGAATTCACTAACTGCGAGGTCGTTTGCCGTGCATCCAGCGGCTGGCTGGTCGCCGGATACGTGGTGACATACAAACCTTGGCCCGCACGCATCGCACCGTAGGCATCCGATTTAAGGTCAAAGCCGCTACCCAGATAGCTGCCCCTGCTGTTCCCGGTCTGGTCGATCAGGTAACCCAAATGCAAATGTGCATTCGTGCTCGTTGAATAAAGCTGAACGCGGTTCTGGCCGGTAGCGTCGTCCATTACCATCTGGTTGTAGCCGCTGCCCTGATATTCCTTGGACTTGTAGCCCGATAACAGGCCGTTGGAATGCCAGTGAGGTTGCGTTTGGCCGTTGTAGACGCGGCCCGTGACTAGTGGTCTATCGCAATCACCGTCTACCCAGCTAATCAGCACTTCTTCGCCGATCCTTGGGACATGCACGCCGCCGTATCCACCGCCCGTATCAGACATCGCGGCACGCACCCAGCACGATGCTTTCTCGTCAGCCTCGTTGAGGCGATCCCAATGAAAACGGACCTTGATGCGATTCAGCGGATCGGTATAGACCTCCGCGTTTGCAGGGCCAACGACAATCGCTGACTGCAAATGCATTTCCGGCTTGCTATGTTCAAACGGGCTGCGATACGGAACCACCTTGCGTTGGGCTTCGATCTGAACGAGGAAGAAACCTTCGCTGCCGTCCGCGTGTGTGACTTTCAGGCCGGCACGGTTACCTTTCGCAGCGGCGAATTCGCTTTTCAGACCGTGCGGGAAATCGGTTGCCTGACTGGACACCGGCAGATTGTTCTCGATGAACCATCTGGTCTCGATAATTGCGAACTGGCGGTTTTGCTGGCTGTCTGTCGCATGGCCGGGGTTGTCGTCAAGCTCAAACCAGCGACCTGCATCCGCACCACGCACGCCACCCGAGCCAGAGAACCGCTTTGCCCGCGATTCCCATTCTTCCATGCGGATTTTGGAAAGGGCATCGCCCCGATCCTGCTTGCCGTAGGTGTAGGCCCCGGTGTATTCATATACTTCAGCCTGCTGGGGCAAGTTTCCCTGCGTAGGAAGCGTCGGGACGTTCGTGCCCTTGGCAAAGGTGGGGGAGGCGGGTGCCTTGTAATCAAAGGTGCGGGTTGTGAGTGTCGTGCTTTGCAGTGTTCGCGTGCCCGACCACTGAACCAGGGCATCGGCTTCGCTGTTCGTGCCGGCGCGGTAAAACTGAACTGTCTGCGGTGAAAGAGGCTGGAACGTGTCAAGGCTGTCCGTGACGATGAGGGTATGCGATTTGCCGTCGCTCGCCTGCTCAAAGTAGCCGAATAGCCCCTCGTTTTCCATCAGCCGGTGGACGAAATTCCAGTCGTCCTCGTATTGCATGCAGAATGAACGTGAGGGCAGCGGCTTGCTCAATGCAAAGCGAAATGCACCTTGGGCTTGCGGATGCATGTTGAAGACATCGGTCAGAATTTCGTCGGCCGGCTTGTCCTGCCATATCCGTGCATCCTTGCGGAAACGAAGAAAATGCATCCAGGACGCAAAGCCGATCTGATAACTCGTGAGCCCGCTATCGGATCCAAGGCGGCGGGCGGTGTGCACGTATCCATGATGATGCAGATAAGACCTGTCCGTTTGCTGGACCCAAAGCGTAACCGGCTGGGCAATCAGCGCCTTGAGTTCAACCGTGCCGGATGTGGAAACGACATCCGCCGTGAACTCGTAATGACGGCCGATTCGAGAATGACCGACGACCCGCTGGGGCACCAGGACATTATTTCCCAGTGAGGTATCCAGCTTCAGCAGGCGGTCACTCTGGACGAGTCCGCCAGTTATCGCCCCGATGATGTCCTGTGCACCCATACCGCCTCTTCTTGTTAGCCAATCAAGCCACCCGCTATCGCGCGATTTTACGAAACTTCAGATGAATCGGCCAGCTATTCAATGTCAGTAAGTGTGAGGTGCATGAACTTTTGAATCTGACTATGCGGGTCGCATATCTGTAAATTTCGTTAGATAAGTTTCCAGACATTCTTTCGGTTAATAAATGGATTACGATGCCCGGTTTTAAACGGCCCGAGCCGGATCGCCCAATCCATGCCACAGAATCGCAAAAAACGGCCAGCAACCGGTCAGTCGCCCAGAAAGCCGCTGGGCAAGGCCATGCTATTGCCGCATCCGGCTGCTTATGTGCGCGAGCAATCGTTGCACTGGCATCTTGCTTTAGCAGCATTTCGGGCCGGTAAAGGTAACGGCAATTTGCTCGCGGAACTGGTGAAAGCACTTTATCTGGCCTGGTATCTTCAGGAGGCAGGGTTCGGTGCTGCGAACGACGAGTTGTATCTGGATGCAGAGCGGATTCTGGATGCTGCCGCAAACAATGCAAGAAAGGAAATCTGGGTCATTGAAGAGGCCGATTGTTTGGCGATTACCAGGATTCTTGATCTGCACGAACAACAGCTTTCAAGTGCCCCGGTGTATGCAGTGGCTGAAGCTCAACATCGCGTGCTGCATTTCGGAAAGAGCGACAGGCGGTCGCCGTGGTGAGGGCAAGGAACGCCGCTATCTTGTCCAACTACAAACCGGTTCGTTATGCCGGACGGCTACCTCGGACACCTCAAAGCATTGCTGCATATGGCTGGGTCCAACGTGTCCAACGTGTCCAAGGAAAATTCAAGAATTAGAGTGATAGACTGTGTTTGAGCGGTTGAATCCGCAACCCAACGGAGTCACTCACGGCTTGAAACTGAACGTCTGCCGAATTCCTAATACAGACGCTTGATCCCCGCAGATTTGAATGCTGGGCAGCCGGTCACACCTTGCGACGACTCTTTCTCGTCGGAGCAACATCCGATTGTCCAGAAGCATAAAGTCGGATGTGGGTGTCAAGGTGTTTTTCTAGTTGCTCATCAGCGGTATCGTATTTCTGTGGGCTCCGAAGCTTCGACAGCATCGATACGATAAAGCTTGCAGTCACTTTGATAATCATAGCGTTATGAAGTTGATAGAACTCTCGGAATGCGTCCAAGTCCGCGCCTTTGGAAAGCTCCTTTTTTTTATCACGGCAGATGATTAAGGCAAAACGTCCATATTCGTTGACTAGGTAAGAGTTCGCCTGCCGATACTCGTCGACTCCAAGATGTTCGTAGTTTTTTACTTCGAATACTACTTGACGCGATCCGTAGTCTTCGCGAATCCGCCTCCAAAATCCTTCCGTCGCATTGTTTGTCGCGACGATATCACGCCTAGACGTCGCATTTCCGTTGGGCTTTAGTTGGATGTTGCTTAGCTGTCGCGCAGTGACTAGATCGAGCGCGCGTTTGCACCAGTCTTCGAACTGCGCTGCATCATCCAGTCCGGTGTTAATTTGATTGAGTTCACTAATCATTCTCCCAATTCGTACATCACGTTGCTCCTTAACTTGGGAAGAAATAGTTATCTCGTATTCGTCAAATATCTCTTGCGCATTTACGCCACTAGCACCGTCGTCTTGTATACCAAGTGCGTTCCAGTAGCAAGGATGAACAAGCAACTTCGCACGGGGATCGAACAATCGCTCCGGTTTCTTCCCATCATGGCTAAAGAGGTAGTTGCCCGTTATTTCATCTTCTATGCCAACGAACCCGATTCCGTATAGCGTCTTCAACACTTCTTCCGAACCTCCGAGAATCTTCATATGCAGATACGTGTCGCGGTCTAAGCCCTCTGTCTCAGTGAGCTCATTGAGCGCTGCGACACCCTCCTCAAGCGTAAGCTTCGGTCCGCAGCGACCCACCGCCTTTGTGACCTCGCCGATGCCGGGGAATACAGATGAATATTCTTTCCGGAGATCGTCGTATCGCAACGATGAGATGTGGGTCGCCGAGACCTGTAAATCCTCTGGAATCAGGGTTCGCCGGTCCTGTTTTCGCGCGTTATGAAAAGCGGTGTTCAAGAGTGAAATCAGGTCGCGAGGCCGATACAGCGTCAGATTCAAGCAAGTCCGGAAGCCTTCTCGCCCGTGAAGCTCATTGGATGTGATGCTGTTCCAAAGCTTAATGTCACTTTCAATGTTGAGGCTGAACCCCACCCGCAATCGCTTGCATACGAGGTAGAACAATTCCTGTGTGTCCCAGTGCAAGCGTAGAACGCTACCCTCTACGTTACGCGTGAAGTCTTGATCGGCAACCTGTATCGCGCGGAAAATATTGTCCCTTAGGAAAAGCACAGACTTGATGTTGCTGGTTCGGTTCCTTAGATCGTCGGCCCCGTATATGATGCCGTCAACAATACCAATTCCGATGTCATCGGACTCATACCCCTCGTCCAATCTGTCAACGATCACCATCACCTTCCGATCCAGTCGGGATAGGATTCCGTCAACCTCAGCTACTAAGGCGTTTGCGTCAAGCCGCGACGCAAGCTCCGCTACGGCTTCGTCTGCCGACTCGTCGGGTCGCAAGCATTCCTTGAGAGTTGTTCTGAGGCGGGCAATGATGTTCGATCCGCTTCTCTCCCACTTAAACATCGGGAGCTGCACGTTTGACTCGCTGATCGCTTTTTGAGTTTTGTAATATTTGTGAAGCCGCAAAGCGATTTCCATCGCCATGGCGAATCGCCAAGCGGTTTTGATCGCTGCTCTAACCCTAGTTACGGACGTCCCGAATCGCGCGGCGACCGATCTCAAACCAAAGACGTCCTCCTCTTCGGGGGCAACTACGATCACAAAATATTTTTTTTCTCGCCACTCTTTTTCGAGGCGGTAAGTGAGCGCGCTCTTGCCAGTTCCGCGCCGCCCAACGACAACGAATCTATCGTCAGCTTCGAACAGAATCTTATAGTCTTGCCATTCGAAGAACGCCGCATCAAGCATCTGCTGGTCATTCTCTGCCCGGACATCTCCCAGAACATTAGCGCGATTCTCCAGACTGGACATTGGCCCCTCTTTTTCGTGGTGTTACGCGGCGTTGTTATCGGATTGAAATTGATGCGTGCTTTTATTATATCGATACGCAAATCTGAGGCGGCACCATCTCCGAGACCTTTTGGATCGCAGAAATCAAGCATCTTATCCCAGCATTATGTTCGGCCAAGCTGCTGGAATGCACCCTACCAGACTGAACCCGCCATTCGGCCGAACGGTACGATTGGCGGAAATTGGCGGGCTTCTGGCGAAAGGGCAATCAAGATGCGATGATACTCGAATGACGACAAGACTCTGAATTTCCCCGGCCACGTTGGACACCCTGGACGCGGCCTTATTCGATAAAGGTTTCCGCTGTCCAGTCCGCGCGGCGTCGGTTGGTCAATTTCCCTTCATGCCGGACAGACTGTTCAGTTGGCGAATCCTTGCTTGACCAAGCTGCATCTGCAACCGTGCCTTCTGTTCCATCAGTTTCGCCAGGCGTCGTTCAGCCTCGCTACGCTGCTTCGGTGTCCTGGCCGAATTCATGTCCGCCGTCGCCGCGTTGATGTTTGATTGAACCTCACCAATGGCGGCCTCGATATCGCTGAAAACACCTGAATCGGATGGTGTATCGGCACCGTGCATGGCTTGCTCCCGCATGCTTTGCATACTGCCGATGATGGCGGCCTTGTCGCGGGTGGTCCAGGTGGTCGGACGGGTTGCGTGGACGGCTCGGGCTTCCTGCAATGTCTGCTGAGCGATGAGTTTGATGGCGGTAAATTGTGATTTCATGTTGCTGGTCTCCTTACGGTTTGTTGTTATTGGTTTGTATGTTTGCCGTTCGCGAGCCGCTTTGAACCGATGGCTACGAAGCACGCGGGGTGACAGGTAGGCTTTCACATTGAACTGACGGCGAACTTCAACGAGCTGGCCCAATGTCGTGCATGCCTGCTGGAATTCAGAGGGCGACAGGTGGTGCTCCTGCTTCGCGTTACGGGCAGCAGTGACGAGCTCGGCATAGTTGGAATTTGCGTTATAGAGCGGACCACGAAAGCGTTTGGCCTTTGCCGCACCGGGAAACTTCATCGAAAGATAGTCGCGACCTTTTCTGGTGACTTCAACGCCGTATTGTTCGGTAAGGAACTCGCATAACTGGTCGCGGTTTGCTATCTGTCCGCTACGGATGTCCTTCGTCAGTCGCTTGTGCAGATACATTTTGTTGCTGCGGTCGGTCTTGCCTTCCGGGGTGTGTCGCTCGAAATCGCTGAGGGCAAGCTTGAGCGGATCGGGCACGACCTGGGCATAGCCGAGCTGATGATTCGTCACCTGTGTGAAGGCTTCGTATAGCTGTATGTTTTGCTTGCCCGGCGGATGGATGTTCATTCGCTTGCCGCTGGACATCTCGGTCATGGGGATAACGAAGTGAATCTCGGTGTTACCTTTGTCCAGATGCATGACGAACAGGCAATTGAAGTGTTTCGGTCCAAGGCCGGGGCACACGCTCTGCTTGAACGACTGGATAACCTGCTTCATCTGCTCGCGGGTCGGTTGCTCGTTATCGCGAAACGCAATCGCGCCGGAAACATATTTATGCTTTCGCTGGATGTTGTTGATGACGGCGATAGTGAGGTCGGGACTGCCTTCCAAAACTTCAGGGGCAACGGCACGCCGCTGGCCGGTATGGTCGCGGTCACTCATCAGATAGTTGACAGGGGACTCGCCGCGCGAAATCCCCGCCTTGAATACACGGACGATCATGCAGTGCCCGTGGCTCTCCCTTGCTTCACTTCCTTCCAGACTTCTTCTGCGATGTCCTGAACTTGCATGAGCACCAGCAGGACTTCTTCATCGGGCTCGCGACCGTCCTTCAGTTGCACGGCGATTTCGGCGACATAATTCCCGATGAGGTTGATGGTCTGCAACCATGCGAGTTCATCGTTGCTCGGGTGAGATACGTCGCCCCTTAATCCGGTTTCGCGAAGATATTGGGCGAGGTTGTCGTAACCGGCTGCGATTGCTTTCTCGCCGAGAGTCGTGTGTTCTTGCAGGCTGACACGGATTTCAACCCGTTTGGTTCTTCGGTGGATGTTTCCGTCGATACCGGACTGACCGGCTTGTTTCTTGATTGAGGCGTCGGCCTCGCTGTATTCGTATTGCATTTCGGCTCCTGTAGTTATGGTTATTGGGCCGTGCGTTGCGCTGTCCATGCCTGTATCGCAGGTGTGCTGTTCATGGGACTGGGGAACCCAGAAATATTCTTTAACACGATGACACTGTGAAACTGTGGATATCGTGTTAAAGGTTGAACTTGCTTAGGTTCTGCTCTGTTCGGCTTCTTATATCAATACCGGATTTTTTTGTGATTGCAAGGATCATCCGACAAACGGTAATTCTCATCGGTCCGGCGATCTTGTATCATCAACGGTCGCACTGATTTTCCGCACGCATCGACGAAAAACAGAATAGGCTAGGGGAAACAAATGCTCGATTTCTTACTCAGAAACCAGGACAACCTCATCATTGGACTTTTCTTTCTGCTGGTGGGTTATCCCGTTGGGCAATTGTATTCACGGTTGCTTGGAAGGCAGGAAACACTACCAGCAGCGAGTGTCCGCATCGGAAAGGTAGTTGAAGTTCCGGTGCCGCGTTCCGATTACACCCGACAGAGAAATACGTCGTCTGGCGACGACAGCGATACGATGGTGTTCGGCCAGATCGTTATGGTGTTGCTATGCTTCGGATTCGTATACTGGCGCGAGCAGGTTCTGCTGGCTGCTGTGTCCGTCGTTTGCTTCTCGATCGGGCTGTTCGTCGGTGCGACTCTGTATGCGCACAAGATTGATGCGATTGACCGTAGCGGATGGACCCTGTATCTGCTCTTTACATTCTGTGTCGGCGTCCTGTCTTTCGTGCTGCTTGATTCCGCACTGCGTCCGACTTATGCGCCGCAGGCCTTCGGGTCGTATCAGGACGTATTGAGGCAGGAACGGATTGGCGTGTTTTTACGATGGGTCGGGTGGAAAGACCTGACATGGCTTATCACACATGTCGCGGGTGTATTCGTGCTGTTTTATGTGCAGGTTCGCATGGTGCTTTCGCTCGTCCACTATCTTGCGATGCTGCGCCTTGCTGTCTCTTCGTCCGGCTCAATCGCGCGATGGTTCGCAATTGTGACGAGGAAGTATAGGAATCCGCTCAGGAATTGTTTCACGCTGACTTTGCTAAGCATTCTGTCGTTCCTGCTAGTCAACGGATATGCGTTCGTCTGGTATGAACAACTATTTCAGATGGCACGAGGATTTTAGTGCTTCGCAACGGCGAACAGGGTGGGCATCATCTAAAAGTGCAGTCCGAGCTCGGTGTTAGCGAATTCGCGTGTGCTGTGCAGGTGAACCTTTAAACCAGTGTTGCGGCCTGGTCATCCTGTCACCGGCCGAACCGCATCAACGAAAAATTCTTAAACCCAAAAACGAGACGAAGAAGGGGATGTATACATGGTTTGCAGCGGCGGCTGGTTTGAATGTCATCCTGGGACGGCAGCTTGGGTTCAGGCAGTCGGAGCGATTATCGCGATCTTGGCGGGTGCGTTGTTGCTGCACTACCAGTCCACACTACAACGTAGAAACAGGATCAAAGGACTTGCCGCAATCGTTGATCTTGGAATCAGGGCCGTCACCCGTCGGTTGAGCGTGCCGGACGACGAAATTGCGTTCGATTTCTTTGTGACGTTGAACGCAAAGGAAATTAGATTCGCATACGATACGTTGTGCAAAATCCCTTTGCATGAGATTGAATCCGTGGATGCGGTCAAGCAGGTTGCCGTAATGATTGAGATGACTCGAAGGGTCCTACTCAGGCTGGAGGCCGGTGAGTCGTCTGGCGCGTTGAATCCTCACGAGAAAACATTGGCGGACACTACATTCAAGGAAGAGGTGACTGCGATGCGCGATGCAAGAAAACGACTGAGGGACGTGACTCGTAGTCGCTGGTGGATGTTCTCGTTGTAGCATCCGCAAGTCTTGGCGGAATCGCCCGGACAGGCTGTTTATGCATGGTAGCTATGGTAGATTGCCAATACCCGCTACCGGGTGACCTGAACGCAGGCGGCTTTGATTACATAAAAACGGGGATGACCGACATGGCGGGGAACGAAACTACTGTTGCTGACAATCGTGCTGGCGAAGAGCTGAAGAGCCGAAATGCGCTTGTCTTCATAAGTCACGACACGCGAGATGCGGCGATTGCAGAGGCTTTTAGTAAGCTACTCAGCAGTGTGAGTGCAGGCGTTTTGAAGTCGTTCCGTTCATCGGATAAACGCGGAACTCAAGGAATCGAATACGGGGTGGAATGGTATCCCGAGATCATGAAGAAGCTTGAGACTGCATCGGATGTGGTTTGCCTCTTGACGCCATCCAGCGTGAACCGACCATGGATTCTGTATGAGGCCGGGGTCGCAAAAGGTAAGTTGGACACACCGGTGCATGGCCTGGCTCTGGGAATACCGATCGCGAAGGCAAGCACTGGGCCGTTTGCTCAGTTCCAGAATAGCGATGATGAAGAGCACTCTTTAATCGGCCTAGTTGCCCAACTCGTTAAGCGGATACCAAATGCAGAGCCGGACCAAGATGTCGTCCGGGACCAAGTCGTCATCTTTAAGGCCAAGGTCAAGACGATTCTAGACGGCAATCAGCCTGAAACTGAAGTGAGTAAGGCAGAATCCGACGAGACGTCTGTCGTCAAGATATTTGAAGAAATCAAGTTGATGTATCAGGATCTTCCAAGTCGCGTCGCACATCGTATGGAAAGGCCTCCACCGACGAAGCGATTTCGCCGGTTGCCCCCAAGGATGCTCTCAGAACTTGCGGAACATGCTGGTGGAGATCCTGATGATCCGGTGGCTATCCTCATGGCGGGCAGCTTGTTTCGAGACGACTTTCCGTGGGTCTATGAACTTGCAGTCGAGACATACCATGCCGCTCGTAGCAGCAAGGCAAACCCCAAGGTGAGTGAGCTCGCGAATCGTCTTATGAAGACCGCCGAAATTTCGGTCATGCACCCTGAGATGCACCGGATGTTTGGGCCGGGATCAATCGCTGAGCGGCGACGTGAAGAGTTCGAAGAGTGTCTTCATTTTCTGGGTTATGCGTGCCGACGTTATAGGTAGCGTCTACATGCACTTACGGTTCGTCTCACAGCAACATCAATTGGACAAAGAAGATGAGCCGTTGGATGCGGCTCATTGTTCGATGAGGTTCGTATCGGTCAGCCCGTGGGGCGATGTCGAAGTCAATCGCTACATCCCGCTTTGATAAAGCTCTCGCCACTTGATATGTGGTCCGAGCATGGTTAGCTGACTATCGTCAATAAACCGCCCCTTAACTTCGGCGCGGCAGTCATTGACGTATTCCTTTACCGCAGAAAATATATCGTCGTCTGTCGCATCTCGCGGAATGTCCATTTCGGGCGCAAGCTTCCACGTTCTATACTCAAGCCGCCGCGTCCGAGTCCGCACAATGCGACGACGGTTGACGCCGTAGTATTCGCCGCGAACCTGTGGCCCCAGAAAATGCAGGCGGATGTAGCCGATGATTTCGTTGTATCGCCAGCAGCCGCCGTATGATTTCTCAAAGTGGTCTCTGATACCGGCAAGCGAACCAGGATTCTTCTTCTCGTCTGCACGTCGCCGCTCACTGTATGACGCATCAGGCGGGAACAGTATCCGTTCAACGTGTGCTGCCCGGTCGCTGTAGTATCGATCTTCTGTTATCCGATAGACGGGCAGGTCAAGAAAGTAGCGGACAGTCATATTGAAGGCGTTTTGTCGTCGCGAGGGCTCGGACGTAAAGCTAACAGTGGTATCTATCCTTGATGAAGTTGTTGTAGTAGCTGCCCATAGACGATGCACTCATCAATCCGCGATAGACTTGGTCTGGAACACGACAAAAGTCGTATGTGTGTCCTTGCTGAAACAATATCGTCATCCGCATGCTTGCCGCATCATAGCCCACCGCGCGAATCGCGCTTGATCTAACGGGAATCATTTGCATTTTGGGTCTCCAGCGTTCACCGATCAGATTATGCTTCGATCTTCTTCGCGCAGTGGATTTATTTAATTGCTCGCATTCCAGGATCCAGCATACATGAATTTTAGCCATGGCCACCAACCTAGTTTGGCGACGAAAATGAGCAGCAACATAGACGATTTCAACATTGCCGTCGCCACGATTCTTGCCGAGCTCTATCGCAATTTCCCCAACAAGATTTCTCTGTGCGCCGGTGACTTTCCGATGCCACCGGATTCGCGCGCCTCAGAGGATGACGAGCAGCGGTGGCAGGATGAAATGAACCATTGGTTCTATCTGGTTGACCTCTACAATCACACAGCATATTTTTTGCTTGAAGAAGGCTACATCCGTGGATCGATTACCCCGACATACACACCGGTTAGTGGCTGCTGCTTGACAAGCAAGGGGCTCGCGGCGCTTCAGAAAATTCCCAGATCGCTGAAAGAAAGGAACCGAAGCATCGGCGATGTGTTCCTCGATGTCGGAAAGGATGCTCTTAAAGATGGGGCCAAAGAACTAATCAAGTCCTCGGTGCTGTCCCTGTTGTCGGGGCATTAGTGAATAACCCTGGACACGTTGGGCACCTCGGACCCAGCCAAGCGCGACAGGGGTTTCAACTGTCCAGCATGCTGAATCACCCGGACAATAAAAAAGAGCCGTTGGACACGGCTCTTTGTTCACTGGGTTCATGTTGGATTAGTCCACGATGGCAATGTAGCGATCCCACTTGTCCGGTTCGGACTTCAACCGGCTCTGCTCAAACGACTCGTCTAACACCCGCACATAGACCATTTTGTCCGTCTTGAACTGTCGCCAATTCGTGTTGCCGCTGCCGTTGCTCTTACCCTTCACCTGGTAGCCGAGCAATCGTGTTTCGCCATCATCCACACCATAGACATGCGGCTCAACACAGCGGTGATGCCCTTCATAGTAGAAGCCGATGAGCTTCTTTTCGAGAATTGCACGGCAGATAGTATCTTCGTTTTTTATAGTACTCATTTTGGTATCCTTATTTAATTTAGAGTTTGTTTTCCTGCAAGGCCATGATGAACCTACACCACAGCCTGACCTACACCTTTTCTACACCTGTCAGAACGGGCAGTCCGCCATGACATCCTGTTCATTCGCTTCAGCCTGTTCATCATCGAATCGTCCCATTGCCACATTTACACAGCGGACACGGTGCTTTTTGCTACCCGTTCCGAGCGTGACCCGTGTATCGGTGACACCCGGAAGCTGGGCATTCACCCGTTTATAGAACTGCGACATGTTGCAGGCGGGAAACCCGCTGTCATGGCAATATTCCTGATAGCTTGCATAGAGGTCCATCTTGTTGGTGGCGACAGAGCTATCCAGTTGAACCCCAGCCATGTCCATCCAGCTTGCCACCGTGTTCGAGTCCTGAACCGCTTCCTGCTTTGCCAATTGAACCCGCTCGGGAACAGCAAAGCCACCGCGTTTGGCTAGTCGTTGCAGACCGGCAAGTGCCCAGTCCAGCACAATGTGCAGTTCGTTCTTGATAATCTTATTGTCCAGATCGTGGATGATGTCTTCGCCCTTGACCTGCACATTCCATTCGATGATCTGGAATCGCCGCCACCAGCCCTCGGAATGGTCCCCGATGGACGGCAGGTGGTTGCCACAGATAATCCACTTCGCCATCGGTGTGTAAGTGAACGAGTCGCGGTATTTGGGGTTGATCTCAATCGCACCCATCGAAATCAGCGACTTCAGGGCCTGCTGGTTAACCTTGCCTTTCGGGGTTTCGTCGCAGACTGCCAGTGATGCCCCGACCAAGGCTGTCAGGTCAAATCCGTCCAGCTTGTCCAGTCGCATTGCGACCGCCTTCTCATGCAAGGCACGGACGATGTTCAGTAACACGGACTTGCCGTTGCTGCCTGCGCCGACCCAAAACTGGGCGGTCTGGTAGTTCGCATTGCTCAGGCTGTAACCAATGTATTCCTGCACCAGTTCACGAACGGCAAGGTCTGGCAGCGATGTCGTCAGGTAGCGGCCGAACAGCGAGTCCTCGGGCACTTCCTTCGGCCAATACAGGCCGGGAAACGGCTGATCGTTGAGCTTGACCTGATGACAGACCCCCATGCGGCGGCTAGGCATGTTTGCCCACCAGTCGAACTGGTCGTCAAGGGTGAACCAGGCACTTTCAGTCGGAATGACGATGTGGTCTGGTTTCGGCGGCAACTTGCTCGCGAGAAGAATCGCGGTTTTAATACAGCTACGGGCGGTATCAGCCGTCGCTCGTTGGCGGTTGTTCAGGCGAAGCCATTCCAAGGCATGCTGCATCGCATCCGTGTCTGATTGCAGGTGCCAGTGACTTCCGGTCCAACAGTAGAGCTGCTTGTCGGCTGTCGCGATGTTTTTGTTGCCCGCACACTCTTCCGCATAGCGGATTTCCGGCGCATCCATCATGTTTTTCTTGGCCGGTGCGGTCGGGGCGAGTTGCAGTGCTTGCGAAATGCTTCCAATGACCGGGGTCTTGATGGTGGTGTTTGCAATTTGAATTGTGCTCATGGTTTCCTTTCTAAGAGTTATCGGGTATAAATTCGTTTAATCGTTTATAGGTTATCGCTCAATGCACTGAATGGTTTTCAGGGTGAGTTCCACATCTTCTAGCTCTTCCTCTACTACATACTCTGCCCAGCCGTCTGGATACCGTGCCATAAAATATCGTTCAGCATCAGCCATTGTTTCAGCCGCAACATGATAGACGCTGGAATAGCGGGTTACCCGTTCGGCTTTAATTTCAAAAGTAATCAGTTTCATTTAATTTTTCCTTTAATAAAATTAAGCGTTATTGCTTAATATACGGCGATTATTTCATATAGTATGAGCGGTGATAACACCAAAACGGGGGGTGGCACTTTGGTGCAGGAACAGAGCGACGGTGATACGGGATCGGGCAAGGTGCGCTCAGCAATTGCGACCTGTCGCACTCGGGTTTGGCTTGAAGCGGCGCGGCGTGCTGTTATAGCAGGGGCCACGGTTAAGGCAGACAAAGCAGGTAAAGACGGTGCGATAGCGCAGGGGGAGGACCAGATTTCGCCCAAAACGCTTTCATCCGCCTATCTGAAAGCGGTTAAGGGAATCGTCCGGGGTGAGCAGTCGGACCCGCGCTTCTACCGATACGCGAACGGCAAGTCGTCGCCCAATGCGAACACGGTGAAGCGTGTAGAAGTGGCGTGGCCGGGAACACAGGCAGCTTACGAGATTGGGCCGCTTGAAGACGGTGAACCGGTCAGGCTTTGGGCGGCTTTCGGTGAGGTATCAACGGACCTTTGGGAAGTCGTATGCGAGGCACAACCGAATTTCGCTCATAGCCTGCTGGATGGCAGACCACACTACACACGCATCGGCATGATGGAAGCGCTGGTTGAACGGCTGGCAGACGAACCGGAGGGCGAAGGCGACGTGATTGATGCATTGCGCCGATACAGGGAAGAAAATCCGCCGTCGCTCAGGATATTGGCGGGCATCCTCGCCTTCTGGCGGCTGAGCATGCTGGTCTACGACGATATGGATAAGCGCGTGTATCGCATGGTGGCTACCGCTATCAACGGCCCGTTCCGGGCTGCATTGGAACAATGGGATGCGTTCGTTGATTTGCGTCAGGCGGTTGTTGAACTGCACACCATAGAACGAATGAAAATGGACCAGTTGGTTGCGAAATACCGGCCCGCCTGGTCCAGTGAAACTGAATGAGAAGTTCCCCGGCCAGCTACGCTGGACACGTCAAACCCTTGCCAGATAGGGTTGTGTCCGACCTGTCCGGGATGTCCAGGATAAATCGATAATGTTGGTAGCGACAGTATGCGGATAGCAAACTTGTGAGTATCGCCCGCGATCTAGTGCGACCATTGGCTGTAAATCCACGGTATGCTAGGCGAGCCTTTTTGAAGCGAGGACAAACCTAATGGACGAATCCAAATACAACCGAACGATCCCCGTTCATTGCCCCACTTGCGCAGGAACTCACTTCTCATCGGACGACTCGTCGGAAGACGATGCAGCCATTGTCACCTGTGCATCGTGTGGACGTAGCATGACTCGCGCTGAATTGAGGGAAGCAAACGCCGAGAATATTCATGAACATGTGCAGGAAATCGGGAAGCAGGCAGCCAAGGATGTCGCAGACGAACTCAAAAAGATGCTGAAAAACACGTTCAAAAACAGCAAGAATTTCACGATCAAGTAAGGCCCATGTCCATTGATCTCAGCGGTTGCGCCGCGATTCTCGCTCTGGCGTTGTCTTGCTATTCAACCTTGAAGACTTTGCAATTCAATACGAAGCAGGAACAGCTAATCGAGAGTCAGAGGCAACTGAACGCTTTACTGGCTGACAAGGAAGCGTCGGAACTGGCAGAAGGCAAACGTGCCAAGTTGAGCGCCGCATTCATGAAGCTGGGCAGCTCAAAATACCGGCTGAAAGTATTCAACCAAGGGCAGGCTACCGCGCGGGATGTTCGCATCTCGTTTCCTGCCGGCAACGAAGTTGTGCTTCAGTCAGAGGTCGAGGCCAAATTTCCGCTGGAAACACTGGACAGGTTTCAGTCGGTCGAACTCATTGCTGTAGTGGGCATGCAAAGTCCGTCGAAGCTGACGGTGCAACTTGATTGGCTTGATGAGGACGGTTCTGATAGAAGCAAAACCGTGCATCCCACCTTGTAGCCTTTCGCCTATGTCCCGCGACGCGGGACGAGAAATTCCCCGGTCAGTTCCTCGGACGACGGAAACCCTTGTCAAATAAGCGCGCGTCCAACGTATCCGGGGTGTCCGCGGTGTCCGTCTTATTTTGAGATCTTTGCCCACTTAGCAGGCTCAAGCCGATTGTGCATACTAGGAAGCGATGACAGCCAATTTGATGCTGCAAGACAATCTTGAGCATCTGCCCAGGTTCTAGGATTGGATGCGACGTGAGCTAGCGAAACGAATTCAGCCCGATTTTTGTGCGCGGGCTGATTTTATTTGCAATGCGCGCCAGCAGGATTCATTGCGAAATTTCCGTTTTATGCCGGACACGTTGGACACGTCGGACGAACTCACGCCGTATCAGGCTTCCGACAGTCCGACATGCATGGTCAAGCAGCAACTGCATCGGCCGGTTGGGCATCCCGAATATCCTCACCTTTCGCGTCTGCCGAGAGTTTCGCCTCCTGTGGCACAAAGAAGTTCTCAGCAGTCCGACGTGGTGCCGTCAGCTTGGGGCTTTCCTCCTCCGACTTTAGCGTTAAGTTCCGTCACTTGGCTCTGCAGTTGCTTGATAATCAAGAGTAGGTCTGTTGTAGATACTTGCTCCGGATCGAGGTGGACATAAGTATTCTGTGTTTCATTGCGATTGCTGTGTCCCAGGTATGTTTGAAGCTCGTCCGGGGTGAGCAGTCCTGCTTGCGCCTTCTTCTTTGCAAGATTTTCGGAATGAATTACCTGCAAGTATTCGTTGGCGAGGTGTTGGGTATCGTTGATGCCCATAGCATATGCAAGTTCGAAAGCGTTTTTGCTGGGTGCGTTGTTCGATGCAAAGGTATGCCGAGTCTTGTGCCAGTGAAAGGATACGCCAGCAGCCTCAAAATGCTTCCTCATCTGCTTTAGCTTCGTTCCATACGTGTGCTTGCTATGAGGGAACATCCGGTCGGTAAGCTTCTTTCCGTCAATGTGCTTTTTCACAATTGGCATCATTTTCTTCGTAATGCCAATGAACCGAATACTCTGATTCTTTCTCTTTAATGTCGAAACGCGAATTGTTCGGTTGGGCAGATCGACATCATTGGCTTGAATGCTGAGCGCTTCTGATAGTCTGCAACCGCTCTCAAGTAAAAATGTAAAAAACTCGTGATAGTGATCCTTATTGCTTTTCTCGATGAGCAGTTTCTCGACTGCTACTCGTTGGGCCTCCGTGAGTCTCTTGTCAACCTTCGGCGGCAATACGGGCTCCAGCTTCCGCTTGTCCACATGAACTAGCGGCTGCAAGATGGGATCGTCTTTGAATTCCGTGTAGTAGTGGTGAGCGTTCTTCAGTGCAGACGAGATGATGGTGAGATCGTTGCTAAGGGTCTGCGGTTTTACCTCGTCCTTGTAAAGGCGGTTCTCGATGAACTGTTCGATCGCTGTCTTGTAGTCTTTGACTAAGGCATTACCGAAAACTTGCTCGTCTATGCCGAGGTCATTCTTTACGAAGGGCAACATCTGCCCTAGGAACTTCGTTGGCCGGTGATCGATGCCGCTGAGGACCGTTCTATTGATTACGTTGATTCTGCTTTGCAGTTGCTTCGCCGTGGGGCGCTTCGCATATTGCTTGTCGTAGTGCGTTTGTAATAGCTCGTGCATGAACACCTGGCTCCCCATCTCCTCGATAAGTTCGCCGATCTCTTTTGCGCGCTCGGTTGAATAGATCAAGTTGTGAAGCCGGACCTCCGCCTGTTGCCTGGTATCGTGGACTTCGTCCACTTCCTGCACTGATAGAATTGTCCCGGACCTGTCCTTTGATACCCGGCCCATGCGTTCCAGCTTCTTAGTAGAGCGGATGCGAATGCGGAACTTCATGCCCATTGACGTCTCGTGATAAGAGATTCCGGGCGGTAGTTTCGGGCGATTTCGAATGGACACTTTTTTGCTCATAATTTGTGCGCCAGTGGTTCCGATGGACGATCCATGGACGATTGCCAAAATGGACAATTTTTGTCGATGGTAGAAGTCTAGGGGGAATGCGGCTGGAAGACAATGCTGGCAAAGGTTTCAGGCGCAGCGAGACATCTATGGACAAAAGCCGGACTTCTAGCGGGCTCGTTAAGCCTAAATTATTGAAAAGAAATGAATTTAGGCACTTTCAGGTTATCCCAACACGCTGGATGGACAACGACGTCTACGGCCACGTCAACAACGTTGTCTATTACAGCTACTTCGACACGGTGGTGAACGAGTATCTGATACGCGCCGGTGTACTCGACTTCGAGCATGGCGCGACGATCGGACTCGTGGTCGAGACGCACTGCAATTACTACGCGCCGCTGGTATTCCCGGAGCAGGTCGAAGCGGGTCTGCGAGTGGCTCGGCTCGGCACCTCGAGCGTGCGCTACGAAGTGGGCCTCTTCAAGGCGGGCGAGGCACAACCCGCTGCCCAAGGCCATTTTGTGCACGTGTATGTGGATCGCGTGACGCGCCGTCCGGTGACGTTGCCCGCCGATCTGCGCGCGGCGCTCGAACCGCTCGCCGTCGCCGTGCAGGCGGAATAGGCACGTGCAGTCGTTCGTCATCAATCTGCTGAACGGTGTGAGTTACGGCCTGCTGCTGTTCATGTTGTCGGCAGGCTTGACGCTGATCTTCAGCATGCTCGGCGTGCTGAATTTCGCGCACGCGAGCTTCTACATGCTTGGCGCGTACGTCGGTTTTTCGGTGGCGGCGCATGCGGGTTTCTGGAGTGCGCTGGTGATCGCGCCGCTGATTGTCGGCGTGATCGGCGCGGCGCTGGAGCGCTGGCTGCTGCGCCGCGTGCGTGTGCATGGTCATCTCCCCGAGTTGCTGCTGACTTTCGGCGCCGCCTATCTGCTTGGCGAACTGGTCAAGCTCGGCTGGGGTTTGAGTCCGCTTGGCGCCACGGTTCCGGCCGCGCTCGACGGGCCGCTGTTCACTGTCTACGGCGCGGCCTTCGCACGTTATCGGGTCTTCATGATGGCGGTGTCGCTGGCGATGCTGGCCGTGCTCTATGCGGTGCTGCGTGTGTCGAAGACGGGGTTGATCGTGCGTGCCGCGCTCACGCATGCGAGCGCGGTCGAGGCGCTCGGCCACAACGTGCCGCGCGTGTTCACCGGCGTGTTCGCGGCGGGCACGGCGCTCGCCGCGCTGGCCGGCGTGATCGGCGCACCGCTCTTCGTGATCGAACCGGCAATGGCGGAGTCGCTCGGCTCGATCGTGTTCGTGGTGGTGGTGATTGGTGGCTTGGGCTCGCTGAGCGGGGCGCTGGCGGCGTCGCTGATCGTCGGTTGCGTGCAGACCTTTGCGGTGGCGAGTGCCGTGTCACTAGGCGATCTCACGGCAGTATTCGGCGGCGCGCTGCCACCCGCTTGGGACACGCTCACGCTTGCGCAACTCGCGCCGCTGATTCCGTATCTGCTGCTTGTCGCGATGCTGGCGCTGCGCCCGCGTGGACTGTTCGGGCGGCGTGACGAACATGCGTGAGCCGCTCGAACAGTTCGCTTCGCCGGCGGCCGCGTCTTGCTCGATGTTGCGTAGCTTCACGCCGTGGCTCGCGCTGGTCCTGTTCCTTGCCGTACCGCCCTTTACCTGGCCGCAGAGCTGGCTGCTCGCGTATCTCGCGCAGACCGCGACGATGATCGTGTTCGCGCTGTCGTACAACCTGCTGCTTGGCGAAACCGGCTTGCTGTCCTTTGGACACGCCGCCTATTCCGGCCTCGGCGCGCTCATCGCGGCGCAAGTATTCAATCGCCTTGGTGTGCCATTGGTGCTGTTGCCTTTGATCGGCGGCATCGGCGGCGCGCTGTGTGGGGTCGTGTTCGGCTTTGTGTCGACGCGGCGTGCCGGGACGGCTTTCGCGATGATCACGCTAGGTATCGGCGAACTCGTCGCCGCGGCCGCATGGACGCTGCCCGACTGGTTCGGCGGCGAGGCCGGCGTGCCGATCGATCGCGCGAGCGGGCCGGTGCCTGGAAGCTGGAGCTTCGGCCCGGCGCGCGAGGCGTATGCGCTGATCGCGCTGTGGTGCGTGCTGGCAAGCGTGGCGATGTTCGCGCTGTCGCGCACACCGTTCATGCGGCTCGCCAACGCCGTGCGCGACAACCCGGCGCGCGCCGCGGCGATCGGCTGCTATCCGCGCCGCATCCGCTTTGGCGTGGTGGTGATGTCGGCGTTTTTTGCGGGCGTCGCGGGTACCCTGGGGTTGATCAATGTCGAACTGGTGTCGACGGAAAGCGTGGGCATGATGCGCTCGGGCGCCGTGCTGATCGCGACCGTGATTGGCGGTACGGCGGCGTTTTTCGGGCCGGTCGCGGGCGCGATCGTCCTGACGTTTTTCAGCGTCGCGGTGGCGAGCGTTACTCGGGCGTGGCTGTTCTATCTGGGGCTGTTCTTCATCGTCGTCGTGGTGGCGTCGCCGGATGGACTGGCGGGCTTCGCGCAGCGGCACACGGCTCGCATCGCTGCCCACGGCTGGCGCATGTGCGGCAAGGCTTATCTATGGGGCGCAGCCTCAGTGGCGCTGTGGACGCTGGCCGTCGTGCTCGCGGTGCAATGGGCGTACGCCGTGCAGTTCGGCGCGGACGACGGCGCGTTTTTCAGCATCGTCGGCGTACCGCTGGAGACAGGTTCCCGGCATCTTTGGCTCGGCCTTGTGGTGTTCATGCTGGCCGCGCCAGGCGCACTTGCCGCGCGCTATGCGCTTCGCGCACACGCACGCCTCGCCGTTCGCGCCGCCGTCACGCCGATTACCGGAGACGCGCGATGATCCCCGCCCTCGCGGTCTACGGCATCGAAAAACGCTTCGGCGCCACGCGGATTCTGCGCGGTGTCGATCTGGCGATCGAACCGGGCGAGCGCCATGCATTGATCGGGCCGAACGGCGCGGGCAAGTCGACGCTCTTCAATTTGATCGCCGGAGGCGTGCGGCCGAACGCCGGGCGCATCGATCTGTTCGGCGCGGAGATCACGCGTCTTGCGCCGGCCGCAATCACGCGCCGAGGCCTTGCGCGCAGCTTCCAGACCACTAGCGTATTCGCCCGCCTCAGCGTGTTCGACAACCTGCGCTGCGCGGCCATGCTGGCCGAACGCGACCGCACGCGCTGGTGGCAGCGTTTCAGCGGCTCAAGCACGGTCGACGCGCGCGCCGAGCAGGTGCTCGAAGCCGTCGGCCTGAGCGCGCGGCGGCATCGCCTGGCCGGCACCCTGAGCTACGCCGAGCAGCGTGCGCTCGACCTCGGCCTCGCGCTCGCGGGAGGCGCGCACACCTTGCTGCTCGATGAACCCACCGCCGGCATGAACCGTGCCGAAGCGGCGCGCGCTATCGAACTGATTCGCGCGACCACCGCGGGGCGTACGCTGCTGATGGTCGAGCACGACATGGACGCCGTGTTCGCGATCGCCGACCGCATTTCCGTGCTGGCGCACGGCCGCATCATCGCGACCGGCACGCCGGCGGCGATTCGCGCGGATGCGGCCGTGCGTGCCGCTTATCTTGGCGACGGTTTCCCTATATGACCGCCTTGCTCGACATTGGGCAACTGAACGCCTGGTATGGCGCAAGCCAGGCCTTGCATGGTGTCGCGTTGCAGATCGCGGCAGGCGAAGTGGTCGCACTGGTCGGGCGCAACGGCTCCGGACGCTCGACGCTGGCGCGCGCGATCATGGGGCTCGTGCGCAGCGAGGGCGAGTTGCGTTTTGCCGGCCATGCGCTCGGCGGACTTCGCACCTTCGAGATCGCTCGCCTGGGACTCGGCTACGTGCCCGAACATCGCGACGTTTTCCCGACGCTGAGCGTCCACGAGAATCTGCAACTCGGTGTGGCGCCGCGTGCACGCGGCCACATCCCGCGTTTTACCTTTGACGACGCCTACGAACTGTTCCCCGTCCTGCGCGAAAGAAGGCGCGCGCGCGCCGGCGCGTTATCGGGTGGCGAGCAGCAGATGCTGACGCTCGCCCGCGCCTTGCTCGGCGACCCCGACCTGCTGGTGATCGATGAGCCCGGCGAGGGGCTCGCGGCCCAGGTGATGGGGCAGGTCGCGCAGTGTCTGCGGATGCTGCGCGATCGAGGCGTGGCGATACTGCTGATCGAACAGCGGCTGGTGATCGCGCAAGACATTGCCAGCCGGGTTGCGGTAATGGGGCATGGCGAAATTGTCTTCGATGACACGCTCGCGTCGTTTGCGATGCGGCCGGACGTGATGCAGGAATGGCTCGGCGTGGGTTAGCCAGGGCGTACCGCAGCGTGGCGTAGCGGGCCTCGATAGCTACGCCGCTGGCGCATTGTCGGCGCGTCTTCGTGCGCCATGTGCCCGATCAGGCGGTGAGCCTCTGCGCGCGTTTTATTGCAGCGCCGCATTCGAAATCCCGACCATTTTGTTGTCCTGACGTACACGTCACTAACCGCGCGATGCACGCGCGGCTCGCCGCGCGTCCAGATCGCTTCCTGAATGCTGTTTGAATCCTGTCTGCGCGGCGCTCGCTCAGGCCCGGCGCGTGGGGCTCTCCAATGATTCGTTATAGCGATTCAAACGCTTGATCGTTTGGTGAGCGTCCTCCAGAAATCTTGTCGGCAGCGCGCCGACAAATCAAGACAATCAGGTTAAAGGCGCGCAACGGCGGAGCGGTGTTTAAAGCCCGCGTATGTGCGACCAATCATGCCGTGCCGGACACACGAAAGACGCGCCGCGGCTCAAGGAGGAGACATCGTGAAAAGAACAGGCGCATTGGGCGAAGAATCGGTGGGCGGCGTGCAGGCGGGGGCCTCGTTGCGATCGCCTCGAGGGCTGCGGACGCTTCGAATGGCGCGAGCGCCGCTCGGAGAAACCTGGCGTACGCGCGCGGGGGCGGGCGCCGCGCTGGTGACGGCCGCTCTGCTGATGTCCGCTTGCGCCGACGCGAGTTCCACGACTGGCGACGCGGCATCCGCGCCGTCGACACAAACGAGCGCGGCCGCGAACGCCGTGAGCAACAACGATAGCCCGCTGACCGCAAAGTCGCAGCCCGGCGCCGGACTTGCCAGCGGCGTCACCGACGCCGGCAGTACCACCAACGCCGCCGCTGCGAGTGCCGATCAACTCGCCTCCGCGTCGCGTCCCTCGCTCGAACTTGCGAAGGCCAAACAACTGGCTGCCGAACAGCGTGTCGCCGGGCGTGTGCCGTCTGCCAGCGGCATGACTGAGAAGCGTAGCCGTCCGTTGACGCTGCGCGATTCCGGCATCGACGGTTCGTTGATGTTTGCGCGCGACGTCGATTTTCGCGTGACCGGCGAGATCGGCTTCATGATTCACGACATGGCGGCGACGCTGACGCCGGCGCACGCCGGCCAGCCGATCGTGTTTGACGATCCGACCAGCGTGACGATCAACGTCCACCGTGGCGAGGTCACGCTCGACAGCGCGAAGCTCACCGCGATTTTCGACCGTTACCTGTTCCAGTATCAGGGCTCGCCGCTGCGCAACATGCGGGTGGTACCGCAAGACGGCGGCACGTTGCGCATCACGGGCGAAATGCATCGCGACACATGGGTCCCGATTGTGCTGACTGGCTCGCTGTCGATGCGCAATGCCGACGAACTCGTGTTCCATGCCGATCACGTCGAAGTGGCCGGCGTCGGCGCCGACAAGCTGATGCAGGCCGCGCACGTGAGGATGGCCGACCTGCTGAAAGTGGACACGCCGATTGCGCGTCTCGACGGTGACGACGTCGTGATGCAGGTGGCCAGACTCACGCCGCCGCCCGCGTTGCGCATGACGATCACGCGGGTCGACACCAGTGCCGCGGGCGTGCGTTTCACACTCGACGACCATACGGTGCAGAAGATCGAATGGCCCGCCACGATGCCGCCACGCGGGATGCTGGTGCAGGGCGGTGACGTGAAGTTCATGCGCTCGATGCCGATGAACATCGACATGGCGCTGACCCCGCTCGATACGAACGCGCCGTTCGTGCTCGATCTTTACCACTACCGAGACCAGATGGCGGCCGGGTACTTCACCTTCGACGAAGCGGGCGCTCTGGACGTGCACTTACCGTCGTATCCGACGCTGGCCAGCGCTGCGAAAAATGCGCCGATGCAGACGGGCAGTGCGGGCGCGCGTTTTAACGACAGCTTCATTCGTGCGCAGCAGGCGTCGCTCGCGCGGGCACGTCTTGTGTGGCAGCACGTGCCGCAGATCTTGCGGACCGCGTCGGTTGCGCGCGCGATTCCGGTCGGCACACGCGCGGCGTTTTCCGGTCAGAGCATGGCGACCCCCGGTTCCGCGATTGGCGACGAGCGGCACTCGCCGGGACCCGCGCCCTTGATTCACGTTGAGAATGTCGATTTTTACGTATCGGGTCGAATTGGTTTTCATGTGCGTTGGCTGGATGCGCAGATGGTGCCGAAGAAGCCGGGGCAGCCGGTTGATCTCGATGATCCCGACCAGTACGACATTCGCATTATTGGCGGCGAAGTGGTCGAGCCGTGGCCCGCGATGGCGGCGTTGTTCAATGATTATCTGCTCGACTATGCGCCGCGTTCGCTGAACGATTTGCAGTTGAAGCCGGTGGACGGCAAGCTGGAAGTGACGGGCGGGATCAAATTGTGGAATCACTTTCCTGGCGTGTGGTTGCCCACGACGATGAGCGGCACGATCATGGCGAAGGATGAGCGGCATCTGGTCTATGCGCCGACCTCGGTGAAGGTGCTGGGGGTGCCGCAGGCGGGTTTGTTGCGGGCGCTGGATATTCCGTTGGCGTCGTTGACGCCTTTTACGCGCAAGGGTGTTGCGTTGAAGGGTAACGAACTGGTGTTCGATCAGTACACCGTGTTTCCGCCTCCGGTTTTGCAGGGGCGGCTGGCTAGTGCGACAGTGACTGATGAAGGGTTGGTGTTGAAGTTCAAGCGGGATAGTTCGGTTGTGGCTGCGAGGCCGCCTGCTAGCGCGGCAAAGAGTTTTGTGTGGATCGAGTCCGGGGATGTGAAGATGTTTAATTCGTTGGTCACGAATGCTCGGACTTTTATTAAGGATAGTTCGAATTCTGGGGTGATGAAGTTTGATCTTTATGGGTATCGGCGGGATGTTTCTAAAGGGACTGTGAGGATGGGGGAGGATGGGGGGTTGGAGGTTGATCTTGCTGTTAGGAAGTAGGGGTGGGGTTTTGCCTGCGCGGCGCTTGGTGGTTGTTTGTCTGTGGCGTTGGCCTTTTCTTGGGCTGGTTTTTTTGGCCTTTCCTTGATTTGTTTGTGGTCTATTAGCGTTGCCCCTGTGCGGGGCGGCACCTACTTTTCTTTGCCTGCCGCAAAGAAAAGTAGGCAAAAGAAAGCGGCTCACACCGCTAGCTCTTAAGCGGGTCCCCCGCACAGCCACGGTAGTGGTGCATCTGGAATCCGTGCTCTCGCGTACTCCGCGCCGGTGACAAGGCAATCATGCTTCCCGCCTCGCACTACGTGCTCGCCAGCAGGGTTCATCATTCAAACCCTTCGTTTCGGTGTGGTGGGAGCCATCGGCTTTGCCTCGGCGGTGCCTCGATTGCGCAAGTGCTGCAGTGCTTTCGGAAATATCGTGACTTTACCTGGGCTGGCCGGCAAGTCGGAGGTCCACACAGTTTGAAGTCCGTACTTCGAATGAAATGTTGGCCATAGAAGCCACCGATCGGGTACCGGCCGAGCCACTTCGCGGGATGAGGCGTGATCGCGAAAACGCAGGCGGTGGTTTTATGAAGGGGGCATCGGCGCGCGCAGCGCCGCCGGAAGTATGACGCCTTTGTCACTCACGCGGAATGTGCGAGAGCACGGATTCCAGATGCACCACTACCGTGGCTGCGCGGGGGACCTGCTTATGAGCTGGCGGTTTGAGCCGCTTTCTTTTGCCTACTTTTCTTTGCGGCAGGCAAAGAAAAGTAGGTGCCCCCCCGCACAGGGGGAACGCTAATAAACCAATAACAAAGCAAGGAAAGGCCAAAACCATAAAAGCACAAAACCATAAAAGCACAACCAAAACAGACCACTAACAAAGCAAGGAAAGGCCAAAACCACAAAAGCACAGCCAAAACAGACCACAAAAAATCAAGAAAAGACCAACACCACAATAAAACACCCAAGCGCCGCGCAGGCAAAAAAAACAATCAACCATCCTTATTAACAATCCACTCATGCGCAGGATCATTGCGAAAATGCCAAACTCTCTGCCCCCCAGCCATAACATTCAGATAGTAAGACTCATACCCATAGGGAACAACAACCGGATGATACCCACGCGGCACCATCACGACATCGTGATTCTCAACGGCCATCGACTCATCGATATCGCGCATATCGGTGTACACGCGCTGAAACGCAAACCCTTGCGGCGGATCGAGCCGATGATAGTAAGTCTCTTCGAGCGAACTCTCATGAGGCACATTATCCGTATCGTGCTTATGCGGCGGATAGCTTGACGCGTGCCCACCGGGCGTCCGAACCTCAACCACCAGCAAAGACTCCGCAAGCTCGGTCTGCGGAAGAATATCGCATACGTATCGCGTATTCAGTCCCTTCCCGCGCGTGGAGCGCTTCATCGTAGAAGGCTCGATCAACCTCGCCGGATACTCGCCCCTGGCAGGCGCACTCGCCACGCCAACCTCGGCATCGCGGCAAGCGCGAACCGTCACCCGCACGCCAGGCGGTAAATACACCGCATACGGGGCGGCATCCTCGAACACGCTATCGCGTGAACCCAGCGAGCTCCAGGTGGCGTCAGCCGTTTCAATATCCACGGCCCCCGCAAGCACCACAATGCAAACCTCGCGCGATGGCTCGAACACGTGAACGACTTCACTCGCGCCCAACCGGTAAGCAGCAAATCCCACATACCGCCAACACGCCGACTCGGGCGTCACCCGCGCGATCGTCTGGCCCTCGCGCTGCGCCTTCACCAATAAGCTCATGCTGCCTCCTGCTCAGTCTTGCCAGCGGCGTCGAGCGGCGCGTCAACCAATGATCGCAACGTTCTGAAGCCTTTCTGCGCATATTCAAACGACGGCGCCACCACCGGGTCCTGTTCTGCTTCAACCACCAGCCAGCCGCGATAACCGTGCCGTTTCAATCGATCGATGATCGCCGGGAAGTTCACCGCCCCATCACCCGGGACCGTGAATGCACCGTTAATCACGGCGTCGAGAAAACTCCAGTTGCGATTGCGCGCCAGCTTCATCACCGCCGGTCGAACGTCCTTGCAGTGCACATGACAGACGCGGCCAATGTGTTTGTCGAGTACCGCGAGCGGATCGCCGCCGGCAAAGGTGATGTGCCCTGCGTCGAACAGCAGGCCGACGGCGTCGCTCGTGCGCGACATCAACTGATCGACGTCAGCCGGCGTTTCGACATACGCGCCCATGTGATGGTGGTACGCAAGCCGCACGCCGCGGCTCAGCGTATAGCGCGCGAACTCGTCGACGCGCGCGGCATACGCGGCCCACTGCGCTTCGCTGAAAAAACGGGGGCGCTGGTACAGCGGTTGGGGCGCGCCCTGGATCGAATCGGCAACTTCGCCGTAGACCATCGCGGTCGCGCCGTTCTGTGCGAGCAACTCGAGATGCGGGCCGACCGAGGCGATTTCCTCTGCCACGCTGCGTCGCGCGAGTTGTCCGGAGTACCAGCCGGATACCAAGGCCAGATCGTATTGGGCGAGCAGCGCCTTCAATGCCTGCGGTTCGCGCGGAAATTTGTTGCCGAGTTCGAATCCCTGGTAGCCAATCTGGCGTCCTTCGGTCAGCGCGACGTCAAGCGGTGTTTCGCCGCCGAGCGAAGGCAGGTCGTCGTTCATCCACGACAAGGGATTGATGCCGATACGTACGTCGAAAGCAGTCATGCGAGCATCCTCATTCGTTGTCGATATGGCGGGAGCGGTCACCGGGGTCGGCGGGCGCGGCGCGCGCGGCGAGCTGCGCATCGTATTGCGAACGCGCGGCGCGCACGGTGTCGCGCGCCGAAACTTCGGGCACGGCGACTTCCCACCACCAGCCGCCTTCGTCAGTGGTACGGGCCGGGTCGGTGTCGATACTGATCACATAGGTGCGATCGGCGGCGCGCGCCCGTTGCAGCGCGCTTTCCAGTTCAGCGATGTTCGCGACATGCTCAGCTTGCGCACCGAGCGCGCGCGCGTGCGCGGCGAAGTCGATTTTGGGCGCACCGAGCGGGCCCTGCATGCAATCGTCGAGCAGGTTGTTGAATGGCGCGCCACCGCAGGCCTGCTGCAAGCGGTTGATGCAGCCGTAGCCGCGATTGTCGAGTACCACCACGATCAGCTTCGCGCCGATCATTACCGACGTTGCGATCTCGCTGTTCATCATCAGATAGCTGCCGTCGCCGAGCATCACGATCACTTCACGCGCCGGCCGCGCGAGCTTCACGCCGAGGCCGCCCGCGATTTCATAACCCATGCACGAGTAGCCGTACTCGACGTGATAGGCGCCCGGCTTGCCCGCGCGCCATAGCTTGTGCAATTCGGCCGGCAAAGTGCCCGCTGCGCAAACGACGATATCGTCAGTCGCGGAACGCGCGTTCGAACGCTGCACCGCGCCGATCACGTCGCCTTCGTACGGGAGGACGGTGTCGCGTTGCGGCGCATGCGTGAGTGTGCCCACGGTATCGCGCCAGCTCGCCGCGAGTTTGTGCGCCCGCGCGGTCCATGTGCGCTCCGCGTGCCAGCCTTGCAGGGGTTCGGCGAACGCATCCAGAGCAAGACGTGCATCCGCTTCGACCACCAGCGCGCGATGCTTGAGGCCGTCGAACGGATTCGCGTTGATGGCGATCACATCGGCCTGCGTGAACAGGGTATTCGAACCCGTGGTGAAGTCCTGCAGGCGTGTGCCGATTGCAAGCACGCAGTCGGCATCATGGGCGAGCGCATTGGCGGCAGGCGAGCCGGTCACGCCCAACGCGCCGGCGTTCAGCGGATCGTTCCATGGGAGCGAACCCTTGCCGGCCTGCGTTTCCGCCACCGGAATACCGTGCGCGGCGGCGAAGCGGTGCAGCTCATCCGTCGCGCGGCCATAGAGTACGCCACCCCCAGCAACGATCAACGGACGCTTCGCGCGGCGCAAACGGGCAACCGCCGCGTCGAACTCTTCGGCGCGCGGAGCAGGGGAGTGAAACGTGACGACGCGCGGCGCAAAGAAGTCGGCTGGGAAGTCCCATGCCTGTGCCTGCACGTCCTGGGGCAGCGCGAGCGTGACTGGACCGCACAACGCTGCGTCGGTGAGCACACGCAGCGCGCGCGGCAACGCGTTGAGCAATTGCGCCGGATGCACGATACGATCGAAGTAGCGCGACACCGGCTTGAACGCATCGTTGGCGGAGACGCCGCCGTCATGGAAATCCTCGACCTGCTGCAATACCGGATCGGGTGCGCGCGAGATGAAGACGTCGCCGGGGAGCAGCAGCACGGGCAGACGGTTCACATGCGCGAGCGCGGCCGCGGTGATCAGATTGGTCGCGCCAGGGCCGATCGACGTCGTGACGGCCATCATGCGGCGCCGGAAATGCGCTTTCGCATAGGCGATCGCGCTGTGCGCCATCGCCTGCTCGTTATGCGCTCGCAGTGTGGGCAGCGCTTCGCGATGCTGGTGCAGAGCTTCGCCCATGCCGGCCACATTGCCGTGCCCGAAGATCGCGAACACGCCGCCAAAGAGCGGCTCGGTACCGGTGCCGTCTTCGGTCGTGACACGTTGTGCCGCGAGGTAGCGAACCAGCGCCTGGGCGGTCGTCAAGCGAACGGTGCCGCCCGACGGTACGTGTGCCTGGGTCGCGTCGTTGGCCGACGCCGCGTCGTGATGCAATACACGCTGGTTCATGCCGCCTGCTCCTGATGTGCATGGCTCGTCGCGGTGGGCTGTGCGCGTGCCGCGCCGCGCGTGGCGCGCCACGACGCGATCAGCGTTTCGAACGTGCGGCGCACCCGCGCGATCAGTTCGTCGTCGCCGATCTCACCGGCGAGCCAGGCGTGGCTCGGTTCGTGAAAGATCGTACGGCCCACGGTAAAGCCTCGGCATGTCGCCGATTGCGACGCCGCGCGAAATCCCTCGTTCAATTGTTCGACCCCGGCCGACAAGCCGAGCAGCACCACGCCCCGGCAGTACGGATCGCGCTCGGCGATCAGCGCGTCGACGGTTTGCCATTGGGCGGCGTCCATCGGCTCGAGTTTCCACCATTCCGGATAGATGCCGATGTTGTACAGCCGCTTCAATGCGCGGTAGACGGTGTCCGGCGCTTGCGGCAGATGCGCGTGCTTCGGCGGAATTACTTCAAGCAGTAATTCGTGACCGCTCGCTTGCGTCGCATCGTAGAGCGCTCGCAGTTGGGCTTCCTGTTCGAGGCGTTGTTCGACCGGTTCGTCGGGATGGAATTGCACGAGGCACTTGGCAATGTGTTCCTGCGGCCATGCGATCAGCGTGGTACCGATCGAGCGGCCGTGGTCGAACACCAGCGGCACGGAGCCAGGCAGTTCGACTGGCCGGCCGATCCACCAGCCACGTCCGGTGGCGGCGTTCAAGGCGTCCTGGCCGTAGCGGTCGTCGCTCAATACGCCGATGCAGCCCTGCAAGCCCAAAGCGGTCTCCGTCTGCGCGACGGCGTCGACAAACAGGCTCTTCAGTTGCGCGATACGCGCCTCGTGTGCGCCGGTCTGTTGCGCGAGTTCGAAGAACTGGTTGCGGTGGTCGAACGCGAAGCCGAGTACTTCGTCCCATTGCTTGCGAGCCGGGGAGACACGATGCAGGCGTGCGAGCGTCGCGTCGCGGTCAGGGCGGCGCATGCGCTGTGGATCGGCCTTGGCTTCGCGCAGGAAGTAGTCGAGTTCGGCGGGCGTCGGCATCGCGGGCGCGCAGCCGTGACGCGAAACCACCAGTGCGCCGCTGGCATTTGCCGCACGCGCGCAGGCGTCGAGTGGTTGATCGCGTAACCACCCGGAGAGAAAACCCGAGGCGAAAGCGTCGCCCGCGCCGAGCACGTTCAACACGTCCACCTCGACGCCGCCATGAATCGGCAGTTCGTCGAGCGATGCGGGCACTTTGCCGTCGATGATCTGGCAGCCCATCGGCCCGCGTTTCAGGACCAGCGTGGCCGGCGTCACGGCGCGCACCATGGCGAGGGCTTCGACAAGCTCGGTTTTGCCGCCGGCGATGCGGAATTCTTCCTCGGTGCCGATCACCAGATCGAACAAAGGCAGAATGCGCTGCAGATGCGCAGTCACACCTTCGCTCGCGACGAAGCGGGTTTCGCCGTCCGCTTTGCCGGTGAGACCCCACAGCACAGGACGATAATCAATATCGAGCACGGTGCGTACGTTGTTGCGCCGTGCGTAATCCAGTGCACGGCGGCTCGTGCGATTCACCTGTTCGGTGGAAAAGTGCGTGCCAGTAATCAGCAGCGCTTTCGACGATGCGACATACGCCTCGTCGAAATCCGCTTCATCCACCGCCATATCCGCGCAGTTCTCGCGATAGAAGATCAGGGGAAACGTATCGCGATCTTTCAGGCCGAGCAGAACGAGCGCCGTCAGGCGCTCCTGATCGACACGTACATGGCTGACGTCGCAGCCTTCCTTCGTCAAGGTCTCGGTGAGAAAGCGGCCCATATGATCGTTGCCGACGCGCGCCAGCATCGCCGACGCAAGTCCGAGCCGTGCGCAACCGAACGCGATATTCGCCGACGAACCGCCGAGGTACTTCGCGAAGCTCGACACGTCCTCGAGCCGCGCGCCGACCTGCTGCGCGTACAGATCGACCGCAAGACGGCCAAGACAGATGATGTCGCGGCCGCGGTCCGGCGCGAAACGGCTGGGCGTCGCCGCCGAGGCGGACGTGGAGCCAATGCCGTTCGCGTTTCCGATTCCGGTCCCGCTGGATGTGCTGGAATGAGCCATGAATATTCCTGAATAGCTGAGCGCGGGCCCGAGGCGCGGTAAGCGCCGCAAACTCGCACGAATAAATCAGATCGTCGCGCCGTCGAGTTCGCCGATCATCTTCTGCATTTCGGCGCCGCCGGCCATCATGTCGAGGACTTCGTCCTTGCTGATGGTGTCCTTCGTGAACGTGCCTAGCGATTTGCCGCGATTGAGCAGCGTGAACGAGTCGCCGATCGGATACGCGTGATGCACGTTGTGCGTGATGAAGATCACCGAGATGCCTTTTGCGCGCGCCGTGTGGATCAGCTTCAGTACGTTGAAGCTCTGCTTGACGCCGAGCGCGGCGGTGGGCTCGTCGAGAATCAGCACGCGCGCGCCGAAGTGAATCGCCCGCGCGATCGCCAGACATTGCTTCTCGCCACCAGACATGGTGCCGATCGGCTGGTGCGCGTCGCGCACGTTGATGCCCATCTCGGCCAGCTTGTCGCGCGCGGTGATCGCGCTGGTTTCCAGGTCCATCACGTTAAGGAAACCGAACAGCTTCTTCTGCGGCTCACGACCCATAAAGAAGTTGCGGGCGACCGAGAGCAACGGCACTAGCGCGAGATCCTGATAGACGGTGGCGATGCCGAGATCGAGCGCGTCTTTCGGCGAATCGAACAGCACGGGTTTGCCGTCGACCAGATATTCGCCGGAAGAAGGTTGATGCACACCGGCCAGCGTTTTGATCAGCGTCGATTTGCCCGCGCCGTTGTCGCCGAGCAGGCAGTGCACTTCACCGCGCTTCAGGCGCAAAGTCACGCCGCTCAGCGCGATGACCTGGCCGAAATACTTGCTGACGTTTTCGAGCGCGAGGATCACGTCGTCCTGCGGTTGCGCCGCGGTGTTCACGGTATTCATGTCGGACATGGTCGTCTCCTCGTTACGATTGCGCGACGCGGCGGCGCACGTAGTGATTGAACAGCACGGCGATCAGCAGCATCACGCCGAGGAACACGCGGAACCAGTCGGAGTCGACATTCGTGTAGGTAATGCCGATCTGCACGACGCCGAAGATCAGCGCGCCGAAGCAGGCGCCGATCACTGAGCCGTAGCCGCCGGTCAGCAGCGTGCCGCCGATCACCGCCGCGATGATGGCTTCGAATTCGGCCTGCAGACCGCGGTCGGCCGCAGCCGAGCCGATGTCGCACACTTGCAGCACGGCGAACAGGCACGCGCAGAACGCGGTCAGCACGAACAGCGAAATTTTCACGCGCCGTACCGGCACGCCGACGTTCTTTGCCGCGTTGGCGTCGCCGCCGACCGCGAAAATCCAGTTGCCGAAGCGGGTCTTGGCGAGGGTGAACGCGCAGACCGCGGCCAGCGCGAACCACCAGAGCAGCACTTTCGGAATGCCCGGCACGAGCGGATTGCCGTTGTCGAGCAGCTTCACGACGCCGATGTGGCCGAGCCAGACGAACAGACCCTTGAACGCGACACCCTGGAACAAGGTATGGGCGAACCAGTCGTGAGCGGCAACGTCGCCCACGCCGGAGATGATCGTGCGGTCGGCGAACATGACCGACAGCGCCAGCGTGAGCCCACGCAGGATGAACAGAAACGCCAGCGTCACGATGAACGACGGCAAGCGCGTGCGCATCACCAGATAACCGTTGAGGGCGCCGAGCAACATCGATCCGGCGAACGCAAACAGGATCGACAACGCGATCGGCCAGTGAAAGTACATCGTGGGTAGCGCGACCATCATGCCGGAGAAGCCGATCATCGAACCGATCGACAGATCGAACTCGCCGGCAATCATCAGCAGACACGCACCGACTGCGATCAGGCCAAGATAAGCGGCCACTTGCGACCAGTTCATCACGCCGTCGAGGTTGAACATGCCGGAGCCGCCGGCCGCCACACCGAACACGAGGAACACCATCACGGTGCCGGCGAGGGCGGCGAATTCCGGACGGTTCAGCAGATGCCGGAACCACGATTCCTGACGCACGCGCTCATCGGCCGCCGCAGGCGCGCCACCGGGCGTCGACGCCGCGTCGGTGCTGGAAGGGGGCTGCTTGCGGGGATGAGGGTGGAAGGGGTTGGCTACGCCCATTGAAGCTCTCCTTGATGCGCCTGGGGATGGCAGTCGCGATCGGCCCGCGGTGGACCGGGTCGGACGCCCCTGGCGCGTAATGCACACAAAACGTGACGGATGCGGACGTGGGGCGGCCTGGCCAGTTACGGCCGGCCGCGTCCACTTTCTTCATACCTGCCGGAACGGCTCTCCCGTGTCCGTATTTCCAGCGAAATGCGTTAGCGGTACTGCCCTGCGTACTTGATCACCTTGTCGATATTGGCCTTGGTGATGAAGCCCGGGCCGGAACCGATATTGCGCGGCCCATAGGCGGGTTGCAGGCCATACGTGGTGAGACGTTGCTGGAACTTCGGATTGGCCTGCAGGATCTGGCGGATCTTGGCCGGATCGGTGGTGTGTTCCTTTTTCACGATGGCCAGTACGGCAACCGGGATATAGCCTTGCAGGTAGGGTTGCTGGTCGATTGCGAACTGGATCGTGCCGTCCTGAATGCCCTTCGCGATGTCATTGTCGAAATCGAACGTCGCGAACCAGAGCTTGCCCGCGAGGCCCATCTGCTGCAGCGCCTTGATCGTCGGCGCCGCCGACAGCGGACCGAGGGTGAGCACCGCCTGGGTGTTCGGATGGTTGCGCAGATACGCGCTCACTTTCGATTGCACACCGGTCGGGTCCTGGCCGGCGTCGAGCGTGGAGGTCTTGAAGTCGACGCCGATCGCGTCGGCAAAGCCTCGGCAGCGTTCGAACGAAGCCGGGTTGGTCGCGTAGTGGTTGACGCACAGGAACGACTTGATGCCCGCGGCCTTCGCCTTTTGGCCCGCCGCTTTGCCCGCTGCATATTCAGGCTGGCCGACGTGCATGATTGCGCCGAGCTGCGCGCTTTGCTCTTCAGTGCCGGAGTTGATCGTGACGAGCGGGATGTGTTTTTCCGTGACCTTGGAGATCGAGCTCTTGAGCACGTCGAAATCGGCGATCGAGACGATCACGCCGTCGTAGTTGCGCGCGGCCGCCTGTTCGATGAGGCGCGCCATGTCGGCGATGTCGCCGTTCGGCGGATTGCGGTAGTCGGTCTCGACGTTGAAATCCTCGTCGGCCTGTTTGATGGCGTTCTTGATGGTGTTCCACCACGAATCCGAATCCGGCGCGTGGCTGATCAGCACGAAGTGAGCGTCAGCCGCGCGGGCAGCCGATGCCGCACCGAATCCCATCGTCAACGTCAATGCCGTCGCCAGAATCCTGAGCGTAGCCTTGCCCTTGCAAAGTCTCATTGTCTCCACCTTTCTCGGTCTGTCGTTATTGAAGGGAGCGTCTGGCGGGCGGCCTTCCGATTGCGTGCGTTGCGGCATGCGTTAGCCGTTGCACCATCGCTCACGATCAAGATTAGGCCATCTTCCGAAGCGTTGCAATGAAAATTTCATGACAAATAAAAATGGAAAATACGTTCCATTTGACGCGACGCCTGCCTATAATCGGCAGCGTCAGGAGCCTGTGCGGCGGGCGTTGGAAATGCCTTCTGCACTGCAATAAAGCAACGAAGAGAGAGCCATGGCGGAAGAGAGCACCGAAGACTTGCCGAGCGTCGAAGAATTGATGCAGCGCATCGCGGAAAACTACGAGACGCTGCCGCGTCAGTTGAAGAATGTCGCGACGTATATCGAGCAGCATCGTTCGAGCGTGATGGTGGATCGCACTAGCGACATCGCCGCGAGCTGCGGTGTGCATCCGTCCGCGGTGGTGCGTTTTGCGCAGCGTTTCGGTTTTTCCGGCTTCTCCGATTTGCAGTCGGTGTTCAGGCAGGCTTATACGGGTCAGGGTACGTCTTCGCCGAGTTATCAGCAGCGGATTCGCAAGCTGATCGACGAGAAACCCGGCGCGTTATCGGGAGGCTCGGTGGCGCGCGAATTCATCGCGGCCTCACGTGGCGGACTCGAAGAACTCGAAGCCGGTCTCGACGATCAGCAGTTCGATGCAGCCGTGAAGATGCTGCAACAGGCCGACAACATCTACGTGATCGGCGTGCGGCGTTCGTTTCCGGTGGCGAGTTACATCGTCTACGCATTGCAGCACACGCCAAAGCGCGTGCACCTGGTGTCCGGCTTTGGCGGGATGTACCGCGAACAGATTCGCAGCGTGAAGAAGGGCGACGTGGTGATCGCGATCAGCTTCGCGCCTTACGGCAAGGAAACGCAGTATTGCCTGCGTGTCGCGCATCATCACCAGGCCAAGACGCTGGTTATTACGGATAGCCAACTTTCTCCGCTGGCGCGCTACGCCACCACGCAACTGTATGTGAAAGAGGGCAGCGCGTTTGCGTTCCGCTCGCTGACCAGCACGATCTGTTTGTGCCAGGCGTTGTTCATCGCGCTCGCGTACAAGCTCGAACTGAACGTAGAAGAATCCAAAGAGACTGGAGGATACGATGACTGAGGCGGTAAAGACGATCGACGTGGCGGTATTTGGTGCGGGACGTATCGGCAAGATTCATGCGGCGAATCTCGCCCGGCAGCCGGGTGTGCGGCTCAAATATGTGGTCGATGTGAATCGCGAGGCGGCTACGGCGCTCGCCGCCGAGCACGGCGCGCAGGTTGCCGATATTGACGGTGCGATGGGCGACGGGTCGATCGGCGCGACGGTGATCTGTTCGAGCACGGACACGCACGCGGATCTGATCATGAAATCGGCTGCGCAGAAGAAACATGTGTTCTGCGAGAAACCGGTCGATCTGACTTTGGAGCGCACGCGTGCGTGCGCCGAGGCGGTGGAGCGGGCGGGCGTGGTTTGCATGATCGGCTTTCAGCGCCGCTTCGACCCGACTTTTTCCGCATTGAAAGCGCGCATCGATGCGGGCGAAATCGGCACGCCGGAAATGCTGGTGGTGACGAGCCGCGATCCGGGCGCACCGCCGGTCGAGTACATCAAGCACTCGGGCGGCATCTTCAAGGACATGCTGATTCACGACTTCGACATCTTCCGCTGGATTCTCGACGACGAAGCCGACACGCTGCACGCCACCGGCAGTTGCCTTTCCGATCCGGCCATTGCCGACGCGGGCGATATCGATTCGACTGCGGTGACGATTCGCACGAAGCGCGGACGGCTGTGCCAGATCAACACGGCGCGGCGGGCGGCCTATGGGTACGACCAGCGCTTCGAGGTGCTCGGCAGCACGGGCATGCTGCAGGCGGGCAACGTGCGGCCCACTGAGGTGACTGCCTACTCGAGAACCGAAGTGTCGAGTGACGTGCCCGAGGCGTTCTTCCTCGAGCGTTATCGCGCGGCGTACGCATTGGAAATCGCACATTTCTTCGATGCGGTCACGCACGGCAAACCGGTGCGAACCACGGTTGCCGACGGCCTGAAAGCACTCGAACTCGCCGATGCCGCGACGCGTTCGTGGCGCGAGGGCCGAGCGGTGAAACTCGGCGAGGCATTGTGATGAAGGTGACTACGGGGCGGCTTCGTTTGGGCGTGGTCGGCTTGGGGCGGCTGGGCAAGCGACATGCGGAAAATCTGGCGTATCGCGTGCCGGGAGCGTCGCTTGTGGCCGCTTGCAGTCCGCTGGAAGAGGAGCGTGCGTGGGCGCGCGAGGCGTTGCCCGAACCGCGTCTTTATGATGATTATGCGGACCTGCTGGCCGATCGCGATGTGGACGCGGTATGGCTCGTGACGCCGTCGTCGTTGCACGCGCAGCAGATTATCGATGCGTTGCGCGCCGGCAAACATGTGTTCTGCGAGAAACCGCTGTCGCTGGATTTGGCCGAGTGTGAGCGTGTATTGGCCGAAGCCGCGCGTTATCCGCATTTGCAGGCGACCATCGGGTTCATGCGGCGTTTCGATCCGAGCTATAAGGATGCGTTCGACAAGATCCAGTCTGGTGCGATTGGTCGACCTTTCCTTGTGCGCTCGCAAACTACCGACAAGAACGATACTGACGGCTTCTTTGTGCGTTTCTCGGAGAGCTCGGGTGGCATCTTTCTGGATTGCACCGTGCACGATATCGATGTCGCGCGCTGGCTGCTCGGTAAGCCGCGGGCTAAACGCGTGTTTGCGGCGGGCGCGGTCGCATTGCATGAGGGGCTGCGTGAATTCGGCGACGTCGACAACGGCGTGGCGATCTGCGAGTTCGAAGACGGCAAGCTCGCGATGTTCTATGCGTCGCGCACGCAGGCGCATGGGAATGATACGCATAGCGAAGTGATTGGCACGGCGGGGGCGCTGGGCATTGGGTGTAATCCGCGCGCGAATCGTGTTGAGATTTATGATGCGACGGGCATTCGGAACGAATGTACGCCGAGCTTCTTCGATCGGTTCGAGGAGGCGTTTTTGTATGAGGCGCGGGAGTTTGTTGCCGCTGTGCGGGGTGGGGGTGGGGCTGGTGCGCAAGCGGGGGCCACGCTGGCCGATGCGCTTGAAGCTACGCGTATTGGGATGGCGTTGCGGCAGTCGCTGCAGAGTGGGGAGGCTGTGGTTTTGTAGTTTAAGAGGGTTTTGGTTTTGGTTTTGGTTTTGGTTTCGGTTGCGCGGCGCTTATCGTCTGTTTGCCTGCGGGGTTGGCCTTGTTCTGGCTTCTTTGGCCTCTCCTTGTTTTGTTTGTGGTCTATTAGCGTTGCCCCTGTGCGGGGCGGCAC